>NZ_ATDP01000091.1 GCF_000445105.1 Sphingobium lactosutens DS20 | reverse complement strand
TGTTGATTTCCACTGAGAAGTGACCCGGGTAGGGCGTAAATTTCCACTGAGAATTGACCCATGTTGAACTCGTCCCTGGCTTTGACAAGCGAGGGTATATGGAGTGTTGGACATGGCGTTATTGAGCGTTATCCGGCGCTGGCATTTTCGCGATCATCTACCGATCCGGGAGATAGCGCGGCGCACCGGACTATCACGCAACACGATCCGCAAATATTTGCGGTCCGAGACGATCGATCCGCGGTTCAAGGTGCCTGATCGACCAAGCAAACTGGACCCATTTGCTGAGCATCTGGCGGCCTGGCTGCGGCGCGATATGGGCCGATCGCGCAAGCAGAAGCGCACGATCAAGCAGTTTCACGCCGATTTGGTGAGCCTGGGTTATGAAGGATCCTACAACCGGGTTGCCGCTTTTGCTCGGGACTGGCGCGAAGATTATCGGCGCCAGCAACAGATTGGCGGGCGTGGGACATTCGTGCCCCTGTCGTTCGCGCCGGGGGAAGCTTTCCAGTTTGATTGGAGTGAGGACTGGGCAATCATCGCCGGGGTTCGGACCAAGCTGCAGGTCGCGCATTTCAAGCTCAGTTACAGCCGGGCATTCATCGTGCGCGCCTACCTGCTGCAAACCCATGAGATGCTGTTCGACGCCCATAATCACGCCTTCCGCGTGCTGGGCGGCGTGCCGCGCCGGGGTATCTATGACAATATGCGCACGGCCGTCGACAAGGTCGGGCGTGGCAAGGAACGCACCGTCAACGCACGCTTCCTGACGATGGTCAGCCACTATCTGTTCGAAGCTGAGTTCTGTAACCCGGCTGCGGGATGGGAAAAGGGGCAGGTCGAGAAGAATGTCCAGGATGCGCGGCACCGTCTGTGGCAACCCACGCCGCAGGTCGAAAGCCTTGATGCGCTGAACCTGTGGCTGGAGGAGCGCTGCAAGGCGTTATGGGAGGACATCCCTCACGGGATCGAACCCGGATCGGTTGCCAATGCCTGGGCCGATGAATCTGAGTGTCTGATGGTTGCGGGCAGGCCCTTCGATGGTTTTGTGGAATATCGCAAACGGGTATCGCCGACGTGCCTCATCCACTTTGAGCGCAATCGCTACAGCGTACCGGCCTCTTTCGCCAATCGCACTGTCAGCCTGCGCGTCTATCCTGATCGCTTCCAGGTCGTCGCCGAGGGGCAGCCAATCTGCGCACATCAGCGCATCATCAACCGCTCTCACGACGGTCCAGGTCATACGGTTTATGACTGGCGCCATTATCTGGCGGTCGTGCAGCGCAAGCCCGGCGCCCTGCGCAACGGTGCGCCCTTCCTTGAGCTACCCGATGCGTTCCAGCGTCTGCAGCGACATCTGTTGCGCAATCCCGGCGGCGACAGGGAAATGGTCGAAATACTGGCGCTGGTTCTTCATCATGATGAGCAACTGGTGCTGACGGCGGTCACCATGGCGCTGGAGGCTGGCGTTCCGACCAAGACCCATATCCTCAATCTGCTCTATAGGCTGGTCGACGGAAAACCGATCTCCACGCCGCCGGTGACGGCGCCCCAGGCGCTCAAGCTGGTCAGCGAACCGATGGCCAATGTCGAACGCTATGATGATCTGCGCAAGGAGAAGCGTCATGCGTCATGACCCTGCCAGCGGCGCCATCGTCGTCATGCTCCGCAGCCTCAAGATGCATGGCATGGCGCAGGCCGTCACCGATCTCATGGAACAGGGATCTCCAGCGTTCGAAGCCGCCATCCCGATCCTCTCCCAGTTACTCAAAGCCGAGACAGCAGAACGGGAGGTTCGGTCTGTGGCCTATCAGCTCAAGATCGCGCGCTTCCCTGTCTATCGCGATCTGGCCGGCTTCGACTTTACCAGTAGCGAGGTCAATGAAGCTCTGGTGCGTCAGTTGCATCGCTGCGACTTCATCGACATCGCCGACAATATCGTGCTGGTCGGCGGTCCTGGCACCGGCAAGAGCCATGTGGCAACGGCGCTGGGCATCCAGGCCATCGAACATCATCGAAAGCGCGTCCGCTTCTTCTCGACGGTCGAACTGGTCAATGCGCTCGAGCAGGAAAAAGCACAGGGCAAGGCCGGTCAGATCGCCAATCGCCTCCTGCACTCCGATCTCGTTATCCTGGATGAGCTTGGATATCTGCCGTTCAGTGCTTCAGGTGGCGCGCTGCTCTTCCACCTGCTGAGCAAACTCTACGAGCGCACCAGCGTCATCATCACCACAAACCTGAGCTTCAGCGAATGGGCCACCGTGTTCGGCGACGCCAAAATGACCACGGCGCTCCTCGATCGGCTTACCCATCACTGCCACATCCTGGAGACCGGCAACGATAGCTTCCGCTTCAAAAACAGCTCTGCCAAGCAGGCCAGAACCCAAAAGAGAAAACCACGGGTTGACCCACCCGTGACACCCGAAACATAATCCGCAGACGGGTCACTTCTCGATGGAAAACCCGGGTCACTTCTCAGTGGAAATCAACAACCCGTGTCCGCCACCTGATGGTGCGTGGTTTCCAAGACCTTCCGATCAGCTGGGGCTAAGGCTCCGTTTGTGGATACCGACAATAATCGAGGATGAACACGTGATCGATACCTTAGATGCAGCGCCCGGGTCGGCCCCGTCAGTCACGCGTCCGGACCTGGTGGCACGCCTGTTGCGCCCGCGTTCCATCGTAGTAATCGGCGCTTCTGCGAAGCCGGGCTCGCCCAGCGGCATCGTGGTCAAGATGCTGGATCAGGACCAGTTCAGCGGCGACATCCATTTGGTGGGACGCAGCGGCGGTGAGATTGCGGGCCGGCCCATCGTCCCTGATCTGGCACAATTGCCGCAAGGAATTGACCTTGCCGTGCTGACACTGCCGGCGGCCGGCGTCATCGATGCCATCAAGGCATGTATCGCCGCAAAGGTGGCCAATGCGGTCATCTTCGCTTCGGGCTTTGCCGAGACCGGCGAGGATGCGCGCGGCGCGCAGGAAATGCTGGGGCAGCTTGCTCGTGAAGCCGGTATCGGTGTCGTCGGTCCCAACTGCATCGGCTTCACCAACTATATTGATCGCATCGGCATCGGCTTCATTCCCGTGCCGCCGATCGTTGCACCGACGGCCGCTCAACTGCCCACCGTCGCCATTGTCGCTCAGAGCGGTGGCCTGATGGGGCACGTCAGCTGGGCGCTGGAGGAGCGAGGCGTTCCGGTTGCCTATCGGATTTCGACCGGCAATGAAGCTGGGCTGGGGCTTGCCGATTACATCGCCTATCTGGCGACAGATCCGGCGGTCAGCGTCATCTCCCTCTACGCCGAGCAGATCCGCAAGCCGGCGGAATTTCTTGACGCGGTCGCGCAGGCCCGTGCCGCGGGCAAGCCCGTAGTGATGTACCACACCGGCCGCAGCGATGGCGCCAAGGAAGCTGCCGCTTCTCACACAGGCGCCCTGGCAGGCGACTACGCGACGATGGCCGCGCTTGCTTCGCGCGCCGGCGTGTTGATGGCCGACAGCATTGAAGCATGGATCGATTGCACCGAATTGCTGGTTCGCAAGCCAGTCCCGCCCGTGCAGCCACCCGCTGTCGTTACGACTTCGGGGGCATTTTGTGCGGTCGCCATCGATTATCTCGACGAACTGGGCCTGGAACTGCCAACCCTTCCGGCCGCGACAGAAGCTGCGCTGCGGCCGCGATTCCCGGAATTTACGCCACCGAAAAATCCTCTCGACCTGACGACCCAGGCGGCCTTCGACATCCCCCTGACCGCCGATGCAATCAGGGAACTGGTGAAGGATGACGCTTTCGGTTCGGTCGCGCTTTCGTGCCCGGCGCTTGGTTCGGCGGCTGCGAAGTGGCTGGCGCCACTGGTCGACGTCATCCACGCCAGTGCAAAGCCGATCCTGGTTACCGCCATGGGTGAAGAATCGGCATTTCCGCAAGACTTCGTCGATATGGCACGAAAAAATGGCGTCCTTCTTTCACGCTCGCCGGAACGCGCGCTGCGCACTGTTGCGGCGGTGACCGCCTATGGTCGGTCGCTGGCTGCGATCGGGGAAGGCACGACGGCTGCGCCCGCAGCGATTGATCTGCCAGAACTGAAGCCTGGAACCCAGCCGGAATGGCTCGGTAAGGAGGTACTGGATGCCATCGGCGTTGCCCGGCCGAAGAGTGAACTGGTCCAGACCCCCGACGCAGCAGCGCTAGCGGCTGAGGCCATCGGCTTCCCTGTGGTCCTCAAGGTTCAGGCCGCCGAACTTGCCCACAAGACCGAGATTGGTGGCGTTCTGCTGTCGCTCAAGAATGCGGATGAGGTCCGTCAGGGCTTCGCCACTCTCACCGAGCGGGTTCAGCAGGCGCGCCCCGGCGCGGTGCTTGACGGGATTCTGGTCGAGGCTATGGCGCCCAAGGGCCTGGAACTGGTCGTTGGGGCCAAGCGCGACGCGCAATGGGGGCCGGTTCTGCTGGTTGGGCTGGGTGGCATTCTGGTCGAGGCGCTCAAGGATGTCCGCCTGATGTCCGCCGACGTAACGCCCGCCGAAATCGAGCGCGAACTGCGCCAGCTGAAGGCAGCGGCGCTGTTGAGCGGCTTCCGAGGAAGCCCGCCTGTTGACGTGGCTGCGGTCGCGAAAGCGGTCGCGGCGGTAGGAACGCTGATGCGCCTGCGCCCGGACATCACTGAAATCGATCTCAACCCGCTGCTGGCCTTGCCGGTGGGGCAGGGCGTATTGGCACTCGATGCCCTTATCGTGACCGAAAAGGCGGAGTAACATCGGTGACCGAACAATATATTACCTATGAGCTTGAAGGCGACATCGCCCTCATTGGCATCAACCGCCCCGACAAGCGAAATGCGATGAGTTCGGAGGTGGCCGCTGAGCTGATCGTTGCGGCCCAGCGGGCAGGGCGAGAGGCGAGGGCGGGTATCATCTTCGGCCATGGCGAGCATTTTTGCGCCGGGCTCGACCTCGTCGCCGTCGGCGAAAAGCGCAAAGCAGGTGTCAGTGACACCGACAAGCGGGAGCGTCATCCCGAGCATCTTGGCTTCGATGCCATTGCACGTGGGCCGATCCCCTTCGTCGCGGCTCTCAGCGGTGTGGTGATCGGACTGGGTCTGGAATTGGCATGCGCCGCGCAGATCCGGGTTGCCGACCGCAGCGTCGTGTTTGGCCTGCCCGAAGCTATGCGGGGCATCTTCGTCGGCGGCGGCGGCAGCGTGCGAATCCAGCGACTTATCGGCTATGCGCGCATGGCCGACATGATGCTCACCCGCCGGACCCTGACCGCAGACGAAGGATGCGCCCAGAATCTATGCCAATATGTCGTGGATCCCGGGGAAGCGCTGGCCAAAGCGCGCGAACTGGCGGCGCGGATGGTCGAAAATGTGGCTTTGTCCAACTGGACCATCTGCAATATTCTGCCCCGTATCAACGATCTTGGTCATGACGATGGTCTCATGTTGGAGCAAATGGCGGCGCATTACACGGTCGGCCAGGAAACGCTTGAGCGGCTTGACCAATTTGCCGCCAAACGCGGCCCGCGCTTCCTAGGATGAAATTGGAGCTGATGCCGGTTTTGTGGTGGACGGCGACGTTGATGTGGCTGAGATAGCCCAAGGTCGAAGGGGGCCGTAGCCAGGACGGATTTGGCGATCCGGGCATCCGACATGGCGGTGCCCCTGAGCCAGCCCCCAAGCGCTGCACGTCCCCTCCGAGCGCGGCAGCTAATATTGCTCTAATGAAAAACAGAAGACACTGCATACGTGTGGCCCGCGCACATCGATGAATGGCAAGCGCAACTGCCGCGACAACTCCGCTGTCGAGACATTCGTCAAATCCCTGAGGGAGGAACTCATCTAGCGGCAGATCTGGCCATCAAGATGACGGGCGCAGGCTGACATCTTCCAGCACAGATGGCGGCACCGCGTTCGTCATGGATCGCGATGCCCATGACTTTCAGGTTGATGCACCCATTCCAATCTATGTCGCTGCCTACAGGATTAGCTGATTATTTCGCTATCGAAATGACGATTGATAATATCGCGCAAGCTGTCCACCTCGCCGTCCAGCTTGATCGCTGAACTGAGGTCAGGCTGGCCCGGCCATCCCGCGTCCATGATCGTCAGGCCTGCGGCGGTGCGGCTGCCTTCGTAGCGGGGGATGACGTGGAAATGGACGTGGGGATCGACCATCATCAGCATCAGATAGTTGATCTTGTCATAGCCCACTGCCTGGGTCAGCGCCGCCTCGATCGTGGCGGTGGCGGTCTTTAGTTCTGCATGCGCCTCTGCGGGCAGGTCGCCGAACGCCGTGGCGTCGCTTCGCGCGGCAAGCACCAGTGATCCCAGCGTGGGCTGGCTCGGCCGTAGCAACACCAGCCAATGATCGAACTGCGCCACCAGCGTGGCCGGATAGCCGAATTTCTCGATCGTCGCGTTCATGCCTGTCCCTCCGCCTCGTCCATCCAACTGATGATCGGCCGTCCCGACCGCGCGACCGCGTAGGCCTGGGCGAGGCGTATGGCATGAACGATCAACGAAATGACGGTCCACCACGCCAGCGCGACCAGGCCGATGTCCGGTCGCCCGAACAGCAGGGCGACGAACAGGATCACCATATTGGGGTTCCGCCGCGCCGTGATCAGCCTGAACTGGCTGTCGAACCGCCGCCAGACATGGATGTCCATCTTGAAGTCCTTGAGGAACAGACCCTCGATCACCCGTTGCAGCACATAGCCGGCAACGACCGCCGTCATGACGAAGGCGAAGGTTGCACCCGGCAGTTGCAGACCCCAATAAGCGAGGCCCGTCCCCCAGAAATACCACCAGAAGGGTGGGTGGACGAGGTCGACGCCATGGTCGATGACATTGCCCCATTTGGACGAGGTGATGGTGCAGCGGGCGAGCTTTCCATCCACCGTGTCCAGCACCATGAAGATGAATCCGGACAGGAATCCGGTCCAATAGAGTCCCTTGGCAAAGAGGAAGGTCGCAAGCAGACACAGGCTGACGCCGATCACCGACACCATGTTGGGCGTCATGCGCAATTGCGCGGCGATCCGGGTCAGCACCAGCGCCAGTTCTGGCCAGAGATATTTGGTCAGCAGATCGGTCACGCCCTTGTAAGCGCCGAAATAGCTGCGGCGCTCAATCTCGCGCCGGGTCGCTGGCGTCAGTTCGCGCACCATCGGTTGCTCCAGCTTGCGCAGCTGGCGATTATAGAGCCGCCGCCCGTCCGACAGATCGATCACATGCGCGGCGGTAAGGGGATCGGTGCCTTGCACGACTTGGCCCACGATCGGCGCGCCACCCCAGGTGAACACCGTGCCGGGCGTTTCCAGTACGAGCGTCAGCAGCAGCGGGTCGAACGCATAGGTCAGGTTGAACAGCAGTTCGTGCCCGCTCGCCAACTGGCGGCCGTTGTTCGCCGCGCTTTCCGCCATGCGCCGGTTCCGCTCGGCATTTGGCATGCCCCAGATTGGCGTCGCATTCTCGCCGATCAGCCGGACCGGCCCCAGAGAAGTGGAGAGAAGCTGGCTCATGCGGCGCCCTTCAGAAAATCGAGGATGATGTCGGCCTGGCGCTGCGAGGCGGGGATGGGAGACTGGTCGATGGAATCACGCATCGCTGCTTCCTGCACGTCACGGAACCCGGCTTGCAAGCCATTCGCACGCGCCAGCGCAGGGGCCAGCGCGTCCATGCTGTCGATCGCCTGTCCCAGACGCCAGTGCGAAAAAGCCGCGCCCGCCCCATCATGATGATCGAGGTTCAGGAAGACGCAGGGGCGCGGTGCGATCAGAAATTCATAAACCTGGCTCGACACGTCGCCCAGATAGAGGTCCGCGCTCATCGTATAGCTCATGTCGATCGAATGGCGACTGCCCATGTCCACCCGGATATGCGGAGCGGCACTGACGATCGGGGGCACGCGCTGTGCCAATTTGACATGCGGCGCGATGATGACGTTCCAGTCCGTCAGCGACTCCAGCGCCGCCATGACCGACGGGCCATGGTTGATCCAGGAGGACAATTTGGCGTCGAAATGGGGGTTGTAGAGCAGCACCGGCTTGTCGTCCGAAAAGAAGCGCTGCCTGTTCGCCTTCAGTTCGAATTTGGGGTAGCCGCCCACGCGCACATTGTCTTGCGTCCCAAGGCCACGCGCGATCAGCCGGCGCCTGTCCTTTTCGCCGCCCACTATCGTCAGGTCGAACGCGGCATGGCCTTTCTTATAGCCGCCCTCGCGGTCGCCGGCGCCATGTTTGATGTGAATCATGCGGGATGAAAAGCCGGGCATGTGTCGCAGCCGGGCGCTGCTGATTTCAGTCGTGACGATCACGGGACATCGCGCGATCCTCCGGTGGTTGAGCAGCAGGGTGGCGAAGCGGGAGGGCTGGCGAAACAGCGAGTCGGGTTGCAGCGGCGGACGCGTCAGGCGCACCGGCTCCAGTCGCCCCTCCGGATCATAGCTGCCGATCAGGTCCAGCATGGTGTCGGATGGCGCCAGCACGCTGACCCGCACGCTCGAACGCCGTGCCAGTTCCAGTGCGGCGGGCAGCCAATGATAGATTTGGTGCGCTTCTGCGATGGCGAGGAAGGCGATGTCGGTCGGCAAGCGGGTGATCCATGAAGGGCGGGGGCCAATAGGCGCAGCATGCGCGCATGTCGTTCGCCCTAGCGCGACAGAGACAGGAAGCAAGTCGTCACGGCGGGTTTTGCAAGCCTGTTGCAACAAGGGTTTTGGGGAGAAACATCGCCCTCAACGCTGGACCTTTGCGGATTTTTTGCTATTCGGGCGGCGACCCGACACACATTCCCGAAGAGGCTCGACGAGCGATGGCCGAATTTGCGTTGCCCAAGAACAGCAAGATCAACGGCAAGGGCGTAACCTATAAAGCGCCCCAAGGCGCCACCAATGTGCGCAGCTTCAAGGTCTATCGCTACGATCCAGACTCCGGCCAGAATCCGCGCTACGACACGTTCGAAGTGGATCTGGACCAGTGCGGCCCGATGGTCCTCGACGCGCTGCTCAAGATCAAGAATGAATATGATCCCACGCTGACCTTCCGCCGCTCGTGCCGCGAAGGCATTTGCGGCTCCTGCTCGATGAACATGAACGGCAAGAACGGCCTCGCCTGCACCACCGCGATCGACGAATGCGCGGGCAAGCAGGTGCAGATCACGCCGCTGCCGCACATGGACGTCATCAAGGATCTGGTGCCCGACTTCACGCATTTCTACGCGCAGTACAACAGCATCAAGCCGTGGCTGCAAACCGTCAGTCCGCCGCCCAGCGGCAAGGAGCGGCTCCAGTCTCCGCAAGACCGCGAGAAGCTGGATGGCCTTTATGAGTGCATCCTGTGCGCCTGCTGCTCGACGAGCTGCCCCAGCTACTGGTGGAACAGCGACAAGTTCCTTGGTCCCGCCATCCTGCTCCAGGCCTATCGCTGGCTGGCCGACAGCCGGGACGAATATACCGGTGAGCGCCTGGACGAGCTGGAGGATCCCTTCCGCCTCTATCGCTGCCACACCATCATGAATTGCGCGAATGTCTGCCCCAAGGGCCTGAGCCCGGCCAAGGCGATCGCGGAAACCAAGAAGATGATGGTCGAACGGCAGCTTTGAGTTGACGAGCGATGGCGTAGCCGGCGGTCGACCGCTGAGCGAAGGCAAATGGGCGGGATGGGCGGCCTGTTCCGATCCGCACCCCGACACTTTTTTGCAAGCGATCGGGCGGGGATATATGCGGGCGGACGGGCCAACGCGCGCTCGGGTCGCCCTGGAAACGCGCTCCAGCCATCGCAACCGGCTCGATACGCTGCATGGCGGTTTTCTCGCGGCTTTTGCCGATCACGCCTATTTCGGCGGTTTGTGGATCATGGGGCACCAGGCGCAGATTAATGGTGTTACCATTGACCTTAGCATGCAATATCTGGGCGCGGGAAAGGTGGGGCCTGATCTGGTCGCTGAGGTCGAGATATTGCGGGAAACCGGGCGTCTTTTCTTCCTGCGGATGCTGATGACGCAGAATGGTGAGGCGGTGGCCGCCTCTACGGCCACCATTCGAAAGGCGCCCAAGCCGCAGTGACGACCATTCTCGCCCGCTATGATGCACTGGTGAAGTTCGGCGAACTCAGGCCTGACCCCGATCAGCGCGCCGCTGCCGAGCGGCTGGGCCAGATGCAGCAGGAGTTGGAGGCAACGCCAGCGCGGGGGTCGACGCTGTGGAAATTGCTGCGCAAGGCGCCGGAGCCGCCGCGCGGCCTTTATATGTGGGGCGGTGTCGGGCGGGGCAAATCCATGCTGATGGACCTGTTCTTCGACACGGTACAGGTCAAGCGCAAGAAGCGCGCGCATTTCCACGAATTTATGCTCGACGTCCATGCCCGTCTCGCCGAAGCGCGCAAGTCGGAAACGGGCGACCCGATCCCGCCGGTGGTCGAGTCGCTGGCGGAAGAAGCGCGCCTGCTCTGCTTCGACGAAATGGTGGTCAACAATATGGCCGACGCGGCGATCATGTCGCGCCTGTTCACCGGGTTGCTCGACAAGCGCGTGACCATTGTCACGACGTCGAACCGCGTCCCTGATGATCTCTACAAGGATGGCCTCAATCGCCAGCTGTTCCTGCCCTTCATCGACCTTATCAAGGCGAAGCTGGATGTCATGAGCCTCAACGGTCCCACCGATTATCGGCGCGACCGGTTGGGGGATGCGCAGCTTTGGCACTGCCCCAATGGGCCGGAGGCGACCCGCGCCCTGTCCGAGGCCTTTTTCCGACTGACCGATTTTTCCGTGGAGGATCGGGCCAAGGTGCCGGCCGAGGATATTCCCGTTCAGGGCGGCCGCACCCTGCATGTGCCCAAAAGCCTCAAAGGCGTCGCTGTCTTTTCGTTCAAGCGGCTTTGCGTGGAGGCGCGGGGGGCGCCGGATTATCTGGCGATCGCGCGCAAATATCATAGCGTCATCATCGTCGGCATCCCGGTTCTGGGGCCGGAAAAGCGCAATGAGGCGGCGCGTTTCGTCACGCTGATCGACTCGCTCTACGAATATAAGGTGAAGCTGCTGGCATCGGCCGATGCTTCGCCTGAGCGTCTCTATCCTACGGGCGACGGAGCCTTCGAATTTGAGCGCACCGTGTCGCGTCTGCTGGAGATGCAGTCGGACGATTATCTGGCGCTGGGCCACGGCCCCAAATAATTAGCGCGGCCTATCGCGGCCGCTACCTCGCCCCGTCGCAGCAGGCTGGAACTCTTCACCAACACGCAACGTCATTGCGGCAAACAGGCCGGGCGCCCTTCGAGGAGAAAAGGCGCCCGGCAGGGTAGCTCTGCAGGGAAGGCTCGCGGCCAGGGTAGGAGCCAACGAGCAACAGGCTGTAACACTTGCCTAATGCAATTGCGAACCAATTGCAAAGATAATTTGGTATGCACTGTTTTCGCAGGTTGAAACCCCTGCGGGAAGGGCGTAGGCGAACCGGCAATTCCAGTAATCATGACTTGGAGGATGACAGCTTATGGCCCGTAAGAAGATAGCGCTGATCGGCGCTGGCAATATCGGCGGTACGCTCGCCCATCTGGCGGCGCAGAAGGAACTGGGCGACATCGTCCTTTTCGACATCGCCGAGGGCATTCCCCAGGGTAAGGCGCTGGACCTGTCGCAATGCGGGCCGGTGCAGGGCTTCGATGCGGCAGTCACGGGCACCAATGATTACAAGGATATCGAAGGTGCGGACGTCATCATCGTCACTGCCGGCGTGCCGCGCAAGCCCGGCATGAGCCGCGATGACCTGCTTGGCATCAACCTCAAGGTCATGAAGGCCGTGGGCGAGGGCATCAAGCAATATGCCCCCGACGCCTTCGTCATCTGCATCACCAACCCGCTCGACGCGATGGTGTGGGCGCTGCGCGAATTTTCCGGCCTGCCCCACAACAAGGTCGTCGGCATGGCCGGCGTGCTCGATTCGGCGCGCTTCTCGACCTTCCTCGCCTGGGAATTTGGCGTGTCGGTCCGCGACGTCACCAGCTTCGTGCTGGGCGGCCATGGCGACACGATGGTCCCCGTGGTCGAATATTCGACCGTCAAGGGCATTCCCGTCCCCGACCTCATCAAGATGGGCAAGTCGACGCAGGAGCGCATCGACGCCATCGTCAAGCGCACCGCCAATGGCGGCGGCGAAGTCGTCGGCCTGCTCAAGACCGGTTCCGCCTTCTATGCGCCGGCTGCATCGGCCATCGCCATGGCGGAATCCTATCTGGGCGACCAGAAGCGCGTCCTGCCCTGCGCCGCCTATCTCGAAGGTCAATATGGCGTCGACGGCCTTTATGTCGGCGTGCCGGTGAAGATCGGCAAGGATGGCGTCGAGGAAGTGATCGAGATCGAACTCAATGATCAGGCCAAGGCCGGCCTTCAGGTGTCGATCGACGCGGTGAAGGACCTGCTGACCGCGTGCAAGGGCATCGACAACACGCTCGCCTGATCGACTGAGATGTTTCAGCCCGCCCCGGTAAGTGTGCAGCCGGTGGCGGGCTGCTTTTCATGAACTGCCACGTCACAGACGAAAAGGGACACGCATGTCCATTCTGGTGAACAAGAATACCAAGGTCATCACCCAGGGTATGACCGGCGCAACCGGGACCTTCCACACCGAACAGGCGCTGGCCTATGGCACGCAGATGGTCGCGGGCGTGACCCCGGGCAAGGGCGGCACGACCCATATCGGCCTGCCCATGTACGACACGGTCGCGGAAGCCAAGTCGAAGACCGGCGCCGACGCTTCGGTCATCTATGTTCCGCCGCCATTCGCCGCGGACTCGATCCTCGAAGCCATCGACGCGGAAATCCCGCTGATCGTCTGCATCACCGAAGGCATCCCCGTCCTCGACATGGTACGTGTGAAGCGCGCTCTCTCGGGCAGCAAGTCGCGCCTGATCGGTCCCAACTGCCCCGGCGTCCTGACCCCTGACGAATGCAAGATCGGCATCATGCCCGGCAGCATCTTCAAGAAGGGCAGCGTCGGCGTCGTGTCGCGCTCGGGCACGCTGACCTATGAAGCGGTGTTCCAGACCTCCAACGCGGGCCTCGGTCAGACCACGGCTGTCGGCATCGGCGGCGATCCGGTCAATGGCACCAATTTCATCGACGTGCTGGAGCTGTTCCTGGCCGACGACGCGACCGAATCGATCATCATGATCGGTGAAATCGGCGGCGATGCGGAAGAACAGGCCGCGCAGTTCCTGATCGACGAGGCCAAGAAGGGCCGCAAGAAGCCGATGGCCGGCTTCATCGCGGGCCGCACGGCGCCTCCGGGCCGTCGCATGGGCCATGCCGGCGCGATCGTATCCGGCGGCAAGGGTGACGCGGAGAGCAAGATCGCGGCGATGGAAGCGGCCGGCATCAAGGTTGCGGCCAGCCCGTCGGAGCTTGGCTCCACGCTGGTCGAGGTCTTGAAGGGGTAAGATAACTCCTACATATAGATGCGGTCGGGCTGCACCCCGACCGCATATACTCCCGCTTCCGCGACTGCACGCGGCGCAGATGGGACAGAAGATGGGTTACGAGAACCAGGATTTCGAGATCGAGCGCGGACCAAGCTGGGCGCGCGACAATTGGCCGCTGACGGATACCGATGATCTGACCGGCGCGCTTGACCCCACGCAGATGCAGGTGGCCGTCAAGGCCGCCGCCAAGGCGCAGGGCAAGGCCGTATCGGACGCCGATATCACCGCCGCGGCCGAAGACAGCATTCGCGCGATGATGCTGATCCGGACCTATCGCGTGCGCGGCCATCTGGCCGCCAATCTGGACCCGCTGGGCCTGGCCAAGCGCGAGGCGCCCGCCGACCTGTCGCCGGAATATCACGGCCTCACCGATCTCTCCAAGAAAATCTATCTGGGCGGGGCGCTCGGCCTGCAATATGCGACCGTCAGCGAACTAGTGGCGATCCTGCGGCAGAATTACTGCGGCAATGTCGGCCTTGAATATATGCACATCTCGGACGTGGAGGAGCGCCGCTTCCTCCAGGACCGGATGGAAGGCAAGGACAAGGAAATCCACTTCACGCCCGAAGGCAAGAAGGCGATCCTGGCCAAGGTCATTCAGGCCGAACAATATGAGAAGTTCCTGGGCCGCAAATATGTCGGCACCAAGCGCTTTGGCCTCGACGGCGGCGAATCCATGATCCCCGCGCTCGAAGCCGTCATTAAATATGGCGGGTCGAGCGGCGTGCGCGAGATCGTGTTCGGCATGGCGCATCGCGGCCGCCTCAACGTGCTCGCCAATGTGATGGCCAAGGGCTTCCGTGTCATTTTCCACGAATTTTCCGGCGGCACTGCTAATCCGGAAGATGTCGGTGGATCGGGCGACGTCAAATATCACCTCGGCACATCGACCGACCGTGAATTTGACGGGATCAAGGTCCATATGTCGCTGGTCCCCAACCCCTCGCACCTGGAAACGGTCGATCCGGTGGTGCTGGGCAAGGTCCGCGCGCAACAGACCTTCCGCGATGACCTCTCCAATCACGAACAGGTATTGCCGGTCCTGATTCACGGTGATGCTGCCTTTGCCGGGCAGGGCATTGTCTGGGAATGCTTCGGCTTTTCCGGCGTGCCGGGATATAATACCGGCGGCTGTGTCCACTTCGTCGTCAACAACCAGATCGGCTTCACCACCAGCCCGCAATTCTCGCGCGGTTCGCCCTATCCCAGCGACGTGGCAAAGGGCGTTCAGGCGCCGATCCTGCACGTCAATGGCGACGATCCGGAAGCCGTAACCTTCGCCTGCAAGCTGGCGATGGAATATCGCCAGAAATTCCATCGCGACATTGTGATCGACATGTGGTGCTACCGGCGCTTCGGTCATAATGAAGGCGACGAACCCTCCTTCACGCAGCCGCAGATGTACGCGAAGATCCGCCAGCATCCGCCGGTCAGCGACATTTATTCCGCCCGGTTGAAGGCCGAAGGTCTGGTCGACGATGAGTTCGTCGGCAAGGCGACGTCTGAATTTGTCAGCCATCTGGAGGACGAGTTCGAGGCGGCAAAGAGCTACAAGGCCAACAAGGCCGACTGGTTTGCGGGTCGCTGGTCTGGCCTCCACAAGCCCGCCGACGCCGAAACCGCGCGCCAGACGGTCGAAAGCGGCGTGTCGCAAAAGCTGTTCGACAGCCTTGGCCGTACGCTGACGACGGTGCCCGAGGGCCATAATGTCCACAAGACGTTGAAGCGCGTTCTCGACGCCAAGGCAGAAATGTTCAAGTCGGACGAGAATTTCGACTGGGCGACCGGCGAGGCCTTGGCCTTTGGCTCGCTCTTGTCGGAAGGCTATGGCGTGCGCCTGTCCGGTCAGGATTCGGGTCGCGGCACGTTCAGCCAGCGTCATGCTGTCTGGGTCGATCAGGAAAGCGAGAATAAATATATCCCGCTTTCGACGGTGCCGCACGGCCGCTTCGAAGTGCTCGACAGCCCGCTGTCCGAATATGGCGTGCTGGGCTTCGAATATGGCTTCGCGCTCGCGGACCCCAAGAGCCTGGTCATCTGGGAAGCGCAGTTCGGCGATTTCGCCAATGGTGCGCAGATCATCTTCGATCAGTATATCGCCTCGTCCGAAACCAAGTGGCTGCGGTCCAACGGGCTCGTCTGCCTGCTGCCGCACGGCTATGAAGGGCAGGGGCCGGAACATAGCTCGGCCCGTCTGGAGCGCTTCCTTCAGCTCTGCGCCGAAGGGAATATCCAGGTCGCCAACATCACCACCCCGGCAAATTATTTCCACGCCCTGCGCCGGCAGATGCTGCGCCCCTTCCGCAAGCCGCTGATCATCATGGCCCCCAAGTCGCTGCTGCGGCACAAGGCTGCGGTGAGCAAGGCCGAGGATTTCCTGGGCGACACGCATTTCAAGCGCATCCTGTCGGACCCCAACGGGTCCGCCGACACGGACACGAAGCGGCTGGTGCTTTGTTCGGGCAAGGTCTTCTACGATCTCGCCGAAGCGCGCGACGCCGCTGGCGACCAGAATACCCAGATCGTGCGCATCGAACAGATTTATCCGTTCGCAACCGACGCACTGGCCAAGCGCATCGCGCGCATGACCAATTTGGAGGAAGTCGTCTGGTGCCAGGAAGAACCGCGCAACAATGGCGCGTGGTTCTTCGTCGAACCCTATGTCGAGGAAGCGCTGGCGATGGCCGGTAAGGCGCCGATGCGGGCGCGTTATGCGGGCCGCAAGCCGTCCGCATCTCCCGCCACGGGCCTGGCCAAGCGCCATGTCGCCGAACAGGCCGCTCTTGTCGCCGATGCGCTGGGTCACAGCGTGCGTGAAGAAATCCGTCGCCAGAAGAAAGGCTGAGAAAGCGCATGGCTACCGAAGTCAAAGTCCCAACCTTGGGCGAATCCGTTACCGAAGCAACCGTGGGCCAGTGGCTGAAAAAGCCGGGTGAGGCCGTCGCCGCTGATGAACCCATTGTCAGCCTTGAAACCGACAAGGTCGCGGTCGACGTGCCGGCGCCGGCCGCCGGCACCATGGGCGACATTGTCGCGAAGGAAGGCGATACGGTCGAAGTCGGCGCGCTGCTGGGCTATGTGAACGAGGGCGCCGCCGCGTCGGCTTCGCCAGCGCCGGCGGCCGCGGCAAAGGCCGAAGCCGCAACGCCTGCGCCTGCCGCGTCCGCGCCCGCCGCGGACGATGACAGCGAAGGCGAGGGCAGCAATCTGACCCTGTCGCCCGCCGTCCGCCGCTTGGTGCTGGAGCATGGTCTTGATCCCAGCAAGATCAAGGGCACCGGCAAGGACGGCCGCCTGACCAAGGACGATGTGGTGGCCGCCGCCGCCGCCGGCACGGCGAAGGCTGCGGCGTCCACCCCGGCGTCCGCCCCTGCCGCCGACGCGCCGTCGTCCGGTCCGTCGCGCAAGCAGGAACGAGTCAAGATGACCCGTCTGCGCCAGACGGTCGCCAAGCGCCTGAAGGAAGCGCAGAACAACGCCGCGCTGCTTACCACCTTCAACGATGTCGACATGACCAACGTCATCGAGGCGCGCGCGAAATATAAGGACCTGTTCGAAAAGAAGCACGGCGTGCGCCTGGGCTTCATGGGCTTCTTTACGAAGGCCGTGTGCATGGCGCTCAAGGACATTCCGGGCGTCAACGCGCAGATTGAGGGCGATGAGATCGTCTATAACGACTTCGCCGACATTTCGGTCGCGGTGTCCGCTCCGACCGGTCTCGTCGTGCCGGTCATTCGCAACGCGGAAAGCATGAGCGTGGCGAAGATCGAAAAGACGATTGGCGACTTTGGCAAGAAGGCCAAGGAAGGCAAGCTGACGATGGAAGATATGAAGGGCGGCACCTTCACCATCTCCAACGGCGGCGTGTTTGGATCGCTGATGTCAACCCCGATCATCAACCCGCCCCAGTCGGCGGTGCTGGGTCTTCACCGCATCGAGGATCGCCCGGTCGTCCGTGACGGCCAGGTCGTGGTGCGTCCGATGATGTATCTGGCGCTGAGCTACGACCATCGCCTGATCGACGGTCGCGAGGCAGTGACCTTCCTCGTCGCGGTCAAGAACGCGATCGAGGATCCGACGCGGCTGTTGATTGATCTGTAAAACCAAAGCTTGTGCTCCTGCGGACGCAGGAGCCTAGGGCGGAGAAGCACAACGAAGGCGGGCTATGTTTACCTGATGGCGAGCGGTCGGAATGGCACCCTGTATCTGGGTGTGACCAGCGATCTTGCCGGAAGAACCTATCAGCACCGCAACGGACTGGTAGATGGGTTTACGAAGGAACATGGCTGCACCATGTTGGTGTGGTTCGAAGCATATGACGATCTGCAGGAAGCGCGCCGGCGCGAATTGCAGATGAAAAAATGGAAACGGGCTTGGAAGATCGAGTTGATCGAGCGAGACAATCCGCGATGGCGGGATTTGTTCGAGACTTTGTTCTGACGACGCCCTGGGTTCCTGCTTTCGCAGGAACACGAGAATGAGGTGAGAGATGGCAGAGTTCGATTATGACGTTCTGGTGATCGGCGCCGGGCCGGGCGGCTATGTCGCGGCGATCCGTGCGGCGCAGCTCGGGCTCAAGACCGCGTGCGCCGAAAGCCGGGAAACACTGGGCGGCACGTGCCTCAATGTCGGCTGCATTCCGTCCAAGGCGATGCTGCACGCATCCGAGCTCTATGACGAGGCAGCCAACGGCATGCTCGCCAAGCTGGGCGTCAAGATCGACGCGATGAGCCTGGACCTGCCCACCATGCAGGGGCAGCGTACCGACGCGGTCAAGGGGCTGACCGGCGGCATCGAATTCCTGTTCAAGAAGAACAAGGTCACCTGGCTTAAGGGGCTTGCCACCTTCACCGGCGCGAACAGCGTCGAAGTCGGCGGCGAAAAGGTGACGGCGAAGAATATCGTGATCGCCACCGGTTCGTCGGTCACGCCGCTGCCCGGCGTGACGATCGATAATGCCGGCGGCAAGATTGTTGATTCCACCGGCGCGCTGGAACTGGACAAGGTGCCGGGTCATCTGGTGGTCGTGGGCGGCGGTGTCATCGGCCTGGAAATGGGCAGCGTGTGGCGCCGCCTGGGCGCCAAGGTGACGGTGGTCGAATATCTCGACCAGATCCTGCCCGGCATGGACGGCGAAGTCCGCAAGGAAGCCAACAAGATTTTCAAGAAGCAGGGCTTCGACTATAAGCTCGGCACCAAGGTCACAGGGGCGGAAGTCGTTGGCGATGGCGTCAAGCTGACCGTTGAACCGGCTGCGGGCGGCGACGCGGAAACGATCGAGGCCGATGTCGTCCTTGTGTCTATCGGTCGTCGGCCCAATACGGAGGGCCTTGGCCTCGACAAGATCGGGTTGGAGGTCAACCAGCGTGGCCAGATCGAAACCGATCATGACTTCGCGACCAAGGTGCCCGGCGTTTGGGCGATCGGCGACGTCATTCCCGGTCCCATGCTGGCGCACAAGGCCGAGGACGAAGGCATTGCTGTGGCCGAAAATATTGCGGGCCTCACCGGCATCGTGAACCATGACCTCATCCCGTCGGTTGTCTACACCAAGCCGGAAATCGCCGGCGTGGGTCTGACCGAGGAAGCGGCCAAGGAAAAGGGCGCGGTCAAGGTCGGCAAATTCCCGATGATGGCAAACAGCCGCGCCAAGACCAATCACGAGCCCGAAGGCTTTGTGAAGATCATCGCCGACGCCGAAACCGACAAGGTGCTGGGCGTATGGATCATCGCGGTGCCCGCCGGCACGATGATCGCGCAGGTCGCCCAAGCGATGGAGTTCGGCGCGTCGAGCGAAGACATTGCCTATACTTGCCACGCGCATCCCACGCACAGCGAGGCCATCAAGGAAGCGGCCATGGCCGTCACCGGCAAGCCGATCCACATGTAATCGGTCCGGCATTCCGTCGACCAAGCGAAAAGGCCTCCATCCGGGGGCCTTTTCTTTTTGCCCATGGCGAGGCACCCGTGCCTTTTGCAGTGCAATAATCTGTTAAAGGGTCTGGCCGTTCAAAAGGGAAGTGGTTACATGGGCCGCCACGAATCCCCATGGGACGCGCCCGCCGTCCCCCAGCAGAAAGTGGCTTTCACATGGACATCCGCCTTGGCCTCACCTTTGACGACGTGCTGTTGCAGCCCGCCGAATCTGATGTGTTGCCGAGCCAGGCCGATACCAGCACGCAGGTCACGCGCGGCATCAAGCTCAATATCCCGATCCTCTCGTCGGCCATGGATACGGTGACGGAAGCCGACATGGCGATCGTCATGGCGCAGCTGGGCGGCATCGGCGTGCTGCACCGCAATCTGACGGTCGAGGAGCAGGCGGATGCCGTTCGCGCGGTCAAGCGGTTCGAAAGCGGCATGGTCGTCAATCCCATCACCATCCTGCCCACCGCGACGCTGGCCGACGCGCAGATGCTGATGCAGCGGCACAAGATCAGCGGCATTCCGGTGGTCGAGGAATCGGGCAAGCTGGTCGGCATTCTGACCCATCGCGACGTGCGGTTCGCTGAAAATCCCGCGCAGCCGGTGAGCGAACTCATGACCAAGGACAATCTTGCCACGGTCAAGGCGGGTGTCAGCCAGGATGAGGCGCAACGGCTGCTGCACCAGCGCCGGATCGAAAAGCTGCTCGTCGTGGACGAGGCCTATCATTGCGTGGGCCTCATCACCGTCAAGGATATCGAAAAGGCCGTGACCTATCCGCAGGCGACGAAGGATGGTTCGGGCCGCCTGCGCGTCGCCGCCGCCTCGACGGTCGGGGACACCGGGCTGGAGCGTAGCAAGGCGCTGATCGACGCGGAGTGCGACCTCATCGTCATCGACACCGCGCATGGTCACAGCAAGCAGGTGTCGGCCGCCGTCGAAGCGGTTAAGAAACTGTCCAACCATGTTCAGGTGGTCGCCGGCAATGTCGCCACAGCCGAAGCAACCAAGGCGCTGATCGGCGCGGGTGCGGATTGCGTGAAGGTCGGCATTGGTCCCGGCTCCATCTGCACCACCCGCGTCGTCGCCGGGGTCGGCGTGCCCCAACTCACGGCCGTCATGGACTCGGCGGAAGAAGCCGCCAGGCACGGCGTTCCGGTGATCGCCGATGGCGGACTGCGCACGTCGGGCGACGTCGCCAAGGCGCTGGCGGCGGGCGCGGGCTGCGTCATGGTGGGATCGCTGCTCGCTGGCACGGCCGAAGCGCCCGGCGAAACCTTCCTCTATCAGGGGCGCGCCTATAAAAGCTATCGCGGTATGGGCAGCGTGGGCGCCATGGCGCGCGGCAGCGCCGACCGCTATTTCCAGGCGGATATCAAGGACCAGATGAAGCTGGTGCCCGAAGGGATTGAAGGCCAGGTGCCGTTCAAGGGGCCGGCGAAGGATGTGATCCATCAGCTGGTTGGCGGCGTCAAGGCGGCGATGGGCTATACCGGCAGCCGCACGATCAAGGATTTGCAGCAGCGTGCCCGCTTCGTGCAGATCACCAATGCAGGGCTGTCGGAAAGCCATGTCCATGACGTCACCATCACCCGCGAAGCCCCCAATTATCCGACGCGCTGATGGCTGAAAGGCCGACGGCCAACCTCAAGGGAAGGGGCAGGCACCTGTGACCCCATCCGCCCGCGTACAGGCCGCAATCGACCTGCTGGACGCGATCATCGCCTCCGCGCGCGATGGCGGTCCGGCCGCCGATACGCTGATCGCCCGCTATTTCAAGGAACGGCGTTATGCCGGGTCGCGTGATCGTCGCGCCGTGCGCGACCACGTCTATGACGCGATCCGCCGCGCGGCCGAACGGCCGGAGTCGGGCCGCGCGGCGATGATCGGCCTGGCGCAGGACCAGCCGGCCCTTGCAGCCCTGTTCGATGGGTCGCCACACGCGCCGCTGCCGATCGAGCCGGGCGAACCGGGAGCGCCGGCAAGCGCCGTGCCCGCTTGGCTCCAGCCGTTGCTCGCCGCGCCGGTCGAGCAGGACGCGCTGCTGGGCCGCGCCCCTGTCGATGTGCGCGTCAATCGCCTCAAGGCCGCGCCCGCCCAGGTCGCGCCTTTATTCCCCGACGCTATTGCCGTTCCCCGACTGCCCGACGCGCTGCGTCTGCCCGAAGGCTCGCCGGTCGAGCAGCATCCAGCGTGGAAGGACGGCCTTGTCGAAGTGCAGGATGCTGGCAGCCAGTGGATTGCAGCGGCGTGCGAGGCCCGGCCCGGCATGACGGTCGTCGATCTGTGCGCCGGGGCGGGCGGCAAGACGCTGGCGCTGGCCGCTGCGATGGCGGGGCAGGGCAGGCTGATCGCGGCCGACACCATCCGATCGCGCCTGGCGCGGCTGGAACCCAGGGCGCAGCGCGCCGGCGCGACATTCATCGACACATTGCTGCTGGATCAGGCGCATGAGGCACGCGGGCTTGCGCATTTGCAGGGGCAGGCGGATGTGGTGCTGGTGGATGCGCCCTGTTCGGGCACGGGAACCTGGCGGCGCAATCCCGAAGCGCGCTGGCGGCTGACCCCGGCGCGGCTGGAGCGGCTGGTGGCGGAACAGGCGCGTATCCTCGATTTTGCCGCGCCGCTGGTGCGGCCGGGTGGGCTGCTGGTCTACGCAACCTGCGCGCTGGTCGATCGCGAGGGACGCGATCAGGTGGCGGCATTTCTGGCTCGTCACGAAGGCTGGATCGTCGAACCGGTCGACGTGCCGGTCGGGCGGGCGCATGGCGGAGGCGTGCTGCTGACGCCGGAGCATGATGGCAGCGACGGCTTCTTCTTCGCGCAGCTTTGCCGACCGGCATAAATCATCCCATGGACAAAGCCGTGCAAGTTCGCGACACTTGGCCCTTGGACCAGAGCCTGCAATCATCGCCTGAAACATGGCTGGAGAAGATAATGCGTTTCACCCCCGCCTCGATCGCGCTTGCCGCCTTGCTGACCACTGTGTCCAGCGTGGGCTTCAGCCAACGGCCGGACAGCCAGATCACTCCCCAGTCGATCGAGTGGCAGAAAGCGGGAGAGGCGGCGCGCAAGGCGGGCAATCTGGAAGGCGCGACCGATGCGCTGGAAAGCGCGCTGGCGGTCGATCCGCGCAACCGCGCCGCTTATGTCGCGCTCGCTGAAGTCGCGCGGGCGCAGGGGCTGCAGGGCAAGGCGATCCGGCTGTACAAGGAAGCCTTGCTGCTCGACCCGACCGATGTCGTTGCCCTTGCGGGACAGGGCGAGGCGATGATGGAAAAGGGCGCGGTCGCACGCGCCAAGGAAGTGCTGGCGCAGGCGCAAAAGCTCTGCAAGACCGATTGCGCACCCGTCGGGGACTTGGCCGCCGCCGTCCAGAAGGGGCCGCCAGCCGTTGCCATGACCAGCAAGGATGCAGTGCCCTCGCCCGAGGCAAAGACGACCGAGCAGCCCTGATCAGGCGGGTCAGACCGTCACGATTTCCGGCAGGATCGCGTCCAGCAGCAACATGCCGGCGGGCGTGACCTGTATCCGGCTGTCCTGTCGGTCGATCAGCCCTAACTCGATCAGTCGCGTCATCGCCCGGCCGTCCACCAGCCGCGTGCGCGCAATGCCCGACAGTGCCACGATGCGGTCAAGGTCGACGCCTTCGCGCAGCCGCAGCCCCATCAGCAGCGCCTCGCGTGCCCGATCCTCGCCCGCCAGCGGGTCTTCGTTCTGCGCGCCATGGCCGTTACGCGCGACGGCGTTCATCCAGTTTTCCGGCTTCTTGTGGCGCACCGTGGCTTGGCCGGTCCGCCGGCCATGCGCACCCGGGCCGATGCCGGCATAGTCGCCATAGCGCCAATAGGTGAGGTTGTGTCGGCTTTCCTGACCCGGTCGGGCATGATTGCTGATCTCATAGGCCGGAATGCCCGCCGCGCCCGCCATCGCCTGGGTCAGCTCATAGAGGGTTGCGCCATGGTCGGGGTCGGCCGGAGCGAGCTTGCCCTGCGCCACCAGCGTCGCAAAGCGCGTACCCGGCTCGATCGTCAGCTGATAGAGCGACAAATGCCCGGTGCCATAGCCCAGCGCACGCGTCAGCTCTGCCTCCCAATCCGCCTCGCTCTGGCCCGGCCGCGCATAGATGAGGTCAAAGCTCACCCGATCGAACACGCGCTGCGCGGTAGCGAGCGCCGCCAGTCCTTCGTCGACGTCATGCGCGCGGCCCAGAAAATGCAGAGCCTGATCATCGAGCGCCTGAAGCCCCAGGGAAACGCGGTTCACGCCGGCGGTGGCCAGATCGGCAAAACGCGCCGCTTCGACCGAATTGGGATTGGCCTCCAGCGTGATCTCAATGTCGGGCGCCAGGCCCCAGTGGCGGTCCGCGGCCGAGATCAGGTCGGCGACCAGAGCGGGCGGCATCAGCGATGGCGTGCCGCCGCCAAAAAAGATCGACGTCAGCGCCCGTCCGCCGGTCAACGCCGCCTCATGCGCCATATCCGCCAGCAGCGCCCCGCGCCACGCATCGACATCAACGCCCTCGCGCACATGGCTGTTAAAGTCGCAATAGGGGCATTTGGACACGCAGAAGGGCCAATGGATATAAAGGGCCAAGGGCTCGGCGGTCGGAGGATTGTCATGGGAAAGAAGGCAGCTATCGGGCATCTCCGCCGCCCTTAGCGGGGATTGCGCGCCGGGGCCAGCTTGGCGCGGCACCGGCACATCGATCTTGCGCAAGGAAAGCCGCCGCAAAGAGGCGTCAGAACACTGCCTTCACCAGTTGTGCGAAGGCGTGGGCGCGGTGGCTCATGGCGTGCTTGGCGTCCGGGTCCATTTCGCCGAAGCTGATGTCATACCCGTGGGGCTGGAACATCGGGTCATAGCCAAAGCCCTTGTCTCCGCGCGGAGGCCAGATGATCGTGCCATCGACCCGGCCTTCGAACGCTTCGACATGACCGTCCGGCCAGGCGAGCGCCAGCGCGCAAACGAAATGCGCGTCATGCCCCGCCTCCGGGCCCTTGGCCTCGATCCCGTCCCAGACCTTTTGCATAGCTAGGCCAAAATCCTTGTCTGGACCAGCCCAGCGCGCCGAAAACAGCCCCGGGTCGCCGCCCAGCGCCTCGACGCACAGGCCACTGTCGTCGGCAAGAGCGGGCAGGCCGGAAAGGTCCGCCGCCTGCATCGCCTTCAACTCGGCATTGGCGATAAAGGTGGTGCCGGTCTCCTCCGGTTCGGGCAGGTCCAGGCTTCCAGCCGAAATCGGCTCGATGCCATAGGGGCCAAGCAGCGCCGCAATCTCGCGCACCTTGCCCGCATTATGGCTGGCGATCACTAGCTTGCCCGGGGCAAGCTTGCGGATCGCCTGTTCCTGTCCGAAATCGTCTGACATATATTGTGACCTTACCTGATGTGCTCCTGCGGAAGCAGGAGCCCAGAGTGCGAAGTCACCGTCATCGACCCTAGGCTCCTGCCTTCGCAGGAGCACAGTATTTAACCATTTTGATGCATCACCGCCCCGTGGCCGCGTCCTGCGCCGCGAAGATCTTGGCGCAGCCGATCCGTGCGAGCCGAAGCAGGCGGAGCAGTTCTTCCTCGTCATAGGCCGCGCCTTCGGCCGTCGCCTGTACTTCGGCAAACTTGCCGTCACCGGTCAGGATCAGGTTCGCGTCGGTTTCGGCATTGCTGTCCTCGGCATAGTCGAGGTCCAGCACCGGCGTGCCATTGTAGATGCCACAGCTGATCGCCGCGACCTTCTGGATGATAGGGTCCTGGCTCAGCGCGCCGCTGGCCATCAGCTTGTCCACCGCGATGCGCAGCGCAACCCAACTGCCCGAGATCGCCGCCGTGCGCGTGCCGCCATCGGCCTGGATTACGTCGCAATCGACCACGATCTGCCGTTCGCCCAGGGCTTTGAGGTCAACCACGGTGCGCAGCGATCGGCCGATCAGGCGCTGGATTTCCTGCGTCCGCCCCGACTGCTTGCCCTTGGCCGCCTCACGGCTGCCGCGCGTATGGGTGGCGCGGGGCAGCATGCCATATTCGGCCGTGACCCAGCCCGAACCCTTGCCACGCAGGAAGGGCGGCACCTTTTCCTCGACCGACGCGGTGCACAGCACGCGCGTATCGCCGAAGCTGACCAGGCAGCTGCCCTCGGCATGGATGGTGAAGCCTGGCTCCATGGTGATGTCGCGCATCTGGTCGGGCGCGCGGCCGGAAGGACGCATAAATAATCTCCTTGCAAGGATCAGGTCGGCGCGCCCAGCCGGGGCGGCGCCGCCGATGCGCCAGAAAGCGCACTTGCAGCGCCGCTTAGCGCCCGACAGCGCGACTTGCCAGTGTCCAGCGCGTCATTTGGACGATATGAGGGGGCATGACGACGAAAAACATGATGGCCGCCGGCCTGATTCTGTTGGCGGGCTGCACGATGGAGAGGGAAGGGCTGGAACCGCCAAAGGCGCCCGGCGATGTGATCCGCTTCACGGCTGGTCGCTGTTTCGGCGCGTGCCCGACCTATACGGTGCAGGTGTCGCCCGATGGGTCCGGCCTGCTGGAGCCGGAACGCAACACATCCGTTCCCGGCGCGACCCGCTTCACTTTGTCCAGCGCGCAATATCGCCGGCTGGTCTCCACGCTTGCGCCGCATCGCCCCGCGACCGGCACGACGCAGCGCATCGCCCATGGGGAAAATTGCGATACCTTCGCCACCGACCTGCCGGCCTATAAGGTCGAGTGGAGTCGGCCTGGCCAGGACACGACGAAACTGGAATTCCAGTCGGGCTGCATGGACGCGCGCTATGGCAAGCTGCGCGTCGCTATCGCGTCCGTGCCCAAAATATTGGACGTGGAGCGCATGCTCAATCCGCGCGCGGTAACGCCGTGACGATCTTGAGCGGCGCGGCCGCCTCGCCTAAATAAGGACCATGTCGGTCATACCGGTTTCCGAATTGAATGATCGCGCGCGCGATGTTTTCCGCCTGGTGGTGGAAAGCTATCTCGGCACTGGCCTGCCCGTGGGATCGCGCACGATCAGCAAGATGGCGTCCTTGAGCCTGTCGCCCGCCTCCATCCGCAATGTCATGCAGGATTTGGAGGAATTGGGGCTGCTCGCCGCGCCCCATACATCGGCCGGTCGGATGCCCACCGAAACGGGCCTTCGCCTGTTCGTCGACGGCATGATGCAGGCGGCTGAACCCTCCATCGAGGAACGCCGCGCGATCGAGGCGGGCATCACGGAAAACGGCCCGATCGAAGAGGCCCTGTCCGCCGCCACCGCAACCTTGAGCGGCCTGTCCGCCTGCGCGGGCATCGTTATGGTGCCAAAGCGCGAGCCGGTGCTGCGCCAGTTCGGCTTCGTGCCGCTAAACGCCCGTCAGGCGCTCGCCGTGCTGGTCGGACAGGATGGGTCGGTCGAAAACCGCGTGCTCGACCTGCCCGATGGCGTCAGCCCGGTCATGCTCAACGAAGCGGCCAATTTCATGTCCGCGCGCTTTGCCGGGCTCACCCTGCGCGAAGCGGGCGATGCATTGCGGCGCGAGATGGAGGCGGATCGTGGCGCGCTCGATCGGGCGGCGCGCGATTTGGTGGAGCGCGGCATCGCCACCTGGTCGCATGACGCGGATGACCGTCCGGTACTGATCGTGCGAGGCCAGTCCCGCCTGATTGATGAAAGCACCGCCGCCGACCTGGAGCGTGCACGCCAATTGCTGGAGCAACTGGAAGGCAAGCAGGAAATTATGGACCTGCTGCGCGGCGCGCTGGCCGGCAGCGCGACCAAAATCTTCATCGGTTCGGAAAACAAGCTCTTTTCCCTGTCGGGGTCTTCCGTCATAGCCGCACCCTATCGTGGCGCGGATGGCCGGGTCGTCGGCGTGGTCGGCGTGATCGGCCCCACGCGCTTGAACTATGCGCGGGTGATCCCCATGGTGGACTTCACTGCACAGACGCTATCGAGATTGATGAGATGAGCGAAGATAATCAGAATTTGGAAAATACCGAAGTCGTCGATGCCCTGCCCGAAGACGGCGCGCCTGCCGGCGACGCAACGGCCGATCGCATCGCCGCGCTGGAAGCGGAGCTGGCGACCGCGAAGCAGGATATTCTCTACGCCCATGCCGACACGCAGAATGTGCGGCGCCGGCTCGAAAAGGAACTGGCCGACGCGCGCGCCTATGCCGCCACGGCCTTTGCCCGCGACATGCTGTCGGTGGCCGATAACCTGACCCGCGCCCTTGCGGCCATTCCCGCCGACCTGCGCGAGGATGAAAAGTTCAAGGGTCTGGTCGTCGGCCTGGAAGCGACTGGGCGCGAGCTTGAGAGCGTGTTCGGCCGCAATGGCATCACCAAATTGGAATCCGTGGGCCAGCCGCTCGATCCCAACAAGCATCAGGCGATGATGGAAGTCCCGTCTGCCGATGCGGAGCCTGGCACCATCCTCGTTGAAATGCAGGCGGGCTATATGATCAAGGATCGCCTGCTGCGCCCGGCTATGGTCAGCGTCGCCAAAAAGCCTGACTGACGCGATGGGTCTTCTGTTTCGCAGGTTAGGGGAGGCCCTTTTGTCGTCGGCGACTCAACCCGCCAGCTTGGGCCGAGGCGCTTCCGCCTCCATTATCCGATCGATCGCAGCGCGTTCGATACCCCAATGGGCCGGATCGACCTCCTCCAGGATTGCGTCGCGGGACAGGCTTTCGCCGATGACGACGATGTCCTTGTCGATCCATTCCTGGTCGCGAGTCGAATAGAAGGCGAGCACCTTGGGCCGCGATGCGCGCCGGCCATTGTCCAGCACTACCCCCAGCCGGTTCGATCGCAGCCGCACGACCATACCTACGGGAAAGGTGTCGATGCTCTGCATGAAGCGGAACATCAGGGCAGGGTCGAAATGCCCCTCCCAGTTCCGCATCCGGGTGATCGCCTCGACCGGGGTCCAAGCCTCCTTATAAATGCGATTGGATGTGAGCGCGTCATAGACGTCACAAATCGCGCCCATGCGCGCCGCCAAGCTGATCTGCGCGCCGGGCAGACGCGATGGATAGCCGGTCCCGTCCATCTTCTCATGATGATGACGGCATACGTCCTGCGCCAAGGCGGGCACGGCGCCGATCTCCTCCAGCAGCTGTGACCCGCGTTCGGCATGGGTCTGGATGATCGCGAACTCCTCAGCCGTCAGCCGGCCGGGCTTGTTCAGCACATCGGCTGGCACCAGCATCTTGCCGATGTCGTGCAACAGGCCGGCCGTGCCAAGGTCCGCGATGGCGGCCTCGTCCAGCTTCAGCTGCCTGCCGAGGTTAATCATCAACGCACATACGGCGACCGAATGGAGATAGGTGTATTCGTCCTTCGACTTGAGGCGCAGCACTTTTAGGAAAGCCTGGCGATTCTTCTCGATCATGTTGGTGACGTCCGCGACTACGGCCGTCACCGACGCGCATTGCACCGCCTTGCCGAGCCGCGCCGAATCGAAAATCTCGCGCATCACCTTTTTCGACCGATTCGTGACACGCGTCGCTTCGATCCGCGCCACTTCATGGCTGTCGTCCTGCCGCAACGGCGTAGCGCGCACGCGCTGCGGCGCTTTCGCTGGACGCTCAGGCACAGGTGCTGAGCCAGACCGGGGCGGGGCGGACGCTTGGCGCTCCTCCACATCGACGCCCCTGTCGGTGTCAATGATCAACTGCTCGATTTCGCTATCCAGTACGGTCGCCAGGTCCTCGTCATTCTCCAGCAGGAAACGCGCCCGCCAGAAGGGATGCTTGAACCAGGATCCTTTGAAACTGTGGATGAACATGCCGAGCCGCAGCTGGTCGCGCCGGATGGATTTGCGCATCAGCGACGGCTCCGATGCGAATTATGGTGCGCGAGGATAAATCTAATCAATGCGCGAACGGGTGGCGTATCCCACGCATCATCCGCCATCCATAGGGCTGCGCAAACAATCATCATCTCTCCCCCCTCCCTCTTATCTTGGCGCATGACCGATCAAAATTTCTTTAATGACCCAGCCAGAACGGCCTTTGCGCTGGCAAATTTGCAATGCAATCTTGACCATGACATGTATCGAGATATATCTTAGAATATCTGGAAACATGAAAGGTTCTTGATGCGTTTTCCAACATCCCACTCTCACCGCCGCCATCGCGGCGGTTTCAATCATCCTCGCGCAGCTGTCGCTTTCGCTGCTGGACTTAGCGCCGCGCGCGGCGGGTTCGGCGGCGACGCGTTTGGCCCTGATCCCTTCGGCGATGACAGCCCGCGCGGCGGCGGCCGTGGCGGCCGTGGCCGCCGCCTGTTCGACAATGACGCGCTGCGGCTGATCCTGCTCAAGCTGATCGCCGACGAACCGCGCCACGGTTATGAACTGATCCGTGCGATCGAGGCGCTGTCGGGCGAGGTCTATGCGCCCAGTCCTGGGGTCGTCTACCCGACGCTGACCCTGCTGTCCGACATGGAACTCATCGCGGAGCAACCGGGCGAGGGAAGCCGCAAGCGCTTCGCCATCACCGACGCTGGCCGCGCCAAGATCGCGGAAGATAGGGCTGCGCTGGATCGGGCGATGGAGCGGCTGGCCCATCTGGCTCGAAAGGCCGAGCGCGTCGACCCGGCGCCCGTTCGCCGCGCCATGCACAATCTGCGTTTTGCCATCCAGCAACGACTGGAAAAAGAAGGGGCCGACAACCAGACCATGTTCGATGTCGCCGCCCTGATCGACGAAGCCGCCAGCAAGATCGAAAGGCTCTGACCCATGACCATTACCGCAACCGTCCCCACCACCAACGCCAGCCGCTATCTTCAGCAACTGTGCAAACATTGGAGCCACAAGTTCGAGGTTCAGTTTGACGCGGACAAGGGCGATATCGCCTTTCCGATGGGATCGATCCACATGGAAGCGCAGCCCGAAGCGCTGCTCGTATCCCTGGCGCCCAATCCAGATGCCGATGTCGACCGCTTCAAGCAGGTCGTCGCCGATCATCTCGATCGTTTCGCCTTCCGCGAAGCGCCGCTACCTTTCAACTGGCAATAAAAACTGGGGCGGAGCGTTGCTCCGCCCCATGCCTCATCCCTTGGGAATGCGCCGCGCGCTCGCCAGATGATGGGCGTGGGTGATGGCGACGGCCAGCGCATCGGCTGCATCGGGTCCTGCGATTTTGGCGCCGGGCAACAGCCGTTGCACCATCGCATGGACCTGATCCTTGGATGCATTGCCTACGCCCACGACCGACTTCTTGACCAGCCGGGCGGCATATTCCCCCACCTCCATGCCCGATCGCGATGCGGCGAGCAGGACCACGCCGCGCGCCTGGCCCAGCTTCAATGTCGATTGCGGATTGACGTTGACGAACACTTCCTCGACCGCCGCGCCGTCGGGACGATGCTCCAGGATCAGGTCGGTCAGTGCCAGGTCAATCGCCAGCAATCGGGTCGCCAGCGCCATATCGGCATCGGTCTTGATCTGACCATTGCCGATATGGGTGAGGCGATTGCCGTCAGCCGCAATCAAGCCCCATCCCGTGGTGCCCAGGCCAGGATCAAGGCCGAGCAGAATCATGATGTCAGAAATGGTCGGATAAGGACGGTAGCCGGGCGTCTCAGCCCAGCTTCTCCATCACGTCATCCGACACTTCATAATTGCCCCAGACGGTCTGGACGTCATCATCATCTTCCAGCGTGTCGACCAGCTTCATCAGCGTGCCGGCATTGCTTTCATCGACTTCGACGGTGGTCGTCGGTCGCCAAGCGAGCTTGGCGCTGTCCGCTTCACCCAGCTTCGCTTCCAGCGCCTTGGCGACTTCATGCAGCGCGTCCATCGCGGTCCAGATTTCATGCTCGTCCTCGTTGGAGGACACATCATCCGCGCCCGCTTCCAGCGCGGCTTCGAACACCGCGTCGGCATCGCCTGCGCTCGCCGGATAGGTGATGAGGCCAAGCCGTTCGAAGCCATGGCTCACCGCGCCCGACGCGCCGAGATTGCCGCCATTTTTAGAAAAGGCGGTGCGGACGTTGGTCGCGGTGCGATTGCGATTGTCGGTCAGCGCTTCGACGATGATGGCGACGCCGCCGGGGCCATAGCCCTCGTAGCGCACTTCCTCGTAATTATCCGTGTCGCCGCCCGACGCCTTGTCGATCGCGCGCTGGATATTGTCCTTGGGCATGGACTGCGCCTTGGCGGCATTGACGGCCAGGCGAAGGCGCGGGTTCATGTCCGGGTCGGGCATGCCCATCTTGGCCGCGACGGTGATTTCGCGGCTCAGCTTGGAGAACATCGAGGACCGTTTCTTGTCCTGCGCGCCCTTGCGATGCATGATGTTCTTGAATTTGGAATGGCCGGCCACGGCCTTTCTCCCGATATTATCTGTGATCCAAGGCGCGCTCTCTAACGATTGCGCCCCGATCCTGCAATGTCGCAGGCGCTCGCGCCATCAAGCACCAACGCCAGTCGACACGTCATTCCATGCCGAGCGCGGCCAGATAGGTCTGCAGGATGGCTTCCATTTCCTGCCGATCGTGCGGCTGCATCTTCCGCAGGCGGACGATCTGGCGCATGATCTTGCCGTCATATCCGTTTGCCTTCGCCTCCAGATAGACATCCTTGATGTCGTCGCCGATGCCCTTCTTTTCCTCTTCCAGCCGCTCGATGCGCTCGATGAAAAGGCGTAGCTGGTCAGCGGCGACGTTGCCCTCGCTCATGGGGTTCTCCGTATGTGAGTGTGAATCGGCCGATAGAATCGGATTGGCGCCCGCCTCTAATGGGTGTCGGCGTTCTTCGCCACACTCTCCTGCATCTTTGCGATCTGGTCGGGCGTCGCTTCGACCTGATGCTGCGCCTTCCATTGGTCGAATGGCATGCCGTGAATGATCTCGCGCGCCTGATCGCGGGTCAGGTCGCCATGCGCCTGCGCCACCCAGTCGGCCAGGCAGTTGCGGCAGAAGCCTGCCGTCCCCATCAGGTCGATATTCTGGACGTCGGTCCGATGCTGCAAATGCGCCACCAGGCGACGGAAGGCGGTTGCGGCAACCGCATCGGTGAGTATGGTGTCGGCCATCGGCGATCCTTTCGCTGAAACTACATCATCCTGTCGTGCAGCACGGATAACCCATAACGACGCGCTGGCAAGGCCAAGGGTCAGGCCCGGCGCGATCATGACGGTCAGGAGAAGACATGACTAAGTTACCGCCCCGCTCGCGAAAGGTGCGCATTCTCGCGACCCTTGGCCCCGCGAGCGATACGCCCGAAATGATCCGGGCGCTGTTCGTCGCCGGGGCCGACGCCTTCCGCATCAATATGAGCCATGGCGCGCATGAGGATCATGCGGCCCGCATCGCCGCGATCCGCGCGCTGGAAAAGGAATTCAACCGGCCGACCACCATCCTGGGCGATCTTCAGGGGCCAAAGCTGCGCGTCGGCACCTTCGAAAAGGGGCTGGCGATCCTGGAAAAGGGCGCAGCCTTCGTCCTTGACCGGGATGAAACGCCCGGCGACGCGCTCCGCGTCAATCTGCCGCATCCCGAAATCTACGCGGCTTTGGTGCCCGAGACGCGGCTGCTGCTCGACGATGGCAAGCTGGTCCTGCGGGTGAAGGCGGTCAGCGACGATCGCATCGACACCATCGTCGAAGTCGGCGGCACCCTGTCTAACCGCAAGGGCGTCAATGTGCCCGACGTCGTCGTGCCGGTGCCCGCGCTGACGGACAAGGACCGCCGCGACCTCAGCTTCGCGGTGGAGCAAGGGTGCGACTGGATCGCGCTCAGCTTCGTGCAGCGGCCGGAGGATCTGGCCGAAGCGCGCAAACTGATGGGCGGTCATGGCGCGCTCATGGCCAAGATCGAAAAGCCCTCCGCCGTGCAGCGGCTGGAGGAGATTATCGAACTGGCCGATGGCGTGATGGTGGCGCGCGGCGACTTGGGCGTCGAATTGCCGCCGCAGGCCGTGCCGCCGCTGCAAAAGCAGATCGTCGCCACCGCGCGCACGCTGGGACGGCCGGTTGTCGTTGCGACCCAGATGCTCGAATCGATGATCAAGTCGCCATCGCCGACCCGCGCCGAAGTGTCCGACGTCGCCACCGCAGTCTATGATGGCGCAGACGCGATCATGTTGTCGGCCGAAACGGCGGCGGGCGACTGGCCGGTCGAAGCGGTGACGATGATGGACAGTATCGCCCATAGCGTCGAGCGCGATCCGGGCTATCTGGCGCGACTGCATTTCACCGAGACGCGGCCCGACCCGACGACGGCCGACGCGCTGGCGGAAGCGGCGAGCAGCATCGTGTCGGTCATGGGCGCGAGCGCCATCACCTGCTTCACCTCATCGGGCAGCACCGTGCGCCGGGTCGCACGCGAACGGCCATCGGCGTCCATCCTGGCGCTGACGCCGCGATCGGACACGGCGCGCAAGCTGGGCCTGACCTGGGGCGTCCACGCCGTCCGCACCAAGGATATCGGCAATTTCGAAGAGATGATCGGCAAGGCCCGGCGCATGGCGCTGCGCCATGGCATGTCGGAAAAAGGCGGCAAGATCGTCGTCCTGGCGGGCGTTCCATTTGGCACGCCGGGATCGACCAACGTCCTGCATGTCGCGGCCATTCGCGGCGACGAGCTTAAGGGGCGCGACGAATCGCCATCCTTCTGAGGCGCGGGGTTCGGCGAGAGGGAATCCCTCTTGCCGGGCCTGCCTTGCCATACGCTTTGCCTACGAGAAAAGGCGCCCGGTCATCGACCGGGCGCCTTTCATATTTGGCTACGCTGCTTCCCTGACGAAGCGGCGGTCGTCGTTCAGCCCTGGCGAGCCTTGAAACGACGGTTCGTCTTGTTGATGACATAGGTGCGGCCGCGACGACGGATCACGCGGTTATCCCGGTGGCGGCCCTTGAGCGACTTGAGCGAGTTGCGGATCTTCATGGCAGTCGGCCTTCGATGAATCTGGTTTCGGTCTGAATTTCGAAGCGCTGCCCCTATGGGTCGGAAGGCGCAAAGTCAAGCGCGATGCGCCCATTTTTACCCCTGTTCATCGTTCATGCAGCAACTTGGTGGCTTCACGCGTTGAGAAGGAATTATGTCCGTCGCGCCGTGTGTCCGGCAAATGCCTGTTGGAGTGAAGTCATGTCGAAGCGTCCCCTGATCGCCGTCATCCTGGCCCTGCCACTCGCAGCCTGCGCGACCGTACCGCCAGTGGAGGTGACGCGTTTCCACATCGACAGTCCGGCGCGATCCGGCACGATCGCTGTCGAGGAAATGCCCGGCAATCCCGACGTCAGCCTGGAATTTCGGACCTATGCCGCGTCGGTGCAGCAGCAGTTCGCGCAGGTCGGATTTTCGCCCGTTTCGGCCGGTGCCAGCAGCGAATATGTCGCGCTCGTCAACTTTCGCCGCAGCTTCCGGCCGGGCGGCATAGATCGCAGCGGCAAGCCTGTGTCGGTTGGCGTCGGCGGCGGAATCGGCAGCGGCGGCTACTCCGGCCTGGGGCTCGGCGTGGGCATCAACCTGTCCGGCAAACCCAAGGATATTGTGACGACCGAATTGCAGGTGCAATTGCGTCGGCGTTCCGATTCGACAACCATCTGGGAAGGGCGCGCCTATACCGAAGGCAAACAGGGATCGCCCGAATCGCAGCCCGCCGCCGCCGCGCAGAAGCTCGCCAGTGCGTTGATCAGGGGCTATCCCGGTGAATCCGGTCGCACTATAACGGTCAAATGAGCATCAGCATTTCCAGCGCTTTCGATAGCAGCAACATTCGCGTCCTTTCCATCACCGACACAGCGTCAGGCCCCCGCGCCGAACTGGAGATTGTCACCGATCACCAGAGCGATTTCTACCAATGGTTTCATTTCCGCCTAGCCAATGCGGCCGGGCAGGATGTGGAACTGGCCATCGTCAATGGCGCGCGGTCGGCCTATCCCGATGGCTGGCCCGGCTATTGCGCCAGGGTCAGCGAAGATCGCGAAAACTGGTTTCTTGCCGACACCAGCTACGCCGACGGCACGCTCACCATCCGTCTGACGCCCGATAGCAATGCCGTGTGGATAGCCTATTTCGCGCCCTATTCGATGGAGCGCCATCATGACCTGATCGCCTGGGCGGCGGGGCAGCCGGGCGTCGTTCATCGTGAATTGGGTCTGACGCTGGACGGGCAACCGATGGATATGCTGACGCTGGGCGATGGTCCCAGGCAGGTTTGGCTTTATGCCCGTCAGCATCCGGGTGAAACCATGGCGCAATGGTGGATGGAAGGCGCACTGGAGCGATTGTGCGACGAAGAAGACGCCGTCGCGCGCCTGTTGCGGCAGAAGGCGACGATCCATCTCGTCCCCAACATGAATCCCGACGGCAGCCGGCGCGGGCATCTGCGCACCAATGCGGCGGGCGTCAACCTCAACCGCGAATGGCACGAGCCCAGCGCGGAGCGAAGCCCGGAGGTGTTGCTGGTGCGCAACGCCATGGATGAAAGCGGCGTCCATTTCGCGATGGATGTCCATGGCGACGAGGCGATACCCGCCGTTTTCATCGCGGGCTTTGACGGCATTCCCTCCATCACCGAGCGCCAGTCGCAGCTCTATCATCGCTACCGTGACACGCTGGCGCAGCGCACGCCCGATTTTCAGACGCGGCTAGGCTATCCGGTGGCCGGTGCGGGCAAGGCCAATCTGTCCATGTCCACCAATCAGGTGGCCGAACGGTTCGGGGCGGTGGCCATGACGCTGGAAATGCCCTTCAAGGATAATGACGACCTGCCCGACGCCGATTATGGCTGGTCGCCGGCCCGGTCGATGCAATTGGCCAAGGATTGCCTGGCGGTGCTGGCGGAGATGATCGACGATCTGTGACGGCTGCGCGTTGGCGCGTCAGCCGAACAGCTCGGACAGGAAATTCGTCATCGCCTGGAAGCTCCGCCGGTCTGCGGCGGGGCTATAGGCCAGGCCTTTGTCCGGCATGTTAGCCGATTCGTCGGTGAAGGCATGCCCGGTGTGGCCATAAGCATGGATCTGCCAGTCGCATCCGGCTTGCGTCAGTTCACGGGCAAGCCCCACAGTTGCATCGGGCGGGGCGATCGGATCGTCCCAGCCATGGCAGACGAGCAGTTTTGCGCTGATGGCGGCATTGGGGAAGGGCGGCGGGTCATAGACGCCATGGAAGCTGACCCCGCCCGCAATGTCCGCGCCGCTGCGCGCCAGGTCGAGGACGCACAGGCCGCCAAAGCAGAAGCCGATCGCCGCCGTCCGGCCCGCGTCCACCACGTCCAGACCCTTGAGCACCATATGTGCCGCATTGAGCCTGTTGCGCAGCAGGGCGCGGTCGGCGCGCAGCGCATTCATGTAGCGAGCCGCATCCGGCTCGGCCCGGGTCGTGCGCTTGCCCTGTCCATACAGGTCGACCACCAGCAGGCTGTAGCCAAGCTCCGCCAGTTTCTGCGCATAGGCGACATCCGCTTCCTTGGTGCCGAGCACATTGGGGAAGAGCAGAATGCCCGGGCGCGGACCGGCCTTGGCATCGGCGACGACCATATGCTCGAACGGCTCTCCGTCGATCTGATGAACCAGCGGTTCGCGCAGGATGGTCATGATCGTCTCCTTGAGGGTCTAAATGCTGCCAAAACCGGGGGCTTCGCCGCGCGCGTTCGCTCGCAGTCGTTGCGGCCTCTTCCAGCCGATACGGGGCCGTTTGCGCAGCCGCAATGTCGGCCAGTCGCCACGGTCGCTGCGTTCAGCGAGGCGCATGCCCTGCGCGCGATAGGCCGCCAGGACAGCATCAGCCTGGCCGTTCAGCAGCCCTGCCAGAACGATCGTGCCGCCATCCTCGACCAGGGCGCACAAGGACGGCGCGAGTTCGATTAGCGGACCGGCCAGGATGTTAGCGATCAGCAGGTCATAGGGCGCGCGGCCGATGATCGCGGCATGATCCGCCCCGGCCGCCGTCACCAGCGCCAATTGCCCGGCGCCGCTGCCCAGCATGACGCCATTGGCATGGGCATTGTCGGCGCTGATTTCCACCGCGACCGGATCGATATCCGAAGCGATGGCATGGGCGCGCGGCCAGAGGTTCAGCGCGGCGAAGGCAAGCAGCCCCGTGCCGGTGCCGATGTCGGCGACGTTGCGGTATCGCATGCCCACGCGCCGCATCCGGTCCAGCATGGCGAGGCATCCGGCGGTGGTTTCATGCTGGCCGGTGCCAAAGGCGCGGCTGGCCTCGATCAGCAGATTGACATGGCCCGGTGCTTCCGGATCGCTGGCCAGATTGCGGACGTGGAAGCGGCCGGCGGTGACGGCCTCCAGTCCCTGCTGGCTGATCGTCACCCATTCCTCATCGGGCAGCTGCTCTATCGCCGGCTTGGTCCGGCTGGCGCTGGGCACCAGCGTCTTCAGCAGCTTGACGGCGGCGGCGCTGGGCTTGCCTTCGAAATAGGCGTCCAGCTGCCACTGATCCTCGTCGTCGGGGCTGGCCTCGCTGGTCATCAGCACCGGCGGGCGGTCCATCAGGGCGAAGGCGGCGATGTCGCCGTCCAGTGCCTCGGCTTCGGCGCGGGTGCAGGGCAGGGTGACTTTCCAGCTTTGCCCGGCTGGCGCGGCGACGGCATCATTCATGCCGCCGGCCTTACTCCAGCAGGGCAAGCAGGGGAAGCGTCAGGCGACCTGCCGCCCAAAGTCGGACGACGCATTGCGCAGCCCGGCCAATTTGCCCTCCACGCTCATGAAGCCGCGTTCCAGCTGGTCGATTTCCGAGGCGACGATTTCCGTATCCTGGCGGATCGCGGAAATGGTGCTGGACATGGAGTCGGCGGCGAGCGCGGTTTCATCGACCGCAGCGGTGATCATCGTCACCGTCTGCGCCTGCGCGTCCATGGCGTGACGGATGCGATCGGCGCTGGCCTGAACCTCGCCGACCGTGTCGCGGATACGCTCGTTGGTTTCGACCGACTGGCGCGCCGAATTCTGGATGTCGGCGATCTTGCTCGCGATCTCGTCGGTCGCGCGCGCGGTCTGGTTGGCGAGGCTCTTGACCTCCTGCGCCACGACCGCAAAACCGCGCCCGGCGTCCCCGGCGCGCGCCGCTTCGATGGTGGCGTTGAGCGCCAGGAGGTTGGTCTGGCCGGCGATGTCGCGGATGAGGCCCAGGATCGATTCGATCGACTTGGCATGTTCCGACAAAGTGGCCGACATGCTGACCGCGTCGCCCGATTGCTGTGCGGCGCGCTGCGCCACGTCCGCGGCGCCCTCGACTTCCGTACGTGCGTCCTCGATCGCGCGGATGAGGCCAGCGGAAGTGCGCGCGGCTTCGCGCATCGCCAGCGCCGATTGTTCGGCGGCGGCGGCGACTTCCGACGCCTTGCCGAGCATGCCACGGGTCGCGGCCGATGCATCCTTGGCCTGTTCGCGCAGCGATTCGCCCAGCTTCGTCGCGCCGTCGATTTCCCCCATGATCCGCTGTTCGAACAACAGGCCATAGCGTTGCCGTTCGGATTTCTGCGCTTCGGCCTGATCATTGGCCAGCACATTGCTCATGACGCCCGAATCGAGCATCGCAATCTGCAACATCGCCCGGTGCAACCGGCGCGCGCGCCCCGGATCGTCGGCGCACCGCTCCCACAGCAGATCCAGGATGGTTTCGTTGGCGCTGGCGACTGCGGTGATGACCGCCCGGACCGACACGTCATGCTTGCGCGCATGGCGCACGCAGTTGGCGGCCGATCGCGCCCAGTCGCCCTGCCGAAAATGCAGCAGCTTCTGTTCGACATAGTGCCGCGCCTCGGTCCGGATCCGCTCCACGATCGCGCTGCCCAGTCGCTGATCCAGCCCGGTGTCGCGCATGTAGGAGGTGAAAAAGGCCTCACCGACCTTGGGTATGTCCGCCTCGATCAGCTGGCCGATTTCCTGCGCGGCGCGCGCCACGTCACCGCTGGCGTCGATTTCCGCCATCAGTTCGGGGTTCAGGGTAGCAGCAGATACGGTCGACGGCATGGATGAGTGCCCTTGCTGGTCTGGTGAAGGATGAACTGGCATCACCCTTAGCTGCCTTTGGTTAATCACTTCTTATGACAGACCGCCCCCAAAGTGCAGGCTTTCCCGCGCTGGCGCGGCTTGCCCTTGTCGCACTTCGCTCTTAAGGGGACGGGACTCGAGCACAAGATCAGGGACAAGGGTAGACATGGCGCGAACCACCAGCCGGCCGCTCTCGCCGCATTTGACGATCTGGAAATGGGGCCCGCACATGGCCGTTTCCATCATGCACCGCGTGACGGGCAATGGCCTGGCCACGGTCGGCGCGCTGGGCCTGGTCTGGTGGCTGATGGCCGCCGCGATCGGCCCGGAAGCCTATGCGACCTTCGTCAATTGCGCGACATCGCCCATCGGCTATCTGGTGATGATCGGGCTTAGCTGGTTCTTCTTTCAGCATCTTTGCTCCGGCTTGCGCCATTTCGTCCTCGACATGGGGGCGGGTTATGAGCTGCGCACCAACAAGAGCTGGTCGATCGGCGTTTTCCTGGCTGGCGCGGTCCTGACCATCCTCTTCTGGTCCTATATCTTCTTTGGAAAGGCGTTCTGATGGGCACGGGCACTGGTATCGGCCGCGTTCGCGGTCTCGGCTCCGCCAAGGAAGGCGCACATCACTGGCTGGCGCAGCGCTATACCGCCGTCGGCAATCTGCTGCTGGTGCTGTGGCTGCTGTTCAGCCTTATCAGCCTGCCGGGCCTGGATTATGACAGCGTGGTCGGCTGGATCGCCAACCCGCTGGTCGCGGTGCCGATGATGCTGATGCTGGTCAGCATTTTCTGGCACCTGCGCCTGGGCATGCAGGTGATGCTGGAGGATTATGTCCATGACAAGGGCCTCAATTTCCTCTGCATCCTGCTCCTCAACTTCTATGCCATTGGCGGCGCGGCCGCCGGCATCTTCGCGATCGCCAAGATCGCCTTCACGGGGACTGCCGAATAATGACCGAAGCCTACAAGATCATCGATCACACCTATGACACTGTGGTGGTCGGCGCGGGCGGTTCGGGCCTGCGCGCCACCATGGGCAGCGCCGAAGCGGGCCTGAAGACCGCCTGCATCACCAAGCTGTTCCCGACCCGCAGCCACACGGTCGCGGCGCAGGGCGGCATCGCTGCGAGCCTTGGCAACAACAGCCCGGACCACTGGACCTGGCACATGTACGACACCGTCAAGGGGTCGGACTGGCTGGGCGACCAGGACGCGATCGAATATATGGTGCGCGAAGCGCCTGCCGCGGTCATCGAGCTGGAACACGCCGGCGTGCCGTTCAGCCGCAACGAGAATGGGACGATCTACCAGCGTCCCTTCGGCGGTCACATGCAGAATATGGGCGAAGGCCCGCCGGTGCAGCGCACCTGCGCCGCGGCCGACCGCACCGGCCACGCGATGCTGCACGCGCTGTATCAGCAGTCGCTGAAATATGACGCGGATTTCTACATCGAATATTTCGCCATCGACCTGATCATGGAAAATGGAGAATGCCGGGGCGTCATCGCCATCTGCATGGAGGATGGCTCCATCCACCGCTTCCGCGCCCATGCGGTCGTGCTGGCGACGGGCGGCTATGGCCGCGCCTATTTCTCGGCCACGTCGGCGCATAGCTGCACCGGCGACGGCGGCGGCATGGTGCTGCGCGCCGGCCTGCCGCTCCAGGATCTGGAATTCGTGCAGTTCCACCCGACCGGCATCTATGGCGCGGGCGTGCTCATCACCGAAGGCGCGCGCGGCGAGGGCGGCTACCTCACCAACAGCGAAGGCGAGCGTTTCATGGAACGCTATGCCCCGTCGGCCAAGGATCTGGCGAGCCGCGACGTCGTGTCGCGCTCCATGGCGATGGAAATGCGCGAAGGGCGCGGCGTTGGTCCCAACAAGGACCATATCTTCCTGCACCTCGATCATATCGATCCCAAGGTGCTGGCCGAACGCCTGCCCGGCATTACCGAGAGCGGCAAGATCTTCGCGGGCGTCGACCTCACCCGCCAGCCGCTGCCGGTGACGCCGACCGTCCACTACAATATGGGCGGCATTCCGTGTAACTATCATGGGCAGGTGGTGACGAAGGTCGGCGACGATCCCGAAGTCGTCGTGCCGGGCCTCTATGCCGTGGGCGAAGCGGCCTGCGTATCGGTGCATGGCGCGAACCGCCTTGGCTCCAACAGCCTCATTGACCTTGTCGTGTTCGGCCGCGCAACCGGCCTGCACCTCAAGGACACATTGAAGCCCAATGGCAGCCACAAGCCGCTGCCCAAGGATGCGGCCGATCTGGCTTTGTCGCGCCTCGACACATATCGCAATGCCAAGGGCGGATCGCCCACTGCCGCGATCCGTCTGGAAATGCAGCACACCATGCAGAAGCATGCCGCCGTGTTCCGCGACAATGAATTGCTGGCCGAGGGCGTCCAGAAGATGGCGCAGGTCAACAAGCGGATGGAGGACGTGTCCGTCGCCGACCGCTCGCTGATCTGGAACACCGACCTCATCGAGACGCTGGAACTCGACAATCTGATGTCGTCGGCGGTCTGCACCATGGTCAGCGCGGAAAACCGCAAGGAAAGCCGTGGCGCGCATGCGCATGAGGATTTCCCCAACCGCGACGATGAAAACTGGATGAAGCACACGATCAGCTGGTTCGACGGCTGGGGCGGCAAGGGCGGCAAGGTCAGCCTCGATTATCGTCCGGTCCACGACTATACGCTCACCGACGAAGCGGACTATATCAAGCCCAAGGCGCGGGTTTACTAAAGACCGCGAAGACAGGTTGAAGGAAAAGGGCGGGCCGGCGGGTCCGCCCTTTTTGTTTGGGGGAAGCGCCGACCGGTTGATCCGGGCGGCGCTCTTGCCTTGTCGCCGCAAGCGGGGAACGCGCGCCGATCCCAAACGTCCATGCCGGGAAGGCGCCACAGGGCGGAAGGGACCGGCATGGACGAAACCGACAGCAAATGGATGCAACGCGCGATCGACCTTGCGCGCAGCAAGGGTAGTTCGCCGCAGGACACGCCGATCGCTGCGATCATCGTGCTCGACGGCGCGGTGCTGGCGCAGGGCGTCAACGAAACCGAGGAACGGTGCGATGCGACCGCGCATGCCGAAATGATGGCCTTCCGCGCGGCGGGGCAGGTCCATGGCGACATGGATTTGCGCGGGGCGACGCTCTATTCGACGCTCCAGCCGTGCGGCATGTGCACCATGGCGTCGATCTGGACCAAGATTGGCCGCATCGTCTATGGCGCCGGGCGCGACGATGTCCACGCCATGTATTTCGAGGACCGCCACCTCGACACGATGGACTTCATCGCCGACGCCTGGCGCGACGACCTGACGCTGGAGGGCGGGTGCCTGAAAGACGCGTGCGCGTCGCTCTATTTCGGTCCCGACGATGACGTGCCTGAGGAGCTTCAGGGCAATATCTGATCGGCGCGCCGCGAGACGGGTGCGAAGTTCACAGTGTCGTCGGGCCTTTTCGGCCCGAAGCGACCATGACGCGACCACCAAGCGCCTGCGAGGCGACCAGGAAGCGACACGTCCAACAGGGCGTTGGTGTAGGGGATTGACGGGTGGAATGGGCTGCGGGCGCATCGCCAAGGATGAAGCGGAAAAGACGGGAATAGGACAGATATTTGCCGGGAGACGGGTGGCTGTGGGTCCGTCCGGTATCGACCAAGAGCGACGGTCAAATCCTCCCCTGCAAGGGGAGGGGGACCACGAAGTGGGTGGAGGGGTGTCACCCTGTCGAGAGCGGGACACCCCTCCGTCTGGCCTACGGCCAGCCACCTCCCCTTACAGGGGAGGATGGTCTGGAAGGGACCATTTTTGGACGGTGAACCAAGCGTTATGGGTTCCCAGCTTTAGACGTTGTTATCGCGCTTCTGGCGGCTCAATCGCAGAAATATAAAAACTGCATATGCGATAATGCAAAAATCCAAAATTGCTAAGGCTGCATGTGCCGCCAAATAGGGTCGATGAACGTGACCTAAAAACATATCAAAATAGCTTTGTGAAAAGAAAATTCTAAGAGCGTATTCATTAATAAGATAAAACGGGAACGTAAAATTGAATAGAAATCCGGATCCATAATAACTTGTTGCGGTCAATGACTTCCACAGGCCAAAACCGACTAGGGCGGCATATAAGCCAACAAGCGCGAGTAATGTCTTCTTCATTTCGCCATCGACCATTGAATTCCGATGACTGTAGGGTAGATTTGATCCAATTCAAAACAAAAGTTACCTGTCCGCTTCCCACCCCTTCTGTCAGCCCCACGGATACGGGAGCCCGTCTCCTGTTGTCGTGCCTAGTGCAGTGTCGGGAGATGGATCCCCGCCTGCGCGGGGATGACGGTGGAAATGCGGGGATGACGGTGGAATTGCGGAGCGGGACGGTAGAAATGCCAGCATGACGGCGGCAGCGTGGGGTGACGGAAGAGGTGGGAGCGTGCTCCCGATAAAAAGCCGTCACCCGGTCGCGAACGGCAGCAGTGCCTCATACACCTCAAGCCCCGGCTTGTCCTTTACCGTCCGGCCCTGACGCAGCAGGAAGGCGTGTTTCACGATTTCGGCCTGTTGCTCAATGCCGTAGCGCGCGAAGGGCTTGCCCGGCACGATCGCATAATCATAGCGGCAAAAAGGATGGCGCATCAGCGGGAGCCACCATTTGCCCGATCGCTGCGCCTGCCAGACATGGGTCATTTCGTGGATGAAATGCGCCTGGAGAGGGAGGGGCTGGTCGCAAAAATCGGCGCAGAACAGGCCGCCTTGCGGGTGGAACCACAGGTCGCCATCGGGCGCCATGGTGACACGCCGGGGCTGGAGCGGCCACCAGGCGCGGTCATGGACGCGCACGCGCGCATAGTCGATCGCGGCGCCGAACAGTGGGCGGGCGAGCGCGACTTCGCCCGGCGTCAGCGGCCGGCTGGTCAATTGGCACTGTTGTCCGACGGGGCCGGGGTCGCGGCGGCACCCTCCGGTTTGCGGATCACCGCGTCGACCAGCAGCCGGTCGCCATTGTCGAGCAGGAAGGTCAGTTGCATCTTGCCCCGGCTGATCGCGGTGTCGTTGACGCCCCAGAGCATCAGATGCTTGCCGCCCGGCGCGAACGTCACCGTGCCCTTGGCCGGAATGTCCACGCTGTTGATCGGCTTCATCGTCATGACGCCATTGTCCTCGACGCTTTCGTGCATCTCGACCTTCAGCGCATAATCGGTGAGCACGCCGCGCAGCCGGGTCGCGCTGTCGCCGCCATGGGCGACGAAATAGCCGGCCGAGGGGCGATCCTTGTTGGGCGACAGGCGCACCCAGGCCTGGTCGATATAAGTGGGGGCGGGGTCTCCGCAGGCGGTCAGGGCCAGTGGCGCTGCCAGCGCGATGAGGGCAAGGGGACCACGCATCTCTCACTCCATGTCTGTCTTGTTTCAGGTCGGTTGCATAGCTAATCGCCCCTGCGCCTTGTGCCAAGCGAAAGCACGCCTATATCCCCCGTGCAAACCGGCCTTGCCTTGGCGCTTTCGTGGGGTATTTGGCCTTCAACCGCTGAACGCATGATTTGGGGTTAAAAGAGGAAAAAATGGCAAAAGTTATCGGGATCGACCTTGGCACGACCAACAGCTGCGTGGCTGTGATGGATGGCGGCAAGCCCAAGGTTATCGAAAATGCGGAAGGGGCGCGGACCACGCCCTCGATCGTCGCCTTCGCCAAGGATGGCGAGCGTCTGATCGGTCAGCCGGCCAAGCGCCAGGCGGTCACCAACCCGGACAACACGATTTTCGCGGTGAAGCGCCTCATCGGCCGCCGCTTCGACGATCCCATGACCAAGAAGGACATGGAACTCGTCCCCTATTCGATCGCCAAGGGCCCGAACGGCGACGCCTGGGTCAAGGCCGGCGGCCAGGATTACAGCCCGTCGCAGATCAGCGCCTTCACCCTGCAAAAGATGAAGGAAACCGCCGAGTCCTATCTGGGCGAGACGGTCACGCAGGCGGTCATCACCGTTCCTGCCTATTTCAACGACGCCCAGCGTCAGGCGACCAAGGACGCGGGCCAGATTGCGGGCCTTGAGGTTCTGCGCATCATCAACGAGCCGACCGCGGCGGCGCTCGCCTACGGTCTCGACAAGCAGGACGGCAAGACGATCGCGGTCTATGACCTTGGCGGCGGCACCTTCGACATCTCCATCCTGGAGATTGGCGATGGCGTGTTCGAGGTGAAGTCGACCAATGGCGACACCTTCCTGGGCGGTGAAGATTTCGACGCGAAGCTGGTCGAATATCTGGCTGCCGACTTCCAGAAGGCCGAGGGCATCGACCTCACCAAGGACAAGCTGGCGCTCCAGCGTCTGAAGGAAGCGGCAGAGAAGGCGAAGATCGAGCTGTCGAGCGCGCAGACGACCGAGGTCAACCTGCCCTTCATCACCGCCGACCAGAATGGTCCCAAGCACCTCGTCAAGACGGTGACTCGCGCCGATTTGGAACGCCTTGTCGCCGACCTCATCAAGCGGACGATGGAGCCGTGCAAGAAGGCGCTGGCGGACGCGGGCGTTTCGGCGAGCGAGATCAGCGAAGTCGTCCTCGTCGGCGGCATGACCCGCATGCCCAAGGTGCGCGAGGCCGTGAAGGACTTTTTCGGCAAGGAACCGCACACCGGCGTCAACCCGGACGAAGTCGTCGCCATGGGCGCGGCGATTCAGGCGGGCGTGTTGCAGGGCGACGTCAAGGACGTGCTGCTGCTGGACGTTACCCCGCTGTCGCTGGGCATCGAGACGCTGGGTGGCGTGTTCACTCGCATGATCGACCGCAACACCACCATTCCCGCCAAGAAGTCGCAGACCTATTCAACCGCTGATGACAATCAGCAGGCGGTGACGATCCGCGTGTTCCAGGGCGAACGCGAAATGGCGGCGGACAACAAGCTGCTGGGCCAGTTCGACCTGGTCGGCATTCCGCCCGCGCCGCGTGGTGTGCCGCAGATCGAGGTGACGTTCGACATCGACGCCAATGGCCTGGTCAACGTGTCCGCCAAGGACAAGGGCACCGGCAAGGAACAGCAGATCCGCATCCAGGCGTCGGGTGGTCTGTCGGACGCCGACATCGACCAGATGGTCAAGGATGCAGAGCGTTTTGCCGAAGAGGACAAGAAGCGCCGCGAGGCAGCCGAGGCCAAGAATAACGCCGAAAGCCTGGTCCATACGACCGAGGCGCAGCTGGCCGAGCATGGCGACAAGGTCGACGCGAGCCTGAAGGGCGAGATCGAAACCGCCATTGCCGCGACCAAGTCCGCGATCGAAAGCGGCGACTCTGAAGCCATGAAGACCAAGGCGCAGGAACTCGCCACGGTTGCCATGAAGCTGGGTCAGGCCATTTACGAGAAGGAACAGGCCGCCGCTGCTTCGCCCGAAGCCGACGCGCCCAAGGCGGATGACGATGTCGTCGACGCCGAATTCTCCGAAGTGGACGACAACAAGGCGTAAGCCGATAGACTGCGCCCGCCGCCCGTGTGATGCGCGGCGGCGGGTTCAGCCGGGAATGCTATGACTGAAACGGACTATTATTCGCTGCTCGAGGTCGAGCGCACCGCGGACGGCGCGACCATCAAGAGCGCGTATCGCAAGCTCGCGATGAAATATCACCCGGATCGCACCGGGGGATGCACCGACAGCGAGGCCAAGTTCAAGGCCGTGTCGGAAGCCTATGAGTGTCTGAAAGACCCTCAGAAGCGGGCAGCCTATGACCGTTATGGCCATGCCGCCTATACCAATGCACAGAACGGCGGAGGCGGCGGCGGGTTCCGTGGTCAGGCCGGCGGCTTTTCCGATCTGGGCGATATATTCGAGACGATCTTCGGCCAGTCGGGCTTTGGCGGCGCGGGCGGGCGGCAGCAGCAGCGTCGCGGCGCCGATCTGCGCTATGATCTGGAGATCAGCCTCGACGAAGCCTATCATGGCAAGCAGACGCAGATCGAAATCGAAGTGTCGGCCGCCTGCGACAGCTGCGACGGATCGGGCGCGCAGCCGGGCACCGGGGTCAAGACTTGCGCCACCTGCCATGGTCATGGCCAGGTGCGTGCGCAGCAGGGCTTTTTCGTGGTCGAACGCACTTGTCCGTCCTGCCACGGCGCGGGGCAGGTGATCGAAAGCCCGTGCCGGTCCTGCCGGGGCGAGGGCCGCGTCGACAAGCCCAAGTCGCTGTCGGTGACGATCCCCGCCGGCGTGGATGAAGGCACGCGCATTCGCCTGTCGGGCGAGGGTGAAGCGGGCGCGCGCGGCGCGCCGGCCGGCGACCTCTATATTTTCCTGCATGTGAAGCGTCATGCGATTTTTGAACGCGACGGCACGACGCTGTTCTGCCGCGCGCCGGTCAGCTTTACGACCGCCGCCTTGGGCGGCATCATCGAAGTGCCGGGGCTGGATGGCAGCCGGCATGAGATCAAGATTCCCGTCGGCATTCAGTCGGGCAAGCAGATCCGTCAGCGTGGCGCGGGCATGCCGGTGCTGAACGGGCGTGGTCATGGCGATCTGGTCATCCAGGTGGACGTCGAGACGCCGACCAGGCTGACCGCCAAGCAGCGCGAGTTGCTCGAAGCCTTCCGCGAGACGGAAACGGGCGAGGAATGTCCGCAATCGACGGGCTTTTTCTCCAAGTTAAAGGACATGTGGGGGGACTGACGTCCTTCCCATTCCCTTCCCCGTTCGGTTCGAGCGAAGTCGAGAACCAGTCATCGCGGCGCCAGCCGCTTCTCGACAGGCTCGAAGCGAACGGATTATGGAGCTTGTGCCCGCTCCCGCCGTGCCCAGGCGTAGAAGGGCGTGCCCGCGAGCATCAGCAGGATGCTCGATCCGCTGGCAATCAGCCCCGCGCCCCATAAGGTCCAGAGCGCATAGCCAAGGCCGATAAAGGCCGCGGGCATCACCAGGCGAAACCGCAGGCTGGCGAGCGCGAAGCCGACATAGAGCCACAGTGTCGCCGATGTCGCGAGCAGCGCCATCATGGTGAACAGCGCGACCAGCCCTTGCAGGCTGTTGGCGACCAGCATCAGGCTGGCGAGGATGGTCGACAGGATGAGCGCGCGGCGCGGCGTGCCGCGCGCGTCGGTGACGGCGAGCCAGCGGGGCAGTTCGCCATTGCGCGCCATCGCCAGCGGCACTTCGCCTTGCAGCAGCGTCCAGCTATTGAGCGCGCCAAGGCAGCTGATGACGACGAAGATCGCCACCAGCCCGGCGGGGCCTGCCGCCCAATAATGGCTGACGAAGGCGCCGAAGGGCGAACCGGTCTGCGTCTGCGCCGCCGGCAATGTCAGCGCGATACCGGAGCAGACGATCAGGTAGATAAGGCCGGTCGCCGCCGTGCCGATGAGCGTCGCGCGCGGGATGGTGCGGGCCGGATCGCGCACCTTGTCGGCCGCGACGCTGGCCGATTCAAAGCCGAGCAGCGCCCAGAGCGTCAGCGCGGCCGAGGCGGTGATCCCCGCGCCGGTCAGGCCCTGCGCCGGGAAGGGCACGACGTCCGCCCGGCCGCTGCCCAGAATGAGCAACAGCAGGATCAGGACGACAGCGATCGGGATGAGCTTGATCGCCGTGGTCCAGATTTGCGCGACCCCGGCCGCCCGCGCGCCGGCCAGGTTGATGGCCGCCATCAGCCACAGAAAGCCGATCGAACACAGCGCACCAAGGCCCGGCCGCGCCAGCACCGGCAGCAGGCTGCTGAGGTTCGCGGTCGCCGCCACCGCGATGGTGACGTTGGTGATGATGAGCGAAATCCAGTAGGTCCAGCCAATCGCGAAACCGGCGAGCGGTCCGAAGGCGCGGGCGATCATCTGCGATGGGCTGGCGTCGGGCATGGCGATGGTCAGCCGCGCGATGACGAAGGCCAGTATGAGCGACCCGGCGATGGTGAATATCCACCCCGCCACCGCGTCCCAGCCGAAGGGCGCCAGGCTGGCGGGCAGCAGGAACACGCCCGACCCGATCATATTCCCCATCACCAGCGCGATGCAGGCGGCAAGGCCGAGCGTGCGTGACGACGGGCGGGATGGGGGCGGGGCGTCGGGTGGGGAAGGCGGGGCGGGGTCCATGGCGGCGGCCTGTCCTGCGGCGGCGCGCTTATTGCCAGACAGGGTGCGCCCTGATGGAGGACGAAGCGCGCCGATCCGTTCCAGAAAAGCATGACATTCGCGCTTATCCTGCTGGGCCTTGCCGGTTCCGCCGCTGTTCCTTCCGCTGCCGGCCCCATTTCCAAGGCGGAGGCGGAGCATTATGTCTGGGGCGGCATCAACGACGGATGGCATCTGGTCCAGCGGCCGGACCTGTCGGTCATCGAGGAACGGCTGGCGCCCGGCGCGGCGGAGATACGCCATTATCACCGGGCCGCGCGGCAATATTTCCATGTTCTGGACGGCGTGCTGACGATAGAAAGGGACGGGCACGTCTATCGGCTGACACCGGGGCAGGGGATCGAAATCGCGCCGGGCGTGCCGCATCAGGCGCGCAATGACGGGGACGCGCCGGTGGAGATACTCGTCGTTTCCGCCCCCAAGAGCCATGGCGACCGGGTGCAGGCGCCGCTTGGCCTGCCCCCGGACGCGCAGCCGCAATAGCAAAAACGGCCGGCCCATTGCTGGACCGGCCGCCGTGCAACCCCGCTCGGGTTGTGCCGTTACGCCGCTTGCGCCTCGACCTCGTCGGCCGCGGGCAGGCGAATGAGATAATCGAAGGCGGACAAGCCCGCGGTCGACCCCGCGCCCATCGCGATGACGATCTGCTTGTAGGGCACGGTGGTGCAGTCGCCCGCGGCGAAGATGCCGGGCTGGCTGGTTTCACCGCGGACGTCGATCTCGATTTCGCCACGCGGGGACAAAGCGATCGCGTCCTTCAGCCATTCGGTGTTGGGAACAAGGCCGATCTGGACGAAAATCCCTTCCAGCTCGACATCATGTTCGGTGCCATGGTTGCGGTCCTTGTAGGACAGGCCCATCACCTTTTCGCCATTGCCGTTGACCTGCGTGGTCATGGCCGATGTGATGATCTTCACATTGGGCAGGCTGGCGAGCTTGCGCTGGAGGACGGCGTCGGCGCGCAGCTGGCTGTCATATTCGATCAGCGTCACATGGGCGACGATGCCGGCGAGGTCGATCGCCGCTTCGACGCCGCTATTGCCGCCGCCGATCACCGCCACGCGCTTGCCCTTGAACAGCGGCCCGTCGCAGTGCGGGCAATAGGCGACGCCCTTATTCCTATATTCGTCCTCGCCGGGCACCCCCATCTGGCGCCAGCGCGCGCCGGTGGACAGGATGACGGTGCGGCCTTTGAGCGACGCGCCATTTTCCAGCACAACCTCATGATAGCCGCCCTCGGTCTTGGCCGGGATCAGCTTCGCCGCCTTTTGCAGGTTCATGATCTCGACGTCATAATCCCTGACATGGGCTTCCAAAGCGGAGGCGAGCTTGGGGCCTTCGGTGCGGCTGACCGAGATGAAATTCTCGATATCCATGGTGTCGAGCACCTGGCCGCCGAAACGTTCGGCCGCGACGCCCGTGCGGATGCCCTTGCGCGCCGCATAGATGGCGGCCGCAGCGCCAGCGGGGCCGCCGCCGACCACCAATACTTCGAACGGGTCCTGGCGCTTGATCTTTTCGGCCGCGCGCGCCTCGGCGCCGCTGTCGATCTTGGCGACGATCTGTTCCAGTTCCATCCGCCCCTGGCCGAAGGGTTCGCCGTTGAGGAAAATGGTGGGCACGGCCATGATCTTGCGTGCGTCGACCTCGTCCTTGAACAGGCCGCCGTCGATCGCGACATGGCTGATCCGGGGGTTGAGCACGCTCATCAGGTTGAGCGCCTGCACCACGTCCGGGCAATTCTGGCAGGAGAGCGAGAAATAGGTTTCGAAGGCATAATCGCCGTCGAGAGACTTTACCTGCTCGATCAGGTCCTGCGCCGCCTTTGACGGATGGCCGCCGACCTGAAGCAAAGCGAGCACCAGGGACGTGAATTCATGCCCCATCGGGATGCCCGCAAAGGTCACGCCAATGTCGGTGCCGATGCGGCGGATCATGAAGCTGGGCTTACGAGGGGCATTGCCGGTCGTGACGGACACATGGTCCGACAGTTCGGCAATTTCGTTCAGCAATTCGCTCAGTTCACGGGACTTTGCGCCTTCATCCAGCGACGCCACCAGCTCGATCGGCTGGGTGATGTTCGCCAGATAGCTTTTCAGCTGTCCCTTGAGATTTGCGTCCAACATATCTGTCTGGCTCCGTTGAAAGAAGGCGGGCCGCCGTTTGGGGAGAGGGGATGCGGCGGCCCGTTGCGGGGATGGTGCGACCCAAAGACCCCGGCGAAAAAACTGTTGGAATATCGTGCGAAGGGCCCGCCGGGTTCCCGCAAGCGCGGGAAACCGGCGGTGCTTACGCAGACGCTTGACGCGTCTCAGATCTTGCCGACGAGGTCGAGCGAAGGCGCGAGCGTTTCGGCGCCTTCTTCCCACTTGGCGGGGCAGACTTCGCCCGGATGCGCGGCCCAATATTGCAGCGCCTTGACCTTGCGCAGCAGTTCAGCAGCGTTGCGGCCGACGCCTTCGGGCGTGATTTCGACAAGCTGGATCACGCCTTCGGGATCAAGCACGAAGGTGCCGCGATCCGCGAGGCCCACGCCTTCGCGCAGCACGCCGAACTGGTTCGACAGCTGATGATTCTGGTCGCCGAGCATATAATAGTTGATCTTGCCGATCGCTGGCGACGTGTCGTGCCAGGCCTTGTGGCAGAAATGGGTATCGGTCGACACCGAATAGACTTCCACGTCCATGCCCTGGAGCGTCGGATAGATGTCGGCCAGGTCTTCCAGCTCGGTCGGGCAGACGAAGGTGAAGTCGGCGGGATAGAAGAAGAAGACAGCCCACTTGCCCTTGACGTCGGCGTCGGTCACGTCGACGAACTTGCCGTCCTTGTAAGCGGTGGCCTTGAAGGGCTGCAGGGGAGTGTTGATGAGAGCCATGGGCGCTGATTACCTCGCAAAATGTGTTGCAGTTGCGAAGCTCATGTAGGGAGGGGGCAGGCCGAATGGAAATTGGTTTTCTCGGATGTCTTGAGTGAGAAAAGCGATCAGAGCGCTGCAAACTTATCGACCGGGCCGTCAATCTCGCCAAGCCATTGCAACATCGCCGATTCCACCATCGCCTGCGCTTCTTCGGCCGTGAAGCTGGACCGGTCGAGGCACAATTCCAGCCACAGGCCGTCCACCAATGCGGTGAGGCTGATGGCGGCGATCCGCTTTTGCGACTGCGAAAGTTGGGGTGCGGCCTCACCCAATAACGTCTCCAGCTGATGGCGCGTGCCGCGATAGACGTCGGCATGGACAGCGGCGATGGCGGGATCGGACGTGACCAGGCTCCAAAAGGCGATCCAGGTGGCGAGCAGATCGGGGTCCAGCACGGGCGGGCGCAGATTGGCTTGCAGGCAGGCGCGCAGCCGATCGCGCGGATCATCACCCGCCGCCGCGATCGCGGCATCAAGCGCCGTCGATACCCTGGCGCCCACGTCGCGATAGGTGGCCAGGATCAGCGCGTCGACGCCCGGAAAATAATGGGTGAGCAGGCCGGACGACACCCCCGCCTTCGCGCAGATCGCGCGGACGGAGGTGCCGCCGACGCCCTTTTCGGCAAGGCAGCGGGCGGTCGCGTCGATCAGCGCCTGCCGCCGCACGTCGGGCGTTTCGCGCACGAAGCGCGCTCTTGCTCTAGGTTCTGCCGGTTGCGCCATGCCCTGTCCTTCCCATATGCTTCTTTGGACCCGCCCAGCGTCCTCTGGCAAGCGGCGGACGGAGGATCGAACGGCCGGGCCACGGGTTCGACAAGGCGGGTCAGGACAAGGAGATGATCATGCGCTTTTCCCTCATGCCGCAAAGTCTTGCCGGCGCGGCGCTGATGTTGCTGGCGAGCGGGTGCTCCGGCGGGGCTGATCCGGACAGCGCGAATGGCAGCAACCAAGCCGCTGCATCGGCCCCGACCATCGAGAATGTGGCCGAGCCGGACGCCGTGGGCGCCGCACCTGCGCCGACGGACCGGATGGCGACGGACGATTGGGTCGGTCGCTGGACCGGGCCGGAGGGATTGTTCCTGGACATTCAGCCGTCGCCCGACGGCAGGCCGGGTCATTATGCCGTCGCCAACAAGGATACGCTCGATCGGCAGGGCACTTATGACGGCGTGGCGGACGGAGCCATGATCCGCTTCACCCGCGATGGCAAGGATTTGACGATCCGGCCGGGAACGGGCGCGGAAACGGGCTTCAAATGGCTGGCGGAGAAGGAAAATTGCCTGATCGTGATTGCCGGCGAGGAGGGCTATTGCCGGTGACCGCGCGTAAGGGCACGGCATTGGCGGCTGCATGTGGGCGATGGCCTTTGCACGCCCCGTCGTGCCGGATCGCCATCGCATCGCAACGAAGGGGCTTGGCGGCCTTGCCTCTTGCCTCTATCGGGGCTTGGCTCTAGGGCATTGCCTTAACGGTTGTTCACAGACCACCAACGATATTTGTCAAGAAGGACCTCTCATGAGTGAGACCGCGGATCGCGTAAAGAAAATCGTCGTCGAGCATCTGGGCGTCGAAGCCGAAAAGGTGACCGAGGATGCCAGCTTCATCGACGATCTGGGCGCCGACAGCCTTGACATCGTCGAGCTGGTGATGGCGTTCGAGGAAGAATTCGGCGTCGAAATTCCCGACGACGCTGCCGAGAAGATCGCCACCGTCAAGGATGCGATCGACTATATCGACAGCAAGCAGTAATTTGTCCGCCCGGTCCGATCCTGCGAGGGAAGGACTGCGCTGGCGAACGAGAAACGGCTCCTCCTGTCCGGATTTCCGAGGCGTGGGGAGCCTTTTCATATCTGGCGCGCCGTTCACAAGCGCGCTTTCAGTGGCTACATGGGCGGCATAAGGTCCATGAATTTTCGGAGCTAGGATATGCGTCGTGTCGTTGTAACCGGCCTTGGCATGGTGAGCCCGCTGGGCGGGAATGTCGAAACCAGCTGGAAGAACATCATCGCGTCGAAATCGGGCGCGGCCACGATCACGCGCTTCGACGCGACCGATTACAAGTGCCGCATCGCCTGCGAAGTGAAGCCGGCCGATCATGAATATGGCTATGACGCGTCACTGGACGTCGATCACAAGATTCAGCGCCAGGTCGATCCCTTCATCGTCTTTGGCATTTCGGCGGCCAGCGAAGCGCTGCGCGACGCGGGCCTCGACAATATGACGGAGGAAGAACGGCTGCGCGCTGGCTGCTCGATCGGGTCGGGCATTGGCGGCCTGCCGGGCATCGAAAGCGAATCGCTGGTGCTGGCGAACAAGGGGCCGGGACGCGTTTCGCCGCACTTCGTCCATGGCCGCCTGATCAACCTCATCTCCGGCCAGGTGTCGATCAAATATGGCCTGATGGGGCCGAACCACGCCGTCGTCACTGCCTGTTCGACGGGCGCGCATTCGATCGGCGACGCCGCGCGCATGATCGCGATGGATGATGCCGACGTCATGCTGGCGGGCGGCGCGGAAAGCGCGATCTGCCCGATCGGCATTGCCGGCTTTGCCCAGGCGCGCGCGCTCAGCACTGGGTTCAACGACACGCCGGAAAAGGCGAGCCGCCCCTATGACGTCAACCGCGACGGCTTCGTCATGGGCGAAGGCGCGGGCGTCGTCGTGCTGGAGGAGTATGAGCGGGCCAAGGCGCGCGGCGCGAAAATCTACGCAGAAGTCATCGGCTATGGCCTGTCGGGCGATGCCTATCATGTCACCGCCCCGCATCCCGAAGGCAGCGGCGGCTATCGCTCGATGGAAATGGCGCTCAGGAAATCCGGCCTGTCGCTGGAAGATATCGACTATGTGAACGCCCATGGCACATCGACGCCGCTGGGCGACGAGCTGGAGCTGGGCGCGGTCAAGCGGCTGTTCGGTGACCATCTGTCGTCCATGTCGATGTCGTCCACCAAGTCGGCGATCGGCCATTTGCTGGGCGGCGCGGGCGCGGTGGAGAGCATTTTCTGCATCCTCGCCATGCGCGACCAGATCGTGCCGCCGACGCTGAACCTCGATGAACCGAGCGAAAGCTGCAAGGGCGTCGACCTGGTCCCGCATGTCGCCAAGGAGCGCAAGGTGCGCGCGGTGCTGAACAACAGCTTCGGCTTTGGCGGCACCAACGCGTCGCTGATCATGAAGGCGGTTTGATAGTCCTCCCCCTGTAAGGGGAGGGGGACCACGAAGTGGTGAGGGGTGTCGCCCTATCCAGAGCAGGACACCCCTCCGTCTGGCGCTCCGCGCCAGCCACCTCCCCTTAAAGGGGAGGATGAAGCAACAAAGCGGGACGGACTGGAATCCCCATGGCAAGACGATCCCGCTCAAGCCCCACGCGCCGCATCGGCTGCGGCATCCTGCTGATTGGCCTTGCGGTGGCGGCGTTCATCGCGTTCCGCTTCGTTGCCGGCTGGAGCGAGGACGGGCCAGCGGCGAAGGATGTCAGCATCACCGTGCCCGAAGGCGCGACGCTGTCCGATGCGGCCGTGCTGTTGAAGCAGGCGGGCGCGGTGCGATCGGCCGATGCCTTTCTGACCCGCGCCAAGGTCTTCGGCGGATCGACGCCGATCAAGGCAGGCGAGTTCGTCATTCCCGCGCAGGCCAGCAACAAGGACATATTGGCGATCCTGCAGGGCGGGAAAACGCTCACCCGGCTCATCACCATCCCCGAAGGCATGCCTTCTATCCTGGTGCATGAGCGGTTGATGGCCAATGACCAGCTGACCGGCGATATCAAGGTGCCCGAGGAAGGCAGCGTACTGCCCGACAGCTATGCGTTCGACAAGGGCGAGCCGCGCGCCGCCGTTCTGAAACGCATGCAGGACGCGATGACGAAGCTGCTCGCCAAGCTATGGGCCGAGCGCGCGCCCGATCTGGTGGTGAAGACCCCGCGCGAGGCGATCATCCTGGCGAGCATCGTCGAGAAAGAAACCGCCGTCGCCAAGGAGCGGCCGACGGTCGCGGGCGTCTATGCCAACCGCCTGCGCGCGGGCATGATGTTACAGGCCGACCCCACGATCATCTACCCCATCACGCGCGGCAAGCCGCTGGGCCGGCGCATTCGCAAGTCGGAAATCGCGGCGATCAACGACTATAATACCTATGCGATGACCGGCCTGCCCAAGGGACCGATCGCCAATCCCGGCCGGCTGTCGATCGTGGCGGTGCTGCATCCGGCGCAGACCAAGGCGCTCTATTTCGTGGCGGATGGGAAGGGCGGCCATATCTTTGCCGACACCTTGCAGCAGCATAATGAAAATGTCCGCAAATGGTTCGAAATTCGCCGCGCGCGCGGCGAGCTTTAAAGCCTTTGCGGACTGCGGCCGGTCAGCGCAGCAGGCCCTTTTTTGCCATCGAGCGCGCATAGACCAGTTGCACGATCGCAACCAGAATGACGAAGGCGGGAAAGCCGGCCGCGACCATCAGCCCCTTTTGCGCGACAAGGTCGGTCATGCCGAGCGTATGGCCAAATTGGATCAGCACTGCGATGAGCGACACAAGGAACAGCGGCACCGCGATGGCCCGCCGCATCAGCAGCGCCACCGCGCCGGCCGTGCCGGCCGCAACCGCCACGCCATAGTCGATCCACAGCCATGCGGGCATGGCCGCGAACGCCCTGGCCGTCACCGGATCGGTGCGGGCGAGTTCATCGAGGTCCATGCCATATTGCAGGATGAAGGCCATCACCCCCATCAGGTTCCAGAGCAGCAGGATGATTCCGACGATCGTCAGGGAACGGGATGTGGACATGATGCGTGTTACCCCCTCTTGACCGGCATCGCTTGTGGCCGGTTGATCGCCAAATATATATCTGAACATGCCGGGACGGAAGCCGTCCGGTCATAGAGGAGAATATGCTTATGCTGGGTCGATCCGTTCCTGACGTCACGCTCAAGACCCGAGTGCGCGATGACAGTGTCGAAGGGCCCAATCCCTTTCGCTGGCAGGAGGTGAGCACCGGCGATCTGTTCGCGGGCAAGCGCTCCGTCGTCTTCTCGCTGCCCGGCGCGTTCACGCCGACCTGCTCGACCGAACAATGCCCAGCCTTCGAACGATCGAGCGAGGCGCTGAGGGCGGCGGGCGCGGACGATGTCTATTGCATATCCGTGAACGATGCCTTCGTCATGTATCAATGGGGCAAGCAACTGGGCATCAAGTCGGTAAAGCTGCTGCCCGACGGATCGGGCGATTTCACCCGCCGCATGGGCATGCTGGTGAAGAAGGACCATCTGGGCTTTGGCGAGCGCAGCTGGCGCTATGCCATGGTCGTCGATGACGGCAGGATCGTCGCCTGGTTCGAGGAGCCGGGCATCAACGACGCGGGCGAGGATGACGACCCCTATGGCGAAACCAGCCCGGAGCCGGTGCTGGCCTGGCTGGCGGACAATCCGCGCGCATGAACGCGGATGCGCCGGCCCCGATCATCGTGACGGCGGTGATGGGGGCGGCGGACTTCGCCTGGGCCGACGGGCTGCGCCGCGCGCATTTCCCGCCCGAGCGCAACTGGCTGAGCGCGCATATCACCTTGTTCCACCATCTGCCGCCCTCCGCCTTGGACGAGATTGCGGGGCGATTGAAGCGGCTGTGCGCCGGCCCGCCGCCGACCGCGCGGTTGACCGATGTGATGCTGTTGGGGCGCGGTGTCGCCTATCGGGTCGACAGCCCGGAGCTGCTGGCGATGCGCAGCGAACTGGCCGATGCCTTTGCCGGGATGCTGACCCCGCAGGATCAGGCGAAGCCGCGATTGCACATCACGGTTCAGAACAAGGTGACGCCCGATGTTGCCAAGGCGCTGGCGCAGCAGCTGCGCGCGGATTTCCGCGCGCGCCCGATCGCCATCGCCGGACTGGCCGCCTGGCATTATCGCGGCGGGCCGTGGGACTTGGCGATGAAGGCGATGTTCCGGGGGTGAAAACGGCCGGTCCGGCGATGGCGCTGACAGGCGACGACAGGTGACTTTCCTGCAATCGCGTTCGAAATCCTTGCATTTGCGAAGGCGAGCCGGTTCGCCCACATAGGCTGTGATGCTGCAACGCAGCAAAAATCACATCCAAGGAACTGCCATGTTTTCGCTGATCGCCCTCTATTTCGCCTATCGCCGGGACGTCGTCACCGCCGAACGCCATATGGCCGCCCTGACGCCCGCCGCAGCGCCGGTGGCGCAGGACGCACGCCCGGTCGTGCTGGACACGCCGCTGCCGCTGGCGGCCTGATAGCGCATAGGAAAAGGGCGGCCCAAAGGGACCGCCCTCTTACCTGCATGAGTGTCCGGCGGCCTGGGGTCAGGCGGCCAGGAACTGCGCGGGATCGAGCGCCATCATCGTCTCCGCGCCGCCTTCGATCTTGCGCCGCAGCGCTCCCGCGTCGGGCATGATCCGCTCGGCAAAGAAGCGCGCCGTCACCAGCTTGGCTTCCAGGAAGCCCGCATCGCCCTCGCCTGCCGCGATCTGCGCGCTGGCCGCCTTCGCCATGCGCAGCCACATCAGGCCGGTCGCGACGATCCCCAATATGTGCATGTAATGATGCGCGCCGGCGCCCGCATTGTCCGGGTTCTTCATGGCGTTCTGCATCAGCCACATGGTCGCCGCGCCCAGCTGGCCGCTCGCCTTTTCGAGCGCTTCCGCGATCGGGGCGATGGTGTCGTCGGACTTGCCGGCGGCGACTTCCTCATTCACCAGCTTCAGGAACGCCTGCAAGGCGCGCCCGCCATGCATGGGCAGCTTGCGGCCGACCAGGTCCATCGCCTGAATGCCGTTGGTGCCTTCGTAGATCTGGGCAATGCGGGCGTCGCGGACATATTGCTCCACGCCATTTTCCCAGATGTAGCCATGGCCGCCGAACACCTGCTGCGCCGACACCGCAACGTCGAAGCCCTTGTCGGTGCCATAGCCCTTGACCACCGGGGTCAGCAGCTGGAGCAGGTCATCGGCCGCCTGCCGCTCTTCCTCGGTTTCGGCATGGTGCGACAGGTCGACCTGCACCGCGGTCCACAGCGTCAGCGCGCGAAGGCCCTCGGTCAGCGCCTTGGCCTCCATCAGCATGCGGCGCACGTCGGGATGGACGAACAGCGTGTCGGCCTTTTCCCCCGGCTCCTTGGGGCCGGTGAGCGCGCGACCCTGCCGGCGATCCCTGGCGTAATGCACCGCATTCTGGAACGCGACTTCGGCCTGGCCCAGCCCCTGGAGGCCGACGCCCAGACGCGCGGCGTTCATCATGATGAACATGGCGGCGAGGCCCTTATTTTCTTCGCCGACCATCCATCCGGTCGCGCCGTCATAGTTCATGACGCAGGTCGCATTGCCGTGAATGCCCATCTTGTGTTCGATCGACCCGCAGGACACCGCGTTACGATCGCCCAGCGCGCCGTCGTCACCCACCATCATCTTGGGCACGACGAAGAGCGAGATGCCCTTGCTGCCTTCGGGCGCGTCGGGCGTCTTGGCCAGCACCAGATGGATGATGTTTTCCGCCAGGTCATGCTCGCCGGCCGAAATGAAGATCTTGGTGCCGGTGATGGCGTAGCTGCCATCGCCCTGCGGCACGGCCTTGGTCTTGATGAGGCCAAGGTCGGTGCCGCAATGCGGTTCGGTGAGGTTCATCGTGCCGGTCCATTCACCCGACACCATCTTGGGGATGTAGCGATGCTGCTGTTCGCTGCTGCCCTTGGCGAGCAGGGCCGAAATCGCGCCGGTGGTGAGGCCGAAATACATTTCGAACGCCTGATTGGCAGAGGTCATATATTCGCCCAGCGCGGTGGCGACGACCATGGGCAGGCCCTGGCCACCAAATTCCTCCGGCGCATGCAGCGTGGTCCAGCCGCCCGCGACATATTGCTCATAAGCATCCTTGAAGCCGGCAGGCGTGGTGACGCTGCCGTCGCTGTTGCGGGTGCAACCTTCCTTGTCGCCCGCTGCGTTCAGCGGGAACAGGATTTCGGCCGCGACCTTGCCGCCTTCGGTCAGGATCGCTTCGACCAGATCGGGCGAAGCGGCGGCGAAGCTGGGCAGATTGGCGTAGCGCTCAAGCCCAACGACATGATCCAGCACGAAGCGGGTGTCGCGAATGGGGGCGGCATAGCTGGGCATGATCTTCTCCTGAAAACGTCTTTATCGGGGGGTAGGGGGCTTATTTCTGTTCGATGGTGGCGACGAAGGCCGCGAGTTCGGCGATGGCGGCGTCGATATCGTCCTTCTGCCGGGTCAGCAGGTCGATGCGCGCCCGGCATTTGTCGACCGTGACGCGCCGCTGCGCCTCATGTTCCTCGTCGGCGTCATACAGGTCGATCATCTCGCGAATTTCGGTGAGGCTGAAACCCACGCGCTTGCCGCGCAATATCCACGCCAGCCGCGCCCGGTCGCGCCGCGAATAGATGCGGGTCAGGCCCTGCCGTTCGGGCGAGATAAGGCCTTCATCTTCGTAAAAGCGCAGCGCACGGGCGGTAACGCCGAATTCTTCCGACAGATCGGTGATGCTGTAGCTTTCCCGCTCGCTATGATCGGGCAGTTCGATGCCGGCAATGCTGCTGCGCTTGTCCATGGCTATGATGTAATCCCGCTTTACGTTTACGTCAAGGTGAGTGCTATGCCTGTCACGCATATCTCCGCATGGGCCTTTTGCCCCAGTGACAGGCCACGGCCAAGCCGCTAGGGCCAGCGTCATGACGGGGGCGATCAGACAGAGCAGAGGCGCGCGTGGCGTACTGGCCGCGCTGGCGCTGCTTGTCCTGGCAATCCACCTGATCGCGCCGACCGGCTTCATGCCGGTGCGCACCGCCCATGGCGTGGTGGTGACGCTGTGCACCGGCCAGGGCGCGGTCAATGTCGTGGTCGATCGCGGCGACGCGCCCACGGATGGCGACCATCGTCCCGATGACGGCATGGGTGGGCAGCAGCATTGCCCCTTTGCCGCGTCGGTTCAGCCGGTCGTGCCGCCGCTGGCGCTCGCCGACCTGCCTCTGCCGGCTTGGCAGCTTGCCTTTGGTCCTGTTGCTTTCGCGCTCAAGACCGGCCTCATCGCGCGGCTGGCCGCGCCGCCGCCGCCTTCGTCGGGTCCACCGGCCGCTTTCTGAAAAGACCGTGATCCCGCACGCCTCGCGCGTCGGGATGCGTGACCGATTCGGTGCTGGAAGGCGCCGATGATGTCGACCTGATTTCAGAAAGTTATATCCATGTCTTCCCGTCATGTCGCGCGCAGCCTGCCGCTGTGCGCCCTCATCCTTGTCCTGTCCGCCCATCCGGTTTTTGCCGAGGACAGCGCCGATCAAAGCGCGATCATCGTCACCGCCAGCCCGATCGTCGAGGAAGCGGCCGCCCGCGTGCAGCGAACCCCCGGCGGGGTCGATGTCGTGGCCGCCGATGAGTTTGAGGACAAGCTCGCCGTGTCGCTGCGCGATGCGCTCAGCTTTTCGCCCGGCGTCTACACCCAACCCCGCTTCGGGCAGGAAGTGCGCATTTCCATTCGCGGGTCGGGCCTGTCGCGTGGCTATCATATGCGCGGCCTCACTCTGTTGCAGGACGGCATTCCCATCAACGCCGCTGACGACAATGGCGATTTCCAGGAACTGGACCCGCAAGTCTTTCAGCATCTGGAGGTATATCGCGGCGGCAATGCGCTGCGGCTTGGCGGGTCGACGCTGGGCGGGGCGATCAATGCCGTGACGCCCACGGGCCGTAGCGCGCCCGGCGTCGAACTGCGCCTTGACGGCGGCAGTTTCGACACGCTGCGCGGCAAGATGGCCTATGGCTATGCCGATGACCGTGGCGACGCCTTTCTGGCGATCACCGCCGACCGGTCCGACAGCGACCGCGTGCATGGCAATCGCAAGGCGTTGCGCTTCAACGGGAATGTCGGCCTGAAACTCAGCGACCGGGTGGAAACGCGCTTCTATGCCAGCGCCCAGACCATTCGCCAGAAACTGGCGGGCGCGCTGAACGAGGCAGACGCCATCGCCAATCCGTCCAAGGGCAATGTGTTTGGCGATCAGGCCCGCGACATCGATTCGATCCGGTTGCAGAACCGCACGACGATTGCGCTGGACGATGCGACCGTCGCCTTCGGCGTCTATTTCAACGCCAAGCAACTGTTCCATCCTATCTATCAGGTCATCGACCAGCGATCGGAGGATCGCGGCGTCTTTGGCAGCGTCGACCTGACCGGCGACATTGGCGGCATGCCCGTCGCACTGACGCTGGGCAGCCAGGCACGCTTCGGGCGCACGGTCGCGCGGCAATTCGTCAATGTAAATGGCCAGCCCGGCGCCCCGACCGCCAATGCGGTGCAAAAGGCGCAAACGATCAACAGCTATGCCGAGGCGCGCATCGCTCCGCTGCCCACCCTGTGGCTGGTCGCCGGCGGCATCTACAGCCATGGCGAGCGCAAGATCGACAACCGCATGGCCGCAGCACGCAGCGGGCAGGCCGATTTCGACAGCGTCGCGCCCAAGATCGGCCTGCTGTACGAACCATCCGACCGGATGCAGGTCTACGCCAATTACAGCCGCTCGGTGGAAATGCCGGGTTTGGGCGAATTAAGCCAGGCGCCCGCTGGCGGCGCGCCCGGATTCACGCCGGTCGGCCTGCAAAAGGCATGGACGGCCGAAATCGGCACGCGCGGCCGGGCGGGCATCGCGACCTGGGACGTCAGCGTCTATCGCGCGGACATAAAGGGCGAGATGCTGCAATATAGCGTGGTCGCTGGATTGATCCCCGCCGCGACCTTCAATGCGGACCGCACGCGGCATCAGGGGATAGAGGCCGGGCTGGACCTGACGCTGAGCCGCTGGGCGCGGTTGCGGCAGGTCTATCAATATAGCGATTTCCGCTTCCGCGACGACATCCAGTTCGGCGACAACCGCCTGCCGGTCATCCCGCGCCATTTCTACCGCGCGGAACTGACATTGGGGACGGATCGGCTGTCGGTCAGCCCGGCGGTCGAATGGCTGCCGCAGGGGGCGTGGGTCGATTATGCCAACAGCAAGCGGGTGGATGGCTATGCGATGCTGAACCTCACTGCGCAGGCGCAGCTTCGGGACGGCGTCACCCTGTTCGTCGACGCGCGCAACCTGACCAGGGAACGCGCGATCGGCGATATCAGCGCGCTGGTGCGCTATGTCGCGGATGATCCGGCCACGCTGGCCAACGAAGGCAGCGCCGCCTTCTATCCGATCGAGCGCCGCGCTTTCTACGCCGGCGTGCGGGCGCGCTTCTGATGGGCGGGGACATGCGCGGCGGCGCTTTCTATCGCGCCATGTGGCGCTGGCATTTCTATGCCGGCCTCATCGTGTTGCCGGTGCTGGCGCTGATGGCGGTGACGGGCGCGCTCTATCTCTACAAGGCAGAAGTGGAGGCGCTGTTCTATCCGGTGCGGCTGACGCAGCCTGTCGGAGGCGCCTCCTTGCCGGCGTCGCGCATCGTCGCGGCGGCGGAGGCGCGCGCCGGTGCGGCAGCGACCCAGCTTGTGCGCCCCGCCAGCAATGGCGAAAGCTGGCGGGTGGTGACGCCGGGGGCAGAAGGTCGAACGACGACCTATTTCGTCGATCCCCGTGACGCCCGCGTCCTGGGGCAAATGCGCGATGGCGGCGTGATGGAGACGGTCAAGTCGCTGCACAGCCTGACGATGACCGGTCCGGTCGGCAACCGGCTGGTCGAGGTGGTCGCCGGATGGGCGATCATCCTGTGCGTCACGGGGCTGTATCTGCGCTGGCCCCGGCGCGGCCAGCCCGCGCTGGCGCTGCGCGGGACTGCGAAGGGGCGGCTATTCTGGCGCGACCTGCACGGCACGCTGGGCTTTGCGTCGGCGCTCGTCATCCTGTTCCTCGCCATTACCGGCATGCCCTGGACCGATGTCTGGGGCGGAGGGTTGCGCGCGGTGATCGCCGCCAACAAGGCGGGGCGACCGCCGATGAAGGTCAATCCCTGGTCGCACGCGGCCAAACATGCGCTGCCCTGGACGCTGCGGGAGCAGGGCGCGCCGATGGGGCATGGGCTTCATGATGTGGGTGTCGACGCCGTCGCGCGGATCGCCGCCCGGCGGGGGCTTGCGGGGGGCTATCAACTGTTTCTGCCCGCCAGCCCCGGCGCGCCCTATCTGGTGTCGGCGATCACCGTGCGTGCCGACGACGCGCGCGCCATTGCCGTAGACGCGGCGACCGGCGCGGTGGTGCAGGACATGGACTGGCGGCAGTTCGGCAAGGGCGCAAAGGCGGTCGAATGGGGCATCGCCACCCATCAGGGCCAGCAATATGGCGAGGGCAACCGGCTGCTGATGCTGGCGGGATGCCTGTGCCTGCTGCTGCTATGCCTGACCGCGCCGGTGCTGTGGTGGAAGCGGCGGCGGGACGGGCGGCTTGCCGCGCCGCCGCCGGCAAGTGCGGCCGCCCGCCGGACGGTGGCCGCGTTGATGGTGGGGCTGGGCGCGCTCTTTCCCCTGACCGGCCTGTCGATGCTGGCTGCGCTTGGCGGGGAATGGCTGGCGGGGCGGCTGTCCCGCGCCTAGTTTTCTTTCGGGCCGGGAGCGATTATGAGCAGCGCCATGATCCGACTGTCCGGCCTGAAACTGCCCCTCGACCATCCGGCCGAGGCGATGCCCGCCGCCATTTGCGCGCGCCTTGATATCGAACCGCAGGATTTGCGCGGCCATAGCCTGGTCCGGCGCGGCAATGACGCGCGCCGCCGCAATGCTATCCAGCTGGTCTATACGCTCGATATCGATGTGGCGGACGAGGAAGTCGTGCTCGCCCGCTTCGCCAACGATCATGACGTGCGCCCGACGCCAGACACGCGCTATCATTTCGTGACACATCGGCCCGATGACTGGGGCGGCAAGCGGCCGGTGGTGATCGGCGCGGGGCCATGCGGCCTGTTCGCCGGCCTCATCCTGGCGCAGATGGGTTTCCGACCGATCATCCTGGACCGCGGCAAGGTGGTGCGGGAACGGACCAAGGATACCTGGGGCTTGTGGCGGCGCGCCGAACTCAATCCCGATTCCAATGTCCAGTTCGGCGAGGGCGGGGCGGGCACCTTTTCCGACGGCAAACTCTATTGCCGCGTCAAGGACCCGCGTTTCCTGGGGCGCAAGGTGCTGGAGGAATTTGTCGCCGCCGGCGCGCCCGACGACATATTGTGGGAAGCGCATCCCCATATCGGCACGTTCCGGCTCGTTTCCATGGTCGAATCCATGCGCCGCCAGATCGAAGGGCTGGGCGGCGAATATCGCTGGCAGACGCGGTTTGATGACCTGTTGCTGGAACCAGACGGCGAGGGCGCACAGAAACTGCGCGGCCTCGTCCTCCACGATGGCAGCGTGATCGAAACCGACCATGTCGTGCTGGCGGTCGGCCACAGCGCGCGCCCGACATTTGAAATGCTCCACGCGCGCGGCGTGCATATGGAGGCCAAGCCCTTTTCCATCGGCGTGCGCATCGAACATCCGCAAAGCTGGATCGACCGCGCCCGCTATGGCCAGTGCGCGGGCCACCCGGACCTGGGCGCGGCGGCCTATAGCTTGGCGCATCATTGCGCCAATGGCCGCACGGTCTACAGTTTCTGCATGTGCCCGGGCGGCCGCGTCGTCGCCGCCACGTCGGAGGAAGGGCGCGTCGTCACCAACGGCATGAGCCAATATAGCCGCGCCGAATTCAACGCCAATTCGGGCCTGGTCGTCGGCATCGACCCGGAGCGCGACTATCCCGGCGGCCCGCTGGCCGGCATCGATTTTCAGCGTCATTGGGAAAGCCAGGCCTATCTGGCGGGCGGGTCGAGCTATTGGGCGCCGGGCCAGAGGGTCGGCGATTTCCTGGCCGGGCGGCCATCCACGTCGCTGGGGTCGGTGGAGCCATCCTATAAGCCCGGCGTGACGCCGACGGACCTTGCGCATTGCCTGCCGCCCTTCGTCATCGAGGCGTTTCGCGAGGCGCTGCCAGTGTTCGGCCGGCAACTGGCGGGCTATGACCATGGCGACGCGGTCATGACGGGTGTGGAAACCCGCACATCGTCACCCGTGCGCATCACGCGCGGCAAGGATCTTCAAAGCCTCAACGTCGCGGGCCTCTATCCGGCAGGTGAGGGCGCGGGCTATGCCGGCGGCATCCTGTCCGCCGCCATCGATGGGATCAAGGTGGCCGAAGCAGCCGCGCTGGCGATGGTGAATGCCGCGCATTGACCGCGCGGGCTGACATATCGCCTGCATAAATCGGTCATGCCGGTGTCGCGTCATCGACGCGCGGTGGTCATGGGCGCGTCAAGGCGGCGTCATGCAGGCAGGCTAGATGAAGGCGCATGATGACGCCTATCGACCGCTGCGTGCGCATATCGCCTGCCGACAAGGCGCGACTGCGTATCCTCTTCCTCGCCAAACATGCGCGTGCATCCGGCACGCCCCACGCGGTGGACGGCAACCATGCCGTCTATCATCATGAAATGCGCACGACGATGGAGGAGATCGGCCTCCATATCCGCGTCGCCGACAGCTATGAGGCGCTGTTCGAACGACCGGACGCGGATTTCGTCGTCACCCTGCTCAATCGGGGCGGGTTTCAGAATAGCGAGATGATGGCGCCGTTGCTGCTCAGCTGGCGCGATATGCCGCATCTGGGCGCAAGCCCGATCCTGCGCGGCGTGTCGGATGACAAATATCTCAGCAAGATGATCGCCCGCGCCCATGGCGTGCCGACCATGCCGGCGCAGCTGTTCCGCCGGGGCGGCCTGCCCGCCGAACCCGCTTTCCACGCCGATCGGCTGGTGGTCAAGCCCAACGCCTCCTCGGCGTCCTGGGGGCTGGCGATGGTCGACGACTGGACCCAAGCAAGGGCACAGATCGATTATCTGCATGGGGAAGGGCATGACGTGCTGGTCGAAGCCTGGGCGCCGCTGCTCGACGTCGCGGTCCCGGTCGTGGGCAGCAGCGGCGGGCAGCCCTGGATATTGCCGCCAATGATGTATGTGCCGGCCGACCCCCATCGCGCGCGCAGTCATGAGGAAAAGCGCGGCCTGATCGACGCGGGCGACGATCCGCTGGTGCTGGTCGAGGATCGGGCGCTGCTGACGCAATTGGAGGATATGACCCGGCGGCTGGTGCCCGAACTCTGGCCGTTCGATTATGGCCGGTTCGAATTTCGCTATGACCCGATGAGCGGCGCGGTGCAGTTCATGGAGGTCAACCTGTCCTGCAACCTGTGGTCGAAGAAAACCATAGCGCGCTCCGCCCGGTCGATTGGCGTCGATCATGCGATGCTGGTCGAAACCATCATCGGCCACAGCCTGGAGCGGCAGGGATTGCTGACCGAAGCGCCGATCAAGGTTGCGGCCTGATGCCGATGGACGGCAGGACGAGCGCGCTGGTGCTGGCCGGCAAGCGCGACGGAGCGACCGACCCGCTGGCGCAGGGGGCGGGCGTGACGCATAAATGCCTGGTCCCGGTGGCGGGCCAGCCCATGCTGGTGCATGTGATCGACGCGCTGGCGGCGAGCGAGCGGATCGGGCAGATCCGCGTTGCCATCGAAGACCCGGCCGTCCTGCAAAGCCTGCCCCTGCTGCGCGGGCTGATTGCGACCGGCCGGCTGATGCCTGTGGCGGCGCGGCCCAATCTGGTCGATTCGGTGCTGGCGGCGGCGCAGGGCGCGGCCTTCCCGCTGCTCATCACCACGGCCGATAATGTACTGCTGACGCCGGAAACGGTCGGCGAGATGATTGAAGGCTGCAAGGCGCAGGGCGCGGACGCCGCCGTCGCCTTCACCCGCCGCGATTTCGTGCTGGCCGCGCATCCGCAGGGGCAGCGCAAATTCTATCGCTTCGCATGCGACAGCTATTCCAATTGCAACACCTACTGGCTGAAGAATGCGGCAGCGCTGACAGCGGCCGAGACGTTCCGCAGCGGCGGTCAGTTCGTGAAGCATCCTGCGCGCATCATCGGCGCCTTTGGGCTGCTCAACCTCATTCGGTTTCGCTTTGGCATCGGCACGCTGGCGGACACGTTCGCCCGCTTTTCGCGTCGCTTTCGCATGACGATCGCGCCGGTGATCCTGTCGGACGGGGCGGCGGCGATCGATGTCGACAATGAACGCTCCCATGGCGTGGCGTCGCAGCTGCTGGAGCAGCGATCTCCCCTGGCCCAGGCGGCGGAATAAGTCTTGCTGACCCTCTGCGCGGTCCCGCCGCAGGACGATAACAGCCTGCTGGCAGCCTATCATGGCGGACTGCGCGCCCATTGGCCGCGGGGCGCTCGCCTGCTGTCGCATTGGCTGGCGATCATGGGGCAGGGCGGATGGAGCGCGAGCGAAAAGCTGCTGCTGCCCGACAGCGTGCGGCGATCCGGCCTGTCGATGCGGGATCGCAAGGCATTGCACCGCCTGCTCAACCCCGCCGCCTTTCCGCTCGCCGCCAATCCGCTCAAGAACAAGCAGCTTTTCGCGCTCAAGGCGCAGGAAGCCGGGTTGCCGATCCCGCCTGCCTGCGATCCCGAGGCGCAGGATCTTGCGGACTGGCTGGCACATGAAAGCGACATCATCGCCAAGCCCAGCTTTCGATCGAAGGGGCAGGGGGTGGAGCGCTACACGCGGAAAGATGATGGCTGGCGCGGTCCGTCAGGCGCGATCAGCGACATGCAATTGCGCGCGCGCCTCACCGCTCTGGGGCGCAAAGGCGGCGTGATCCAGCGAAGGCTGGCGACGCATGAGCGGCTGAGCGACCTTTCCCCCGGCGCGCTCCCCACCTTGCGGGTCGTCACCTGCCTCAACGAAGACGGATTGCCCGAAGCCTGCGACCTGGCGTTGCGCCTGTCGGCCGGCGGGCCGCGTCCGGTCGATAATTTCAACGCCGGCAACCTTGTGCTGGGGGTCGATAGCGCCGGATGCTGCATGGCGGCTTGGCGCCAAAGCGGGCAGGCCGTCGTCGCGCTGGAGCGGCACCCGGTGAGCGGCGCGCCGATCAAGGGCGTGCCCGTCCCCAATCTGGCCGATGCGATTGCACTCGCGCTGCGCGCCCATCGAGTTTTTAAAGATGGTTTCATCGTCATCGGGTGGGATGTCGGCCTGACGTCCGGCGGCCCCGTGCTGGTCGAGGGCAATTGGAATCCCGGAACGGACATAGTGCAACTGGTCAGCGGGCGCGGGGTGTCGGATACGCGGCTTGGTGCGCTCTATCGGCATCATCTTGTGCATCTGCCGGTCGAGCGCTGGCGGCGCGCGCCTGTCATGGCATGGGATCGGCGCGGCCGGTGATCTGCATCTATGTCCACGCGCTGGCGGCGACCGGCGTCGTGCGCAATGCGCGGCTGATTGCCGCCGACCTGACGCTGGCCGGTCATGACGTGCAACTGGTGACGGCGTTGCCGGGCGGGGAGGGCGTGGCGGGTGTGCTGCATCATGCGCTATTGCCGGGCGCGGGCCGCTCCCGCCTGCGCGAGAAGGTCGACGCGGCGATCGCGCTCCACCGGCATCTGCGCACCCACCGGCCGCGCCTTTTGATATCGGCCGGCAATCATGGGCATGGCACCGTCTGGGCCGGAAGCCTGGGCATGCGCGGCGCGAAACGGCTCTACCGCATCAGCAACGACCTCATGCGCCGCGTGCCGACTGCGCCGTCGGGCCGATGGACGCGATGGGCCAGGACCGGCATGGCGCGCCTGATCGCGGCGGATGCAGCGCATCTGGTGCTGGTGTCGCCGACCTTGTCCGAAACCCCGGCCTTCGCCGCCGCCGAGCGGGCCGGACGCGTCACCGTCATTGCCAATGGCATCGACAAGGAAGCGGCGCGCGCCCGGATCGGCGACGCAGCGCCGCATCCCTGGCTGGGTGGCGACAGGCCCGTGCTGCTGGCCATCGGCCGCCTTGCGCCGCAGAAGAATTTTGACACCCTGCTGCGCGCCTTCGCGCTGGTGCGCCGGCAAAGGCCCGCACGGCTCATCCTATTGGGCGAAAGTCGCGACGACGCCCGCGCGCGATTGCTGGCGCAGGCCCGGCACCTGGGCATTGGCGACGACCTGGCCCTGCCGGGGACCGTCGCCAATGTCTTCCCCTGGCTGGCGCGTTGCGACGCGTTCGTGCTGCCGTCCTGGTGGGAAGGATTGGCCAATGTGCTGTTGGAGGCGATGGCGGTGGGCGCACCCTGCGTCGCGTCGATTAGCGCGGGCAACGCCGCGCAATTGCTGGAGGATGGGCGCTATGGCCGGCTGTTCGACCCGGCGGATGCCGGCGCGATGGCGCTTGCCATGATGAAGCAGATCGATCCGGCGACGCAGCTTCGCCCGCAAGAGCGCGTCGACGCTTTTGGCATGGACGCGGTCACGCGATCGTGGCGGGATGTGGTGGATCGGCTGCTGGCGACTTGACGCCACGGTCGCGGATTATCCCAGCAGGCGCCAGCCCGCCACCACCAGAACGCAGGCCAGAAGCGGCTGCAACACCTTCTCCGGCACCTTGGACGCCAGCATCGACCCGATGATGATGCCGGGGATCGACCCTGCCAGCAGGTTGAGCAGCAGCAACAGGTTGAAATTGCCGATGAACAAATGCCCCAGGCCCGCCACCAACGTCAGCGGCACGGCATGGACGATGTCGGTCGCGATCAGCTTTTGCAGCCGCATCCGCAGCGGATAGAGCGCCAGCAACAAGGTCGCGCCCAGCGCGCCTGCGCCAACCGACGTCAGCGTGACCATCGCGCCCAGCAGCGCGCCGGCCGCCACGGTGAGGCCGGCCTGATAGCGCAGGAAATTGCGCGCGGTATCCTTGCGCGCATGCACCGCCATATGGTGAAACCGCCCGCGAAACAGCGTGGCGATGGCGGTAAGGATCAGCACCACGCCCAGCGCGTTCATGATGAGGCCGCCCTTGATCTGCTGCGCGTCGATCTGCGACAGCAGGATCAGGATGATGACGGCCGCGGGCAGGCTGCCCAGGCATAGCCGCTTGATGACTTCATAATCGGGCCGGCCCTCCGCCCCGCCATGATGATGATGGACGAAGCCGCCGACGGATTTGGTGATCGCCGCGAACCACAGGTCGGTGCCGACCGCCGTGGTGGGCGACACGCCGAACAGCAGGATCAGGATCGGCGCCATCAGCGATCCGCCGCCAACGCCCGTCATGCCCACCATGACACCGACGAACAGCCCGGCGATCGCGTGTAACCAATCCATTCAAATCCCCCGATTGCCGGCCCGCCAGGCGAACCGCTCGGCTCGACATATCGGCACAGTGCAGGCGCGAACAGCCTTTTTTCGCGGATCGTCCCGTTCGTGGCGGTATTGGTCCCGCGGCTGGGGAGCGTCCCTAGCCGCATTAAGAGGAAAAAGAGCGTGGCCGATCGCGATGGATTGCATCGCCATCCGCCGCTTCATAGACAGGGCCGCATCAATGCGTATTTCTTTACGCCTTTCATGCTAGGGCCGCGGATCATCACGCGCCGCCATCAGGGATTTTGACCATTTCTTCCTCTTCTTCTTCGACCACAATCTATCCGGTGATCCTGTCCGGGGGCGCGGGCACGCGCCTGTGGCCGGCCTCGCACACCGCCTGCCCAAAGCAGTTCATGCCGCTTGTGGGTGAGCGATCAATGTTGCAGGAAACCATCGGGCGGACCTATGATCTGCCGGGCTTCGAAAGGCCGCTGATCGTGTCGAGCGGCGCACATGGGCCGCTGGTGCAGCAACAGCTTGCCGACGCAGGCTATGACACGGCGGCGATCCTGCTGGAACCCGAAGGCCGCAATACCGCGCCCGCCATTGCCATCGCCGCCGCGTGGATCGCCGCGCGCGACCCGTCGGCGCTGATGCTCGTGATGCCGTCGGACCATGTCATCGCCGACAGTGCGGCCTTTCGCGCGGCCGTTGCCTGCGCGCTCGATGCGGCGCGCGATGGCAGGCTGGTGACGTTCGGCATCCAGCCCCATTATCCCGAAACCGGCTATGGCTACATCTGCAAGGGCGATGTGATCGATGCCGGCAATGGCATCCATGCCGTCGCGGAATTTGTGGAAAAACCGCCGCTAGCGCTGGCCGAAACCTATCTCGCCGGTGGTCGCCATTATTGGAATGGCGGCATTTTCCTGTTTCGCGCCGGCGTGCTGCTGGACGAGCTGGACTTGCATGTGCCCGCCGTGCGCGCGGCTGCGGTCGACGCGATGGCGCGCGCGACGATGCAGGATGGCTTCGTCCTGCCGGACAATGCGGCCTTTTGCGCCAGCCCCAATGTCTCGATCGACGTGGCGGTGATGGAGCGGACCGATCATGCCGCCGTCGTGCCGGTCGACATGGGATGGTCGGACGTCGGGTCCTGGACGGCCTTGTGGGCGGTGCGCGATCGCGACGCGCAGGGCAATGCGGTCAAGGGCGAGGCCGTGACCGTCGATGGTGCGGGCAACCTCATCTATGTCGATGGTGGCCCGCCGGTCGCGACCCTGGGCCTGCGCGATTGCGTCGTCGTGTCGACGGCGCAGGGCGTGCTGGTGATGCCGCGTGACCGGTCGCAGGATGTAAGGGGCGTGGTCGAGGCAATGAAGGCGGCCGGATTGACGGCCTGAAGGGCAGGGAGGCGTCGCACGGCTAGAGCGCACGACGCCAATCCGGCCTTTGCCTTGCCTTACCGGTTAATCGCGTTGTCGATCGCGACCAGCGGCAGAACCGTGGAAGCAAACAGGCTGAACACGCGCTGGGCTTCGGCGACGGGGTTGGTCGAGATATACAGTACGTCCTTGTCCTGAATCAGGAATTTCTGCATCACGAAATAGGTGCCGGGGTCGCGCATATCGACACGGTAGATGACCGGAATCCGCCCGTCGGGACCGGGCATCACATCCGCCCCGCGATCAGGCACCAGCGCGGGGTCTTCCCAGCGGAACAGGAACACGCCCTTGGCGTCGGCGCGGCCATCCTGCAAGCCGCCGATGCGGCCCATCGCCTGCGCCAGCGTGATGCCGGTCGCTTCGAAATTCAGTTCCTGGCTCTTGCTCGCCGAACCCAGCGCCGTGAAGCTGTAGGGTTGATACAGGGCGGTCACGATATCGCCCGAGCGCAGCACGACATTCTGGCTGGGGTCGCCGATCACCGCCGACATCGGCATCATATAGACCTGCCCGTCGCGGCTGACCTGGATGGCGGTTTTTTCCGACGCAGCCTTGGTGCCGCCGCTAGCCGCGATGGCATCCAGAATGCGCTCGCCCTTGGGCGTCAGCGGCATGCGGGTGCTCTGGTTGACGTCGCCGACGACCGACACATTGGCGCTCTGATTGCGCAACAGGCGGACGGCGACCTGCGGCAGATGCGCCTTGCCGCGCAGACGTTGCGTGATGTCCCGCTCTATGGCGTCCAGCGTGCGCCCCGCCACCGGCACCATCCCGGCGAAGGGCACCGAAATCTCGCCGGACTGGCCGACGATGAATTCGGGAAGCGCGGTCGCCCGGCTTGTGTCGACCGAACTCATTTGCGGGTTGGAACTGAACAGCACGGCGGGCGGCGCCTCCCAGATGCTGACGGTCAGTACGTCGCCCGGACCGACGGTTTCCCCGACCGCCTGCGAAGACCCCAGCCCGGTCGCAAAGTCGCGCATCGCGGGCCTTGGCCGCGCGGCGATCATCTGTTCGTTCAGGCGGATGACCTGAATGCCCTGAACGGACGCCTTGCCGGCTTCGCCCGCTTTTGCAACGCGCTGCGTGCTGGGCCCGACGGACGTGCAGGCGGCGGTCGCCAGCAGCGCCGCCATCAGGCTGAGGCGGGGAAGGCGTGCGCCGATACGGCGATACGACAAGCGGGTCATCAAGTCTCCTAGCGCCCGAACGGGCCACAAAAATTCAAACATCAGCCAGCACCGGGTGGCAGGACATTACCGACCGGCCGCGATCCTGTCACCTCATGCCGTCAACATCCACTGCAGCGTGTCATCGAGCGGCACGCGCGCCAGCGGGCCGATCACGGATTCGATCCGGCTCGCGTCGCCGCACAGGCTCTTGACCTCGTCGGCGCGGACGAAGGCCGGATTGACCCGCACCTCAAAATCATGGCCCGATAGCCGCCTTATGCTGTCCAGAAGCTGACCAAGACTGGTCGCTTCGCCCGAACAGACATTGAATGTGCCGCCGATCGCGGCTGGCTCTTCTATCAACCGGGCATAGGCGTCGACCACCATGCGCACGTCGGAAAAGTCGCGCGCCACGTCCAGATTGCCAAGTTCAATCTCGGGCGCACGGCGACGGACATGATCGATAATCTTGGGAATAAGGAAGCTGGGCGATTGTCCGACCCCGGTATAATTGAACGGGCGGGTGACGATGACCGGCAGGCGGGGGGCGAACAGGCGGCAGATCATCTCGCCCGCGGCCTTGGTCACGCCATAATCATTGGCGGGAGCGGGGGGCAGGTCCTCGCTAAGACGGCCCGCCCTGCCATTGCCATAGATGTTGGCGCTGCTCGCCACCAGGACGGATCGGGACTTGCCTTCAAGGCCTTCCGCAGCGGCGAGCAGGTTGCGCAGGCCGACGATGTTGCTGCGATACATGTCAGCCAGATCGTCATGCGCGACGAAGGCGATCGCGGCCAGATGGACGATATGATCGGGCCGGACCTGCCGCAATATTGCGCGCAGCCCTGCGGCATCGGACAGGTCGCATATATGGGTTTCGGCCACGCCGACATCTGCCAGAACGGCAGGCTCACGCAGCAGGGCGACCACGCGATGGCCCCGGTCGGCCAGCCGCCGCGCCAGATAGCGCCCCGTAAAGCCCGCCGCGCCGGTGATGAGGGTGGTGGTCATGTCCGGCTCCGTTCAGAAACTGACGCCAGCCTCGTTACGGCGCAGGTCGGCCTGCACCATCATGTCGCACAGCGTCTCCAGCGACGTCTGCGGCGTCCATCCCAGCTTCTCCCTGGCATAGCGTGCGTCGCCGATCAGCAGGTCAACCTCCGCCGGGCGGTAGAAACGCGGGTCGATGCGCATCAGGGTCGCGCCGCTGTCCGCATCAACACCAATTTCGGTTTCCCCCTCGCCGGAAAAGACGATGGTCCGTCCAATGGCCTGGAACGCGCGCTGCACGAAATTGCGCACCGTTTCGGTCCGGCCTGTCGCCAGCACATAGGTGTCCGGCTCATCGGCCTGCATCATCCGCCACATGCCCTCGACATATTCGCGGGCAAAGCCCCAGTCGCGCTTGGCGTCGATATTGCCCAGCATCAGGCAATCAAGCTGGCCAAGCGCGATCTTGGCGACCGTGTCGGTAATCTTGCGGGTGACGAACTCGCGCCCACGCAATGGGCTTTCATGATTGAACAGGATGCCGCTGCACCCGAAAATCCCGTAGCTTTCGCGGTAGTTGACCGTGCTCCAATGGGCGTAGAGTTTCGACACGCCATAGGGGCTGCGTGGCCAGAAGGGCGTCTGCTCATTCTGCGGAACGCTTTGCACCTTGCCGAACATTTCCGACGTGCTCGCTTGATAGAAGCGGATCGTGGGATCGACGATGCGGATGGCTTCCAGCAGGTTGAGCGGGCCGATACCGGTGATCTGCGCCGTGGTCAGCGGTTGGTCGAACGATACGCCGACGAAGCTCTGCGCGGCGAGATTATAGACCTCCCGCGCTTCCGACTGCTGCAACAGGCGGATGGAGGAGGACAGGTCCGTCAGGTCATATTCGACCAGCCGCAACTGCGGATGATCGGCAATGCCCAGTTCCTCGATCCGCCACAGATTGACCGAGCTGGTCCGGCGGAACGTTCCGAAAACCCGGTAGCCCTTATCCAGCAGCAATTGCGCCAGATAGGCGCCGTCCTGGCCGGTGATACCGGTGATGATCGCGCTTTTCATCTGCCTGTCAGCCGGTTCAGCTGCCCGATCCACCGACGCGGGTCAGGGTGAAGCCGGCGTCCTGGGCTTCGGCGAGGGGGTAGATGTTGCGCAGGTCGATGAGCGCCTTGCCGGCCATGGAGGCGGCGATGCGCTTCAGGTCCAGCGCGCGGAAAATGTCCCATTCGGTGACCAGCACCAGCGCGTCGGCGCCGTCGGCGGCCTCATAGGCGTCGCTCGCCATCGTGACCGACGGCATCATCGGCGCGGCGACCTCCATGCCTTCGGGATCATAGGCGACGATGGTCGCGCCGGCATCCTCGAGCGCCTGGACGATGGCAAGGCTGGGGGCGTCGCGCATGTCGTCGGTATTGGGCTTGAAGGTAAGGCCCAGCAGCGCGACTGTCTTGCCGCGCGCGTCACCGCCCAGCGCCTTCACGATCTTGCGGCCCATGGCCCTTTTCCGAAGGTCGTTGACCTGCACCACCGTTTCCACGATGCGGATCGGCGCGTCATGATCCTGGCCGGTCTTGACCAGCGCCAGCGTATCCTTGGGGAAGCAGGAGCCGCCATAGCCCGGCCCTGCATGCAGGAACTTGCCGCCGATGCGATTGTCGAGGCCGATGCCGCGCGACACGTCCTGCACTTCCGCGCCCACCGCCTCGCACAGGTCCGCCATCTCGTTGATGAAGGTGATCTTGGTCGCGAGGAAGGCGTTGGCGGCATATTTGATGAGTTCGGCGGTGCGGCGGCCGGTGAACATGAGCGGCGCCTGGTTCAAGTTGAGCGGCCGGTAGATCTGGCTCATCACCGCGATCGCGCGCTCAGAGCCGGTGGTGCCCACGACCACGCGGTCGGGCCGCTTGAAGTCGCCGATTGCCGCGCCTTCGCGCAGGAATTCGGGGTTGGAGACGCACTGGATGTCGAGATCGGGGCGCAGCTCGCGCGCGATCCGCTCGACCTCGTCGCCGGTGCCCACGGGCACGGTCGACTTGGTGACGATGACGGCAGGGCCATCGAGCGCGCCGACGATTTCCCGCGCCGCAGCATAGACATAGGAAAGGTCCGCATGCCCGTCGCCCCGGCGCGAGGGCGTGCCGACCGCGATGAAGATCGCGTCCGCGCCCTTGACCCCGGCGGCGAGATCCGTGGTGAAGGTCAGGCGACCGGCCGCGGCATTATTGCCCACCAGCTGATCAAGGCCCGGCTCGAAGATCGGCATGCGGCCGGATTCGATCGCCGCGATCTTGCCCGCATCCTTGTCGACGCACACCACGTCATGCCCGAAATCCGCAAAACAGGCCCCCGACACAAGGCCAACATAACCCGTGCCGATCATCGTGATTTTCATAAAGCCAGACAGCCCCTGCTGTAGGAAGGAGCGCCCGCCCTAGCACGCCCTTTGCCGATTACAAACATGCAGTGGGCAGGTCGTGACGTCCAGGGCGCCACTATTGTGCCGCGATGCAATATGCTGGACTTTGAAGGATGCCACTCCTAACACAAGCCCAAACTATGGGCTGACGAGTGCCAATGCTGAAAATTCCTGATCGTGTCGGCCGCGTACCGACTCTCTTTATCGCTTCGGTCCTGATTCCTACGGCGATTGCCGCTTTATATTATGGCTTGAGTTCTGACCTTTATATCTCTGAATCGCATTTTGTTGTCCAGAATGCGGAGAAGAGCGAACCCTCCAGCCTGGGCGCGCTAATCAAGTCTGGGGGCAATTCCAGCAATGAAGGCTATGCCACGCGCGACTATATCCTGTCGCGGGACGCCCTTGCGAAACTCAATCGCGACGGTCTGGTGACCAGGGCCTATGGTAATGATTCCATTTCCGTCCTGAACCGTTTCGACCCTTGGCGCTCGGGCGTGTCTCGCGATCGGCTGTTCAACTTCTACACCAAGAAGATCGAAGTCGCCTATGATGCGGGCGCATCGATCACGACGCTGAAAGTGCGCGCCTTTGCCCCCAAGGACGCATATGAAATCAATCGCCGGTTGCTCGCCCAGGCCGAAACGCTGGTCAATGATCTGAACCAGCGTTCCCGCGCCGACCTGATCGCCTATGCGTCGAAGGAGTTGGAGGAGGCCAAGGCGGTCGCGCGCAAGGCCGCGCTCGCGCTCTCCCAATATCGGAATCAGGAAGGAGTGGTCGATCCCGAACAGCAGGCGAACGTCCAGTTGCAGATGATTTCCAAGCTCCAGGACGAAATGATCTCGACCAAGACGCAGCTGGTCCAGCTGCGCGCCTTCACCCCGCAGAATCCGCAAATTCCGATTTTGCAGACCCGCGTGCGCGAGCTGAGCCGCGAAATCGACCAGCAGGTCGGTCTGGTGGCCGGCAACCAGAAATCCTTGGCCGCCACCGCGGCGCAATATCAGCGGCTGCAACTTGAAAGCCAGCTGGCGGACAAGGTGTTGGCGGCGGCGATCACGTCGTTGCAGGATGCGCGGAACGAGGCCCGTCGCAAGCGCGCCTATGTCGAGCGCATCGTCGAACCCAATATCCCGGATTATCCAACCGAACCGCATCGCATGCGCGCCATTCTGGGCGTATTCGCCGTTGGCATGGTCGTTTGGGCGGTGCTGTCGATGCTGGTCAGCGGTATCAAGGAACATAAGGACTGATGGACGAGAATGGTCCGGAGGTGCCGCGCACCAGCTTCGCGCACTCCTTCGCGATTCAGCGGCGGGTCATCCATGCGCTCATCCTGCGTGAGGTCATCACGCGCTTTGGCCGTCACAATATCGGCTTTTTGTGGCTGTTCGTCGAACCGATGATCTTCACGGTCGGCGTGACTCTGATCTGGAGCGCGCTGAAGGCCGTTCATGGGTCCAGCCTGACAATCGCCGCATTTGCGGTGACCGGCTATTCCAGCGTGCTGGTCTGGCGAAACATGCCATCGCGGCTGGTGGATTCCATCGAGCCTAATTTGTCGCTGATGTATCACCGCAATGTGAAGATTTTCGACATCTTCGCTTCGCGCCTGTTGTTGGAAGGGGTCAGCGTCGCGACATCCTTCCTGGTGTTGACCATCATTTTTGCGGCGATTGGTTGGCTCAGTTTGCCGGAGGACCCCCTTAAAGTCGTCGGCGGATGGTTGATGCTGGCCTGGTGGGGCAGCGCGCTCGGCATGTTCGTTGGCGCGTTGTCGCACCGATCCGAACTGGTCGATAAATTCTGGCACCCGATGCAATATCTCTTATTCCCTTTGTCCGGATCGGCCTGGCTGGTGGACTCGCTTCCGCCCGAGTTCCGCGAATGGGTGCTGTTGCTGCCGATGGTTCATGGCGTCGAGTGCGTGCGTGACGGATTTTTCGGGTCCGAATTTGTTGCGCATTACGACCTGGGTTATATGGCGACAATCAATCTGGTCTTAACCTTGCTCGGTCTGGTCGAAATCCGCCGCGCAGGCCGCAATCTGGTGCCCGCATGATCCGTCTGGAAAATATCAGCAAGGCGTATCGCACGCGTACGGGCCGGCATTGGGTCTTCAAGGATGTGGGCTTCACGATCAATCGTGGCGAAAAAATCGGCATTCTGGGTCGCAACGGCGCCGGGAAGTCCACTCTCATTCGGTTGATAGGCGGTATCGAACAACCCACTGGCGGTCGGATCGTGGGCGACATGTCGATATCCTGGCCGCTCGCCTTTTCCGGCGCATTTCAGCATTCGCTGACGGGTCTGGATAATCTCAAGTTCATTTGCCGTGTTTATAACAAGGATCCAGAAGAGGCCGAACAGGCAGTGGAGGAGTTTGCTGAGCTTGGCCGTTATCTGAAGGAACCGATCAAGACCTATTCCGCCGGTATGCGGGCGCGACTGGGTTTTGGCATTTCCCTCGCGGTCGACTTCGATTGCTTCCTGATCGACGAGATCGTGGCGGTGGGCGACAAGCGTTTTCAGGAAAAATGCTACAACGAACTGTTCGTCAAGCGGAAGGACCGCGCGATGATCATCGTGTCGCACAACGACAATTTCGTGCGTGATCGTTGCGACCGCGCCGCCGTCCTGGCGCGCAGCACATTGACCGAATTTGACGACATGGACGAAGCCTTCGCCTTCTACCAGGCCAACGCTACCGGATGAGTTGGCTGAAATGGTTAGGCTCCTGGCAGAAGCCGGGAGCTTCTAGGCCGACGCAACGCCGCCTCCTCATCGATGTCTCCACCATCGCGCAGCATGATGCGGGCACCGGCATTCAGCGGGTGGTTCGCGCGCTCTGGCAGCGTCTGATCGAGGCGGACATATCGGATGTCGACTTGGTGCCTGTCGCGGCGACGGCGCGGCGCGGATATGCGGTCGCGCATTTTGATCCGGGCACACAGGTTTTTTCGTTGCCTGCACGGTCCGCGCCCTTGGTGTGGGCGGGGGCGGGGGACCTGTTTCTGGGTCTTGACCTTGCAGCGCACAGGTTGATCCGGCACCGGCGACAAATTGCCCGGTGGTGCCGGGCGGGGGCGTCCATCAACCTGATCGTCTATGACCTGTTGCCGCTGCAAAGGCCGGACTGGTTTCCCGACAGTACGGCGCGCAATTTTCGCGGCTGGATCAAGCTGCTGATGCGCTATGCCGATCGCGCCATCTGTATTTCCGGGCAAGTGGCGCGCGATCTGAACGACATGCTGCAAGCTGCGCCCGCGCCGGTGCGTGAGCGGATAGAGGTGCATGTCATGCCGCTCAGCGGCGCGATCGAGCATTCCAGCCCGACCACGGGTATCGATGCGAAGGGCACCGCGGCGCTGGACCGATTGCAGGGTCAGGACATGGTGCTGGCGGTCGGGACCATTGAGCCGCGCAAGGGCCATGATAGCTTGATCGCGGCGATGGAGCATCTGTGGCGGACCGACCCGACCGCACCCTATCTCGTTGTCGTCGGTCGCCCGGGTTGGCGGACCGAAGCCTTGCAGGCGCATATGCGCGCGCTGGCGCAGCGCGAGCCGCGCTTCCTGTGGCTCGATAATGCGAGCGATGAGCTTTTGACCGCGCTCTATATGCGGGCGTCGCTGGTTGCCGTTCCTTCGCGGGGCGAGGGCTATGGCTTGCCGGTCGCCGAGGCGCTGCGTCAGGGTCGCAAGGTGTTGGCCCGGGACCTGCATGTCTTTCGCGAACTGGAGCGACCGGGCCTCTATTTTTTCCAGGACGAGACGCCTGCTGCGCTCGCGGATCGACTGGTCGAGCTGCTCAAGGCGCCGGACCCGGACCCTTATGCCGGTGCGGGGTGGGACGACAGCGCGCGGGCCTTGCTCCGCGCGCTGAAGCTGGTCGACGAACGGCCGGTCAGCCGTTCGTCTTGATCGCCTTCATCATGACGCGCAGATTGGCGCGCCAATGCGGCGTCGGGCCGCCCAGCGCTTCAAAGGTCGATGCCTTGTCCAGAACCGAATAATGCGGACGCACGGCCGGCGTCGGATAGGCGCTGGTCGGGATCGGCACGATCTGCGCTTCCTGGGTCAGCAGGCCAGTCGCCAATCCTTCTTCCTGGATCGCTACCGCAAAATCATACCAGCTGGCCGCGCCGCTGTCGGTATAATGGTGAATGCCCGACACGTCGTTGCCGGCCATGGTCCAGAGCGCGGATGCAAGGCCGGGGGCATAGGTCGGCGTGCCGATCTGGTCGGCGACGACCCGCACTTCGGGCCGCTCCGCCATCAGGCGCAGCATGGTGCGCACGAAATTGCCGCCGGTCGGCGCATAGACCCAGGCCGTGCGCACGATCAGCGCATCCGGGCCGGCCAGCTGCTCGCCCGCCAGCTTGGTGCGTCCATAGGCGCTGAGCGGCGCGGTCGGCGCGTCGGGCGCATAGGGGATGCCCGCGCGCCCGTCGAACACGAAGTCGGTCGACACATGGACGAACCGCGCGCCCACGGACCGGGCGGCATCCGCCAGCGTTCCGGTTGCCGTTCCGTTGATCGCCATCGCGGCGTCTTCGTCCGCCTCCGCCTTGTCGACGGCGGTATAGGCGGCGGCGTTGAGGATCAGGTCCGGCTTTTCCCGCGCCACGAAAGCATTGACCGCGTCGCTGTCTGTGATGTCGAGTTCATCGACATCGACGCAGATCAATGTCGCGCCCGCCGGCGCGGTCGCCTGCAATCCCCGGCCAAGTTGCCCCTTGGCCCCTGTGATCAGCGCCTTCATGCGAACGCCTCGATCTCGCTCAGCGCCTTGCCCTGCGCGTCCTTGCCCGACAATTGCGGCTTCAGCCCTTCGAGCGGCCATTCAATGCCGACCGCCGGGTCGTTCCACATCAGCGAATGTTCGGCGGACGGGTCATAGGTGGCGGTGCATTTGTAGAGAAATTCGGTGCCGTCCTCCAGGGCGATGAAGCCATGGGCAAAGCCTTCGGGCACCCAGAACATCCGCTTGTTAGCGGCGGACAGTTCGACCCCGACCCATTTGCCGAAATGCGGGCTGGACCGGCGAATGTCGACGGCGACGTCCCAGACGCGGCCGGCGGTCACGCGGACCAGCTTGCCCTGAGGATTGGGGTTCTGGAAATGCAGGCCGCGCAGCACGCCCTTGGCCGACTTGCTGTGATTGTCCTGAACGAAATTCAGATCCAGCCCGGCCGCCTTGAACGCGCCGGCATTGTAGCTTTCGTAAAAGAAGCCGCGTTCGTCGCCAAACACGCGTGGTTCGATGATGACGGGGCCGGAAATGGCGGTTTCGATGATGTTCACGCAATCGCTCCCTTGCCGCCCAGCAGGCCCATAAGATAGTCGCCATAACCGCTCTTGCGCAGCGGGGCGGCGACCTTTTCAAGCTGGGCATCGTCGATGAAGCCCTGCCGCCAGGCGATTTCCTCGGGACAGCAGATTTTGAGGCCTTGGCGGTCCTCCGTCACGCGCACATAGAGCGCGGCGTCGAGCAGCGATCCATGCGTGCCGGTGTCGAGCCAGGCGTAGCCGCGGCCCATGATCTCGACCGACAAAGACCCTTCTTCCAGATAGAGGCGATTAAGATCGGTGATCTCCAGTTCGCCACGCGGGGAGGGTTGCAGATCGCGCGCCATGTCGACCGCGCGCCCGTCATAGAAATAGAGGCCCGTGACCGCATAGTTGGACTTGGGCTGTTCGGGCTTTTCCTCGATGGTTTCGGCACGCCCCTGCGCATCGAAGGACACGACGCCATAGGCCTTGGGATCGCTGACATAATAGCCAAAGACGGTGGCACCATTGTCGCGCGACCCGGCGTTGCGCAACAGGTCGACCAGGCCGTGGCCGTAAAAGATGTTGTCGCCCAGCACGAGCGTGGAGGGATTGCTGCCCACGAAATCCGCGCCGATATGATAGGCCTGGGCCAGCCCCTTGGGTTCGGGCTGCACGGCATAGGACAGGGACATGCCCCATTCGCTGCCGTCGCCCAGAAGCGCCTGGAAGGCCGCGGCATCATGGGGCGTAGTGATGATCAGGACGTCGCGAATGCCCGACAGCATCAGGGTCGACAGCGGATAATAGATCATCGGCTTGTCATAGACGGGCATCAATTGTTTCGAGACGCCCTTGGTCAGCGGATAGAGTCTTGTGCCGGATCCGCCGGCCAATATAATTCCCTTGCGCACATCAAGCTCCCTCAAAGACCGTCGCGGTTTAGGGTTGGCGGCTATCGATTGCAAGGCGATGTTGCGGCGCGAAAAGTGGCCGGTGATGGATTTGGGGTGGTCGGGGCAGGCAAAGCGCTGTGAAGGTCAAGCCCGGACGGGTCGCGCTCTGGCTGCGCTTTGCTGCATTGCGGTGCGGCAAAGCTATGGCATTTCGCTTTTGGCGACAGCCGCGTTGTCCAATGCTGCGAGACGCTGCGAATGTTGCAATGCGGGACAGGGCGGGGCTTTATGATTGACACGCGCGACCATGGCGTCAGAAGGTGCGGCCATTCAGTCTGAGGGGCGGTCAAGGGTGGACGATAAGGTGTCGACGGGAAAAACGCAGGCTTCGGGCGGGGCGAAATCAGGTCAGGCACAGAAGACGGAGGCTTCGGCCGCTGCGTCTTCATCGGCCAAGCGCACCGCCGTCCTGATCGTCGCATCGCACCGGTCCGGGACGAGCGCTCTGTCGCGCGCTCTCAACCTCTTGGGCGGTGACATGCCGCCGCGCCTGATCGGCGCTGACCAATGGAATTCGACCGGCTATTGGGAATCGAAGCCGATCAAGGACCTTAATGAGGAAATGCTCGTATCGGGCGGCGGCGAATGGTCCGAATGGCTGGAATTCAACCCGGACTGGTTCAAATCGTCGGCGGTACAGCGCTTTCGCGACCGCGCGATGGAATTGGTGGGCAGCGAGTTCGGCGACTCGCCGCTCTTCATTTTCAAGGATCCGCGGCTGTCGATCCTGATGCCCTTCTGGCGGTCGATTTTTGATGAACTGGGCGTCGATCAGGTCGCCATCCATCCGCTGCGCAATCCCGTCGAAGTCGCGCGGTCGCTGGAGCGGCGCAACAATTTCCTGATGTCCAAGGGCGTGCTGCTTTGGCTGCGCTATACGCTGGATGGCGAGCGTGGAACGCGGGGCCTGCGCCGCATCTTCACGACGTTTGACGATTTGCTGGAGGATACGGCCGGCCTCATCGAGCGGACGCAGGACGATCTGGGCCTGATCTGGCCGCGCAATTCGGTCAAGGCACGCCGCGAAATCGCGCAGTTCCTCTCGGCCGACATGCGGCACCATCGTGATAATGCCCGTGTGCTCCGGTCGCTCAGCTATGCGTCCGACTGGATTTCTCGCACCTATGAAACGCTGATGGGCTTTGCCGCCGACGGCGAGAGCCCGGAGGGGCGCGCGGCGCTGGACGATGTGCGCAGCCAATTTGTCGCGGCCAGTCACGCCTTTGGCACGATCGCCAAGGATAATGAGGACCGGCACGCCAAGATCGCGCAGTTGCAGCAGGAGCGCGACAAGGCGGGCGCCCGGCAGGCCGAGCTGGAGAGCGCTGCGGCCGCTGCACAGGCCGAGCTTGACGTCCTGCGCGCCGGCAAGGCGGAGCTGGAACGCAGCCTGTCGTCGACGCAGGATCGCCTTTCCGCGCTGGAAACGGGGCGGGCAAGCGCTGAACAACAGCTGGCAGAGGCGCGCAAGGAACGCGACAGCCTGCGCGAGCGCGGCCGGTTGCTGGAGCAGCAGGCTGGCGGATCGCGCAAGCAGGTCGAGGAGCTCAAGGCGGCGCAGTCGGAGGTCGAGGCGCGCGCGGTGAAGGCGCAGGAGCAGGCCGACGCCATCCAGCGCGCCAAGGAGGCGCTGGAGGCGCGGCACCTGGCGACGCAAAAAGAGCGCGATACGCTTCGGGAAATGCGGGCCAAGCTGGAGGGCGACCTGTCCAGCGCGCTGGCGGCAGTGAAGGAGGCGCAGCAACAGGCTGCGACTGCGCGGCAGAAGGCGGAAGAAAGCGCCGCCGCGATAGAAGAGGCGCAGCGTCGCGCGGAGGAAGCCGAGCGACAGGCCGCCACGCAACGGGACGAGAGCGCCGCCGCCATTGAGGAGGCGAAGCGCCGGGCCGAGGAGGCGGAGCGAGCAGCGGCTGCGCGGCAGGAAGAAAGCGCCGCCGCCCTTGAGGAGGCCAAGCGTCGGGCCGAGGAGGCAGAGCGCCAAGCCGCCGCGCGGCAGGAAGAAAGCGCGCAGTCGCTGTCCGATGCCTTGCGCAAGCTGGAGGAGGCGGAACAGGCATCGTCCGACCATCAGGTGAAGGGCGCCCAGACCGAGGCGCTTGCCAAACAGTGGGAAGAGCGCGCCGAGCAATTATCCGGGCAGCTGGCGCAGGAGCGCGCCACGCACGAGGAAGAGCTTTCGCGGCTTCAGGATGAACTGGCGCAGACGCAGAGCGCTCTGCGCCAGCGCCAGCTGGAAACCGAACAGGCGGCCGAGGCTCTGCTCAATGCCCGCAACGACTGGCACGAGCAGCAGGGTGCTGATGCGAAAGCACGCGCCGAGCTTGAACAATCCTTAGCGCAGGCCCAGGCCAAGCTGCGCGATCTGGAGCGGGCCAAGGCGGCCGCCGAAGAGGCGCTCAAGGCCCGGTTCAGCGAAATCGCGACATTGACCGAGCAATTTGCGTTGAGCGAAATGGGGCTTGCGCAGGCGCGTCAGGCCCTGGTGGAGGCGAACCAGTCCTTGGACGAGCGCGACGCGCAGTTGCGCGCCGCAAACGACCGCCATGAGGCGGAGCGCGAGCGGCATGGCGTCGCCATGGAACGGGCGAACCGATCCATCACGACGCTCGAACAGAATTTGCGCGAGCGCACGGCGGAAACCATCCAGCTTCAGACGTCGGTCAATCATCGCGAACTGGAACTGGCGCAAACCCGGCAGATGCTGAGTGAAATGCGCCAACGGCATGGCGATGCGGAAACCAATCTCGCCGAACGGGATGGTGCGATCGAGCAGCTTCGGGCGGACCTGGCCGAACAGACGCGCATGCGCGACGAGGAGCAGAAGCGGCTCCGTCAGGCGCAGGAGCAGGTGCGCGATCTGGAACAATCCCTCGCCGAGCGGGACATCGCGCTTGGTGAGCACCGGCAGCGGCTGGATGATGCGCAGGAGCAGGGTCGGGAACAGGTCGAGGAGCTAACCCGTCTGCGGGACGAAATGGCGCAGCAAGCGGCTCAACTTGATAGGGCGCGTAGCGAACAAGCCCAACATCTGGATCGTGCGCGCCAGTCGGTGCAACATCTGATGGCGCAACTGGAGGAAAGCAAAGCCGACGCTGCGCGAACAGTCAAAGCCCAGGAAGAGCGGTTTCAGAATGTTCTGAGGGAGCGGGAAGACCAGTTGCGCAAGTCGCGTGAGGTGCTTGATAATCATGAAACAGCGCTTCGCGATCATCGTCAACGGCTTGCGCATACGCAGGAACAGGAGCGTCTGCGGTCTGAAGAACTTGCGCGCCTGCAAGGCGACATGGAACAACAAGCTGCCGAAATAGAAAATCTGCGTAAGGCCCACGCGTACGATTTGAAGGGCGTCGAAGCCGATCTTCAGGATATGACGCGCAAGAGGGAAATTCTTCGCGCGACGGTTTTGACGACACAGCAAAATAATATCGATCTCTATCATCGCCTGTTGTCGTCGCTGGAAACGATGCTGGCCCAGGCGGTCTTGCCATTCCCCAAATTGACTCGGAAGAAGACCGAGCAGCAGCAGCGCCGCCTGATCGTCGAACATGGCGGTTTCGATGCCGACTGGTATGTATCGGCTTATCCCGACGTTGCCGTGTCACCGCTTGACCCTGCCTTGCACTTCATTCGTCACGGCCTGGCCGAAGGTCGTTCGCCCAACGCGAAAATGGCTGCGCTGCGGGAGTTGGCGCAGTCGTCGGCAAAGCGCTGATGCGGCCAGGCGCACCGGGCCGAGGCTTGCATCGGCTGGGTCGTTGCCATAGTCGCGGCATCATTCTGCGGCGCTTGGTTCAAAGGCGGGAACCGGCATGACTGAGCTTGGCGGAAGGCAGTTTTGAACAAAGGAAGCGGAGCGGTGGTGGATTTGGAAAGCCAGGGGAATGCGGTCGGCGCCGCTGCGACGGCGGACGATCAGTCCGCTGCGGAATTACGGTTCCTGCGCGCACAGCTGGCGGATGAAACGGCGGCGCGGCAGGCCGCAGAGGCTCAGGCCAAGCGGGCCGACGGCGCCCTTCAGAAGCTGAAGGCCGAATTGCTTGCCGCCAAAGATCAGCAGGCAGCGGCGGTGCGCGAGCATGAGGCCGCTCTGGCCGCGCGATTTAAGGAAAATGCGACGTTGATGTCTGCGCTCAAGCACGCGCAGGATCGCGAAATGCGCGTTCAGGAACTGGTGGCGCAAGCGGACAAGGTTCATCTTTTGGTCACGCGCCTGCTCGGCGCCCTGTTGCGTCAGGCGGCGCCCAAATATCTGCCAGCCAATGTGCGTTTGCAGCGTAAATGCGCGTTGCTGGACGAGCATAGCCTGTTCGACGCCACATGGTATCTCAACCAGAACCCGGACGTGTCCGAAGCGGGCGTCAACGCGGCCGAGCATTTCGTCACCCACGGCCTGCGCGAAGGGCGCTCGGTCAATCGCACGATGGAGGATCTGCGCCGTTGCGCGGCCGCGCTGCAGGAAAAGCCGCGCTGAACCTCTTGCCCTCTACGCGCGCCTTCGGGCGCTTCCGGTTTTTTGCAAAGGCTGACAATGCTGACTTTTGATGATCTTGCGCGCGAAGTCGAACAATCCGGGCTGTTCGACGCGGACTGGTATGTGAAGACCTTTCCCGACGCGCGGCTGGTAGACGTCACCCCCATTCAGCATTTCGTGCGCTTCGGCCTTCTGCTTCAGCGCGATCCTGGCCCCCGGTTCGACACACGTCATTATGTCGAGGTCAATCCCGATGTCGTGGCGGCGGGCATGGACCCGTTGCTCCATTATATCCGCTATGGCGAGGCGGAAGGACGCGAGCCGTTGCCGGCGCGCAAGTCCCCGGTGAAACTGGTCGAATCCGTCGCAAAAGCGCATCAGCCGGCGCCTGGGGCGGTCGAAGGAACATGCGATATCCGCCATGCGACCGATGCGTTCGGACTGCGCGGGTTGGAACCCAATGCCCCGCTCGCTGTCGTCCTCAACCTCGCGCTCAAGGATGACGGTGCGAAAATCGGGAAGATGCTTTCCCGCCTTGGCGCGCTCGACCTGTTCCTGATGGGGGCGATGGATCGGCTCGGGACTGAGGCCCTGCCGGATAATATCGCCTCCTTGACCCTGTTGGGTGAAGCGGATGAGGCGGGCAATGCGCGCGGCTTTTCGCGAGTGGCCGGGTCGGGCGCACTGGATGGCTATGCAGATATCCTATGGATATCGCCGCAGGATGGTTCGGGCGATTCCATTGAGCAGGCGCTCGCGCTTCAATCCGCCTTCGTCGGCGATGCGCAATGGGGGCTTTCTGGCGTTCGTGCCTCCGTGCTCGACCGCCAGGACGCGGGGCGCAAGAGGTTGGTCGATGCCCTCAATACGGCATTGCCGCGCCTGGGGCTGACCTTGGGCCAAGACCCGTTGCAACTGGTCGATGGCCCGGCCATCTGGCTCAAGCCTCTGCTTGGTCGGCCTCTTGCTGTGGCGGTGCGGGCTGCGGAACTGGCCGGCGCTGGCGACTATACGAAATTCCCCGGCCGCGATACGGTGCTGGGACTTTTGTCTGCTATGGCACGCGAAGGCGGCATGGATGTTCGCACCGCCGCCCGGCCCCCGGCGCAGCCTTCTACGCCTGATCGTCCCCTTAAAGCCGTGGCCTTCTACCTGCCGCAATTTCACCCCATCCCCGAAAATGACAAATGGTGGGGCAAGGGCTTTACCGAATGGCAGAATGTCGTGCGCGGCAAGCAGCTATTTCGTCACCATTATCAGCCCCGCGTGCCTGCGGATCTGGGTTATTATGACTTGCGGCTGGAAGAAACGCAGGTGCGACAGGCCGAACTGGCGAGCGAATTCGGCATTCATGGCTTCTGCTTCTATTATTACTGGTTCAACGGCAAGAAGCTGCTCAACCAGCCGATCGAGCAATTCGCCAGGTCATCGCGTATCGACACCGGCTTTTGCGTGTGCTGGGCGAACGAAAACTGGTCGCGCAACTGGGATGGGCAGAACCGCCACGTCCTGATGCAGCAGGATTATTCGCTCGAAAGCAATATCGCCTTCATTCACGAAATGATCCCGATGATGAAGGATCCGCGCTGGATCCGGCATTGCGGCAAGCCCGTCCTGCTCGTCTATCGCATCTCGATCATTCCCAACTGGCTCGAAACCGCGCGCATCTGGCGCGAGGAATGCCGCAAGGCCGGGCTTGGCGAAATTCACCTGTGCGCCGTGCGCTTCGGCCTTGAATCGCTGGCGGGGCAACCGCACGATCACGGGATCGACAGCTATGTCCTGTTCCCGCCGCATGAAGGCGCGCGGGTCGATTTGCGTGCCAAGGTGCACGACCTGCACAAGGATTTTGGCGGCGAGATTTTCGACTATGGCGCGGTCGTCGACGGCGATGTCGAACGCTATGCCGATGGCTATGAATGGCCCGTGCATCGCGGCGCGATGCTGGGCTGGGACAATATGGCGCGCCGCCTGACCGATGCGCGTGTCTTCCACGGCGCAACGCCGCAGGGGTTCCGCCGCTGGATCAAGGGCATATTGGATCAGGAAAGCCGCCACAATGGCGCGCCTGAAACGCTGATGTTCATCAACGCCTGGAATGAATGGGCGGAGGGCACCTATCTGGAGCCCGACCAGCGCTGGGGCCGGACGAACCTCGCCGCATTCCGCTCCGCAGTCGACGCCACGCCGGGCATGAAGGCGGTGACGCTGCCCGCCGGCATTGCCGCCGCCCCCAAGCAGGAAGGCCGGCTCGCGCATCTGGGCAGCCCGCTGGCGCCGGACGGCACCATGCCGCGCGGCCCGGTCTGGTATCGCGGTTACAGGGAGGTAGACCCTACCAAGCCGACGATCCTGCTGTGCGCCCATATTTCCGGGCATCAATTGTTCGGCGGCGAACGCAGTCTGCTCGACGTGCTCGAAGCGCTTGCGACGATGCCGGTCAATGTCATCATGACGCTGCCCAGCGACAATAATCGCGCCTATATCGAGGCAATCCAGAAGCTGTGCGCGGGCGCCTACGCCTTCCGCTATCCGCAGTGGATGGACAATCGCGACAATTATGCGTGGCTGATGCTGGACTTCGCCGACATCATCGCGCGCCATGCCGTCGATATCGTCCACGCCAACACCATCGTCCTGCTGGAACCGATCGCGGCAGCGCGGCGGATGGGCCGCACGGCGCTCAGCCATGTTCGGGAACTCATCTCGCTCGACAATGGCCTTCAGGAGCGCATGGCGCTCACCACCGGGGAGATCATCAGCACGGTGCTGGACCGCACCGATTGGTTGATCGGCAATTCGCGCGCCACCTGCGAGCTGTTCGCGCGGGACGACCGGACCCTCTACGTGCCCAATGCGGTCACGGTCGAGGATTTCGAGATGCGCAACCTGTTCGGCAACACGATCAAGTTCGGCATCGTCAGTTCGAACATTCCCAAGAAGGGGATCGCCGATTTCGTCGAGGTCGCCCGCCTGTCGGCCGCCCGCACCAGCCGCGCCAAATTCGTCATCATCGGCCCGCGCACGCCGCAGATCGAGGCATGGATGGACGAAGTTGCGAAGGGCGAGCGCCCCGACAATCTGATCTTCGCTGGCTACAAGGACAGCGCGCGGTCCGCCATGTCGGAACTCAATGTCCTTCTGAACCTGTCGACCTTCGCCGAATCCTTCGGCCGCACCGTCGCCGAAGCCATGGCGGCCAACCGGCCCGTCATCGCCTATCGCTGGGGGGCGCTGCCTGAACTGGTCCAGCATGGCGAAACCGGCTATCTGGTGCCGTTCAAGAATGTCGGCGCGGTGGTCGATGCGGTGGTCGACCTGTGCGAAAATGACGCCAAGATCGGCACGATGGGGGAGAAGGGCGCTACCTTCATCCGCCAGAATTTCTCGCAGCAGCGTCTGCGCGATCATGTGGGCCAGGCCTATGGCCGGATCACGGGCCGGCCGATGACCCCCGACGCCGATGTCGGTTCGGCCAGCCCGATGGAGCCTGCCGCCCAGATCATCGGCGCTGCCTTGCCCTGCACGATCGTCATCCCTGTCTACAACGCGCCGGAGGAAGTGCGGGCCTGCATCGCCTCCGTCATCAAGCACACCAATTTGAAGGACAACCAGCTGCTCGTCATCGACGATGGCAGCCCGGATCCAGCGGTTGGACCTGTGCTCGACAGTTTTGCCGGGACGCCGGGCCTCACCATCATGCGGTCGCCCCGCAATCTGGGATATACAAAGACGATCAACCTTGGCATCGGTCAGGCCGCCGGGCGCGATGTCGTGCTGCTCAACAGCGACACGGTCGTCACGCCGCGCTGGCTGGAGGGGCTGCGCGCCACGGCCTATAGCCGCGCCAATGTCGGCACGGTAACGGCCATGGGCGATAATGCCGGCGCCTTCTCCTTCCCGCGTCACAACCAGAAATGCGACAAGCCCGATCATCTGACGCATGAGGAATATGCGCTGATGATGGTGCAGGCCGCGGTCGACTGCCCGGCGCCCGAAGTGCCGACCGGTTCGGGCTTCTGCATGTATATCCGCCGTGCGATGATGGACGCATGCGGCACGTTCGATGAAGATGGTTTTCCGCGCGGCTATGGCGAGGAAAATGACTTTTGCATGCGGGCGATGAAGGCGGGCTGGGTCAATCTCATTTCGCCCTGGGCCTTCGTCTTCCATATCCGCACCGCCAGCTTCAAGGGCGAGAAGGACAAGCTGGTCAAGGAAGGCGTCGATGTCGTGATGAAACGCTATCCCGACTATGCCCACCTCGTGAAGGCTGCCTTTTCCGGACCGGACATGACCGCCCTCCGCCAGGCGACCACCCGCGTGACGAAATGAGGAAAGGGGGACTAGCTTAAGGCTGGTCCCCTTTGCGCAATGCATGCCTTCTGACGCTACGTTTTCGGCGACTCGGCATGCCTTTGCCGGGATCGCCCGTGATCGCGTTCTTCACGCATGATCCGAGGCCTGACCCCTTTCCATTTAGGCAGGCGCCGGGGTTTCGACGACTCCTGCCTATCATGTTGCACCTGCTAGATTTTTTGCCGGTAAAGGCCATGTCAGGCCAGCATATATCCGCTGTCCTGCCGCGCTTTCCGAACCGTTCGGCCCACTAAACATGGTTAAGAATTGCTTTTCGCTTGCTTTGCTGCACCTGCGAGGACACATTATTCCCGAATACGAAATTCATAAGCAATGAATTTGAACGGGCCTTGGGGATGAAGGGCGCCGTCGCTGCGGGCGACGCAGACGATCGCAATCTTGTATGAATTGAGGGGCAACGTGCATAAATTGATCCCGGCGGAAGCCGCTCCGGCTGAGCATGTGGCGCTGATCAAGCAGTCTCCCTTGTTCAATGAGGATTGGTATCTGCGCACCTACCCCGACGTCCAGATCCTGGGCGTGGATGCCGCGGCGCATTATCTGTGGCTGGGGTCGCTGCTCCGGCGCGATCCGTCGAGCGAGTTCAGCACCAGCGGCTATCTGGAAATGAACCCGGATGTGGGCGCGGCGGGGATGAACCCGCTGCTCCATTATGTGAAGAACGGGCATCGCGAAAACCGCCGGCTTGGCCCCCGGCGTCGCGCGCTTGACCCGGCGTCCTGGAAGCAGGGCGATGTTGCCGTCATTGCCGACGCGCCCTCGGTCCTGCTGTGCGCGCATGAAGTCAACGCGCATATGTTCGGTGGCGAACGCAGCTTCATCGACATGCTTGATGCGCTGGGCCAGTTGCGCCTCAACATCTATGTCGCCGTGCCCAAGGAAGGCAATCCCGACTATATCGAATTGCTGCGGTCCAAGTCCTGCGGCCTGTTCGCCTTTCCCTATGGCCAGTGGACCAAGAATCGCGGGCCGGACGAAACCTCGATCGAGGATTTCACGCACATCATCGAACAGTGCAATATCAGCCTGGTCTATTGCAATACGATCGTGCTGGTCGATCCGCTGATCGCCGCGCGTCGGACGGGGCGAGTGACGGCGATCCATGCCCGCGAGCTGATCGACCATGACGAACATCTGTGCAACCGCATGGGCATGGATGCGAAGGGCATCATCGACCGCATCCTGCACCAGACCGACTATGTGATCGCCAATTCCGCCGCCACGCAAAAGCTGTTCGAGCGCAGCAAGCGCAGCTTCCACGCGCCCAATGTGGCGAAGGTCGACGCGCTCGACATGGCCAATGTCGTGCAGGACCGGATCGTCTTCGGCATCGTCAGTTCGAACATCCCCAAAAAGGGCATCGCCGATTTCGTCGAGGTCGCGCGCCGCGCGGAAGCGGTGGCGCCCAACGCCTTCTTCCGCGTCATCGGCCCGGAAAACGACTATGTCGCCGAGCTCAAGGCCGCCGGCCTGCCGGGCAATCTGGAATTTGCCGGCTATGCCGACACGCCGGCCGAGGCGATGGCGCAGCTTAACGTGGTGCTCGCTCTGTCGCATTTCGCCGAATCCTTCGGCTGCACCGTCGCCGAAGCGCAGGCAGCGCGCCGGCCGGTCATCGCCTATCGCTGGGGCGCGGTGCCCGAACTGATCGACGACAACCAGACCGGGTTCCTGGTGGACCACAAGGATGTCGACGCCGTCGTCGCGCGGGTGGCAACGCTCTGCCAGGACCCTGATCGCATCGCGACCATGGGGGAGGCTGGCCGCGAAAAGATTCTGCGCCAGTTCGCGCCCGTCGTGCTGCGCAACAATCTGCGCCATGCGCTTTCCGTCATGCTGCACGAGCCGGTTCCGCTGCGCATCGACGAAACCCGCCGCCTGACCATCATCGTGCCCGTCTATAACGCGCCCGAAGCGGTCGAGCGTTGCCTGCAATCGGTGCTGACTCGCACCGACCTTACCCGCCACCGGGTGCTGATGATCAACGATGGCAGCAGCGACGAGCGGGTGCAGCCCCTGCTGGAGCGTTTCGCGCTCAACCCCGGTTTCAACCTGCTCGTGAACCCGCAGAATATGGGTTATACCCGCACCATCAATCGCGGCATCGCCTGGGCCGGGGATGACGACATATTGCTGCTCAACAGCGACACCATCGTCCATGACGGCTGGATCGAGGGCATGCGCAAGGTGGCGCTGGGCACGCCCAAGGCTGGCACTGTCACCGCCATGGGGGACAATTCGGGCAGCTTTTCCTTCCCCACGCCCAATATCGTCAATCCCCGGCCCGAAGGCCTGTCGCATGACGAATGGGCGCACCGGATCATCAGCTTTACGCAGGAGTCCGACCCCATCGACGTGCCGACCGGCAACGGTTTTTGCATGTATATCCGCCGCGACCTGATGGATCATATCGGCCTGTTCGATGAAGAGGCGTTTCCGCGCGGTTATGGCGAGGAAAACGACTTTTGCATGCGCACGATCAAGGCGGGGTGGAAGAATTTCATTTCGCCCCACGCCTATGTCTTCCACCAGCGCACCGCCAGTTTCGGCGCGGAAAAGGATGGCCTCATCAAGACGGCGATGGAAATCGTCCATCAACGCCATCCCGATTATGCGCGCAAGGTGAAGGCGGCGTTTGGATCGGGCAAGATGAAGCAGCTGCGCGCGCTCGCCGCCAGGGCCTATGAGGAGGATGCCGTCGCCACCCGTCCGGCCTGGCGCGACGCGCCGGTGGGCGAGCCTGTGAACGCCAGCGTGTATCGCGTCGGGCCGGAGCGCCGCTTCCTGTCGCTCAACCAGACGATGATCGACTGGCACAGCCTGCGCAGCAACGCGCCCCAGCGCGATCCCGACCTCGTGTCGATCATCGTGTGCGTCTACAATCAATATTCGCTGACCAACAAATGCCTCAATGCGCTGGTGCGCCAGTGCGGCCGCGCCAAGGTCGAGATCATCATGGTCAACAACGGCAGCGATGAGGAAACGTCAGGCCTGCTCGATCAATGGGCGGAGCGGGACGGGCGCATCAGCGTCATCCACAATTTCGACAATCTGAACTTCTCGCTCGGCAATAATGTCGGCTTTGCCGCGTCGCAGGGCGGACGCATCATCTTCCTCAACAACGACACCGAAGTGCAGCCCGGCTGGCTGGAGCCGCTGCTGGCGCCGCTCGCCGACCCGCAAGTCATGGGCAGCCAGCCCAAGCTGCTCTACCCCGATGGCAAGGTGCAGTGTGTCGGCGTGGTCTTCTCGGGCAAGACGCCGCTCGGCTACCCCATTTATGTCGATGAGGACGCTAATTCACCGCTGGTCGCCGACAATCGCCGTTTCCGCGCGATCACGGGAGCCTGTTTCGCGATGCGCGCTGTGGATTTCGCCGCGGTCGGCGGGTTCGACCCGATCTTCATCAATGGGCAGGAAGATATCGACCTGTGCTATCGCCTGGGCCATGGCCGTCATGTCTTCGAATATGCCGCCGGCTCCACCGTCATCCATCATGAAGGCCGTACCAAGGGCAGGGGCCGCTTCATCATCCACAACCGCTACAGCTACACCGCCCGCTGGGGCGAGGCCTTCCCCGGCGACGACGTCGATTTTTACACCCGCGACGGATTTATGGTTGCGGAATATATGATTGATCGTCCAGAACTGGAAACCGAAGGCATCGCCTGCTGGCGGGCGCGGATCGAGGCGAAGGCGGACGGGGTAGGCACTGACTAGCCCGAACAGCGTTTATATTTTCAAGGTCGGGGGTCAATGAAAAGAGAATTGTTTCTGCATGTTGGGCACGGAAAAACTGGCAGCAGCTATATTCAGTCCATATTGTCCACTCATCGCGACAAGCTGAAACAAGATCTCTCTATTCTGTATCCGGTATTAGATAGCGACCGGTCGTCTGAAGGAAAAATATCCTCCGGCAATGGCTCGATTTTTTTAAAAAATCCTGGAGACGTGTCGCATGTAACGCGTGGAGACTATACATCGTCTACGCTGTACAGCTCCGAATTTTTATTTGCTTTGGAAAAGAATTGGCTGAATCGTAAAAATATCACGGCATTGTCGGAGCATTACGAAGGCATCAATGTGCTTTTGTTTGTCCGTAACCCGGATGAGATGCTTTCATCTTCGTATCAACAGGCTGTTAAACGCAGTGGCTATGCTGGTGCGATGGATGAATATATCGAGCATTTTAATTTTTTCAGGAGTGTCGAAGTCTTTATAAAGAAGATACTTCAACATCCTGAGATTACTCTGTCCGTATATAATTATTCCAATTGTAAGAAAGAGGTGTCGCGCGTCTTAGCACGGTGGCTCAATTCAGATGAAGTGTATTCGGTTCCCTACCCTGTAGTTAACAGATCTCTCACGTACGCAGAGCTTGTTTTCCAGCAGGAAGTAAATAAAGTTTTTGGCAAATCTGGGGATTTGTTTTCGGACATCGTTTGTGAGCAATTGCCCGATTTGAAAGCGGATGCAATTAAGCCATCACAACAGTGTTGGGCAGATTTTGTAAACCGCACGCAAAAAACTGTCGATGAGATCAATAGTCTTATCCCAAATAGCCAAGCGCTCCGACTGGAGTACGAGTTACCAATAGGATGCGAACCTCAGCTTTCACTCAATGTCGATCAGTTAAGGATTATTGCGCAATCTATGCTGCCAAAATTGATGAGAATTTAATTAAGTCTCTTCCCGATAATTTCGGATCATATTTAATCTTTGTTTCAATATGCTCGGGCTTTTTACTGGGGCGGCTTTTAAATCCCGAAGTTCTAAAGTCTCATAGAGCGATTTGTCGAAATCTGGTAAATCAAAAATCTTGGAAAGTTCATTATACACTGCCTCATGATCTTTATAAAATGTCAGTGATGCAGGAGACATATTCCCATTACGGTCGGGAAGTTGGATGATATTGTTTGGCTTTGCCAATACCTGATAGACTGAACATCTCGGAGTTAAAGCTGTCTGAAAAACGTGAGGATTAGGACGTCGAGGAAGTATCCGGACATTCGATTTAACTTCATGTAGTAACTCAGTTAGATGGATTGAACTTCCTTCTTCAAAAATAATTTCTTCAGCTTGAAGAAGATAAGCAAATTGTAGACGGAGACTTAGGTCTTCTGGCACGCAAGATAAAAATCCCGCATGTTTTAGTGATTTTTCGAAATATGAGGAGCCGATGACGCCCCCATCGCGCAGCGCGTGTCCGCGGCCATAAAAAATTCTGGTGGGCGTCTTTTCACGAAAGAGCGCGGTCCTCTTAGTTATGGCCTCTTGATAGCGCTTTAAGTAGGGTCGATACGCTGGAGATAAGCCTATTTTATAAATGCTCCCAAGCTCTGGGATATCCAGTATTTCAAATTCAGTAGCCTCATCGACGAAGATTATGGGTATTGCGGGGAGCCCCATAAGGTCTAGCAGAGGAGGGACAAAAGAAGGGATTTGGGGGACGCTGCGAGCCCGCAAGTTTTGGACATTGGCGAACACGATGGCTTCATATCGGTCTGGTTTTTCCAACAGCGCCCATAGGCGGTGTATGCAATCGACCAAAACGTGACCAAAGTGGTTCCATAGCGGGCCGGCGAAAAGATAGCGCCCTTCATAGCGACGGTTGGGTCGGGGCGAATCTGTTAGTGGAATGTCCCTGGGGCTGGGGATTCCAGGCATTCGCGCATTTTCAAGTACGTCCTCAGAGGCAAATCCGCCAATAAATTTGCCCTTTTCAAAGTGATATGGATGAACACTGCTGTTCTTGGCTGTTTGGATCGACAATGGACGCGGTGATGCCTGCATTTTTTTGACATATAATCTGCTTGCGAGCGCAGCAACGGATAATCTCTCACATTTCCGCGTTCTGCTTGCGAAGGAGACGTTGAATGTTGCGCATGTTTGCAATTGGCCTCGCCGCTGGTTCATGTCAGACTTTGGCTCTAGCCCAGCAACCATCCGCTGAGAGGCTGCTGAATTTCGATGATGGCGCAAAAGTCGAGGGGCGGAAACTTCCGAAGGTGATTACTCCTGGAGGGTCTATTGATGCTACTATCGATCCCGGGACGAGACTGGACGGCGCTCCGCAAATATCCTCATCGAGGTGCTATTCGCCCCCAAAGTGTCTTCGGCTTTCGATGGCGCCTTCAGCTCCAAACTCGAAGAAAAACAAAATCCTATTCAATATTTGGTCGCATCACAAAAAGGTGCCTGGAGGGCAGAATGGCATTATCCGGATTAACGACGGTCGCGTAACCAATGTGAGTTTCGCCATGAAGTTAGGTGCAGGTTATTCCACGCCAATTCATAACTTGCTGCATTTTCAAGTGTCTCAGACCCTCCCAGATAAATCTCGATCGGCAAAGATGGACTATGTCCCAGCCGGACCGATTATATCTCTCAACATGGTTCCAAAGAGCAGAAGAGCCGACAAAAGTTCTCAGTATCAGGAATTTGTATTATCCGTAAGATATCCCGGCGCCAACAAATTTAGATATTATGATCGTCGAGATAAGACTGTCCTATATCGAGGAAAAATGAAAATAGGAGAGTGGTATAGGTTTGATCTGTCGTTTGCGTTGAAGGGTGGAAACGATCAGCCACAGGGAAATATCAGGTTTCGGGTTAATGGAGACCAAAAGGTCAACTACAATGGTCCTATCGGCTTCTCTCCAAAAAAATATGGCTCTTCGGACACGGTTGGAATTGATCTTGGGATTTATCGAACCCCAGATAAGAGTGGCCGACAGTCAGTTTACTTTGACGATGTTAAAGTAGTCCGACCCCGATAATTAAAATTTCCGGTAGTGATAGCTAAACGATACGCGGCTCGACCGCTGACAGCCGACTACAGCATATAACAAAAGCCCGCCGGCGCATTGCTGCATCGGCGGGCTCTTTTTGCGCCTGTGACGGCGCGGGGGGCTTGGGAGCCGCACTCTAGATAGGGTGCGGCTCCGTCCTTTTCAAAGGGGCTTAGCCCTCGTCGCTCTGCTGCAGATAATCGCCCGCGTCCGCGTCGGTGCCGTGGGTTTCCCCTTCGACCATCGCCAAAGGATCGTTTCCGATCGCCGCTTCGGGACCCTGCGCCAGTTCGGCGGCATGTTCCTCGGCAGCGGTCTTGGGCGCGATCAGATGCGCTTCGTTCGACGCCCGCAGCGCGGCCCGCAGCGCCGCGTCACGCGACGAGGCGGCAACCCGCATGCGGTTCATGCCAGCGCCCGTACCCGCCGGGATCAGGCGGCCGACGATGACGTTTTCCTTGAGGCCCACGAGCGTGTCCTTCTTCCCCTGAACCGCCGCTTCGGTGAGGACGCGAGTGGTTTCCTGGAAGGACGCGGCCGAGATGAAGGACCGGGTCTGCAGCGACGCCTTGGTGATGCCCAGCAGCACCGGCTTGCCTTCGGCCGGCTGCATGCCAGCGCCCAGCTTGGCGTTCACTTCGTCCATTTCCTCGCGATCGACCTGCTCGCCCACCAGCAAGGTGGTGTCGCCCGACACGGTGATCTCGACCTTTTGCAGCATCTGACGAACGATCGTCTCGATATGCTTGTCGTTGATCTTCACGCCCTGCAAGCGATAGACTTCCTGGATTTCCGCGACCAGATATTCGGCCAGCGGCTCGATGCCGAGCACTTCCAGAATGTCGTGCGGGTCGGGCGAACCACCGATCAGGTTGTCGCCGCGCTTCACATAGTCGCCTTCCTGAACGTCGATCACCTTGCTCTTGGGGATCAGATATTCGACCGGCTCGCCGCCATCCTCGGGATTGATGGCGATCTTGCGCTTCGCCTTGTAATCCTTGAGGAACTGGACGCGGCCCGACACCTTGGCGATGATGGCGTTGTCCTTGGGCTTGCGCGCTTCGAACAGCTCCGCCACGCGCGGCAGACCGCCCGTGATGTCGCGGGTCTTGGCCGCTTCGCGGCTGACACGCGCCAGCACGTCACCGGCCTGCACCTGCGCCCCATCGTCGACCGACAGGGTCGCGCCGATCGCCAGCATGTAGCGAGCAGCTTCGCCGGACTGATCGTCGAGCAGGGTCAGGCGCGGACGCAGATCCTCCTTCGACCGGGCCGAACCGCGATGTTCGGTGACGACGCGCTGGGCGATGCCGGTCGCTTCGTCGGTCTGTTCGGTCAGCGTCTTGCCGTCGATCAGGTCCTGATACTTCACGATGCCCGGCTTTTCGGTGATGACCGGCATGGTGAACGGATCCCATTCGGCGATCCGGTCGCCCTTGGCCACCGCGGCGCCATTTTCGAACAGGATCGTCGCGCCATAGGGCAGGCGATGGGTCGCGCGCTCGCGGCCCTCGCTGTCGATGATCGCGATCTCGCCGTTGCGGGCGAGGCTCAGGCGACGGCCATTCTTGTCGGTGATGGTGGGCATGTCGCGCAGCTCGATCGTGCCGTCCGCCACGCTTTCCAGGTTCGACGTTTCGTTGAAGTTCGCCGCGCCGCCGATGTGGAAGGTCCGCATGGTAAGCTGCGTGCCCGGTTCACCGATGGACTGCGCCGCGATGACGCCGACCGCTTCACCGATATTGACCGGCGTACCACGGGCCAGGTCACGGCCGTAGCATTTGGCGCACACGCCCATCTTGCTTTCGCAGATAAGGGGCGAGCGGATCTTCACCGCCTGCGTGCCGATCGCCTCGATCTGCGCGATCATGGCTTCGTCCAGCAGCGTGCCGATGGGGATCACCACGCTATTGTCCTTGGTGTCGACGATATCCTCGGCCGTGGTGCGGCCCAGGATGCGCTCACCCAGCGATGCGATGACGCTGCCGCCCTGGACGATCGCCTTCATCTCCAGCGCTTTTTCGGTGCCGCAATCTTCCTCGACGACGGTGCAGTCCTGGCTGACGTCGACCAGACGGCGGGTCAGATAGCCCGAATTCGCCGTCTTGAGCGCGGTGTCGGCCAGGCCCTTGCGGGCGCCGTGGGTGGAGTTGAAATATTCAAGGACGGTCAGGCCCTCCTTGAAGTTGGAGATGATCGGCGTTTCGATGATCTCGCCCGACGGCTTGGCCATCAGGCCGCGCATGCCCGCCAGCTGCTTCATCTGCGCCTGGCTACCACGCGCACCCGAATGCGCCATCATGTAGATCGAGTTGATCGGCGCCATACGGCCCGTCTTGGGGTCCTTGGGCTGGGCCTTGATCTCGTCCATCATGGCGTTGGCGACCTGATCGCCGCAACGCGACCAGGCGTCGATCACCTTGTTGTACTTTTCCTGCTGGGTGATCAGGCCGTCCTGATATTGCTGTTCATAATCGGCCACCAGCGCCTTGGTCTCGTCGACCATCGTCACCTTGCTGTCGGGGATGACCATGTCGTCCTTGCCGAAGCTGATGCCGGCCTGGAACGCGTGGCGGAAGCCCAGCGCCATGATGGCGTCGGCGAACAGCACCGTGTCCTTCTGGCCGGTGTGGCGATAGACCTGGTCGATGACGTCCCCGATTTCCTTCTTGGTGAGAAGGCGGTTGACGACGTCGAAGGGCACGCGATGCGACTTGGGCAGGCATTCGCCCAGCAGCATGCGACCGGGGGTGGTCTCATACCGCTTCATATATTGATTGCCATCCTCGTCCGTCTGCGGAACGCGGCTGACGATCTTGGAATGCAGCGTCACCGCCTTGGCATAGAGCGCCTGGTGGACTTCCTGCATGTCAGCGAGCAGCATGCCTTCGCCCGGCTCGCCTTCGCGCTCCATCGACAGATAATAGATGCCCAGCACCATGTCCTGCGACGGCACGATGATCGGCTTGCCGTTGGCGGGCGAAAGGATGTTGTTGGTCGACATCATCAGCACGCGCGCTTCCAGCTGGGCCTCCAGGCTCAGCGGAACGTGGACGGCCATCTGGTCGCCGTCGAAGTCGGCGTTGAAGGCCGAGCAGACGAGCGGATGCAGCTGAATCGCCTTGCCCTCGATCAGGACCGGCTCGAACGCCTGGATGCCGAGGCGGTGGAGCGTCGGCGCGCGGTTCAGCATGACTGGGTGCTCACGGATCACTTCGTCGAGGATGTCCCAGACTTCCTTGCGCTCCTTCTCGACCCATTTCTTCGCCTGCTTCAGGGTCATCGACAGACCCTTGGCGTCGAGGCGGGCGTAGATGAAGGGCTTGAACAGTTCGAGCGCCATCTTCTTCGGGAGGCCGCACTGGTGCAGCTTGAGTTCAGGACCGGTCACGATCACCGAACGACCCGAATAGTCGACGCGCTTGCCGAGCAGGTTCTGGCGGAAGCGGCCCTGCTTGCCCTTCAGCATGTCGGAGAGTGACTTCAGCGGACGCTTGTTCGCGCCGGTGATGACGCGGCCGCGGCGGCCATTGTCGAACAGGGCGTCGACAGCTTCCTGCAACATGCGCTTTTCGTTGCGCACGATGATGTCGGGCGCGCGCAGTTCCATCAGGCGCTTCAACCGATTGTTGCGGTTGATGACGCGGCGATAGAGGTCGTTAAGGTCCGATGTCGCGAAGCGGCCGCCGTCCAGCGGAACCAGCGGGCGCAGTTCCGGCGGGATGACCGGCACGACGTCCAGGATCATCCATTCGGGACGGTTGCCCGATTCCAGGAAGCTTTCGACGACCTTCAAACGCTTGATGATCTTCTTGGGCTTCAGCTCCGACTTGGTCGTCGCCAGTTCCTCAAGCAGGATTTGCTTCTCGCCTTCCAGGTCGAGGTCCATCAGCATCTGCTTGACGGCCTCGGCGCCGATGCCGGCGGAGAAGGCGTCCTCGCCATATTCGTCCTGCGCGTCGAGCAGTTCGTCCTCGGTCAGCAGCTGGAACTTTTCCAGCGGGGTGAGGCCCGGCTCGGTGACGATATAGCTTTCGAAATAGAGCACGCGCTCCAGCTGCTTCAACTGCATGTCGAGCAGCAGGCCGATGCGGCTGGGGAGCGACTTCAGGAACCAGATGTGAGCGACGGGGGCGGCCAGTTCGATATGGCCCATCCGCTCGCGGCGGACCTTCGACACCGTGACTTCGACACCGCATTTTTCGCAGACGATGCCCTTATACTTCATGCGCTTATATTTGCCGCACAGGCACTCATAATCCTTGATCGGACCGAAGATGCGGGCGCAGAACAGGCCGTCACGCTCGGGCTTGAACGTGCGATAGTTGATCGTTTCCGGCTTCTTGATCTCGCCGAAGGACCAGGACCGGATGCGCTCGGGCGAGGCAAGGCCGATCTGGATCTGGTCGAAGGTTTCCGGCTTGGCGACCGGGTTGGCGAAGTTGGTCAGTTCGTTCATTTTTTAGCTCCTAAGCCAAAGGCTTGAGGTTCAAATCTTCGTCCGTTCGCCCTGAGTAGGGATTGAGCTTGTCGAAGTCCCGTATCGAAGGGTCCTTCGATACGCCATTTGACCTTGCGGTCGTCTTCGGCTCGACTTCGCTCAATGGCTGCTCAGGACGAACGGTAATTGCATCGGGCCCGGCTTACTCCGCCGCCTGCGCCATGCCGTCGTCGTCCTCGACCTCGTCCATCGCGGCGAGTTCGACGTTGAGGCCCAGGCTGCGCATTTCCTTGACGAGCACGTTGAAGCTTTCGGGAATGCCGGCCTCGAACGTGTCGTCGCCCTTGACGATCGCCTCATAGACCTTGGTGCGGCCGACCACGTCGTCGGACTTCACCGTCAGCATTTCCTGGAGCGTGTAGGCGGCGCCATAAGCCTGGAGCGCCCACACTTCCATTTCTCCGAAACGCTGGCCGCCGAACTGCGCCTTACCGCCCAGTGGCTGCTGGGTGACGAGGCTGTAGGGGCCGATCGATCGCGCGTGGATCTTGTCGTCGACCAGGTGGTGCAGCTTCAGCATATAGATGATGCCCACCGTCACCTTGCGGTCGAACTTGTCGCCCGTGCGGCCGTCATACAGGTCCGACTGACCCGATGCATCCAGCCCGGCGATCTCCAACATCCGCGACACGTCGGCTTCCCGCGCGCCGTCGAACACCGGCGTCGCCATCGGCACGCCGCGGCCCAGATGTTCGGCCAGGTCGATGATCTGCCCGGCGTCGCGCCGCTCGATCTGGTCGACATACTGCTCGCCATAGGCGTCGAGCAGCCGCTGCTTGACCGCGTCCGGCATTGCGCCCGCTTCCGCGTTCGGATTGGCCTCGCGCCAGTCTTCCAGCGCATGCTTGATCTGCTGGCCCAGGCCGCGCGCGGCCCAGCCCAGATGCGTCTCGAAGATCTGACCGACATTCATGCGGCTCGGCACGCCCAGCGGATTGAGCACGATGTCGACATGCGTGCCATCCTCCAGGAACGGCATGTCCTCGATCGGCAGGATGCGGCTGATGACGCCCTTGTTGCCGTGACGGCCGGCCATCTTGTCGCCCGGCTGCAGCTTGCGCTTCACCGCGACGAACACCTTGACCATCTTGAGCACCCCCGGGGGCAGCTCGTCGCCGCGCTGCAGCTTGTCGACGCGATCCTCGAACTTCTCGACGATCAGCTTCACCGCTTCGTCATACTGCGCCTTGACGGCTTCGATGCCGGCCTGGCGCTGATCGTCCTCGACCGCGAACTTCCACCATTCGTGGCGCTCGACCTCGTTCAGCAGCGCCTCGTCGATGACCACGCCCTTCTTGACGCCCTTGGGCGCGGCAGAAGCGGTCTGGCCCAGCAGCATTTCCTGCAACCGGTTGAAGGTCGCGCGGTTGAGGATGCCGCGTTCGTCCTCGCGGTCCTTGGCCAGGCGGTCAATTTCCTCCCGCTCGATCGCCATGGCGCGTTCGTCCTTGTCGATGCCGTGGCGGTTGAAGACGCGCACTTCAACGACCGTGCCGGCGACGCCGGGCGGCAGGCGCAGCGACGTGTCGCGCACGTCGCTCGCCTTTTCACCGAAGATCGCGCGAAGCAGCTTTTCTTCCGGCGTCATCGGGCTTTCGCCCTTGGGCGTGATCTTGCCGACCAGGATGTCGCCCGGCTCCACTTCAGCGCCGATATAGACGATGCCCGCCTCGTCGAGGTTGCGCAGCGCTTCCTCGCCGACGTTCGGAATGTCGCGGGTGATGTCTTCCGGCCCCAGCTTGGTGTCGCGGGCCATGACCTCGAACTCCTCGATATGGATCGAGGTGAAGACGTCATCCTTCACGATCCGCTCGGAGATCAGGATGGAGTCCTCATAATTGTAGCCATTCCAGGGCATGAACGCGACCAGCGTGTTGCGGCCCAGCGCCAGCTCGCCAAACTCGGTCGACGGACCATCGGCGATGACGTCGCCTGCATCGATCAGGTCGCCGACATTCACCAGCGGACGCTGGTTGATGCAGGTGTCCTGGTTGGAACGCTGGAACTTCTGGAGCGTGTAGATGTCGACGCCCGACTGGCCGGGTTCGACATCGCCCGTGGCGCGGATGACGATACGGGTCGCATCGACCTGATCGACGATGCCCGCGCGCTTGGCGGTGATCGCCGCGCCCGAATCCCGCGCAACCGTGCCTTCCATGCCGGTGCCCACGAAGGGCGCTTCGGCCCGGACCAGCGGCACCGCCTGGCGCTGCATGTTCGATCCCATCAGCGCGCGGTTGGCGTCGTCATTTTCCAGGAAGGGAATGAGCGAGGCCGCGACCGACACCAGCTGCTTGGGGCTGACGTCCATCAGGGTGATGTGATCGCGCGGCGCCATCAGAAATTCGCCCGCTTCACGCGCCGAAATCAGGTCTTCGGCAAAGCCGCCATCCTCGGTCAGTTCCGCGTTCGCCTGGGCGATCGTGTGCTTGGCCTCTTCCATGGCGGACAGGTAGACGACCTCGCCCGACACCTTGCCATCGACGACCTTGCGATAGGGGGTTTCGATGAAGCCATATTTGTTGACGCGGCTGAACGTCGCCAGGCTGTTGATCAGACCGATGTTCGGGCCTTCGGGCGTTTCGATCGGGCAGATGCGGCCATAATGGGTCGGATGAACGTCGCGGACCTCGAAGCCCGCGCGCTCGCGCGTCAGACCGCCCGGCCCAAGCGCCGACACGCGACGCTTGTGGGTGACTTCGGACAGCGGGTTGGTCTGGTCCATGAACTGCGACAGCTGCGATGAGCCGAAGAACTCACGCACGGCGGCCACGGCGGGCTTGGCGTTGATGAGGTCGTTGGGCATGACGGTCGACACATCGACGCTCGACATGCGCTCCTTGACCGCGCGCTCCATGCGCAGCAGCCCGACGCGATACTGGTTTTCCAGCAGCTCGCCGACCGAACGGACACGGCGGTTGCCCAGATTGTCGATATCGTCAATCTCGCCCTTGCCGTCCTTGAGGTTCACCAGTTCCTTGACCACGGCCAGGATATCCTCGGTCCGCAGCGTGGTGACGGTGTCCTCGGCGTCGAGATCCAGGCGCATGTTCATCTTGACGCGGCCGACCGCCGACAGGTCGTAGCGTTCCGGGTCGAAGAACAGGCCGGCGAACAGCGCCTCGGCGGTTTCCTTCGTCGGCGGCTCGCCAGGGCGCATCACGCGATAAATGTCGGACAGCGCCTGATCGCGATCCTCGGCCTTGTCGGCCTTCAGCGTATTGCGGATCCAGGGGCCGGTCGACACATGGTCAATATCCAGCAGCTCCAGGCGGTCAATGCCCGCCTTGTCCAGCTTTTCCAGGTTCTCGGGGCTGACCTCGTCACCCGCCTCGATATAGATTTCACCGGTGCTCTCGTTGATGAGGTCATAGGCGCTGTAGCGGCCATAGACTTCCTCGGTCGGAATGAGCAGCGTTTCCAGCCCATCCTTCTCCGCCTTGTTGGCGGCGCGCGGGCTGATCTTCTGGCCTGCGGCGAACACGACTTCGCCCGACTTGGCGTCGACGATGTCGAACGCCGGCTTCATGCCGCGCCAGGCTTCGGCGACATAGGGAATCTGCCAGCCGCCTTCGCCGCGCAGGAACACGACCTTGTTGTAGAATTGCGCCAGGATTTCCTCGGCATTGAGGCCCAGCGCATACAGCAGCGCGGTCACCGGCAGCTTGCGCTTGCGGTCGATGCGGACGTTGACGATGTCCTTGGCGTCGAATTCGAAGTCCAGCCACGACCCGCGATAGGGAATGACGCGCGCGGCGAACAGATATTTGCCCGACGAATGGGTCTTGCCGCGGTCATGGTCGAACAGGACGCCTGGCGAACGGTGCATCTGGCTGACGATCACGCGCTCGGTGCCGTTGACGATGAAGGTGCCGTTGCCCGTCATCAGCGGCATGTCGCCCATATACACGTCCTGCTCCTTGATATCGAGCACGGAGCGGGTTTCGGTGTCCTGGTCGACTTCGAACACGATCAGGCGCAGCGTGACGCGCATCGGGGCGGCGTAGGTGATGCCGCGCTGACGGCATTCCTCGACGTCATATTTCGGGTCTTCCAGCTCGTAATGGACGAAGTCCATTTCCGCCGTGCCGGCAAAATCGCGGATCGGGAAGACGCTGCGCAGCGTCTTTTCCAGGCCCGAAACATAGCCGATCTTGGGGTCGGACCGCAGGAACTGTTCGTAGCTCTCCCTCTGAACCTCGATCAGGTTCGGCATCTGCACCACTTCGTGGATGTCGCCGAACACCTTGCGGATGCGCTTTTTCGCGCCGGTGTTGCTGATGGGGGGAAGAGCCTTGGTCGCCATGCGTATCCTGCCTTGAGTAATTCGTCGCATATTTTCGCATCGCAGCGAAAATTCAGCCGATCCGTGAGCGGGAAAAGGGCGATTCGCCCCGTTCAGCCCACGCAAAAAAGTGCGGGCCGGGACTGTCCGATCCGCACTGCAGCGTCTGAGTAACCCGGGGGAATCGCCCTATTCCTGCCATTGACCGTGCGCAACGCGGCCAAGGCTCCCGAGCGATCCGGGCGCGGCGTACAAAGGCCATGGGCCATCATTCGCCGACTTGCGAACCGCCCATATAGTCCGGGGCAGGGGACTTGTGAAGAGGGGGAACGCGCAAAGTCTCAGTCGGTTTCATGGGCGTAGTCAGGCAAACAGGCCGCGCTCGGCAATGATCGCCGCCACCAGCCGGTCCAGTTCGGCGCGGCTGTTGAACAGGGCAGGCGTCACCCGCAGCACCGGTCCGCTCGCCAGCCCCGCCTTCGCCACCACCAGCAGGCGATATTTGTCGAGGAACAGTCCGGCCGCCTTCTTCGCGTCGTCCGGCCCGCTCATCCCCGGCAGCCGAAATGCGCTCACTGCGCCATAGCGCCCCGGCTCGTCGGGCAGCAGCATCTCCAGCCCCGGAACGTCGCGCACGCGCTCCACCCAATAATCGCGCAGGCGCAGCAGATGGCGATGCTTGGCCTCCAGCCCGATCGCATCCTGCATCGCGATGGCCGCAGGCACGGTCAGACGCGCGGCGAAATCGACCGTCCCGGTCGGGATGCGCGCGCGAATGTCATCGGCATCATGGATGCGATTGCCCAGCCATGGCTTTATGTCCTGCAACCGATCCTTCGCGATATAGATGCCGCCCGTACCCAAGGGCGCGGCCAGCCATTTGTGCAGCGAAAAGCCGATAAAGTCCGCGCCCGTGTCAGCGGCCGTGAAGGGCAGGTGCCCCACCGCCTGCGCGCTGTCCAGAATGACGTCGACGCCGCGCGCCTTGGCCATGGCGACGACCGCCTTGACCGGCGGCACCAGCCCGTTGCGGTTCGACAAATGGGTCAGCAGCAGCAGTTTTGCGCGCGGCGTATCCTTCAATATCTTGTCATAAGCCGCCAGGATATTCGCCTCGCTATGCGGCTCGGGCAGGTCGAACCGCACCAGCCGTGCGCCCCGGCTTTGCGCCAGATAGTCGCAGGCGAACTGCATTTCGTCATAATCGACATCGGCGTAGATCACCGCGTCGCCGGGCTGCAACGGCGCATAATTGGCGATGAGGGCGTAGAGCGCCTCCGTGCCGCCGGCCGACAGGGCGATCTCGTCCATCCCCGCGCCCAGCATCCGCGCCACCGCCGTGCGCGACGCATCCAGTTCGGCGTCGCGCGGATGCCCCGGCGATCCGCCGCGCAGGAACAATGCATGATTGCGGTTCACCCAGTGTGACCGCGCGCGATAGGCCGCCTCCACCGGCCGGGTCATCGCACCATAATAAGCTGCATCGAATGTCGCAAAATCCCGCCGCACATCATAAAGCGCCGCCAGCGCACTCTGCGCGGCGTCGAAATTGTCCATGTCGCCGGTAAAGCGAAAGGGCGGATCGACCGGCCAGTCGTCCGCCGCGCCGGCATTTTGCGCGCTGGCCGCTGCGCCCATGGCCAGCCCGACCGCGCCGGCCGATCCCCCCAGAAAATGCCGTCGCGTAACCATGAAGCCCCCATATTGTCGTGATGCTATACCGTAACGAGAACAATCGCGGTATCCGCTACGGCAATCGCAGCTTATTCCTGTCGCGACTGGGATGGGGGCGACGGCGCGGCCAAGGGCGCGATCGTGACCGTTTCGAACCGCTCCTTCTTGCGCACCCCGGCCAGCCCGGCATCGGCGGGCGGGGCAGGGGCCGGTGAGGAAGGGGGCGTCACCCGCCGCCGCATACACTGGTCCTTGGGCCGGGGCGTCTGCTCGCAATTCCACAGCGCGCGCTGCAATCCGCTGCCCGCGTCATGGATATAGGCAAAGCTCATCGCGTCGAGCTGTGGATCGGTCAGCGGCAGCTTCGCCGGTGTCGCGCCCGCCCTCCATGCCATGATCCGGCATTCCAGCCGCCCGGCGCAGAATGTGCGGGCGAGCGCGGGCCAGCTGTCTGGCGATCCGCCGCCCGGCAATTCGACCAGGAAACTCTTGCCGTCCGGCCCCAGCACCGCCAGCTTGACGCCCGCGACCGACTTGCCCAGCATATCCGCGCCAATCGCCTTGCGCGGCTGCGTCACCAGCGCCTCCAGGCCGCCCGCCGTGCCGATCGGCGCGTCCTGCCCCATTGTCGGCACCTCGCCGCCCTCATGTGCGGGCGACAGCCGGGCGATCTTGCCGATCAGCGGTTCACCGCCCTCGCGCCCGAAGCGAAAGGCGGGCGGCGTCCCCCACCATCCGCGCCAGCGAAAGAAGAGATGCGTGCCCACGGCCGCAATCTTGTCCAGGCTGCCGCTCCAATAGGGCACGACCCAGTCGGTATGATAATGGGTGGCATAGCCCACCGGCTTGAAGACCTTGCCCGCCAGCGCGGCCCTGGCGATCGCGCGCGCCCGGTCCCAGGCCGCCGCGCCCGGCGTGCGCCCCAGCGCGCCGTCGCAGGTGAAGGTGAACTGGCAACCGGTGCGCCGCTCCTGCCCCTGAAACACCACGCCGCATACCGTCTTGGGGAAGGCAGGATGGCGCACGCGGTTGAGCACCACCTGCGCCACCGCCTGCTCGCCGGTGGCATCGTCGCCCGCTTCGTAGATTTGCGCCGCTGCCAGGCAATCGACCGCCCGCGCCAGATCTTCGGGCGATCCGGCAAAGACGAACGGCCGCGCCGCCGGATTGGTCAGTTTGGAGAAGGGCACCGCCGCGTTGAACCGGCGTGCCTCGTCCCGTTCCAGCGCATAGACCTCCACCGGCTCGACCGGCGGCGGCGGGCTGGGCGGCTGCTCGATGCGCGCCACGCGTGCGCGCGCCGGGCCAGGCCCGTGCGCCACGTCCCGACCGCGCGTCTCCCACCCGGCCACCGCCATGGGCAGGCCGATCAGGATCAGCGCCCAGAAAATCCAGGCGAGCGGGGAGGGGGCGTCGGCGCGCGCGGCCATGCGGATCGGCTTATTCCGGCAGGAAGTCCGGCACGGACAGATATCGCTCGCCCGTATCATAGTTGAAGCCCAGCACGCGGCTGCCCGGCGCCATGTCTTTCAGCTTTTGCGCGATCCCCGCCAGCGTCGCGCCGGACGATATGCCCACCAGCATCCCTTCCTCGCGCGCGGCGCGGCGGGCATAGTCCTTAGCATCGGCCGGATCGACCTGCACCACGCCATCCAGCAGTTGCGTGTGGAGGTTTGCAGGAATGAAGCCCGCGCCGATGCCCTGGATCGGGTGCGGGCCGGGCTGGCCGCCGCTGATGACCGGCGAAAGCGTCGGTTCGACGGCAAAGACCTTCATCGAAGGCCATTGTTTTTTCAGCACCTCGGCCACGCCGGTGATATGGCCGCCCGTGCCCACGCCCGTCACCAGTGCGTCGATCGGCGCATCGGCGAAATCGGCCAGGATCTCCTGCGCGGTGGTGCGCACATGCACGTCGATATTGGCGGGGTTCTCGAACTGCTGCGGCATCCAGCTGCCCGGCGTCTGCCCGACCAGCTCCAGCGCGCGCTCGATCGCGCCCTTCATCCCCTTTTCGCGCGGGGTAAGGTCAAAGCTCGCGCCATAGGCCAGCATCAGCCGCCGCCGCTCGATCGACATGCTTTCAGGCATGACAAGCACCAGCTTATAGCCCTTGACCGCCGCCACCATGGCAAGGCCAACGCCGGTATTGCCCGATGTCGGCTCGATGATCGTACCGCCCGGTTTCAGCTCGCCCGATGCTTCGGCCGCTTCGATCATGGCGAGCGCGATCCGGTCCTTGATCGACCCGCCGGGGTTTGATCGTTCCGACTTGATCCACACTTGCGCGTCGCCGAACAGGCGCTGCATCCGGATGTGCGGCGTGTTGCCGACGGTTTCGAGTATCGTGGCTGCTTTCATGATGCCTTCTCCTGGCTGATTTCCGCGCGCCCGATGTCGGGTGGATCGAAGCTACGTGCAAGGCGCAATTCTGGAAAGAGTCGCGACCATAGAAGCGTGATGATGATCGCGCCGACGCCGCCACCGATCACCGCCGCCACCGGCCCCACCAGCGCGGCCAGGAAACCCGATTCCGCCTCGCCCAGTTCGTTGGACGCGGAAATGGTGAGCTGCGACAGGCTTGATACGCGCCCGCGCATCGCGTCGGGCGTATGAAGCTGCACCAGCGACTGGCGCACGAACACCGACACCATGTCCGCGCCGCCCAGCACGACCAGCGCGCCCAGCCCCACGGGCATCGCGATGTCGCGCGACAGGAAGGCGGTTGTGCCGAATATGATGGTGGCGATGCCGAACAGGATTACCGCGCCCAGCATCTTCAACCCCACCTCGCTCTTCATCGGGCGGAACGAAAACCATAAAGCGGTCAGACCCGCACCGATGCCCGGCGCCGCCGCCAGATGGCCCAGGCCCGTCGATCCCACATGCAATATGTCGCGGGCATAGACCGGCAGCAGCGCCGTCGCGCCGGCCAGCAGCACCGCGAACAGGTCCAGCGTGATCGTCGCCAGCACCAGCCGGTTGCCCTTCACATAGGCAAAGCCGTCGATCATCTGTCGGATCGGGTGCCGGCCCGTCTGACGCGGCGGCTGCGGCACCGGGCCGATCAGCAGCATCGCGCCCAGCGCGACGGTGAAGAGGCCCGCCGCCAGGGCATAGGCGCCCCAGGGCGTCGCCGCATAGGCATAGCCGCCCAATGCCGGCCCGGCGATCATCCCCGCCTGCCAGGCGACCGAGGAAATGGCGATCGCATTGGGCAGCACGGCCAGCGGCACCAGATTGGGCGCCAGCGCACCATAGGCCGGGCCATTGAACGCACGCGCCGTGCCCACGATCACCGCCATGCCGAATATCAGCGGCAGGCTGACCCAGCCCTCATAGGTCGCAAAGGCCAGCAGTCCCGATGCGGTCGCCAGCACCGTCAGCGTAATCCGCGTGATGATCCGGCGGTCGAAATGATCCGCCACCCATCCCGTGACCGGCGTCAGGAAAAACAGCGGCAGGAACTGCGCCAGCCCGATCAACCCCAGTTGCGCCGACGCGCCGGCGGTCGTCATCGTCTCGCGCGCGATATTATAGGCCTGCCACCCCAGCACGATCATCATGCCATATTGCGCCAGCACCGCCGCCAGCCGACCGATCAGATAGGCGCGGAAATTGGGGAAGCGCAGCGGATGGCGCGGCAGGGCATGAGGCTCGGTCATGCCCGCGCCTTAGCGGGGGCACAGGAACCGGGCAACGGGCGCGAACGGCATCCGCCTTGTGGCCGCTGCGCGGTATGTTCCGCGCTCTTTACATAACAGCGCGGTGACGAAGTCGGTTTTCAGCCGGGTCTGTCAGCGCCTTCAGGGGTAAAAACGATGAGGAGCATGGCCCTTTCTCCGTCGAACTCGGCGACGAGGGCGATGACGAGCGCAACATCGGTCTGAACTACGAACAAGAATGCCTTGGATGCGCCCCTGGCGCCCCTCGGAGTGCCGCAACCGAACAGGGCGCGCATGAGAATGCCAAGATTGAACCCGGCGACGTGGATCAAATAACGCTTGTGAACATTCTCGCGCCCGCGCAGCCACGCGCGGCGCATGCCGCCGCGATCCAGGACGTGGGCAAAGCTACGCTCGACCATCTCACCACGCTTGCGCATCGCCTTGCGTCCGACGGCGGATTTCAGGCGAGACCGATTGGCGTAGACGGCCTTCTGGGCAGCCTCGTCGCCGTGCCAGCGCAGATATCCATTCGGCGGTGCCGGCTCGGCGATGCGCGTCTTCCAGATGTCGCCGTCGAGACCCTTGAGGAGCTCGCGCGAATGATAGCCTTTATCGGTCACAAGATCGCAGGGATCCCCGGACGTCGGCGCCAGGCCAATGTCGGCGAGGTTGCGTGCTGCCGTCTCCAGCGTGGCGTCGAGCGTTGTCGTGTCGCCCTTGTCGGCCGGGTGGATCGGCGCTGCCACGATAACACCCGTGTCGAGATCGACCGCGTGTTCGGGCTTGTAGGCCAGACGCGTCGAGCCGTTCTTCATCCGCGCGACCTTCGCGTCGGGATCGGTCTTGCTCGCCCAGTCCGCATTCGACAGCTTCTTGCCCTTGCGTTTGCGATCGAGCCGGACAAGGTCGTCGATCGTCGGCGTGTCGATGCCGCTCTCTTGCGCCATGCGCACCAGCATCTCGCGGTAGGTCTCGCCATTGTCACGCCGCACGATGGTACGCAGCGCGGCGTTCGCCTCCATGGTCGAGCCATCGACGCCGATCCGCTCGCCTTTCACCAGATCGTGCCCGGCGACGAGGGCCAGTACCCAGCCGAAGATCTGGTCATGTACCTCGTGCGGCAGGCGGCTCCGCGTCTTCGACAACCAGCTATGATCAGGGACCTTGTCGCGGCTCGACAGTCGCAGGAACTCCCGCAGCGACAGCGAATCCGAACAGCGCCAGACAATCCCGCGTTCGCTGTCGATGCCCTCGAAATAGCCGATCAGCAGCATGCGGAAATAGCGGCCCGGCGGCAGCGACGGGGCTCCCATCCGCGGCGCATAATAGGGCTTGCACGTCTTCTCGACAAAGCCATCGAAGCCCGCCTCGGCCAGCAGCTTCTGGAGCTTGTCGTAGAAAACATGCCCCGGTGAACGCGGTATCTCCGCCCACGTCACGATCAAATCGGACTGGACCTCGCTATCACGCCCCATCGCCATCGCCGCTAACCCGCCAGACAATCCCACTGCCGCACTGAATCAGCCACCGCCGACTTCGTCAACGGCCTGATAAGGCCGGCCATGAGCGGCCCGTCATACCTTACCGAGTGCGAGAGGTTGAACGCCGCCATCCTTGCTGACAAAAGCTATTGCAAATCACTCGCATTCCTTTTAGCGGACGGCCGCGAACAGAAATGGGGGACCATCTCATCATGATACGGACAATCGCCTGGGCGTCGACCGCCGCACTGTGCGCGCTGTGCGCGCCGGGTTTCGCGCAGACGCCAGACGCGGCGCCTGACGAGGACACCATCGTCGTGACCGGCACCTACACGCTGCCGAACAAGATCGACACCGCGACCGGCCTTGGGCTCACCACGCTTGAGACGCCGCAGTCGGTCAGCATCATGACCGCGCAGCGCATCCTCGACCAGAATCTCATCACGGTGAAGGATGTCATCACAAATGCGGTGGGCGTCGCCGCCAATGAATTTGATGATGTGCGCAACACCTTCTTCGCACGCGGCTTCGAAATCCGTAACACGCAGGTCGACGGCGTCCCGGCGGCCTGGACGCTGGCGGGCGGCAATGGCGAAACCAGCATCGACGTCTCCATTTACGAACGGGTGGAAATCGTCCGGGGCGCGACCGGCCTGCTGTCGGGCGCAGGCGACCCCTCGGCCTCGGTCAACCTGGTTCGCAAACATGCCGACGCGACCGAACTCACAGGCTATGCCAGCGCCAGCATCGGCAGCTGGAATACCTGGCGCCTCTCCGCCGATGTTGCCGGTCCGCTGACCGCCGATGGCCGCGTGCGCGCGCGCGTTGTCGGGCGCTACGAAGAAGGGGACAGCTATATCGACATTCAGCATCGCAAAAAGTGGGTGCTCTATGGCGTGGTGGACGCGGACCTGACGGACAGCACGCTGGTGCGCGCGGGCATCAGTCATCAGGATACCCGGCCGCGCGGCATCCTGTGGGGGTCTTTGCCCACCTTTTACAGCGACGGCACGCTGACGGACCTGCCGCGATCGCAGACCACCTCGGCGGACTGGACTTATTGGAACACCACCAACCAGAATATCTTTGCGACGGTGCGCCAGGAATTTGGCGATCGCTGGACCCTCAGCGTCAATTACAACCGCTTGAAAAACACCGCCGATACCCAGCTGCTCTATCTCTACGGCGCGGTCGACAAGGACACGGGCACGATGGATGGCACCAACCCCTACAAATCGTCAGGGCAGAGCATCCAGAACAGCTTTGACGCGCAATTGAAGGGGCTGGTGCCCTTGTTCGGGCGCGATCATGAAGTGGTGATCGGCGCGCTGCACAGCGTCCTCAAACGTCACACCGACAATTTCGAAGCGCCCTTGCCCTGGCTAACCGACCTGCCCGTCATCGGTGAGGAAGGGGTGCCCTATCCCGAGCCCGTCTGGGGCACGACGCCGGTGCGCAACGAACAGGAACGGATCAAGCAGACCGGCTATTATGGCGCCATGCGCCTCAACATCGCCGATCCGTTCAAGCTCATCCTGGGCGGCCGCATCGCCAGCTGGAAACAGACCGGCTATGCCTGGGGCACCACCAGCGACTATGGCGATGACAATATCTTCATCCCCTATGTCGGCGCGCTCTATGATGTAACGCCCAACCACCGCGTCTACGCCAGCTATACCAAGATTTTTCAGCCGCAAAATCTCTATGACCGGGAACGCCGGTTGCTCGATCCGCTGGACGGCAACGCCTATGAAATCGGCCTCAAGAGCAGCTTCTTCGGCGACGCGCTGCAAACCTCCATCGCGCTGTTCCGCATCGAACAGGATAATCTGGGTCAGGTGGACGGGCCGCAGGTCATCGTCGACGGGCTGTTGTTCCAGCCCTATCGCGCGGCTGCGGGCGTCGTCAGCAAGGGGTTCGAGCTGGAAGCCACTGGCCAGCCCATGCCCGGCTGGAACGTCAATGCCAGCTACAGCCAGTTCAAGGCCGAAGATGCGGACAATGTCCCCGCCAATACCGACCAGCCCCGCAAGCTGCTCAAGATTTTCACCACCTATGATCTGGGCGGGCCGCTCACCGGCCTCACCATCGGCGGCGGCGTCAATTATCGGAGCAAGGCCTATTCGGATGGCACAAACCCCGTCACCGGTGCCGCCTTCCGCTTCCAGCAGGACGGCTATACGCTGGTCGCGCTGATGGCGCGCTATGCGGTGACGCCGCAATTGCAGCTACAGGCCAATGTCGACAATCTGTTCGATGAAAAATTCTACAGCAATATGGGCTCGTTCAGCCAATATCGCTACGGCGCGCCGCGCAATTTCACCATTGGGGCGACCTATCGCTTTTGACCGCAGACGGGGCCGGTCCGTCTTCGGATGGCCGGCCCCTCAGCACGACGGAAAAGCCATAACCATCTGATTATCAATTAGCAACCTAACGACTTTTCAATGGCGTTACTTATGTCGCTTTCATTGTCGGCCTTACCGATTTTTCCGTCTTATTTGAACAGGCTGCCCAGGATTCCGCGCACCAGTTGACCAGCGATGCCACCCGACGATTTGCGCCGCGACGATCCGCCGAACACCGCGCGTCCCAGTTCGTTGGCAACCTGCCGCCCGACCGACGAGGCCGCCGACCGCGTCGCCGATTGCACCGCCCGATCCAGATTGCTGGGCCGCGCCGCCTCACGCGCCTGCCGCTTCAATTCGGCCTCGCGCTGCTTCGCTTCCAGCCTGGCCTGCGCCGCCGCCGCTTTTTCGGCCTCCGCTTCGGCCTTCTGCGCTGCGGCCGCCGCCGCTGCGGCGTCCGCCCGCGCGGCCAATATCTCCTCGGCCGACTCCCGGTCGACCGCCTCGTCATATTTGCCGGCGACCGGCGAGATGGACTGGATGATCGCGCGCTCCTTTGGCTCGATCGGCCCCAGCCGCGATCGGGGCGGGGCGATCAGCGTGCGCTGCACGACGCCCGGCGATCCGTCCTCCTGCAACAGCGAGACCAGCGCCTCCCCGACCTTGAGTTCCGTGATCGCGGTTGCGACATCCAGGTCCGGGTTGATGCGGAAGGTGTCGGCCGCCGCCCTGATCGCCTTCTGGTCGCGCGGCGTGAAGGCGCGCAGCGCGTGCTGGACCCGGTTGCCCAGCTGCCCCGCCACATCTTCGGGTATATCGATCGGGTTCTGCGTCACGAAATAGACGCCGACGCCCTTGGATCGGATCAGCCGCACAACCTGCTCGATCTTGTCGGTCAGCGCCTTGGGCGCATCCTCGAACAGCAGATGCGCTTCGTCGAAGAAGAAGACCAGCTTGGGCTTGTCCGGGTCCCCGACCTCGGGGAGCGTCTCGAACAGTTCGGACAACAGCCATAGCAGGAACGTGGCGTAGAGCTTGGGGCTTTGCATCAGCCTGTCGGCCGCCAGCACGTTGATATAGCCGCGCCCCTTCTCATCCACTTTCAGCATGTCGTGGATGTCGAGCGCGGGCTCGCCGAAGAAATGGTCGCCGCCCTGGGCGTCCAGCTGCAACACTTGCCGCTGGATCGCGCCGACGCTGGCCTTGCTCACATTGCCATAGCGCGCCGACAGGTCGCCGGCATGGTCGGCGCAATAGGCCAGCATCGCTTGCAGGTCGCCCAGGTCCAGCAGCAGCAGCCCTTCGTCATCGGCATAGCGAAAGGCGATCGACAGCACGCCTTCCTGCGTATCGTTGAGGCCCATGAGCCGCGCCAGAAGCAGCGGCCCCATCTCGCTGACGGTCGTGCGCACGGGATGGCCCTGCTGCCCGTACAGGTCCCAGAAGATCGCCGGATTGTCGGCATAGCTGTAATCGCTGACGCCGACTTCCCGCGCACGCGCCACCAGCTTGTCGGCATTCTTCGCGGTCGGGGATCCGGCCATCGCGACGCCGGACAGGTCGCCCTTCACATCGGCGAGGAATACGGGAACGCCGCGCGCGGAAAAACTCTCGGCCAGCGTCTGGAGCGTTACCGTCTTGCCAGTCCCGGTCGCGCCCGCGATCAGGCCATGCCGGTTGGCGCGGCGCAGGTTCAACGTCTGGGGAACGCCGCCGTCCTTTTCCGGTGAACCAAGGCCGATGAAAAGTCCGTCGCTCATCGCGATCCCCCAATAAAAAACCGCCACCCCCGCATAAGCGGGGATGACGGAATTAGCCGCATATCTGCCCCGCCCACAAGGGGCGAGGAGATGGGAGCCTTATTTGTCGCGCAGGCGCACCGGCAGGAAGATGGGTGGCTGGCCGCGACGCAGCACCTGAAGCAGGATGGCGTTGCGCCCCTGGCCCGCGACCGCCTTCACCTGCGCGTCGAGTTCCGCCTGGGTGGTGACCGGGCGGTTATTGGCGCTCATGATGACGTCGCCGCGGCGCAGGCCCTTGGCCCCCGCGTCGGTCGACCCGTCAACGCCTGTAATAACGATGCCGCGCGTGTCGGTCGGGATGCCAAGCTGGCGAATGATGCTGGGCGTCAGCGGGATGGCGGCGATGCCCAGCGACTGCTCGGCGGCCTTGCCGGGCGTCTGCTGCTGCTGATCGCTGAAATCCTCGTCATCCTGGCTCTGGGCAAAGCTGTTCAGTTCGTCCTCGGGCGGGCGTTCACCCACGACGGCGGTCACCGTCATGCGCTGGCCGTTGCGGATGAGGACGATCGGCACCTTGGCCCCGATCGGCTGGTTGGCGACGATGGACGAGAGATTCTGGTCGGGGTTCACTTCCTGGCCGTTGACGCTGACGATCACGTCGCCAGCCTTGATCCCGGCCTTGTCCGCGCCCTTGCCGGGTTCGACGCCCTGGATGAACTCGCCGCTATTCTTGGCCAGCCCCAGCGATTCGGCCAGGTCTTCGCCCAGCGGGCTGATCTGTACGCCCAGATAGCCGCGCTTGACCGTCTGCCCCTTCATCAGCGTCCTGACGATCGGTTCGGCCTGTTCGGACGGGATCGCAAAGCCGATGCCGACATTGCCGCCCGACGGGGAGAGGATCTGGCTGTTGATGCCGATCACATTGCCGCGCATGTCGAACATCGGGCCACCGCTATTGCCCTGGTTGATCGACGCGTCGGTCTGGATGAACTTGTCATAGGTGCCGCCGGTGCCGCGATGCAGGGCGGAGATGATGCCGGCGGTGACGGTGCCCGACAGCGCGAAGGGATTGCCGATCGCGACGACCCAGTCGCCCACGCGCGCCTTCGAACTGTCACCGAACTTGACGAAGGGCAGGGGCTTTTTCGGCTCGATCTTGAGCACGGCGATGTCGGTGGCCGCGTCACGCCCGACCAGCTTGGCAGTATATTCCTCACGATTGGTCATCGTGACCGTGATCTGCTCGACACTCGCGCCTTCCGTGCCGGCCGACACCACATGATTGTTGGTGACGATATAGCCGTCAGCCGAAATGATGAAGCCGGAACCGAGCGATTGCGCCTGCCGCGTCTGCGGCTGACCCTGGCCGAACAGCTGGCCGAACGGCGTGCCGGCAAAGGGGTTCTGCACCTGCACGCGCTGCTTGGTCGAAATATTGACGACGGCCGGTTGCAGCTTTTCGACCATGTCGGCGAGGCTTGCGGGAGCACCGGCGGGCGCTGCGGCCTGCAAGCCTTCATTCTGCGCGACCTGCGCGCCGACGTTGGAACTGGTGGTGACGGCAATGGCGGTGCCGCCGAGCAGCAGGGCGCCGGTGATGGCATAAGCGTAACGCACTCGTGAAGGTCCTCTTCTGGTCTTCAGGAAATGGAAGGCGGGACTCTGGGGGGAGTCAAGAAATGCGCCGCCTTGCCTTAACCCTCATTGAATGACACTGGTTCCGTAACAAAACAGCCGCTTGGGCCACCGACTGTCAACGCCCTCCTTGGAACTGTCGCAGGAATTCATTGTCCGGCGACAGGATGATGTTGGTGTCGCCGCTGCGTTCAGGCGCGAAGGTGTAGCGATAGCTCTGCATGGCCCGATAGAAATCGTAGAATTGCGGGTCCTTGCCATAGCTTTCGGCGTAGATGCGCGCGGCGTTCGCGTCCGCTTCGGCGCGGATGATCTGCGCCTGCTTCGCGCCCTGCGCGCGGATGGTCAGCGCTTCCTGAGAGCGGGCAGTGCGCATCCGGTTGAACGCGCTTTCCAGCGGCGCGCCATCGGGCAGGTCGGCACGCTTGATCCGCACGTCGACGATCTGCGCGCCATATTGGCGGGCGACCCGGTTGAGGCCGGCCTCGATATTGTCCATCACCTGGCCGCGTTCGGGGCTGAGCAGCGCGGCGAAGGGTCGCTTGCCCAGTTCGTTGCGCAGGGCAGACCCCAGGATCGGGCGCAGCGCATCGCTAACCCGCTCCTCATTGCCAGCGGCAATATACATGCGCAGCGGGTCGACGATGCGGTATCGAGCGAAGGCGTCGACCTGCAGGCGCAGCTGATCGGTCGACAGCACCTGTTGCCGCTCCATCTCGACCGACAGGACGCGCTTGTCGATCCAGACGATCTGGTCAACGAACGGCACGCGCAGGATGATGCCCGCGCCCGTCTTTCCAAAGGCTTCGTTCGCCCGATAGCTGTTGATGATATATTTGGGGTCGCCAAAGCGAACGACCACGCCCTGTCTGGTTTCGGGCACGATCGCGACCGTGCTGCCGACGATGATCAGCAGCACTAGCGCGATGATGGCCAGCGCGACGGGATGACGCAGGAATCCGGGCATCACTGGCCCTCCGTGCTGGACGCTTCGGGCGTCGGGGTCGCCTGCGCGCGCCGCTTGAGTTCGGGCAGCGGCAGATAGGGGGTCACATTGCTCCCTTCGACGATGGTCTTATCGACATCCGACAGGACGCTCTCCATGGTTTCATAATACATGCGCCGGCGCGTCACTTCGGGCGCCAGCCGATATTGTTCATAGACCTTGTCGAAGGCGGCGGCTTCGCCCTGCGCCTTGGCCGTCACCTGCTGCGCGGCGGCGCGCGCTTCGTTGAGGTAGGTCTGCGCGGTCTGCTGCGCGGCCGACACTTCCTTGAACGCGTCGTTGACGGCGGTCGGCGGATCGGCCTGTTTGATCGCGACGCCTTGGATGCGGATGCCGGATTTATAGCCGTCCAGTATCTCCTGCATCCGCTGTTCGACCTGCTGCTCGATGGTGGTGCGACCCGCGCCCAGCGCGTCGTCCAGGCTGACGCTCGCCAGCACTGCGCGCATCGCGCTTTCCGCGACTTCGCGCACCGTGTCATCGGGGTCCGACAGCTGGAACAGGTAGAGTTCGGGATTGCGGATGTTCCAGCGCACCGAATAGGCGAGGTCGATGATATTCTGGTCGCCGGTCAGCACCAGATTTTCGCTCTCCGCGCTGACCGAGCCGATATCGATGGTGCGGATTTCCTCGACATCGACCGTCGTCACCGCTTCGAACGGGGCGGGCAGGGTCAGGCTGATGCCCGGCGACAGGGTGCGGCTATATTTGCCGACGATGGTCACGACGCCCCGTTCCTGCGGGCCGATGCGATGGATGCTGGTGAGCAGCAGCCACAAAATCAGAATGATCCCGATGGCGATGGGCCACAGTGCCTTGCCCGCGGCCGAGGGCGGCATGCCGCCAAAGCCGCCATTGCGTCCCCCGCCGCCCTGACCGAAACTGTCGCGGCCACGCCGCAGCAGTTCCTCGATCGCGGAAGGCCCCTTCTGCCCGCCGCCGGTCGGCTTGCCGGGCTGAGTCCAGGGGTTGCGCGGGCCGCCGTCGCCATCCTTTGGTCCGTCCCCGCCGGGTCCGTCATTCTTGCCCCCCCAGGGGCCTTGGACCATCGCTGTGATCGCGGGCATCCACCCGAAAATTCTTCTCATGCCCCCTCTATAGGAAGGCTCTCGCCTGAAAAACAGTGCCAATGGCCGCGAAACTTGCCTACAGCGCATCGCCATGACCGATCTTGACGATTTCGCCGCCCGCTTAAAGACCCTGACCGATGGCCGCGCCAGCACGCCGCGCGTGCGCGACGGGGTGATGACGCTCGCGCTCGATGTGGGTGGCCTTGGTCCCGATCAGCGCGATGGACTGGTCGCGGCCATCCGCGAAGGCGGCCTGACCGTGCCGGGGGTCAGCGATGTGCGGATCGCCATGACTGCCGAGCGTCGTTCGACGCGCATTCTTGCGGTCGCGTCAGGCAAGGGCGGCGTCGGCAAATCGACGCTGTCGGCCAATCTGGCCATTGCGTTGCACCGCCTGGGCCACAAAGTCGGGCTGGTTGATGCCGACATTTACGGGCCCTCGCAGGCGCGGCTCATGGGCAGCGAGGATCAAAAGCCCGTCGCCCGCGACAAGAAGCTGATTCCCGTCACCGGCGCGATGGGCGTGCCGATGCTGTCGATGGCGCATCTGGTGGAGCCGGGCAAGGCGCTCGCCTGGCGCGGGCCGATGGTGAGCGGGGCGCTCGGCCAGCTGATTGACGCCGACTGGGGCGATACGGACCTGCTGATCGTAGACCTGCCGCCGGGCACCGGCGACATTCAGCTGTCGATGGTGCAAAAGCACAAGCCCGCCGGCGCGGTGATCGTGTCGACGCCGCAGGACCTTGCCCTCATCGACACCACGCGCGCCGTCAGCCTGTTCGCGCAAGCGGACGTGCCGATGGTGGGGCTGGTGGAAAATATGGCAGGCTATGCCTGCCCCCATTGCGGCGAAATTTCCGATCCGTTCGGCGAAGGGGGCGCGGAACGGGAAGCGGCGACGCTGTCCATGCCTTTCCTGGGCCGCGTGCCGCTCGCCATCGACATTCGCCGCCAGTCCGATGCCGGCGATCCGCCGGCGGCGGGTGAAGGTCCCCATGCCGACGCCTTCCGCGCCATTGCCGAAAAGGTGGCGGCATGGCTTGAGCAGCCCGCCTCCGCCTGATCCGGGGCTGACGGGGAACGTCCGGCCGCCTCGTGCATCTTCTGTCGTGCCAAGATAAGGAGGACGCCATGCCGCTTACCAACCCGCAGGATATCGCCGCGCTGCTGGACCGCACTCGCACCATCGCGCTGGTCGGCATATCGGATCGCCCGGATCGGCCGAGCTATGGCGTGATGGCCTTTCTGCAGGACCATGGCTATCGCGTGCTACCGGTCAATCCGCTGCTGGCTGGCGAGCATGTCCATGGCGAATTTGTCTGGGGTCGCCTGTCCGACATTGGCGTGCCGATCGACATGGTGGATATTTTCCGTCGCAGCGAAGCAGCGGGCGAGGCTGTGGACGACGCCATAGCTGCTGGCGCGAAGGCGGTCTGGATGCAGATCGGTGTCGTGAACGAGGCAGCGGCCGCGCGCGCCGAAGCGGCTGGGCTGGACGTGGTGATGGACCGCTGCCCCGCCATCGAAATTCCGCGTCTTGGCGTCGCGCCCATTCGCGCCGAATAGCTCTAGGCAGCGGCATCGCGCGCCAGTATCAGGCGATCATGGGGCGCGCACCGCGGAAGCAATCGGTCAGAGAAAAAGGCCTCGACAGGCGCACGCTGCTGATCGGCGGCGGCGCGGCGGCAGGACTTTTGCTCGCCTGGGGGGCGTGGCCGCGCACCTATGCGCCCAATTTGGCTGCCGGACCCACGGAAACTATCGTCAACGCCTTTTTGAAGATCGACCGGTCGGGCCAGATCATCGTCGTCGTCCCCCAAACCGAAATGGGGCAGGGGGTGACGACGGTCCTGCCGCAGATACTGGCGGACGAACTGGGCGCGGACTGGCGCACGGTGGCGGTGCAGAGCGCGCCGATCAGTCCGCTATACGCCAATGACTTGCTCGCGCGGCAGTGGCTGGCCAGCGACTGGACCCGATTGCTGGGCGATGCCGGTCGCTGGGCGATCGATCAATATGCCACACGCAGCGCGCTGATGCTGACGGGCGCAGGAACGTCGATCCCGATGTTCCATGACGCCTATCGCGACGCCGGGGCGGCGGCCCGCGTCCTGCTGTGCAAGGCGGCGGCCTCGCGCTGGGGCATTCCTTGGGAAAGCTCCGACATACAGGAAGGCCTGATCTCCGACGGCGCGCAGCGCCGCATGAAGATCGGCGAGGTGGCGGGGGAGGCGGTCGCCTTCGATCTGCCGCCGATCCTGCCCTATCGCCAAGGACAGGATGGGCGTCTGGCCGGGCAGGATCTGCCGCGCCTTGATACCCCGTCCAAGATTGACGGCACCCATAATTTTGCCGCTGATATCCGCCTGCCCGACATGGTGTTCGCATCGGTCCGCCAGGGACCGATCGGCGACGCCGTCCTTGCCGGGCTGGACGACCGCGCTGCGAGCGGCGTCACGGGCTTTTTGAAGCTGGTGAAGCAGGATCGCTGGGTCGCCGCAGTGGCAAGCAACTGGTGGGCGGCGAACAAGGCGCTGGACCTCGCCGATCCCGTCTTCACGCTGCGCGGAACGCCGGTCGGCAGCGACGTCATCGACGCTGCTCTGGAGGCGGCATTTTCCAAATCATCGGGCCGGCGCCTTTATGCGCAGGGCGATCTGGAGCCGGTGTTTGACGGCGCGACCATCCTTGCCAGCGAATATCAGGTCGATGCCTCCCTCCATCTCGCGATCGAGCCGCCCTGCGCGACCGCGCGCGTCACTTCGGACGGCGCGGAAATCTGGATGGCGACCCAGGCGCCGGGCCTGGCGCGTGACGCCATCGCCGATGCGCTTGGCATGACCCGCGATGCCGTAACGCTTTATCCGCTGCATGCCGGTGGCTCTTTTGGGCGGGCGATGGACTGGGACGTGGGTGTGCAGGCCGCCTTGATCGCCCGGGAGATGGCACGGCCCGTGCAACTTCTATGGTCGCGGCTGGAAGATGTCATCCAGGACAGGCCGAGCGCACCGGCGCGCGCGCGCATGGCCGCCAGGGTCGGGCGCAATGGCGCGATCGAGGGGTGGCTGGCAAAGGTCGCCGCGCCCTGCGCGATGGCGCAGACATGGGCGCGCATCGCCGATGGCAAGCTGCCCCATGACGCTGCGCAGGATGTGGCGGACAGCGCGAACCGGCTCGCCGTCGCGGGCATGGCGCCGCCCTATGCCATCCCCAATTGGGCGGTGGATCATTACCCCGCCGACGTCGGCCTGCCGCTTGGCTTCGTGCGCGCTAATGCGCATCTGAACAGCGTCTTCTTCTCCGAAAGTTTCATCGACGAACTGGCGCATCTCGCCAATATCGAGCCCATGTCCTTTCGCATCCAGATGCTCGGCGGCAATCCGCGGCTCGCCCATTGCCTGACCACGGCAGCGGCGATGGGGGGCTGGCAGGGCGGCGTTGCCGGCAGCGGGCAGGGGATGGCGGCGCATATGATCGACGGCGCCTATGCCGCCGTCATGGTCGAAGCATCCATGGCGGGCGATCGGATCGCGGTCGGCCGGATCATCGCGGCGGTGGACGCCGGTGATCCCGTGCATCCGGACATTATGCGCCAGCAGATCGAAAGCGGCCTGGTCTTCGGCCTTGCCTTCGCGACCGGCGCCTCGGTCCCTTATGCGCGCGGCCTGCCAACGCGGGCGATACTGGGCCGCATGAACCTGCCGCGTCTGGCGGATATTGGCGAGATATCGGTAGAGATGATCCGCAGCACCGCCGCGCCGACGGGCGTTAACGACCTCGTCGCGCCCTTGGTCGCCGCCGCCATCGCCAACGCGCTTTACACTTGGACGGGCCAGCGCATCCGCAGCCTGCCCCTTGTAGGAACGCCATGACCCTTCCCGCCGAACACCCCGTCATCCCCGCGCCAAAGATTGGCGTGCTGCTCATCAATCTGGGCACGCCGGACGCGCCGGACGCCGCTTCGGTTCGCCGCTATCTTGCCGAATTCCTGTCCGACCGGCGCGTCGTCGAAATTCCGCCCTTGCTGTGGCAGCCGATCCTGCGCGGCGCGATTTTGACGACGCGGCCGAAGAAATCGGCGCACGCCTATCAGCAGGTATGGACGGCCGAGGGGTCGCCGCTCGCCGTCCATACCCGCGCCACCGCTCAGGCGCTTGGGCAGGCTTTGGGCGACGGGGTGCTGGTCGAATGGGCGATGCGCTATGGCAATCCCGCGATCGGCGATCGATTGAAGGCGATGAAGGCGGCCGGGTGCGACCGCATCCTGTTGGCGCCACTCTATCCGCAATATAGCGGCGCGACGACCGCCACCGCCAATGACGCAGCCTTTGCGGCCCTCGCAAAGATGCGCTGGCAGCCAGCGGTGCGCACGCTGCCGCCCTATCACGACGACCCCGCGTACATCGAAGCGCTTCGCCATTCGATCGAAGGGGCCATCGCCGCCTTGCCGTTCCGCCCCGATGCGCTGCTCGCCAGCTTTCACGGCATGCCCGAACGGACGCTGAAGCTGGGCGACCCCTATCACTGCCAGTCGGTCAAGACCGCCCGCCTGTTGGGGGAGGCATTGGCGCTGCCGGTCCATATGAGTTTCCAGTCACGCTTCGGCCGCGCCAAATGGCTGGAGCCGGAAACGGAAGCGACTCTGGCCGGATTGGTGCGCGACGGTGTCCGCAATATTGCCGTGGCAACACCCGGCTTCTCGGCAGACTGTCTTGAGACGCTGGAAGAAATCGCGCTGCGCGCAAAAGACGCCTTTTTGGCCGCTGGCGGGGAAAATTTCGCCTATTTGCCCTGTCTAAACGCGTCCGCGGAGGCTATCACCCTCTATCAGAGGCTTATAGGCCGCGAACTTTCGGGTTGGATGGACTGACCCCTGTTTGGAAGAGGACGCTGATATGTCGAGAGTGGCGATCATAACCGGCGGAACGCGGGGCATCGGCGAGGCAATCAGTCTCGCGCTCAAGGAAATGGGCTATGCCGTCGCCGCCAACTATGCCGGCAACGACGAAAAGGCCAAGGCGTTCACGGACAAGACCGGCATTGCCGCTTTCAAATGGGACGTGGGCGACCATCAAGCCTGCCTCGACGGGTGCGCGCAGGTTGCCGAAGCAATCGGGCCTGTCGATATCGTCGTCAACAATGCCGGCATCACCCGCGACGGCGTTTTGGCGAAGATGAGCTTTGATGACTGGAACGAAGTCATGCGTATCAACCTTGGCGGCTGCTTCAACATGGCGAAAGCCTGTTTCGGCGGCATGCGTGAGCGCGGCTGGGGCCGCATCGTCAATATCGGCTCGATCAACGGCCAGGCCGGCCAATATGGCCAGGTCAATTATGCCGCTGCCAAGTCGGGCATCCATGGTTTCACCAAGGCGCTGGCGCAGGAAGGCGCGAAATATGGCGTGACCGTCAACGCGATCGCGCCCGGCTATATCGACACCGACATGGTCGCCGCCGTGCCTGCCCCGGTGCTGGAAAAGATCGTTGCCAAGATCCCGGTCGGCCGGCTGGGCCAGGCCCACGAAATCGCGCGCGGCGTCGCCTTTTTCTGCAGCGAGGATGGCGGCTTCGTGACCGGCAGCACGCTGTCGATCAACGGCGGCCAGCATATGTATTGATGGACAGGGGCGACCTTGACGAGTCCGACGGGTCGCCCTTCGCTCCGCCGGTAAAGCGGAGCGTTACCATTGCCGGCCACCAGACCGCCATCAGCCTGGAGCCGATATTCTGGGACGCGCTGCGCGTAGCGGCAGCGGATCAATCCATCCCCGTAAATGCCCTCATCGCGCGGATCGACCTTGCGCGCATGACTGCCGACCCTGCGCCCAATCTGGCCAGCGCGATCCGCTGCTGGCTCTTTGCCGAACATATCCAAAACGCTGATAAGAATTATTCTCAATAGCGTTGACAGTCAGAACGATTCGCAATAGCAGCTGCGCAACGCATGATGTTGGGGGGTATCGATGTTTTCAGACGCCAAGGGCATGTCGTATCTGGCGATGGGCTGTGTGGGGATCTTGTCGGCGGGGCCGTCACTGGCCGCCGAAGCCGCGCCGGCAGCCATATCGCAGGATTCCATCGTCGTCACCGGTGCGACCTATGCCGACGAACTCGTCAATCCCAAGAATATCGCGCCGATCATCGACACGCCGCAGACGGTCACGATCATTTCCGATCAGACCATCAAGAAGCAGAACCTGCTGACCCTGCGCGACGTCCTGTCCACGGTTCCGGGCATCACCTTCGGCGCTGGCGAGGGCGGGGGCGGCTATGGCGACAGCATCAACCTGCGCGGCTATTCCGCCAATAACGACATCACCCAGGATGGCGTGCGCGACAGCGCGCAATATAGCCGTACCGATCCCTTCAACACGCAGCAGGTGGAAGTCTATAACGGCGCAAATTCCGTCTATAACGGGTCCGGCTCGGTCGGGGGCACCATCAACCTTGTGTCAAAGACGCCGCAGCCAAGCGACCTGACCATCGTTGAAGCCGGCATCGGCACGGACGATTATTATCGCGCGACGATCGACAGCAATCAGCGGGTGTCGGATTTCATCGGGGTGCGGCTTAATGCCATGGTCCATCGCAATGATGTGCCGGGTCGCGATGTCGAGCGGTTCGAACGCTGGGGCGTCGCGCCATCGGTGACGCTCGGCATGGACGGCCCGACCAGCCTGACGCTCGCCTATCTCCATCAGGAAGATCGTAACAAGCCTGTCTATGGCGTGCCCTATTTCAACAACGCCATCAACGACGGCCCTCTGGCCGATGTCGACCCCAGCGATTATTTCGGGATCGCCAATCTCGATCGCCAGGATATCGATATTGATCGGTTCACCGCGATCTTTGCGCATCAGTTCAGCGATGCCGTCTCGCTGCGCACATTGGGGCGCTGGCAGCGGGTCCGGCAGGACAGCGTCACCAGCGCGCCGCAGGGCACCTATTGTCTGTCCACCGGGGTTCAGCCGATCACGAACGTTGACCTGGTGACACCGCTGGTCTGCCCGACGGGATTGGCAAATGGCACCTATCGCCCGTCCGGGCCGCGCGGACTGGTCCGCAACCAGCTCAACGATCTTCTCTATACCCAGACCGACCTGCGGATCGTCAGCGGCGACGCTGGTGGTCTGCGCAACACGCTGGTCATCGGCGCGTCGGCCACGCAGGAGGATTACCGCATCGAAACCGGCAATCTGCTGCGCGACGCAAGCGGGGGCGTGCTGGCTCAGGCGGACATCGACCTTGCCAACCCCGATACGGACTGGACCGGGCCGACAAACTATATCCCATCGGGCCGCAGCTATGGCGACAGCCGCAACATCGCGGTCTACGCCTTCGACACGGTCGAGTTCGGCCAGTTCGAGCTGAATGGTGGCCTGCGCTATGAAGATGTGCGCAACATCTTCCGCGCTGACAGCATCGCGACGCCGGCGGCCGGCGGCGCCACAACCACCGGTATGCGGCAGCGCAGCCAGGATACGCTCTTTTCCTATCGCATCGGCGCGGTCTTCAAGCCGACGGCCGACACCAGCCTCTATGCCGCCTTCGCCAACAGCAAGACGCCGTCTTCCGCCACGGTGCGCGCGGGTTGCACCAGCGGTTCGGGAGCCTCGCTGGTCGACTATTGCGATGTCGCGCCCGAAACCGCGCGCAGCTACGAAATCGGGGCCAAGGCGAACCTGATGGGTGGCAAACTGCTGGCGACGGCGGCGCTGTTCCGCAACGAGCGTACCAATTATCGCGTGTCGACCAATGACCCGGCGACCAATGCCACCTTCCAGGTGCTGGACGGCCATTCGCGCGTTGATGGCGTGGCGCTGGGCCTGACGGGCAATATCACCAAAAACTGGCTGGTCTTCGCCAATTACACCTATCTGGACAGCAAGATCATCCAGGGCATCTCCAACGATTGCCTCGCCAATCCCCGGCCGGCTTGCAACAACAGCGCGGCCCTGCCGGACCCGTCAAAGGGCGATGATCTGATTCAGACGCCCAAACATTCGGGCAGCCTTTACACCAGCTACCGCACGCCCATCGGGCTGGAGGTCGGCTATGGCGTCACCTATCAGGGCAGCTTCGCGCTCAACCAGACCAATCTTCTCAACCGCACCCAGTATCGCGCGGATGATTATTGGGTCCACCGTGCTTTCCTGTCATGGAATTTCAACAATGGCCTGACGGCGCAGCTCAACGTCCAGAACCTCTTCGACAAGCGCTACTATACCGGCATTCGCAACAATGTCAGTTCCAGCACGGGCGTGGTGTCGGGCGGCTGGGCGACGCCGGGCGAAGCGCGATCCGCGCGGTTCAGCCTGTTCTACAGTTTCTGACTGGTTAGGGGAGGGCGGCGGGCTGCTTGTTCGTCGCCCCGCTTTACCCTAACGATCTTGCCATGCTGATCGCCATCCCCGACCTTCTCGACATGCCGGGCGTTGCAGCCATCCGCGCGATCATCGATGCGGCCGATTGGGTCGATGGCAACATTACGTCGGGCCATCAATCCGCGTTGGCCAAGAATAACCTGCAACTGCCAGAGGACGGCGTTGCCGCCAAAAAGGCGGGGCAGATGATCCTTGACGCGCTCGGGCGATCGCCGCTGTTCATCGCGGCCGCGCTGCCGCTGCGCATCTTTCCGCCGCTGTTTAACAGCTATGCCGGTGGGCAATCCTTTGGCGTGCATGTCGACAATGCCGTGCGTATCCAGGCCGGCACTGGCTTTCGCGTGCGGTCCGACCTGTCCGTCACGGTGTTTCTGGAGCCGCCCGAAGCCTATGAGGGCGGCGAGCTGACGATCGAAACCCAGTTTGGCGTGCAGCAGGTGAAGCTGCCTGCCGGACATGCCGTCCTCTACCCCTCGTCGTCGCTCCATCGCGTCGAGCCGGTTGCAAGCGGACGGCGGGTCGCCAGCTTCTTCTGGCTTCAGTCAATGATTCGCGATGACGCCGCGCGGCAGATGCTGTTCGACCTCGATCGCAGTGTGCAAGGTGTTGCCGCGCAGCTGGGACAGGATCATGCTGAGGTCATCCGCCTGACCGGCGTCTATCATAATCTCTTGCGCCGCTGGGCCGACGTCTAAGGCCCTCCGCAGGTCAGATGTCCTGCGCGATGCGACCATAAAGGTCGGGCCGACGATCGCGGAAGAAACCCATGCCCGCGCGGTGCATGCGCGCGCGGTCGAGGTCGAGGGTCGCGACGAGCGCACCATGGTCCTTCGCATCGGCTTCGGAGACATAATCGCCCCATTCGTCGCTGATGAAGCTGTGGCCGTAGAAGCTCTGGCCCTCTTCCTCGCCAATGCGATTTGCGGCGATCACGGGCATGCAATTGGACACGGCATGGCCGATCATCGCCCGCCGCCACATGCGGCTGGTGTCAAGTTCCGCATCATAGGGTTCAGAGCCGATGGCGGTGGGGTAGAACAGCATCTCCGCTCCCATCAGCGCCATGCAACGCGCGGTTTCGGGATACCATTGGTCCCAGCATATACCGACGCCGATGGTGCCATGTCGCGTCTTCCACACCTTGAAGCCGCTATTGCCGGGCCGGAAATAATATTTTTCCTCATAGCCTGGCCCATCGGGAATATGGCTCTTGCGATAGACCCCCATGATTTCGCCCTGATCGTCGATCATGGCGAGTGAATTATAATGATGCTGGCCGTCGCGCTCGAAATAGCTGGTCGGAATGTAGACGCCCAGATCCTTGGCTAGCTTGCGCATTTCCTGCACGGCGGGATGCTCGTCCGTCGGCAGCGCGTTGGCGAACAGGGCTTCGTCCTCGACCCGGCAGAAATAGGGGCCTTCGAACAGTTCGGGTGGCAGGATGATCTTGGCGCCGCGCATCGCCGCCTTGCGCACATGGTCGGCGACCAGCGCGATATTGTCCGCCCTGTCGTCGGAAAAGGCGAGCTGAAGTGCGGCGACGGTAACCTTGGTCATTCTAATTCCTGCTTATGTCATACCGTTCGTGCCTCGTATCGAAGTATCCTTCGATACGCCATTTCGACTTCGCTCAATGGCTACTCAGGACGAACGGGGCTGAACATCAGAGACTGGGCATTTGCTGGCTGCAGCAATGGAAGCTGCCGCCGCCCGACAATATGGCGTCGCTGCGCAATCCTACAATCTCTCGTCCGGGAAAGAAGGGGCGGAAGGCATCGAGCGCCGCCTGGTCGTTGGGCTGGCCATAGATGGGCACGATGACGGCAGCGTTGCCGACATAGAAATTCATGTAGCTGGCCGGGATCGGTTCGCCATCGACCAGCACCAGGCCGGGGGAGGGGACGTCCGCCACCGCCAGCCCATGCGCCTTGGCGCGGGCGCGCGCGTCGGCGTAGATGGCGGCGTTCGGATCGTCCGGGGTCGTGGCGACGGGAAGCGCCAGCACGCCAGGCCCGACGAAGCGCGCCAGATTGTCGACATGCCCGTCGGTATGATCGTTGAGCAGGCCTTCCCCCAGCCACAGCATGTCCGATAGGCCCAGGCTCCCCGCCAGCAAGGTTTCGATCTTCCCGCGATCAAGGTCGGGATTGCGATTGGGGTTGAGCAGGCATTGTTCGGTCGTGACGAACAGGCCGGTGCCGTCGGTGTCGATCGCCCCGCCTTCGAACACCCAGTTTTGCGTCGACGTGGGAAGGCCGGTGGTGGCCGCCAGCCGCGCGCCGATATCCTCGTCACCCGGCATCCGATATTTACCGCCCCAGCCGTTGAAGCCGAAATCGACCAGCGCGCGCCCGCCCGTGCCGTTCAGCACGGCGATCGGCGCGGTGTCCCGCAGCCATACGTCGCCGAGGTTCGCGACAACGATGATGACAGCTGCATCGACCAGATCGCGGGCGGCCCTTGCGTCCTCGTCATGCGCGACGACCAGGCGCACCTCCTCGCCCTTGCCGCCGGCGTGCAGGGCATTGGCGAAAGCCGCGATCTGCTCGCGAGCGCCATCGAATGCGCCGGGCCATTCGGCAGGGTTGGTCGGAAAGCCGATCCAGGTCCAGTCGTGCGGCGCCCATTCGGCGGGCATGCGGAAGGTCATGTGCAATATCCTTGCCCGGCCTGGCGTGCCGGATCATGATGAGTCAGGAAAAGGTGCGCGCTCCATAACGCGCGATCACCGGTCTGGACAGAGGGTTGCGATGAGGAAGGCGGGTATCCCGACCGTGGCGATGGCCTTGCTGCTGTCGCTTTTGCCGTCGGAGAAGGCATGGGCGGACGAATTGCCGGAATGGCTGACGGGCGAATGGGTCCAGCAGCGCGGCGATCGCTGGGCGGAGGAAGTGTGGACGCTGCCGCGCGGCGGCACGATGATTGGCGTTGGCCGCAACGGGCGCGGCGAAAGCCTGCTGGGCTGGGAGGTCATTCGCATCGTCCGCGATGGCGCGGGCCAAGTGATGCTCCATGCCGCGCCCGACGGTGGACCGGAGACGCCATTCAAGCTGGTCGAGCAGGGCGTGCGTGACATCAGCTTCGCCAACCCCGACCATGATTATCCGCAACGTATCCGCTATTGGCGCGAAGGGCGGCTGTTGATGGCGGAAACGTCGCGAATGGATGGATCGCAGACCCAGAGCTGGACCTATTCCCCGGCCGGGAAATAGGTCCTCGCCCCTGGCTTACTGACCGGCGCGATCCTTGTCGCGGATGGCGCGGAACTCATCGCCCTCGACCCAATTGGGCCAGTCGGTGGTTTCGGCAAGCGCGCGACCGACGTCATAGTAAAGTTTGAGGTCTGCCGCGACGCCGCTCCAGTCCCAATTGGGATCATATTCGTCCTTCGGGCCATGATAGCGGTTCTTGGTATAGTCCTCCGCTGCCGCCATGCCGGCCGCCGTGCCGCCATTCACCAGATCCTCGCCGCCTTCGAAATACAGCATCGGCAGGCCGTGCTTGGCGAAGCTGAAATGGTCCGAGCGGTAGTAGTAGCCTTTCTCCGGCGTCGGTTCGACCGTCGCGACCCGGCCCTGCGCGGCCAGAGCGCGGTCCAGATAGGCGTCAAGCTGCGACTTGCCCTTGCCGATCACCACGACATTCTTCGCCCGGCCCGCGACACTGAGCGCGTCCATGTTCACGCCGCCAACGGTCTTCGAAAAGGGGAAGACGGGGTTTTCGCCATAATAGGCCGACCCCAGCAGCCCCGATTCCTCGGCCGTCACCGCCAGAAAGACCTGGCTCCGGTCGGTCGGACCCGCCTTCACATTCGCTTCCGCCAGAGCGACGAGCGCAGCGGTGCCGGTGGCATTGTCGACCGCGCCATTGCAGATGTCGTCACCATCGAGTGCCGCCTGACACCGCCCCAGATGGTCCCAATGGGCGCTGTAGAGCACATATTCGTCCGGGCGCGTCTTGCCCGGCAGCAGGGCCACGACATTTTTCGAGCTATGCTTGCGCAGGTCATTGTCGAAGGAGACGTTCGCCTTGACGCCCGCCAGAGGCACTGGCTTGAAACCCGGCTGCTTGGCGGCGCGCATCTGTGCGTCCAGATCCAGGCCCGCGCTGGCGAAGAGTGCCTGCGCCTTGTCCTTCTGAATCCAGCCGATCGCGGCGGACTGATCGGCGTTGCCATTGGCGCTGTCGGCAACATGCTGCGCGCCGGTCCAGCTGGATTGCACAACGTTCCAGCCATAGGCGGCGGGCACGGTGTCATGCACGATGATCGCAGCCGCCGCGCCCTGCCGCGCGGCTTCCTCATATTTATAGGTCCAGCGGCCATAATAGGTCATCGCCCGCCCGTTGAAGGTGCCATCGAGGCCCGACGTCTCATAGTCGGGGTCATTGACCAGGATGATGACCGTCTTCCCTTTCACATCGACGCCGGCATAGTCGTTCCAGCCCTTTTCGGGCGCATTGATGCCATAGCCGACGAAGACGACCGGGCTGTCCTTCACCGCGATATGCGGCTGCGTCGTGCGATAGGTGCCGATCACCATTTCAGGGCCATAGGCGGCGGTGACGGGCGACGCGCCGCCGGTAAAGCGCAGCGGAGACACATTTCTGGCAGTGATTTCGACCAGCGGGACGTCCTGGAACCAGCTGCCATTATTGCCGGGCTTCAGCCCCAGCCTGGCAAATTCCGACGACAGCAGCGCCAGCGTCTTTTCTTCCCCGGCCGATCCGGGAGCGCGGCCTTCATAGGCGTCCGAGGACAATTCTTGCACCAGCCGCTTCATCGTATCGATGGATGGCGTCACGCCCGATGCCGCAGGCTGGGCCGACGCACTTTCAGGCGGCGTATCTGACATGGTGGTGCAGGCCGGAAGGGCCAATATGGCGGCGATCGCCAGTATGGAGCTGCGCATGATTTTGTCCCTTTTTCTTATCGATAGGGGCGTGATGCCACCGGGCAGCGGCCAGGGCAAGCAAGCCCGTTACCATAATGTCCGCCTTGGCTTAGCCACTGCAATTCAGGGGAATATATGGGGATCACAGGGCATGAGCGGAACCATGAAATCGGCATGCATCGCGCTCTGGCTGGCGGGGTCGACGCCGGCCGCGTTGGCACAGGGACAAGCCGACGCCCTGGCAAAGGCCTTTGGCGCGCGGGAAGCCATTTCTTCGGCCAGCCTGTCGCCCGATGGCCAGACGATCGCGCTGATCGCAGCGGGGCCGGGGCGCACCAGCCGCGCCTATGTTCTTGAAGCGCGCGAAGGCGCCGACATAAAGGTCGTAGCCTCGACCAGCGGTCGGCCCGAATATCTCCAGCGTTGCGACTGGGTATCGGCCGACCGTCTTGCCTGCCAGATATTTGGCGAGCAACGCTATGGCGATGACGTCTATGGCTTTTCCAATGTCTTTGCCGTCAGCGCCAATGGCGCAGACACAAAGTTGCTGAGCCAGCGGCGCGGTGCGAATGCGCTGGGCTATGATTTCAGGGGCGGCGATGTGATCGACCTGCTGCCTGGCGATGAGGACGCCGTTCTCATGACACGATCCTATGTGCCCGAAGCCAAGATCGGCAGCCTCATCGAAAAGAAGCTGGAAGGATTGGGCGTCGACCGGATCGATACGCGCAGTGGTTCGGCCAAGAGGATCGAAAATCCCGACAAGCTTGCGGTCGGCTATATTTCCGATGGGCAGGGGCATGTGCGCATCATGGCCCTGCAGGAAAATCGTACATCCGGTTATGCCAAGGGCACGTACAAATTCCTCTATCGGCCAATTGGAAAGTCGGGTTGGAGCGATCTGTCCCTATACGACACCCGCGACAACAGCGGTTTCTACCCGGTTGCCGTCGATCCGACATAGAACGTCGCTTACGGGTTTGAAAAGATGGATGGTCGCGATGCGCTGGTCACGGTCGCGCTGGACCCTGGTCGTGCCAGGACGGTCATATTCTCACACCCGGACGTGGATGTAAGCGGGCTTATCCGCGTCGGTCGCGACCGGCGCGTGGTCGGTGCCAGTTATGTCACCGACCATCGTCAGGCGGTCTATTTCGACGAACAGGCGCAGGCGCTCATCTCTTCGCTCGGCAAGGCGCTGGGCGGCAAGGCAGTCAACATCAGCGACATGAGCCGCGATGGCAATCGTGTCCTGATCTGGGCCGGCAGCGATGTCGATCCCGGCCAATATTATCTGTTCGACCGCGCCGCGCGCAAATTGTCGCCGATCATGCCTGACCGACCCGAGCTTGCGGGTCGGGTGCTCGCCACCATGCAGTCGGTTCAGTATAAGGCGGGCGACGGCACGATGATCCCTGCCTATCTCACCCTTCCGCCGGGCAAGGAGACAGCGAAGGGGCTGCCAGCCATCGTCCTGCCCCATGGCGGCCCGGAAGCGCGGAACGAATGGGGATTCGACTGGATGGTCCAATATTATGCAGCGCGCGGGTTCGCCGTGCTGCAACCGCAGTTCCGCGGCTCTGCTGGCTTTGGCGAGGCGTGGCTGATGCGCAATGGCTATCGTTCCTGGCGGACGGCGATCGGCGACGTGATCGATGCCGGACGCTGGCTGGTTGCGCAGGGCATCGCCAATCCCGACAAGCTGACGATCGCGGGCTGGTCCTATGGCGGCTATGCGGCGCTTCAGGCGCAGGCGGTCGATCCCGCGCTGTTCAAGGCAGTCGTGGCGATCGCGCCGGTGACGGATTTTGCAGATCGGATGCGGCGCAGCCAGTATTTTTCCAATTATCTGCTGCAACAGCAGCGCATGGGCACAGGACCGGAGGCGGCGGAGGCGTCGCCATCCAATCATGCCGCCGAATTCCGCGCGCCGGTGCTGATGTTCCACGGCACCGACGACAATAATGTCGACATAAGCCAGGCAAAGATCATGCAGGCCAAATTGCAGGGGGCCGGCAAGCGCAGCCAGCTGGTCATCTATGATGGGCTGACCCACAGCCTGCTGGACAGCGACGCCCGCGCAGACATGCTGCAAAAAAGCGCGGATTTCCTTCTGGCAGCGGGGAAATAGCGCCGGTTGCGCTACCCCAGCATGGCTTCGAGCGCCGGGGTGAGATATTCGCGCGGGCCAGCATCGGTCCGAACGATCATCCGGGCCGCAAGGTTATTTTCGCGGGCGAGCGCCGAGCCTTTTTCCGGTCCGGCGACGGTGATGGCGGTCGCCCAGGCGTCCGCCATCATGGCGCTGTCATGCAAGAGCGTGACGCTGGCGACGCCATTGCGGATCGGCGCCCGGATGGCCGGGTCGATGTTGTGGGACAGGTGACGGCCCGCTTCCATGCGAAAGCGGCGATAGTCCCCCGATGTCGCAGTCGCCAGCCCGCTCAACGCCACGCGCAACGGCGGGAAGCTCATGCCGGGCGGCGTTTCCATATCCACCCACCATGGCTGGATGTCCGGTTTGACGCCCACACCCCGCAATTCGCCGCCAATTTCGATGAGGAAATTGGCCACGCCTGATGCCCACAGGGCTTCGGCAACCGCATCGACGGCAAAACCCTTGGCGATGCCCGAAAAGTCCAGCGCCACATCGGCAAGGCGGCGGGCGCGATCATCGTCGACTTCAATGGAAGTCCACGGGCTGGCGCAGGCCGGAACGGCGTCCGCCACGTGCGGGCCAAAGCCCCAATGGTCGACCAGCCGACCAAGGGCGGGATCGAATGCACCGTCCGACAAGCGCGCGACGTCCAGTCCGGCGCGCAGCACCGTCCCCATTTCGGCTGGCAGGGTCATCCATCCGCCGATCGGATGCCTGTTGAAGCGGCTGATGACCGAGCCCGCCTCCCAGTTGCTCATCTGCGCGACGACCATGTCCAGCACGGCTTGGACGATCTTGCCCATGTCGGCGGGCGGGTCCACAACCGATGCAGACCATGTCGTTCCCATCGTCGGGCCGCTAAAGCGCCTGATCGCGCCACGGCGGTGTCGGCCCAGGAACATCTCCGGCGACAGGCCGGGCGCGATCGCTATGCGAGGGGCTATGGTGCCAGTGACGGTCAGGGCGCCTGCACCTCAAGCGTCGTGACGTAGGAGGCCCGTCGCTGGCCTGCCGGCGCATCGGCTTCGCCCGCGCCCTCGCGCCGGCCGCCCACCGTGGCATTCAGCCAGTACATGCCCGGTTCGGGCCAGGTGACGGCGATCTTGCCGTCCTGATCGGCGGCGAGATCCATCTGCCCCAGAGTGTCGCGATAGCGAATCCCGCCCGGGATCAGCGTGACCTTGAGGCCAGATGCGGGCTTGCCATCCAGCAGGAACTGGAGTGTCGCCGCTTCGCCCGCGACGAGGTCATTGGGATGGGTGACGGGGACCATTTCGATGCCGTCGCCGGTTGGTGTAAAGAGATTGGTGGTGGGCGCCCCCAATGTCACAAAGATTTCGTTGCGGTTGCTGGCTTCGCTGGCCTGCACATCGGTCGCGCCTGCCGGGAGGACGCTGGCGAGCTTGTCCCTGGTGGTGCCGCGCGGCAAACGCTCCCGCTTCCCGTTCAGCATGTAGCTGCCCATCAGGCCTTTCGTGACCGAAGCGATACGGTAGGTGCCGGGCTTGGTCAGATGAACGTCGAAAGTCGAGCGATAGCGGCCCTTGGCGGCGTTTTCGATCGTTCCGGTCGCGCCATCCGGTTCGGTGACGACGATGCCGTCCGTCGGCATCGGGAAATGCTCGAAATAGAAGAGGTCGTTGGAGATAGCAGCGTCGACCGTGACCCAGCTTTCCGCGCCGGACAGGGACGTGGCTGACGGCAGCATCCATTGGCGATGCGCCTGGGCCAGGCTCGGCGTCAGCAGCAGCGCGGCGGTGGCAACAGCCAAAAATGTCCTTTTCATCCTCATGTCCCCTTATCTGCCGAATGTCAGTGTCACAGCGCCCAGTTCGCTCGCGCCCTTTGCCCGCACGGTCGCGCCGGGCTTGGGTGGCCAGGCAAAGGGCAGTCGCAGCACCTCGCGTCCGCCCACTTCGCGCGCAGCCTCGATGACGATCGTGTAGTTGCCCGCCGTCAAGGACCCGAGCGGCCCCTTGCCTGGAGTGAAGGTCAGCTTCTGCTCACCCGGCGCGCGGGTGGCGCCGGTGACGCCATCGGCGGGGAATGTCATGGTTCGACCCGACGTGCGCCACCATTGCCGCACGTCGCGCAGCCACTTGGTCCCTTCGCCATTGCGCATGTCATAATCATACCAGACCGACAGGGTGCGGGGCGTTGCGCCTTCCTTCTCGATCCAGACCGCGACATAAGGCCGGTGATATTCAGCGACACTCAGACGCGGAATGGTGATGGACAAGGCCAGGGTCTGGGCGCTGGCTGGCGCGGTGGCGGCACTGGCAGCGCCGGCCGCGGCCCCTGTCATCATCAGCGAATGACGAAGCTGCATGGGTGATGATCCCCCTCTCAATGGATGAAAATGACGGCGACGATGGCCGGGATGGCGAGGCCGGCGGCTACCAGCGGCCAGGTGCTGGGGCGTCGGCGGGCGTGAAGGTGCAGCAGCAGCAGGCCGGTGAGCGCGAACAGGAAACAGGCGACAGCGAAGACGTCGATAAAATATTTCCATGCGGCACCGGCATTGCGGCCCTTGTGCAAATCATTGAGGTAGCTGATCCAGCCGCGGCTGGTGCTTTCGCCCGTCACCTTGCCGCTGTGGCGGTCGATGGCGATCCAGCCGTCGCCTCCGGGGCGGGGCAAAGCGAGGTAAATCTCGTCCGCTGACCATTCGGCCGCTTGCGCGCTGGTCTGGCCGAATTGATCGTCCAGCCAGCGGCGGATGGCTTTGGGGAGCGGCTTTTTGGCGTCGGGCGCGTCATCGGCGGCAATCTGTGCCAGCAGCGGCGCGGGGAGCGTACCGCTTTGTTCCACCGTCGTGGATGCGCCTTCGACATCGGCGGCATGGTTGAGCGTGATGCCGGTAAAGGCGAACAGCAGGAGGCCAATGAGGCTGATCGCGGAACTCATCCAGTGCCAGCTATGCAGCTGCTTCATCCAGAAAGCCTTGGCACCCCGTCTGGGTGTTTTCGACTTGCCTATGCCAGGCGTGTGTGCGGTAGCGTGCATTGCAATAGATCGTCCCCGGCTCAACGCCATCGCAGTAACGCGAACGACTCGCAGTTGCAACGGAATCTGGTCATTGGCGGCGTCAATTTGCGCCACGCCATTCTTTACGTCGCACGATGCGAGAGGTTGGGCGATTTGCCTGAGGTCGTTTTCTTGACGGGCTCTGTTGCAAAGATTGGCGGCAGTCAGAGGTAGGCTGTCGCTCTGCGCCGATCAGGCGGCTGCTGCGAAATGGTGGTTGAGCATGCCCATGGCCTCCGTCAGCGCCGAGGGCCCAATGCCAAAAGCTCTCTCCACAAGGCGCACCTCGCCCCTGATGCCGGGCTGCAGGCACCAGGGGCGAGCCTGTCCTTTGCGCAGGGCTCGCATGACTTCGAATCCCTTGATCGTGGCATAGGCCGTGGGGATCGATTTGAAACCGCGCACCGGCTTGATCAGTATCTTGAGCTTTCCGTGATCGGCCTCGATCACGTTATTGAGATACTTCACCTGCCGGTGGGCCGTCTCCCGGTCCAGCTTTCCTTCGCGCTTCAATTCGGTGATCGCTGCACCATAGCTCGGCGCTTTGTCGGTATTGAGCGTGGCAGGCTTTTCCCAGTGCTTCAGGCCTCGCAGGGCCTTGCCCAGGAACCGCTTCGCTGCCTTGGCGCTGCGGGTCGGCGACAGGTAGAAATCGATCGTGTCGCCCCGCTTGTCGACTGCCCGGTACAGGTAGGTCCACTTGCCCCGCACCTTGACGTAGGTTTCATCCAGGCGCCAGCTCGGATCAAAGCCACGCCGCCAGAACCAGCGCAGCCGCTTCTCCATCTCCGGGGCGTAGCACTGGACCCAGCGATAGATCGTCGTATGGTCGACCGAAATGCCGCGTTCCGCCAGCATTTCCTCAAGGTCGCGATAGCTGATCGGATAGCGACAATACCAGCGCACCGCCCACAGGATCACATCACCCTGGAAATGGCGCCACTTGAAATCCGTCATCGTTCCGTCCGTCCAATCTCCGCCAAGCATGCTCAAGCTTCACGATTTTTGCAACAGAGCCCGCGCATGAGCTCAACCAGCCGCTTGCCGCGGTCGCGCTCTATCTCGAGACGATCCGCGACATGCTCGACGAGCGGGACGACGAACCCTTCGTGTCGCTACGGTCGGTGATGGATGATGCGGCACAGGAAACGCTGCGGGCCGGCCATATCGTCCGGCGCCTGCGCGATTTCGTCGCCCGCGGCGAGGTCGACAAGAGCCTCCACGAGCTGCCGCAGGTCATCGCCGAGGCGAGCCTGCTCGCGCTGGTCGGTGCACGCGAGCGCGGCATCCGCAGCTTCTTTGCGGTCGATCCCGCCGCGACGCTGGTCCTCGTCGACAGGGTGCAGATCCAGCAGGTGCTGGTCAACCTGATGCGCAATGCCATCGAGGCGATGGCGGAGTGTCCGGTTCGCGACCTCAAGGTGGCGACCAGGTTGCGCCCTGACGGGCTGATCGAGGTGACCGTGGAGGATACCGGTCCCGGCATCGCGGACGGAATCCGCGAGCAGCTCTTCACGGCGTTCAACTCGACAAAGGCCGACGGCATGGGCCTCGGCCTCTCGATCTGCCGGACCATCATCGAAGCGCATGGCGGCCGTATCTGGATGGAGCGCCCCGACCGCGGCGGCACCCGCTTTCATTTTACCTTGATCCATGCGCGGGCGGAGGAGGAACATGGGGGATAGACGCGTCATCCATCTGGTCGACGACGAGGAGAGCATCCGCAAGGCGGCGAGCTTTGCGCTCAAGACCGCGGGCTACGACGTCGTGACCTATGCCTCGGGCGTGGAGTTTCTCAAGGAGGCGAAGTCGGCGGCCGTCGGCTGCGTCATCCTTGACGTGCGCATGCCCGAGATGGACGGTCTCGAGGTTCAGGCCGCCATGGCAGCACGCGGGGTCAACATGCCGGTCATCGTCCTGACCGGCCATGGCGACGTGTCGGTTGCGGTGCAGGCCATGAAAGGCGGCGCGGTCGACTTTCTCGAGAAGCCCTTCGAGAAAGCGGCCCTGCTCGGCGCCGTCAGCCGCGCGTTCGCGCGTCTCGACGATGTCGACTTTCGCACTCTGGAAACCTCTGAAGCCGGCGTGCGGGTCGCTGCACTGACGCCCCGGGAGCGTGAAGTGCTGGAAGGGCTGGCGAACGGCCTGCCCAATAAGACGATCGCCTATGACCTGGGCTGTTCATCGCGAACGGTCGAGGTCCATCGCGCGAGCCTGATGGCCAAGCTCGAGGTCCGCAATTTGTCCGAAGCCCTGCGGATCGCCTTTGCCGCGGGCATGGGCCGCAAGCCGAAGTGACTGCGACCTCTACGTAGCGACGGGACGAGGCGCGATATGCGATCGATGGTGCAATCGTCACACGGGTGTCCGCTTCTCGCAATGCCATCGGTCCGTTCCACTCAGCATGATGGCAGATACACCATCCTCGTCTCCGACGACGATCCCGGCGTGCGGCGTGGCCTCCAGCTGCTGCTGAGATCGCGCGGCTATGCCGTGTGGGGATATACGACCGGCCACGCGCTGTTGGCCGACCCCCGCGCGAAGGAGGCAGACTGCGTCATCCTCGACTATCGCATGCCCGACATCGACGGATTCGCGATGCTGCGTCACCTTCGCGAGATCGGATGGTCGGGACGCGCCATCATGATCTCAGGCTTTCACGACACGCTGCTGGCCTGGCGGGCCGCCGAGGCGGGCTTCGATCACGTTCTCGCAAAGCCTTTGATCGGCAGGGCTTTGCTCGATGCGTTGGACCGGCACCGCGCCGAGGTTCTGCGAAAGCATTGAGTTATGGCGGCCGGCCCCCGGCAGCCTCAGCCCGGCGCGATGTGGAAAGCCGATCTGCGCCGTCAAAGCCAGTGGCTACGTTTGAACCGGATGTAGAGCCCAATGCAGACCGCAGCGATGACGCCGAGGATGACGAAATATCCCCATTGCGTCTTCAGTTCGGGCATATTCTCGAAATTCATGCCGTAGATTCCGGCAATCGCGGTAGGCACCGCGAGGATCGCGGCCCAGGCGGCAAGCTGACGCGTGATCGCACCCTGGCGCTGCTGTTCGAGCAGGTGACTCGCCTCGAACACCGAGATCAGGATGTCGCGGATGCCGGTGATGGCGCTCTCAACCCTGAGTGTTGATTTCCACTGAGAAGTGACCCGGGTTTTCCATCGAGAAGTGACCCGTCTGCGGATTATGTTTCGGGTGTCACGGGTGGGTCAACCCGTGGTTTTCTCTTTTGGGTTCTGGCCTGCTTGGCAGAGCTGTTTTTGAAGCGGAAGCTATCGTTGCCGGTCTCCAGGATGTGGCAGTGATGGGTAAGCCGATCGAGGAGCGCCGTGGTCATTTTGGCGTCGCCGAACACGGTGGCCCATTCGCTGAAGCTCAGGTTTGTGGTGATGATGACGCTGGTGCGCTCGTAGAGTTTGCTCAGCAGGTGGAAGAGCAGCGCGCCACCTGAAGCACTGAACGGCAGATATCCAAGCTCATCCAGGATAACGAGATCGGAGTGCAGGAGGCGATTGGCGATCTGACCGGCCTTGCCCTGTGCTTTTTCCTGCTCGAGCGCATTGACCAGTTCGACCGTCGAGAAGAAGCGGACGCGCTTTCGATGATGTTCGATGGCCTGGATGCCCAGCGCCGTTGCCACATGGCTCTTGCCGGTGCCAGGACCGCCGACCAGCACGATATTGTCGGCGATGTCGATGAAGTCGCAGCGATGCAACTGACGCACCAGAGCTTCATTGACCTCGCTACTGGTAAAGTCGAAGCCGGCCAGATCGCGATAGACAGGGAAGCGCGCGATCTTGAGCTGATAGGCCACAGACCGAACCTCCCGTTCTGCTGTCTCGGCTTTGAGTAACTGGGAGAGGATCGGGATGGCGGCTTCGAACGCTGGAGATCCCTGTTCCATGAGATCGGTGACGGCCTGCGCCATGCCATGCATCTTGAGGCTGCGGAGCATGACGACGATGGCGCCGCTGGCAGGGTCATGACGCATGACGCTTCTCCTTGCGCAGATCATCATAGCGTTCGACATTGGCCATCGGTTCGCTGACCAGCTTGAGCGCCTGGGGCGCCGTCACCGGCGGCGTGGAGATCGGTTTTCCGTCGACCAGCCTATAGAGCAGATTGAGGATATGGGTCTTGGTCGGAACGCCAGCCTCCAGCGCCATGGTGACCGCCGTCAGCACCAGTTGCTCATCATGATGAAGAACCAGCGCCAGTATTTCGACCATTTCCCTGTCGCCGCCGGGATTGCGCAACAGATGTCGCTGCAGACGCTGGAACGCATCGGGTAGCTCAAGGAAGGGCGCACCGTTGCGCAGGGCGCCGGGCTTGCGCTGCACGACCGCCAGATAATGGCGCCAGTCATAAACCGTATGACCTGGACCGTCGTGAGAGCGGTTGATGATGCGCTGATGTGCGCAGATTGGCTGCCCCTCGGCGACGACCTGGAAGCGATCAGGATAGACGCGCAGGCTGACAGTGCGATTGGCGAAAGAGGCCGGTACGCTGTAGCGATTGCGCTCAAAGTGGATGAGGCACGTCGGCGATACCCGTTTGCGATATTCCACAAAACCATCGAAGGGCCTGCCCGCAACCATCAGACACTCAGATTCATCGGCCCAGGCATTGGCAACCGATCCGGGTTCGATCCCGTGAGGGATGTCCTCCCATAACGCCTTGCAGCGCTCCTCCAGCCACAGGTTCAGCGCATCAAGGCTTTCGACCTGCGGCGTGGGTTGCCACAGACGGTGCCGCGCATCCTGGACATTCTTCTCGACCTGCCCCTTTTCCCATCCCGCAGCCGGGTTACAGAACTCAGCTTCGAACAGATAGTGGCTGACCATCGTCAGGAAGCGTGCGTTGACGGTGCGTTCCTTGCCACGCCCGACCTTGTCGACGGCCGTGCGCATATTGTCATAGATACCCCGGCGCGGCACGCCGCCCAGCACGCGGAAGGCGTGATTATGGGCGTCGAACAGCATCTCATGGGTTTGCAGCAGGTAGGCGCGCACGATGAATGCCCGGCTGTAACTGAGCTTGAAATGCGCGACCTGCAGCTTGGTCCGAACCCCGGCGATGATTGCCCAGTCCTCACTCCAATCAAACTGGAAAGCTTCCCCCGGCGCGAACGACAGGGGCACGAATGTCCCACGCCCGCCAATCTGTTGCTGGCGCCGATAATCTTCGCGCCAGTCCCGAGCAAAAGCGGCAACCCGGTTGTAGGATCCTTCATAACCCAGGCTCACCAAATCGGCGTGAAACTGCTTGATCGTGCGCTTCTGCTTGCGCGATCGGCCCATATCGCGCCGCAGCCAGGCCGCCAGATGCTCAGCAAATGGGTCCAGTTTGCTTGGTCGATCAGGCACCTTGAACCGCGGATCGATCGTCTCGGACCGCAAATATTTGCGGATCGTGTTGCGTGATAGTCCGGTGCGCCGCGCTATCTCCCGGATCGGTAGATGATCGCGAAAATGCCAGCGCCGGATAACGCTCAATAACGCCATGTCCAACACTCCATATACCCTCGCTTGTCAAAGCCAGGGACGAGTTCAACATGGGTCAATTCTCAGTGGAAATTTACGCCCTACCCGGGTCACTTCTCAGTGGAAATCAACA
>NZ_ATDP01000090.1:2500-104502 GCF_000445105.1 Sphingobium lactosutens DS20 | reverse complement strand
TGTTGATTTCCACTGAGAAGTGACCCGGGTAGGGCGTAAATTTCCACTGAGAATTGACCCATGTTGAACTCGTCCCTGGCTTTGACAAGCGAGGGTATATGGAGTGTTGGACATGGCGTTATTGAGCGTTATCCGGCGCTGGCATTTTCGCGATCATCTACCGATCCGGGAGATAGCGCGGCGCACCGGACTATCACGCAACACGATCCGCAAATATTTGCGGTCCGAGACGATCGATCCGCGGTTCAAGGTGCCTGATCGACCAAGCAAACTGGACCCATTTGCTGAGCATCTGGCGGCCTGGCTGCGGCGCGATATGGGCCGATCGCGCAAGCAGAAGCGCACGATCAAGCAGTTTCACGCCGATTTGGTGAGCCTGGGTTATGAAGGATCCTACAACCGGGTTGCCGCTTTTGCTCGGGACTGGCGCGAAGATTATCGGCGCCAGCAACAGATTGGCGGGCGTGGGACATTCGTGCCCCTGTCGTTCGCGCCGGGGGAAGCTTTCCAGTTTGATTGGAGTGAGGACTGGGCAATCATCGCCGGGGTTCGGACCAAGCTGCAGGTCGCGCATTTCAAGCTCAGTTACAGCCGGGCATTCATCGTGCGCGCCTACCTGCTGCAAACCCATGAGATGCTGTTCGACGCCCATAATCACGCCTTCCGCGTGCTGGGCGGCGTGCCGCGCCGGGGTATCTATGACAATATGCGCACGGCCGTCGACAAGGTCGGGCGTGGCAAGGAACGCACCGTCAACGCACGCTTCCTGACGATGGTCAGCCACTATCTGTTCGAAGCTGAGTTCTGTAACCCGGCTGCGGGATGGGAAAAGGGGCAGGTCGAGAAGAATGTCCAGGATGCGCGGCACCGTCTGTGGCAACCCACGCCGCAGGTCGAAAGCCTTGATGCGCTGAACCTGTGGCTGGAGGAGCGCTGCAAGGCGTTATGGGAGGACATCCCTCACGGGATCGAACCCGGATCGGTTGCCAATGCCTGGGCCGATGAATCTGAGTGTCTGATGGTTGCGGGCAGGCCCTTCGATGGTTTTGTGGAATATCGCAAACGGGTATCGCCGACGTGCCTCATCCACTTTGAGCGCAATCGCTACAGCGTACCGGCCTCTTTCGCCAATCGCACTGTCAGCCTGCGCGTCTATCCTGATCGCTTCCAGGTCGTCGCCGAGGGGCAGCCAATCTGCGCACATCAGCGCATCATCAACCGCTCTCACGACGGTCCAGGTCATACGGTTTATGACTGGCGCCATTATCTGGCGGTCGTGCAGCGCAAGCCCGGCGCCCTGCGCAACGGTGCGCCCTTCCTTGAGCTACCCGATGCGTTCCAGCGTCTGCAGCGACATCTGTTGCGCAATCCCGGCGGCGACAGGGAAATGGTCGAAATACTGGCGCTGGTTCTTCATCATGATGAGCAACTGGTGCTGACGGCGGTCACCATGGCGCTGGAGGCTGGCGTTCCGACCAAGACCCATATCCTCAATCTGCTCTATAGGCTGGTCGACGGAAAACCGATCTCCACGCCGCCGGTGACGGCGCCCCAGGCGCTCAAGCTGGTCAGCGAACCGATGGCCAATGTCGAACGCTATGATGATCTGCGCAAGGAGAAGCGTCATGCGTCATGACCCTGCCAGCGGCGCCATCGTCGTCATGCTCCGCAGCCTCAAGATGCATGGCATGGCGCAGGCCGTCACCGATCTCATGGAACAGGGATCTCCAGCGTTCGAAGCCGCCATCCCGATCCTCTCCCAGTTACTCAAAGCCGAGACAGCAGAACGGGAGGTTCGGTCTGTGGCCTATCAGCTCAAGATCGCGCGCTTCCCTGTCTATCGCGATCTGGCCGGCTTCGACTTTACCAGTAGCGAGGTCAATGAAGCTCTGGTGCGTCAGTTGCATCGCTGCGACTTCATCGACATCGCCGACAATATCGTGCTGGTCGGCGGTCCTGGCACCGGCAAGAGCCATGTGGCAACGGCGCTGGGCATCCAGGCCATCGAACATCATCGAAAGCGCGTCCGCTTCTTCTCGACGGTCGAACTGGTCAATGCGCTCGAGCAGGAAAAAGCACAGGGCAAGGCCGGTCAGATCGCCAATCGCCTCCTGCACTCCGATCTCGTTATCCTGGATGAGCTTGGATATCTGCCGTTCAGTGCTTCAGGTGGCGCGCTGCTCTTCCACCTGCTGAGCAAACTCTACGAGCGCACCAGCGTCATCATCACCACAAACCTGAGCTTCAGCGAATGGGCCACCGTGTTCGGCGACGCCAAAATGACCACGGCGCTCCTCGATCGGCTTACCCATCACTGCCACATCCTGGAGACCGGCAACGATAGCTTCCGCTTCAAAAACAGCTCTGCCAAGCAGGCCAGAACCCAAAAGAGAAAACCACGGGTTGACCCACCCGTGACACCCGAAACATAATCCGCAGACGGGTCACTTCTCGATGGAAAACCCGGGTCACTTCTCAGTGGAAATCAACAGATTCGGCCTGCCGGCCATCGATCTCAGCGTATTTGAGCCGGATTTCTGCTTCGCGCATCCTCTCCGAATAGGGTTCCGTTGACGGCTTCGATCCCACTTGCGCATCAGCGTAGGTCGCCGTCGAGGGCACCGTTAACGTATGAGGCTCGAGAACCTGACCCACCTGCGAGGCCATCCGGATAGAATATTCGAACGCAATAGTCCGCCTCGTCCAGATCGATGACAGCGGGTCTAGGGACCTTATCGGCATCTCCCTTCTCGATAAGCCAAAATGTCTCGATCCGGCGTCGTAACGCATCATCAGCCCAGATGTCTTTAAGGTCCTTGCCTTCGACCACCGCAAGCCAATTGATCGGAATGCGGCGGTGCCGTGTGAACGACATCAGCAACGGGGCTCGATCAGCCGCGATGTCAGTAGATGTATTGAGCCCGCCCGGCGAATGAAGCCGGGTGAACTCGACCAAATTGTCAGTCGCGCCGAGAGCGGCTTTATGACGGCTCATCGATTCATTTTCATCGCTCGTTGGGCAGCGGGACTCCCTGAGCAGCCAGTCCTTGAACTCGGTCAGATATTATCCAATCGACATATCAAGTTCCTAACTAGGCTTAGTTGGGCAAGGCACCTCGATCGACGTCCCTGAAGTGGTGGGCTTTGCGGGCACCGAAATTAGGCGTGCGCGATTGAAGTAGACGACAGCATGGCGCATCGGCGCAAGGCATGCGGTTAGCTCTCGAAAGTTCTCCATTCGCGGCGCGAACGTCGCGGCGTTGGATCGTCTGGCTAAGTCGTTTGGCGTGGTGCCGCCTCGGTAAAGTGCGATATCGAAAAAAATCTCCGCGCCAGAGTGCGTAAAACGCGATCCCCAGAATGATCTCAATCATCTGAAGGGCGCCCTCTGGCGCGTCTTAGGTGGTCGCTTCAGCCGATTCCTTTGAAAAAAGAGAACTACGGCGTAATCTCTGTTCAAGTTAATGTGCATGAATCTTTAATGAGAATCATTGCATGACACGCCCGAAGCGCTTATCTGGAGCCCAGGAGATTTGACATGTCGGCCCTCAGCGATCTCAAGCGCCACCTGCGCCCTGGACAGGTTTACCGTCGCAAGGATCTCGCCCGCTGGTCCAACGCCGTCGATCGTCATGTGCGGCAATTGCTGGATGAAGGGCGCCTCGAAAAGGTTTCCGCCGGTGTCTATATGGCGCCGCGTCAAACAAGGCTCGGGGCGGCACCTGCCAAGCCCGAAAAGCTCGTCGAGACATTTCTCGGCGACGACCGTTTTCTGATGGTCTCGCCAAATGCGTTCAACGGGCTCGGGGTCGGTACGACGCAGCTCTACAACGAGCCGGTCGTCTACAACCGCAAGCGGCACGGGAAGTTCACCCTTGATGGGCGTGTCTATGATTTCCGGATGCGGCCGTCTGTACCCAAGCGGCTGTCCAAGGAAATCCTGCTGGTCGATCTGCTGCACAATCTCGATCGGCTGCCGGAAGACAAATCGGCAGTGCTCCCGCGCGCGCTCGAGCGGGCGAAGGAAATGGATCGTTCCCGTCTTGCCAAGGCGGTCCAAGATTTTGGCTCTGCGCGGGCTGAACGCTTGCTCTCGCCTGTTCTCGAACGGGCTTGATCTGTCGGCGGCTAGCGCACGATCCACGGCTCCGCGTCCTGCCGGCGCCGGTCGATCTCGGCAGCTTTCCCGTTGAGATGACATGGCATGTCCGCTACCGTCACGACCCGGCCCACCGCTGGCTGCGTGGACTGGTCGGGCAAGTGATCGGCGAACTCGCGGCGCCAGCTTGACGTTAGCCTTCCTCCGTTGATCATGCTCTCGAACGTTTGCTCTCGCCTGTTCTCGAACGAGCCCGAAGGCGCGTGGCCCCGGGATTATTTAGCGTTCTGGATGTTTGGTCATTCGCCAAGGTTCAAATAGTATCTTGTGTGCTTCAGTTCCCCTTCCTTTCGAAGGGCTCCCAACTCGACCAGTTCTGCGAGATCGCGAGTGGCCGTCGCGGGGGCTGCGTCGGTGATGGTCCGGTAGTTTGCCGCGCTCAGGCCACCCATGAAGCCGTCTGGGCCCTCGGCGAACATTCGGATGAGCGCCTTCTCCTGCCGTACGTTGATCCGATCGCGGAGGCGATCGAGCAACTTGGTCTTAGACAGGAGGAAATAAACCCGATCGAGTGTGCGCTGTTGGGCGGCAAGCGCGATATCCGAGAACCATTCGAGCCAATCGTCGATCCGGTTCGACAGGCTCGCCCATTGAAGCTGGGCGTAGTAATCCTTGCGGTGACGCTGGACGGTCTCTGCAAGAGCCGTGATCGCGGGCGCGCCGAGCCCTTGGGCCAGAGCCTTTTCCGCAATCGCGCGGCCGAGGCGACCGTTGCCATCTTCGAAGGGGTGAATGGTCTCGAACCACAGATGAGCAATACCCGCTCGCGTCAATGCGCTTACCGGTGAAGGGCCGGCCGGCCCGGTATCGTTGAACCAGGCAATGAATGCGCCCATCTCGCCTGGCACCGCTTGCGATGGCGGCGCCTCGAAATGCACCTTCGGCGCGTGCAGGGCTCCCGAGACGATCTGCATGGGATCGGCATGTGTTCGATATCGGCCTATATCGGCGAGGTCCCGCCTACCGTTCATGAGCAAGGCGTGCCAATAGAACAGCATGGCATCGCTGACCGGCTCGCCATAGCTGCGGAAGAGATTCGCCATGAGTTCTGCAGCGCCCGCCTCGGCGGCATTGGCGCGGCGGTGGTCGGCTTTAATTCCCAGGTGCTTCGCGACGGACGATTGCACGCTCGCGCGATCGAGGATCTCTCCCTCAATTGCAGAGCTATCGACAGCTTCCTGTGCCAGGAGTTCGATGGAAAGGTTCTGACGATCGTCGGCATCGAGGTGGGCCATGACACCGACCAGAATACCGGCACCCTTCAGAAACTGGTCCTCACGGCCTCTCAGACGCGTCGCGTCATAGGCGAAGTTAGGCCAGTCGGGTTGTTGCCAATTCCAACGCATGATCGATAGAACCCCTTCCTATCGATTATATATCAGCATTATTTGATCTATAAAAGATGTCACTATCGCTCAAAACGCCGCGTCGGCCAACTCTGCCGCCAGATGAGTTCGGCCTTCAGGGATTTGAAGAAAGTCTCGACGGACGCATTGTCGTAGCAATTTCCCTTGCCGCTCATTGATGGACGCAGGCCATAGGCCTGCAGCTTTTTCTGATAGTCGTAAGAGCAATATTGGCTGCCGCGATCCGAATGGAAAAGGCAGCCCTCGGGAGGCTGACGCAGGCGCACCGCCATATCCAGGGCCCTGATCGCCAGCTCTTTCTTCATCCTGTCGCTGACTGCCCAGCCCACGACGCGACGGCTATGCAGGTCCAGGATGACGGCCAGGTAGAGCCAGCCTTCGGATGTCCAGATATAGGTGATGTCGCCGGCCCATTTACGGTTGGGCGCATCTGCGGCAAAATCGCCGTCCAGCCAGTTCGCTGCGACACCCAGGCGATGGTGGCTGTCAGTCGTAACCCCTTCGACATGCTCAGGACAGGCTTGTGCTTGCGCGTGCGGACTGGCTTGATCCCGTTGATCTTCATCAGCCGCCCGACCCGGCGCTCGCCAACATCGAGCCCCACCTCCTTCAACTCCATCGTCATGCGAGGACGACCATAGCTACCGAGGCTGAGGCTGTACTGCTCCCTGATATGGGCCAGCACTTTCATATCCGTCCTCTCCCGCCGACTGATCGGTCGCGAGCGCCAGGATCGATAGCCGCGCTCACTGACAAACATGACACGGCAAAGCAGTTCAATGGGCCACCGATGCCGCCAGCTATGCACAAACGCGAACCTCACGGCCTTTGGCTCGCGAAGAACTGCGTGGCCTTTTTTAGCACTTCCCTCTCCTCCCGCAGCACGCGGTTCTCAAGGCGAAGGCGTTCATTCTCACGCGCCAGATCTGCCTGCGGCGCTGCCTCCAGGTCAGATGGCCGATACTGTGACACCCATTTGCCCAGCGTCGACTTCCCTATCCCCAAATCCGATGCAACCCGGTCGCGGGGCAACCCGCTGGTCAGTGCAATCCGCACCGCCTCCCGCTTGAACTCTTCTGTATGCTTCATCATCTCGTCGGTCTCCTGTCGCGAGCTCTAATCGCTCAGGTGACCGGCGCAAATCCGTTACAAGTCCACAAGTGGCATAATGAGATAGGCGACCGGCGCAAATCCGGTACAAGTCCAGATCATTTGGCGTCATCAAGGACGCTCACGCATGACTGGCTGGCGAAGCGCCTTCCAGAAGTCCGCGAGGGAAGTGCAGAGTAAACGCCGCACCGCCCTCCTGCTGGTTCGCGGCGGATGCCCGGACGCCCATCGCATCCGCGAAGCCCTTGACAATGGCCAGCCCAAGGCCGCTGCCGCCGTGGCGGTCGCCGCCGCGTCCCTGTGTGAAGGTTTCGAATATCCTGGACTCTTCCCCGACTGGCAGGCCCGGTCCACCATCGAGTATCGACAGTTCGACCGCGTCGGGGGTGCGGCGCCCTTCGATCGTGATACTGCCCCCCTCGCCGCCATGCTGCGCCGCGTTCGCCAGCAGGTTGATCAGAATATGATGGAGCAACGTCGGGTCTGCGGTGACGAAGGGCAGATTGACAGGGACCTTCAGATTGATGTGGCGACCACGGAAAAGCTCCTTGAGATCATGTACCGCGCCGGCGACCGCGTCGATCAGGTCGATGGGCTCCGGGTGTAGCTCAAGCGCACCCGCGTCGATCCGAACCATATCGACGAGATTATCCAGATACCGCCTCAGCCTCGCGACCTCCATCCGCGCGATTGCGAGCGTGGGCGCATGCGGAAGCTCGATGCCGGCCGCCTCGACGGCGCTCGCGACCGATGTCAGCGGCGTTCGCAGATCATGCCCGATCGAAGACAGCAGCGCCGCGCGCAGGCGATCGCGCTCCTTGAGCACTGTGACTTCCCTCACTTCGTCCTCCAGGCGCAGCCGCTCATGGGCAAGCGCGGCCTGACCCAGCAAGGTTTCAAGCAGCACAGCCTGGTCGGCGCGCACCGGATCGCGTCCGTCTGGCCGCGCCATGCCGATCACGGCCAGAACGCCCAGCGCCGTCTTGAGCGGATGGAATTGCCAGTCGGCGGCGCTGAGCGTGCCCGTACCGGAACCCGCGACCTCGCCCCGGCTCCACGCCCAGTCGGCAGCGGCGCGGTTGATCGGGTCGAGCTCACCTGGCTTGTCGGGACAACTTGCGACGATGGCGAGCCCCGCGCTGCGCTGGTTGAGAAGGACGACACTGAGGTCGAGCAGGCGGCAAACCTCCTCGCAGATGATGCGCGACGTGGTTTCCCAGTCCGACGCCTTTGCCAATGCCTGACCAAATGCCGCGATCGCAGCATTCTCCTGAGCGCCGCGCGCACCGATGGTGGCGCGCGCCTTGAGCTGTCCGGTGAGATTGGCGGTAAAGGCCGCGATGCCGATCAGCACGAATAGGGTGAGGACGCTCTGTGGATCCGCGATAGTGAAGGTGTGCAAGGGCGGCAGGAAGAAGAAATTATAGGCCAGCCCCGCACCCAGTCCGCAGACAAGACCCGGACGAAGCCCGTAACGCGCGGACGCGACAATGACGGGCAGCAGGAAGAAGAGATCGACGCCACCAAGGCCGATCCAGGGTTCGGCGAGCTTGCCGAGGCCGACGGTCAGTCCGATCAGCGCGACGATCGCGCCATAAGCGGTCCTGCCTCCCCATGCGTGCGGAGCAGATCGTACGGTTGGCGGCCGGCTGCCATCTGCCGCGGCCGGGACGACATGCACCGCCAACCCGTTGCCCAAGCGGAGCATTGCGCTCACCACCGAACCGTGGCGCCACTCGAACCACCAGCTTCGTTCGGACTTGCCGACGACGAGCTGCGTCGCCCGCATGCCGCGGATATGGGTAGTCAGCCCTTCTGTCACGCTCCCGGCGGGCACGGTCGCGATGGTGGCGCCCAGATTGGCGGCAAGGCGCAACGTGTCGGCGATGCGGCGTTTCTCGTCTTCGCAGAACTGTTGCGCACGCGGCGTTTCGACGTGGATGGCCTGCCACGGCGCTCGGAGCGCATCGGCCAGGCGTTTGGCGGAGCGCACCAATATATCAGAGCCTGGCAGCTCGCTGACCGCAACGAGAACGCGTTCGCCGCCCGCGAAGGTTCCCGGCAGCGCGCCGGCGTCGAGATGATCGAGCAGCGCCCGGTCGATGCTGAGCGCGGCACGGCGCAGCGCCATCTCGCGCAAGGCCGACAGATTGGGCTTGGAGAAGAAGTGGCCGAGCGCGCGCGATGCCTCGGCAGGGACATAAACCTTGCCAGCCTTCAGGCGGTCGATCAGTTCGTCGGGCGGCAGATCGACCACTTCGATCTCCGCGCCGTCGAACACGCTGTCGGGCACCGTTTCGCGCACGCGCACACGGGTGAAGCTGGCGACAACATCGTTGAGGCTTTCGACATGCTGGATGTTGAGTGTCGTATAGACGTCGATGCCGGCGTCGAGCAGCTCCATGACGTCCTGCCAGCGCTTGGGATGGCGGCTGCCATCGACGTTGCTGTGCGCGAACTCGTCTACGAGCGCGAGTTCAGGGCGTCGCGCGAGCACTGCGTTGAGGTCCATCTCCTCCAGCACATGGCCGCGATATGCGCGCTGGCTGCGTGCCACGACCTCGAACGGAGCGACCAGCGCCTCGGTTTCCGCGCGGCCATGCGTCTCGACGACCGCCACCACCACATCGGTCCCGCCGCGCAGACGTTCGGCACCCTCTCTCAGCATCTCAAAGGTTTTGCCCACGCCGGGTGCCGCACCGAGAAATATCTTGAGCCGCCCGCGTCCTTCGCGGCTCGCGGCACGCAGCAGCGCCTCTGGCGAAGGACGGGATTCGGGATCTGTCATGCCGCGACCCTGCCGCAGCGGCCAAACAATGCCAATGCCGGGCAGCACGAAACTAACGCAATCTTAATGGCCTGACCCAGCATTCACCGGCGAAACTTAACGCCCACCGCGCCTAGATCGGACCGACAGCCCCCGCGCCGCGGGAGGCGCCGAACCGATCGGAGCACGGCCATGCAGAACCTGATCTGGCTCGCCATTCTTGGCGGGCTTTTCGCCGCGACGCTCGCCTTCGTCCGTGTGTGCGACGGGGCGTGAGGCGATGACCCTCCACCTTGCGCTCGGCGGCATCACTGCGCTCGCCCTCCTCATCTATCTCGTCGTCGCGCTCGTCCGGCCCGAGAAGTTCTGAAAGCCATCGTCATGACCGTCCAGGGCTGGACCCTCATCCTCCTCTTCGCCGGCCTAGTCGCGGCGCTCGCCAAGCCGATGGGCCATTGGCTCTACGCGCTCTACGAGGGACGCCGAACGCCGCTCCATGCCGTGCTGGGTTCCGTCGAGCGCGGTTTCTACCGCGTCGCCAGAATCGACCCCGATGCCGAGCAGGGCTGGCGGCGCTATGCGCTCCACCTGCTCGTCTTCAATGCCGTGCTTCTGCTGTTCACTTATGCGGTTCTGCGCCTGCAGGGCGTTTTGCCGGTGAACCCACGCGGCCTGCCGGGCATTGAAGCCAATGGCGCATTCAACACGGCGATCAGCTTTACCACCAACACCAACTGGCAATGGTATTCGGGTGAGGTGGCGCTGTCGAACCTCAGCCAGATGCTCGGCCTCACCATTCACAACTTTTTGTCGGCCGCCACCGGCATCGCCGTCGCTTTCGCGGTGTTCCGTGGCTTTGCCCGGCGGCAGGCGAGCGGAGTCGGCAATTTCTGGGCGGACGTCACGCGGGTGACGCTCTACCTACTGCTGCCGCTCTGTCTGATCTACGCGCTCTTCCTCATCGCCAACGGCGTGCCGCAAACCTTTGCCAGCATCGTCGATGCGACCACTTTGGAGGGCGCGCGCCAGTCGATCCCTCTCGGTCCCGTCGCCTCGCAGGAGGCGATCAAGATGCTGGGCACCAACGGCGGCGGATTCTTCAACGCCAATAGCGCGCATCCGTTCGAGAACCCCAACGCGCTTACCAACTTCGTCCAGATGTTGTCGATCTTCGCCATCGGCGCCGGGCTGACATGGACCTTCGGCAAGGCGGTGGGCAATAGCCGCCAGGGCTGGGCGATCCTCGCCGCGATGCTGATCCTGTTCACCGTCGGGGCGGGTGTCGCCTACTGGCAGGAAGCGGCAGGCAATCCGCATCTCCATGCGCTCGGCATTACCGGTGGCAATATGGAGGGCAAGGAGGTCCGCTTCGGCATCGCCGCTTCCGCGCTGTTCGCCACCGTCACCACCGCCGCGTCCTGCGGCGCGGTCAACGCGATGCACGACAGCTTCACCGCATTGGGCGGGCTTGTGCCGCTATTCAACATCCAGCTCGGCGAAGTCGTCATCGGCGGCGTCGGCGCGGGGATCTATGGCTTCCTCCTGTTCGCCATCCTCGCGGTGTTCGTCGCGGGGCTCATGGTCGGGCGTACCCCGGAATATGTCGGCAAGAAAATCGAGGCGCGCGAGGTCAAGCTGGCGGTGCTCGCCATCGCCATCCTGCCGCTCTCGATCCTCGGCCTCACGGCGCTGGCATCGATTTTGCCCGATGGCCTGGCGGGGCCGCTTAACAAGGGGCCGCACGGTTTTTCGGAAATCCTTTACGCCTTCAGTTCCGCGACCGGCAACAATGGCTCCGCCTTTGCCGGGCTGAGCGCGGGCACGCCCTTCTACAACGGTCTTCTCGGCGTTGCGATGTGGCTTGGCCGCTTCTTCGTGATCGTGCCGATCCTCGCCATCGCGGGCAGCCTCGCCGCCAAGAGGTACACGCCCGAAACTCCCGGATCCTTCCCCACGACGGGGCCGCTGTGGGTCGGCCTGCTCGTCGGGATCATCCTGATCCTCGGCGGGCTCACCTTCCTCCCTTCGCTCGCGCTGGGGCCTGTCGCGGATCATATCGCGATGGTCCACGGCCAGCTCTTCTGAGTGACTCCCATGGCAACCAAGACCAGCCTGTTCACCGCCGACCTGATCATCCCTGCGATCGGCGATTCATTTCGCAAGCTCGATCCTCGTCAGCTGATCCGCAATCCGGTGCTCTTTACCACCGCTGTAGTGGCCCTGTTGCTCACCGTCCTGCTGGCGCTTGGCGGGGAGGGGTTGTCGCTTTCCTTCCAGATCCAGCTCATCGTCTGGCTTTGGCTGACCGTGCTCTTCGGCACCTTCGCGGAGGCGTTGGCCGAAGGGCGAGGCCGTGCGCAGGCCGCATCGCTCCGCGCGACCAAGGCCGAGCTTCGGGCGAAGCGCCTGGCAGGCGTCGGGGACGCATGGAGCCTCGTGGGTGCCTCGCATCTTGATCGTGGTGACGTCGTGCTGGTCGAAACCGGCGACCTCATCCCCGCCGATGGCGAGGTGATCGAGGGCGTAGCCAGCGTCAATGAAAGCGCCATCACCGGCGAAAGCGCGCCGGTCATTCGCGAGGCGGGCGGCGACCGCTCAGCGGTGACGGCGGGTACCCGCGTCATTTCCGACCAGATCAAGGTGCGCGTCACGCAGGAGCCGGGCCAGGGCTTTCTCGATCGCATGGTCGCACTCGTCGAGGGGGCGGAACGCCAGAAGACGCCGAACGAGATCGCGCTCACCATCCTGCTCGTCGGCCTCACCATCATCTTCCTGATCGCGACTGCGACCATCCCCGGTTTTGCAAGCTATGCGGGCGGCAGCATTCCGGTCACGATCCTCGCGGCGCTTCTCATCACGCTCATTCCCACCACCATAGCCGCGCTGCTGTCGGCCATCGGGATTGCGGGCATGGACCGGCTGGTGCGCTTCAACGTCCTCGCCAAGTCGGGCCGCGCGGTAGAGGCGGCGGGCGACATCGACGTGCTGCTGCTCGACAAGACCGGCACGATCACGATCGGCGATCGGCAGGCGAGCGCCTTCCACCCCGTGGCCGGTGTCGGCATCGAAGACCTTGCCCGCGCTGCGGTTCTCGCCAGTCAGGCCGACGAAACCCCGGAGGGTCGTTCTATCGTCACGCTGGCCGGCGAACGCTATGGCATTGTGGTGCCAAGTCTGCCTGCCGGGGCCGAGATCATTCCCTTCACCGCTCAGACCCGCATATCGGGCGTGCGGATGGCCGATGGCGTCATTCAGAAAGGCGCGGTCGATTCGGTGCTGCGCGCCAACCCCGGCGTCGGCGACGGCGCTGCCGCCGATCTGCGCGAGCTGACCGACAAAATCGCCCGCTCGGGTGCGACTCCGCTGGCGGTGGCGAAGGACGGCCGGGTGGTGGGTGCAGTGGCGCTGAAGGACGTTGTCAAGGCAGGGGTCCGCGAACGCTTTGCCGAGCTGCGCCGCATGGGCATCCGCACGGTGATGATCACCGGCGACAATCCGCTCACCGCTGCGGCCATCGCGGCCGAAGCGGGCGTCGACGACTTTCTGGCGGAGGCAACGCCCGAGGACAAGCTCGACCTCATCCGCAAGGAACAGGCGGGTGGGCGGCTGGTCGCGATGTGCGGCGACGGCACCAACGACGCCCCGGCGCTGGCGCAAAGCGACGTCGGGGTGGCGATGAACACGGGCACCCAGGCCGCGCGCGAGGCGGGGAACATGGTCGATCTCGACAGCGACCCCACCAAACTTATCGAGATCGTCGGGTTGGGCAAGCAGCTGCTGATGACCCGTGGCGCGCTCACGACCTTTTCAGTCGCCAACGACGTCGCCAAATATTTCGCGATCATCCCCGCGATCTTCGTCGCGCTCTATCCGGGGCTGGGCGTGCTGAACGTGATGGCGCTGGGATCTCCGGAAAGTGCCATCCTGTCGGCGATCATCTTCAACGCGCTCATCATCCCCTGCCTTGTGCCGCTGGCGTTGAAGGGCGTGACCTACCGGCCGATGGCTGCGGGTCCGCTGCTGGCGCGCAACCTTGCCGTCTACGGCCTTGGCGGACTGGTCGCGCCGTTCATCGGCATCAAGCTCATCGACGTCATCGTCTCCGGTCTCACCTTCGCCTGAGGATCACGAACATGCTCAACGATCTCACATCCGCCCTGCGTCCGGCGGTGGTGCTCACCCTGCTGTTCGCGCTGCTGCTGGGCCTCGCTTACCCCGCAGCGCTGACCGGAGCGGGCCAGCTTCTCTTCCCCCATCAGGCGAACGGCAGCCTGATCCGCGAAAATGGCAGGATCATCGGCTCCGAACTTCTCGGCCAGCGGTTCGCCGAGGCGCGATACTTCCACGGGCGGCCCTCGGCGGCGGGGAGCGAGGGCTATGACGCAGCGGCGTCCTCTGGCTCGAACCTTGGTCCCAACGCGCAGGCGCTGATTACCCGGGTGAAGGCCGATATCGCTGCCAATCCGGGCGTGTCAGGTGAACCAATACCGGCGGACATGGTGACCGCGTCGGCATCAGGGCTTGATCCCCACATCAGCCCCGCCACGGCGTTGGCGCAGATCGACCGGGTCGCAGCGGCGCGCGGGCTAAAGCGCGAGACAGTCGAGGCGCTCGTCAGCGACCATATCGAGACCCCGCTGTTCGGCCTGTTGGGCGAGGATCGCGTCAATGTCCTGGCGCTCAACCGCGCGCTCGACCGCGATGGCCGACGGCCCTAAAAGGGAAGGCATGCCGTTGCCTACCAAGCTGCTCGTCATTGAGGATGATGCCCATATCCGCCGCCTGCTGCGCGCCGCCATCCAGCGCGCGGGGCATGTCGCGGTGGAGGCGGCGACCGCGCGCGAGGGGCTGGCACTCCTCGACATCGAAAAGCCCGACGCCGTGCTGCTCGACCTCGGCCTGCCCGACCGCGACGGTATCGAGCTGATCCAGCCGATCAGGGCGCGATCGAAAGCGACCTTGATCGTGGTGTCGGCGCGCGAGGACGTGTCGGAAAAGGTCGCGGCGTTGGACCTTGGCGCCGATGATTATCTGACCAAGCCATTCGACACCGAGGAACTGCTCGCCCGCATCCGCACCGCGCTTCGCCACCGGCTCGCAGGCCATACGGAGCAGGCGCGCGTCGTCTGCGGTGATGTGGAGATCGATCTGGCCCATCGACGCGTGCGTCGCGGTGGCGAGGAGGTGCATCTTTCGCCCAAGGAATATGACGTGCTGGCGGAATTGGCCGCGAAGGCCGACCGCGTCATCAGCCACGCGCAACTGTTGCGCAACGTCTGGGGTCCCGCGCACGAGCGCCGCGTCGATTATCTGCGCATCGTCGTGCGCAACCTGCGCCAGAAACTTGAGCCCGACCCGGCCCGGCCGACACTGATCCAGAATGAGCCGGCGGTCGGATACAGGCTCAAGACGACCTCTCGTCAATGCACGGTTACGAACGTTAGACTTGTCTGTCCGGTGACTGCGTCTGGAGCGCTTTACGGCAAACGGACCCACCGCCATTTCGCGCGCCAAAAGCAGCGTTCCTAAGATCCCCCGATGTTTTCAGTATAATGAAAACAAATGGTGCCCGGGGACGGAGTCGAACCGCCGACACTGCGATTTTCAGTCGCATGCTCTACCAACTGAGCTACCCGGGCACGGGATTTCGGCGAAGCGTGCGCCGATTGGAGGCGTGCCTATAGGCGTCAATCGAAGGGGCTGTCCAGCCCTTCGTCGCGGTTTTTTTGCTGCATGTCGTCGGCGGGGGGACCAGCCACGCGATACCCCTCGCCCAGCCATTGCAGCAGGTCCCGGTCGCGGCAGGCCGCACTGCAAAAGGGACGGCTTTCGGGCCGGGAGGGCTCCGAGCAAATGGGGCAGGTGGCGGGTTTAGGCGACATGGCCGCCCGATATGGTCAGGGCCGGGTCCGCCCGCAAGCCCACCTCTCCGCCGCGCCGCCGCGCGAGCAGATCGATCCACTCGGGCCGCTGGCGCAGCAGGTCGATGACGGCGGGCGCGGCGATCAGCGTCGCCGCGCCGCCCGTCCCGTGCCGCTCAGCCCGGCGCAGCAAGGCCAGCGCAGCCGTCAACACCGGATTTTCGCGCAGCAACTCCATCACATTCGCACGCTCGCGGCGGCGAATGATCTGCAGGAAGCCAAAGCCGTTCACCGCCGTCCGTTCAAAGGGCAGCGGCAGATATTTGTCGATCTGGGCGGCTGCGATCATCCGCTCGTCCTTGTTGTTCATCGTCGGCAGGTCGATGCCGATCGACCCGCTCAGACCCATGCGCCGGATCGTCTGCGCCGCGAGCTTCGCGCCCTTTGGCCCCAGTTGCGCGGGGGGCAGGGAACCGTCGACATCAATCAACAGCATGGCGGGCGTCAGATAAAGGCGCAGGGCGGCCGCTTCGGTGCCCACCTCCCCGCTCATCGCCTCCTCCATCAATTCGCTCCAGCCATGCGCCTCCAGCCGGTCCTCCTCATGCGCTGGGCAGGGGACGACGGGCACGCCGGTCGCGCGGATGCGCTGGAGCAGGCTGGGGCCGGGATGCGGCTTGACGCCAGGCGGCGCAACGCGGGCCTTGGCGCGCTTGGGCCGCCCCTCTTCCGCGATCGCCTCGCGCAGGATTTCGACCAGCACATTGGCCCCTTCGGCCAGGCGCGGCGGGATCGGCTCCAGCAGCGCTTCCTCGCCGGAAAGCAGGCGAACGACGCCACGCTTCTTGGGGATAAGGGTAGCGATCAACCGCCCCTGTACGACAGAGCCAGCGCGCGCAGCGTCCGTTTCCCGCTCGATCAGCGCCTCGACCAGTCGGCCATGCTCGATCAGCCCGGCCCGCGCCTCGCCAATTCCTTCTTCATAAAGCCATTCAGCCAAAGGTGTATCCCGCAGATTCGAGGAGCGCGCGCGTGTCATAGAGCGGCAGGCCGACGACGCCCGAATGGCTGCCGGACAGAAAGCGCACGAAGCTTTCCGCGCGCCCTTGGATGGCATAGCCTCCGGCCTTGCCCAGCCCTTCGCCACAGGCGACATAACGGTCGATGTCCCGCGGCGTCAGCCGCTTGAACGCCACTACCGTATCGGCCAGGCGCAGCCGCGCCTTGCCGTCCAGGCCGATAAGACACACGGCCGACAGGGCATGATGCCGCCGTCCCGACAACAAGCCGAGCAACGTGCGCTGCACATCCTCCGTTTCAGCCGGCGGCAATATCCGCCGCCCGAGCGCGATCGTGGTGTCGCCCGCGATCACCAGTTCGTCAGGCCCGCGTTCGACGGCCTGCGCCTTTTCCTGCGCAAGCCGCAGCGCATAGGCGCGCGGAAGCTCCGCCTTGCGCGGACTCTCGTCAATATGAGGGCCAACAACGCGATCAGGCTGCACCCCGATCCGCGCCAGCAGGTCGCGGCGGCGCGGGGAGGTGGAGGCAAGCACGAGCCGCATCGGCCCGGTCATTTGAAGCGGTAGGTGATCCGACCCTTGGTCAGGTCGTAGGGTGTGAGTTCGACGAGCACTTCGTCGCCCACGAGCACGCGGATGCGGTTCTTGCGCATCTTGCCGGCCGTGTGGCCGAGAATTTCGTGATCATTTTCCAGCCGCACGCGGAACATGGCGTTGGGGAGAAGCTCCACAACCTGTCCGCGCATTTCAAGCAGTTCTTCTTTGGCCATAATATCCCGGATATGCGAAAAATCGCGCCGCCATAGCGTTAAACGGTGCAAAATGAAAGTCAGGCGTGCGAACCGAATTTTTCGCCGGCAGCATGCAGCGCCGCGAAGATCCTATCGAGCTGATCAGCATCGAGACAATATGGCGGCATCAGGTAAATGGTGTTGCCCAGCGGCCGAAGCAAGAGGCCACGTTCCAGAAAGAAGGCGCGGAGCCGGGGCGCCAGATCCGACAGATAGCCCGCGTCCGGCGTCACCAGGTCGATCGCGACGATCGTGCCGGCCTGACGGGGATTGGCAAAGGCGCGATGGCGCGCAAGGGCGGCGAGTCGATCCGCCATCGCCTGCGCCAATCGCGTGATCCGGCCCAGCACATCTTCCTCGCGCCAGATTGCCAGATTGGCGACCGCCGCGGCGCAGGCGATCGGGTTGGCGGTGTAGCTGGACGAATGGTAGAAGAGCCGGGCGCGATCGGTCGACCGGTGCGCTTCGAAGATAGGCGCGGTGGCCAGCGTCGCTGCCAATGGAATCGCGCCGCCCGTAATCCCCTTCGCCACCGCCATGATGTCCGGAACGACCCCAGCCTGTTCGCAGGCAAAGACCGTGCCCGTCCGCCCCCACCCCGTCATCACTTCATCCGCGATGAACAGCACGCCGTGACGGCGGCAAATGGCGGCCATCTCGCGCAGGACTTCGGCGGAATAGACGAACATGCCGCCCGCGCCAAGGATCAGCGGCTCGACGAGGAAGGCGGCGGGATGGCGGGCGCAGGCGACCTCCAGCGCATCCAGGCACGCCTGTTCCCGTCCCGGCGCCGGAAAGGGGATGGTGTCGACGTCGAACAGCAGCGGGGTCCAGGCGGCATTATAGACGCCCCGTTCCCCCACCGACATCGCGCCGATCGTGTCGCCATGATAGCTATGGTCCAGCACCAGAATGCGGCTGCGCGCCTGCGCCGCCCCGTCCAGCGACAGATTATGCCAATAGCCGAGCGCCATCTTGAGCGCGACTTCGACCGCCGTGGAGCCGCTGTCGGAATAGAAGACATGCGCCAGTTTCGGCTGGTCATCCGCGCGGGGTGCCAACGCAATCAGGCCCCGCGCCACCTCTTCGGCCGGTTCGTGGGTGTAGCCGGCAAAGATCAGTTGATCGAGCGTCCCGGCCTGCTGCGCGATGGCGGCAGCGATGCGGGGATGGCAATGGCCGTGCGTCGTCACCCACCAGCTGGAAATGGCGTCGATCAGCGTCGAACCATCGGCCAAATGCAGCAGCGCGCCTTCGGCGCGAACCACATGGGGTATGGCTTCGTTGAGGCCATGCTGGAAAAAGGGGTGCCAGACAGGAGAGGTCATGGACGCCCCTTAATCCAAGGTCCGGATGAAGACTATGGCGACTTGAGGGCAGCTTTGGGCGCAGGATTGGCGGCGTTGGGCGCGACCGGCGGCGGGACCACCACCCTGGGCAGGGCGACCGTCACCTCCACGCGGCGATTCTTCGCCTGGCCTTCGGGGTCGTCGCTGCCGTCTTCCCGGACATTGGGCGCAACCGGCCGGCCTTCGCCAATGGCGATGAGAGTGATGCGGTCCTTGGCCACGCCCTTTTCGACCAGATAATCGCGCACCAGTTCGGCTCGCTTACGGGAGGCGACCTTGTTGTCGCCATCGGCCCCGCGCGAATCGCTGTGGCCCCGCAGCGTGATGGGGCCGCCAGCCGTCATCGCCGGTGTGGCGATCAGCGCGTCGAGCGCCTGCCGGGCGGCGTCATCCAGCTTCATCGGTGTTTCGCCAAAGCCGATCACCGCCTGCGCCGGCTCGATCTTGGGCGGCTCTTCCGGCTCGGCCACTTCGGGGCGCAGGATGGACCGCTGCGGCTCTGCGGCATTTGCGCTTTCATTGGCGCCCGCCATCACCGAAACCGCATTGTCGGCATCGTCGACCGCAGCATTGGTCCCATTGGCCGGATCAGTCGCCTCGGGCGGCTGACAGGCACATAATGCGCCCAGCAGCAGGAGGGCTGGAGCCAGTCTTGTCATTCATCCTCTCCTTTCGGCTTCGGCTTGGACGGCGGCACATAGGTCAGGATGGTGTCGCCCGGTTGCGGCGTCGGCCGCGACGCATGGGTGAAGAAGCGCAGCGCGCCGCTTTTGCGCAGCAACAGCAGCATGTCGCCGCCTTCGGACAGGGACGCTTTGGCCGCATCGAAATCGAACTGCTCGCTGATGCGCGTCTTGCGGAAGGTCCAGCCCTGCTCCTCGCGCTGGATGATGTCCTCCACGCCATGGCCGGCGGAAAACAGCGCCCGGCCGCGCAGCGATTCGGGCAAGGCGCGCGGGTCCTCGTCATTGCTCGCGTCGCCCAGCTGATACACATTGTCGCGGCCGACTTCCGGCGCGAACTCGGTGCAGACCAACGCATTATAGGCTTCATTGTCGGTGGTTGCGGCCAGCACCTGAAATTGCGCGAGGTCCAGCCGTTCGTCCGTCGCCTCCGACAAAATCTCGCCATGATAGGTGGGAATGCCGGCGTGGCGCGCAGGGGACAGGCGCTGCCAGCTATTGTCCGCGATCGTCACCGGCACTTCCAGCTGCCGCAACTGCGTCGCCAGCTCCAGGCTGAACGGCGTGGCCCCGACGATCAGCAGGCCGCGCTCGGCCGCGCCCGTCACCTTGAGCAATCGCGCCACCGGTCGGATCGAAAAGCCGTGGAACAATATGGTCGCCACCACCACGGCAAAGGACAATGTCACCAGGATCGACCCGTCGCTATAGCCCAGCCGATCGAGCCGCAGCGCGAACAGGCCGGAAATCGCCACCGCGACGATACCGCGCGGCGCGATCCAGGCGACCAGCAGCCGCTCGTTCCAGGGGACCTTGGTGAAGGCCAGGCTGATCAGCACGGTCGCGGGCCGCACCAGGAACATCAGCACCAGCAGGAAGGCCAGGAAGCGCCATTCGAACTGGCGCAGCGCCTCGAAATCCAGCGAGGCGGACAGGATGACGAACACGCCCGATATCAGCAGGACAGTGACATTCTCCTTGAACGGCTGAATGTCGCGCAGGGAATCAAGCCGCATATTGGCGAGCGCCACGCCCATGATCGTGACCGCCAGCAGCCCGGTTTCCTGCTGGATCGCATTGGAAAGGACGAAGACGCCGATCACCGCGACCAGCAGGACGGGCGCCTTCAGATATTCGGGCACATGACCGCGCGGGAAGGCCCATCCAAGCGCCCTCGCCGCCAGCCAGCCGATCAGGCCCGCGACCACCGCCGCCGCGACCAGCGCGAAGATGACCGAGGCGAGCGAACCGCCTTCCCCAGCGCGCCGCAGATATTCATAGGTCACGACGCCCAGCAGCGCGCCGACCGGATCGTTGACGATCGCTTCCCATTTCAGGATCGCGCGCGGTCGCGCCGCGACATTGGACTGGCGCAGCAGCGGCAGCACCACCGTCGGCCCTGTCACCACCAAAATGCCGGCGAATAATATGGCCACCGGCCACACCAGGCCCGCGACATAGAAGCAGGCGACCGCCCCCAATATCCAGCCGATCGGCGCACCCAGCAGGACCAGCCGCGTGACCGCGCCGTCGGTCTTGCGCAATTCGCGAAAATTGAGGCTCAGCCCCCCTTCGAAAAGGATCAGCGCGACGGCCACCGACACCATCGGTTCCAGCAACTCGCCAAACACATGTTCGGGATTGATGAGATGCAGCACCGGCCCGCTGATGACACCGGCCGCCAGCATCAGCGCGATGGCGGGCCAGCCGGTGCGCCAGGCGATCCATTGGGCGCCGATGCCGAAGATTCCGATCAGCGCAATGGATAGGGCCTGGTCATGCATGGCGCGGAGCATAATCAGACTGGATCGTCGCCGTCACCCCCGATATTTTCGCTCGGATCGGGAACCAATTTCGTGCGCCAAATACATAAAAAGGGCAGCCCCTTTCGGGAACTGCCCTCCTGCTCTGCTATGCCCCGTGGCTTATTGCGGCGGCTGGGCCGGCTCGGCAGGTTGCATCGCGCCCGCGTCCGGTGCGGCCGGGGCTGCAGGCGCGGCGGGTGCCGATGCCTGGATACGCTGCTGAAGCGCAGGGTCGGCCGCTGCGGCCTGCCCGATCTGGTTGAACTTTTCGGGGGGAAGGCCGGACGATTGCACCGCGGCCAGCATCTTGGGCTGCTTGTCCGCTGCCGAAATCGTGCTGTCCTGCTGAATTTTCGTCACTTCGACGGCCGCGGCGGCAAATTGCTTGATTTCTGCGTCCGTGAAGTTGCCTGCGCCAGCCGCGGGCGCGGGTGTCGCCGCAGGCGCAGCTGGCTCTGCGGGAGCCGCCGGGCTCATCTGCGCATAAAGCGGGGTGGCGGCCAGAAAAGCGGCCGACATAAGACCAGCCTTGGTCAAACGGGATTGGATCAGACCCTTCATGTTCAGTCTCCTGCATGTCATTACCCAAATAAAATGGGTGAAGCATGCAGGGGAGGAAAGACCCTTTTGGCTGAATCGAGCCATCCGATAGACGACTGCCCGGTTCCATTCAGCCGACCCTTTTTTTGTCACGGCCTGTCGGCGCAAAATCATGGACAAGGCCGGCGAATGTCTCCGCCGGCCGTCTTTATTCTTACCAGATCTTCACGCGATTTTCCGGCGTCAGATAGATTTTGCCATTGGGCGACGGCTTGAACGCGTCATACCAGGCATCGAAATTGCGCACGATGTCGGTGCGATATTGCGACGGCGCGTGCGGGTCCGTGACCAGCCGCTGACGCAGATTGGCTTCGCGGTAATTGCGCCGCCACACTTGCGCCCAGCCCAGGAAGAAACGCTGATCGCCGGTCATGCCGTCGATCACCGGCGCCTTCTTGCCGCCCAGCGAGGCATGATAGGCGTCCAGCGCGACCGCCAGACCGCCCAGGTCGCCGATATTCTCGCCCAGCGTGAAAGCGCCCTTCACATGCGCGCCGGGGAAGGGCTCATAGGCATCATATTGCTTGACCAGCTTGTCGGTCAGCGCCTTGAAATTGGCGACATCCTGGTCGGTCCACCACTGGTTGAGCTTGCCCGTCTCGTCATATTTCGCGCCTTGGTCGTCGAAATGATGGCTGAGTTCATGGCCGATCACCGCGCCGATGCCGCCATAATTGACCGCCGGGTCCGCCTTGGGATCGAAGAAGGGCGGTTGCAGGATGGCAGCCGGGAAGACGATTTCCACCATGCCGAAATTGGCATAGGCGTTGATCTCCATCGGGGTCATGCCCCATTCCCAGCGATAGATGGGCTTGCCGAGCTTGCCGATATTATAGTCGAACTCGAAGGCGTTGGAGCGCATCGCATTGCCGAGCAGGTCGTCGCGCTTGATGTCCAGCCCCGAATAATCGCGCCATTTGTCGGGATAGCCGATCTTGGGCGTGAAGGCCGCCAGCTTCTTGTGCGCGCGCGCCTTGGCCGTATCGCTCATCCAGGGCAGCGCGTCGATGCGGCGGCCCATGGCGGCGAGCACATTCTTGACGAGGTCATCCATCGCCGCCTTGGTTTCGGGCGGAAAATATTTGGCGACGTAGATTTTGCCGACTTCCTCGCCCAGCGATTCCTTGAGGAAGGTGACGCCGCGCTTCCAGCGTTCCTCGCGCTCGGGCGTGCCCGACAGGGTGGTGCCGTAAAAGGCGAAATCCGCGTCGGCGACCGTATCGGGCAGATAATCGGCATAGGCATGCAGGCTGGACAGCAGCAACCCGTCCTTGAGCACCTGCATCGGCGCCTTGGCGATCAGCGCCGCTTCGCCGGTAATGGCGCTGGGCTGCGCGACCAGCAGGCTCGTCGGCTTGAGGTTATTCGCGGCATAATAGCCCGCAAAGTCGAAGCCCGGCGCGGCCTGCTCCAGCTGCGCCAGCGTCATCTTGTTATAGGTCTTGTCGGCGTCGCGGCTGTCGATCTGGGTCCAATGGACCTTGGCGATCTCCGTTTCGAACGCCATCAACGCGGCGGCGCGCGCCTTTGCGTCGCTCTGGCCGGCCAGGGTCAGCATCTTTTCCAGATGGGCGACATAGGCGGTGCGGATCGCCGCCATCTTCTCGCCCTGGTCGAGATAATAGTCGCGATCGGGCAGGCCAAGCCCCCCTTGCATCATCGAGAGGATGTAGGTTTCAGGATCTTTGTCATCCTGTCCGACATAGAATCGGAACGGTCCGCGAATGCCGGCGCGCGCTGCTTTCGCCGCAACCTTGGCATAGCCGGCGCGATCCTTCACCGCCTCGATTTCGGCCAGCCATGGCTTGATCGGCGCCATGCCCTTCGCCTCGACCGCAGCCTTGTTCATATAGGCGGCATAGGCATTGCCGATCTTGCTGTTAGGATCGGTCTGCGCAGCCTCCAATATCCCCTTGGTGCGTTCGCGCGACAGGTCGTCCAGGATATTGAACGCGCCATAGTTGGACTTGTCGGCCGGAATAGGCGTGTTCTTCGCCCAGGTGCCATTGGCATAGTCGTAGAAATCGTCGCCCGGCTTGACCGACCTATCCATGCCGCTTTCGTCGAAGCCATAGCTGCCATAAGTCGGCTTCGCGGTGGTGGACGATACAGCGGCCGGCGTCGCGGCCTGATCGGCATGGGCCACGGTCGCGGGTTGATCGGCATGGGCCGCAGTCGCGGCCAGGGCAAGCGCGCTGACGGCGGCCCCCAGAATATATTTGGTCATCAAAGCGTCCCTTGCTTGGCATAAACTGGGCGCGCCTGTGGCACACCCGGCATGAGCGGGACTTGAACGCCCGTGCAACAGGCTTGTCCATGTCGTTGGTCGAAAATTATGGCAGGTTGATGTGCCCGGCAAAGGCGTGCGCCAGAGCGTCCGGCGTCATCTCGGCCAGCATCGGCAACCGGCCCAGCGCCGCCACCTTGCCCAGCGCGGGAATGATCCGTTCATTTTCGGCATGTTCGTCGCCAATGAAGGCGATGCCGGCAATCGGCACGTCGCGGGCGCGCAACGCTTCGATGCTGAGCAAACTGTGGTTGATGGTGCCAAGGGCGGTGCGCGCGCACAGGATGACCGGCTGGCCCCAATGGGCAAACAGGTCGATCATCAGCATCGTTTCGCTGATGGGCACCATCAGCCCGCCCGCCCCTTCGACCACCAGCGGCCCGTCGACGCGCGGCAGCGCCAGCCGGTCGAGCCGAATGTCCACCCCGTCGATCCGCGCGGCAAGATGGGGCGATGCCGGCGTCGCCAGCCGGTAGGCTTCGGGCAATATGCGTTCGGCCGGCAGGCCGGACAGGGCGGCGACGGTTTCCTTGTCGCCTTCCGGATCGACGCCGGCCTGGATCGGCTTCCAGTAACAGGCGCCCAGCGCGCCGGCCAGGCCGGCGGCGAACACGGTCTTGCCAATGCCGGTATCGGTTCCCGTCACGATGAAGATGGTCATGCGACGTGACTGCGCAACAGCTCGCCCAGCGCCAGCACATCGTTGCGACCGACGTTGAGGCTGAGCGAAATGCGCAGCCGGCTGGTCCCCGCCGGCACGGTGGGCGGGCGAATGCCGCGCACGTCGAACCCTGCCTCCTGCAAGGCGGCGGCGGTCGCCATGGTGCGGGCGTCATCCTCCAATATGACGGGGATGATCTGGCTGCGCGGGCGCGACAGGCCGAGCGGCGCGCAGATCGCTTCCGCCGCATCCTGGCGCAGCGTCGCCAGCCGGTCGCGGCGATTGTCCGCCGCCTCGATGCGGTCGATCGCGGCGGCGGCGGCGACCGCCATCAATGGCGAGGGCGCGGTCGAATAGATGAAGGGCCGGGCGCGATTGACCAGATAGTCGATCAGGATGCGCGGGCCACAGATCAGCGCGCCCTCCGCGCCCATCGCCTTGCCGCAGGTGTGCAGCGTCACGACATTGTGCAGCCCGTCCAGACCCGCCGACAGACCACGGCCGGACGGGCCGAAGACGCCGGTGCCATGGGCTTCATCCAGCAGCAGCATCGCTTCATGCCGGGCGGCGAGCTTTGCCAGGTCCGCCAGCGGCGCCATGTCGCCTTCCATGGAATAGAGCGTTTCCACCGCGATCCACACCCGGCCCTTGCCCCCTTCGGCGCGAAAGGCGGCGATCAGGTCGGCAAAGTTCTGCACGTCATTGTGGCGCGCGAACACCGCGCTCGCCTTGCTCATGCGGATGCCGTCATGGACGCTGGCATGCACCAGTTCGTCCGCCACGATCAGGTCGCCGCGCTGTGGCAGCGCCGACAGCAACGCCAGATTGGCGACATAGCCATTGGCCAGGAACAGCGCCGCCTGGGTGCGGAAAAAGTCGGCCGCCTTCGCCTCCAGCCCTTCATGTTCGGGCGCATTGCCGCGCAGCAGTCGCGATCCGCCCGATCCCAGCGGCACGCCCCGCGCGACTGCATCGGCCACCGCCTGCGCGATCATCGGGTCGCTGGAAAGGCCGAGATAATCGTTGGAGGCGAAATCGCGACCGGCGCGGGGTGAAAGCCGGCGCAGGCGTCCGCGCTGTTCCAGCGCGGCAAGCTGGGACCGGAAGGGTTCGGCAGTCATGGCGCGGGCTATAGGCGCGCCCGGAAAGGGGGGCAAGCAAGCCGCTGCGCAGGTGCAGCAAGGATGCGAGACCGGCCATAGAAACATGCCGGCCCCGCTGGCGGAACGGAGCCGGCACGGTCGGCCAATACAGGCCTATGCCAGTCAGCCTAGCCGATCATCCCCCATGCGCCAGCGCGGCGAGCAATAGCAGCGCAACGATGTTGGTGATCTTGATCATCGGGTTGACCGCGGGACCGGCGGTGTCCTTGTAGGGATCGCCCACCGTGTCGCCCGTCACCGCGGCGAGATGGGCAAAGCTGCCCTTGCCGCCATGATTGCCGTCCTCGATATATTTCTTGGCATTGTCCCATGCGCCGCCCCCCGACGTCATCGACAGGGCGACGAACAGCCCGGACACGATCACGCCCAACAGCAACGCACCCAGTGCGGCAAAGCCATTGTCGATGCCCGCCACCGCCGCGATCGCGAAATAGACGATGATCGGGGCCAGCACCGGCAGCAGGCTGGGCAGGATCATTTCGCGGATCGCGGCGCGCGTGACCAGATCGACCGTGCGCGCATAATTGGGCCGCGATTCGCCGCGCAATATGCCATGGTCGGTGGCGAACTGGTGGCGCACATCCTTCACCACATGCCCCGCCGCGCGACCGACCGCCGTCATCCCCATCGCACCGAAGAGATAGGGGAGCAGCGCGCCCAGCAGCAGCCCGACGATCACATAGGGGTTGGACAGGCTGAAATCGACCGGCGCGGTCAGGCCCAGCGCCGAATTATAGAATTTCAGATCCTCGGTATAGGCGCCGAACAGCACCAGCGCCGCCAGCCCCGCCGACCCGATGGCATAGCCCTTCGTCACCGCCTTGGTCGTATTGCCGACCGCATCCAGCGCGTCGGTCTTCACCCGCACCGTCTCGTCCATATGGCTCATTTCGGCGATGCCCCCGGCATTGTCCGTAACCGGGCCATAGGCGTCGAGCGCCACCACCATGCCCGCCAGCGCCAGCATCGCGGTCGCGGCAAAGGCGATGCCTATCAGCCCTGCCGCCTGATAGGCCAGGATGATGCCGACGACGATCACGAGCGTCGGCAGCGCGGTCGCCTCCAGGCTGACCGCCAGCCCCTGGATGACATTGGTGCCGTGGCCGGTTTCTGACGCCTTGGCGATGGAGCGGACCGGGCGGTAATTGGTGCCGGTATAATATTCGGTGATCCACACGATCAGCGCAGTGACGCCCAGCCCCACCATCATCGACCAGAACAGCGCCATGCCGCTATAACCGCCAACACCGTCCAGATCGGCGCCGAACACCGTGGTCATATCCCCCAGCACCCAGTTGGTCGCGAGATAGATGGCAGGAATCGACAGGATGGCGGTGGTCCAGAAGCCCTTGTAGAGCGCGCCCATGATCGACTGCGACCGGCCCAGCCGCACCATATAGGTGCCGATGATCGACGTGATGATGCACAATCCCCCGACGATCAGCGGCAGGCCCATCAGCTTCATCAGGAATGCATTGTCCACGCCCGTCACCAGCAGCGCGGTCAGAACCATCGTCGCGCCGACGGTCACGACATAGGTTTCGAACAGGTCGGCCGCCATGCCGGCGCAATCGCCCACATTGTCGCCGACATTGTCCGCGATGACGGCGGGGTTGCGGGGGTCATCCTCGGGTATGCCCGCCTCCACCTTGCCTACCAGGTCCGCGCCGACGTCGGCCGCCTTGGTGAAGATGCCGCCGCCCAGCCGCGCGAAGATGGAGATGAGCGACGCGCCAAAGGCCAAGGCGACCAGCGAATCGATGACCAGCCGGTCGTCGGGCGCATGGCCTGCCGGCCCGGTCAGGAACCAGAAAAAGCCGCTGATCGCCAGCAGCGCCAGCCCCGCCACCAGCATCCCGGTGATCGCGCCCGCGCGAAAGGCGACGGTCAGGCCGCTCTGCAACGATCCGCGCGCCGCTTCGGCGGTGCGCACATTGGCCCGCACCGAAATGGTCATGCCGATGAAACCGGCCGCGCCCGACAGGATCGCGCCGATCAGGAACCCGATCGCGGACGTCAGCCCCAGGAACAGCGCGACCAGGACAGCGACGACGACGCCGACGACGGCAATGGTGCTATATTGCCGCCCCAGATAGGCCTTCGCCCCTTCCTGGATCGCCCCTGCGATCGCCTGCATCGTGGCGTTTCCCGGCGACGCGGCCAGCACCTGCCGCGCGGTGAAAAGGCCGTAGAGCACGGCCAGCAGGCCGCATCCTATGGCGATAAAGACTATCTCCATGCTTGATCCTCTCCCCCTGTTGTTGCTGTCATCGGCCGCTCCGCAGGGAATGACGGGCGGACGAAGGGCGCAAGGGCGGGCGGCCGGACAAAAGGCGTTCGGCATCTGGCACCGCGTCAATCAGCATCGGGCGTCACGCATGGCACGTGCCTTCCAACCAACTGAGAAATAGGCAGCGATCAAGCTACAGGCGCGATGGCGCGCGTCAAGATGGTCGCGGAACGTTGCGCAACCGGCCGCCGATGCTCTGGGTCAATGTTCCCAGCCAAGTCTTTCGGGCAGCGGCATGGCCGCGCCGTCGATCATCAGCGTCAGGCCAGCGCCGGACGACACATGGCCGATGGGGATAGCACGCACAGGCGGGGCGACGCCGCGCGGCAGGGTAAAGAGCAGTTCATAGTCATCGCCCGCCCGTGCCGCCGCCATCTGGACGGCGGTGCTCGCGCCGCGCGCCTTTTCCAGCGCCGGTGACAGCGGGACATGATCGATGGTGATCGCGACCTGGCTGGCCTGCGCCATGCGCGCCGCGTCGATCAGCAGCCCGTCCGACAGGTCCATCATCGCGCTGACCACCGGCGCGAGCAGCATGCCTTCGGACAGGCGCGGACGCGGCCGGCGATAGGCGTCGACCAGCGGACCCGACGCCGCCGGATCGGCGCGGGCCAGGTCCAGGCCTATCCCTGCGTCGCCCACCGGTCCTGTCACATAGAGCCGATCCCCCGCCTGCGCGCCGGCGCGGCTGGGCACCACGCCGCGCGATTCCCCCATGGCGGTCAGGCTGTAGCTGCGCGCCGACCCCGCCGGCATTTTGACAGTGTCGCCGCCCAGCAGCGGCATGGCGTGGCGGTCCAGCATGTCGTGCAACCCGCCAAGAAAGGCCGCGTCCCACGCCGCGTCGCCCGACAGCGCATAGTTGAGCATGCACCCCACAGGCCGCGCCCCTTTGGCCGCCAGGTCCGACAGGTTCACCGCCGCCAGCTTCCAGCCAATGTCGGCAGGCGGATCGGCGGGCAGATAATGCACCCCCTCCACGATCGTGTCGCTGGTGAGGACGAGGCGCGTCTCGCCAAGGGGCAGCACCGCCACGTCGTCCATCAGTCCGCGCGCGCCGTCGTGCACGATACGGCTTCGTAGCAATGTCAGGAATTCGTATTCGTCGGACATGGGATGCCATTCTAGGGCATGGGGAGCGACAAGACCATGGCGAAGGAGGAGGGCGGATGATGCGCTGGATCGGGCTTTTCGCCCTGTGGTTGAGCGCCCTGTGGCTGAATGCTCTGTGCGCCGGGACGGGAAATGCGCAGACGCCCTCGACCGGGCGGATCGTCACCATCGCGGACATGCCGTCGGCCTTCGTCGCGCCGCGCACCATCACCATCTGGCTGCCGCCAGGCTATGACGCGGGCGCGCGGCGCTACCCGGTCCTCTACATGCATGACGGGCAGAATCTGTTCGACGCCACAGCGGCCAATTTCGGCGTCGAATGGGGCATGGACGAAGCGGTGGCGCGGCTGTCCATGCTTCGGGCCGGCCGCCCCGCCATCATCGTCGGCATGGCGAGCACGGACGCGCGCTACCGCGAATATATGCCAAAGGGCGTCTATGACCGGCTGCCCGCAGCCTATGCCCGCATGGTGCGCGACAGCCATGGCGGCGAACCGCTGTCGGACGCCTATCTGCGGTTCATCGTCGAGGAACTCAAGCCCCGCATCGACCGCGACTATCGCACCCTGCCCGGCCGCGACGACACCGCGATCATGGGATCGTCCATGGGCGGGCTGATCTCGCTCTATGCGCTGGGGCGCTATCCTCACATCTTCGGCCAGGCCGCCGCGCTATCGGTTCACTGGCCGCTGGTCGGAGCAGGCGTCGCTGGGGATGTGCCGGCCGATGCCCCCGCCATCGTGGCGGCGGCCTTTTCCGCCTGGTTGCAGGACAGCGGCGTCGATCCGGCCGTCAACCGCCTCTATATCGATCATGGCACAGCCACGCTCGACCGCTATTACCCGCCCTTCGCGCGCGCGATGGAGTCGGTTCTTGCCCGGCGCGGCTGGCGGATCGGCCCCGCCTTCCAGAGCAGGACCTTCACCGGCACCGCCCATGACGAGCGCGCCTGGAGCGAGCGAGTGGATATTCCGCTGCTGTTCCTGCTCGCGCGGCCTGACCGCTGATCAGCCGCGCACGTCCTTCGCCACGCCGTCGAGCAGGCCGTTGACGAACCCGGCTTCGCGCTTGTCGTAAAAGGCGTGGGCGACATCGACATATTCGCTGATGACCGTGCCGGTGCCGACATCCTTGCGCGCCAGCAATTCATAGGTGCCCGCGCGCAAAATCTGGCGCATCGGCTTGTCCAGCCGATCCATCGACCAGCCGCTCGACAGCCGCGCGGCGACCAGCCCGTCAATCTCCGCCCGGCGCTTGTCCACGCCCGTCACGATATCGTCGAAGAAGCTTTCCTCCGCCTGCGCATAGGTCACGTCCTCGATGGTCGCGCCCAGGCGATGCTGGTGGAATTCATGCAGCAGGCTGGCGAGCGGCGTGCCCTCCATTTCCAGCTGGTAAAGCGCCTGGACCGCGGCAAGGCGCGCGGCGGAGCGGGATTTGGAGCGGTCGTTCATACGCCTAGATAATCCGTTCGGTTCGAGCCTGTCGAGAACCCTGTTCCTCCGGTTCTCGACAGGCTCGAACCGAACGGGGATGGTTGTCAGGACAAACGCAGCGCCACGGACGCTGCATGGGCCGGCAGCCCCTCCGCCCGCGCCAGCGCGACGGCGGCCGGGCCGATCGCGCCGATCGCATCGCGATCAAGGCTGAGGAAGCTGGTGCGCTTCATGAAATCGAGCACAGACAGCCCCGAGGAGAAACGCGCGCGCCGGCCGGTCGGCAGCACATGGTTTGGCCCGGCTACATAATCGCCCACTGCTTCGGGCGTCATCCGGCCCAGGAACACCGATCCGGCATGGCGCACCTGCGCGAACAGGGGTTCAGGGTCCTCCACCGCCAGTTCCAGATGCTCCGGCGCCAGCCGGTCGACCAGCGGCATCGCTTCATCAAGGTCGCGCACGATGATGATCGCGCCATTGGCGTCCCAGCTGGTCCGCGCGACCGCGCTGGTGGACAGCGCCGGAATCTGGCGCTCCACCGCCGCAGCGACGGCATCGGCAAAGGCGGCGTCGTCGGTGAAGAGGATCGACTGGCTGGTCGGGTCATGTTCCGACTGGCTGAGCAGGTCGGCCGCGGTCCATTCAGGATCATTGCGGCCATCGGCGACGACGACGATTTCCGACGGCCCCGCCACCATGTCGATGCCGACCACACCGTACAGCTGGCGCTTGGCTTCGGCGACCCAGGCATTGCCAGGACCAGTGATGACGTCCACCGGCCTGATCCGATCGGTGCCATAGGCGAGCGCGGCCACCGCCTGCGCCCCGCCCACGCGCCAGATTTCCTCGATTCCCGCGATCTGCGCGGCGGCAAGGACGAGTGGGTTGATCTCGCCCCCCGGCGTTGGCGTCGCCATCGCGATGCGCTGGACGCCCGCGACCTTGGCCGGGATGACATTCATCAGCAGCGAGCTGGGATAGGCGGCGCGCCCGCCCGGCACATAAAGCCCGGCCGCATCCACCGGCGTCCAGCGCGCGCCCAGCCGCACGCCCGCCGCGTCCACGCCGTCGCTGTCCTGCGGCTTCTGCTTTTCATGATAGGCGGCGATGCGCGCGGCCGCGAGTTCCAGCGCGTCGCGAAGCTCGGTGGAAATCCCGTCGAGCGCGGCGCGTGTCTCCGCCGCCGTCACCGACCAGCCGCTGACATTCAGGTCATGCCGGTCGAACCGCTGCGTATAGTCGGCCAGCACCGCGTCGCCGCCCGCGCGCACGGCCTTGAGGATTGCGGTCACATCACGCGACACATCCTCATCCGCTTCCCGCCGCGCATCGACCAGCGCGGTGAAGGTGGCCGGAAAATCCGCATCCGTGGTGGAAAGGCGCAGGGTCATGCGCGCGCCTCTCCCTCAACCGTCATCCCCGCGCAGGCGGGGATCCATCTCTCCAGCATCGCACTTGATGCAAGGTTGGGAGATGGGTTCCCGCCTTCGCGGGAATGACGAAAATAGATATCATGCCGCATCCTTCACCCCCACGGCGGCGCGGAAGGCTTCGACCAGCGGCACCAGGTCGGCCGACCGCATCTTGTACGCGGCGCGGTTGACGATCAGCCGCGCCGAAATCGGCATGATGATGTCGGTTTCGACAAGGCCATTGGCTTTCAGCGTCGCGCCCGACGACACCAGGTCGACGATCCGGCGCGACAGGCCGAGCGAAGGCGCCAGCTCCATCGCGCCATTCAGCTTCACGCATTCGGCCTGAAGCCCGCGCGCCTCATAATAGCGGCGGGTCAGGTGCGGATATTTGGTCGCGACGCGCACATGGCTCATCGCCGCCGGATCTTCATCGGCCAAGCCTGCCGGCTCGGCGACCGACAGGCGGCAATGGCCGATATCGAGGTCGACCGGCGCGTACAATTCGGAATAGCCGAACTCCTCCACCACGTCGGATCCCACGATGCCGATCTGCGCCGCGCCATGCGCGACGAAGGTCGCGACGTCGAAGGCGCGCACGCGGATGATCGACACGTCCGCCCGATTGGTGGCGAAGCGCAGCGCCCGGCTCTTCTTGTCATGGAATTCCGCCTCCGGCTCGATACCGGCCCTGGCAAGCAAAGGCAGCGCCTCATCGAGGATGCGCCCCTTGGGAATGGCGAAAGTGAGCGAACGAGTCATGACCGCCGCGCCTTACGCGCGAGGGCAGGAAAGGGCAAGGTTGGGGGAAATAGCAGTTGCCCTGAAATTCAGACCGAGCTTTCGCACACCTCAAAAAATCATGCAGTGAGCGAAAACCACCAAAATGAAACATCTGCGTCATTTCGGTATATTTATCTCCATCAAAATTTACCGAAATTTATCTAAAGATTGCGCACTAAATAGTTAAGATATAAATAACTATTTATGTAATCACTAATTTCATATTTTAAATATTTTACTGCATTTGCAATCAAATGGAGATCACAAATGAGAGTGATACGGACTTTTATGTTCTCAATTGCATTGATAACACCAGTGGTTGCATCGCCTCTACACGCTCAGACGACTACCCAATGGGAGAGGATGGATGCTGAGTATGCGCAATGCGTAGATCTGTATCGATCTCGTGGATTTTCCATGAATTATTCTGAGAACACATGCTACGCCCAAGTTTACCGGGGCGAAGGCGACCCACCCACAGGCCAGGATTTCGATCCTTCAGGTTACTACTATAACTAAGCCAGCTTTTGGCCCTATCCTAATTTGTGATAGGGCCAAAAATAATATTTGAGGATAAGTAGAAGGTTTTTGAAAATGAGTCAGGCCGCCTGCGCCATCGCGCCTTGCGTGCTGGCGATCCAGCCGCCGCCCAGCACGCGGTCGCCGGCGTAAAGGACCGCCGCCTGCCCCGGCGCGACGCCATATTCCGGCGCGTCGAAGATCAGCCGGTCGCCCTCCAGCCGCGCGGGCACGGGCCTGGCCATCGATCGCACCTTGGCGGTCAGCGGGCCGGTGAAGTCGCCGCCCAGCCAGTTGATATCCGATAAGAGCGCGCCCGACACCGCCAGCGCCGCCTTCGGCCCCACGATCACCCGGCAGCCTTCTGCCTCCAGCCGCACGACATAGAGCGGGTCGGGCTGCCCGCCAATCTCCAGCCCCTTGCGCTGGCCGACCGTATAATGAATCAGCCCCCGGTGCCGGCCCATTACCCGGCCGTCGACATGGACGATGTCCCCGCCTTCATCCGCGTCGGGGCGCAGTTTCCGAACGATCTTCGCGTAATCGCCATCGGGCACGAAGCAGATGTCCTGGCTGTCGGGCTTCAATGCGACGGACAGGCCGAGTTCGGCGGCGATCTCGCGCACTTGGGCTTTGGGCAGCCCGCCCAGCGGGAAGCGCAGATAGTCGAGCTGCGCCTGCGTCGTCGCAAACAGGAAATAGCTCTGGTCGCGCGCGGGGTCTGCGGCACGGTGCAGCTCCGCCCCGGCCGCGCCCTCGACCCGGCGGACATAATGGCCGGTCGCCAGGCAATCGGCACCCAGGTCGCGCGCGATCTGGAACAGGTCGGTGAACTTCACGCCCATATTGCATTTGACGCACGGGATAGGCGTGCGCCCGGCCATATATTCATCGGCAAAGTCGGCAATCACCGAGTCGCGAAACCGGCTTTCATAATCAAAGACATAATGGGCAATGCCGATGCGGTCGGCGACCGCGCGCGCGTCGCGGATATCCTGCCCCGCGCAGCAGCTGCCCGTGCGGCCGACCGCCGCGCCATGGTCGTATAGCTGAAGCGTGACGCCGATCACCTCCGCGCCGGTCCTGGCCGCGAGCGCGGCGACCACGCTGCTGTCCACGCCGCCGGACATGGCGACGACGATGCGCCGCTGATCGAGCGGCGGGGGAAGCTGAAACTCTGGCTGCATGGGCGCGCATATAGGGCCAAGCGCGGCAAGGCGCAAAAGTTAACGAAATATGACGGGCTTTCTTCGTTTTGCCGCCAGAATGACTCCCAGAACGGGGTGAAGCGTTGGCCGGGTTTACTCTCGATTATCCATTGCCCGCTACAAGCATCCTCCATGGACTTGAGTTTCCTCCGGGCAGGCGGGCTGACACCCGCCAACGCCAGAGTGACCGGCTGGCCCCGCGTGCCGGTCTGGCCCTTCCTGCGCGCCGCCACCGCGGCGGCCCAGGCGGCCAGCCCTACCGCCAAGGCCGTGGCGGGAAGCCTGCGGGGGCAGGATGGAGGCGATGATTGGGTCCAGGGACTGGCGAATATTTTTGCGCCACGTCCCGGCGGCATGATCGAAGCCGAGCGATTGTCGGGCAGTTTCAACCCGGTGGTCGCAGGTCGTCTGACAAGGGGACAGGAGGAATGAAGCCGGTGTTTACCTTCGCGCTTTAGCCCCTGTTCAGGGCTGATGGAGATAACAGGGTTTCACGGCAGAGTTCGGCAAGGCCAGCGCCGCAAATTGAGGTAAGAATGATCGAGAACCAGAAAATCAGGCCAGCCCAGGTCGTCGGTCCGCTCGGAGAGCCGCTGACGCTCGACAGCCTGCCGCCGCGCGACACGACGCGATGGGTGGTGCGGCGCAAGGCCGAAGTGGTCGCCGCCGTCAATGGTGGCCTGCTCAGCGTGGATGAGGCCTGCGCCCGCTACAATCTGACGCTGGAGGAATTTGCCGGCTGGCAGCGCGCGGTCGACCGGTCGGGCATGCACGGCCTGCGCGTGACGCGCATCCAATATTATAAGTCGCTCTACGAGCGGCAGCAGAAATACTGACCTCCCCCGGCTGATCGCCGCCCCTGCGGCAAGGACGACAGCTTATCCTTGAAGCCGCCGGCGCGCTCCGGCGGCTTCTTTTCGTTGGTGCGCAAAAAAACCTGCTCCAACGGGCGCAAAGCCAAGATGGTTTCAACCCCGGAATCATTTTTGCGTAATGGAACGCGATGCCCCTTGCTCCGTTGAATAGGCACCCAACCCGATGGGGGCCTGGTCAAGGAGAGTAACATGGGAATCATCTTGTGGCTGATCGTCGGCGGCATCATCGGCTGGCTTGCCAGCATGGTCATGCGCACGGACGCCCAGCAGGGCATATTGCTCAATATTGTCGTCGGCATCGTCGGCGCGTTCATCGGCGGCCTGATCTTCAGCGGCGGTTCGATCAATGACGGCCTGACCGTCTACAGCTTCCTCGTGTCGCTGGTCGGCGCGATCATCCTGCTGGCGATCGTCAACCTGGTGCGTCGCGGCTCGATGCGCTAAGCGCGAAAGCGCCTTAATCCTAAAAGGCCGCGCCCGCCGGGCGCGGCCTTTTTTGCGTGCGCTTAACGCCGGGCGATAGTCAGCCGATACAATATCAAGATCGCCGCCGATCCCATTAAAGCCGCAATAAAACCCGCTCTCTGATCCGCGCCGTAAAGCCCCATCAGTCTTCCCATGAAGCCTCCCAGCAACGCGCCCGCGATCCCCAGCAAAATCCTCACCACATGACCGCCCGGATCGCGCGCCGGCATCCGGAAACCCGCCACCACGCCCGCAAGTAGGCCGATGACAATCCACCCCAGCACGTCCATGACGCACTCCCCTCATGCCTGAATATGCGACCCGCGCGGATAGCGCCACAAAAGCGCGCGGTTGGCAAGTCGATGCGCTATCGAAACGGTCCAGCCCGTGCTATGGCGTCGCCATGACGAAAGGCCCGATCGGGTCTGGCCGGACGGTCACATTATCGCTTTGCCCTCTCCCCTGCCCCCATGATAAATGGGCTTGAGGCAGGTGATATATTCATATAACACAGTCGCCAACAGGGGCAAAGCGCCGGAGAGATGGAATCGGCATGAACTACGAAACCCAGCTGCTGGGCGACTCGGCAATCATCATGGACGGGGATGATCGGCGCCGCAGCAGGAAGAAGCTCATCATCGGCGCTGGTGTCGTCGTTGCGCTGATCGCGGTCGCCGCCGCCATTTCGATGCGCGGCGGTGATCCTGCCGCGACGCCTGCGCCGGGCGCGGTCGCGCCGGTCGTCACCGTCACCAGCCCCGGCCAGTCGACGGTCGCCCGGACCGTGCGCGCGACGGGCTCGCTCGCCGCGCGCGTCGACATGCCGGTCGGCGTCGTGGGCGAAGGCGGCATGGTCAGCCGCGTTCTGGTGCAGCCGGGCGACTGGGTGAAGGCGGGCCAGACGCTCGCGACGATCGAACGGTCGGTGCAGAGCGAACAGGTGCGCTCGCTCGCGGCGCAGGTCGAGGTCGCCCGCGCCGACGCCAAGCTCGCCCAGGCGCAGCTTGATCGCGCCAAGGCGCTGGTCGGCCGCGGCTTCATCAGCGCCGCCGACATCGACCAGCGCACCGCCACCCGCGACCAGGCGGAGGCGCGCGTGCGCGTCGCCCAGGCGCAGCTGGCCGAACAACGCGCGCGCACGGGCCGACTGGATATTCGCGCGCCGGCCGCCGGACTGGTGCTGACACGGTCGGTCGAGCCGGGCCAGATCGTGCAGGCGGGCAGCGGCGTGCTGTTCCGCATGGCCAAGGGCGGCGAGATGGAAATGCAGGCGCAGGTCGCGGAGGGTGACCTCGCAACGCTGCGTCCCGGCAACAGCGCCGTCATCACCCCCATTGGCAGCGATGTGCAGCTGACGGGTCGCGTCTGGCAGGTGTCGCCCGTGGTCGATCCCCAGACGCGCCAGGGCATCGCGCGCATCGCCATTCCCTACAGCAAGGCGGTCCGCCCGGGCGGCTTTGCCTCCGCCACGATCACCAGCGGATCGGGCAGCGCCCCGCTGCTGCCGGAATCGGCGGTGCAGAGCGATCCCAAGGGCAGTTTCGTCTACATCGTCAATGGCAAGAATCAGGTCGAACGGCGCAATGTCACGGTGGGTCAGGTGTCCGATGAGGGCGTCGCCATCACCAGCGGCATCACAGGCGCTGAAAAGATCGTGACCTCGGCCGGCGCCTTCCTGACGCCGGGGCAGAAGGTGAAGCCGGAACTGGCGAAGGGTCGCTGAGGCGACAGGGTCGATCTCGGCCCGGCAAGGACAGACAAGGCGATCGCCAAGGTTGGCGGTCGGTGAAGGAAGCGCGTCATGAACTTTCGCAACATTTCCGCATGGTCGATCCGTAATCCGGTGACGCCGCTGGTGCTGTTCGCCGCCCTGGTGCTGGCGGGCGTCGTCAGCTTCATGCGGATGGACGTGAACCAGAATCCCGACGTCAGCTTCCCCATGGTCAGCGTCACCGTCGTCCAGCCGGGCGCCGCACCGACCGAGCTGGAAACCCAGGTCACGCAGCGCGTCGAGGCTGCCGTCCGAGGCATCAGCGGGGTGGAGGACATCACCTCCTTCGCGTCCGAAGGCCAGTCGCTCACCAACGTCCAGTTCCAGATCGGCACCCCGGTCGACCGCGCGGTCAACGACGTCAAGAATGCCGTTGATCAGATCCGCAGCGACCTGCCACAGGGCATATTGGAACCACAGGTCCAGCGCATCGACGTGGATGGCGGCCCAATCGCCTATTTCAGCGCCGAAGCGACCGACATGACGCTGGAGGAACTGTCCTGGTATGTGGACAACACCATCGCCAAGCGCCTGCTGAGCATCAGCGGCATGGCGGCGGTCAATCGCGGCGGCGGCGTCAGCCGCGAAATCCGCGTGATCCTCGATCCCGCCAAGCTCCAGGCCTATGGCATCACCGCCGCGCAGGTGAATGCGCAACTGCAACAGGTGAACATCAATTCGGCGGGCGGCCGCACCGAAATCGCGGGCGCCGAACAATCGATCCGCGTGCTGGGCAACGCCCGCAACGCCACCGCGCTGGGCGAAACCCAGATCGCCATTTCCGGCGGCCGTACCGTCAAGCTCGCCGACCTTGCCACCGTGCGCGACATGTATGCCGAACAGCGCAGCCTGTCGTTGATGAACGGCCGTCAGGTGACAAGCTTCAGCATCGCCAAGGCCAAGGGGTCTTCGGACGTCACCGTTTATGACGAAGCGATGAAGGTGCTGGACCAGCTGAAAAAGGAAAATCCCAAGGTCCAGTACAAGCAGCTTTACAGCAGCGTCGAATATACGCGCGGTCAGTATCACAGCGCCATGTCGGCGATGATCGAAGGCGCGGTGCTCGCTGTCGTCATCGTCTTCCTGTTCCTGCGCGACTGGCGCGCGACGATGATTTCCGCGCTGGCCATTCCTCTGTCGGCCATCCCGTCCTTCTGGTTCATGGACATGATGGGCTTTACGCTGAACGGCATCTCGCTGCTGGCATTGAGCCTGGTCGCGGGCGTGCTGGTCGATGACGCGATCGTGGAGATCGAAAATATCGTGCGCCACATGCGCATGGGCAAATCCGCCTATCAGGCGTCGATCGACGCTGCGGACGAGATCGGCCTCGCCGTGCTGGCCACCACCATGGCGATTGTCGCAGTCTTCCTGCCCGTCGCGTTGATGCCGGGCCTTGCCGGCCAGTTCTTCATTCAGTTCGGCATGACCGTGGTCGTGTCGGTGCTGATGAGCCTTGCCGTGGCGCGGCTTATCACCCCCATGGTCGCGGCCTATTTCCTCAAGGCCCATGGTGAAGCGAGCCATGGCGAAGGCTGGATGATGGACCGCTATATGGGCGTGCTGCGCTGGTCGCTCGAAGACCGCAGGGCCAAGGCGCGCCACGCGCGTGGCGGCGTGCGCAATCACCTGGCGGGCTTTTTCACCGACCACCGCGTCTGGACGCTAGGCGCGGGCATCCTGGCCTTCATCGCCACGATCGCCGCCTTCGCCACGTTGCCCATGACGTTCCAGCCGACGATCAACACCGATTTCAGCCAGGTGAAGATCGAAACCGTGCCGGGCAGCACGCTGGAACAGACCACCGCGATCACGCGCAAGGTCGCCGACATGCTGGCGGCCGACACGCAGACGGTCGAAGCCGCCTTTGCCGACATCAATCCCACCAGCGCCGATATTTTCCTGACGCTCAAGAAAGACCGGCCGATGACGTCGGTGGAATGGGAACGCAAGGTCGCGCCCAAATTCCAGACGATCGCCGACGCGCGCGTCAATTTCCAGTCGCAATCAGGCGGCGGCTTTGGTCGCGACGTCATCATGATGTTCGGATCGGACGATCCGGCGCTGCTGGAACGCACCGCCAACAAGCTGGTCGGGGAAATGAAGGGCCTCAAGGAACTGCGCGACCCGCGCGTCCAGGGCGACATGCAGCGGCCCGAAATCATCATCAAGCCGCGCATGGACCTCGCCGCCAGCATGGGCGTGACGACGGCGGCACTCAGCCAGTCGATCCGTATCGCCACGATCGGCGATATCGACCAGAATGTCGCCAAATTCTCGCTGTCGGACCGCCAGATCCCGATCCGCGTGTCCCTTTCCGAAGACAGCCGGCGCGACCTGTCGACGATTCAGAACATGCCCGTCCCCACCGTGTCGGGCGGCACCGTGCCGCTGCGCGTAGTGGCCAATATCAGCTTTGGCGCCGGCCCAACCCAGATTCGCCGCTACAACCAGATCCGCCGCATCGTCGTCGGCGCCGACCTCGCCCCCGGCCTCGTCACCAGCCAGGCGATGACGAAAATCAACGCACTGCCGACGATGAAGGCGATCAACGAAGGCCGCATTCAGGGCGTGCAGAAAATCAATGCGGGCGACGCCAAATGGCAGCTGGAAATGCTTCAGAATTTCGTGATCGCCGTCTTTTCTGGCGTGTTGCTGGTGCTCGCTGTGCTGGTCCTGCTGTACAAACGGATCATGCCGCCCTTCGTCAACCTTGGCTCGCTGTTGCTGGCGCCGCTTGGCGGGGCGCTGGCGCTGCATGTCGCTGGGCAACCGCTGTCGATGCCCGTCTTCATCGGCCTGCTGATGCTGCTGGGGATCGTTGCAAAGAACTCCATCCTCGTCATCGACTTCGCGCTCGAGGAAATGGAAAAGGGCGTGCCCAAGAAGGAAGCAATCATCGACGCCGGCCACAAGCGCGCCCAGCCGATCGTCATGACCACGGTCGCCATGGTCGCGGGCATGGTGCCCACCGCCCTGTCGCTGTCGGGCGATGCGGCCTGGCGCGCGCCCATGGGCATCACCGTGATCGGCGGCCTTATCCTGTCGACCATCCTGACGCTGGTCATCGTGCCGGCGGTGTTCAGCCTGGCGATTGGTCTTGAAAGCTGGGTCGGTCCGCGCCTCGGCCGTGGCCTGCTGACCTACAAGCCCGGTGATGACGGGCGGCCGGTGCCGGGCCATGCGCCCGCCGAATGAGCGCGGCCGGCCAGGCGGCAGTGACTCTTGGACCAAAAGAGAGGCTTGCCTGAACGAAACGGGCGCGTAACCGTTTCCCGCCCATGAAGCTGCTCGCCGCGCCCCGCCCCCCACTGGCCCCTGCTTCCCATCCGGCGCGGCGCATGCGGATCATGGCGACGGGCATGCTGGTCGCGATGGCGCTGCTGTTCATCCTTGCGCGCGCGACCGTCCATCTTCATCCCGCAATCGGCTTCGTCCAGGCCTTTGCCGAAGCCGCGATGGTGGGCGGCCTGGCGGACTGGTTCGCGGTGACGGCCCTGTTCCGCCACCCGCTCGGCCTCCCCATTCCGCACACCGCGATCATCCCGCGCAACAAGGACCGGATCGGCGACACGCTCGCCATCTTCCTGCGCGACAATTTCCTCACCCCCGCCGTCGTCGCGCGGCGGATGCAGCATATGGACGTGGCCGCGGCGGCCGGTCGCTTCCTGGCCAGCCCGTCGGGCGGCGACGGTCGACTGCGGGAGGGCGCATCGCGCCTGATCGCGGACATATTGGAAGCGCTCGACCAGGAACGGCTGGGCGGCATGGTCAAGGGCGCGATCGGCCAGCGGCTGCGCGCCATCAATATCGCGCCGCTCGCCGGTCAGGCGATCGAGGCGGCGATGCGCGACGGCCGCCACGGCCCGGTCATGGATGGCATCATCCACTGGGCCGACCGCACGCTCGAAGCGAACGAGCATCTCATCCGCCAGATGGTGCATGACCGCGCGGGCAAGGTGCTGCGCTGGACCGGGCTGGACGAAAATCTGGCCGACGCCATCCTGTCGGGCCTGCGCAAGCTGCTCGCCGAAATGGCGCAGGACCCCGGCCATCCGCTGCGGCTGAAGGCGGAGGAGGGCATGGCCAAGCTCGCCTTCGACCTGCAATATGACCTGGACATGCAGGCAAAGGTCGCGGGCATCCGCGACGAAATCCTCGACAATCCGGCGATGCAGCGCTGGATCGACGGCTTGTGGGAACAGGCGCGCGCCGGCTTGCTGCGCGCGGTGCGCGATCCCGGTCGCGCCATGGCCGGACGGCTGGGCGAGGCGCTGCGCGCGCTGGGCGGCACCTTGCAACAGGAAGCGCGGCTGCGGCTCGTCATCAATCGCTTCGTGCGGCGCGCGGCGGTGGGCGCGACCGCCAGCTATGGCGATGCGATTGTGCGCCTCGTCAGCGATACGGTGCGCGGATGGGATGCGGGCACCGTCACCACCCGCCTTGAACATGCGGTCGGACGCGACCTGCAATATATCCGCATAAACGGCACGCTGGTCGGCGGTCTGGTCGGCCTTGCCATTCACGCCATCGACACGCTGCTGTGACGAACGGAGCCGGGACGCACCGGGCCAATCGGTGCGCCCCGGCGGGACCGGCCGCGCAGAGGAGAGAGTCAGGCGGCGGTCCCTGATCGAACCGAAAATCAGTCGGTGGGCGGCGCGGCCCGCTGGTCGGGTGCTTCGCCCTGCAGCGGGGGTGGCGGCAATTCCTCCGCGCTCAGCACGCCATCGCCATTCTGGTCCTCATCGCTGAACAGGGCGAGCGCAGGCGCGAGAAATTCGTCCCGCGATATCTGGCCGTCATCATTGCTGTCTTCGGGCCAGGGCATGGCGCGCCCGGGCGGGGGCGGCGGCGGGCCGGCATCCACCCTGTTCCCGCGTGGCGGTTCGCCGCCAGGGGGCGGGCCACCTGCCCCGCCTGGGCCACCTCGACCGCCATCGCCATCCGGTCCGCCGCCCGGACCACGTGCGCCCCGCGCGGCGCCTGGGCCGGGCTTTGCAGCAGGCCGCGCTTGCCGCTCATGCCCCAGCATCTTCTGCATCGCCTGTGCCGGGACCAGCCCGTCGCCGTCCGGATCCATCAGGCTGAAGCGGCGCTCCATATAGGCGCGCATTTCCTCCCGCGTGATCTGCCCGTCCTGATCGCTATCCGCAGCCCACGGACCGCCGGCATCGCCCGGCGGCTGCGCGATGGCGACGGACGGCGCGATCAGTCCGGTGGCAAGAAGGATAACTGGCAAACGCATGATGGCTCCTGGCGATGATCCATGATGCGCCACCGCCTCGCACAGAGGCTTTGCCGTCATATGTCCCGTTGCAGCCTGAATGTTGCAGGCTCAGAAGAATAATGTTGCAACATATCATCATTTGATGTTGTATCATTTCTCTTGGCACGGGTCAGAACCCGGCGGAAGAGGATGCAACTGATAAAGAGGAGCCAGTGATGCGACTCATGATGACGGCAAAATCAGCGCAGACGATGATGGAACAGAGCAACGGTGCGTCCCTGCGCTATGGGGCAGAGCGCAAGTCCCCCCTGGCATTGGGCGGCACGGTCGCGGTCCATGCCCTGGTGGTCGCCGCTTTCCTGCTGATCCCCAGGGAGGTGATCGATCGTTTCAACCCCGCCCCGCCGATCGACACCTACGCCGTGCCGCCCGATCCGCCGCCCCCGCCCGTGGACCAGGTCGATCCTGCCCCTGACGCCGCCTTGCCCAACCGACCGCTGCCAAAGCAACCAACCGCGCCTGACACCATCATTCCTCTGCCGCCGGCCGACAGCGGACTGATCGGCAATGCCGGGCCGGGCGATGCGCGCATTCCATTACCGCCCGTCCTGCCGCCGCCGCCCGCCTTGCCCGAACCGGTGCTGACGCAGGCGACCATCGATCCGCGTGCGCTGCCGACATTTCAGCCCGACTATCCCGGCGCGATGATTCGCCAGCAAAAGGAAGGGACCGTCACCGTCCGCATCACCATCAACGCGCAGGGCCGGGTGACGGATATCGAAAGGATCGAGGCAAGCGACGACAGCTTCTGGCTCGCGACACAGCGCCACGCATTGCGCGCCTGGCGTTTCCGTCCCGCGACCCGCGACGGCGCGCCCGTGGCATCGACCAAAATACTGACGGTGCGCTTCACCCTGACCGATCGCTAAACGCCGCCGGGCCCCACCTCGTCGCGCGGGGCCCGGCGTCACGCCCTGACGGACAGTTTTTGCATCCGTCCCGCCCTTGGCGTATAGGAAGACCATGGCGATCTTTCCCCGTCCCGTCTCCCCCAAGAATGCGCTTGGCGATTTCTGGAGCTATTTCCGGCAGCAGCGGCAGCATAAATGGCCGCTGCTCGGCCTGTCGGTGGCGATCACCTGGGTCATCATCTGGACCTTCGTGATCGACGCGAACACCAACACCATGCCGACCCGCAACAAGATCATATATGTCGAAAGCTGGGATGCCAACCGGTCCGACGCCGCGATCATCCTCCAGCAGAAGATCGACTTCGCCAAGCGCGAAGCGGCACTGGTGCGACAGCAGAAGCGGATGCAGGGCTATGCCGACGCCTTCGGCATCGAATGGCGCGAGGAGGAAAAGCGCAACACCGCCGAGCGCAAGCAGGCGGTCAAGGCGATCAACGAATTGCTCGACGACCGGCTGGTGAAGGCCGAATCGAGCGAGAAGGCTGCGCCGGCCACACCTGGCGCGGCGGGGGTTGCCCGCCCCTGAAACCGCCCGCTCCCGCCGATGACCGGCGCTACATGGCTGCGGCGATCGCGTTGTCGCGACGCGGTCGCGGGCTTTCCACCCCCAATCCCAATGTCGGTTGCCTGATCGTGCATGACGGTCGCGTCGTGGGGCGCGGCTGGACGCAAAAAGGCGGCCGCCCCCATGCCGAAGCGCAGGCGCTCGACCAGGCGATGGAACAAGCGCGCGGCGCCACCGCCTATGTAACGCTGGAACCCTGTTTCCACCTCAGCCCGCGCGGCCCGCGCTGCGCCGACCTGCTGTCGCGTGCGGGTGTCGCGCGCGTCGTCATCGCGCTGCGCGATCCTGATCCCCGAACGAATGGCCAGGGCGCGGCCTGGCTGCGCGACCGGGGCGTGGCCGTTGACATGGGGCTGATGGCGGATGAGGCAGCCGCCGCCATGGCAGGCTTCGTCCTGCGGCAAACGCTCGGCCGGCCGCATGTGACGCTGAAACTCGGCCTGTCGCTCGACGGGCGCATAGCGCTCGCCAATGGGGCGAGCCGCTGGATCACCGGTCCCCAGGCGCGCGCCCATGCGCATCTGGAACGCGCGCGGCATGACGCAATCCTGGTGGGCGGCGGCACATTGCGCGCCGACGCGCCGCGCCTCGACGTGCGTCTGCCGGGCCTGGCGGATCGCACGCCTCGCCGCCTCCTTTTGACGCGCGGATCAACGCCCGATGGGTGGGACCGGGTCGGCGCGCCGGGGGCGATCGCCGCGCTCGACCGCGTCGATCATCTGCTGGTCGAAGGGGGCGCGGGCGCGGCGGCGGCCTTTCTGCACGCCGACCTTGTTGACCGGCTGCTGCTCTATCGCGCACCCATCCTCATCGGCGACGGGCTGGCCGGCATCGGCGACATCGGCCTTGGCGACCTCGCCCAGGCGCATGGTCGCTGGCGGCTGACCGACGACCGCACGCTGGGCGTCGACCGGCTGGAGGTTTACGAGCGGGTTCGCAGCGCCTAAGCGACCTTCCATTCTGCGTAGCGGGGCAAGGCATATGTTCACCGGCATCATCACCGACATCGGCACCATCCGCGCCCATGAGCAGCGCGGCGACCTGCGGCTCGTCATCGGCTGCGGCTATGCGATGGACAGCGTCGCGATCGGCGCGTCGATCGCCTGTTCTGGCGCGTGCCTCACCGTGGTGGACAAGGGCGACGACTGGTTCGCGGTCGACCTGTCGGCCGAAACCGTCGCGCGCACCGCGCCGGGGCTTTGGCGGGAGGGCGGCCGGCTCAACCTGGAGCGCGCGCTCAAGGTCGGCGATGAATTGGGGGGCCATATCGTCACCGGCCATGTCGATGCCGTGGGCCATCTTGTATCCGCACAGTCGGAGGGCGATTCGATCCGCCTCGTCATCCGCGCGCCGCAGCAGCTCGCGACCGCGCTGGCCACCAAGGGATCGATCACCGTCGACGGCATCTCGCTGACCGTCAACAGCGTGGAGGATCGGCCCGACGGCAGCGTGGATTTCGGGCTCAACATCATCCCCCACACCGCCGCCGCCACGACCCTCGACAAACTGGAAGATGGTCGCGCCTTCAATCTCGAGATCGACGTTCTGGCGCGCTATCTCGACCGGATGCAGACGCTGCGCTCGGGAATGATGTGATCGAGGCTTGATTTTATCACATTGCAATGTGATATGGTCGCCATCCCAAAATAGGGATTGGAGTCCTGCCATGTCGTCTGCCCTGCTCGATACCGTCCGCAACCTCGTCAATGAAGGCGGCATGTCCCGCTCCGGTCTAGCCCGCGCGGCCGGCCTTCATGCCAATTCCCTGCGCAAGCTGGGCGAAGCCGACTGGAACCCGACCGCCGAGACGCTGGGCAAGCTGGAAGCCTATCTGCTGAAGCGCGAAGGCGGCACCGCGCTCGCGAGTCCCGAAGAGATCATCAACGAAGCGCGCAACGGCCGCATGTTCATCCTGGTCGATGACGAAGACCGGGAAAATGAAGGCGACCTCGTCATCCCCGCGCAAATGGCGACGCCCGATGCGATCAACTTCATGGCGACTCATGGCCGCGGTCTCATCTGCCTTGCCATGACGCGCGACCGGGTCGACCATCTGGGGCTGGAACTGATGAGCCGCAACAACGGCACCCGGCACGAAACCGCCTTCACCGTGTCGATCGAGGCGCGCGAAGGCGTCACCACCGGCATCAGCGCGGCCGACCGCGCCCGCACCATCTCCGTCGCGATCGACGGGTCGAAGGGACGCGCCGACATCGTGACCCCCGGCCACGTCTTCCCGCTGGTCGCAAAGGATGGCGGCGTCCTCGTGCGCACCGGCCATACCGAAGCGGCAGTCGATGTCGCGCGTCTGGCCGGCCTCAATCCCTCCGGTGTCATCTGCGAGGTGATGAAGGATGACGGCACCATGGCGCGGCTGGACGACCTCATCCCCTTCGCCCGCAAGCACAGGATGAAGATCGGGACGATCCGCGATCTGATCGCCTATCGCCGCCGCCACGACCATATGGTCGAACGGCGCGCCGAAACCAGCTTCACCAGCAAATGGGGTGGCGAATGGAAGGCGATCAGCTTCTACAACCGCGCGACCCGCACCGAACAGATGGTGCTGCAAAAGGGCCATGTCGTGCCCGATCAGCCGACGCTGGTGCGCATGCACCAGCTGTCGCTGATGGACGATATCTATGGCGCGCAGGGGAAACGCAGCGATCTGCTGGCCCGTTCGATGGAAATGATCGGTCGCGAGGGCGCGGGCCTGATCGTACTGCTGGCCGGATCGGACGCCGGCGATTTCCTGTCGACCTCCATCGCCCGCTATGCGGCAAAGGGCGCGGCTACGGGCGACATGGACGAACTGCGCGACTATGGCGTGGGCGCGCAGTTGCTCGCGGAACTCGGCGTGCATGACATGATCCTGCTGACCAACAGCCAGCACAGTCTGGTCGCGCTTGACGGCTATGACCTGGCCGTGGTTGGGCAGCGTCCGATCACAGTGTAAGGATTATCGACATGGCCAAATTCCTGATCGTCGAGGCACGCTTCTACGACCATCTCAATGACCTGCTGATTGAAGGCGCCAAGGCGGCGCTGGAGGAACAGGGGCATCGCCATGACGTCGTGACCGTGCCGGGCGCGCTCGAAATCCCCGGCGCGGTCGCAATGGCGGCGGAAACCGGCCGCTATGACGGCTTCATCGCGATCGGCGTCGTGATCCGCGGCGAAACCTATCATTTCGAAGTCGTGTCGAACGAAAGCGCGCGTGGCCTGATGGCGCTCAGCATGGATGGCATCCCCATCGGCAACGGCATCTTGACCGTCGAGAATGAGGAACAGGCGCTGGTGCGCGCCCGTCCCGATCAGAAGGACAAGGGCGGCGAAGCGGCCAAGGCCGCCATCGCCATGCTGGCCCTGCGCGATCGCTTCGGCGCATAAGTGAAAAGGGGTTCCGTCGCCGGAACCCCTCACCATTAAACCACCGTTTCCAGCGCCGGATAGTCGGTATAGCCTTCCGCCCCCTGGCTGTAGAAAGTCTTGGGGTCCCAATCGTTGAGCGGCGCGTAGATGCGCAGCCGCTCGACCAGATCGGGATTGGCCAGGAACGGGCGGCCGAAAGCGATGCCGTCCGCTACGCCGCTGTCGATCGCGGCCTGCGCGCTTTCCTTGGTATAATCGCTGTTGAGGATCAGCGGCCCCTTGAAGTGCTGGCGGATGAGCGGCGACTGGCGCGGTACGTCGCTGCTGCCATAGGTGCCTTGCGGGGTCAGTTCGCGCAATTCCAGAAATGCGATGCCCAAAGCGTCCAGCGCCTGCGCCGCCACCGGGAACAGGCTTGCCGGGTCGCTGTCGTCCGTGCCCTGCGTCTCGCCATTGGGCGACAAGCGCACAGCAGTCCGATCCGCGCCGATCGCGTCGACGACGGTGCCCGTCACTTCCCGCAGCAACCGCACGCGATTGTCCGCGCTGCCGCCATAGTCGTCGCTGCGCTGATTGACGCCGTCGCGCAGAAATTCGTCGATCAGATAACCGTTCGCGGCATGGATCTGAACGCCGTCGAAACCGGCCGCGATCGCGTTGCGGGCGGCATGGGCATAGGTGTCGAGAAGTTGCGGTATCTCGGCAACCTCCAGCGCGCGGGGCGTGGGATAATCCTTGTTGCCTTCATAGGTATGCGCATGGCCCGGCGCTGCGATCGGGCTGGACGACACCGGTGTTTCGCCTGTTACCGCAGGATGCACCAGCCGACCCATATGCCACAGCTGCGCAACGATGCGACCGCCCGCCGCATGCACCGCGTCAGTCACGGGCTTCCACGCCTCGACCTGCTGCTCGCTCCAAAGACCAGGCGCATAGGGCCATCCCAATCCCTGCCGCGAAATGCCGGTCGCTTCGCTGATGATGAGGCCGGCCGAAGCGCGCTGACGATAATAATCGACCATCAGGGGCGTCGGCACATGATCGCGGGTCGCGCGGGCGCGGGTCAGCGGCGCCATCAGGATGCGGTTGGGCGCGGCGATCGCGCCAAGCTGGATCGGGTCGAACAGGCTGGGCACTCAGATATCTCCCTTGCTATACGAGTTTCATATTGAAACTATAATGGGTGCGGTCCGGCAATTGGGAAGTGAACCGCCCGGCTTCAACCCTTGTTGCCGCCTTTTTGCGGAAACCCTGCCCCAACGAACAGCCCGGCAAATGGTTGTGCGCCACGCGCGCGCGTCCTAGATTGCGATCATGAGCGACACTGACGACCTCACCCTCGATGAAATCCGCGCATTGCTGGCGCCGATCCTCCCCCGCCACGCCGCCTTTGACGGCTGGCGGCCCCAGGCTGTGGCAATGGCCGCTCAGGAACAGGGCATAGATGGCGATGTTGCGCGGCTCGCCTTCGCTGATGGCGCTGTGGGAATGATCGACGCCTGGTTCGCCAGCATCGACGCGGCCATGCTGGACGCACTGCCCGCTGAGCAATTGTCCGCTTTGTCGATCCGCCGCAGGATCCTCGCGCTGGTCGAAGCGCGGCTCGACCTGCTTGCGCCCGACCGGGAAGCCTTGCGCCGGGCGCTGGCCGTTCTCGCCATGCCGGGCAATGTCGTTCACGCCGGCAAGCTAGGCTGGCGCGCCGCTGATGCGATGTGGCGGGCCGTCGGCGATACCGCCACGGACCTCAACCATTATACCAAGCGGATGACGCTTTCGGCCGTCTACGCCTCGACCCTGCTCGTTTTCGTCAATGACGAAAGCGACGACCATGCCGACAGCCGTGCCTTCCTCGCGCGCCGGGTCGAAGACGTGATGCGCTTTGAAAAGGCAAAGGCGAAATTCCGCAACGCGGGCGGCGGCGAACGGCTCAGCTTTGCGCGCTTCATCGGCCGCCTGCGCTATCCCGCCATCTGATCCCGCGCCGACACCGATTCCTCTGGCCATCGCGCATCGGTATTGATAGTCACTCGCAAAATCGTTTCATGAGTGATCATTCCTTGCGCCTGACCGACCTGCCGCTGCGCCAACCTGCCTATGTCGACCTGATCGACTGGACCAGCCTGTCCGCGATCGACGCGCAGCGGCTGCGGGAATTCGGCCTGTGCGAAGGCGCGAGCGTAGAGGCGCTGCACCATGGCGGGTTGCTTGGCCGCGGGCCGATCGCCTGCCGTGTCGGTCGCATGACCATCGCCATGCGCCGCGCCCATGCCGCCGCCGTCACCGTGCGCACGGGACCGGAGACTCTCGGCTCGAAGATTCTCGGGTCGGAGCGCGGGGCATGAGCGCCCTGCCCCTGGTCGCGCTGGTCGGCAATCCCAATGCCGGCAAGAGCGCGCTGTTCAACGCGCTGACCGGCGCGCGGCAGAAACTGGGCAATTATCCGGGCGTCACCGTGGAGCGCAAGGCGGGCCGCCTCTCGCTCGCCGATGGCCGGCCGGTCGAGCTGGTCGACCTGCCCGGCACCTACAGCCTTGATCCGGCCAGCCCCGACGAGCAGGTGACGCGCGACGTCGTGATGGGCAAACAGGTCGGCGAAAAGCGACCCGATGCGCTGGTCATCGTCGTCGACGCCGCCAATCTCGACAATCATCTGCGCTTTGCCCTCGAACTGATCGCGCTTGGCCTGCCCACCATCGTCGCGCTCAACATGGTGGATCTTGCCACGCGCGACGGGCTGGAGCTGGACGCCGCCGCCCTGTCCCGCGAACTGGGCGTGCCCGTCATCGCGACCGTGGCTGTACGCAAGCGCGGGTTGGATCATCTGCGCACCGAATTGGAGGCGCTGCTGAACGGCGCGCCCGCCCCTTATCCCGCGACCGCCCAGCCCCAGCGCGATTTCGACGCCACCCGGCAGGAAGCGCGACGCATCGCCCGCGCCGGGATCGTGCGCGAAACCCCCTCGCGCCGCCTGACCGCCGCCGTCGATCGCGTGGCCCTGCACCCGGTCGCCGGCCTTGCACTGCTGCTGGCGCTGCTGTTCGTCATGTTCCAGGCCGTCTATGCCTGGTCCGAAGCGCCCATCGCCATGATCGAGGGCCTGGCCGAAGCCACCGCCACGCTGGTGCGCGACAGCCTTCCCGATGGCATAGTGCGCTCCTTCCTGGTCGACGGCGTCATCAATGGCGTCGGATCGGTTGTCGTCTTCCTGCCCCAGATCCTGATCCTCTTCTTCTTCATCCTGATGCTGGAAGCGACCGGCTATATGGTCCGCGCCGCCTTCCTGATGGACGGCATCATGGCAAAGGTCGGCCTGTCGGGTCGCGCCTTCATTCCGCTCCTCTCCTCCTTCGCCTGCGCCATTCCCGGCATCATGGCGACCCGTACCATTGCCGATCCCAAGGACCGGCTGACCACCATATTGATCGCGCCACTCATGACCTGTTCGGCGCGACTGCCGGTCTATGCCGTCATCATTGGCGCCTTCATCCCGGCCCGCGACATAGGATATGGAATCGGCCTTCAGGGCTTCGTCCTTTTCTGCCTCTATCTGGCGGGGATCGTCGGCGCGATGCTGGTGGCGCTGGTGCTGCGCCTCACCGTGACCAAGGGCGCGAGCGGCAGCTTCCTCATGGAAATGCCCAAATATCAATGGCCGCGCCCGCAGGACATATTGCTCGGCCTGTGGCAGCGCGCGGTGATCTTCCTCAAGCGCGCGGGCACGATCATTTTTACCTCCACCGTCATCCTGTGGGTGTTGCTCAGCTTCCCGCGCGTCCCCGATGGCGATCCCGCCAGCCAGGTCGACCATTCGATTGCAGGCCGGGTGGCGAGCGGTCTCAACGTTGTCCTGGAACCAATCGGCTTCAACCGCGACATTTCGCTGGCGCTGATCCCGGCGATGGCGGCGCGCGAAGTCGCGGTGTCGGCGCTCGCCACCGTCTATTCGATCGACGCGGGCGATGACGAAGCCGCGCTGGAACAGAGCCTGGGCGACCGGCTGAGCAGCCAGTGGCCGCTCCCCACCGCGCTCGCCTTCCTCGCCTGGTTCATTTTCGCGCCGCAATGTATTTCCACCATCGCGGTGACGCGACGGGAAACCAACGGGTGGAAATGGCCGCTATTCATGGTCGGCTATCTGTTCACGCTCGCCTATGTCGCGGCGGGCCTGACCTATTGGACGGCCACGGCGATGGGTCTGGCCTAGCCTTTGTTCTGGACCCTCGGATCAGGGCCACTATAACAGCCGATCAATCTATCGGAGGTAACATGGCAGGCTCGGTCAACAAGGTCATTCTGGTCGGCAATCTGGGTGCCGACCCGGAGGTCAAGAGCTTCCAGAATGGCGGCAAGGTGTGCAATCTGCGCATCGCCACGTCCGAAAGCTGGAAGGACCGCATGACCGGGGAGCGCAAGGAGCGCACCGAATGGCACAGCGTCGCCATCTTTTCCGAAGGGCTGGTGGGCGTGGCCGAACGCTTCCTGCGCAAGGGCTCCAAAGTCTATATCGAAGGGCAGCTGCGCACCCGCAAATGGCAGGACCAGTCGGGTAACGACCGCTACACGACCGAAGTCGTGCTCCAGGGTCTTGGCTCTGTCCTTACCATGCTGGATGGCGCGCCGGGCGGTGGCGGCCAGGGCGGCGGCTATGGCGGTGGCGGCGGTGGCCGCTCGCAAGGCGTGAGCGACTGGCAGGGCGGATCGGGCGGCTTTGGCGGCGGCGATTATGATGATTTCGGCGGCGGGTCCGGCGGATCGGGCGGTGGCGGCTATGGCGGCGGCAACCGCTCGCAGGGCGGCGGCAATCGCGGCGGCGCGGGCAGCCCCAATTTCGACAATGATCTGGACGACGAAGTCCCGTTCTAATCGGGCGGGGGTCCGGCCATGGCGATCTTTGACGACCTGAGCGGCAAGCGCGCGCTCGTTACTGGCGCGTCGAGCGGCCTTGGCCGGCATTTCGCGCTGCTGCTGGCGCGCCATGGCGTCGCGGTCACGCTGGCCGCGCGCCGGCTCGACCGGCTGGAGGCCATGGCAGCCGAGATCGCCGCAACGGGCGCGCAAGCCGACTGCGTGCGCATCGACGTGCGCGATCCCGCCTCGGTGGACGCCGCCTTCGACCGGCCGGCCTTTGACATTGTCATCAACAATGCCGGCGTGGCGCAGGGCGGCCCAGCGCTCGCCATGGATGAAGCGGCCTGGGGCGATGTGATCGACACCGACCTGTCCGGCGTCTTCCGCGTCGCGCGCGCGGCCGGGCGGGCCATGGTCGCCGCGCAGCAGGGCGGCAGCATCGTCAATACCGCATCGATCCTGGGCCTGCGCGTGTCGACCTATCTTGCCGCCTATGCCGCGGCCAAGGCGGGGGTGGTTCAGCTCAGCCGCGCGCTGGCGCTGGAATGGGCGGGCCAGGGCATCCGCGTCAACGCGCTTTGCCCCGGCTATTTCGAAACCGACATCAATCGCGGTTTCCTCGCCAGCAAATCGGGCCAGGCGATGGTGGCGCGCATTCCCCAGCGCCGTGTCGGCCAGTTTGAGGATCTGGATGGCGCCCTGCTGCTGCTCGCCTCGGACGCGGGGCGCTATATGACCGGCACCGAACTGGTGGTCGACGGCGGCCATATGGTGTCGACGCTGTAATCGCCTGGCGCGATCATATTGACCGATATAATCGACGGGACCGCAGATGCGATCGTCCCTATATCCCTGCCATGTCCAGCATCGAACAGAGCATCGCCCTCCCCATCCGTCGCATGGTGCATCCGGCCCAGCTGGCCGTCGGGAGCGCCATCGCCATCAGCGGACTTGCCATCCTGCTGCACGGCGCGGTGGCGCTCGCCTGACCCGGCGGCTTAGCGCGCCAGTTCCTCCTGCGCGAAGGCGCGGATATGATCCTTCAGGTCCGCGCGCTCCAGCGACAGCGCCAGATTGGCCTCGATATACCCCGCCTTTGACCCGCAGTCGAAGCGGCGCCCTTCGAACGTCACGCCGTGGAAGGGCTGGGTGCCGATCATCGACGCCATCGCATCGGTCAGCTGGATTTCTCCACCCGCGCCCTTCTCCTGCGTTTCCAGGATCTTCATGACCTCGGGCTGCAAGATATAGCGGCCCGGCACGATCAGGTTGGATGGCGCGGTGCCCAGCTTGGGCTTTTCGACCAAGCCCTTCACTTCCGTCAGCACGCCGTCGCGCGCGCCCGGATCGATGACGCCATAGCTGGGCGTTTCGTCCATCGGGATTTCCAGCGCGCAGACCAGATTGCCGCCGACCTTGTCATAGGCATCGACCATCTGCTTCAGGCACCCATTGCCCTTCGCGCCCTTCATGAATTCGTCGGGCAGCAGGATGGCGAAGGGTTCATCGCCCACGATCTCGCGCGCGACCCAGATCGCATGGCCCAGGCCCAGAGGCTCCTGCTGGCGGATGAAGACCGCATTGCCGGGCATCAGGCGCGTGCCCTCCAGCGCGCCCAGATCCTTGCCCCGCTCGCGCTGGGTCGCTTCTGTCTCATAGGCGATGTCGAAATAATCCTCGATCGCGCCCTTGCCGCGACCGGTGACGAAAATCATCTGCTCGATGCCCGCTTCCCGGGCTTCATCCACCGCATATTGGATCAGCGGCCGGTCGACGACGGGCAGCAATTCCTTGGGCACTGCCTTGGTGGCGGGCAGGAACCGGGTGCCAAGGCCAGCAACGGGAAAAATGGCTTTGCGAATAGGCTTGTGGGACATGCTGCTCCATTCTCGCTGCAATGCGGAAAGATAGGCCTGAAATCGCGGGCGCAGCCGCAAAGGTCAAGCATTTGCGCACGCCCTAACGCGTCACACCGCCAGAAGTCGCTCCGCCACCGCCTCCAAAGCCGAAATTTCGCCATCCAGTTGATCCAGGGAAACATGGATGCGGTTATTGCGCGGGTCACGGCAGGCAAAGCCACCCGGCTCGGGCTGCTGGAACCCCTGGATGATGAGCGCGCGGAACCGGTCGATCCGCTGCATGTCCCGCTCGATCGCCGAAATTTCCGTGAGCGCGCTGGCGTTGCGGCGGTCGCGCATGGCGACCATGGTGCGCAATTCGGTCATCAGCTTGGACATGCTGGGCCGGGTGCGTGCGCCCACGGTGCGCACATCGCCCATGCCCTCGCGCATCAGGCCGACCTTGGCCTCCAAACTTTGTTCCAGCATCGTCCAGGCGCAGATCAGCCGCCCGACCGAACAAAGCAGCGCCGCGTCCTCCGGCGCATAATCCGATACCGGTCTCACATTTACGTCAGATACAAGATGCACACCCACGCCCCGAAATCTCCTTTATGAGGCTCGGTCCTGCACCCCGCAAAGGCGAGAGGCCAGTGTCGGCGCGGCATGCTCCTCGCTTCTGTCGCACGGATCACCGGCAGCCGTGCAGGAAGGGCGGCGAATCGTGCGCCCGCCCAAGCCGCAGGCACGTGCGCCAGGTCAGAAATCGATGGCGATGCCCTTGCGCTCCCAGTCGCCATAGCGAACCGGGCTCATCTCCTCGTCATGGGGCGTGGGATTGTCGATCGGGTCTGGCTCGGGCACCGGCGGGCTTTTCGACAGATGGTTGGGCGGCGTCACATGCGCGGGACGCTTGCCGTTGAAGGTTCCCATGAAGCGGCCTTTCGATTGGGGGCGGGCAATTGCGAGCAGCGCAGATCCACCCCATATTCATCTCTGCCCTGCTATCTGGGCGGGCAAGGAGCATTTGGCAAGTGAACGGCATCAAGACGACGACGTTGCTGGCGGCGCTGACGGCGCTGTTCATGGCATTGGGTTACACGCTGGGCGGCAGCGGCGGCGCGGTGATCGCGCTGCTGGTCGCGGCGGGGATGAACCTCTTCACCTTCTGGAACGCGGACAAGATCGTCCTCAAGATGCATAATGCGCGGGAGGTCGACGCCCACAGCGCGCCGGACTTTTACGGTCTGGTCCAGCAGTTGGCGCAGCGCGCGGGCCTGCCGATGCCGCGCGTCTATCTGATCGACCAGGACGCGCCCAACGCCTTTGCCACCGGGCGCGATCCCAACCATGCCGCCGTCGCCGCGACCACCGGGTTGCTGGCGATGCTTAGCCGCGACGAGGTGGCGGGCGTGATGGCGCACGAGCTGGGCCATGTGAAGCATCGCGACACGCTCATCATGACGATGGTCGCGACGATCGCGGGCGCCATTTCCATGCTCGCGCAATTCGGCCTGTTCTTTCGCGGCGGACGCGACGAAGGCCATGGCAATATCCTCGCCACCCTGCTCGCGGTGATCGTCGCGCCCTTCGCCGCGATGATCGTGCAAATGGCGATCAGCCGCACGCGCGAATATGGCGCCGACCGCGCCGGCGCGGAAATCAGCGGCAATCCCCGCGCGCTCGCCTCCGCCCTCGCCAAGATTTCAGGGGCCGCGCAGGCGATCCCCAACCCGGTCGTCGCGCGCAACCCCGCCACGGCACAGCTCTACATCGTGCCTACCCATGTCAGCGAACTCTTCTCCACCCATCCCGCCACCGAAAAGCGCATCGCCGCGCTACAGGATATCGCCAGCGACATGGGATCGGTCGACGGGATTGCACCCACCCCGATCGTCCAGCCGCGCGCATCCGCCCTGTCGCCGAACGCCCCAACCCCTGCACCCACGCGCCGCCGCAGCGCCCTTGATCCGCACGGGCGCCCCTAAAAGCCATAATCTCCGTTCGTTTCGAGCGTAGTCGAGAAACGCGATCAAGCGGTGCGCTACCCGCTTCTCGACGCGCCAGGCGCGAACGGAGGTTGCTTTTACCCGCAATGGGCCTAACCGCCTTCCATGCCTCCCCGTCCTTCGTCCCGCACGTCCCGCCCCCGTCCCGATGACGTCCCCGGCCTGCCCGCCCGTCGCGCGGCGCTGCGGTTGCTGGACGCGGTGCTGCGCCGGGGCGAGCCGCTGGAACTGGCGCTGCACGGCGCGGCGCAGGGATTGCCGCGGGAGGATCGCGCGCTCACCCACGCTATCGCCGCCGAAGTCTTGCGCCATCTGCCCGATCTCGACGCGCTGATCGACGACGCAACCCGCCAGATCCTGCCCGACGACGCCAAAGCGCGCATGGTGCTGCGCATCGCGCTGGCCCAGACCTTGCGGATGGACACCCCGCCCCATGCCGCTATCGCCACCGCTTTGCCGCTTGTCGACGGCGGCCCGCGCAAGCTGGTCCATGGCGTGTTCGGCACGGTGACGCGCAGCAACCCCGTGTTGCCCGATCCGCCAACCCTGCCCGCCGAAGTGCTTGCGCGCTGGAGCGATCAGTGGGGCGCAGCGATGCCGCAGGCGGCGGCCCATGCCTATGCCGTGCGCCCGCCGGTGGACGTCACTCTGCGCGACGCGGGCGAGACGGCAATATGGACAGAGGCGCTGGGCGGCACATCCTTCGCCCCCGGCCATGTCCGCCTGCCCGCTCATCCCATTGACGGCGGCGCGGCGATCCCCGCCCTGCCCGGCTTTGCCGAGGGCGCCTGGTGGGTGCAGGACATTGCCGCGTCCTGCGCCGCACGGCTGCTTGGCAAAGGCGATGGCTGCCCGGCGCTCGACCTCTGCGCCGCGCCGGGGGGCAAGACGATGCAGCTGGCCGCCGCCGGCTGGCGCGTCACTGCCCTGGACCAGTCGAAAAAGCGGCTGGAGCGACTGTCCGAAAATCTCGCGCGCACGGGGCTGGCGGCCGACATCGTCGCGGCGGACCTGCGGCAATGGCAGCCCCCCGCGCCCGTCGACGCCATTCTGCTCGACGCGCCCTGTTCGGCGACCGGCATCTATCGCCGCCATCCTGACGTCCTGCACCGCATCGGCCCGCGCCAGATCATGGAGCTGGCCGACTTGCAGGCGCAATTGCTGGCGCGCGCCGCCGATTGGCTGACGCCGGGCGGACGCATCATCTACGCCACCTGCTCGCTCGAACGCGCGGAGGGGGAGGATCAGGTCGCGCGCTTCCTCGACGCGCGAGCGGACTTCGCGCTGGACCCGATCGCGACCAGCGAACTGCCGGAAGGAATCGCGCCCGACCCGCAGGGCCGGCTGCGCACCCTGCCCGACACGCTCGCAAGCGCAGGCGGCACGGACGGATTCTTCATCGCCCGGCTTGTCAAGCGCGCACACTGACCTTTAACCATGATGGCGTAAGGCTGCGACAGCATCCCTTTTACCAGCCCAAGGTTCATCCATGCGCCCGATCGAGCCATTGCCACTTAATCATAGCTGGCCGCTCTATGATCTGCGCACCCATCTTGCCCCGGTCCTGCTGGACCCGGACATTGCCCGCAACGACGCGGCGCTGGCCGAACGCGGGCTGGGCCTGTGGCGATGCGACCTTGTCGACAACCGGCTGGAATGGACGGCGGGCGTCTACGACATATTCGGGCTGGAGCGCGACCTCAACGTGCCGCGGCCGCTCGCGGTATCGCTCTATGCCACGGACTCGCGCGAACCGATGGAGCGGCTGCGCGATTATGCGATCCGGCACAAGCGCGGCTTCACGATCGATGTCGATATCGATCAGGCCGATGGCCAGGGCCGCTGCGCGATGCGGCTGATCGCCGCACCCGTGCTCGACGACGCGGAACAGGTCGTCGGGCTGCATGGCGTCAAGCAATTGCTGCCGCAGGGCGCGCCCGCCTCGCGACGGCTCGACCCGACCATTTTCGTCATGCTCTGACCTCGCCTCCGGCTCCCGGCCTGATCGGCCCGGACGGTCGGGAAAATCGCCGTTGCCTCCCGCACCGCGCGCCACTAAGGCGGGGGGTTGATGACCCATCCCATCCTTATCTCGCCCTCCATCCTGTCCGCCGACTTCGCACGCCTTGGCGAGGAAGTGCGCGCCATCGACGAAGCGGGCTGCGACTGGATCCATATCGACGTCATGGACGGGCATTTCGTGCCCAACATCACCATCGGCCCTGCCGTGGTGAAGGCGCTGCGCCCGCACAGCCAAAAGCCGTTCGACGTCCATCTCATGATCTCGCCGGTGGACCCGTATCTCGATGCCTTCGTTCAGGCTGGCGCGGATATCATCACCGTTCATCCCGAAGCGGGTCCGCATATCCACCGCACCGTCCAGCATATCAAGTCGCTGGGCGTGAAGGCTGGCGTGGTGCTCAATCCCGGCACCCCGGCCAAGATGCTCGACTATCTGATCGACGATGTCGACCTCATCCTGGTGATGAGCGTCAATCCCGGTTTCGGCGGCCAGAGCTTCATCGAAAATCAGCTGCGCAAGATCGAGGCGATCCGCAAGATGATCGATAAGTCGGGCCGCGACATCCGCCTTCAGGTGGATGGCGGCATCGACCTTACCACCGCGCCCAGGGCGATCGCGGCGGGCGCGGACGTGCTGGTCGCCGGCACCGCGACCTTCCGCGGCGGCCAGAGCGCCTATGCCGACAATATCCGTCAATTGCGGGGCGGGTGAGCGACCCGCGACGCCTGTCGGCCCGCTCGGGCCAGGACCTGCCGCCCGACGAGGGCGCGGACGGCATCGAGCAGGGCAAGCGCCTCATCCGCGTCGCGGATGACAAGGGGCTGTCGCTGACGCAGAAGATCGCGCATCATGTCTATCTGCTCAGCTGGAAAACGCCGATCCACGGTCGCCGGCTGCGGGGCAAATATCCGCTCAAGCTGCTGGCCGTGCCCGACGACGACATTGTCGGCGATGGCCGCGCCGGGGCGGCGATGCGCGCGGGCTATTTCCTGTTTCGTGGGCAGAAATTGCCGATCGACCGGCTGGACTTTGCCCGGCCGGGCGTCGGTCCGGCCTTTAGCGATTATCTGCACAGCTTCCGCTGGCTGCGCGACCTGTCGGTCAGCGCCTCGCGCGAACAGGGCGCGCCGATCGCCGAAGGCGTGCTGCGCAAATGGCTGGCCGTCCATGCCGAAACGCCCAGCGAGCCGGCATGGCGGGCGGACAATGCCGGCTGGCGGCTGCTGTTCTGGACCGCCCACGCCCCGCTCATCCTATCATCCAGCGACCTTGTCTATCGCTCGCTGGTGCTTAACTGCATCGCGCGCACCGCCCGGCATCTGGACCGGGGCGCGGACAAGGCGCCGATGGGCCTGCCGCGCATCGTCGCCTGGTGCGCGATCATCGCCGCCGGGCTGCTGATCCCGGGCGGCGAAACCCGCCGGCAATTCGGCGAAGCTGGCCTTAAGCGCGCGATCGACAGCGGCATCCATGCCGATGGCGGCATCGTGTCGCGATCGCCGCTGGCGCAGATGGAAACGATCATGGCGCTCTCCATGTTGCGCGCTGTCTATGACGTGCGCCGGGAAAAGCCGCCGCTCTTCCTTGGCGATGCGCTGGCCCGCACGGTCCCCGCGCTGCTCGGCCTTGCCCATGGCGATGGCGGGCTTGGCAGCTGGCAAGGGTCCGGCGCCATCGCGCCGCAGATGGTGGACAGCGTCGTGCAGGCCAGCCGCGTGCGCGCCCGTCCGCTGCGCCAGGCGCGCGACTGGGGCTATCAGCGGATCGCCGCCGGCGCGACCGTGGTTCAGGTGGATGCCGCCCCGCCGCCGGTCGCGCGCCTGGCCGACGCCGGCTGCGCCTCGACCGGCGCGATCGAGATCAGCGACGGGCGCCAGCGGCTGATCGTCAATTGCGGCGGCGCGGCGCTGGAAGGCGCGTGGATCACCGCCGATCTGGCGCAGGGCCTGCGCACCACCGCCGCGCACAGCACGCTGGTGCTCAATGACAGCAATTCCACCGCCCTGCTGCCCGGCGGCACGCTGGGCAAGGGCGTGACCGAGGTCGAGCTTAACCGGCAGGAAATGGACAATGGCAGCCGGCTGGAACTCAGCCATGACGGCTATGTCCGGCGGATGGGCTATGTCCATCGCCGCCTGCTGATGGTGAGCGGCGATGGCCGGGAAGTGCGCGGCGAGGATATGCTCACCCCGGCCGAACGCCGCCGCAAGCCCGGCCGCCAGCCGGTGCAGATACGCTTTCACCTCGCGCCCGGCGTCGAACCCACGCTGACCGCCGACAATCAGGCCGCCGTGCTGCGCATCGACCAGGGCGCGCTCTGGCAGTTCCGCACCGGCACGGGCCTGCTCAGCGTCGAGGACAGCCTGTGGGTCGATGGCGATGGCCACCCCCATCCCACACGCCAGCTGGTCGTCACCGGCGAAGCCCTGCCGGGCGGCTCCAGCATCGGCTGGCTGTTCAAGCGGATGGGCTGACCGTCCCCGTCCTCACCTCCTCACTCCCCGCTCCTGCAAGGACATCGCCGCATGACCCCGACCGACCTGCTCGTCCCCACCTGGCGCCAGATGCTGGGCGCGCTGTCCGACTGGCTTGCCAAGGCCGAAGTGCAGATGGCCGGCGGCGCTGCCGACACGCTGCTGTCCGCGCGGCTCGCGCCCGATATGTTTCCGCTCGCGACGCAAGTGCGCTTCGCCTGCGTGCAGGTGTGGGAAGGGGCGCATCGCCTGCGCGACGAGCCGCTGCCCGACCGGGTCATGGCGCTACTGGACGAAGGGCGGCAGGCGGGCGATCAGCCCGGCACCATGGCGGACGCGCGGGCGCGCATCGCCGAAACCCTCGTCCTGCTCGACAGCCTGGCCACCGACGCGCTCGACCGGGGCAGCGACGTGCCGCTCGCCCATGACCTGCCCAATGGCATGATCTTCGACCTGACGTCCGACAGCTATGCGCGCGACTGGGCGCTGCCCCAATTTTACTTCCACGTCATGACCGCCTACGCCATCCTGCGCGCGCAGGGCGTGGAGCTGGGCAAGGCGGATTATGTCGCGCACATGCTGCCCCGCCTGCGCCAGCCGGGCGCGTCGCAGGACTGACCCCGCATCCCAAGGCTGTATTTTTCCGCCGACCCGGCCTAAGGGACGGCCCATTCTTCCTGTCCTGCGATAAGAAAGCCTGCCTCATGTCCGACGTCACCATCAAGCGCGCCCTCCTGTCCGTGTCGGACAAGGCGGGCCTCATCGAACTGGGCCAGGCGCTGGGGAAGCATGGCGTCGAACTGGTGTCGACCGGCGGCACGGCCAGGGCGCTGCGTGAGGCGGGCCTGACGGTGAAGGACATATCCGACCTCACCGGTTTCCCCGAAATGATGGACGGCCGCGTCAAGACGCTACATCCCAAGGTCCATGGCGGCCTGCTCGCCGTGCGGGGCAACCCGGATCATGTCGCCTCGATGGACGCGCATGACATCGGCGCGATCGACCTCGTCGTCGTCAACCTCTATCCCTTCGCCGCCACCGTCGCCAAAGGCGCGGATCGCGAGGAGATTATCGAGAATATCGACATTGGCGGCCCTTCCATGGTCCGCTCCGCCGCGAAGAATCACGAAAGCGTCGCTTGTCTCACCGATCCCGCCGACTATGCCCGGCTGATCGCCGAAATGGACGAAAAGGGTGGCGCGACCAGCTACGACTTCCGCCGCATGCTCGCGGCCAAGGCCTATGCCGCCACCGCCGCCTATGATTCGATGATCGCCAGCTGGTTCGCTTTCGCAGACCAGGGCGTCGCCTTCCCCGAAACGCTCAGCCTGGCGAGCACGCTGGGCGCGACGTTGCGCTATGGCGAAAATCCACATCAGTCCGCCGCCCTCTATCTGCCGGTCGGTCCCACCGCGCGCGGCATCGCTCAGGCGCAGCAGATCCAGGGCAAGGAACTCAGCTACAACAACTACAACGACGCCGACGCCGCGCTCGAGTTGGTCAGCGAATTTCGCGACGGCCCGCCGACCGTTGTCATCGTCAAGCACGCCAATCCCTGCGGCGTCGCCACCGGCGACACGCTGATCGAAGCCTATGAGGCCGCACTCGCCTGCGACAGCGTCTCGGCCTTTGGCGGCATCATCGCGGTCAACCGCCCGCTCGACGGCCCCACGGCGGAGGCGATCAGCGGCATCTTCACCGAAGTCGTCGCCGCGCCCGACGCCGATGACGCGGCCAAGGCGATCTTCGCGAAGAAGAAGAACCTCCGCCTGCTGCTGACCGGCGACCTGCCCGATCCGGCGCGTCCGGGCCTTCAGGTCAAGAGCATCGCGGGCGGCATGCTGGTGCAGAGCCGCGACAATGGCCAGGTCAGCCGCGACGCGCTCAAGGTCGTGACACAGCGCGCGCCGACCGAACAGGAACTCAAGGACTGCCTGTTCGCCTGGACCGTCGCCAAGCATGTGAAATCGAACGCCATCGTCTATGCCAAGGACGGCAGCACGGCGGGCGTCGGCGCAGGCCAGATGAACCGCCTCGAATCCGCGCGCATCGCCGCCTGGAAAGCAAAGGATGCCGCCGAAAAGGCCGGCTGGGCTCAGCCGCGCACCATCGGTTCGGCGGTCGCCTCCGACGCTTTCTTCCCCTTCGCCGACGGCCTGATGGCGGCGGTGGAGGCCGGCGCGACCGCGGTGATCCAGCCCGGCGGATCGATCCGCGACGACGAAGTGATCGCGGCGGCGGACGAAGCGGGCCTCGCCATGGTCTTCACCGGCATGCGCCACTTCCGGCACTGAATCTCATGCAGGTGCGAACGCATCCTGTTCGCACCTGCAAAATCGCGCAAATCCGCCACTTTTTGCCAAGTGGCCTCTTTTCAACCCGTCCTGCCGCGCCTATTTAAGGCGCGACCCTACTTCCACGTCAGACGTGGGGCACAAGACAAGAAAACATGTTCGACAGGAGACAAGGATGAGCATGAAGACGCTGGCGGCCTTTGCCGCCACGATCGCCCTTGCGCTGCCCGCTATGGCCAGCGCCGGCAGCACCAATAATGACGTGATTGTCGATGGCACCAGCGGCACGGAAACCCGGTCGATGACCGTTTCGCTCGCCGATCTTAATCTCGCCCGCGCGGGCGACGTGCGCCGCGCCGATTATCGCCTGATCCGCGCATCCAAGAAAGTGTGCGGTTTCGTCAATGGATCGGTCATCCCCGTGACCGACGATTATCGCAATTGCTACGGTGCCGCGATCGACGGCGCACGTAGCGATTTGACCGCCCTGACCCAGCGTCTGGGCTGATCGGGCCATTGCCAGAGCGCATCCGCCGCGCCTGATCCTTCCCCCACGAAGGGGACTGCAGGGGGCCGTTCCGCATCATGCGGGGCGGCCCTTTGTCTTGGCCGACGCGCCGTCATGCTTACCGGCGATTAACCACTCCTTAGAAGATTTCCTTCACTCCGGTCGGCACGAAGACCATCGGGGGACCATATTGCCATGCCGCGTACCGATCAGAAGGTGGATGTTGCCATTATCGGGGCTGGCCCGGCCGGCCTGACCGCCGCCTATCTGCTGACCAAGCAGGGCTATAGCGTTGCCGTGATCGAAAAGGACCCGACCTATGTCGGCGGCATCAGCCGCACGGTGGAGTTGAATGGCTTTCGCTTCGACATTGGAGGCCACCGCTTCTTTTCCAAGTCGCAGCAGGTGGTCGACCTCTGGAACGAGATATTGCCCGACGATTTCATCCAGCGCCCGCGCATGAGCCGCATTTATTATGAGGGCAAATATTACAGCTATCCTCTGCGCGCGTTCGAAGCGCTGCGCAATCTGGGCCTCTGGCGCTCGACGCTCTGCATGGCGAGCTTCGCCAAGGCGAAACTCTTTCCCAATCGTGACATCCGCTCCTTCCAGGACTGGACCGTCAACGCCTTCGGGCACAAGCTGTTCTCGATCTTCTTCAAGACCTATACCGAAAAGGTCTGGGGCATGCCGTGCGATGAAATGTCGGCCGACTGGGCAGCACAGCGGATCAAGGGCCTGTCGCTCTGGGGCGCGGTCAAGGATGGGCTCAAGCGTAGCCTTGGCCTCAACAAGACGCCCAATGACGGCATGGCGACCAAGACGCTGCTGGAAAGTTTCCGCTATCCGCGCCTTGGCCCCGGCATGATGTGGGACGCGGCGCGCGATTATGTGGTCGCGGGCGGCAACCAGGTGCTGATGGCGCACAGCTTCAAACGGCTGGAGGAAGACCAGACGCATGGCACATGGCGGCTCATTGCCGACGGCCCCGATGGCGACGTCACCATCCGCGCCGGCCATGTCATTTCCTCCGCGCCGATGCGCGAACTGGCCGGCCGCATCCACCCGCTGCCCGCTACGCTGCCGCAGGCGATGGACCTTAAATATCGCGATTTCCTGACTGTCGCGTTGATGGTGAAGGGGGATGATATCTTCCCCGACAACTGGATCTATATCCATGATCCGCGCGTGCAGGTCGGCCGCATCCAGAATTTCCGCAGCTGGTCGCCCGAAATGGTGCCCGATCCCACGCTCGCCTGCGTGGGCCTCGAATATTTCTGTTTCGAAGGCGACGGCCTCTGGTCCTCGACCGATGCCGATCTGATCGCGCTAGCGACACGCGAAATGGCGCAGCTTGGCCTGTGCGAGCCGCAGGATGTCGTCGGCGGCGCGGTGGTGCGTCAGGAAAAGGCCTATCCCGTCTATGACGACGCCTATGCCGCCAATGTGCTGGCGATGCGCACCGAATTGGAGGCGCGCTATCCCACGCTCCACATGGTCGGGCGCAACGGCATGCACCGCTATAATAACCAGGATCATGCGATGATGACCGCGATGCTGACGGTGCGCAACATCATCGCCGGCCGCCGCGTCCATGACGTGTGGCAGGTCAATGAGGATGCCGAATATCATGAGGCCGGCGCGGAAGGACAGGATGTAGACGCGCAGCCCGCGCTCGCCAGCGTCCGCGCCGTCCCCGCCCGGCTCAAGGCGGCCTGACCCCATGGCCTCCCGCCTGCGGGCGGCGGTCCTGCCGGTCGCGCGCCTGATGTTCGCCCGCTATCTGCTGGCCAGCATCATCGCGCTCGCCAGCGACTTCGCCCTGTTCCTGCTGCTGGACCGCCTGGGCCTGCCGCCGGTCGCGGCGGCGTGCGGTGGCTATGCCGGCGGCCTGCTGGTCCATTGGGCGATCAGCGTCCGCTTCGTCTTCGACACCGGCGCAGGGCCATCGCATGGCCAGCGCCTCGCCTTCATCGCCAGCGCGCTGCTGGGCATGGGCATGACCATGGCGATGGTCGGCGCGCTCAGCCTCGTCGGCACCGCGCCTGCGCTCGCCAAGCTCCTGTCCGTCCCGGTCAGCTTCCTCACCGTCTATGCGATCCGCAAATATGGCATCTTCGCCCGCGCCTGACCTGCGCCGCGCCGCGCTCTGGGCAGGGCTGGCCTGGCTGGTCTGCTGCCTCGTCCTGCTGTGGCTCTACCATGGCCGCTTTTCCGCGCCCGCCTTTCGCGATCCCGATGATGCGATGCGGCTGGTGCAGGTGCGCGACTGGCTGGCCGGCCAATCCTTTTTCGATGTGTCCCAGCATCGGGTGAACCCGCCCCATGGCGGGCCGATGCACTGGTCGCGAATCGTCGACATGCCGATCGCGGCCTTCATCCTCCTCCTGCGGCCGTTGCTCGGCGCGGCGAGCGCCGAGCTTGTCGCCTGCATCGCCGTGCCGCTGCTCCTGCTGGGCGGCCTCGTCGCCGCCGCCTTCACCGCCGCGCGCCGGGTCGCGGGCAGCGCCGTAGCGCTGGTCGGCGTCATCCTGCTGCTGACGTCGCCCAGCATCCTGGTCCAGTTCGCGCCGCTGCGCATCGACCATCATGGCTGGCAGATACTGCTTGCCGGCGTCGCGCTGATGGGCGCGTTCGATGGGCGCCCGGCGCGGGGCGGCGTCATCGCCGCCCTGGCGCTGGCGACATGGCTCCAGATTTCGAGCGAGGCGCTCCCCTATGCCGCGCTGTTCGCCGCTCTGTTCGCGCTGCGCCACTGGATCGACCGGAATCAGGGGCCGCGCTTCCTCGCCTTCGCCGTCACGCTCGGCCTTAGCGCCGCAGTCCTGCTCACGCTCCTACGCGGGCCGGGCGCGCTGCTCGCCACCCATTGCGACGCCCTGTCCTACGCCTATGTCTGGCCGCTCGTCGCGCTGGCCCTCGCCGCTGCCCTCGCCGGGCGCGTCATCGGCCTCGATACGGCCAGGCGGCGGCTGATCGTCGCCGCGCTGGCGGGCGGCGCGGCGGTCCTGACCTTCCTCGGGACCGGCGGCCCCTGCCTGTCGGGCGATCCCTTCGCCGCGCTCGGCCCGGTCGCCTATCGCCTCTGGTATCTCAAGGTCATGGAAGGGCGGCCGATCTGGGCGCAGGACCTTGCCATGCGCGGCGCCATCCTGCTGCCGGCGCTGGCGGGTCTGGCCGGCGCGCTGCTGGCGGCATGGCGCTCATCCGGCGCGGCGCGGGCGCGCTGGGTGACGCTCGCGCTGCTGATCGTCGGCGCGACGCTCGTGGCGATGCTGGTGATGCGCGCCCTGTCGGTCGCCCATCTCTTCGCGCTGCCGGGCATCGCCTGGCTCATCGTCCTGCTCTTTCGCCGCGCCCAGGCCGCACGCAGCCCCATCATCCGCGTCCTTGGTTCAGCGGCGCTGGTGCTGCTGTCGCCAGCGGGGCTGAGCGCTGGCTGGATCGCGCTTGTCTCCAGCCACCCGGCCGAGGACAAGAGCGCCGCCGCCGACTGCCGCGCCCAACTCCTCCTCGCGCCGCTCGACCGCCTGCCGCCCGCCACGCTGTTCGCGCCGATCGACATGGGCCCCGACATCTTGCTGCGCACCCGCCACAGCGTCATCGCCACCGCGCATCATCGCAATGTCGCGGGCCTGACGCAGGTTATCCGCGCCTTCGTCGCCGACCCGCAACAGGCGCGATCCATCGTCGCGGGCAGCGGCGCGACCTATCTGGTCGGCTGCGATTCGCTGACGGAACTGCGCTCCTACGCGCGCGAAAATCCTAAAGGGTTGGCCGCCATGGTCCGGCAGGGCCGCGCGCCCGATTGGCTGGAGCCGCTGCCGGGCAAGGGGCCGCTGCGGATATGGCGGATCAGGCGGGCTGGAAGCTGAGCGCCACGCCGTTCATGCAATAACGCTTGCCCGTGGGCTTGGGACCATCGTCGAACACATGGCCCAGATGCCCCCCACAGCGCGCGCAATGCACCTCCGTGCGCGGATAGCCCAGCGCGAAGTCGCGACTGGTGCCCACTGCGCGCGGCAAAGGCGCCCAGAAACTGGGCCAGCCCGTGCCGCTGTCGAACTTCGTCTTGCTGCTGAACAATTTTTGCGCGCACCCCGCGCAGGCGAAGATACCCGCGCGATGCTCCTCATTGAGCGGGCTGCTATAGGGGCGCTCGGTCGCTTCCTGCCGCAACACCTTATAGGCCCAGGGGCTCAGCTTCTTGCGCCATTGCGCGTCGCTCAGCGTGTAGGCATAGGCCGCCTCCGCCTCGCCCGGCAATAATTGCCACAGCGCCACAGCGCCCACGCCGCTGGCGACACCGCCCAGGAAATGCCGTCTGTTCATGGCCAACGGCATAGCGCAATCAGCCTGTCGCCGGCCTGAACAGCTGCTTCCACCAGCGCCCGCCCGACTGCATCACATGCCGCCGGAACAGCAGCACGCCCACGCGGATGATCAGCGCCACGAACGCCGCCTGCCATAGCAGCGCCAGCAGATGCGGCCACACCGCCGCCTCCTGCCCCGCCCGCGCGATCATCGCGAAGGGCGAACTGAACGGGAAGATGCACGCCGCGATCTCGGCCGGCGACCCCATATGGTCGACGGCATAGCTGGCGAAGAAGAAGATCAGCATCTGTCCCATGGTGATCGGCATGTTGAGCGTCTGCACTTCGCGCACGGTCGCCGCCTGCGCGCCGATCCCCAGGAACAGCGACCCAAGCAGCGTATAGGCCATGGTGAAATAGGCGAGCGCCAGCGCCAGGAAGATCGGCCATCCCACCGCCGGCGCGGGCAATGCCGCCGGCTGCCCGCCCGCCGCCAGGAAGATGGCGAGCGCCGTCCCGCCCCAAAAGGCGATGCCCACCAGGCTCATCGCCAGCATCGCCATCAGCTTGCCCAGGAATATCGCGTCGATCGGCACGGCCGCGGCCAATATCTCGATGATCTTGTTCGTCTTTTCCTCGACCAGGTTGGACAGGATCATGCCGGCCAGCAAGATGGTGAGGAAAAATATCACCACCTGCGCTGCCCGCCCGATCAGCAGTTGCGCCTGCGCCTGCGCGCCAAGGCTTTTCGCCACTTCCTGCCGCTCAACCGGCACGAAGCGCAACGTCCGTTCCGCCAGCGCCGCCGTCGCCAACAGGCTGACGTCGCCCTGCAACCGGTCCAGATCCTCGGGCTTTCCCGTCAGCACCGGGCGCGTCAGGCTGCCCGAGATAATCGCCACGACCTGCGAATCCGGGTCCGCCAGCTGCGCGCGCGGGTCGGGCGTCAGCGGCGCCCGTTGCAGGCGCGGCAGCGCATCCGCGCCCATCCGCTCGGTCAGCCGCCGTTGCGCCCGCAGCATCGCCGCCGTCTCCGCCGGGGCCAGCGCCACGCCCACTGCCGGCCGCAGGTCCGACCGCGAAATCCGCTCGCCCAGCCCGCCAAAGGCAAAGCCGATGACGATCGGCAGCAACGGCCCCAGCAGGAACAGGATGAAGGTGCGCGACAGCACCACCGCGGTGAAATCACGCCGGGCGATGACGAACGCCGCGCGCCACAATGCCCTCATGCCCGCGCCTCCTTGCCCGCTTCCTCGCGCATCTGCCGCGCCACCGCTTCGCCCGCGATCGCGACAAAGGCGTCGTGCAGCCCCGGCCGCTCGATCGACAGGCTTTCGATCCCCGCCCGGTCGTCGATCAGCGCGCGCAGCAGCGGCTCTATCCCCTCTGCCGGCAGGGCGAAATGCCACGCCCCTTCCTGCGCCATCGTGTCGGGCGGCAATGCGCGCCGCCATGCCCCGTCGGTCGCCCGCGTGCGCAACCGCACCTGTGGTTGCAACCGGTCGCGCGCCGCGCTGACCGTGCCGTCGAAACGGATGCGCCCGCCCGCGATGATGGCGACCCGTTCGCACAGCCGTTCGGCATGGGCGATGACATGGGTGGAAAACAGGATGGTGACGCCGCGCCGCGCCTGTTCGCGGATCAACGCCTCCAGCTTTTCCTGGTTGATCGCGTCCAGCCCGGAAAAGGGTTCGTCCAGCACGATGAGGCGCGGCTCATGCACGATCGTGCCGAACAATTGCACCGTCTGCGCCATCCCCTTGGACAGTTGGCGGATCGGCTTGGCGATGGCCGCACCCATGCCATGATCTTCCAGCAAAGCCTTGGCGCGGCGCCGCCCTTCCGCCAGCGGCAATCCGCGCAGCGCCCCCATGAAGGCGATCGCCTCATAGGCTTTCATCGACGGATACAGCCCGCGCTCTTCCGGCAGATATCCCACTTGCCGCGCCATGCGCAAAGGCTGGCTGGCCCCCAGCAACCGCCGCTCGCCCGCATCCGGGTCGACAATCCCTAGCAAAGTGCGCAGCAATGTCGTCTTGCCCGCGCCATTGGGGCCTAAAATGCCGTAAATCGCGCCCGTCGGCACCGCGATGTCGACGCCATCGACCGCGCGGAAGCTGCCGAATGTCTTGACAAGCCCATGGCCTTCGACCGCGAAGACGGGCATAGGGGCGGTCAGGGGAGCGGGGGAAGAAGCCGGGGTGTCGCCGATCATCCCGCCCTGATAGTCTGGACCCGTGGCCGTGCCTACAGAAACATTGGAGCAGCGCCTGAAGGCGCAGGCGCAGCAGCTGGGCTTTGCCGCCTGCCGCATCGCCGACGCCGACGCCGCGCCGCAAAGCGCCGCGCGGCTGCGCGCCTGGCTGGACGCGGGCCATCATGGCGACATGCTGTGGATGGAGGAGCGTGCGGAGCAACGCGGGTCGCCGCGCGGCTTGTGGCCCGCCGTGCGCAGCGTCATCATGCTGGGCATGAGCTATGCGCCCGCCCGCGATCCGCTGGCGCTCGCCGATGCGCCCGACCGCGCGCGCTTTTCGGTCTATGCGCAGGGCAAAGACTATCACGATGTCGTTAAAAAGGCGCTGAAGGCGCTCGCCCGCTGGCTGGTGGAACAACCCACGCGCGAAGGCGAAGCAAATGCCCTCAAGGTCTTCGTCGACACAGCGCCGGTGATGGAAAAGCCCCTTGCCGCTGGCGCGGGCCTGGGCTGGCAGGGCAAGCACAGCAACCTTGTCAGCCGGACCCACGGCAGCTGGCTGTTCCTGGGGGCCATCTATACCGAACGCGCGCTGACGCCCGATGCGCCGGAACGCGACCATTGCGGCAGCTGCACCGCCTGCCAGGCCGCCTGCCCGACCGACGCCTTTCCCGCCCCCTATGTCGTCGATGCGCGGCGCTGCATTTCCTACCTCACCATCGAACATAAGGGGCCGATCCCGCAGGATCTGCGCGACGGCATCGGCAACCGGGTCTATGGCTGCGACGATTGCCTGGCGGTCTGTCCCTGGAATAAATTTGCCGACCATGCCGCCGCGAACAAGGCGTTCCTTGGCCGGGCCGAACTCGCCGCGCCGGACATTGGCGACCTGCTGGACCTCGATGACGCGACCTTTCGCGAGATTTTCTCCGGCTCGCCGATCAAGCGCATCGGCCGCAATCGCCTCGTCCGCAACGCCGCCATCGCCGCAGGCAACAGCGCCGACCCGCGCCTGCTCACACGCTTACGCCCCCTATGCGACGATGAAGACCCCGTCGTCGCCGAAGCCGCCGCCTGGGCCATCGCCAAACTCACCGCCTGACGGGGGGCGGTGGCCGGCCATCGGCACCAAATCATCCTCCCCTTTGGGGGAGGTGTCAGCACGCAGTGCTGACGGAGGGGTGTCCCCCTCTCGCCCCGCGCCTGCCCCGGAAACAGCTTGCGCGAAAGAACGCGCCCTCGCCATCCAAACCCAAGACGACCTACCCGCCCCCCGTCATCCCCGCGAAAGCGGGGACCCATCTCTCCCCGCAATGCTCCATCAGCCACGACGCTGTGCGCCCGCGTCCCCCCATCCTATTTTCTTCCAAAATAGGATTTCGCCTGCTTTACCCTTGGCGATGCACCGCCGCCCCTTTCCTCGCCCTTTCGCGCTCTCCTGCGGTCCCCGCGACCACTGTCGCGTTGCGGTCGCTTCGGTGTCGCTTCGCAGGCGCTTAGGTGTCGCTTCGCACCCCAAAAGGCCCCACGACACTGTGAACTTCGGGCAATCGGAACAGCGCCGCCTATTTGCTCTGGAGCGCGCTCACGCAGGCGGCCGGATCGACATCCGCGCCGGTCGGGTTGCGCGCGTCGACATGCGTCACCACCGGCTCCTTGCCGCGCGCGGGCGCATAGAGATAGGCGTCCAGCACGCAGCGGCCATTGGCGAATTGCAGCTTGCGCACCGTGGTTTCCCGAATGTCGAGCCGGGGCGTGCCGAACAATTGCGTCAGGCGGCGCGCATCCGACCCCAGCAGAGGCCCCTGTTTCTGAAAGGCGCTGGCCGGCGGGCCGGCGGGCGGCGGAGCGTAGCTGCCCCGGGGAACGACCGATCCGCCACAGGCCGCCAGGGGGGCGAGCAGCAGGACCGACAGGACAGGGCGGGCAATCATCATCGGGTCTTCCGGCCAAGCAGCATATGAACCGCCATAGCCGCGCTGAAGATCGGCGCAAGCAGGTTGACCAGCGGCACCAGGAACAGAAGCGCCGAAACGAGCCCCATGAGCCACCGGCTGCCGCGCGGGATCGGCGGCAGCGCGGGATGACGCGGCTCGACCATGTCGGCCATGTCGCGGCCCAGCAGATAGGCGTTGAGGGCCAGGAACAGGCCGATCGTCCCCACGCCCGTCACCAGCAGCGCGATATAGGCCGGCAGCGCCAGCATGTTCCACCCGATCGCGCGCGCCAGCGAGGCGACCGCCAGCCGCGCGCTGCGCCCCCACCCTACCGGCCGGGCCGCGACCTGGGGATAGTCGGCGCGTTCGACCGCCGCGACGATATCGTCGGCGAACAGCCCCATCACCGCCATCGCCGTCGCCCGGAACAGCAGCCACCCCGCCGCCACCATCGCGATCGCCGTCGCGCTCGCTTCGGCCAGGCCCCCGCCGCCCCAGCCCAGCGCCAGTCGCGCGGCGTGGAAACCGCCCCACAGCATCGCCGCCAGCAGCGCGAACAACAACAGCGTCAGCGCCAGGGTCTTGGCCATCAGGCCCAGCGTCGCCCGCTGGAAGATGGAAGGAATGGCGCGCAGCGCGGCGATCAGGATCATGGGCCTGCTATCCGCCTGCCCGGCCCCGCCGTCAATCAGCGCCGTTGCACCCGCGCCGCCGGCCCGGTAGAGACGGCGCAATTTTATTACCAGCATAAGGATATTGCGTGACCGCTTCCGCCCCCACGCTCGACGTCGTCGCCATCGGCAACGCCATTGTCGATGTTCTCGCCCGCAGCGACGACGCCTTTCTGGCGCAGCATGCGCTGACCAAGGGCGGCATGCAGCTGATCGACGCCGCCATGGCCGAAAGCCTCTATGCCGACATGCCCCAAGCCAAGGAAATCAGCGGCGGGTCGGCCGCCAACACGCTGGCGGGCCTGGCTGCGCTGGGGAAAAAATGCGGCTTCATCGGCCAGGTCAATGACGATCAGCTGGGCGACGTCTTCGCGCATGACGTCCATGCGCTGGGCATCCGGTTCGACACGCCCGCGATGCAGGGCGACGTGCCCACCGCCCGTTGCCTCATCCTGGTGACGCCCGACGCGCAGCGCACGATGAACACCTTTCTGGGCGCGTCGCAATTCCTGCCGGAAGCCGCGCTCGACCTCGACATGATCCGCTCGGCCGGCATCCTCTATCTCGAAGGCTATTTGTGGGACCCCGAACAGCCCCGCGCGGCAATGCGGGCGGCGATCGACGCGGCGCGCGGCGCGGGCCGCAAGGTTGCCTTCACCTTGTCGGACAATTTCGTCATCGACCGGCATCGCGCCGACTTCATCGACCTCATCGACCAGGGGCTGATCGACATCCTCTTTTCCAACGAGGGCGAAATCCAGTCGCTGGGCCAAGTGGATGATTTCGACGCGGCGCTCGCCCGCTTCGCCGACAAGGTGCCGGTGCTGGTGTCGACCCGCAGCGAAAAGGGCGCGGTGGCGGTGGTCGATGGCGTGCGCTACGAAGCGCCCGCCGCGCCTGTCAGCCAGATCATCGACACGACCGGCGCGGGCGACCTGTTCGCCGCCGGCTTCCTCGCCGCCCATATCGAAGGACGCGACGTTGCCGATTGCCTGAGGCTGGGCGCAGCGGCGGCGGCCGAAGTGATTTCCCACTGGGGCGCACGGCCCGAAGCCGATCTTGTGGTGATCCGCGACCAGCTGTTCGCCTGACCGCGCAGGGCCGGAAGGCGCGGCTGGGCCCCCGGCTCAGCCCGCCTTCTGCTTGCGGAACAGCGCGCGGTCATCGGGTCCGAAGCCCCAGCGCCAGATGACCAGCGCATAAGCCCCCAATATTGCCCAGACGCCGACCGCCAGTTCGACCCATTCGAACCGCGCCGGCAGCGCAACGAACCCCGCGCCCACGATACAAGCGACACCCGCCGCGCTCAGCAGCGGCCAGCGCCAGGCATTGATCGGCGCACCTAGCAGCCGCGAAAGCAGCCGCGCCTTCACCAGCGCCCCCAGCGCCAGCGCCAGGCAGAGCGCCAGCGCAGGCGCGGCCGCCACCCACAGGCCCGGCAGTTCCATCTGCCGGGCGAGCAGAATAAGCGCGAAGCTCAGCGCCGCCTGGCACCCGATCATCACCAGCGAAATCATGAGGTTGCGGTGCCGGGCGATATAGACCAGCGCCGATTCGCTCACCACCGCCGTCGCCGCCACGACTTCGGCCAGCAGCAGGAAGGCGAGCGCGCCGGTCCCCCCGACGAAATGCGGCCCCACCAGCCCCATCACCGCTTCGCCCGGAATGCCCAGCGCCAGCGCGATCCCCGCCTGCGCCGCGATGATCCAGAAACCGACCTGGCTCACCTGCTTGGCGATGGCGGCCAGGTTGTTTTCCGCCAGATTGCGGGTGATGACCGGCCCAAGGATCGGGTCGAAACTGGTTTTGAGCTTCTGCGGCAGCGACGCGACCTGCTGCGCCACATAATAGACCCCGATCACCGCCGGGCTGACGAACAGACCCAATATCGCCATGTCCAGCCGGCGCGATCCCCATTCGACGCCATCGGCCGCCGCCAGCGGCAGATTGCGCCGCGCCAGCCGCCATAGCCGCCCGCCATCGGGCCGCCAGCCGCGCGGCAGGCCATAATGGCGCATCAGCGGCAGGAGCGAGGCGGCGAGCGCCGCGATCATCGACACGGCATAGGAGAGGATCAGCCCGTCGCGCGTCGAATAAAAGGCAAAGGCAAAGGCGCCGATGCTGATCGCCCAGGGCTCGATGATCGACCGCGCCCGCACGGTCGCGCCAATATCGAACCGATAGGCGCAGGCGGCCAGCGCCACGTCAGACCCCGCAACCCCGATCACCACCAGCGCCAGCAGCCGATCGAGCCCGTTGATGCTGCTGTTGGGGAACATCGCCTGCGGAAATGCGATCAGGATCGCCGCGCCCAGCAACGACGCCAGCAACGTCACCAGCATCGCATCGGCGACGACATGATTATGCGGCCGCTCGGTCTGGGCGAGCGCCCCGGCGAGGCCGCGCTTGAGGCCCAGCGTCGCGATCTGGGCGATGAATTCCACCACCAGCACGGCATAGGCGAAGCGGCCCAACGCATCCGCGCCATACCAGCGCCCCGCGATGAACAGGAAAGGAAGCCGCGCCGCCAGCCGCAGCAGGAAGCCAAAGATATTCGTCCGCCCGCCCTTCGCCAGCGCGGCGATATCGTCCCGATCATCGGGCAGGGACCGGTCGGTCGCGGTCAGCGGCGGTTCGGCCGGTGTCATGACAGGGAAAAGGATGTGGGCACGGGGCGGTTTATTCGGGTCGCAACGGGCGCGCAAGCAGCGCGTCGATCACATCGGCCAGCGGCGCGGCATCGGCCAGCAGGGCGCAGACCGCCTCCACCACCGGCATTTCGACCCCGGCCGCGCGCGCCGCATCGCGCAGCACCGGGGCGGTATGCGCCCCTTCGGCCACGGTGCGGCGGTTGGACAATAGCTCTGCCGCATGCGCGCCCTCGCCCAGCCCCTTGCCAAGCGAGAAGTTGCGCGAGTTGGTCGACGAGCAGGTCAGCACCAGATCGCCCAGCCCCGACAAGCCCCCCAGCGTTTCGGCGCGGGCGCCACGCGCCAGGCCAAAGCGGGTCATTTCGGCAAAGCCCCGGGAAATCAGCGCCGCGCGGGCGTTGAGGCCAAGCCCCGCCCCCTCCGCAACGCCGCAGGCGATGGCCAGCACATTCTTGACCGCGCCGCCAATTTCCGCGCCGATCACATCGTCGGACAGATAGGGGCGGAAGGAGGGCCGCGCGATCCGCGCGGCGAGCCGCTGGCCCAGCGCCTTGTCCTCACACGCCAGCGTGACGGCGGTCGGCAACCCCTTCGCCACTTCATGGGCAAAGGTCGGACCGGACAGAACCGCGATCGGCGACTCCGGCTGCGCCTGCGCCGCCACTTCCGACATCAGCAGACTGCTGCCCGCCTCGATGCCCTTGGAGCAGAGGACCAGCGGCACGCCCGTAGGGGCCTGCGCCACCACGGCGCGCAGATGCTGCGCCGGGCTGACCACCAGCAGCATCTCGCAGGCGGACAGGTCGCTCATCGAACCAGTCGCGTGGATCGAAGGGGATAGGGGGATATTGGCGAGGTAGAGCGGATTTTGATGGCTGGCGTTGATCGCGTCGACCACGTCCGCTTCCAGCGCCCACAGCATCACCTGCTGCCCATCGCTGGCCAGCAATTGCGCCAGCGCCGTGCCCCATGCGCCCGCGCCAATGACTCCCGCCCTCATGCTTTCACGCCCCTCATGCCTTGACACCGGCGCCGCGCGCTTTTTCGGCCGCCGGGTCGAGCGGCCAGCGCGGCCGTGCGGGAACGCTCAGATCGTCGACCAGCCCAGCGGCGTAGCGCTCCGCGCCCGCCCAGGCGATCATCGCCGCATTGTCGGTGCACAGCCACAGCGGCGGCGCGACGAAGGGCAGGTCATGATCGGCGGCCAGTCGTTCAAGAGCGGTGCGGATCGGCTGGTTTGCCGCCACCCCGCCCGCAACGACCAGCGCGGTGACGCTAGCGCTGCCGCCCAGCGCCCGGCGCGTCCGGTCAACCAGACAGTCGATCACGGCCTGCTGGAACGATGCCGCGATATCTTCGGTCGCATAGTGGCCGGACTGAACCGCCCGCATCACCGCGCTTTTGAGGCCCGCGAAGGAAAAATGCGGTTCCGCCGTGCCAACCAGCGGCCGGGGCAGGGGGACGGCGTTGGGATTGCCCCCTGCCGCTGCCTTTTCCACCAGCGGCCCGCCCGGATAGCCAAGGCCCAGCAGCTTAGCCGTCTTGTCGAAGGCCTCCCCCGCCGCGTCGTCGATCGTCGTGGCAAGCCGCGCATAGTCGCCCGGCCCCTTGACCTTGAGCAACTGGCAATGGCCGCCCGACACCAGCAGCAGCAGATAGGGAAATTGCAGCGTCCGGTCGGCCAGTCGGGGCGAAAGCGCATGGCCCTCCAGATGATTGACCGCGACCAGCGGCTTGCCCGCCGCATGGGCCAGCGCCTTGCCGGTGACAAGGCCGACCATGACGCCGCCGATCAGGCCTGGCCCAGCAGTCGCGGCGATCACGTCCACGTCGTTCAGGCTCATCTTCGCGTCGGCCAGCGCCGCTTCGATCAGGGGGCTGAGCGCCTCGACATGGGCGCGGGCGGCGATTTCGGGCACGACGCCGCCATAGGGGCGATGCACCTCCTCCTGGGTCGCCAGGCGATGCGCGAGAATCTGCCCGTCGGCGCTCACCAACGCGGCCGCGGTTTCATCGCAGCTCGATTCCAGGCCGAGAATGATGGTCATTGCCGCTTCCATCTAATGCCGCTGGTCATTAGAGCAAGCCGGATATGCTTTTCACCGATCGACCGTTGCGCCTGGGCACCAGGGGATCGCCGCTCGCCCTGGCGCAGGCGCGCATGACCGCGCAGGCGTTGATCGCCGCGCATGGCTGGAGCGCGGACGCGATCGAGATCGTCACCGTCCAGACTAGCGGCGACCGCATTCAGGACCGGGCGCTGGCGGACATCGGGGGCAAGGCGCTCTGGACCAAGGAACTGGACCGGGCGCTGGTTGCCGGCGAAACCGATCTGTCCGTCCACAGCATGAAGGATGTAGAAACCGTCCGGCACGACATATTCCATATCGCCGCGATGCTGCCGCGCGCCGACCCGCGCGACAAGCTGATAGGCGCGGCCAGTTTCGACGCCTTGCCCCCCAACCCGATCGTCGGCACCAGTTCGCCGCGGCGCGGCGCCCAGGTCAAACGGCTGCGTCCCGACGCCACCATCACGCTGTTCCGGGGCAATGTCGCGACGCGGCTGGCGAAGCTCGCGGCGGGGGAGGTGCATGCAACCTTGCTGGCGGCGGCCGGGCTGGATCGGCTGGACCAGGGGGATGTCGGCACGATCATTCCGGTCGACACGATGCTGCCCGCCCCGTCGCAGGGCGCGGTGGGTATCGAGATATTGGCCGGCAATGCGCCTGTGATCGACGCTGTGGCTGCGATCAATCATCGCGACACGTTCGATGCCGTGATGATGGAGCGCGCGGTGCTGCGGGGCCTGGGCGGTACCTGCCATTCGCCCATCGCCGCGCTCGCGCTGGTCGATGGCGACGATGTCACGATACGCGCCGAAATCATAAGCCCTGACGGGCAGGAAACGGTCAGTGAGAGCCTGCGCCTGGCACGCGGCGACCTGGATGCGGGCGAAGCCCTGGGCCGCGCGCTGCTCGACCGCGCCAGCCCGGCCCTGCGCGCCCTGTTCGAAGCGTGAGGCCACTCCTCATCCTGCGGCCGCAGCCCGGCGCGGATCGCACGGCGGAGAAGGCGCGGCGGCTTGGCCTGTCGCCTGTGGTGCATCCGCTGTTCGCGCCCGAAATGCTAGACTGGTCTGCGCCCCTGGCGCAGGATTTCGACGCGCTGCTGCTGACCAGCGCCAATGGCGCGCGCTGCGCCGGCCCCGCGCTGAAGGCGTATCGCGCGCTGCCAACCTATGCCGTGGGCCAGGCGACCGCCGCCGCGCTGCATGCGGCGGGCTGGAACGCAGTGATAACCGGCGACAGGGATGGCAGCGCCATCGCCGCGCGGATCGCGCGGGACGGGCATCGCCGCGTGCTCCATCTTGCCGGCACGACCGTCGCGCCGATCGACGCCGGCCCGCTCGCCATCACCCGCATCGCCGTCTATCACATGGCCGCGCTTCCGCCCGATCCGGCGCTAATTGCGGCAGCGACGCCGGGCGCGATCCTTTTGGTTCACTCGCCGCGCGCGGGCGAGCAACTGGGCGCGCAGATGCCGCAATCCCGGCGCGCCGCGCTGCACCTGATCGCGATCAGCCCCACGGCGCTCGCCGCCTGTGGCGATGGCTGGGCCAGCGCCGCCTGCCCGCCGCGCCCCGATGATGACGAGATGCTGGCTCTTGCCCGCGCTTTGTGCGAAGGACAGCAGCAATGACGGACGAACGGGTCAGCATGGATGGCGACAGCATGGATGCAGGCACGGTTCCGCCTGCGCCCGCGCGGCGGCGCAGCCTTTTGCCGCTGTTGATCCTCACCCTGCTCGGCTTTGCCCTGGGTGTCGGCCTGACGGTCTGGGCCTGGCCGCAGATCCAGGCCCGCTGGGGGCGCACGCAAATCCAGAAAACCGCCACGCCTACGCCCCGCGCCAATCGGCCGGCCGCCACCCCGCGCCCGCTTTCCGCCGATACGGCGCAGGTGCTGGATGGGCGCGTCGTGCAGCTCGAAGAAAGGCTGACCCGCATCACCGTGGAAGCGCAGGCCGCATCCGCCAACGCCGCCCGCGCAGAAGGGCTGCTGGTCGCCTTCGCCGCGCGGCGCGCGCTCGATAATGGCGGACCGCTTGGCTATATTGAGGGGCAGTTGCGGCTACGCTTCGGTCAGGCCCAGCCACGCGCCGTCGCCACCATCATCAACGCGGCGCGCGAGCCGGTGACGCTTGCCGATCTGCGCGCGGGCCTTGCCAATATCGGCGACGCGCTGGTCAAGCCGCCGGCCAGCGCCAGCTGGTGGGACGCGCTGGAACATGAAGCGCGCGAGCTTGTCACCATCCGCAAGGCCGATGCCCCCTCGCCCCGGCCCGAAGCCGCCTATGATCGCGCCATGCGCTATCTCGACGGCGGCCGGGTCAGCGCGGCGCTGGCGCAGGTCGAACATATGCCCGGCCGGTCGGTCGCGGAAAAATGGGTGCAGATGGCCCGCCGCTACATGGAGGCGCGCCGCGCGCTCGACCTCATCGAAACGGCGGCGATCCTGGAGCCGCGAACCTTGCGCAGCAGCGAAGGCGCGCCCGTCGCGCAAACCTCCCCGCTCGCGCCCTGATCCGGCTTCAGCCCGGCAGTCCGATCATCGACATCTGCCGCCCATAGCCCGGCTCGCCCCGGTGACAGGCGCGGCGATAGCTGAAGAAGCGCTCGGGCTGGCTATAGGTATCCTCGTCCAGCACCGCGACCCGCTCGACGCCCGCTCCGGCCAGTCGTGCCGCGACATAGCCGCCAATGTCGAATTGCAGATGCCCTGGCCGTCCTGCGGAAAAGAAGCGCGCATTGTCTGCATCCTCCTCCTCGAACCGTCGCGCGAAATCCTCCGTCACCTCGTAGGATGCGCGGCCGATGCAGGGGCCGATCGCCGCGACGATCCGCGATCGCGCTGCGCCCAGCGCCTCCATCGCCGCCAGCGTCGCGTCGGTAACGCCGCCAATCGCGCCCTTCCACCCTGCATGAGCCGCCCCCACCACGCCTGCCGCCGTATCGGCGAACAGCACCGGCACGCAGTCCGCGGTCAATATGCCCAGCAGCAATCCCGGCCGGTCGGTAACGATCGCGTCCGCCTCCGGCCGGGCGTCCATGGCAAAAGGCGCCGTCACCGTCTCGACGCGCGCCGAATGCACCTGCCGCACCGTGACCAGCGCCGCGCCCGGCAGGACGGCGTCGCGCGCCAGGTCCCGGTTGCGGAAAATCGCGTCGCGGTCATCGTCCGATCCCAGCCCGACATTCAGACCAGCATATAGCCCTTGAGACACGCCCCCGCGCCGGCCGGCAAAGCCGTGCGGCACGGCGTCCAGCAAATGCGCCTTTACCAGTTCAACCATGGCGACCCTTGTCCCTTTCATGTCATGACCGCGCAACATACTTGCGCGCAGCGGATTAGGCGATAGTCTGCCCTCCCCATAAGCAAAAGGGGTGCGTCCGGTGGCGTGCCGGGCTAAGGGAATAGAGGTCTTCATGATATTCGGGCGCGTAAAGCCTCTCGACGCCATATTGGCGACAGCGGAAAAGAAATCACTGCATCGATCGCTGGGTGCGTTCCAGCTCACCATGCTGGGCATCGGCGCGGTCATCGGCACGGGCATTTTCGTGCTGACCGCCGAAGCCGCGCAAAAGGCGGGACCGGGCATGATGCTCTCCTTCGTCATCGCCGGCTTCGTCTGCGCCGTGGCGGCGCTCTGCTATGCTGAAATGGCCGCGATGGTCCCGGTGTCGGGCTCCGCCTATACCTACAGCTATGCGGTGATGGGGGAACTGATCGCCTGGATGGTCGGCTGGGCGCTGATCCTGGAATATGCGGTCGCGGCCGGCGCCGTGTCGGTGGGCTGGTCGGGCTATGTCGTCGGCCTTATCGAACATACGTTCCACATGGACATACCCAATTTCCTGACGCGCGGCCCCTATGATGGCGGCGTCGTCAACCTGCCTGCCATGCTGATCGCCGCGCTCGTCACCTGGCTGCTCGTCATCGGGACCAAGGAAAGCGCGACCGTCAACGCCGTGCTGGTCGCCATCAAGGTGGCGGCGCTGACGCTGTTCATCATATTGTCGGTACCGGTCATGAACATGGACGGCTTCTCGCCCTTCGCGCCCTTGGGCTTTGCCGGCATTTCCGCGGCGGCTGCCTCGATCTTCTTCGCCTATGTCGGCTTCGACGCCGTGTCGACGGCGGCGGAAGAAACCAAGAACCCTCAGCGCAACATGCCGATCGGCCTCATCGGTTCGCTCGCCATCTGCACCATCTTCTACATGCTGGTCGCCGCCGGCGTCATCGGCACGGTGGGCGCGCAGCCCGTCACGGCCGGCAATATCCCGATCGCGCAGGGCGGCATCGCGCTGGCGCCCGGCTCCACCGAATTGTCCGCGCAGTGCGCCGCGCTGGCGAAGGCCGGGACGGAAGCTGTCACCTGCTCGAAGGAAGCGCTGGCCTGGACCCTGCGCGAAATCGGCTGGCCCCAGATCGGCAATCTGCTCGGCCTCGCCGCCGGCCTGGCGCTGCCCTCGGTCATCCTGATGATGATGTTCGGCCAGACCCGCATCTTCTTCGTCATGAGCCGCGACGGCCTGCTGCCCGACTTTTTCTCGAAAGTGCATCCGGTCTACAAGACGCCGCATGTCATCACCATCCTGACCGGCATCTTCGTCGCGCTGTTCGCCGCCTTCTTCCCGGTCGGCATCCTGGCGGACATCTCCAATTCGGGCACGCTCTTCGCCTTTGCCGCCGTGTCGATCGCGGTGATCGTGCTGCGCCGGACCGATCCGACGCGCAAGCGCCCGTTCCGCACGCCGGCCATCATGGTCACGGCGCCAATCGCCATCATCGGCTGCATGTATCTGTTCTGGAGCCTGGGCAGCGACACCAAGCTGATGTTCGTGGCCTGGGCCACGGTCGGCCTCATCGTCTATTTTGCCTATAGCCGGAACCGCAGCCATGTGGGTCGGGGCATCGTCGACGTGGCGGAGGATGACGCCGCCGTCCCGCCTCAGCCCGTGCCGCCGCTGCCGGGCGCGCCGACGCCGGGCGGGAAGGACGCCTGATCCAAAGTGAAACGGGGCGGGAAACCGCCCCGTTTTCGTTTACTTACGCCCTACCGGTTCAACAGGGGTCGCGCAGCGCCGCCAGATTGGGGCGGGTAAACAGCTTCCCCCGCTCCGCCCACACAACGATCAGGAAAGACAGGATTCCAAACACCAGAAGCCCCGTCGTGAAGGGCAAGGTCGTGCCATCGAACGCCCGGCCCACCAGGCTTCCCAGTGTTGCCGAAACGGCGGTCGTCAAAAATGCCTGAAAGGATGAGGCGACACCCGCCCCCTTGTGAAAAGGCTCCATCGAAATCGCGCTGAAATTGGCGGCGGTGAAGGCCACCGTCAGCATGGTGAGCGACTGAAGCATCATGAATGTCACCAGCGTTTCCCATCCCATCAGGATCACGCCCATATGGACCGCGGCGATCAGGCTGAAGGCGATCAGCGCGGTCTGGCTCATGCGGCGCGCGCCAAAGCGTTGCACCAGGCGGCTGTTGATCAGGCTGCCGATACCCATGAACCCGGCAATGGTCGCAAAGCCGATCGGGAAGATCCTCGCCGCATCGAACACATCAAAGAAAATCTGCTGGATCGACAGGATGAAGCCGATGAGGCCGCCCATCACGACTCCGCTCGCCAGCATATAGCCGATCGAACTGCGCGTGCGCAGGACCACGCCAATGGTCGCAAGCAGGCCACGCGCTGTGATACGCATCCGATTTTCCACCGCCAGCGTCTCAGGCATCCGCACCAGCATCCAGATGAGGATCATGCTGGCCAATATCACCAGCACCCAGAAGATCCATCGCCACGGCGCCACCCATAATATCGCTTGGCCGAAGCTGGGCGCGATCACGGGGATCAGCATGAAGACGGCAAAGATCAACGACATGACCCGCGCCATCGCGTCGCCGCGGAACCGGTCGCGAATGATGCCGACCGTAATGACCCGGCTGGCGCCGGCAAAGAAGCCCGCACAACCCCGGCCCACCAGCATCATGGCGAAGCTTTGCGCACTGGCGCATAGGACGGATGACGCAATGAACATCGCCATCGCGCTGCCCAGCACGACCTTGCGGCCAAATCGATCCGACAGGACACCGAACAGCAGCGATCCGATCCCCAGCCCCATGAAATAGACACTGATGATCAATTGCCGGTCATTGGGCTGCGGAATGGCGAGGTCGCGTCCGATCGTGGGCAGCGCCGGCAACATCGGGTCGATCGACAAGGCATTCATCGCCATCAGGCACGCGCACAGCAGTACAAATTCCCGAAAATGAATGTCCCGGGGCGGCGATGATGGAGGGTGCAAACTCATGCGCAGGCTATGGGGATTAAGCACCGGCCGCGCCACCCCAAAAGGCATAGGCGGTCACGCCCCGGCGGCGGGATTAATATAGCAAATATCCTGTTAACCATTTTTTATCGACTGCCCCGTCATGGTGCGTCCAACGCACATACCAAAGGGTCGAAACTTTGCTTTAGCGAGATGACAGGGGATTGGTTTCATGGGTAACAGTTTCAAGAGCGCGCAATTTCTGATGGAAGCCCGCATGTCGCGGGCGGCCTATGGATCGGCCGAAGACTGTCTTGATCTTGGCGTCGCCTATAGCTGCGGCACCGGTGATCTGCCCATCGACCTTGTCGAAGCGCATAAATGGTTCAATCTAGCGGCTCTGCGCGGCAGCGAGGAAGGTCAGTCGATGCGCGCCGAAATCGCGGAAGAAATGACTGCACGCCAGATCGCCGAAGCGCAGCGTCAGGCCCGCGCCCTCATCGCATCGCACCAAGCCCGCGCAGCTTGATGCGCTAATCTTCTTTCCGAAACGGAGTCCGCTGCGCCAGCCATTGCCGGTCGCGCCGCACCTCTTCCCGCTCGGCCTCCAGAAATCCCGCCACCGCGCGCCGGAAGCCGGCATTGGGAATATAATGGGCCGACCATGTCGGCTCGGGCGCGTAACCGCGCGCGAGCTTGTGCCCGCCCTGCGCCCCGGCCTCGACCTTGCGCAACCCGCGCGCAATGGCGACGTCGATCGCCTGATAATAGCAGAGTTCGAAATGCAGATTGGGCACGTCCTCGACGCAGCCCCAATAGCGGCCATATAGCGCATCGCCGCCGATCAGGTTGAGCGCGCCGGCAATCGGCTTTCCTGCGCGCAGCGCCAGCATCAGCAACACCTTGTCGGCCATCGTCTCGCCCAGGATCGAGAAGAAATCCCGGGTCAGATAGGGGCGCCCCCATTTGCGCGCGCCGGTATCCTGATAAAATTGCCAGAATATATCCCAATGCACTTCGCTCAGGTCGCCGCCGGTCAGGTGGATGATATCCAGCCCTTCCACCGCGCGGCGACGCTCCTTTCGGATATTCTTGCGCTTCTCGCTCGACAGGTCGGCTAGGAAATCGTCGAAACTGCGATAGCCGCGATTGGTCCAGTGAAACTGGCTATCCTCCCGGATCAGCCAGCCCGCCGCCTCGAACAGAGGCACCTGCTCGGGCGCAACGAAGGTTGCGTGCGCCGACGACAGGCCGTTTCGTTCGACCAGCGTCTCGATCCCGGCGATAAGGGCCGGCGCCATCGCTCCCTCGCGCAGCAGCAGGCGCGGGCCGGGCACGGGCGAAAAGGGCGCGGCGATCTGGATCTTGGGGTAATAGCGGCCGCCCGCCCGCTCCCACGCGTCGGCCCAGCCATGATCGAACACATATTCGCCCTGGCTGTGGCTCTTGGCATAGAGCGGTACGGCAGCGACAATTTGTCCATCGGCATCGTCGATCACCAGTGGCAAGGGTTGCCAGCCACTCGCTCCCCCGACACTGCCGGACCGTTCCAGCGCGTGGAGGAAATGCCAGCTGACAAACGGATTATCCGTCCCGGCGCAGGCGTCCCATTGGTCCTGCGGCAATTCGCCGACACCGTTCGCGACACGCGCAACGACTTCATCCATGGCCAAGCTCATGGATGATCTGATCGGCGTGACGCGCCGCGCGCGCCTGATCGGCCGGGCTGCGCACCGTCCAGCTCAGCACGGGCATGCCTCGGCGGCGCGCCCGTTCGGCAAAGGGGGAAGGCAGATCGCGAATGTCACAGGCCAGAAAATCGGGTCTGCCCAGCCAAAGTGCAAGGGTGCGCTCGACCCATCCCCGCATCGGCCCCTTATTCTGCTGACTGACCACCAGCCCCCGGACCTGTCGCGGTCGATGACCCGCGAACCAGCGCAGCACCAGCGGGTTGAACGCCATGATCGCCACCGGTGCATCCGGCCATGCGTCCAAATCCCGCGCAACCGCCGTCGCGACCCCGGCGACAGGCCGCCCGTCGGTTTTGATCTCGACCAGCAGCGGCGTCATCCCGCGACACAGCGCCAGCACGTCCGACAGGCGCGGAACGGCGCCGCCATCGGGCAAGCGCGCCCTATCCAGCTGCGCGGCATCCTGATCCGCGATCGCCCCCTGCCGTCCCGCCATCCGATGAAGGTCGCTGTCATGAAAGACATAGGCGACGCCGTCCCGGCTCATCCGCACATCGCATTCTATGCCATGGCCGGCGGCGATGGCGGCCCGGAACGCCGCCATGCCATTCTCACTCGCGCCGTCCCCATGCCACCCGCGATGGGCGAAGGGGCGGGCCGTCAGGAAATTCGTATCAAGCCGGCCGGACAAGGACGATCGCGTCGATTTCCACGACTGCGCCCAGTGGCAGGACGGGCACGCCCACGGCGCTGCGCGCATGTTTGCCCGCATCGCCGAACACGTCGACCATCAATTCCGATGCGCCATTGGCGACCTTGGGCTGGTCGGTGAAATCGGGTGCGCTGCTGATGAAGGCACCCAGCTTGACGATCCGTTCCACCCGGTCGAGCGAACCCAGCGCCGCCTTCATCTGCGCGATGAGGTTGAGGCCGCAGACCCGCGCGGCGGCGACGCCATAGTCCAGGTCGCGGTCCTCGCCCAGCCGTCCGGTCATCAGGCCATCGGGCGCCAGCGCGATCTGGCCGCTGATGTGCAGCAGGCCATTGGCCTCAACGGCCGGAACATAGGCGGCGACTGGCGCCGCGGCCTGGGGCAAGGTGATGCCGAGTTCGGCAAGGCGGGCGTCGATGCTCATGACATGGCTCCTGTTGTAACGCTATCGGTGGGGGCCGGCCCCTGCGCCAGCCTCTGCATGATCCAGGCCTCGGCCGCCGCCCAGTCGTCGATCCGCGCATGGGCATAGGGCGCGGCGGGAACGCCGGCGGCGATATCCGCCTCACCCACCATATGCAGCCGCCATACGCCGGGCGCGTGCGTCGCGACCGAATGATGATGTTCGGCCAGATCGTCGATAAACAGCGCGGCGCTTGGCTGGCGGTCAGCGACAATGGCGGCGAGCGGCCGGCCCTTGCCCCCCTGATTCCAGTGGACGGGAAAATGCAGACCCAAAGCCGCCAATTGCGCGATCCGCTGCTGATGGTGGCGCTCGCCGATATTGGTCAGCACTTCGATATCGGCGACGCGCGACAGGCGCAGCATCGCCTCGACCGCCCCGGCTATCGGCGCCTGCCGGTGCATTTCGGTGTCGAAAAAGCCGACCAGCAGCTGCCAGACCAGCTCGCGCTCCAGCGGCTCGCCACTATCCTTGTGGCGCAGCGCCTCGGTAAAGCTGCGATCATGCATGTCGAAATGCACGTCATGCGTCTCGTCCAGCCAATGGCGGAAGGGCGCGACCATGTGCAGCAGCACTTCGTCGCAGTCGGTGATGATGAGGGGACGGGTCATCGGGTCAATTTCTCCTGCGCCGCGATCAATGCGGTCGGGCTGGCATCGATCGCCTGCGCGCAACCCACAAGATCAGGCTCATGATCGGCCAGGAAGCCCAGCACGGCGGCCAGCACGCGCTGGTCGCCTATCCCCGCCCGCAGCGTATCGGCATCCATGCCCGTGAGCGCCAGCAACCGGTCCGCCCGCGCGCCATCCGCCAATATCCAGCCCAGCGCCAAAAGCGCCAGCATGGCCGGGTCCTGCGCGTCATCCGGCTTGCGATTCGGGCTGTCGGGTCGCATGATAGGGCCTTCTGGCGGGGAAGCGGGCGGGGCGCGCTTCACAGGTGATTGCGAGTGACTGGTGGCAAAGCGCGTGCTCGTTGTCGAGGACAACGAACTTAATCTCAAACTTTTTTGCGATCTGCTGCGCGCGCATGGGCATGAGGTGCTGCCGCTGCGCGACGGGCGCGACGTGTTGCGCGAAGCGGGCGCGTTCCTGCCCGACCTTGTCATTACCGACATTCACCTGCCCCATGTCAGCGGCTATGACCTCATCCTCTCGCTGAAGGCCGACGCGCGCCTGTCGCATGTGCCGATCATGGCCGTCACCGCCTATGCGGGACATGGCGATGAGGAGCGTATTCGCGGCGCGGGCGCGAACGCCTATGTGTCCAAGCCGATATCGGTGCTGCGCTTCGTCGAGCAGGTGAACGCGCTGCTCTAGGTCCGCCTGCGGCCTGTCACCGGGCCGTCACGCAGCTTTCATTTCAACGACTTCGTTCAGAAGCCCTGCCGTCATTCCGCTCTGCCAACCCGTAGCGCCATGGCGCGGCCTTTCGCCGACAGCCTGCACCACAGGGGTAGATTCATGTCTCATCTGACCGACGAAGCGCGGGCGCGCACCCGCGCCGCGCAGCCGACCATCGATATGGGCGACAATAGCCTGGAAGCCATCGTCGCCGCCAATCCGGCGCGCCGCACTGTCCTGAAAAACGGCCTGTTGGGCCTGTCGATCCTGCCGATGCTCGGTGCGCTCGCCGCCTGCGACGATGATGACGACAGCAGCAGCCCGACCCCCACGCCGACGCCGACCCCGACGCCCACCCCCAGCTACGGCATCACGTTCGCGTCGGTCGCCGCCAATATGAACGACACCGTCACCGTGCCGACCGGCTACACCGTGCAGGTGCTGCTGAAGGCCGGCGATTCGATCGAGGCCGGCACCGCCTATGCCGACGCCTACCCCACCCCCGATCAGGCCGAAAAATGGGCGGGCGGCAATCATGACGGCATGGCATATTTCGAACTGTCAGGCACCGATGCCAACAGCGGCGGCCTGCTCGCGATCAATTTCGAATATCCCGATTTCAACATCCTGATGGATGGCGATTATGACGCCGATACGGCGACCGCCGCGCAGAAGGCGCTGGCCCTGTCGGCCGTCGGCATCGGCGTGGTCGAAGTCGCCAAGGCGTCCGACGGCAGCTGGTCGGTGAAGGCCGATTCCAAATATAACAAACGCTACACCGGCAACAGCAGCTACAAGGCCAGCGGCCCCGCGTCCGGCCTGCTTTCTGGCACCATCAAGGGCATGCTCAACAATTGCTCATCGGGCCGCACCCCCTGGGGCACCTACCTCACCTGCGAGGAAACGACGGACAATTATCTTGATCCTACACAGCCGGAGGAAAATTACGGCTGGGTGGTCGAAATCGACCCCTATCAGGAACTGGCCGCTCCCACCAAGCGCACCGCGCTCGGCCGTTTCGACCATGAAAATGTCGCCTATATGGCCGACAGCAACAGCCGCGTCGCCTTCTACATGGGGCATGACGGGACGCCGGGCTGCATCTATAAATTCGTGTGCGACCGCGCCTATAGCAGCAGCAACCGCGCGGCGAACACCGACATGCTCGACCATGGCACGCTCTATGTCGCGCGCTTCAATGGCGATGGCACCGGCGAATGGCGCGCGCTGGTCCAGGGCCAGAACGGCCTGACCGCCGGCGCGTCCGATCCGGGCAATGTCAGCCAGTTCACCACGCCGCCTGAACCCACGATGGTGGATTTCACCAACCAGGCGCAGGTGCTGATCAACACCATTTCGGCCGCGCGCGTTGCCGGCGGCACCGTCATGGACCGCCCGGAATGGATCACGGTCGCGCCCGACAACAGCGCCGTCTTCGTGACGCTGACCAACAACAGCAGCCGTGCGACCGCCGATGCGGCCAATCCGCGCACAAAGAACCGCCACGGCCACATCATCAAGTTCAAGGAAGAAGGTAATTCGCCGCTCGCCACCACGTTCAGCTGGGAAATCTTCCTGCTGGCGGGCGATCCGGAACTGGCGGGCTTTGGCGACAAGCTGGAAGGCGACATCAACGGCGACACCTTCTCCAGCCCCGATGGCATCCGCATCGATCCCAAGGGCCGCCTGTGGGTCCAGACCGACCATTCGATCCCCGGCACGTCAGGCAAGCCCGACACCAGCATCGAGGATGTCTTTGGTCACAACGCGATGTTCTACATCGACCAGACGTCCAAGGAATCCAAGCGCTTCCTGGTCGGGCCGGAGGGCTGCGAAATCACCGGCATCGCCTATACGCCCGACCTCACCAACTTCTTCATCAACATCCAGCATCCGACCGGAAACTGGCCGGTCGATGGCAAGGAGCCGCGCTCCTCGACCATCGTCGTGCGCCGCACTGACGCGACGCCGATCGGCAATTAAGCCGGCACGAATGGCATGATGGGAAGGGGCGTTGCCGCAAGGGAGCGCCCCTTTCCTGTTCTAGGATTTCGCAGGGTTAACCCGTATGAAAACGGCAAAAGGCCCGCTCCCTGGTCGGGACGGGCCTTTGGCGTCGGAAAACCCTTCGGGTCAGGCACGCGGACCATTTCGGTCCGCCGCCGTTTACTTGATCTTGGCTTCCTTGAACTCGACATGCTTGCGCGCGACCGGGTCATATTTGCGGAAGCTCAGCTTCTCGGTCTTGGTGCGCGGGTTCTTCTTCGTCACATAGAAGAAGCCAGTGTCAGCCGAGCTGACGAGACGGATCTTGACGGTTGCCGGCTTGGCCATGGCCCTATTCCCTGGTCGTAAAATGCGTAAAAAGAAAAGCGGCCCGCTCGGACCGCCCCGTTTCAGCGGTCGCCCATGGGCCAGATTCGGCCCGCTGTCAAGGCCGCGGCCTGTGACGCCGAAGGCTTTACGCGGCTTTAACGGTCATGCCGCTAGACTGCCAGCCTTACAGGGACGGGAGAAATGATGATGCGGCATGACCCGATGATGGCGATCCAGGCGGACCTCATGCGCCGCGTCGACAGCCTGGCGGGCGAACGTGGTCATGTGTCGGCGCTGCGTCTGCACGACGAAGTCGACCAGATCCGCCATATCGCCCGCGCCTTTCACCTCGATGAGGTCGAAGGTCTCGCGAGCACGCTGGAAAGCGCGCTGTCGCTCCACGGCCTTGGCCCTGTCGTCCTTTCCTATCTCGACCGGATGCGCGACGCCATCGGCGCGCATGCCTTGCCGTCAATCATGCCCGCCCCCCTCGGCTCCGCCCTCGCGCCCCTGCGCGCCTGACGCGCACGCCATGGACGCCCTCCTGACTGCCCTGCTCGGCTGCCTGCTGGGGGAAATCGGCGACAAGAGCCAGTTGCTCGTGCTCGCGCTCGCCGCCCGCTATAACCGCAATGGCGCGGTGATCGCCGGCATCGTCGCCGCCGCCATCGCCAATGCCGCCATTTCCGCCACTGCCGGCGCGTGGATCGGCCCGATGCTGGGGGTCGACGCCCGGCTGCTGTTCCTGGCACTTGCCGCGCTGTTCCTGGGCGTCGGGCTGCTCTGGCGCGTGTCGCCACCCGACACATTGGATGGCTGGCCGACCGGGCCGTTCCTGACCACCGCGCTTGGCCTGTTCATCCTGGGGTTCGGCGACGGCCCGCAATTCCTGATCCTGGGCATCGCCACCCGCACCGCCGAACCATGGCTGGCGGGGATTGGCGGCGCAATCGGCGTCATCGTCGCGCTGGTGCCGGTCGTGCTGCTGCGCGCGCAATTGCTGACCATGGTCCCGGTGCGCGCCATTCGCATGTCCGGCGGCGGCCTGTTGCTGCTGATCGGCGCGGGACTGGCGCTGACGGCGACCGGCCTGCTCTGATCGACAATATCGTTCAGGCTGATCGCCAGAAAAAATGGCACCAAGTGCGGGCAGGATCATTATATGTGCGAAACCAATTCTCAACAGGAGGATTTCGCATGACCGCTGCCGATCTCAAGACCCCGACCGACCTTAAAAGCAATGAAACCAAGTCCGTGGCGCAGGCGCTGAACGCCGCGCTGGCCGACAGCTATGCCCTGTATCTCAAGACCAAGAATTTCCACTGGCATGTGTCCGGCCCCCATTTCCGCGACTATCATCTGATGTTCGATGAGCAGGCCGCCCAAATTCTGGGCACCACCGACGCGATTGCCGAGCGCGTGCGCAAGACCGGCAACACGACGCTGCGCTCGATCGGCGACATCGCCCGCCACCAGACGGTGAAGGACAATGACGCCGATTTTGTCAATGCGTCCGACATGCTCAAGGAATTGCGCGACGACAATCTCGCGCTGGTCGAAAGCTTCCGCGCAGTGAAGGAGGCCGCGACCCAAGCCGGCGACAACGCGACCGAAGGCATTGTCGATGATTGGACCGATCAGGCCGAAGAGCGCGCCTGGTTCCTGTTCGAAGCCGCACGTGGCGCATAACGCCCCTGCCCCTCATCATAAAAAGGCCCGCCGAATCCATCCGGCGGGCCTTTTTTCATAATGGCGACTGGCGGATCACGCCTCTTCAACAACCGTGATACCGATAATCTCGATCGCCTCCGCCTTGCCCGCGAAATCGACCTTCTCGCCGACTTCCGCGTCCATCATCGCGCGCGCGACCGGGGATGAGAAGCTGATCCGCCCGTCATGGGGATCGGCCTCGTCATCGCCGACAAGGATGACGCTTTTGTCCTGCCCGTTCTGGCGATAGGTCACGGTCGATCCGAAGGCGACGGCCTCACCATCGGGCACAGGTTGCTGCTGGGCCGTCGCCAGCCGGGTGCGCCAGTAGCGCAATTCCCGCTTGTGCTTCTTGGCCGCCTCCTCGTCCATCGACCCGCTGTCCACGGCTTCCAGTTCCGCGACCTTTTCCCGCGTCAGCCGCATTCCGCGCGCCGTGACCCAGTTGGGACCGGGCGGAATCGGGATTTCGAACGTGGGTTCCTTATGTTCATCGTCGCTCTCACGACGGAAGGCGACACTCATCGGCCTCTCCAATAGTTATAGGTCAGACTGGAAGGACAGCCCGCAAATGGCTGCTCAATCCTCGTCGAACAGCCCAGCGAGTTGTTCCACCATCGTCCCGCCCAATTGTTCGGCGTCCATGATGGTGACGGCGCGGCGATAATAGCGGGTAACGTCATGGCCGATGCCGATCGCCACCAGTTGCACCGGCGACCGGTTCTCGATCCAGTCGATCACCTGCCGCAAATGCCGCTCCAGATAGGTGCCGCTGTTGACCGACAGGGTGCTGTCGTCGACCGGCGCGCCATCGGAAATCACCATCAGAATGCGCCGTTCCTCGGGCCGCGCGATCAAGCGGCCGTGCGCCCACAGCAGCGCCTCGCCGTCGATATTTTCCTTCAGCAGCCCTTCGCGCATCATCAGGCCCAGATTCTTGCGCGCCCGCCGCCAGGGATCGTCCGCCTTCTTGTAGACGATGTGGCGCAGGTCGTTCAACCGACCCGGCATTGGCGGCCGACCGGCGGCCAGCCAGTCCTCGCGCGCCTGACCGCCCTTCCAGGCACGGGTGGTGAAACCCAATATCTCGGTCTTGACGCCGCACCGCTCCAGCGTGCGGGCCATGATGTCGGCGCTGATCGCGGCAATGCTGATCGGCCGCCCGCGCATCGACCCAGAATTGTCTATCAGCAGCGTGACGACCGTGTCGCGAAACTCCATGTCGCGCTCGATCTTGTAGGATAGCGACCGGGTCGGATCGATCACGATCCGCGCCAGCCGCGCCGCGTCCAGCAGCCCTTCCTCCTGATCGAAATCCCAGCTACGCGATTGCTGCGCCATTAACCGGCGCTGCAACCGGTTGGCGAGCTTCGTCACCGCGCCCTGCAAACTCACCAGTTGCTGATCCAGAAAACCGCGCAAGCGGCCCAGTTCATCATCGTCACACAAATCTTCGGGCGCGACGACCTCATCGAATTTGGTCGTATAGGCCTGATAGTCGAACCCCGGCGGCATGTCGGACATGGGTCGATTCGGGCGCACGGGCATCATGCCCTCTTCACCCATATCGTCGGCCCCTTCGTCGCTGTCGGCGTCGAAATCGTCGCTATAGTCGCTCTCGCCCTCCTCGCTCTCGCCGCCCTGATCCTCGGCGCGCGCTTCGGCGTTCATGTCGCTGTCGCCCGACTCCTCCTCGCCGGATTCGCCTTCTTCCTGCTCGTCCTCCTGATCCTCGCCATCCTCGTCCGATTCCGGTTCTTCGGTATCGGGCGGCACATCGGCGTCGATCAGTTGCAGATGCTCCAGCATCGCGGTCGTCAGCGACTGGAAAGCGCGCTGGTCGTCGATCGCCAGCATCAGCGAATCAAGGTCCGCCCCCGCCTTGTCCTCGATCCACTGGTCGACCATGGCGACACCGGGCGCGGCATCCTTGGGGATCGCCTGTCCGGTCAGCCGTTCGCGCACTTTGAGCGCCAGCGCGGTCGACAGCGGCACCTCGTCGGCCGAGCGCGCCCGGCGGATCGCGTCCGACTTCAGTCGCAGCGTAAGCGCCTCGTTCAAATTGGCGCGCACCCCCGCCATGGATCGCGACCCGATCGCCTCGACTCGCGCCTGTTCGACGGCATCGAACACCGCCCGCGCCACCGTTTCGCCGGGCGCGGAGGACGCATGCACCTTCGCGTCATGATAGCGCAGCTTGAGCGCCGACGCGTCGGCAAACCCCCGTGCCAGCGCCACCTGATCGGCGGGCAGGGCGCGCGCGGGCGTCGGCACCTTGATCGCCTTGCCAACCGCGTGGGGCGTATCGGCGGTAAAGCCGACCTCGACCTCCAGGTCGCGCGCGATCGACCGGGCCACGCCCGACAACACATCCTTGAAGGCGTCGAGTGGGGACCGTTCGGTCATGATGTCAGCAACGCGTCCTGCAACACAGCGCGAGCGTCGGCATCGACGCCCAGCACCTGCGCCAGATAGACGTCGATCCCGCCATGCTGGTGATCCAGCGTATCGAACAGCGCCTCGAGATAGGCGGCATCCGCCCGCAATATCGGTGCCACGACGTCGGCCCGCTCGCGCAGCGCACGGGTCAATCGCGACTCTGTTTGCGCCAGCCGCCATGTCCAGTCGGCATGGTCGTTGGTCGCCAGATAATCGGTCACGATCGCCTCACGCGGCACGCCCAGCGTCCACAGGATCAGCACAGCGCCCACGCCCGTCCGGTCCTTGCCCGCCGCGCAATTGATGAGGATAGGCAGGCGGCCAGACAGCATTTGCCCGAACATCGCGCGATAGGCGTCTGCATGGTCGGTCGCAATCGCGCAATAGACCCGCACCATCGCGTCATGCATGTCGGCGGGCGTCGCCCTGTCGGACCGCAATATTTCGCTCAGCACGCCGCTATGCTCGCTATAATCGCGGCAAAAATAATCGACCTCGTCTCCGTGCCAGCTTGTGGGTTCCTCCACCCGCTCGCTCGGCCGACGAAAATCGCAAATGGCCTGGATGCCAAGCGCGCGCAGCGTATCGGCGTCCGCGTCGGTCAGCAGCGCCATCGTGCCGGACCGATACAGCATGCCGGTGCGCACCTGTCGCCCGTCGCGCGTGCGATGACCGCCAAAATCCCGCAGGTTAAAGGCGCTGGCCAGCGGCAGCGCGGTCAGGGCAGCCGCAGCGGTCACGCGCCCTCCGGATCACCGACCCGCGGCACGGCGATCGTCTCAATCTGCGTTTCCACCTCCGCCATCAGCTTGTGCAGCGGGCATTTGGCAGCGACCGCGATCAGCCTGTCATGCTGCTCGTCGCTCATCGGCCCGGTAACGGCTATGCGCGTCGTCAGCTTGTAGACGCCTTGGCGTTCCTGGCTATTGTCGCGCACCACCCCGACATGGATATCCTCCACCGGAATGTCGTTACGCTGCGCATACCAGAGCATCGTCATCGCCTTGCATGCGCCCAGCGCCGCATCATAGAGGTCGTGCGGGTCCGGCCCGGCATCATGGCCATCGGGCGCGGACATATCCGCGACGATCTCATGCCCGCGAATGTGAATCCGGTGCGCGGTCCCGCCCTGGGGATCGATTCTCTCGACGACGATCATGCCATGCTCTCCCGATCCCATGAGGGCCGGGGCGAAGGATCAGTTCGCCCGGCTCGCGACGCTTTCCGGCAGGTCCTTGCCGAACACGCGCTGATAATATTCGGCGACCAGCGCTCGTTCCGCCTCGTCGCACTTGTTGAGGAAGGACAGGCGGAAGGCGAAGCCGACATTCTTGAAGATCAGCGCATTCTGCGCCCAGCTGATGACGGTGCGCGGCGACATGACGGTCGAGATATCGCCGTTGATGAAGCCCTGCCGCGTCAGTTCGGCGACCTTGATCATCGCCTCCACTTCCTTGCGGCCGCCTTCATGATCATATTCGCCCGACTTGGCCAGCACCACCTGCGCTTCGGTCGCGGCGGGCAGATAGTTCAACGCCACCACCAGGTTCCAGCGGTCCATCTGACCCTGATTGATCTGTTGCGTGCCGTGATAGAGGCCCGTCGTATCGCCCAGGCCGACCGTATTAGCGGTCGCGAACAGGCGGAAATGCGGGTTGGGCCGGATCACGCGATTCTGGTCCAGCAGGGTCATCTTGCCGTCGGTTTCCAGCACGCGCTGGATCACGAACATGACGTCGGGCCGGCCCGCATCATATTCGTCGAATACCAAAGCAACCGGACGCTGCAAAGACCAGGGAAGCAGCCCTTCGCGAAATTCCGTCACCTGCTGCCCGTCCTTGAGCACGATGGCGTCGCGCCCGACCAGGTCGATGCGGCTGATATGCGCGTCGAGGTTGATGCGGATGCACGGCCATTTCAGGCGCGCGGCGACCTGCTCGATATGGCTCGACTTGCCGGTGCCATGATAGCCCTGCACCATGACGCGCCGATTATAGGCAAAGCCCGCCAGGATCGCGAGCGTGGTGTCGGGATCGAACACATAGGCCGGGTCCAGGTCCGGCACGCGTTCGTCCGCCTGACTGAACGCCGGGATTTTCATGTCGACGTCGATGCCGAATATCTCGCGTGCATCCACTTCGCGGTCAGGCGCTTCCATCAGCGTTTCGGATCGCGTGTCGGGCTGGACGTTGGAAATGTCGGTCATCGGGCACATCATCTTTCTGCGAGTCACGTCCGCCCTAACCCATAGGCAAAGGGCATGTCGATAGAGTGGGGCCTCGGCCGCCGCCGATCAAGCAGCCCATTGGGCCAAATTGGCTTCCTCCCCGATCAAGGCCAAACCATGGGCGATCGATGTCAGTTCCCCGCCGGTCGCCAGCCGCGCCTCGCCAAACCGCGTGGCAAAGATGCGGCGGATCGCCGGGATCAGCGACGATCCGCCGGTCAGGAACACGCGGTCGATGGCGTCCGGCGCGACATTAGCCTTCTTCAGCGCCGCGTCCACCATCGCCTCGATCCGCTTAATATCGGGGGCGATCCATGTCTCGAACTGCGCACGCGACACCTGTTCCTCAATCTCCAGCCCGCCGCCGGAAAAGCGGAATGTGGCTGTCTCCTGCGAGGACAGGGCACGTTTGAGGGCGCCGACCGCATCATAGAGCGGATAGCCCAGCTCCTTCTCGATCACCGTCATCATCCGCCCGATCGCCACCGGATCGTCTGCCGCCTTTTGCAACCGTGCGAGTTCCTCCATGGTGCGCCGATTGCGCATCAGCGCCAGCCGCGACCAGTCGGCGAAATCCGCGAAATAGCTGCGCGGTATCTCCAGCGTCTTGCCGAAACTGCGATAGCCCCCGCCCTTGCCCAGCATCGGCAGCACCAGATGATCGAGGATGCGGTAATCGAACCGGTCGCCGGCAATGCCGATGCCGGTCGATCCCAACGGCGTCGCGCGCCGCTCTGCGCCCGGCGCCTCCACCCGGACGATCGAAAAGTCGCTTGTGCCGCCGCCAAAGTCCGCCACCAATATCGTTGCCGCGCGATCGAGGCGGCTGGCATAGCTGAACGCTGCGCCCAGCGGCTCATGCACATAATATATTTCGCTGCCGAACCCCGCGAACATCGCATCATAGCGCCGCCGGGCCAGCGCTTCATCGGGCCGCGATCCGGCATATTCCACCGGTCGACCAACGATGATCCGATCGGGCCGGGCATCGATCGTGCCGCCGGCATGGGCGATCATGCGCGCCAGGAACATCTGGCCCAGTTCCTCGAACCGGAAGCGTTTTTCAAACACGCTCGCGCTCTCGAAAATCGGGCTGGCCGCGACCGACTTGAAGGATTGCAGGAAGCGGCTGTCCTCGGGATAATCCATATATTCCGCGATCGCCCATGGCCCGGCTTCATGCGCCAGACCGCCCTTCGCGTCCTCATCATGCCAGAAGCAGAGCGCGGATCGGAATACCGCGCCCGTCGCGCGCGCGCCGGCAAAGTTTACCAGGTGCGACTCTCCCTGTGCGGCCAGCGCGACGACACTGTTGGTCGTGCCGAAATCCAGGCCCAGCGCGCGCGGCACCTGCTGCATCATCATACTCCGCCATGATAGAAAGGGTCGGGGGCTATGGCAGCGGCCCCGCCGCCACGCAAGCCTCAGCTGAACACCGTTGCCTTGCGCAAATGGCCATAGGCAGCGATCACCGCTTGCAAGGCACTCTCATGGCTGCGGTCGCCGCCATTATGATCGGGGTGATAGCGGCGCAGCAGTTCGGTATAGCGCGTGCGCAACGCCTTGCGGTCGGCATCGATGGGCAGGTCCATCACCGCCATTTGCCGCCGGTCCTCTTGCGACAGAAATTGCCCGTCCTGCCGCATCTGGCTGTCGGCCCGCGCCTTGGCGACGCGTTCCTTGAACCGCGCGCCGATGGCATCGAGCGGATCGGCAAAATCGGCCCAGCGCGGCGGTGGACTGGTCGCGTTGCTGGAAAAGGCGCGCGTTTCCCGCTCCCACCCGGCATAGGGTCGCTGGGCAGCGGCAATTTCCTCCGCGCTCATTCCGCTGAAGAAATTATAGCCTTGGTTGAAGGCGCGGACATGATCCAGGCATAGCCACCGCCATTGCGGTCCATCATGACCCGAACGCTGCCCTTCCGGCGCAGGTGCGCGAAATTCGCCCGGTTCGGCGCAGCCTTCCACGGCGCAGGGACGGCCGCTTTCCACGCGGCCATGAAATCGATTGAAACGACGACTGGAAAAGGGCTCGCTACTCAAGACGGTCCTGATGGCATGACTGACAAAGCGACCTATATAGGGAGCATGACCACAGACCTCAAAGGCCCGATCGCCACCGAAATCGACGCGCGGCTGCGCGCCGCCCTGTCACCCGTTCAACTCGCCGTGATTGACGATAGCGAGAAGCATCGCGGCCATGCCGGCCACGACGGCTCAGGCGAAAGCCATTTCACGGTGGAGATCGTAGCGGATCGCTTCACAGGCCAGAGCCGGGTGGCGCGCCAGCGCATGGTGAACGCGGCGCTGGCCGACTTGCTGCGTGACAAGGTGCATGCCCTGGCGATCAAGGCGCGGGCGCCTGGCGAAGCCTGACGCAACCGCAGCAGGAGCGGCCGCTGCGCGTGGCGCGTCGCTCATGGGCGACAGTCGCGGGCCGTAGACGCAGGAAAGCCGCAAGCGGTGGGCGTTGGCGGCTATCGTTGTGATTGATATTGGTTGCGGGGACAGGATTTGAACCTGTGACCTTCAGGTTATGAGCCTGACGAGCTACCGGACTGCTCCACCCCGCGTCACCATAGGGTTTGTTGGACAGGAACCGGAGACGGCGTCTCCGCCTTATTGGCGCTAAGGCCAAGGCCGGGGATATGGCCGCCGGCGCCTGAGGCCAACACACAAAGTGAATGGGTTTTATCCGTAAGCGCGAGCTTCAATGCCTGGCGACGCCCTACTCTTCCGGGGCTTGAGCCACAGTACCATCGGCGCAGTCAGGTTTCACGGCCGAGTTCGGGATGGGATCGGGTGGGTCACTGACGCTATGGTCACCAAGCAATGGAGCTGGCGCTGTTTGGATTTGGGTTTAATCGATGCCCGTGCATGTGGGTAATCTTGTATCTGGCTTATGTTTCTGACCACCATGGCAAGGACAGTGTATCAGGACTGTCGTTGATGGTGGGGCTCTACGGTTCGTGTGAACCGTTTCAAGCGCGAACAGAGCAATTAGGACCGGTTAGCTCCATGCGTTACCGCACTTCCACATCCGGCCTATCAACGTGATGGTCTATCACGGCTCGATGAAATCTTATCTTGAGGGAGGCTTCCCGCTTAGATGCTTTCAGCGGTTATCCCGTCCATGCATAGCTACCCTGCTGCGCCGTTGGCACGACGACAGGTACACCAGAGGCATGTTCAACCCGGTCCTCTCGTACTAGGGTCAACTCCTCTCAAATTTCGACGCCCACGGCAGATAGGGACCAAACTGTCTCGCGACGTTCTGAACCCAGCTCACGTACCACTTTAATTGGCGAACAGCCAAACCCTTGGGACCTGCTCCAGCCCCAGGATGTGATGAGCCGACATCGAGGTGCCAAACGATTCCGTCGATATGAGCTCTTGGGAATCATCAGCCTGTTATCCCCGGCGTACCTTTTATCCGTTGAGCGATGGCCCTTCCACGAGGGACCACCGGATCACTATGACCGACTTTCGTCTCTGCTCGACTTGTCAGTCTCGCAGTCAGGCGGGCTTATGCCATTGCACTCTAACAGACGGTTTCCAACCGTCCTGAGCCCACCATCGCGCGCCTCCGTTACTCTTTAGGAGGCGACCGCCCCAGTCAAACTACCCGCCACAGAGGGTCCCTGCACCGGATGACGGTGCGAGGTTAGACATCAGAAAACAACAGGGTGGTATTTCACCTATGGCTCCACGACAACTGGCGTCATCGCTTCAAAGCCTCCCACCTATGCTACACAGTTCTTTCCTAATGCCACTCTGAAGCTGCAGTAAAGGTGCACGGGGTCTTTCCGTCTAACCGCGGGTACTCCGCATCTTCACGGAGAATTCAATTTCGCTGAGCATATCCTGGAGACAGTGGGGAAGTCGTTACGCCATTCGTGCAGGTCGGAACTTACCCGACAAGGAATTTCGCTACCTTAGGACCGTTATAGTTACGGCCGCCGTTTACCTGGGCTTCAATTCAGAGCTTGCACTCCTCCTCTTAACCTTCAGGCACCGGGCAGGCGTCAGGCCCTATACGTCGTCTTGAAGCCGACTTAGCAGAGCCCTGTGTTTTTGCTAAACAGTCGCTACCCCCTGGCCTGTGCCCCCCATCAAAAGTTGCCTTAAGATGGGGCCTCCTTCTTCCGAAGGTACGGAGGCAATTTGCCGAGTTCCTTCAGGATACTTCTCTCAAACGCCTTGGTATACTCTACCATTCCACCTGTGTCGGTTTAGGGTACGGTCTATACGGTGGGGCTATTTCCTGGGACAATTTCCCTGCCAGGAGCAATCCAATAAGCCCTGACAAGTTACACCATCCGTCACACACCACCAGGCCCACGAATATTAACGTGGTTCCCATCGACTACCCCCTTCGGGCTCGTCTTAGGGGCCGGCTTACCCTGCTCAGATTAGCTTTAAGCAGGAACCCTTGGAATTTCGGCGAGAGGGCATCTCACCCTCTTAATCGCTACTCATGTCTGCATTCGCACTTCCGATACCTCCACGGTCGGTTACCCTCCCGCTTCAACGGCCTACGGAACGCTCCGCTACTGCTCAGTCCAAAGGACTGAACCCTAAGCTTCGGTGCACGTCTTGAGCCCCGTTACATCTTCGCCGCAGGATCTCTTGTTTAGACCAGTGAGCTGTTACGCTTTCTTTAAAGGATGGCTGCTTCTAAGCCAACCTCCTGGTTGTTTTGGAAATCCCACATGCTTTCCCACTTAGACGTGACTTGGGGACCTTAGCTGTAGGTTAGGGCTGTTTCCCTTTTGACGACGGACCTTAGCACCCGCCGTCTGTCTGCCGGACTAGACTCGTTGGTATTCGGAGTTTGGTTAGAATTGGTAGATCTCGCGACCCCCGCATCCATCCAGTGCTCTACCCCCAACGGCAATCATCCGACGCTCTACCTCAATAGATTTCGCGGAGAACCAGCTATTTCCCGGCTTGATTGGCCTTTCACCCCTAAACACAACTCATCCGATAATTTTTCAACATTAAACGGTTCGGCCCTCCAGTGCGTGTTACCGCACCTTCAGCCTGGTCATGCCTAGATCGCCGGGTTTCGGGTCTAATGCATCATACTCATGTCGCCCTATTCAGACTCGCTTTCGCTGCGCCTACACCTAACGGCTTAAGCTTGCATGATACACTAAGTCACAGACCCATTATGCAAGAGGTACGCTGTCAGGCTTCAAGAGCCCTCCAACTGCTTGTAGGCATCCGGTTTCAGGTACTGTTTCACTCCCCTCATCGGGGTGCTTTTCACCTTTCCCTCACGGTACTGGTTCGCTATCGGTCATGTACGAGTATTTAGGCTTGGAGGGTGGTCCCCCCATGTTCAGACAGAGTTTCACGTGCTCCG
>NZ_ATDP01000089.1 GCF_000445105.1 Sphingobium lactosutens DS20 | reverse complement strand
TGTTGATTTCCACTGAGAAGTGACCCGGGTAGGGCGTAAATTTCCACTGAGAATTGACCCATGTTGAACTCGTCCCTGGCTTTGACAAGCGAGGGTATATGGAGTGTTGGACATGGCGTTATTGAGCGTTATCCGGCGCTGGCATTTTCGCGATCATCTACCGATCCGGGAGATAGCGCGGCGCACCGGACTATCACGCAACACGATCCGCAAATATTTGCGGTCCGAGACGATCGATCCGCGGTTCAAGGTGCCTGATCGACCAAGCAAACTGGACCCATTTGCTGAGCATCTGGCGGCCTGGCTGCGGCGCGATATGGGCCGATCGCGCAAGCAGAAGCGCACGATCAAGCAGTTTCACGCCGATTTGGTGAGCCTGGGTTATGAAGGATCCTACAACCGGGTTGCCGCTTTTGCTCGGGACTGGCGCGAAGATTATCGGCGCCAGCAACAGATTGGCGGGCGTGGGACATTCGTGCCCCTGTCGTTCGCGCCGGGGGAAGCTTTCCAGTTTGATTGGAGTGAGGACTGGGCAATCATCGCCGGGGTTCGGACCAAGCTGCAGGTCGCGCATTTCAAGCTCAGTTACAGCCGGGCATTCATCGTGCGCGCCTACCTGCTGCAAACCCATGAGATGCTGTTCGACGCCCATAATCACGCCTTCCGCGTGCTGGGCGGCGTGCCGCGCCGGGGTATCTATGACAATATGCGCACGGCCGTCGACAAGGTCGGGCGTGGCAAGGAACGCACCGTCAACGCACGCTTCCTGACGATGGTCAGCCACTATCTGTTCGAAGCTGAGTTCTGTAACCCGGCTGCGGGATGGGAAAAGGGGCAGGTCGAGAAGAATGTCCAGGATGCGCGGCACCGTCTGTGGCAACCCACGCCGCAGGTCGAAAGCCTTGATGCGCTGAACCTGTGGCTGGAGGAGCGCTGCAAGGCGTTATGGGAGGACATCCCTCACGGGATCGAACCCGGATCGGTTGCCAATGCCTGGGCCGATGAATCTGAGTGTCTGATGGTTGCGGGCAGGCCCTTCGATGGTTTTGTGGAATATCGCAAACGGGTATCGCCGACGTGCCTCATCCACTTTGAGCGCAATCGCTACAGCGTACCGGCCTCTTTCGCCAATCGCACTGTCAGCCTGCGCGTCTATCCTGATCGCTTCCAGGTCGTCGCCGAGGGGCAGCCAATCTGCGCACATCAGCGCATCATCAACCGCTCTCACGACGGTCCAGGTCATACGGTTTATGACTGGCGCCATTATCTGGCGGTCGTGCAGCGCAAGCCCGGCGCCCTGCGCAACGGTGCGCCCTTCCTTGAGCTACCCGATGCGTTCCAGCGTCTGCAGCGACATCTGTTGCGCAATCCCGGCGGCGACAGGGAAATGGTCGAAATACTGGCGCTGGTTCTTCATCATGATGAGCAACTGGTGCTGACGGCGGTCACCATGGCGCTGGAGGCTGGCGTTCCGACCAAGACCCATATCCTCAATCTGCTCTATAGGCTGGTCGACGGAAAACCGATCTCCACGCCGCCGGTGACGGCGCCCCAGGCGCTCAAGCTGGTCAGCGAACCGATGGCCAATGTCGAACGCTATGATGATCTGCGCAAGGAGAAGCGTCATGCGTCATGACCCTGCCAGCGGCGCCATCGTCGTCATGCTCCGCAGCCTCAAGATGCATGGCATGGCGCAGGCCGTCACCGATCTCATGGAACAGGGATCTCCAGCGTTCGAAGCCGCCATCCCGATCCTCTCCCAGTTACTCAAAGCCGAGACAGCAGAACGGGAGGTTCGGTCTGTGGCCTATCAGCTCAAGATCGCGCGCTTCCCTGTCTATCGCGATCTGGCCGGCTTCGACTTTACCAGTAGCGAGGTCAATGAAGCTCTGGTGCGTCAGTTGCATCGCTGCGACTTCATCGACATCGCCGACAATATCGTGCTGGTCGGCGGTCCTGGCACCGGCAAGAGCCATGTGGCAACGGCGCTGGGCATCCAGGCCATCGAACATCATCGAAAGCGCGTCCGCTTCTTCTCGACGGTCGAACTGGTCAATGCGCTCGAGCAGGAAAAAGCACAGGGCAAGGCCGGTCAGATCGCCAATCGCCTCCTGCACTCCGATCTCGTTATCCTGGATGAGCTTGGATATCTGCCGTTCAGTGCTTCAGGTGGCGCGCTGCTCTTCCACCTGCTGAGCAAACTCTACGAGCGCACCAGCGTCATCATCACCACAAACCTGAGCTTCAGCGAATGGGCCACCGTGTTCGGCGACGCCAAAATGACCACGGCGCTCCTCGATCGGCTTACCCATCACTGCCACATCCTGGAGACCGGCAACGATAGCTTCCGCTTCAAAAACAGCTCTGCCAAGCAGGCCAGAACCCAAAAGAGAAAACCACGGGTTGACCCACCCGTGACACCCGAAACATAATCCGCAGACGGGTCACTTCTCGATGGAAAACCCGGGTCACTTCTCAGTGGAAATCAACACGTTGGCCTTTCGCAGGAGTGTCTCGAGTCTGGCGAAGCCCTAGAGCGGGTTCACGATGGGCGTAATCGCGAGGGATTTTTTTGCTGATCGTGTGATTCATAGTTGTCCGTCACAACGGAGGCAGCGATGGGTGGGCGATCTGGGCAGAGTTACTCGCAGGATTTGCGTGATCGGGTGCTGGCGGCGGTGGACGGCGTGCTGCCGGTTCGCGAGGCAGCAGCGCTCTTCAAGGTCAGCGTGGCCTATGTCTACAAGGCGCGGATTCGGCGGCGGCTGACCGGCGATGCCGGGCGCTTCTGCGCCAGCAGCCAGCCAGAACCGTCGATGCTCTTGTCCAGCGCATCGGCGAACTGCTTGATCACTTCCCGCCCTGCGAATGTGCCGCCTTCTTCCAGGCCGCTGGATATCAACCGTCAATGTGAATTGCTCTAATCGATCGGGTTGAAGTCGGGGCTATATGGCGGAAGGAACAGAAGCCCGGTCCGGCAATTGCGGATGGCCTGGCCTTTGTAGCTACCCAGATTGTCCATGATGATAACGTCGCCGGCAGCCAGCATGGGTGCGAGGGGAACTGCTCGACATAGGCGAGAAAGAGCAGGCCGTTGATCGGCGCGTCGAGCGCGCAGGGCGCGGCCATGTGTGCGAGTCATGTCGGTCTTGGCCCAGGTCTCGTCGATGAAGCCGGTTCTGGTACTTGCGCTATTGCATCCGCCTGCGGGTAATGACGGGGCGATTTGGTGGATACCGAGATAGAATGGGTCCACCTATCGGAGGTCCACGATGTAATGAAAGAAGTTCAGCCGCGAGTTCAAGCCTGAGGCGGCAAGGTTGGTGCGCGGGCTTTGTGTCGCAGTCTTCGAGGCCTCTCGCGATTCGGCTGTGCACGAGAACAGGCTGCGCAAGTAGGTGAAGGAGTTCGCTAACGATATAGGGGACGCATTTGCCAGGCCTGAGCATATGAAGCCGGAACAGTTGGAGATCGATCGTCTGCGTCGCGAAGCGGCCAAGCTAAAGGTGGAGCGCGACATCTTAAAAAAACATCCCCCAACGACAATCCATGTCGGCCCGGGAAGATGACGTGATGATGGGAGCCAGGCGCCTTGCCCAAGCTTCACAGGCGGGGGGCGGTAGACGCAGGAAAGCCGCCAGCGCTGGGCGTTGGCGGTATCGTTGTGATTGATGTTGGTTGCGGGGACTGGGTTAAACCGAGGCCGACATTCGCCCCAAATGTCGGTTCCGGTGGTTGCGGGGATGCGCAGCTACCGAAGCCAACTTTTGCTGCAGGTTCTCATTTAGCGGTACGATATCCCAGCACGATCGGCCTTTCAGTCCCAATAGCCTTTTACGTGAGCACGACCGCGTATCGACGGCGGGCAGCCATCGATACGGTCACTGGTTCGAAGCCATATTTGGATGGTGTTTTGCCGTCGTGGTGTGATTGGCTGCCTTCGGCGCACTCATGTGGTCATGGTCTTGCAACCCTTGTTCTCTTATTGTTCAGTTCGGTAACGATTGCCGCATCATTCTCGCTTGGCATTGGGCGGCTGAAGAAATAGCCCTGCACTTCAATACATCCTTCCTTTTTCACCCGATCGAAGTGAGCTTGGGTTTCGACGCCTTCTGCGACAGTGGTCACGCCAAGGCTCTTTCCGAGGTCGGCGATAGCCCTGACCACAGCGGCGCAATCCGGACGCTCGACTGCGTCTTTAACGAAAGAGCCATCGATCTTGATCTTGTCGAATGGGAAGGCGCGCAGATGGGCCAGTGAGGAATATCCGGTTCCGAAATCGTCGAGCGCCACCCTCACACCCATGTCGCGAAGCCGGCGCAGATCGCCGATGGCGTCGTGTTCCTCGTTGAGCAGCGCGGTCTCGGTAACTTCGATTTCCAGTCGATCTAGAACGAGGCCGGAACTCACCAGCGCTTCCAGTACGGTTGGCGCGAGCCTACCCTTACCGACGCACCGTTGTCGAGGAACGCATAATAAGGCGTCGCCAGTTCCTCGAACCAGAGGCCGGTCGGCTTGTCGCTGACGCCCATGGTGCTGGCGGAGGTGAGGATGAACAGGATTTTGATCTGGGAAATAAGTTCGGTCATGGGGCCGCTCCTTGAATGGGTCGCGTGAGCCTGCCCGATCCAAAGCCATGACAGAAATCGTTCCTTATGCTATCAGCCATAGATATTCCTATGGCTTGTCGAGCATGAACCACCTCATCTACCTGCGCACATTTCTTGACGCCTATCGCGCTGGTTCGCTGACGCGGGCGGCGCAGCGGCTCGGCATTACCCAGCCGGCCGCCTCGGCACATATCGCGGCGCTGGAAACGATGTTGGGCAAGCCGCTGTTTGTCCGGCAAGCGCGCGGCGTCGCCCCGACGCCGGCGGCCGAGGATCTTGCGCGTTCGGTCGCAGCCCATCTCGATGGGATCGAGGCGACCATGGGCGCGGCGCAGGCGCGCTCTTACCGCCTGAGCGGCACGGTGCATATCGTCGGCCCGGTCGAATATCTGTCGCTGCGGATTGCGCCCAGGCTCGCGCCTCTGACGTCCGAAGGCTTGCGGCTGCGCATCCAGACCGGGGATCGCGCGCGCATCTATGCCGCGCTCGATGAAGGCCATGCCGATCTGGCCGTCACCGCTTCACCGCCCGAAGGCAAAGCGCATGGGTTCGCGGAATTGGGGCGCGAACGCTTGCTGCCGGTGGCGGCTCCGGGTCTCGCCGAGCGGGCGAAGGCCAGGAGCGTGACGGCCGACTTTCTATGCGGCCTGCCGTGCATCGCCTATGGCGAGACCCTGCCGTTGGTGCGCGAGTTCTTCGAGCGGATATTCGACAAAACCCCCGACATGCAGGCCGTTGCGACCGCGCCAGACTTGCGCCTTCTGCTGGAGATGGCGAAGGCCGGTGCGGGCTGGACGATGCTTCCCGACTATCTCTGCGCGGATGCGGTCACGGCGGGCCAGCTCGCCGTGCTGTCGACGCCGGGCGGGATACCGGAAAACACGCTCTATCTCGCCTGGAACAAGCCTGCACTGCGCCATCCCCGTGTCGTCTATGTGCGGGATTTCCTGCTGAGGGACACCGATCGCCGGGCCTAGCGTCAGCGAGCGTGACCGTCGCATCAGGGCATCAGCAACAGGCTTCCAGTCGTGCGGCCCGCCTCCAGATCCGATTGGGCCTGTGCGGCGTCAGCCAAGGCGTATTCACGACCAATTTCGGCCGAGACGCCCTTCTGCATCATGTCGAGCAAGGCTTCGAGCGACTGACGGTATACCGACAGGTCAGTGGCATATGCTCTCTTACATGCGCGCGCGACGTCTCGGTGATTTTGACGAATATAAATCCATCTCGGCCATAGAAGGGCCGCAAACATCGATCGCTTTTTTATTGCGAGTAATTCGCAATTTGTTAAGGCTGTGCAGCAATGTCGTCGAACGCCGTTGCCCTGTCCCGAATGCTGATCGCCGAGCGCCCTTCGCTCGTGCGCCGGCTCGCGCGGTTGCTCGGCAGCGAGCCGGCGGCTGAAGACTTGACTCAGAACCTTTATTTCAAGGTCCAACGGGTCGAGGATGATCCACCAATCCTGAACAAGCGTGCTTTCCTCCATCGGCTCGCCACCAATCTCGCAATGGACTGGCTGCGCGCGGAAAAGCGCAATTATGCCCTATTCGATGTGATCGCCCCCGTGCCGGACGTGGCATGCGAAGCGCCGCTGGCGGATCGCCAGATGCTTGATCGCGAACAGCTTGAGCGGCTGCTGGCGGGCGTCGAGGAGCTAACGCCGCGCTGTCGCCAAGTGTTTTTAATGCGCAAGTTCGAGGAATTGCCGGTGAATGAGATCTCGCGACGCCTCGGCATCACCCGGAGCATGGTCGCGCGCCACATGGACAATGCGCTCCGGCATCTGTTGGCGCGGATTCAAGAAACCGACGAATGATCGATATTTCACGGTGGTCACGTCTACATGGGCCATTTCCAAACGTCATAGTCTATGAATGGCTCGTGCTGTCACGCTTGGCTGTGTGACAGGGGAGGCAAGACTTGGCAGCGGATCAACCCATATCGAAGGAACTCAGAGACGCGGCCTCGCGCTGGGTGACGGCGCGTGACGCCGGCACTATGACGGACGCCGATGAGGACGAGCTGGCGGAATGGCTCGCGGCCGACCCCCGTCACGCCAGCGCTTTCGCCCAGGTAGAATCTTATTGGCGGGCTATGAGCGGCAGGCAGGTCAAGTCTGCGCTGCGCGACCGTTATGGCATCGCAGCCTCACGTCCGAAACCACGGCCAAGGCGCTCACTACGTTGGATGGGGCCGGCGTTGGCGGCGAGCCTCGCCCTCATCGTGATCGGTGCTGCGGATGATTGGCCGACCCGGCTGCGCGCCGATGCCATGACTGCGACTGGCGAGCGGCGCACCATTCCACTTAGCGACGGATCGGTCGTCCAGCTCAATACCGACAGCGCGATCGCGATCGACTACAGCGGCAACCGCCGTGTCATTCGCTTGCTCAAGGGCGAAGCCGCTTTCACAGTCGCGCCCGATCGGGGCCGCCCCTTTACGGTCGAGGCGGGCGGCGGATCGACGACGGCTTTGGGCACGCGCTTCATCGTCCGCCGCGAAGGCGACGAAACGCAAGTGACGGTGACAGAGCATCGTGTTCGCGTCGCTTGGCCCGCGCCACCGGAAGGCAGCCGCGTCGTTCCCGAGGGCGAAGCGACACGCTACGGTCCAAGCGGTATCGAGCCGGCGCATGGCGTCGATGCCATCGCAATCGCGGCCTGGACGCACGGCACGCTGGTATTCGTTGATCGGCCGCTCGGCGAGGTCGTGGCCGAGTTGAACCGCTATCACCCCGGCTATATGCGGGTGCTGGGCTCGGACCTTCGGGCGCGTCGGGTAAGCGGTGGCTTCAGTACCGATGATCCGGTGAGCGCGGTGGATACTCTCCAGCGCACCCTTGGCATCCGCTCGACGCGGCTCACCGATCGGCTGATCTTCCTCCACGGCTGATGCCAGAAAAAAAGTGCGTGCCAACGTCTACATCGGACAGCCCCCGAGCGTCTGAGATTTGAGGATCGTTCTCAATAGCGAGAGTCGGTCCCCTCATTTCATATTGGGGGATAAGGAACGTTGCGGATTTTCAATGGCACGGCAGCCAATGGGCTGCGAGGGGTGATAGCGTCGAGCCTGTTGGCAACGACCGCGCTCGGGGTGAGCGTGACACTTGTGACGCCAGCGATGGCGCAGGAGACACGAAGCTATGACATCCCGGCAGGGCCTCTCCCGGCCGTTCTCAGCCGCTTCATCGAAGCGAGCGGTGTGGCCGTGGTCTATGATGCCCCGCTGGCGCAGAACGCGATCAGCGCCGGCCTTAAGGGCAGCTATGGACCGGCGGAAGCTCTGTCACGCGTTCTCGCGGGCAGCGGTCTGACCTATCGCCAGACTGGGCCCGGCGCGTTTACGCTGGAACCCGCGCCAACTGCGGCAGCCGGCACGATACAACTAGGAGCAGTACGCGTCGCGGGAGACGATCAGGGTGGCAACGCCATCGCAACTCCGAAGACGGATGTAGCCGCTACCGACCGTTCGCGCAGCTATGCAGCGCGGGCTGCAACCGTCGCCGGCAAGAGCGCGCAATCGCTGCTCGACATTCCGCAATCAGTGAGCGTTATCACGCGACAGCGGATGGACGATCAGAATATTGTCTCACTAGAAGATGCGCTTCGCCAGACCACCGGCGTAACCGCCGTGACTTACGGTGATGGCACGGCCTATTTTCAAATTCGGGGATATCCGGCCGAAGTGCAGTTCGACGGGCTGCCCGCAAACAGCGCCATCCAGTATCTGCGCCAGTTCGACCTTTCCATCTACGATCGCGTCGAAGTATTGCGCGGGCCTTCTGGCTTACTCCAGGGCTCCGGCGAACCGGCGGGCACCGTGAACCTCGTTCGCAAGCGCCCCCATGATAGGTTCGGATGGGCAGCCAGCCTAATGGGTGGCAGCTGGAACAACTTTCATGGCGATTTCGACGTGACCGGCCCACTCAACGCCGCAGGCACGATCCGGGGCCGGGCTGTTGTCAGCGGGCAGGATCGCGACTTTTTCACCGACGAAGCGCATGAGCGCCACGGACTGGCCTACGGCATCCTTGAATTTGATCTCGACCCGGCGACCATCTTCACTTTATCGGGCACGATCCAGGATCAAAAGCAGGCTCCATTCGATTACGGTCCCGGCGCCTATGTTAACGGAACGGCAGTCGAGCGCGATCGATCGACCTTCTTCGGTGTCGACTGGGCCCAAAGCTACACCAGGACCCGCGAAGCCTACGCGTCTCTGGATCACCATTTCGCAAATGGCTGGGCCGCCAAGATCAGCGCTAACTATCGCTATCAAGGTGGAAACAGTGGTTATGGTTATGTCGGCGGCCTAGTCAACCTGAACAACAGCGCCGCTTATACGCTACAGAGCCAGAGCGGCTCGCGAGAGTGGTTCGGTGCTGACGCCAATGTCAGCGGCCCAATCGATCTGTTCGGCCGAACGCACGAATTATTGATCGGCGCCAACTATGCCTGGACCGACAACCTTAGCCGCTCCGGATCGTTCGGGACGACGGTCGCGAATATATTCGACATCGCCGTGCCTGAGCGAGCCATCCCATTTACCTACGCGTCGGATGCTCGGACCGAACAATATGGCGCCTACGGCCAAGCAAGAATAAGTCTCGCCGATCCTCTGACGCTCGTGCTAGGCGGCCGGTTGACGACCTATCGCAGCAAGACCCGCACGGGCGTTGCACAGACCGGTCCGTATACGAATGGCGCGGAGGCCACAGGGCATTTCACGCCGTCCGCAGGGGTCATTTGGAAGGTGACGCCTGCCATCAGCCTCTACGGCAGCTATTCCAGCATCTTCGTGCCCCAGAATAGTCTGCGCTTCAGTGGTAGCATGATCGATCCTCGGGAAGGCGATCAATTCGAGGTTGGCGCCAAGGGCGCTCTGTTCGATGGCGCCCTCAATCTCTCGGGCGCGCTCTTCCGCCTGACCGACAACAATCGAGCTTATCTCGATCCAGATCACCCCGGGACACCGGCTTATTACATTGCAGCCGGAAAGGTGCGCAGCCAGGGTATCGAGTTGGAGGCCAGTGGCGAACCCTTGCCGGGATGGAGCCTGTTTGTCGGATACACGTATCTCGAAAGCAAGACGCTGAAGGCAGTAACCGGACAAGGCAATATATTCGACACGGAGGAGCCCAAGAACAGCTTCAAGTTCTGGAACACCTACCGAATTGGCAATGTCGACAGGCCGGGATTCCAGATTGGTGGCGGCCTGCGCGCCCAGAGCAAGACATCGCGTGGCGGTCCGGTCCAGAGCTCATATGCTGTCGCAGATGTGCAGATCGGCTACCGGCTTGATCAGCAATTGTCGGCTACGCTTAGCGTCACCAACCTCTTCGACAAGACGTATTTCGCACGGGCGCCTGCCCGCTTTTACAGCATATACGGCGAGCCACGGGCATTTACCCTCACTCTCCGCAAGGGCTTCTGATTATGTCAGGCAGGTCTTTGCGGCGGTGGCGATGGATTCACGAGTGGAGTAGCCTCGCTTGTACGCTGTTTCTCCTGATCCTCTGCTGCACTGGCCTGCCACTAATCTTCAGTGACGAGATCGAGGGGAGCGGGAGTGCGATGGTTGCCCCGGTAACCGCCTCGCTTGACGCAATCGTTCGTCGAAGCGGAGTGGAGCCGTCCTTCGTTCGTGCCTCCGAAGACGAGGGGGTGGTTTATCTCGGTCGCATGGGCGGGGGCAGGCCGCTTCTGTTCGACGGGCAGAGCGGCCTCCCAAAGGATGCTGGCCAGTCCAAACCGCCGGGCATAACCGGCCTTCTTCTCGCCCTACATGGTGAATTGTTCGCGGGACTGCCGGGACAATTGTTCATTGCCGGTGTAGGACTAACGGCTCTGCTGTCGGTCATCTCCGGCATCATGGTCTACGCGCCGTTCGCAGGCAGCAGGCCATTTGGCGACATTCGAGGGGGACGCAGCCGCCGTCTTGCATGGCTCGATCGACACAATGTCATGGGAATTTCATCAGCTGCTTGGCTCTCGGTCGTAACCGCAACGGGATGCATGAACGCAATCGAACGTCCGCTGTTCAACGCGTGGCGAAATGAGATCAGCCAGACGCTTCCCTCTGTCGAAGCGAAGGCCTTGACGATCGGTCCGGATCAAGCGTTGGCGTCGGCGCGGCGGGTCGCGCCGGATATGCGGTTCGAAACGGTGATCTTCCCCGGGAGGGCGCCTGGCATTCCAGGCTATTATCTGGTGTGGGGGAGCGGCACCACGACGCTCACGAAGCGTCTGACGGCGCCCGTCGCCGTCAACGCACTGACCGGGCAGCAAAACGGGATAGGTGTGTTGCTGATGCCTTGGTATCTGCGCCTCCTCGATATGTCGCGGCCACTGCATTTCGGGGACTATGGCGGGATGCCGCTCAAAGTCCTGTGGGCGCTGCTCGACGTGATAGCCATCGCCGTTTTGGGTAGCGGCGTCTATCTCTGGTTCGGCAAGCGCAAACGCGCAGGTTGTAACGCGCCGCGCGAACTTTACTCGGCTCCCCAATCCGTCGATCTACTGAAAGCTACCGAATGAAACGGCGCACCTCTATTTTTTATCAGCAATGGAGCTGGCCGATCAGTCTCGCATTGCTGACAGTGTTCGGTCTGCTTTTTGCTTTGGTCGGTGATGATGGTATCTTGTGGTGGCTATCCTGGGCGGCGCTCGCCGCTCCACTGCTGGTAATAGTCAATCATATTCGCCGCGTTCGTCCAGGGAGGCACCATGCTCGCGCTCGTTCGTCCTGAACCACAGGAGGATGCGATGGCAGACGACTACGAGCCTGATACCGCGCCCATCGTCCTGTCGCTCCCCGCCGAACGGTATGGTTACGCTCCGTCCTCTGGCCGGCGTGTACTCGGCTTCTTGGGCACAAGCGTCATCTATGCGCTGGTAGGGGCGGCCCTATTCCTGTTGTTCGAGTCCCCCCCGCCAATACCCAAGCCTAGCGCGTCGCTGGTTGTGACGCTGCTCCCCCTCGCCTCCCCTCCCGAGACGCCTCCGAAACCGAAAGAAGCACCCAAGCCGGTCGAGAAGCAGGAAAAGGAGCCGACCCCGTCAAAAGTCGATTCGATCATCCGGCCGATCCCGCTGATACCCACTGTCCAGACAGCACAGCTCCAGCCCGTCGCGACACCCGCACCAGCGCCATCGCAGCCCGTGACAGCGGCGCCTAAAACCGCGCCGGCACCCCCAGCGCCGCAGGCGGCCAGTAATGCCCCCGACACTTGGGAAGGGCGTGTGCTGGCACGATTGGAAAAGTTCCGACGATATCCAGGTTCTGCGCGTAGCGCGCGCCAGCAGGGCGTCGTCTATATCCGCTTCCGCCTCGGCCGCGATGGCCATGTTTTATCATCGGCGTTGGTGCGCAGCTCGGGCTATACGGTGCTCGATCAGGCTGCGCTCGAGACGCTACGGCGCGCCGGTCCGATGCCCAAAATCCCTGCCGATCGGCCCGACGAAGTCGAACTGTCGGTCCCGATCGAGTTCTACATGAAATGACGGTCCATTCGGTGCCACTGCGCCGGCGACCGAACGCCACGTAATGGCGATACTTGCTGTGGTCGCCGGTCACGATCCCGCGGCTTGGTCAAATTTCGGGCATGCACCGAATTTTTAGCCTTGAAGTCGACTAATGAGACCTGTGCGCGGGTGGGCGTAGAGCTTTGAAATTCGCGCAGATATTCGATGAGTTATCGATCCGGCCTGCGCTTGGCGGTCGAATGCGATATCATGCTGGAACGGAGAGAATATTCATCGTGCGCTTGAGGTTGTAGGCAATGGCGGTGAGGTGGATTTGGACGGCGGCTTTGGCGAGACCTCGCCATCGCATTCGGCGCAGGCCGTAGCATCGCTTCCATGTATCGAAGATCTTCTCGATGCGGGCGCGCACGCGCACAGGTCTCATAATACCTAGGACAAGCTACTGGCCGGAGCACCGATCCGTACCAACGTGGCAAACCGCCTCATTGAGCGCTTCGGAAGAAGCGCAGAAATCAACTGAAGGAGCACAAACAGTGGCAGTCATTTCCGGTGATGACATCTTTTCGCATGTGTTTATCGGCGCAGCCGACGCCGATCTCCCGGCGAAGTCCTACGATGCCACCCTTGGCGCGCTGGGCATTCAAAATCTTGGCCCATTCGGCCCCAGCTGGATTCTCTACGGAAAAAACAAGCCTGCGTTCATAATCGCACGACCAGGCAATGGCGAAGTGCCCTGGAGCAACGGTGTCACCATCGGCTTCGCCGCAGACGGCCCGGCAGACGGCGACGCCTTTCACGCCGCCAGCCTTGCCGTTGGTGGTGCGGACGAAGGGGCACCCGGACCAAGCAACCACCTTCCCGGAGCCTATGCCGCTTATCTGCGCGACCCGGCTGGCAACAAGATCTGCAGCTACACTTTCACCGGCGACGACTGATGTGGTGATCTGCGGTTTGCTCGCAGCAAGCGTGACAAGGCAAGGGCGTTGGTGGACTGGTGTCACGCATACACCATTTTGCGAATCAAGCGCAACAACAGCACTGGAACTGGCGAGTGCTGAACTTCGCCGTTCCTGGCGAGCGTCGCACTTCGTTACAAAGTCCGAGCAGGTCGCCATAGCGCCTTGCGTGGCAAAGTTGGCGAAGCGCCAAGATCGCGAGGAAGTACCCTCCGGCTTACAGTGACCTCTGGGATCAGGAGCGAGGCAGCTCTGAGACTGGTCTGGAAATATGCTATTCCTGAACATCGATCTTTTGCGGTGAGACGAATATGTTTGCGCCGAAGCGGCTTCGGAGATGGTCGACAACCGAGGCCGTGTAACGGCGTTGCCGCCAGGCCGTGGGACTGTGATAGACGCCCACGGCTTTCCAATAATCGCCTGTCGCCCGTAAAGCCGACAGGAATACCCAGCGAGCCGCTTCTGCGTTGAAGCAGGCGTCAAACTTTAACCAATGGCGGACTTGGGCTGCAGGCTTCCCGACTTGCGCTGCAAGTCGCGTGATCCACCAACTATTCACCTGCATAGGTCCGAGATCATGACTTCCGTTCGTGTTTTCGACCTCCGCGCCGATCCAACCTCCTTCTTGGTCGCGCAGTCCCCAAAGGGTTTTTTCCAGCCAAGGTCGCCCCAGCGACGCATGGTGGATGCATGCTGCAATGACGCGCTCATCCTGCGCACTTCGCGATTTCGCCGAAGCGGGTTGCGGTAATAGCGCCGCTAAAAGCATGGCCGGCCACAAGAGTTTGGATATGGCCCACATCATATCTGTCTCCTGTTCGGGTATTTTGGGGAGCGTAACAGCTGCGGGGCCGTCAGATCTGGCATGGGGCCGCCGGTCACAAGAGACAGGAGCGTGCGGCCGGAGACGATAGCAACCCGGTCGCTGCCGGCCGTCATCACGCGGCTTTGCGGGCCTGTGCGGCCGGTATGGATGAACAGGCCTCGTCGCCCTTTCGCACGGCACAGTGCTTCGAAGGCTGCGACATGCTCCGGACGGATAGCGTCAGCATAGCGTTTGGCCTGGATCAGCCAGATCTCGCCCTCGATCATGACCTGCCCATCAATTCCGCCATCACCAGTGTAGCGGCGGCCTCGAACAACCCCATGCCCGCGTCGCTCGAAACATTCGAGCAGTAGTTCCTCGAATGCCAGGGGATCCATGGCCCGTAGGCGCGCATAGAGAAGCTGGGGTGGCTGCAGACGATCTTTCCCACTGAGTTGAAGCGCCATGGTCCTCGCCTGTCGACGGCGCCAGCGATGGCGTATCGGCACGCGGGCGCGGTGGAGCAACAGAACCAGCAGGGCGACGACAATAGCGGAAAGGGCAAGCAGCATGGCGGTGACCTTATCGTTCGGGCCCATGGGCAGGTTCGGAATGAGGCTGTGGTGATCGCGGTTGCTCTGCCACCGGGGCCGGCGCCTCGATGTGAGGGGCATCGCGCTGCGCACGCGCATGATCGAGGATGCCGCCCAGAAACCGGTCAAGTACCTGCGCGATACTTCGGGCGCCTTCGGCGAGATGTTCGGCTGTCCCTCGCGGCGGCGCATCCCGACGGTTGAGGTAACCTTCGAGCGCACGATCGCGACGCTGCGTGCGCATCTGTTCCTGTTCGGTCTTGAGTGTTGCGAGGCGTCCTTCATGGCGCGCACCGAGGGCAACGACCTGATTTTGCTTCATACGCCCCAGCCCTTCGGCGGAAGAGGTCTTCTCCCCGGACTGGCGTTCCAGCTTGGCGATCAATTCCTTGACGTCATTGGTCCATAGCCGCACGCCGTACATCGCGCGGGTAATGGCGGTGTAGAAATTCTGGGCATTGACCAGCGGCGACTCAACGGGTGCCAGAACGAAAACGCGCGGATAGGTCTTCGACTGGGAGGAATAGACGGTCTCGGCATAGCCATGATCCCAGGTTCGGTGTTCAGACAGATTGACTTGCTGGACACGCCCGCCGCGATCCCAGCGGATTGTGGCCATGTCTCCGTCCAGCTTCTCCACCGTGCCGCGCTCGGCGTTGCGCAGATCGAGATCGCGATTGACGAGACGCCATTGGATGCGGTCGCCTTGTGCCAGTTCCCGTTCTTCGGGATTGAACACATTGATATGCCGCGCCTTGGTGGTCTGCGGATCCCATTTGATGGTGCGTCCCTGCTCATCGACAAGACGGACGACCTGGCGGCCGTTGCCGTCCCGTCCCAGTCCGACCACACGATAGTCCGCGCTGCGCGCTACACCCAGGCTGGCAATGTCGCGGTCGAACCGTACAACCTGCCCTGCTCCGTAGAAGCGGGCCATATGCTTCTCGATGTCGGTAAGGCCGGCAGGGGCGAGGATGGAGAGCCGGCTATCCTCGGCAGCGAGCGCGCTTTCATTTCTCAGCGCCTCGCGGATCTTGCTGTTGACGATCAGCCGCGTCGCGTTGTCGAGAACCAGAATGTTCGTTCCGGTCCGTGTTTCCGCCTTGAGGCGGACCCATGCGTTAACGACCTGGGTGGCCATCTCTTCGTTGTCGCCGGCCGTGTTGACGCTGTCGAGTTTGCCGAGGGCAACCGCGAAATTGCCTGCGCGGGCCGCCGTCACGGCCGATTTGATGGTCCTGGTTTCCTGTCGCACCGCCTCCGTCAGTTCGACGGTCGGGAGACCGAGGCGACGCATCAGCCAGAAGGGTTTGCCCTGCTCGATGGCGCCGGTCTGTTTCTCGTCCCCCAGCAGCAACAGCCGCGCGCCTGTCGCCCTGCTGATCTCCAGCAAGCGCCGAGCCTGACGGTTACCCAATTGGCCCGCCTCGTCGAGCACGAGGACATGACTGTCGGTGATCCCCTGCCCGCCACGGGCAACGAAACTCGCAACGGTATGGGAAGCGATGTTCGCCTTGGTCCCCAGTTCCGCCGCCGCTGAGGATGTGGGCGCTAGTGCGATCAGCGTCGTGCCGGGTTCGGCCGCCTCGCCGAGAATCTTCACCAGTGTCGATTTGCCGGAACCCGCGACGCCGTGGATACCAGTGATCCGGTCACGCGTCAGCGCCGTTTCGACAAGCGCGCGTTGCTGTTCCTGATTCAATATGGTGTCCTTGAGGGCACGCAGAACACGGTCGCTCGATGCGATGGGCCGGGCATCGCCAAGGCCAAGGGCGATATGCTGGGTCAGGGCCAGTTCAAGCCGCCAGGACTTGCGGCTGGTCCGCCCGCGCGTCAGAATCTTGTCGCCAGTTTGCTCGTGCGTCGGCAGCAGTTTGCGGATCGCTTCGTGGTTTTCGATCCGCGGCCGCACATCCTCCAGCCGAACCTCTCCGACATGGGCGGCAAGACCGGTGCGCAAGATATCGCCCAGGTTGTTGACCGCTTCGGTGGTTTCCAGTTGCCGCAGCCCGAAGAGCGCTGCGCGGGACGCTTCCCTGTCCGTGGGAGACAGGTGCTCTCCTTCGCGCTCCCTGCCGGCGGCAACGATCTTCTCCAGCACGTCGAGCAATGCGCCGGTACGCTGGTGCCACTGTGCGAAGAGTTCGTCATGACCGATCTTCACCTTGGCCTTGCGCGTCGCATAGAAGGAGGCGCGCTGCGCCTTCTGGCCGACCAGGCCATGCTCGCGTGCATGCTCCTCGATCTCCTCGGCGCGCTGTGAGAATTTTTCGATCAGGGATTGGGGAACGCCGCGTATCTCGAACAGGCCGGTGCGCGGATCAAAATCGATCTGGTGCCCCGCTTCGCGCAAGGCGAAGGCCAGCGCATTGCGGTAGATCTGTCCGGCAACGCGCTGCTCGCCATACATGACCCTGCTTTCCAGGCTCGCCATCGGATCGCCATCCTGGCGGTTGGTCATGTTGAGGACGACGACATGGGTGTGGAGATGCGGGTCGAGTTCGCGGCTGCCATGTTCGGTGAACCGGGCTACGAGGATGCGCCCGGTCGTTTCATGGACGATCTTGCCCTCCTCACGGCGGCGCAGTTGCGCCTGTTCCTCCAGATAGCCGATCGCTGCCGTCACCGCCTGTTCATGAGCTGCCAGCACACGCTCATCGCCGGCGACCAGTGCCATGATAGAAACGGACTTGGGCGCATTGACCGCGAAGTCCCAGCCTGGATGATGCTGGATTGTTCCGTCGGCGCGGTAACGGCCTAGTTGTTGGTCGCCGACCTTGCCGGCCAGGAGCTCGCGGAACATTTTGGGATCGACCGGCCCGGAGAGACCGAGATCGGCGGCGAGTTTTCCGCCCCATTCGGAAGGCTCATCGCCGCCCTTGGTGTAATAGTCCCCGACCGTATAGTAGCGGGCGATATTGGCAGGCTTGCCGTACAGACGCTGAGGCTGGATCATGCCGGCTTAGCTGGTTCACGTGGCCCATCATCGCGGCCATGCTGGACAAGATCGGAGCGGATTTCCCCCTGCTTGCCAGCGAGGATAGTCCAGGCCTCGCGGGGCGGGACGGGCAAGTCGTCGCCTTCCCTGGCATGCAGGATATCTTCCACGAGCTTCGGATCGACCTTCGCCTGTGGCGGATTGAAGAGGTCGGGTTGCCGTGGTGACGTACGGGGAGCCTTCGACGACGGCGCCGACTTCTCCGGCACGTCTGCAGCCGCTTGCGGATGTGTCGGAGGTGGCGGATTCTGTGCGCTTTCTCGCTCGATGGCTTGCCTCACCCGGGCTTCGGCATGGGCGATACGAACCAGATCTTTGGCCTTGTCGACTAGCACCGGTGGATCGATGCGTTCGAGAAAGGCCGGTCCCAGCGACGGAACAGCGTTGAAAGCGCTGTCGAAACGCACCACCGGAAGATTGCGGCCAAAGCGAAGGAAGCCGACAAGATTGGGAAGGTTGGTGACCTCGGTCGGCATGACCAGCGGCCGGGTCACCTGCATGCGTGACAGGTTGACGCCGTCCCGCATGTCGTTGACGCCATAGGACATGCCCTCGTTCGCCTCGACCTGTTCGACCTGGCCGAGATTTTCCGAGACATGTTTTGCTGTCGCTGTGTCATTGGCTCGCAGCGCGACCCAGGTCGAGCAATAGCCGGTGATGGCGGCAGCATCCTGGATGCCATAGGTCGCTTCGAGTTGCGGATAGGACTGGAAGCCCAATATGCCGCACCCGCCATATTTACGGGCACGGGCAAGGAAGTCCGAGAGCGATGGCAGCTTCTGCAGCGTCGGCAATTCATCGATCACGCAATAGAGGCGGCGGTCGCGATCGGGGGTCAGGCTCATGATCGCGCTGATCGCGATATCGAGCCAGACGGTGATGAGCGGGCGCAGCGAGGGAAGCTGATCGGCTTTCACAGTGATGAAGAGCCAGCTTCCCTCTTCGCCCTTCTCGACCCAATCGCGGATCGAGAAGCCGTCGTCAGTATCGTCAAGATAGCCGAAACTGCGCATCACCGAGGCGAGTTCGGCCTGAATGCCTGCGGATGTGCGCTCGCCCTCGGTGCTGATGAAGGCGGCGGCATCGGTACCGCTGACAAAGGCTGCAAGGTCCTTGAGCTTCGAGCGGAGCAGCCTGTCGAGCAGGACGGAGACATAGGTGTGCTTCTGGCGGGCGAGCTTGCGCATCACCGCGACCAGCGTGCCTCTAGCTGCCTTCGCCCAGAAGGGATCGCCATGCTTGTCGGGAATGGTGGATTCGGCGATCTGGTCATAATGATAGTCGCGTGGCACATCGACCCAGGGCGACCAGCGCGCCGTCCGCTGATCGAGCGGGTTGAGGAGCATATCGGTGCCCTGCCGGTAGAATTTCTCGACGAAGGTGCCCGCGGTGTCATAGACGATGGCGCGCCGGCCTGATTTGCGGATGCCCTCGAGCATGCCGATGATGAGGTTGGTCTTTCCCGTGCCAGGCGCCCCGCACAGGAGAATATGTTCCGGTTCATAGGCTTCCGGCACGGGCACTTTGCCGATCTGCAGCGGCCCTTTGGTCTGGCGCCAGAGTGCACGCTTAACCTGCCGGATCGTGCCGAAGCGCGCCCCGCGCAGATATTCATTGGAGCCAAGGCCCCTGCCCGTTCGGGTGAAATAGAACCAGGCCCAGGCGAGCATGACGAGGCTGAACAGTCCCGAGATCAGCGCTCCGTGGAGCAGATAGACCTCGAACGCGTGCAAGGTCTTTTTGGCCAGGCTGGATGCAACGAGCCAGTCCGCCGAAGTCCAGTAGGCCTGGCCTTCGGGCGTGCGGAACTGAACGGGATCGTTGGTACCGGCTGCCGCGTCGACCTTGATCATGGCCTCGGCGAGCTTCAAGAGGACGAAACGTTCATACTCTGTCGACTTCTCGAACGCGTACCAGAGGGTGCCGATGATCCAGATTATGAAGCCGGCCAACAGGGTCTGGTAGAAGACCTGCGTCGTCATTCGGACGTTATGGACGATCGCCTGTCCGCCGCGTGTCCATGAGCCCAGCGTGTCGTTGCGGAAAATGCTCATGGGTGATCCCCCTCACCTAGGAGACCGCGTTCCAGGAGTATCGATCGCGCCTGCGTCATGCCTTGTTCGAGGGCCTTTGGCGACTGCTGGCCCACGGAAGTTGCCAGGATCGAGAGAATCTGGATGGCGGTAGCGAGGATTTCGTCCTGAGAGGAGAAGACGTAGCGCTTGCGCTCATCGACGGCCTGCTCGAGCACTTGGCGGATGAAGACCGACAAGGGGAGGTTCGCGCCGCGAGCGCGACGCATCAGTGCGGTGTGCAACGCCTCATCGAGACGAAAATTAAGCTTGGGCAAGCGAAGCGTCTCCTAATTCGGAGACCTTCCCAAGTGTCATGAAGCGCAGCCACCATACCGGAACGGCGATTGCAGAGCAAGCGGTGTTGATTCTCCCAATTCCTGGCCGGGCGATTATATGAACTGGGGGTGCCCCCTCGCTTCTCCGAGACGCAACCATCGTGAGGTGGAAGATGCTTTTTCAGGATAAATTGTTCTTGTTGGGGTGCCAGAAGAGGAGCATCGCGCTGCTCATACAGCATCCGTTTCTGTTGGCCCCTGTGAGCGGGACCGTTCGCCGTTAGCGCCAATGGCACAGATCCTCCAATGCGGAATTGCCGGTGAAGGCCCATACAGAGTGAATGATGAAGGACATTCGACGACAGACCCGGCGCCATTGTTTGGCCAAGGACAAGATCCGTGTCGTGCTGGATGGATTGCGCAGCGAGAACAGCATCACCGAACTGTACCGCAAGGAAAGGATCGCGCGCAGCCTCACTCCACCTACGCTAAGGTTTATGGAACCGGAAAAGCGCCGCTTGACCGGCAAAGCGGTACTGTCAGTAATTTTGTGCGCATGGCTGTAGAGATAGATAGGAAGGACCATCGATCTGGCGATCGACAAGGATATGTCGGACCAGCTGCTGGCTGGTCTTGGTCCGCAGGATTTGTTCGCGAAGAACGGGCTGCTCGACGAGGCAAGGAAGGCGGCGACCTGTCGGCAATGGATTATTTCGCTGAAAATACATCGCGCGCTATTGTCACCGCGTTCAGGGCGGCAGGGAATCCCGCATAGGGGATCATCTGCATCACTGTTTCGATGATCTCCTCCTGGCTTGCGCCGATCCGCAGCGCCGCTTGCATATGGACTTTGAGTTGAGGGGTCGCGGTGCCCATCGCGGTTAAGGCTGCGACTGTTGCCAATTCGCGAGTCTTTACGTCCAGGCTCGGTCGCGTGAAGATATCGCCATAGGCAAACTCGACTATGTAGCGGCCGAGATCGGGGGCGGTATCTTTAAGGCTGTTTACGACCGCAATCCCTTGCGCGCCGGCCACTGCCTCGAGTTGCGCGAGGCCGCGCTGATATCGGATGTCAGGCGCCATGGGCTGCTCGATTTCCGGCGTTTTCGTCAAAGGCAGCGCTATTGTTGCAATCTACGGCATCGTCGAATTCTTTCCGGATTCCGTAACGACGCTGCGCGCCGGCGGCAGCTATGAGGCGAATGATCACACGTTCGTGCCCTACGGCGTTCCCCATTTCGACGATGGTTCGGATGCCGGGCTTGCGCGTTCGACCGCGCTGGCCGCGCCGTGGAACCGCGCCGACACCGAGAGCGTGGAACTATTCGGGCAGTTGGAGCGGCGCTTCGGCAGGGACTGGGTTCTCAAGGTCAACGGCGCTCGGCTGCACCAGACTAACGATTCCAAATATGCTTATGTCCTGGGCACGATCAATCCGGTGACGCATCTGGTCGGCGGGCCGAGTGCGATTGAAAGCGACACGGTGGGCCGTAACCTAACCGTTGACGCGACCCTGACCGGCGCCTTCGACCTGTTCGGTAGACGTCACGAGATCACCCTGGGCGCGGACCACTCGCACATCTCGTCCGACATCCCGCTCAACTTCCTGGACGGATACGTCCCGCCCTTCGATCCCTTCACCAGCGATCTGAATGACCTGCAGGAGCCGACGACCTCATCGTTCGGCGCTGTCGCGAAGCTTCGCCGCAACCAATATGGTGTGATGGGCGCCCTGCGTCTCCATCCGGCTGACGGCCTCTCGCTGATCGGTGGCGGGCGGTTCAATTGGCTGGACGAAACGCTGAATAGCCAAACGTTCTTTTTCGGCGAGTTGCTCTTCGAGGATATGATCCAAACCAAAACCAAGGGCAAGTTCGTCCCCTATGGCGGGATCGTCTACGAATTGAGTCCTAATTATTCGATCTATGTCAGTTATGCGGATATCTATAATCCTCAGATGTCGATGCTGCGGCAGGACATGACCCGCCTCCCCTCGGCGCTCGACGGCGTGAATATCGAAGCAGGGATCAAGGGCTCATGGCGCAACGGCACGCTCAACGGATCACTCGCTTTGTTCAGGATTCGCCAGACCGGCGGCTCCGTCCAGGATCCGAGCATCGTTTCGCCGCTGCCGGATTGCTGCTATCTTGAAGAAACCAATCGCAGCGAGGGAGTCGAACTCGAGCTCAGCGGCAAGCTAGCGGCAGGTTGGTGGCTGACAGCGGGTTATACTTACAACAAGAATGAGACCGTCAGCGAGCTGGCGTCAGACGGTCTGATCCTGAGTTCGCAGACGCCCAAGCATCTGTTCAAGCTGTGGACCAGCTACGATCTGCCGGGCGCGCTCAAGTCCTGGACCATCGGCGGCGGCATCGTCGCGAAAAGCGCCAGCTATGTGGAAGGTGCCGGCTGCCCGCGCTTCGACGCGCTGGGCAACTGCGCACCAGGCGAGAATCCCGCGACACCGTTCAACGTGACGCAGAAGGCCTATGCGGTGGTCGATCTGCGCGTCGCCTATGAAATCGACGCGCACTGGTCTGCGGCGCTGTCGGCGAACAACATATTTGACAAACGCTATTACCAGAATATCGGCGAGAACAGCGCCGGGTATAGTAACGCCTGGTACGGAATTCCGCGCAATATCCTCCTGAATGACTGACCGGCTGACGCCGGTAGGATCATGAGGCGGGGCTGAAGCCATCCTTGTGGGTATGCTTGTCGAGATACCGCATGATGATGTCATCGGTGATGTTGCCGGATGTGGTCGAGAAGTAGCCGCGTTGCCAGAAGCGTTGCCCCCAATACCGCTTGCGGATGTGCTCGAACTCCTGCTGGATTTTCCGAGATGAGCGCCCCTTGGCGCGGCGAACGAAGTCGCTGACGGAAACGTGCGGCGGGATTTCGACGAACATATGCACGTGGTCCTTCGACAGCGCCCCATTGATGATCGTCACGCCCATCTCGGCGCAAACCTGCCTGATGATTTCCCGGACCCGCAAGCGCACGTCGCCATGGAGCACCTTGAAGCGGTACTTCGGCGCCCACACCAGATGATAACAGGCCGTTGACGAAGTCGGCGGTGGCTGATTCAGTGCGGCAGTGGGATTGTCTGGCGGGTTAGCGGCGATGGCGATGGGGCGTGATAGCGAGGTCCAGTCCGATTTGATCGTGACGTGGGCGGAGATACCGCGTTCACCGGGGCATGTTTTCTACGACAAGCTCCAGAAGCTGCTGGCCGAGGCGGGCTTCGATGGCTTTGTCGAGAAGACGTGCAAGCCCTATTATGCGCCGCGGATGGGAGCCCCGTCGCTGCCGCCGGGCCGCTATTTCCGCATGCTGCTGATCGGCTATTTCGAGGGCATCGACAGCGAACGCGGGATTGTCTGGCGCTGTTCGGATTCGCTGTCGCTGCGGGAGTTCCTGCGACTGTCGAGCCGCGACAAGGTCCCTGATCATAGCTGGTTGTCGAAGACGCGGAGCCGCCTGCCGCACGAGGTACATGACCAGATCTTCGGCTGGGTACTGGCCCTCGTCGCCGGGCACGATCTGGTGAAAGGCGAGCGGATCGGCGTCGATGGCTCGACCATGGAGGCGAACGCCGCGCTGCGTACCATCGTGCGGCGTGACAATGGCGAGACCTACCGCGAGATGCTGGTGCGCATGGCGCAAGAGAGCGGCATCGACACGCCGACGATCGACGACCTTGTCCGGCTCGATCGCAAACGCAAGGGCAAGAAGCTGTCGAATGCGGACTGGGCGAGCAAGACCGATCCCGACGCGAAGGTCGCGCGGATGAAGAACGGCTCGACGCGTCTGGCCTACAAGCCCGAACACGCGGTCGATCTCGACACGGGTGTTATCGTGGCAGCGCCGATCCACCCGGCCGACAAGGGCGACACGACAACGCTCGACGCCACGCTGGAGACGGCAGCACGCAACCTCGCCGACATTGGCCTGGCGCCGACGTCCGGGGATCCCTGCGATCTTGTGACCGATAAAGGCTATCATTCGCGCGAGCTCCTCAAGGGTCTCGACGGCGACATCTGGAAGACGCGCATCGCCGAGCCGGCACCGCCGAATGGATATCTGCGCTGGCACGGCGACGAGGCTGCCCAGAAGGCCGTCTACGCCAATCGGTCTCGCCTGAAATCCGCCGTCGGACGCAAGGCGATGCGCAAGCGTGGTGAGATGGTCGAGCGTAGCTTTGCCCACGTCCTGGATCGCGGCGGCATGCGCCGCGCGTGGCTGCGCGGGCGCGAGAATGTTCACAAGCGTTATTTGATCCACGTCGCCGGGTTCAATCTTGGCATTCTCATGCGCGCCCTGTTCGGTTGCGGCACTCCGAGGGGCGCCAGGGGCGCATCCAAGGCATTCTTGTTCGTAGTTCAGACCGATGTTGCGCTCGTCATCGCCCTCGTCGCCGAGTTCGACGGAGAAAGGGCCATGCTCCTCATCGTTTTTACCCCTGAAGGCGCTGACAGACCCGGCTGAAAACCGACTTCGTCACCGCGCTGATAACGGTGATGGAATGTTGTGTGACAACCGCTCTTGTAGCGCATAGCCTGTAACCTCGGGGAAAACGGAAGACTTACGCCCTTCAGGCGGTCTTCCGTTTTCCCCGAGGTTACAGGCTTGCACGCGAGTCTAAGGCTGAAGCCAGTATCCGACTGAAGTCGGAGGGGTTCCTCCTCGGAGGAGGACTCTAAAAATATCGGCCGTTTATTGATCCGGTCTTGATCCGTCGCTGGCGGTCAGCGGTGGCTGCCCGACAAATTCTATTTTTTAATATGGGGATTGCCGACAATGCCTGCTCTACCGTACAAGTCATTTCCCACAGCTCTGATGATCAGCGCTGCCCTTTTGGCCGGATCACCCGCTGTTGCCCAGCAGCGCGCCGTGAAGCTGGCGGAGGCCGCGCCTGCGATAGCCGCACATTCGCTGGCAAATTCGCTTCCCGAGATCAAATTCGAGAAGTTCGAGCTCGGCAACGGCCTTACGGTGATCGTGCACGAGGACCACAAGGCGCCAGTCATTGCGATTTCGGTTTGGTATGGGGTCGGCTCCGCCGACGAGCCGGCCGGGAAGACCGGCTTCGCGCATCTTTTCGAGCACCTCATGTTCTCGGGCTCCGAGCACAACAAGGAGTCATTCTTCAAGCCCTTCGAACGGGTAGGGGCGACAGGGCTGAATGGAATGACGACATTCGACCATACCCAATATTACGAAACCGTCCCGACGACTGCGCTGGACATGGCGCTGTGGATGGAATCCGACCGCATGGGCCACCTGCTCGGCGCGATCGATCAAGGCGAACTCGATGCCGAGATCGGTGTGGTGCAGAATGAAATCCGTCAGCGCGGCAGCGGGCCCTATGGCGGCACGCAGCGCAATGTGCTGCGCAACATCTTCCCGTCTAACCATCCCTACCATCACGACACGGGCGGCTCGCTCGCCGATCTCGATGCAGCGCGCCTGAGCGACGTTCAGCAGTGGTTTCGTGACTATTACGGCGCCGCGAACGCCACGTTGGTACTAGCGGGCGACATTACGCCCGCACAGGCTCGGGAAAAAGCTCAGCGCTATTTCGGAGACATCCCCTCCGGGCCACCGGTCGCCCGGCAGCAGCCTTGAGTCGCGCCGCGCACGCAATCGACGCGAGCGGTCGAGCAGGACGATGTCGAGGCGACCCTCATCACCCGCGTTTGGAACGTCCCCCAGGCGGACGATCCCGAGAACGCGCTGCTCAAACTCGCCGCGGAAGTGCTCGGCGGCGACCGGACATCTCGCCTGCAACTGCGGCTGCGTGACAGGGATGGTGTTGCTGATTCGATTTCGGCAGATGTCCAGAGCCTGGCACTCGCTAGCCTGTTCGAGTTCGCCGTCTTCGTGCGGCCCGGCACCCAACCGGCCCGCGTGGAGGCCGCGATCACCGAGGAATTGGCCAGGTTCCTCAAGGACGGACCGACCGAGGATGAACTCGAACATGCTAAGAACCGGCAGCGTCAGCGCTTCGTGCGCAATTTGGACGGTGCCGGCGCGATTGCGAATATTCTGGCCACCTACGAAGCCGGATGGGGCGATTCCGCCGCTTACAAGGAGGAGTTCGCAAGGATCGACGCGGCAACACCGGCGCAGGTTCTCGCGGCGGCGCGCAAATGGCTCGCAAGGCGATTACACCCTGGTCACCGAGCCCCCCAAACCCAACGCCGATCGCCCGGCGAAGGATATCGCGCAGGGAAGCAGGCCGGAACTGCCGGGCCGGCCGGCCGCCATGCGGCCACCGACAAAAGCCTATACGACCGTTCCCAGTCAGGTTGGTCGCAGCAAGGGCGTGCCCGAGGTCACTATTTTCCCTGACGTGATCTTCCCGGCGGTCGAGCGCGCCCGGCTCGCGAACGGTATCGAGGTGGCTCTCGCCCGGCGTGCCGACGTGCCCCTTACCTCCATCAGCGTGCAGTTCGACGCCGGGTCTGCCGCCGATCACGGTCGCAAGCTGGGCACCGAGATGTTTGTCTCGCATCTCCTCGACGAAGGCACCGAGGAGTTGGATTCAATTGAACTTGCCAATGCGGAGCAACGGCTGGGCGCTGAGATCGGCGTGCGGTCAAATCTCGATTCGACCGTTATCTGGCTCCGCGCGATGAATGCGCAGCTTGTGCCATCGATCGCGCTGTTCGCGGATATTCTTCGCAAGCCTGCGTTCCGGGAAGAGGCCATAGAGCGCCTGCGCCAAAGCGGCTTTGCCCAGATTTCCTACGAGCGGACCGCGCCTGCTTTGCTGGCCGAGCGGATACTCCCTACGTTGCTTTACGGGCCCGGCCATCCCTATGGGATCCCGCCCTCCGGCATGGGCACTGCAGAATCCTTCGGCAGCATCACTAGGGCGGACATCCTCGCTTTCCACCGCGATCACTACCGGCCGGATAGCGCGACGATCTTCGTCGTCGGAGACACCACGCTCCCGGCGATCACGGCGCTGCTGGAGCAAGCGTTCGGCGACTGGGCGCCGCCCCAATCACCCCTGCCGCGTAAGAATCTGGCCCCTGTCGCCCGGCCCGACGTACCGCGCGTGTTCCTTATCGATCGTCCCGGCGCAGAACAGTCGACGATCAACGGCGGATTACTGAACACACCCACGTCGGCGCCGGGCTATATCGCGATGCTGCTCGCCAATGACGTCTTCGGCAGCGGCTTCACCTCGCGGATCAACATGAACCTGCGTGAGGACAAGCACTGGACCTATGGTGCCTACAGTTCGCTGAGGGACGCCGTAGGGCAGCGAGCTCTCATCGTTTCTGCCGCGGTGCAGTCCGACAAGACCGCCGAAGCAATGCGCGAAATCCTCAAGGAAGTCAGCGCAATCGTCTCCCCCACGCCGCCGACCGACGCAGAGATCGACATCGCGCGGAAATCGCGCGTGCGCTCTCTCCCCGGCATCTACGAGCAATCCGACGCGGTGCTCCGGGCGCTGGAGACAAACCACACATATGGCCGTCCGGATGCTTATGTGGCAAATCAGAAGCAGGCGCTGGAAAGTCAGACCGAAGCGGACGTCGTCGCGGCGGCCAAGCGGATGCTCTCGCCCGACGCGCTGACCTGGCTCGTCGTCGGCGACCTCTCGAAGATCGAGGATAGCATCCGGGCCTTGAACATCGGGCCGGTAACCGTCCTCGACGCTGACGGCAAAGTCATCCGGTAGTCTCTGGCGAACGCAGTCCCGCCAAGCAAACTCGACACCTGGAGAGCACACGATGATAGCATCCTCCGGCGGCGGCCGGGTCGATCGGCATTGGCTCTGCAAAGCGATCCGGCTCGTTGAGGCGGACTACAACCGCTCGGCCGACACCCACCTAATACGGGTCGAACTGCCGAAGGTGCCGGGCATTACACTCTACCTGAAAGACGAGAGCACGCATCCCACCGGCAGCCTTAAGCATCGGCTCGCCCGCTCGCTTTTCCTCTATGCTCTGTGCAATGAGCAGATCGGCCCCGATACCGTGCTGATCGAGGCGTCCTCTGGCTCGACGGCGGTTTCGGAAGCTTATCTCGCCAAGTTGCTCGGATTGCGCTTCATCGCAGTGGTGCCGCAAGCGGCTGCCCCGGCTAAGCTTGATGCCATCCGGTTTCATGGTGGCCAATCCGCTCGCGGTGTACGACGAAGCCCGCCGGCTCGCGGCGGCGACGGGCGGGCATTACCTGGACCAGTTCAGCAATGCCGAGCGCGCGACCGATTGGCGCGGCAACAACATCTCCGAGAGCATTTTCCAACAGATGCGCGAGGAGGAACTCCCGGTCCCGGCGTGGATCGTCTGCGGTGCGGGAAACGGCGGCACGTCGGCCACCATAGGTCGCTACATCCGCTATTGCCGGCACGGTACACGCGTCTGCGTCGCCGATCCCGAGGGTTTCCGTAGCGCAGTAGGTGCGAACGACCGTTGGCTTCTGTTTCCTCGACGAACGGCGTTGGCGCATAACTACGACGTGATCCGTGTCACAGACTTGCGGGAGATCCGGCCTTGCCGAGGACGATCGAAGGTGTTTCGCCCACCGCAAAAGGATCGAGCCCATATATCAAAGACCTGCCTAATGGGTCGCGGCTCGCTCAGTCGCGCGGCAGAGCGCCCAGGAATGTAAGGGCGATCGATGCGCGAAGCACATTTGCGAACTCCATGTGAAGTGCGCCGAGCGCAGGTTCCTCTTCGTAAGCGGCAAGGAGGCTGGGCGGTGGCGGCGTATAGGCTGACAGCGCGCCGGCCGACAAGAGAGCCATCAGGCAGGCCATTTGCGCCCCCTCCCCCAGCTCCGGGATATGGCGCAGTGCCAGGTCCGTCATCACCTTCAGGTTCGTTTGGGACGCGCGCTTGTGCCGCTTGATGACCTCGACCGAGACATTGTGCTCCAGCACTCCCCCTTGCGCGCCGAAGAGATCGCACAGCACCGGGCGGGTCGCCAGGGACCGGCTGAGCACATCCGCCATCTGGCGCGTCCGCATGAGAGGAGCAGCCTCCATCTCGACACCGATCGCGAGCTCTGCCGCCAGGTCCACCAGCCAGCGCTCAAGATAATCACTGAGCAATTCAAGCAGGACCGCCTCGCGCGATTCGAAATAGCGCATGACATTCGATTTGGCCAAGCCCACCCGGCGACTGAGTTCGTTGAGGCTGACCTCGGCCACCGGCATCTCATTGAGCATCGTCACCGTCGTATCGAGGATCGCGCGTCGCCGGGCCTCTCGTTGCTCTTCATTTCGCGCTCTCTGGAACGTCATGCCCACCTCAATTAAAGACCTTCGGTCTCTTGACAAAAGACTGTCGGTCCGTAAATCCTGCATTACAGACTACCGGTTTCATAGGAAACTGTCATGAGCGGTAATTGGACGGAACAAAGGATCCCGGATCAGCGGGGCCGCATCGCCATCGTCACCGGCGGTAATACCGGGCTGGGCTTTGAAACCGCACGAATGCTGGCCGGGCATGGAGCAACGGTGGTGCTGGCGGTCCGTGATGTCGAAAAAGGCAGGCAGGCGGCAGCGCGGATCACAGGCAATACCGCTGTGCAGCTGCTGGACCTGACCTCGCTGGACTCCATCCGCACGGCGGCGGCGGATTTGCGCGCCGCCTATCCACGCATTGATTTGCTCATCAACAACGCCGGGGTGATGTACACGCCGAAACTGACCACGGCTGACGGGTTCGAGTTGCAGTTCGGCACCAACCATCTTGGCCATTTCGCGCTGACCGGCCTGTTGCTGGAGAGCCTGCTTCCGGTTCCCGGCTCCCGCGTGGTGACTGTCAGCAGCACCGCCCACCGCATCAATGCAGCGATCCATTTCGACGACCTGCTATGGCAGCGCAGCTATAGCCGCAGCGGGGCCTATGGTCAGTCCAAGCTTGCCAATCTGATGTTCACCTATGAATTGCAGCGCCGCCTGGCGTATCACGGCAGCACGATCGCGGTGGCGGCGCATCCCGGCGTGTCCAATACCGAGCTCGCCCGCAATCTGCCGGGCTGGATGCGTATGATCGTCACCGGGCTTGCGCCGCTGATCACCCAGAAGGCAGCAATAGGGGCCCTACCCACATTGCGTGCGGCAACCGATCCTTCTATCCTCGGGGGAGAGTTTTACGGTCCTGACGGATGGGGCGAGATGCGCGGATATCCCAAACTGGTCACCTCCAGCGCCGCCTCACACGACCAAAAGATCCAGCAACAGCTCTGGGCGGTGTCCGAGGAGCTGACCGGCGTGACCTTTCCCGTCAAATGAGGCCTGTGGCGGCAAGGTTCAGTCAGATGTAAAGCGGAATTATCGCATCCTGCCTAGGGCCTCCTCGCCAAAGCAGCCGAGGCCGAACACTATACGCGCGCTGTCGACATCATCCGCCTGATCGCCATGTCGGGCTGCCGACGCGGTGAGATTATCGAGGTTAGAAAGGCTGAGATCGACACGGTTGGGAGCGCTTTCCGGTTCGAGGACACGAAGGACGGCCAGTCCGCTTGTCCGATGGGCTTGCCCATCGTCGAGTTTTTCGACGAGCGGGACATGGATGGCGACAGCCGCTATGTGCATACGCTCGATGTTGCCCTCGTCATGGCGGCCGACACAGTATCGGGCTGTCCACGTATTCAAGGCCCACATGGGCGCCGATGCCGATACCGCGTTGGTCGAGGAAGTGTCGATCACATCGGCAAATATCAATGATGGCAAGGCAGGTCCCGATGCCTTGCCCGACAATCCCGGTGAGGTGTTTGCCGATAGCGCCTATCGCGGCAATCACTTCTGTGGTGCCTTGCTGGCAAAAGGCGGTATTCCCCGGATCGTCGCCACCGGCATGTAGGGCCGCGACGAAGCTGAAACGGTCTGCAAGCTCCACGAATGGAATCAACCGATCCATCGCGTGCGCGCCCTCATCGAGAAGATCTTCGGTACATGGAAGCGATGCTACGGCCTGCGCCGAATGCGATGGCGAGGTCTCGCCAAAGCCGCCTTTGAAGGCATCGGAAATAGCAGCCAGCCGAAGGCGCGATTTTCGATGCAATGTTAGCCAGGGAGACGTTGACACTTTCCCTGCCCCCGGCCGCACCTGGCCGTGCAACTTACGGCGAAATATGGCACTAATCAGAGCCAAAGCAATAGTTGCCTATTGAACTATAATGAAGGGCGCGCTATGGAGCCACCATGGCCAAATCGCCCGCGCTCTCCTTTCTCGCCTTCACGACCTCGCTGCAGCCTGTACGTCGCGTCTGGATTCAGGCGGTGACACTCGTGGCCGCGAATTTCGATGTACCCGTCCCCATCAGTTCGGCCGTCATCATGGTGACCCGCGCGGGCGAAGACGGGATCCGGCAAGGCGCGCTGGCGGAGGAAGTGGGCGTCAACCATGGCGCGATGGTCCGCATCGTCGATCAGGCGGAAGCAGCGGGATATCTGGAGCGACGCGGGTACGGGCAGGATCGGCGCATACGGATCATCCACGCGACTGACAAAGGGCGCGCGCTGGGCGCTCGACTGGAGGAAGAGTTTGTTCGACTAAGGAAGTCACTGCTCGCCGACATTCCCCTCGAGGAGATCGAGACGGCGACCAGGGTGCTTCGCCTGTTCGAAAGGCGCATCACCGATTTCCTCCAGAGCGGGGAAGCCGATCGGTGAAAATGGCCCTGACGGCCGATCAGGCGATCTTCGCAATCAAGCTCTACCTCGCCGGCATGATCGCCTTCTCGATTGCCGCATGGATCGGGCTGCCGCAACCATATTGGGCGCTCGTCACCTGCGGCGCCTGCATGAACCCTACATCCGGCGCGATCCGGTCAAAAGCGGCCTACCGCTTCTTCGGGACATTCTCGGCCGGCGTGGCTACGCTGCTTCTTGCCTCGGTCTTCGGCAATGTGAGCGGCCTGTTCATCCTGTCGCTCGGAATAGCGATCTGTACGGCGATGGGATTGTCCTTCATCGACAGAACGCCCCGTAGCTATGCTTTCTGGCTCTTCGGACTGACCCTCGCGCTCATCGCTGTTCCCGCATTCGATCATCCCGAACGTCTCTTTGACACGATGGTGGCGCGCGTTAGCGAGATCGGGCTTGGCGTGATCGTCGTGACCATGGTCGACAGTGTGATCGCGCCACGTTCATCCGAACATATGTTGCGGGCAAGCCTGGCTCGCTGGCTGCCATCCATGAAGAAATGGGCGATGGATGTTGTCGAGGGTCATCCTGACGATGCCCAGGCAGCGCATGACCGGCTCAAATCCCTCGCCGATATCATCACCCTGTCGCAGACGACTGCGCAATTGCGCTACGATCCCGCCGTCAACAAGGGCGTGCTGAACGGCGGACTGGCCATCCAGCAACGGCTGATCCGCATGATCCCGCTGCTTTCGGCCATAGGAGACAGGATCGCCGCACTCGATGCACAGGAACGGGAGGCGATCGCTCCGCCCCTCGCTCTCGCGACCGAATGTCTGGAAGTAGGCCGGTCGGCCCCGCCGCGACTGATCGAAGCCCTGCACGATCTGCCGAAGCCCGACGGCCCGCGCGCAGCCTGGCTGAAACTCGTCCATGGGGCGCTCGCCGACATGATGGCTGATATGCTGATGATCTGGAGCGAGATACATGCCATCGATCGCTCGTTGAACGGGTCCGGCGATCTCAGTCCCGCCCTCGCCCGGGATGTGGCGAAGGCCCGCAATTTCCCGCTGAAGCCGGATATTGGCCTCGCCGTTCAGGTCTCGCTTGGCCTGTTTGCCGGCTATCTGCTGCTCTGCGGCTTCTGGTACGCTACCGGTTGGCGCCAGGGCGCGAATACATTTACCCTCGCAGTCGCGCTGGTGGGCTTTTTCGGCATGATGGACCAGCCCGGACGGATCATGGCGGTGACCGGCCGCCTCCTGATGCTTGCGCTCGTGCTGTCCATAGCGCTGAACTACGGTCTCCTACCGCTGGCAACTGACTATCCGACCTTCCTCGCGGTGATGGCCATCTTCATCCTGCCGCTCGCCGCCTGGATCGCGGTCAATCCGATGGTGCTGCTCATCTTTCTCTTCTCTCTGAGCGGGATCAACCTTCAGGCCAGCTACACGCCAGCGGCGTTCGATACGTTCCTAGAGGCGAATCTGGCTCTCATCCCAGGCTTCATGGTCGCCACTTTATGCATGAACCTCTCGCGTACGCTCGGCGTCGACTATCAGGTTCACCGGGTATTGCGCATGGAGATTGCCGAGATTTCCCGGCTGAGCCGTACCGCCACGTCCAGGGAAAGAAACGGCTATGTCGAACGCGCGCTCAACCGGATTGCCGCGCTCTCGACGCGGCTGGCCGCAAATGGTCAGATCGAGCGCTCAGCGACGCTGCTTGTCCGCATGCGTGCGGGTCTCAATATCGGCGATCTGCGGATGGCCGCGGACAGGCTGGGAGCGGCCGCCCGGGAAAAAGTCGAGCAGGTTCTGGAAAGTGCGCCCCGGCAAATCGACGCGGATGATCCTTCGCCGCAATTTCTGACCGTCATCGACACCGCGATGGACACGGTTCGTGCCAGCGACGGCACGTCGAACGACGACCGCCATGCGACCCTTCATAGCCTCGCCGGGCTCAGGCTGGCGCTCTTCCATCGCGCACCGGCCTGGGAGCCGGCCCCATGATCGGCGAGGTCAATATCGTGGGGATTTTCCTCTCGCCGCTCCTGCTGTGCATGGCGGCCGCCCTGCTCGTCCGGGCCGTCCTGTCGCGGCTGCTGGATGCGGCTGGCCTCTATCGGTTCATCTGGCAGCGCCCCCTGTTCGACACGGCCCTGCTGATCACCCTGACGGGACTGGCCTTCGCCGTCCTGCGCCTCATCACCAAGACATGAAGTCACGCCCATGATCCTGACCAGAGACCGTCTGAAACGATTGATCAAACCGCTTCTCACACTCTTCGTGGTTGCTCTTGCGATCTTCGTCCTGTGGCAGCTCTATACCTACTACACCTTCGCCCCGCAAACCCGCGACGGCAAGATCCGGGCGGACGTCGTTCCGCTGGCGGCCGATGTCTCGGGCCGGGTCGAACAAGTGCTCGTCCGCGACAACCAGGTCGTGAAACGGGGCGATGTCCTCTTCGTCGTCGACCATGCCCGGCTCCGCAACGCGCGCGATCAGGCCGAGGCGGCGGTGGCGACGGCGCGCGCGACGCTGACGGCGGCCGAACGGGAGGATCGCCGCTATCGTTCGCTCGGCGACGTGGTGTCCGACCAGGATCGTGACAATCGCAGAAGCGCGGCCGAGGAGGCGCGAGCCCGCTACGCGCAGGCGATAGCGGCGCTCGAGCTTGCCCGGATCAACCTGGAGCGGTCGCAGGTACGCGCATCGGTCAACGGCATCATCACCAACTTCTCCCTGCGCCCCGGCGCCTATGCCACCGCGGGCCAGCCTGTGATGGCGCTGGTCGATTCCGACAGCTTCTACGTCGCCGGCTATTTCGAGGAAACCAAGCTGCCCCGCATCCATCCCGGCGCGCCGGTCACCATCCAGGTCATGGGGGAAGACCGGCCGATAAAGGGCCACGTGGAGGGTCGCTCGGCGGGCATCGACGACCGGGAGCGGACCACGACGGCAGGCACGCTGCTGGCGAACGTCAATCCCACCTTCAACTGGATCCGCCTCGCCCAGCGCATTCCCGTGCGGATTGCGATAGACAAGGTGCCCCGGGGGCTGGACCTTGTCGCAGGGCGCACGGTGACGGTGACGCTTGATGGCGCCGACGAGAATTTCAGGTTCGCCGGGAGCAAGTGACGCGATGGCCATGCGCAAATCACTCGCCTCGATCGTCCCGGTCGCTTCCCTCCTGATCGCGGGATGCGCGGCTGTAGGGCCGGATTATGCCCCGCCCGTGCCCTCGGCGTCGAGAGAGGGCGCGCGATCGGCTTTCGTGGAAGGCGGGGCGGCCGCGTTCAAATCCGAACCTCTGCCGGATCGGTGGTGGCAGCTTTATGCGGACCAGCGCCTCGATGCGCTGGTCGAGGAAGCGCTCGGGGCTAATACCGATCTGAGGGTAGCCGCCGCCAATCTCGAACGGTCCCGCGCCATCGTTGCCGAGGCACGGGCGCGTGCCGGTGTTCAGACCGGCCTGGATGCGCAGCCTTCGGTCGGCGAAGCGTCGAACCTTGGCATCGGTTCCCCGGCCGGCGTTCACACGACCTTCGACATGGGCGCAAGCATATCATATGAAGTGGACGTTGTCGGGCGCATCCGCCGCGGCATCGAAGCGGTCGAAGCCGACGCCGGCGCACAGGCGGCGGCTTATGACCTGGCGGTGATCACGGTCGTCGCCGATGTCGTCGACGCATATAGCGGAGCGTGTGCGGCAGGCGCTCAGATCACCGTCGCCAATCGCTCCGTCGCCTTGCAGCAGCAAAGTCTTGCGCTGCTGGAGCGGGGCAGGCGCGCGGGGGTTGGCACACCGCTCGACATCGCGCGATCCGCAACCCTCCTTGCCCAGTTGCGTGCCGCTGTGCCTCGACTGGAGAGCAGCCGGCGGGCCGCTTTATATCGACTGGCCGTGCTCCTTGGCCGGGAGCCGAAGGATTTTCCGCCGGAACTGGCGACATGCAGCACGGTCCCGACGATACGGCAGGCCTTGCCCATCGGCGATGGCGCCGCCTTGTTGCGGCGTCGACCGGACATCAGGGAGGCGGAGCGCCAGCTCGCCGCAGCCACGGCGCGGATCGGGGTCGCGACTGCCGATCTATACCCCACGATCAGCCTTGGCGCGTCGCTCGGGTCGACTTCGCGCAGCCTTGACGGCCTTATGGACAGTGCCGCGTTCCGGTTCAGTGCTGGCCCGCTCATCTCGTGGAGCTTCCCTAACCGGCGCGTGGCGCGCACGCGGATCGAGCAGGCGAATGCGACCAGTCGCGCCGCGCTTGCAACGTTCGACGGGCGGGTGCTGGGCGCCTTGCGCGAAACAGAGACGGCGCTGGCGACCTACGCGCGTGACATCGAGGAGAATGCGCGCCTCGCTACGGCCCGCGACGAAAGCCGCAAGGCCCTGGTCCTCCAGCAACGGCTGGCGCGTGGCGGGCTGGCCTCTGGCCTCGAAACCCTTGATGCGCAGCGGACGTTCGCACAGGCCGAAGCAGCGCTTGCAGCCTCGCAAACGACGATCGCAACCGATCGGGTCCGGCTCTTTCTCGCACTGGGCGGAGGGTGGGGTGATCCAGCGGCACGTCGAGCGACTGGCAATGGAAACTGATGCCCATAGCAATAAGGCTGATCCGGCCGGAGTCCATGCGTGTTTCGGTATCGCAGACTCCGCCGCTTCGGGAGGTTGGAGCCGATCCTGCGTTTTCCGTTATAAATGAAGCGCCAGGAAGATCGATGGCCAGTTATCGGTCCATTTTACGGACGCGCGCTTCATTGTGCGAAGATCTGGCTCGTAGAGGGTTGCGGGAGAGAATAAGCCGTTCGGTCGGCGGGCCGGACGGAGCGAACATCACGCGGCGAGCACGAAACTGCCCGCGCGTAGCGGCCGCAAGGTATCCGGGTCGGGCCGATCTGCGATATTGCAGCTATAGGCGCCGGTGAACGAGATAGACTTCCAGCCCACTGGTCGAAGAAGAGCGCACGAGCGAACGCGTTGCTCAGCGTACCAGGGCAAATCCAATGCGCAGCCGGCTGGTCCGCCGATTATAGTCGAGAAGATTCTCGCCATAGCCATGGAAAGACTGGACAAAGAGGTAGACGTCCGGCCCTCCGCCCAGCAGCCGCGGCAGCGGATAGGAGAGGTCGGCGTTTATCGCCCCCTTCCCTGACCCGAAGTTGAGCCTGGCGGAGGTCGAAAGACGCAGCCCTTCATCATCCCCCACCTCCATGAACAATCCGGCATGCCCGCGGTAGCGGACAATATCCGGATTGTCGGATTTGTCGCCGACATAGATTGACAGCTTGGGCGCGACGACGAGGCTATAATTGCCCATCAGTGGAAGCGCAGCCATTGGCATGACATAGATGCTGTTGATGCTCCGGGAATCAGAGCCGTCGCGGCCGTTGGATTCATGACGAATACCGGCTTGCGCTGCGACGGAAACGCCACTCGTCAACATGCTCGACGGCGTCGTGTAGATCAGCTCCGGCTGAAAGTCGATGTTTCGGAAAGGTGCGGAATCGCTTCCGAGATCCCAGAACATTCGCTGCGTGTAGGCGAAATACAACCCGTTGCGCCACGATGGTCGCGCGTCTTCGCCATGCTTCACGCCAAACAGACGATATTTGAAACTGATCTGGAGCCGCGCTTCGCTATTCGTGCCTGGACCATAAACCCCATAAATGGGTTCGTAGGGGGCGAGATTGGCGATGAACGCGTTGCCCGGCCGCCTGTCGAAGGGGGGCTGGACTGAAGTGATCTGGGGCTCTTCATTTTCGGGGACAGGTTCGGCGGCGACCGCCATGCGTGTCAGCCTTGGTTCCTGAAATTTCACGGTCGAAGTGGACCAGGCAGGAATCGTTAACAGGGCGCCGGAATGGGTTATTTGCGTTTCGAGTTGATAGCGAGCCTGAGCAAAACCCGAAGCTGGGACCGTCAGGTCCGAAGCTGTACTGGCGGATCGTGCAAGCCATACGGAACGCGAGCGCCCAGCTTCTTCGATCCGTGCCTCGACACGGTCCGGCAGGATCATATGCTCGGCGGATCCGCCGGCATTGAGTAGGCGTAGTTCGATGATCGATCGCCCCTCAGCATCCTTCTCGATCGCTCCTTTCAGCAGGACTTCGACGGTAGATTGGGCGGCAGCCGGGCTCGGCACAGCAAGCAGCAGGGCGCAAGGTCCAAGCATCAGCTGCCTCATCTCAGCCCAACCTCTGTGTCGGCCTGATCGCGCCGCTGATGCAATCGGCGAGCCAGAGCAGGCTCCCGCGCAGGGGGCCGTAGAGACGTGCCTGATGTCGCCGATAGAGAAACGCATGGCCTAGTTGGGCCACGCGGCCCTTGAGGAAGCCGCCTCGATACAGACCAAACCGTCCCAAAGTACCATAGGCGTCATATCCTCCGAGTGAGACCAGCGAGCCGAAATCACGATAACGAAATGGCGGCACCTGATCGTCGTTCAGCATTCTGGGAAGCTGGCGGCCCAGATAGACGCTCTGCTGGTAAGCGACCTGTGCGGTCGTCGGCAATGGACCGGCCCGGTCAGGCAAAGTCAGGCTCGCGCAATCACCCAGGGCAAAGATCGCCCGATCCTGGGCCGACATCAGCGTCGGGCCGACGACCACCTGCCCCTGCCGGCTATGCTCCAGGCCCTCGATACCGGCTATAAACTCGGGAGCGCGCACGCCCGCTGCCCAGATCCTCAGTTCGGCGTCGATCCGCCGCCCATCGGCTAGCACGAACCCCTGCGCATCCGCCGACTGCACCCGGGCATGGGTATGAATATCAATGCCCAGTTCCTCAAGTACCTCAGCCGCAGCTGCGGCAATCTTGTCGGGAAAGGGTCCTAAAATGCGGGATTGCGACTCGATCAAACTGACCTTGAGGCCTTTCCGCAAGCCGCTCGCACCATGCTGCTCCAGGATGTCGGCCAACCGCATCAGCTCGGAGGCGAGCTCAACGCCGGTAGCGCCCGCCCCGACGATCGCGATGGAGAGAGGGGTTCCCGATGCGATCGCCTTGAGCATGTGGATTCGCAGATGATCGTTGCAAGCGATAGCTTCGCACCGGGAGTCGATCGTCATGCAATGTTCCGATACGCCGGGCGTCCCGAAATCGTTGGCGCGACTGCCCGCCGCCAGGACAAGGGTGTCGTAGGCAATTTTTCGGGCAGGAACGAGCTCGCAGCCTTCACCATCTACCATCAGCGCAATCTCGACTTGATTCGACTGCCGATCGACCCCCACGACTTCCCCCGGCTCATACCGAAATCCACGTTTGCGTGCTTGCACGAGATAAGCCGTCTGGTTCGGGAAGGTATCAGCCGTGCCGGCGGCAATCGTGTGGAGCATCGGCTTCCACACATGGGCGGGCTCACGATCGATCAGCCTGACATCCAGTTCAGGATGCTTGTTCCCAGCCAGCTGACTAGCCAGATCGAGGCCGGCCACGCCTCCGCCGACGATGACGACACGGTGCTTCATAGTCATATCAAACTTTCCAAACTTTCAGACACCCGCCGCCTCATCGGTGAAGAGCGCGCACCCTGAGGGCTGTGACCAGCAGGAAAGACCCGCGAAAGAGCAGGCTGAACCCCAAAAGAAACGCGGCATAGGCGAGCGCGCTCAGCGGGTCGGCAAAGAAGAGAACCGCGCCAAAGACGAGATCCAGCAAAGCGTTCAGAAAGAGCCAGGTCCGGCCATCATCTGCGCGAAAGGCGCTGACAAGGCCGAAGATCGCAGAAACGATGAACCAGGCTCCCGTCATCCACATCAGGGTCACGGTAGCCGTGAGTGGCATGGTCAACGTCACGCTACCAACAAGCAGACCAAGAAACCCCAGAAGGATATCGCCCCAGTCGGTTTTCCGACGCACAAAGCCAGTGATGATGAGCAATATACCATAGACCATAAGCGTCATTGCCAGCAGGATCCCGACGGACAGACTGGCCGGAAACGGAAAAACCAAAGCGAGGATACCAATCGCGATGACTGCCAGCGAATGCAGAAGCATCCAGATCCAGTCGTTGCGATTGACAGGCTTCCTTCGGGAAAATTCGACAGTGTTCATCACAGCTTTTCCTCCGGTTTGCGCCGATCATTTGGTGAAGGATGAGCGAGCCAGCTTCGCGCCATGGTCAACCAGTCATTGACCTGTCGGGCGACGTCATCCTCGGAAAGTTTATAATGCGTGGCGAAACGGCTCACGAGTTCTTCTGCATGGCTGATGACGAGTTGCCGTTTGTCCTCCAGTTCGTGACTGAGCAATTTGCGTCGGATGCGCAGGACATCCCATTGGTCCCTCATCGCCAGGTCGAAACGATCCCATTGTTCCTTGAGCAATGCCGTTGGAAGTTCCTCCTCGCGCCATTTCTCGATCGCCTGCTTCGCCTCCTCCTGCGCCAGGCCGAACTCCTTCTGGATCAGGCCGGCGATTTCGCGCAGATTGCCGTGCACGGCGGCGCGATAATCTCCCAGGCTTTCAGCCCATATCCGCTGGATTTTCCCCGAAACGATCTTCCAGTTTCCATGTATCTGGTGCTTGTTCATTCCCGTCCTTCCTGGTCAGTCGTGGCGCGCTCGAAAGCAGCGATTAGCGCGGAAAGGTGTCGGATGACCTGGCGCGAGAGCGCGGCCTCGTCACCCTGTCCGGCAAGGCCAGTGAGTTTGAACAATTGAGCTTGTGCGATGCCCATCATGAGCGCGTCGGCGAGGGCCTGACGCATAGGCTCTGGCAGCTGAGGAAAATCGACACATGCCCATAAATGGTTGACGATGAGAGTTTCCAAAATCGGTATCGTCTGGCGAAAGATATCCGGGATATCATCATGCTGCTCGCATCGGACGATCACGAGACGGATGAGCGCAATCGCCTCTTCTCCGGTCGCGACGTCCATGACTGCCGTCAGGAAGGAACTCAGCCTGGACGCATCACTAAGAGCAGCAGACAGCGCTTCTACGACACGCACTGCTTCTCGTTTGACGACAGCTTCGTAAAGGGCCGACTTGCCGCCAAAATAGATATAAAGCGTACCGCGTGAACCGCCAGAAACGCTCACGATGTCATCGATCGTTGTCGCGTCAAAACCCTTCGTCAAGAAGGCGCTTCTTGCAGCTTCGATCAATCGTTGTCGGCGTGCCTCTTGCTTGGCGCTGTGGCGTCTTTGCACGGTGACATGGCCATCCGGTTTCGAAGATCGACCCCTGCGGCGCATGCTTACTTCTGACCGCCCTGCATGTATGGCGCATTGCCAAAGTCGATGATTGCGCGGATTTCTCTTGTTAGTCGCTCCGAAAGTGTCGCCAATTCATCCGGCTTTGCAAAGCCGGTAAGCAAGGCAAGTTGTACATTGGCAATGCTCGACACGAATATGCCGGCTGTCACTGCGGCACATTCAGGAGATAATCCCACCAGTTCTTCGCAATGCTGGAAATGCCTGGAAATAAGGAGTTGAACGCGCGGGCCGGTCTTATGGAAAATCGCTTCGATGCTGGGATATCGCCGATACTCGGCAATTACGAGGCGCAAGAAGCCGATCATCTCCTCATCGGCGACAATATTGATCACCGTCGCAATGAAGGATCCCAGAGGCACCGGTATGCATGTTTCCGCCGGCAGAACAGTCAGAAGCCGGTTCCAAATCCGCTGCGCTTCATCTTGCACCACCGCTTCGAAGAGAGCAAATTTGCTGGTGAAGTGAGCATAGAGCGTCGCCGGCGACGTTTCTGTCAATCGAAAAATATCCTCGATCGTCGTGGCAGCAAATCCTTTCGCAAGGAAAGCGATGCGGGCTGCAGCGACAAGCTGAGCCCGCCTTGCTTCACGGCGGTCGCCACGCTTTGGGGACTGGCGGTTGACGGCCTTCGCCTTGATATGCCCCATTGCCATTGTACACTCACCCAGTGCGTTTGGCGGATGTGTCGGGGTCAGCGCGATTGGAAAGGCCTGGATCCCATCCGCCTCCGAGTACTTTGTAAAGCGTGATGAGGTTCATTTGCCGCGCCAGATCGGTCTGGATGAACGATTGTCGTGCCGCATAGGCTGTCCGCTGGGCATCGAGTACCTCAAGATATCCTGCGACTTTTTCACGGTAGCGGCGCTGGACGAGATCATTCGAGATTGCGGCGGCGTCGCTTCGCCTGCGCTGTGCGTCGAGCCGGGCGTCCATGACGGCACGTTGGGCAAGCCCATCGGCGACTTCCCGAAAAGCCGTCTGGATCGACTTTTCATATTGCGCGACGGCGATATCGCGTTCGGTCCTGGCGACGTCGAGGTCAGCCTTGAGCCGACCGCCGGTGAAGATCGGGAGATTGATCTGCGGGCTGAAGCTCCATGTGTGATTGCCGCCGTCGAACAAATCCTTGAGTTCCAAGCTCGCGCGCCCGACGTTGCCGGTAAGGCTGATGCTGGGGAAGAAGGCCGCTCGCGCCGCACCGATATTGGCATTGGCGCTCATCAGGTCATGTTCGGCCGCCAGAATGTCCGGCCTGTTGCGCAACAGGTCGGACGGCAAGCCGGCCGGCAGTTCATCGCGGCCAAGCATCGCGGTCGTGGCCCCCGCCACCGGCAACATGTCGGGTGCAAGCGGCGTCCCCACCAGCAGTTCAAGAGCATTGCGATCGAGGGCCACCTGACTGCTCGCGGCCAGAGCCGTGGACTTGGCATCTTCCAGTTCCCCGTCCGCCTGGCGCAGTTCAAGAAGTGACGATGTACCCGCAGCGTAGCGCCTGTCCTGGATGTCATAGGCTTGCTGCCTCGTGCGCAGCGTGTCGTCGGCCAGGCGGAGAAGCTCCTGATCGGCTGCAAGCGTGACATAGGCGCTCGCCACCTCGGCAACCAGGCTGATGTGGGTCGCGCGCCGGGTTTCCACAGTCGACAGATAGCTTTGGAGCGCCGCATCCTTCAGGCTGCGCACGCGGCCAAACAGATCCAGTTCATAGGCGCTCACGCCGACGCCCAGGCTGTAGGAGCTGTCGAAGAAGGCGAGCCCACCGGGCTGGCGCTGCTCGGTGCCACTCGCGGTGACATTGACGTCCGGGATCAGGGCGGCACGCTGAATGCGATATTGCGCCCGCGCTTTTTCGATGTTGAGCGCCGCGACACGAAGGTCGCGATTGTTGTCCAGCGCCATTTGGATAACTGCACGCAACTTTGTGTCGACGAACATCTGCTGCCATTTGATCTCAGCGGCGGATGCACCAGCAGAGGCCGCACCGTTCGGGTAAACGGGCGCCACAGGTGCTGCAGGCCGTTCATATTTTGGCGCCAGCGTGCAGCCACCAAGAAAAGCAACGATGCCGCACAGGAACAACCTTCGCCCCCTGAAGAGTGCCTTTCGATGCAACGGCGTTCGGCCAAGGGGTCGCAGCCCGGCGCGTTGGGACAAGACGCCGGACTGCAACCCGCCCGGGGAGTGATGGCTCACATCTCCGGGTTGGCCGCCGCTCGGGGCGGCCGATCCGCAACCCGCATCGGGTGACCAGTCCCGGCGTGCGACTGTCTGGCTGGCCATATTGTTTGCCTCCGATGAAGCGTGACGGATCATCTGTTTACTGGGTGAGGAAGCCCGCGCGACGGGCAGTGTGCTGTCAATCATGAGCGATCTCCCCGGTGGGCTGTTCGGGCGTCTCGCCTTTCTTCTTCGAGAAGAAGCTCATCACGACGACGAAGAACAGCGGCACGAAGAAAATCGCTAGGATCGTCGCGGTGATCATGCCGCCGACGACGCCGGTGCCGATCGCGTGCTTGCTGCCCGCGCTGGCGCCCGACGCGACCGCGAGCGGCAGCACGCCCACGGTAAAGGCCAGCGACGTCATGATGATCGGTCGCAGGCGCAGGCGCGCGGCCTCTATCGCGGCCTCCATCAGCGGCTTGCCGTCCCGTTCGACCAGATCGCGCGCGAATTCCACGATCAGGATCGCATTCTTCGCTGACAGGCCGATCGTCGTCAGCAGCCCGACCTGGAAGAAGACGTCATTGCTCAGGCCACGCGCCAGCGTCGCGATCACCGTGCCGATCACACCCAGCGGCACGACCAGCATAACCGAGAAGGGAATCGACCAGCTTTCGTACAGCGCCGCAAGGCAGAGGAACACGATCAGCAGCGACAGGGCATAGAGCGCAGGAGCCTGCGATCCCGACAGGCGTTCCTCATAGGAGAGGCCGGTCCAGGCAACGCGGATGCCTGGGGGCAGCTTGGCGGCGATTTCCTGCACTGCCGCCATCGCCTGGCCGGAACTTTTCCCCGGTGCCGGCTCGCCAAGAATCTCGACCGCGGGCAGGCCGTTATACCGTTCCAGCCGGGGCGAGCCATAGACCCATTTGCCCGTCGCGAACGCATCGAACGAGACCATCCCGCCCTTGTCGTTACGCACATACCATTTGCCGAAATCCTCAGGAGATATCCGGGATTCGGGAATGCCCTGGATATAGACGCGCTTGACGCGGCCGTTGTCGATGAAGTCGTTGACATAGGACGAGCCCCAGGCGGCCGACATCGTGTTGTTCACGTCGTCCAGGCTGAGACCGAGCGCGCGTACCTTCTCATCGTCGATCTCGATCTGATATTGCGGTTCGTCGTTCATGCCGTTGGGGCGGACCAGTTGCAGCGCGGGGTTTTTCGCCGCCATGCCCAGAAACTGGTTGCGCGCCTGCATCAGCCGCGCGTGATCGCCGCCGCCGTTGTCCTGCAGGAACAGGTCGAACCCGGTCGCATTGCCCAGTTCCTGAACGGCGGGCGGCGCGAAAGCGATGACGGTGCCCTCCTTCAGGCCCGCGAAATGCTGCATCGTCCGGCCCACGATATCGAAGGCGCTGGTGGTGCGGTCATTCCACGGCTTGAGCTGCACGAAGGCAAGGCCGGACCCCTGCCCGCGGCCCGCGAAGTTAAAGCCCGACACGGTCATGACCGCCTGTACCGCATCGCCCTCGGATTTGAGGAGGAAGTTGGCAACCTGGCCCAGCACATGCTGCGTCCGTTCCGAACTGGCATTGGGCGGCATCTGCACCTGGATCAGCGCCATGCCCTGATCTTCGTCGGGCAGGAACGAACTGCGCATCATCGGGAACAGGACGACCAGCAGCGCGACGATCAGGCCAAAGGCGATCATGCCGCGCTTGCGCGCGCCCAGCAGGCGACTGACGCCGCGTTCATAGCGGCCGGCCGATCTATCGAACCAGCGGTTGAACCAGCCGAAAAATCCCTTCTTCTCGTGATGATCATGGGAAACCGGCTTTAGCATCGTCGCGCACAGGGCTGGCGTGAAGATCAGCGCGACCAGCACCGATAGCGCCATCGCCGATACGATCGTGATCGAGAACTGGCGATAGATGACGCCGGTGGAGCCGCCGAAGAACGCCATCGGCACGAACACCGCCGAAAGCACCAGCGCGATGCCGACCAGCGCACCGCTGATCTGCTCCATGGACTTGCGGCTCGCCTCCAAAGGAGACAGCCCTTCCTCGCTCATCAGCCGTTCGACATTTTCCACCACCACGATCGCATCATCGACTAGCAAGCCGATCGCCAGCACCAGCCCGAACATCGTCAGGATGTTGATGGTGAAGCCGAACGCCGCCATCACCCCGAACGTCCCGAGCAGCACAACCGGAACCGCCAGCGTCGGGATCAGCGTGGCTCGCCAGTTCTGGAGGAACAGGAACATCACCGCAAAGACCAGCACGATCGCTTCCAGCAGCGTGTGAACCACGCCCTCGATCGAGTGGCTGATCACCGGCTCGGTGTCATAGGGATAGACGACCTTCACGCCCTTGGGGAAGGTCGGCTCGAGATCCTTGAGCCGCGCACGTACCGCCTCGATGGTCTGGAGCGCGTTGGCCCCGGTGGCGAGGCGCAGCGCGATACCGGCCGCCGGTTGATTGGCATTGTAATTTGCCTGGATCGAGAATTGCTCGGCGCCAAGCTTTACCTCGGCGACGTCACGCAACCGCACTTGCGAGCCGTCCGCATTCACCTTAAGGAGGATGTCCCGGAACTGCTCCGGCGTCTGGTACCGGGTCTTGCCGATCACCGTCGCGTTGAGTTCCACGCCCTTGGTCGTCGGCAGGCCGGCGAGCTGGCCGGACGAGACCTGCACGTTCTGCGACTTGATCGCGGCGCTGACATCGGTTGGCGTCAGGCCGAAGCTGGTGAGTTTGGTGGGATCGAGCCAGATGCGCATCGCGTTCTGCGACCCCAGGACCATGAAGTCGCCGACGCCGGGCGTCCGCGCCAGCGGGTCCTGCAATTTGGAAACGATGAAGTCGCCCAGGTCATAGGCGCTCATCCTGCCGTCGGTGGACACCAGCCCGACGACGACCAGGAAGTTAATCTGGAACTTAGCGACGCGCATCCCCTGCGCCTGCACCTCGGCGGGCACCAGCGGCGTTGCCAGCGACAGCTTGTTCTGCACCTGGACCTGCGCGATGTCGGGATCGGTTCCCTGTTCGAATGTCGCGGTGATCGCGAAGCTGCCGTCGGCGTTGCTTTCCGACTTGATGTAACGCAGGTTGTCGAGACCGTTGAGCTGCTGTTCCACCACCTGCACGACGGTATCCTGCACCGTCTGTGCCGATGCGCCGGGATAGGTACCGCTGATCTGGATCGCGGGCGGCGCGATATTGGGATATTGGTTGATCGGCAGCGCCCGGATGGCGAGGACGCCCGCCAGCATGATGACGATGGCGATGACCCAGGCGAAGATCGGCCGGTCGATGAAGAAGCGCGACATGGCTTTCGTGCTCCTACTTCGCGGCAGCCACGGCCTTCACCGCGGCGCCGGGCTGGACGTTCTGGCCGCCATCGACGACCACCCTGTCACCCGCGGCCAGGCCCGCGCTTATGAGGGAGCGTGATCCGACGCTTCGCTCGACCGTGACCTTGCGTGCTTGCGCCTTGCCCGCCTTGTCGACGATCATCACGCTGGCCTGCCCGCTCTGATCGCGGGTGACGGCGCGTTGGGGCACGAGCAACGCATTGCTGCGCATGCCCTGCGGCAACTGAGCGCGCACGAACATGCCCGGCAGCAGAACGCCATCAGGATTGGGGAATTGCGCGCGAAGCGTCACTGCGCCCGTGCCCTGATCAACGCTCACCTCGGAGAATTTGAGCCGACCCGGCTGGGGATAGGATTTGCCATTCTCAAGGATCAGGCGAACCTCCGCTTGCCCATCCCCACCCGCCTTCAGGCGGCCGCTCGCAAAATCCTCCCGCAGCGTCAGCAACGCCGTGGAAGGCTGGACGATATCCACATAGATGGGATCGAGTTGCTGGATGGTGGCGAGCGCGTCCGGCTGACTGGCCGTTACCAAAGCGCCCTGGGTGAAGGCCGATCGACCAATCCTACCTGAGATGGGCGCGCTGATCCGCGTAAAGCCCATGTCGATCTGCGCAGAATGGACAGCGGCGCGAGCTGCGAGATATTGCGCGCGGGCATCATCGCGATCCTGCTGGCTGATCGCGTTGTCCTTGATAAGGCGGTCATAGCGTTCCGAGAGCAACTGGGCGGAAGACAAGCTCGCCTGCGCTCTTTCGAGCGTCGCCCGATAGGGCGCGGGATTAACCTGATAGAGCGGCTGACCGGCTTTGACGAAGCTGCCTTCCTCAAACAATCGCCGCAGGAGAATGCCACCAACCTGCGGACGCACTTCGGCCACGCGAAAAGGGGTCGTTCGCCCCGGCAACTCGGTCGAGAATGTCACGGCTTCGGGACGCAGCGTAATGACCGAGACTTCCGGAGTTGCCGGCGGCGGCGGTGCCTGCTCCCTTTGACAGGCCGCCAGGAGGAGGCAGGACGCAACCATCACTGCCATTGGGATCGCCTTGCCCCCCACTACCGCCATAAATCGCAACTCCATTATTAGGTCGAATGATCGACCTAGTTTATCGCAAAAAACAAATCGCGCTTGCGACCCGACGGGTGAAACGCGACTCGGCGAATGTTTAGATTGAATGACCAAACCAATCAACTATAATGTTCCGTGGTTGCAAGCGCGCTATGCAGCCGGAGAGGAAACAGGAGACAGGTAATGCCCAGAACGGCCCAAAGGGGTGATGACAGTATGAACGCGCAGCGTCGGCGTGCGCAGGTCCTCGAGGCTGCGAGTCTGTGTTTCCGCGAAAAGGGCTTCCACGGCACCAGCATGGCCCAGATTTCAGCGGCCGCCGGCATGAGCATCGGCCACATCTATCATTATTTCAAGAGCAAGGAGGACATCATCGCGGGCATCGTCGAGCGCGAGCGCGACGAGGTGGAACTGCTTCTGGCCGGCATGCGCGACGCAGCAAATCCCGAGGATGCTATCGCGGCCTTTGCGAACGGAACGGAACGCAGCGTGGAGATGAACAGGGACATCTCTCGCGCGGCGTTGAAAATGGAGATTTTAGCCGAAGCAGCGCGTAATCCCGCCATTGCGGAGGTCGTCCATCGCCACAATGCCGAAATCAAGGCAGCCCACCAGAGAATCTTCGATGCCGCTGATCCAAAGCTTGAAGCACGTATGGAACTGACCGCCGCGCTCATGGAGGGCTTGTCCGTGCGCGCATTGCGAAATCCGGATCTGGACAAGCAAATCGATCTGGATCTGATGCGGGATGTCGTTCGATGCATCTTTTCTGCGAGTTAAGAGCCTTCGAGGTGAAACCGCCCGCAAGCTCCGGTTCGAACGACGCGGTTCAAACCGCGCGCGGTCACAGCGCGTCGCCAGATATCGAGCAGTTTCTCCTGGGATCGCCTCGATCCTTCTATAAGCTATTCAAGTTCAGCCTTCGTCATCCAGTGCCTTCTTGATCGAGCGGATGTTCGTCTTAGCACAATGGCTAGCGACCACATCCTTAAGCGGACGAGTGGCGTCCGTCAGATCTGCAGCATCCAGCAAGAACCCGTCGGTAACAAGCATTTTGCCCTGAACATAATCCTTCATCGCATTCACAGTATCGATTGCTACAACCTTCCCCTTTCGCCTGTAAATAACAGAGAAGGATTCGGTTTTGGGGTCCCCGCGAACCAACTCCTCGTCATATCCTCCCAATATACCTACGGTCTGGAGGCGCATGTCGTATTGATTGGACCAGAACCACGGGACATTCTCATATCGCTCCGGCGTACCCAAGATGCCCTTGGCCGCAATTGTCGCCATATCGTTTGCGTTCTGAACCGATTCGATGCGCATTTGACCGCCACCGGCAAACTTGTTGTGATGGAGGGCGCAGTCCCCGACAGCCCAGATGTGTGGCAGCGCCGTCTGACAATAGTCATTGACGGGCGCGCCTGCCGCGACGGCAGCGCCGACATCAATGAGTGGCTGCACCGCTGGCACGATGCCAATTCCAACGATGACCATTTGGGCAGCGACAGTGGTCCCATCGGTCAGTCGGACCCCACTCACCTTTCCGTCGGTTCCCTCGATCGAGGCCACGCTCGCGCCAAGGCGTACATCTATACCGTGCGAGCGATGCTTGTCTTCCACATATCGGGACAGCTCCGGTCCGGTCACTCTGGCGAGCACACGACCCAAAGCTTCCAGGATCGTCACCTTTTTGCCGAACTTGCTCAACGCAGCAGCGGCCTCAAGCCCGATATATCCTCCGCCAATGACGACCACGTCCTCGACCTTGAAGATATCTGCCAACATTTGGTCGACATCATGAAGGTTCCTGACGGTGTGAATACCTTCGAGTCCATCTCCTTCGCAAGACAGCGATCTGGCATGGCCGCCTGTAGCCCAGACTAATTCGCCGTATCGTATAGTGACGCCTTGAGCAAAGCGCACTTCCTGCGCCTCAGGATCGACTGCGACGGCCTTGTGACCAAGGAGTATCTCTATGTTCCGTTCATCCCAGAAGGCTTTGGGACGAATGAGGAGCCGTTCGAAATTCTTCTCGCCAGCAAGATATTCTTTGCTGAGAGGCGGGCGCTCGTAGGGCAGGAATGACTCTTCTCCTGCGATGGCGACTGTTCCCTCGTATTTCCTCTGGCGCAGGGCGATTGCAACCTGCGCCCCGGCATGGCCCCCGCCTACGATCAGCGTATCAAATCTGATATTCATACGGTCTCGCCTAATCGCCTGATGGATTTATGCCGGCTGGAGGGCCCCGGCTCGGAAATGCTGCGTGTCCCTTTCTGCATCAGTCTTCGGGCGCTAGCGCGATACGAAGGCCCGACAGCTCCGCACTCAAGAAGATCTGACAGGCGAGCCGGGACAGCAGCGTACGATGATCCGACCCGTCCAACAGGTCATCCTCTTCTGCCGACATGGCAGGTAGGCGACCAATAGCGGCTTCCTCGACATAGACGTGGCACGTAGCGCACGAGAGGCACCCCCCGCATAACGCTAGCATCTCATCTATCCCAGCGTCGCGGATTGCCTCCATGAAACTGGCGCCCTCGGCCCCTTCGACCTCGTGACTGTTGCCTTCCCTGTCGATTACCAGAAACTCGGTCATTTCAACCTCGATAGCTTGATTAGGCGCGATGGTCACCGCCATCGACCGACCTGGCCGATAGCGGCGATTTTTCAGGCAGCGATGTTTACGACCCCTGCCCGGACACGGCTCATTAAATGTTGGGAGAGGCTGGAGAACTGCGTAGAGGACACGCATATCATGCCGCGTCGAGCAATTGCCCGGTCGGATCGAGTACAAACTTCTGCGCTGCTCCTGCATCGAAAGTTTGATAGCCTTCAGCGGCATCTTCGAGAGAAATCACCTTGGCGTTGACGATATCGGCGATCGGAAGCCGATCGTGCAAGATTGCCTGCATTAGTTGGCGATTATACCGGACGACGGGCGTTTGCCCCGTGTGGAAGGACTGGGCTTTTGCCCATCCCAAGCCGAATCGCAGCGAAAGGCTGCCGACCTTGGCCGCACTGTCGATGGCCCCCGGATCCTCGGTAACATAGAGACCTGGTATACCAATCGAGCCAGCAGGCCGTGTGATTTCCATCATCTGATTGAGCACGATGGCAGGCTGTTCGCCGCCTGCATGGCCGCGAGCCTCAAAGCCCACCGCATCAATAGCTGCGTCGACCTCGTTGACGCCAACGATATCTGCGATTAGCTCGCCAAGCCGATCAGTTTTCGAAAGATCGACCGCTTCGAAGCCGACTTTCTTGGCATGGGCGAGACGATCCTTGTTGAAGTCTCCAATCATGACGACCGCAGCGCCGAGAATCCGAGCGGACGCAGCGGCGGCAAGTCCGACTGGACCGGCGCCAGCCACATAGACTACCGATCCTACACCTACGCCCGCCATCACGGCGCCGTGGAAGCCAGTCGGAAGAATATCGGACAGCATCGTAAGGTCGCGGATTTTCGCAAGCGCGCGATCGCGGTCGGGCAGTTTCAGCAGATTGAAGTCCGCATAAGGCACCATCACATATCGCGCCTGGCCGCCGATCCAGCCCCCCATATCGACATAGCCATAGGCGCCGCCAGCCCGTTCCGGGTTTACCGTGAGGCATACTCCAGTGTCCTGCGACTTGCATGTCCTGCAACGTCCACACGCGACATTGAACGGCACCGAAACGATGTCCCCAATATCGATCATCTCGACATCCGAGCCTTTCTCGATCACCTCGCCAGTGATCTCATGGCCCAGAACGAGTCCGGCCGGCGCAGTGGTCCGCCCGCGCACCATATGCTGGTCTGAACCACAGATATTGGTCGACAGAACCCTGAGGATCACCCCATGCTCGATCTTGCGGCCATCAGGCGCGTTGAAAGTCGGATCCGCGATATCACGCACCTCGATCTTGCCGGGTTCAAGATATACAACGCCTCTGTTCTTGGTCATTCCATGCTCCTCTCACTCGCTAGCGATATTTTCTTTCCAGCGTTATCACGCCGCTTCGGTCACCTGAGTGCTGGAATTCTCTTCGGCGATCGCCCTTTCGATCATCATGCGCGATCGCACGCCGCCTGCATCGATGTTCAGCTTGAGCAGGCGTCTATCTGGATAGAGCAGCAGATTGTTCTGCTGCTGCTCAAGCATATCGAGATCCTCACTGAATATCTTGCCCTGGCCCTCACGGATCGTATCGGTGAGAGCAGGATCGTCGACCCCGAACCGCCGCGCCATTCCCCAGAAATAATGATGCGAGGTTTCAGTTTCGGGGGTTATGAAGTCAACGACAATGCTTGCGGCCTTCATCGCATCGTCCGCCTCGTAACCACCCTGCCCTTCGAGAGCGACGCCGACCTCGATCATTACATGACTGGGCAGCGAGAAACGGCATATCTGCCAACGGTCCACCAACTGATCGTCCGGTAAGCCCGCACCCCGCAAGGCTAGTTGCCAGAAAGGCGGCGCCATCACTTTTTCCATCGTACGACTTGTGATGATTTCGTCCGGCTCGGCTCGTGTTTTCACCGGCGCTTCGTCGATCTCCTTCTGGCCGATGCTGCTCGCATGGACATAGGTTTCATGGGTCAGATCCATGAGATTATCTACCATCAGGCGATAGTCGCACTTGATGTGATACAGGCCGCCACCATAAGCCCATTCTTCACTCTCCGCCCAATGGAGATGATGAAGTTTCTCTGGATCGACTTGCTCTTGATCTCCAGGCCAGACCCAGATGAAACCGTAGCGCTCGATAGTGGCGAAGGACTTGATCGGCGGAAAGCCTTTGACCTTCTGCCCCGGCATATCGATGGCATGTCCCGAGCACCCCATCACAAGGCCGTGGTAACCGCAGACGAGATTTCCATCGCGAACGAAACCCAGGGACAGTGGCGCACCGCGGTGCGGGCAGAAGTCCTCGATCGCGGCGACCTTGCCGCCCTCTGCTCTGAAGAACACCATTCGCTCGCCGCAAATCATACGACCAAGAGGCTTGCCTTCGATTTCATCGGGCGTGCACGCGACATACCAGGCATTGCGCGGCCATAGCGCCGCGGTCGCCACATCTTTTACCTTCGTATTCATGTCTGACCCTGATCCTATCTGGCTGCCTGTCAACTTTTCCGCCTGCGCAAAGCCAACCCCGAATTCCGAAATTATGCGGCGTTCTCGATTTCCCGGTCCTGCTCCTCGCGGATGAGACGACGGATAAGCTGCTTGGCCTGCCGCGCACCGACATCACTTGCAATGTCGATCATTATCCTGTCAGGGTCGGCATTGATCCGTTCCTGTTGCAGTTCCAGCACTTCCTGATCTTCGCGGAATGTGTCGGCAGTCTGTTGATAGACGAGGTCGGGAATCCCGTTTTGCAACGCGTTGGTTGAGATCGACCAGAAATAATGTGTCGTGGTGGCAGTCTCCGGGGTGATCCCGTGGAAGCCTATCATCGAAAATCCATGATCACGATTTCCGTCGTAGGCTCCCGTGCCGGCATCGCAAGCACCGGTGTGAATGCGAATGAGGACGGGTTCGAACTCAATTTCCTGCCAGCGATCAACAAGCCCTTCGAATCCGCGTGCAGCTACATAAGTTGGAGGCGGCGTCGAGGAGGGCATCCGCCGCACAACGCGCACACCGTTGGGTAGCCGGGTCGTTTCTGTCTTGGTCTTGAAATGCAGTTCCGGATTGCCACCGATCGTCTTGGGATGAATGTAGGGCAGGTGCGATAAATCCATTAGATTTTCGACGAGCAACTGCCAATTGCCATTCACCGCGAAATGCGCACTGCGCCAGGCAAAGCGTGGATCCGAATGGATTGGGTGGCGTGGGATTAGATTTTCGTCGGCCAGCGCCGGGTCGCCCATCCATATCCACAGGAGACTATCCTGCTCTACAATCGGATACGAACGCACGCGCGCCGTGGCGGGAACCTTGTCTTGCGCCGGAATACGCGTACAAATCCCGTTCCTGCCGAACTCGAGGCCGTGATACGTGCACCGGATCTGGTTTCCGCAGACCTGGCCGTGGCTAAGTTGCATTGCCCGATGACAACATCGGTCCTCTAATGCTCCGACCTCACCAACTTCGGTGCGAAAAAGCACAATCGGCTGCTCGAGAAACGTACGGCCGACACGGTCGCCCGCAGCGAGGTCGCTTGCCCAGCCCGCCACATACCAAGCGTTGTATAGAAATTCACGCGATGGCGTGAAGTTCGACATACCCTTCATCAATCCTCATCCCTTGCCCAAGCTCAACTCCCAACCGCGCTTTCGAGCGACGGTGGCGGCTTCATTCCCGGCGAGCGGTGTTGCAGTCATATCAGCGAGAACAATTATTGACTTGATGGAATTTTTCGATACTCACTATAAGTAATATGGATATTAGAGATCTTGACCTCGACATGCTTGTCCTGATCGACACGCTGCATACCGAAGGGTCGGTCTCAGCGGCGGCCAAGCGAATGAAGACCAGTCAGCCCAATGCCAGTTTCATGCTTGGCAAATTGCGTGAGTTGTTCGGCGATCAACTATTTGTTCGCACGGGGGGCGCAATGAGGCCCACCGCTCTTGGCAGTGCTTTAAAAGATCCTGTCCAGCGGGTGATTGCGACCATAAAGGGCGAAATCCTTCAACTGCCCACGTTCGATCCGCTTTCCGCAGAGCGCACTTTTACGATCAGTTCATCCGATCTGGGTGAAATCGTTCTGCTGCCGGATTTGCTCGATACTCTACGCACCGAGGCACCTCGATGTGGAATAAGCATGCTGTCCATGCCCTTCGAAGCGCTTAAAGACGCGATGGTTTCAGGCGATGTCGATCTTGCGGCAGGCTATTTTCCAGACTTTTACAGCCACGATTTTTTCGAAAGGAAGCTGTTTGAACATCCGTTCGTTTGCTTGGCGAGCGCGACGCATCCAACAATTCAAGGAAGCATTACGCTTCAGCAATTCCTCGACGCCGAGCACGCTGTAGTGATCCAAGAAGGACGTACCCAGGAGATTTTCGAGAAAAGTGCGGCCATGGCTGGTCTGCAGCGTCGCATTTCCCTCATCACTCAGCACTTCATGAGCCTTCCAGCACTGATTGCGCGCACTTCTCTCATCACCGTCGTCCCGCGTGCCGTTGGCAGATGGTATCAGGATAAGGAGGATATTCAACTCCTTGAGCCTCCCGTTCCTGTCCCGCTCATCGAGATCAAGCAATTTTGGCATCGCCGTGTGCAACATGATCCAGCGGTTGCTTGGTTCAGGAAACTGATGGAGCGCCAGTTTCTCAACCGCGATCCAACTAACGATCCTTCTTCGACGGTTTTTCTCTGATCGTTCAGAGCAGATAGCCAGAGACGCTGGTTGGCGCGCAGGGTACCCGAAGGCGACTGTGGTCACACACAATCTGATCGCTGGCACAGCGCTGCAGAAGCGGACTCCTGCCGCAAGGGAAATGATAGCGTGAAAATGTTGCCGTCAATGTGTGGCTGAGTGTCGATCACCTGTGGCGGGTTGACGCGGGCGTCGGTATTGTCGCACGTCCCAACTACCACGGACTATGAGCTTGCGACTTATACTTGTTCCCGGTCTTCTAAACGATGCAGCGCTCTGGTGTGACCAGATCGATCCGCTTTCAGAAACATGCGAGCCTGTCGTCGCCGATATCACCCGAGGCGAGACACTGGCCGAAATGGCGGATGCTGTCCTTGACGCTGGCGGCAAAACCTTCGCTCTGGCAGGCTTTTCTCTGGGTGGTATCGTCGCGCAACAGGTAATAGCTATCGCACCCGGCCGGATAACACATCTGGCGCTGCTCGACACGACAATGAAACCCGACAGTGCGGAACGTGCCGAAGAGCGCGCCTTTCTCACATCGCTTGCCCGAAATCCGGGTCGCTTCCACGGGTTCGGCGAGAAGCTTCTGCAACGCTACCTTGCCCCGGAAAATCTTGGGAACGAAGCGATGGCGGATCGTATCCGCGAAATGACGGCGCGGTTGGGACCGGAGGTCTTCATCCGTCAGAGCCGTATCCCGAGGCCGGACAGTCACGACATCCTGCGAACGATCAAGGTGCCGACGCTGGTGCTTTGCGGCGCACACGATCAACTGACACCGCCCGATGTCCACCGGGAGATGGCCTCGCTCATCCCGCAAGCCAAACTGGCGATCGTCAAGCATGCCGGCCATATGACGCCAATCGAAACCCCCGATGTCGTTTCGGTCGCACTGAAGAGGCTCATCGAGCGTTGACGGTATGGGCCATGCAAAGCCGAAGTTTTTTGCGCGGTACTTGAGATATCCTTCTCAGTCTACGCGGCGACCTGGACAGGCAGACCTTCTCGCGGCGAGCCAATGAGACGAGCAAATGGCATTGTATCGGACCTGATTGTTCAGATCACGATACCGATCTTGCCGAAATGCGCCCCACTTTCCTGATAGCGAAAGGCTTGCGGAAGCTGATCCAAAGTGAATGTCCGGTCGATCACGGGTTTGAGGCCGGTCGTCTCGATCGCCCGCACAAAATCCTGCTGCTGACGACGGCTGCCGACGATCAGCCCTTGCACCACCGCCTGACGGGCGAGAATGGCTGCGGTGTTGATCTCACCGGAAACTCCGGCCAGCACGCCGATCAGCGAAATATGTCCCCCCACCTTGATGGCCAGTACGGATTGATTGAGCGTGGCGCCGCCGCCGACCTCGATAATATGATCTACGCCTTCCCCGTCGGTCAGCTCGAGCACTTTCGAGCCCCAATCGGGAACCTTCCGATAGTTGATCGTGCAATCGGCACCGAGTCCCCGGAGCCGTTCCAGCTTCTCGTCGGAGGAGGAGGTGGCAATGACGGTGGCGCCCATGGCCCTGGCGATCTGCAGGGCAAAGATCGAGACCCCGCCAGTACCAAGCACGAGAACACGGTCTCCAGCTTTGAGGTGGCCATCTCCCACAAGAGCCCGCCATGCCGTGACGCCCGCGGTCGTCAGCGTCGCGGCCTCGATAGGGCTGTAGCCCTGCGGCGCATGCGTGAACCAGGTCGCCGGACGCAGGACAACCTCGCGTGCGTAACCGTCTACACCATCGCCAGGAACGGTGGCGAAGTCGCCGACGCGCGGCCCACCGTCGCTCCAGAACGGAAAAAACGTAGAGACCACCGCATCCCCAACGGCAAACTCCGTGACACCTTCGCCGACAGCCTCAACCTCGCCCGCTCCGTCGGACAGAGGAATGCGATCAACAAAGGCCGGTGCATGGGATCGGACCACGCCATAATCATGGTAGTTCAGCGAACTGGCGTGGATACGGACCCGGATTTCGCCGAAACCGGGCCGACCGGGATCGGGCAGATCAACCATTTCGAGCCCATCGATGCCTCCGGCCTTTCCGATACGGACAGCTTTCATATCATACCTTTCCGGCTATTCTCCAAAACGGAGAGGGTTGAACGTCGCTAACCGCCACCGGCGTCTGCGATTGGTGAGACTCGCGCCATCGGACCCAACGACAATCGCATTTCAAGGCACACTAGACGGAGCGATCCGGCAGATGCTCAACCGAAGAAGGCGGTTTGGTGCAGTCATGTTTCACTGACTCATTTTGAGTAATCAGCAAGGAGCCGCGTTGATTGCGCATATGAATCCAGAGCCAGCTCCATGCCACGCTCATTCGATTGCGAACACCGATAAGAAAGTAGATATGCGCGAGGCCCCATAGCCACCAGGCGAGCGCTCCACGCAGTCTGATCCAGCCGAAATCGATGATGGCGAGGCGCTTGCCGATCGTCGCGAGACTTCCCTGATGGCGATAGCGGAAGGGAGCCGTATCTGATTTTCCGGCGAGCCGCCGGCGGATGGACGCCGCAACATAGCCGCCCTGCTGTTTCGCGGCCGGGGCAATGCCGGGAACCATGCCGCCATCGGGTGCCCTCACGGCAGCCGTGTCGCCGATGACAAAGATTTCGGGAAAGCCGGGGACGGTCAGATCCGCCTCGACGACGACGCGCCCGGCACGATCGGCTTCGGTGCCGATCCACCGCGCCGCAGGTGACGCCTGCACACCGGCTGCCCAGACGATGGTCGAGGCCGCAAGCGATTTGCCACCATAGATCACCCCGTCGGCAGAGCAGTCTATGACGGGTTCGCCAAGATTGACCTCTACTCCCAGCTTCTCCAGCGAGCGATGGGCGTATTGCGCCAGCCCTTCGACGAAAGCCGGCAGTATGCGCGCACCGGCCTCGATCAGAACCACCCGCGTCATGCGCGTGTCGATCGATCGGAAATCGCGGACCAGCGTATCGTGCGCCAGTTCGGCTATTGCTCCCGCCATTTCCACACCCGTCGCGCCGCCGCCGATCACGACGAAGGTCTGCAACGCCTGCCGGCGTTGAGGATCGCTCTCGCGCTCAGCCTTCTCAAATGCCAGCAGGATACGTCGCCGGATCGTGGTCGCATCCTCCAGCGTCTTCAGGCCCGGCGCCACATTCTCCCAGCTATCATGCCCGAAATAGGCATGCCGCGCTCCCGTGGCGAGGACGAGAGTGTCGTAAGCGACGAAGGAGCCGTCATCGAGGAGAACATGGCGCCGATCCATGTCGATACCCACGACTTTTGCGAGAAGCGTGCTGACATCGGAACGGTCCCGCAAAAGATGACGGACCGGCCAGGCGATTTCCGATGTTGCCAGCGACGCGGTGGCAACCTGATAAAGCAACGGCTGGAAGAGATGGTGATTGCGCTGATCCACGAGAGTGATGTCCACCGGCGCTCCATTGAGCCGGTGGACGACCTCGAGCCCGCCGAAGCCTGCGCCGACGACGACAACACGGTGAGGAGAGGCAGAAATTGTCTTGCGTGAAGGCATGCCGCCACTTTCCCTGTTGATATAGAAGGTCTCGATATGAAGCTGTCGGTCCAAGGCCATACGAAACAGCCTTGGGCATCGACTTTTCCCTCCGCGCATAGGCTTCGAAGCGCCTTCACCTCCCTGATATGGTCGTCTCCAGGAACTGCCTGACAGGCTCGCCGTAGGGTGGACGCACCAGCGCGTCACCCTCTTGACGATCCGTTTGCCGAAAGATCGCCTTAGGATGGCTGAAGCTCAGGAAACCCCACTTTCCGTGGTAGTTGCCCATGCCGGAATCGCCGATTCCGCCAAAGGGCAAATCTTCCACCGCAACATGGCTGACGCAATCGTTGATGGTCACCGCGCCGGACGTCGTCGCGTCGAGGATATGCTTTTCCTCCGCCGCGTCCTGCCCGAAATAGTAGAGCGCGAGCGGTCGGGCATCTGCATTGATCAGATCGATAACGTCATCGATCCGATCGTAAGAAAGCACCGGCAGTGCAGGGCCGAAGATTTCCTCATGTCTTATCCGCATCTCGGCGGTCGTATTCAACACAAGGGTCGGAGGGATTCGATGTGCGGACTGCTGCGAAAAATCCTCATCGGACGGATTGATCTCGACGATCGTCGCGCCTTTTTCCTTCGCATCGCTCAGCAGTCCCATGATACGATGATAATGACGCTCGTTGATGATCGACGTATAATCGGGGTTCTCTTTCAGCGTCGGGAACATCCTCGCGACAGCGGCACAGGCAGCGTCAACAAGTTCTCCCTCGTGCCCTCGGGGAACGAAAACATAATCCGGCGCGAGACATATTTGCCCGGCATTCAGCGTTTTTGCCGCCATGATCCGGCCGACGGCCAATTCGAAATCCGCCGAGCCGCTGATGATCACCGGCGACTTTCCGCCCAGTTCAAGCGTTAGCGGCGTCAGATTGTCTGCCGCAGCGCGCGCCACATGGCGAGCCACCGCCGTTCCGCCGGTAAACACCAGATGATCGAATGGAAGAGCGGTAAACGCAGCACCGATATCCGGTCCACCAGTCACCACCGCCAGTTCGAGTTCATCAAAGCTGCCGGCAACCAGTTGTCGCATGAGTTCGGAGGTTACAGGGGTCAATTCCGACGGTTTCAGGATCGCCCGATTGCCCGCGCCGAGGACACCGATAACCGGACCGAAGGCAAGCTGGACCGGGAAGTTCCACGGGCTGACCACACCGATGACGCCTTTCGGCTGGAACGCTACATGGGCTGCTGTTCCGGGATAGGGCGGGCTATAGACTTCAGTATCCATCCAGTGGGCGAGATGCGCCCTGGTGTGTTTGATCGATTCGAGCAGTGCCACCACGTCGTAAAAAAGGCTGGCTTCGCGGCTGTGGCTGCCGAAGTCTTGCGAAATGGCGTCGGCGATATGCTCGCTATTTGTGGCCAGCAGCGAGGCCAGACGATCAAGGCGATCGAGACGCAGGGCGAGATCAGGATATCCATCCGACAGATAGGCCTGCTTCTGACGCCGGAGGAGGTTTTTCATCTCATCCTCACCGGTTTCGATGCCGGGAGAATGTGTATCGGGATTACTCATGGCGCTTCCTTTCGCGGCATGAACGCCGCCGCGCAACACGCCCTTGCGGGTCTGCGCACTCAGAATGAGGTGATGATGCTGCGGGCGATCGTGCCGCCCTTGAGCGCCTCGTAAGCCTCGTTGATTTGGGAGATGTTGATTTCCCGCGAAACGAGGTCGTCAAGATTGAGCCGCCCCTCAAGGTAGAGCTGGGCGTACATCGGAATGTCATGCTTGATATTCGTCGACCCCATCATGACACCCTGCACCTTACGCTGCTTCGGCAACAGAGCTTCCATCAGCGGGATCTCAAGCTTCGTTCCGGGCTTGTGAACACCGATCAGATAGGCTCCGCCTCCGACACGTGTCATCAGAATCGCCTGTTCGGAGGTCGACTTGAGACCGATCACTTCGAATGCATGATCGACGCCGCCGCCGGTCAGGCGCAACACTTCGGCGACAGGGTCTGTTTCTGCCGAATTGACGGTGTCCGTAGCGCCGAACCGCTTGGACAATTCGAGCTTGGCGGGTTGCAGATCGATGGCGATGATCCGTGTGGCCCCCGCAAGCTTGGCCCCGGATATCGCGTTCAGGCCGACGCCGCCCACACCGATCACGGCAACCGTATCGCCCGGCCGCACATTGGCCGTGTTGATAGCAGTGCCGGCTCCGGTGATCGTCCCGCAGCCAAGGATGCAGGCCTGGGGAAATGGGATGTCTTTAGGGATCTTCGCCAACTGGTTCTCATGCACCAGCGACATCTCGGCAAATGCCGAGGTGCCGAACGCGGGAGTAACTGCCTCGCCCTTATATGTGAGGCGCTGGCCCTGGGCGGGATCGCGAAGAGATTCTCCGGGGCTGTCGCATTGGAACGTGCGTCCAGACAGGCAGGAGAGGCAATGCCCGCAATATTGAATGAGCGCAGCGGCCACATGGTCGCCGATCGCAAATTCCCGCACGTCCGGCCCAATGGCTTTCACGATCCCTGCAAGCTCATGACCGAAGACGGCAGGCAAAGGCACGCCGAAGTCGTTATGGGCAAAATGAAGATCCGTATGGCACAGGCCGGACGCCTTGACCTCGACCAGAACCTCCCTGCCGATCGGAGCGGCAATGTCGATATCCTCGATCTCGAAGCGATTGCCGGTTGCGTTCAAAACCGCGGCTTTCATCGTTTTCCTCCAGCGTTGCTTTTTCCTCGGCTGAACAGCATTTTCAGGATCTTCCAGATCAGCCCTGGCGTTACGAACTTCAAAGCGGCTCGCAATTCGTCCGGTTTGAGGACCACTTTCATGGGCATGGTGCCCATGACCTTGCCTTCGATCAGAATGCCTTGCTCATGAGGTGCCACGGAGGCGACGTCCATGAGGATTGTCTTGTCGAGTGTGAACAGCTTGACGCTCTTGCGGGGCGCTTTTGAAGCACCATTGGGTGTGGGTGACGTCATTGCGTCACCTTGTCAAAGTCCCAGCCCTTGTCATCGAACAGCTTTACCGCGGTAACCCGCCCACCACCGCAGACGCCACCTGCTGTTGGATGCATGAACACACCTGACAGGTACAGGTCCTCAACACCAGGCACGGTGAATTGCGATAATGACGGTGTCGGGCGATGCCCCTGACTTTGAAACAGTGGAGAGGCAAGGCCAGACACATCCCCGTTCTGGAAGGTCGGCGAGTAGGCGGCGATGTCATCAGGCGTGTCGAAAGCCTTGCCGATAACGCTTGCCTTCAGGCCCGGCAGGAATGAATCAACCAGGTTGAGCGTTTCCTCCTCAACCTCTGCCTTATGTTCAGACCAGGACGATCCGTCGGCCAGTTTGAACGGCATGATCCGCCAGACAAGGAAAGTAGACTTGCCTTCCGGCGCACGGGTTGGGTCCACCGCGTGCGTGGAAATAGTGCCCAGCGAGGGAATCTTCGGGATGTAGCCGTTACGGACGTCAAACAGCACTTTCTTGTAATCCGCCAGCGATGTCGGGCACAAGCCGTGCAGCCAGGCATGATTGATGTCCGGATGGGCATAGGTTGGCGGCTTGTCCAATGCGTAGTGCGCCGTGACGCAGCAGAAGGGCGCTGTTTCCGCGCGGTCGATTTCGTACCTCGTCTGATCTTCGAGAATGCCCTCATCGAGCATCTTCGGTAGATTGAAGGGATGGATCTGTCCGACGACGGCTTCCTTCGCGAAAAACTCTGCGCCATCAGCGAGACGCACGCCCACCGCCCTGCCTTTGCTGGTGAGGACCTTGACGACGGTGGAATCGGTCCGCAGGTCTGCTCCGTGATCCTTCAACTGGCGCACCATCGAATCGACCAACGCGCCGCTACCGCCTCGCGGTGTCTGCAAACCATATTTCTCGATGAACGCCGGGTACATGAACAATGCGCCGCCTTCGCCTCTTGCCTCAGGGTCAACGAAGTGTTCGGTCAACAGACGCATCATGTGAATCTTGAGCTTATCGCTCTCGAACCGCTCGTTGAGAATGCCGAGCGGGCTGTTCTCCAGTTCGTGCAGGATGTTGCGACCTTCCGCCCCCTGATCGAGCAGGGCGATAAAGGCCCCATATGGCGGCGGCGGCACAAACATCTGCGCCGTCGCCATCGGGACGAAGGCCGAACTTTCCTGGTACAGCTTGTAATAGGCGTCGGCGTCCCTGCGGGAGCAGGTCGAAGCGATGTTATCGAGAGTGCGCTCGAGATCATTGTACCCGATTAGGGTGCTGCCATCGGTAAACGTCGTCGCATAGGCTGCGTTGGGACGGATATATTCCAGCCCGTACTTGCTCTTCAACTGAAGCTCATCATTGGCGATGAGCGGGTTGATGAGAATACCGAGATGAGCCGACGAATGCAGATCGTGCTTGAAACCCGGGACGGTTACCTCCTTCGTCGCAACGCCCCCACCGAAATAGGGCTTGCCCTCCAGAACGAGGACCGATTTACCCGCCTTGGCAATATAGCCCGCTGTGGTCAGGCCGTTGTGACCGCCGCCGACGACAATAACATCAAATGTTTCAGACACCATTTTACTCCCAAAGGGTAAGGGTTGCTTTGGGGAATTGGTAATAGCCAGTTGGAAGACCAGTTAGGACGTTTGAGCACTATATGCGGGACGATCAAGCACACGCTGCACACAGGACCCGGAAACAAAGACTGGCCCGAGCATCCTCCACTGAGGGGATGGTTCTCCGACCGTTGACGCACCGCTGCCGTGAGGCGTATCAAAATAGGGGCAGGTCCATTGCGCAGGATGAGGTAGCACCAAGAGGCTTTCCTCGAGTGAAAGAGGAAGGAGCTTGCCACATGGTGACGATTTCCAATGGCGCAGACTGGTCGTGGTCGTCTGTCTCCACCTCGCGGGCTTTGGCGGAAACGGAGGAGCTCACCTCGCGGGAGATTGGCAGTACGCGGATAAACGACGAGTCCGGCCATTATCGAATGCTCTGGCAGCATTACGAGATGGGGCCGGTCGGGCTTAATTTCATGAAGGTCAGCCCCCAGCGGGTCATCCGCAGCCAATCGATGATTGAACGCGATCGAAACAGGGATTTCCACATCATGCTGTTGCGGTCCGGCGCGGCGCACGCGCAGCAAGGCGGCAAGAGTTGTGAACTTCCAGCCGGCACCATGTACCTGCTGGATTGCGCCCAGCCGTGGGACATTCTGTTCCCGGCCGATCATTATTGCCTGACCGCTCATATAGACTATCTCTGGCTGCAACACTGGCTGCCCGAGCCGTCTATTTTGGCTGGTCGGGCGGTTGACGCGAGCGGTTCGTGGGTTCTGCCCTTGGTCAGCATGATGAATGCGATCGCAACCGATGGTCTTGACAACGCTCCGCTGCCCCGCGCCCTGCTGGCAGACCAGATGGCGGGCTTGCTGGTTCTTGCTCTGGGGCCGCATGAGCATATGCAAAGGCGTCACGACACGGAATTGCTAAGACGTATCCGCGCGATTATTCGGGATCGATACGACCAGAGGAATCTCACAGCAAAGCAGGTCGCGGATGACCTGGGTATCTCCCGCCGTTATCTCGACAAGACACTTGCCGATGCAAAGACGACCTTTCTGACTCTACTCGAGACCCAGCGCCTGGAAGCTGCGCGTTTGAAACTCGTAGACCACCGTAGCATGACGCAGATCGCAGAGATCGCCTGGTCCTGCGGCTTCGCCGATCCGGGATATTTTGCGCGCCGGTTCGCACGACGATACGGTATGTCGCCTAGCCGCTTCCGCCATGCGATAACCGATGAGCGGAAGCAGTGACACGACCGACTGGTGGAAGTCGAAATCTCGCCTGCCCCCTATATAAAAGGTGGTCGCTTGAAGACAGCTTCCTCGATCTGCCGCCGTACCTGGCGGACATCGCGAGCGGGCGGCGCACCGAACTGCCGCAGATATTCGCGGCTGAACTGGGACGCGCTCTCGTAGCCGACCGCGAAGGCAACGGCAGAGGCATTGCGCTCGCCGGCAAGCAACAGGCGGCGGGCCTCCTGCAAACGAAGCTGCTTCTGATACTGCAGCGGGCTGAAACCGGTGATAGCGAGGAAATGCCGATGCAGGCTGGGGCGGCTCATGCCGCTCGCTTCGCACAACGCTTCGATGCGCAATTGCTTGTCGTGATGATCCCTGATCCATGCGACAGCGCGACGGATGCGCGCGAGTGATCCGTCCGGCCGCGCGATCTGGCGCAGCAGGCGACCCTGCGGCCCTTGAAGAAGCCGGTAAAGCAATTCGCGCTCGACCATCGGCGCAAGCACGGGAATGTCGTCGGGCGTGTCGAGCAGCGACAGCAGCCGGAGTAGCACGTCGCGAAGCTGCGCTGTCATGGGATTTATCGCGATGCCTATCCCTCCGGCATCGGCCTCCCGCTCCGGCCCCATCATCGCCGCCAGTTCAGCCAGCAAAGCCGGATCGAGCACCAAAGACACCGCGACATAGGGCCGGCTCCGGTCGGCATCGAGTACCTCGCCCATCAACGGCAGGTCGAGGGCGCTGACCAGATAGTGCGAGCTGTCATAGCTGAACACCTCGTCGTTGATCGCAACGCGCTTCGCCCCCTGAAGAATGAAACAGACCATAGACCGATAGAGGCATGGAGTACCTGCGGTCCGGGCATGGCCTACTCGCAGATCGAGGTGCGGGACCTGTGTCCCGGCACGCCCCGGCGCGGCATGGCGCAAGGCGATATCCAGATGCGGCTCATAGTCATTGCTCATGAGCCATTATGACCCCTGCCATCGCTTCAAACAAGGCGCGTGAGACAATCGGGCAAGAAGCTGAGCGTATCGGGTGGGTTCGCGGCTGATGGATTACCTATCTCAGGAAGGTCGAGGAACGTCTGGGAATGGCGGACCTCACCACAATCAACCTCCTGAAAGGCAAGACATGACCGAAAAGATCGCCCTCATCACCGGCGCCAGTCGCGGACTTGGCCGCAACATGGCGCTCCATCTCGCCGAACGTGGTGTCGGCATCGTCGGGACCTATCGCACAGGCGCGACAGAGGCCAAGGCGCTGAAAGAGGAAATCGAGGCGAAGGGCGGCAAGGCCGCTATGCTTCCGCTTAACGTCGATGATACCGCCGGCTTTGCCGCTTTCGCAGAGGCAGTCAGTGGTGCGCTGAAGGAAACCTTCGATCGCGAGCGGTTCGATTTCCTCGTCAACAATGCCGGCATCGGCATCCGCGCGAATTTTGTGGACACGACCGAGGTGCAATTCGACGCGCTGGTCGCCACGCATCTGCGCGGCCCGATTTTTCTCACACAGAAACTGTTGCCGTTGATTGAGGACGATGGGCGCATCCTCAACGTCTCGTCCGGCTTCGTGCGCTTCACTCTACCAGGCTACAGCGTTTATGCGGCGATGAAGGCCGCGGTGGAGGTACTGACGCGGTTTATGGCGGTCGAACTCGGCGCCCGCAGGATCCGCGTAAACGCCATCGCGCCCGGCGCGATCGCCACGGATTTCGCGGGCGGCGCGGTCCGTGACAACAAAGCTGTCAACGCCTTTGTGGCGCAAGGCATCGCTCTGGGGCGCGTAGGGTTGCCAGACGATATCGGCGGTGCGGTCACAGCAATCCTTTCCGACGACATGGGCTGGGCGAACGGAACGTCGTTCGACATCTCCGGCGGACAGATGCTGTAGGCGAACAGCGCGTCGATAGTCTGGCCAAGCATCTCAGGAGGGCCGCTGCTTTCGAGCGTGAGATCGGCGGCGGCGGTAATTTCCTGGGTTGCCGCAGCCGGATCGCCTGGCGGCTATTCACGATATAAATAGCGCCGTTGCCATCCGAGATCGCGGCGGCTCCCGGTTGCGTCCACCGCGACCATGCTCGTCGCACCAGCGACAAGCGCCGCCATGATCGCACTGATAGGCCCGTGCTTTCAATGGCGACGTCGGTGCCCGAACCCATGGCGATGCCAATATCGGCGACGGGCAGTGCCGGGGCGTCGTTGACGCCGTCGCCAGCCATTGCGACCACCTTGCCTTGCGCCTTCAGCTTCTGAACGACAGCGGCCTTTTGATCGGGCAGCACATCGGCTTCACCTCATCAATGCCAAGACGCCGGGCCGCGGCGTCGGCAGTGGTTTGGTTGTCACCGGTCAGCATGACGATGCAGATGCCCTCGGCGTGGAGCGCATCAAGAGCGGCCTGCGTGGTGGCCTTGACCGGATCAGCGATGGCGAAAATGCCCGCAACCCTTTGGGCCACTTCAACATAGATGGCGGTTGCGCCATCACGGCGCAAATCATCTGCGGCTGCCGCCAGAGGCGTCGCGTCAAGCCCATATTCGCCAAGAAAGGCGGCGTTGCCCAGCACCACGCGTTGACCATCGACTGTTCCGACTGCACCCTTGCCGGTCGGGCTGTCGAACGCGGTAACAGCGGGGACCGAGAGCCCCTTCGCCTCGGCCGCAGCAACGATGGCGCGTGCGAGTGGATGCTCGGATGCCTTCTCGACACTGGCGGCGAGACGAAGGATCTCGTCTTGGTGGAGGCTCTGCGCGGCGACGATTTTCGTCACAGCCGGTTTTCCCTCGGTAAGCGTGCCGGTCTTGTCGACCACAAGGGTATCGATCTTCTCCATACGCTCCAGCGCCTCGGCATTCTTGATCAGCACGCCCGCCCCTGCCCCTTTGCCGACGCCAACCATGATCGACATGGGCGTCGCGAGACCGAGCGCGCAGGGGCATCCAATAATCAGCACGGAAACGGCGGCGATCAATCCGTGCACGAGCCGCGGCTCCGGTCCCCAGATCCCCCAGGCAGCAAATGCGATGAGGGCAATGACCATGACGACGGGTACGAACCAGCCGGAGACCTGATCCGCCATGCGCTGGATCGGCGCGCGCGATCGCTGGGCGTCGGCGACCATCTGGACGATGCGCGACAGCATCGTATCGCGGCCGACCTTTTCGGCCCGGATGACCAGCGCCCCGGTCTGGTTGAGCGTACCGCCGACAACCCTGTCGCCAACGGCGCGCGTCACCGGCATGGATTCGCCCGTCGCCATGGATTCGTCGAGCGAGCAACGCCGTCTTCCACCAGGCCATCGACGGGCACGGTTTCACCCGGCCGCACACGCAACCTGTCATCAAGCGCAACCTCCTCCACCGGCACGTCCTGCTCGCTTCCAACGGCACTAATGCGGCGCGCTATTTTAGGTGCGAGGTCAAGCAGCGCGCGGATCGCCCCTGAGGTCTGCTCCCGGGCGCGCGATTCGAGCACCTGTCCAAGAAGGACCAGAACGGTAATGACGGCCGCCGCCTCGAAATACACCGCCACCGTTCCGTCGGCGTCGCGGAAAGCCGATGGAAAGAGAGAGGGGGCCAGTGCTGCGACCATGCTATACGCCCAAGCCACACCTGTGCCCATGGCGACAAGCGTGAACATGTTCAGGCTGCGGTTGACCAGTGACGTCCAGCCGCGCTGGAAAAACGGCCAGCCGGCCCAGAGCACGACCGCTGTTGCCAGGATCAACTGCACCCATGTCGAGATATAGGGCGGAACGAGATGATGCAGCGCAGGGATGAGATGCGAACCCATCTCTAGCAGAAAGACCGGCATCGCCAGCACGAGGCCAATCCGGAAGCGGCGCGTCATATCTTTCAGTTCGGGGCTAGGTCCAATCTCGGCCGTCGCGACCAGCGGCTCCAGCGCCATGCCACAGATCGGGCAGCTTCCCGGGCCGTCCCGCCGAATTTCCGGGTGCATCGGGCAGGTCCAGATCGTGCCTTCCGGAACCGGCTCCGTCGCTTTGCCATGCTGTGTGTGATCATGCGCAGAATGGCTGGAGGAGTGAGCATCGGCGGAGGCATGCCCGCCTTGCGTGGCGACAGGGTTTTCAGCTGCTGAGGCGGCATAGCTGGCGGGCACCGCCTCGAAGCGGTCCTTGCAATTGACAGAGCAGAACCAGAAGGTCCGACCGTCGAACTCCACCCGATGCGCCGCCGTTAACGATCGATCTCCATTCCGCAGACGGGATCGATGACCCTTGTTGCACCCTCCGGTTTAGGATGAGCGCCATGTCGGTACTGGTGATTGTGCTGCGCATTGTGGTCGTTCGATGTCATGCCTCGCCTTCTTTCTGCCTGAGGTGCTGCCATCCTGAGGCATCGATCAACCTTCCCGCTACGTTCCATTCCAGCGCTGCGAGATCTGCGGAAATGAGATTTCGATCCAGTCCGCCAGATCGCGAACCCGGGCGGCAGCCTCCTGCCCTAGCGGGGTAAGCGTATACTCCACATGCGGCGGGACGATCTTGTAGGCCTTGCGATCCACCAGGCCGTCTTTCTCCAGCCATTGCAGCGTCTGCGCCAGCATCCGTTCGCTCACGCCGGTTACCTTGCGGCGCAGATCGCTAAAGCGATGTGTGCCCGGCATCAGGGCGATCAGGACCAGAACGCCCCATCGGCTCGTCACGTGCTTGAGCACTTCGCGCGAAGGACAGCCATCCACCATCAGATTGCCGCGCTCGATCTTCTCCGAGAGACTTGCGACAGCAACGTCTCCGGTTTCGCGTGGGGGCGCGTTAGATTTCATCAAACTTACCTTCATGTGCGTACTTATTAATCGGCAGCAGCATCATACATCCAATTGACAGCCAGACACGACAAGGAGTTCTCAAAAAATGATCATCGCCGTAAGTGGATCAACCGGTCAGCTCGGCCGCCTCGTGATCGACAAGCTGAAGGCAAAAGTCCCGGCGACGGATATCGTCGCGCTGGCCCGCTCACCCGATAAGGCCGCCGATCTCGGCGTCGCTGTGCGCGCTGCCGACTACGCTATACCGCAAACACTGGAAGCAGCCCTGGCGGGAGTCAAGACGCTACTGCTCATCTCCTCCAGCGAGGTCGGCCAGCGCGCGGTGCAACACGGAAACATCATTGATGCCGCCAGAACGGCCGGGGTTAGCCGGATCGTCTATACCAGCCTTCTCCATGCCGACACGTCACCGCTCAGCCTCGCCGAAGAGCATCGGCAGACAGAAGCGGCTTTAAAGGGGGCCGGCATCACCTATACGATTCTGCGTAATAGCTGGTACACGGAGAACTACACCGGCTCGATTGGCGGCGCGCTGGCGGGAGGCGCTTTCATCGGCAGCGCCGGCGACGGCAAGATTTCCTCCGCTTCGCGTCTCGACTATGCCGAAGCCGCTGTCGCGGTTCTGACCAGCGAGGGGCATGAGGGGAAGACCTACGAGCTGGCGGGCGACACCGCCTGGACGCTCACCGACCTTGCCGCCGAAATCTCGAAGCAAAGCGGGAAAGACATTCCCTACAAGAACCTGACGGAAGCCGAATATACGAAAGCACTTATCGAGGTCGGCTTGCCGAAAGCGCTGGCGGCCTCGATCGCTGGCTGGGATGTCAGCGCCTCTGAGGGCGCGCTGTTTGACGACGGCAAGCAGCTTTCAAAGCTGATCGGCCGCTCGACCACTCCACTGTCCGTCAGCGTCGCTGATGCCCTCAAGGCCCTGGCATGAAGGGACCATTCGTTAGGCGACCTCTCGTCTAACCTGCACTCTGTCAAAACATCGGCCCTTTGTCGGGCTGGCGATGGAACGGCGTGAGACTTAATCGTGGGTCTGCACCACCAGACATCGCCGCGTCGGCAACTCACAGATCATGTCCGTCGGTGAATGCTGACGGACATGGCGTGCCGCCAGCCCATGCGCAGCGGGTGCTTACCAGACGCTTCGCGGTTCGAACGATTGGGGCTACACGCGTTGCCGCCCGATCTTGCGCGCGCATCACCATCCGACAGGTGGGAAAGCCGCAAATAAGTGGTACGCAATAGCTGGTCGTAGTTCCGTCACACCATGACAAGGATCATGATATGCATTCGTTCGCTTTGGATAGAGCATTTACCCTGATCGAACCGGGACCGGTTGTATTAGTGACGACCAATAACGGTAAAGAGAATAATATCATGACCATCACCTGGACGATGGTCATGGATTTCTCGCCGCGGTTCGCGATCACGACCGGCGGGTGGAACCATTCCTATGCAGCTCTCAAAACTACGAAGGAATGTGTGATCTCGATACCAACCGTCGACATGGTCGACACGATCGTCGGCATCGGAACCTGCTCGGGGCAGGACACAGACAAGTTCCGGAAATTCGATCTCACGGCGCTCCCCGGAAAGCATGTCGGGGCTCCACTCATCAGGGAATGTCTGGCGAATATCGAATGCTGCGTCACGGAAATCATAGAACGCCACAGCATCATCGTGCTGGACGGACTTGCTGTCTGGTATGATGATGCGCGCAAGGAAAAGCGCATGTTGCACGCCGTCGGCGACGGCACATTTATCGCCGACGGTCGCAAATTCGATCGGAAGGAGAGTATGAGGTCCAGGCTCGCGCCTGGAGTTGTAGAGGGGTAGTCTGGCAGCATTTTTCGCTTCTGGCAAATTTCAACCCGTTTCCCCCTCTCCCGTGGCCCAGAGAAACCCGCGGTCGCGGGTTACTTTTTTCAGATCGGAATTGCTTGCCTCCAACATTCTGCTCTCCGAACCTCTTTCATGGTCCCACCACACTGGTAGGCGCCCCCCCTGGGCGAGAAGATCAGATGAGAAGCGCTCATTCCTAAAATAGGTTGGGACCAGCGTCTTCGAGGAATGCAAGGCCAGCGCCTGTTTCGCAACGTTGGCGTTGCCACTCGTCATGGTGCGCATGATCGATACGTCGATGACGTGGAAGCGATCGACATCCCTCACCTTGAGTTTTTATGGCGACGAGGGGCCCCGGTAGCCGCCCCAGGCCACTCGCCGTTGATGGCGCGGATCGCCTTCTTCGCGATCCTGGGTATCGAATATCCAGGTCTTGCGACGCTCGGCATCGTAACGGTTCCACTCCGGTGTTCCGCTGTGGGTGAAATCGAGGAAGGCCTTCTGAAAACGCTGGCTGACCACTCTGGACTGTTTCCGTCGGAAAAGATCGAGACGTCCGAGTTCACCCTCGCCGGTCGTGCCGAACAGCATCGGCAGGTCGAGGCCGTGCGTCGCTTCCTTAAACGCAAGTCGTGTGAGCGGCGTGGCGTAGTCAAAGCGGTAAACCCAGCAGTTCGCGAAGCGCGAATGTCCTTCCGCGATGCGCAGCGTCGGAACCCAGAAGTTCAGATCGCCGCCTACGTCGATGGCCGTCCCTTTCGACGGGTAGCCCGGATAGGCAGAAACGATGCGACTGCGCAGCGCGGCATCGGCTGCCGCGAACATGGCCTCCAGCCGGTTGACTCGGGAGCAGATCACCGGGAGGGCCTTGTCCAGAATGGCCCCCTCGCGCGACATCGTTCCGATCACCAGCGGCACGCGATGTGCCAAGCCATCGTTGAAAGCATCGACCGGATGCTGCGGCAGGAAATCGCCATCGATGACCGGCGATGTCGGCAGGAAGCCCGGATATTTGTCGGGAGCGATATCGTAGAAGAAGCGCCCGGCGACCTCGTTCAGCCTGTCGACATCAACAGATCTCAGCGCATCACCCACGATATCTGCGGTCGGGTCGATTCCAAGCATGCCAAGGATTTCGCGTGCAAAGGCGGCATGGGCGTCGCGCCCGTAGACGCTGAACCCCGCCGTGCTCATGGCGAACGCGCGGTGGAAAAGGCCCTTTGCTGCGGGAACGCACAACAGGAAGGCAACAGAAGCAGCACCGGCTGATTGCCCGACGATCGTGACGTTTTGCGGATCGCCACCGAAAGCCGCGATGTTGTCGCGCACCCATTCCAGCGCGGCGACCTGATCTCGCAGGCCGAGATTGCTATCGACCGGGCCTTCCTGCGTCGACCAGCAACTGAAGTCCGAAAAGCCGAAAAGGCCTACGCGGTAGTTGAAACTGACGAAGACGACATCACCGTTTTGCACGAGGTGATTGCCGCGATATAGCGGTGACCGGCTTCCGCCGAGCGAAAATCCGCCTCCGTATATCCACACCACCACGGGCTTTGGTGACTGACCGCCGCCAAGCGGTGCGGAAACATTGACCGTCAGGCAGTCCTCGGATATCGGAGTGGACGCTCCAGCACCGCCGATCGCTTCAAAACCACGTTTCTGCACCGGTATCGGACCGAACGCGCTGGCGTCGCGGATAGCTTCCCAGGATTGAGACGGTTGAGGCGCGCGAAAGCGCAATGCACCGACGGGCGGGGCGGCATAGGGAATGCCTCGCCATGTCCGCACACAATCGTCGACTACGCCGCGCACAATGCCGGATGTCGTGGGCCGCTCGAGCTCATGTAGATCGGTCGCAGCAGGCGATGGACTTACCGTCATTGCAGCCGCTCCCCTTCCGTTTCGACGGGAGCATTCGCCTCTTGGGATTGAATGAGAGCCGCATAACCGTGCAGGAACAGGTTGATTCGTTTTCGCATCTCCGTTCGCGTTTGTTCCGTCACTTCAGGCCGCCACAGCCCCAGAGCTGCGCCTCGAACTTGGGCCGCGATCGTGAGATCCCACAATATTTGTGCTGCGTCCCGTGTGTGCGCCTCATCGACAGACCAGCGCCCCAAGGCAGCGATGGCGGGCTGGAGACGATGCATCGCGCTCAACCTTGCGCTTTCGAGTATGGGCACGATTTCTGGAAACTGGCCCGCCTCATGGACAACAACACGCTCTATTGCGACGACGTCAGGGGTCAGGAACAAGCCGAGCACATTGAGACATGCTTGGTGTATCTGCTCTTCTGGAGGAGAGCCGTGCGTAATACAGTGATCTATGGTCTGCAAAGATTGCGCCGCGTAGCTGACTGTCACCGCTTTGAACAACGATGCCTTGTCGGCGAATCTATTGTATATACTGCGCTTGGATGCACGCAATTCGCAGGCAAGTTCCTCTATGGTGGTAGCTGCATATCCCTTGTCCAGGAACATACTGGTGGCGACCCCGATGATCCGCCGGGAAAGTTCTTCCGATTGCTCTTTTGTCGGGCGCCCTGACCTTGCCATTCCGAAACCTTGAACCTGCGTTGGCTCAATATGTAGTTATGACTCAGCTTAATGCAACGGCATCGGTGCATTATGAAGAACAGCAGTTCGTGGCCTATCTGCGGCTTCTCAATGCCAAGGCCGAGGATGCCAGCTGGAAGGAGGTCGCAGATCGGGCGACATTGCGATCCGGCCACGGACGAGGTATGCAGCCTGCAATACGGGGAAGCCATTTCGGACGTGCGCAATGGCTTTCACACAAGGGCTAAAGACGGATTCTCGGAGCAGGATTACGCCAAATATACACGGGCCTGCTTCAATATTTGAGACGATAGCTATACTAGGTTTATCGTTGAATTTCTCTACGGAATATCAATACATTTTGGTGACATGATTATTATGTTCACAGGCCTACGACTTAATGAAATGCGAAAAGTATTTTTGTCCATTCCGGTGGCTACCTGCCTATTGGACAAAAACCTACGGTTTGTAATCGCAAATGAGAAATTTGCGGCTACCATCGGCGCGCCTCTGAACACTCTCAAAGGCAGGGAGATGAAAGAATTTGCGCCGCCCGAGTGGATTGACCTGGCCCAGAAAAATTATCTCCTTTTGGACAGGGGTGAGACCATTCCCGATCACGAGGTTTCTTTGGGTGGAAGAACCTGGCTTGCATCGTTGAATATGCTCCCCTGGGGCCCCCGAGGCTCTACGAAACTGCTTTCCGTAGCGCTTGTCGATATCACGGAGCAGAAGAACCTCGAGGCGGAACTGGCGTCGTCAAACGAGAAGCTCGCGATGGCGTACGAGAAAATCCAAGCTCAGGCCGAAACCGATCCCCTGACTGGCCTTCTCAACCGCTACGGACTGCGAAAGGCGCTGGAACTTGAAACTCGTAGATGCCGTCGGGGCGTACAGTCCCTGTCTCTGGCGATGATAGATGTGGATTGGTTCAAACCTTACAATGATCGTTATGGCCACATTATCGGCGACGCTGCCTTGCAGGCGGTAGGTGCCGCGATAAAGTCATCAATCCGTCGGCCGGGCGACTGGGCTGCGCGTTACGGGGGAGAGGAGTTTGTAATTGTTTTGCCTAATACGCCTCTTGCGGGCGCGAAACATGTTCTCGCCGCAATGACGAACGCAGTTCGTGATCTTGCCATAGAGCACGGCGCAAGCCCACTAGGGCGATTGAGTGTCAGTGTCGGGATAGCCTGTACCGATACCGTGCAGCGAGATCGTGAACCAAACGCAGTCTATGAATTGCTTCTGCGAGAAGCGGACAAGGCGCTCTATGAAGCGAAGGAAAAGGGACGAAACAGAATCGAGGTGATCGGAAGCGATCCGCCGGACAATGCAACAGCGCGCGGTAGCCGCCCCGCATCATCTTGATGCGATGCGCCAAAACCGCGCACAAATGGGACCGTTTAAAATAATTTCCTTATTCCGGCAGCTCTGCCGAATATGTTCTCGACGATCCCAATTATGTGGGGCATCTGCTCGACAACGTTTCGTTCGTCGACATTGCGCCGATCCTGTGTGCTGGCGTCACCGTCTACAAGGGCCTCAAGGTAACCGACACCAAGCCAAGCGACTGGGTGGTGATCTCCGGCATCGGAGGTCTCGGCCATCTTGCCGTGCAGTATGCCAAGGCGATGGGTCTCAATGTCGTCGCGGTGGGAGGGCATTGATATGGCCCTCCATCCTCAGACCGCCGCATTCCTCGCCGGCTACAATGCGAGCGCGCCCGTGATCGACTATGACACCGTGACGGCAGCCGAGCTGCGCGCGCTCTTCAGCATCCCCAAGCCGGAGATCGGGTCGGACGGGCTGCGAGGCATCGAAGACCGCACCATTCCCGGTCCAGCGGGTTCGGTTAGCGTTCGTATCTATATGCCCCAGGGTGACGGCCCGCTTCCGCTGACGCTGTTCATTCACGGCGGCGGTTTCTGCATCGGCGACGTCGATACGACTGACGGGTTGTGCCGCTTCCTGGCCGAAGAGGCCCGAAGCCTTTTCGTCTCCGTAGAATATCGTTGTGCGCCGGAAGCCCCATATCCTGCCAGCCTCGACGATTGTTGGGCCGTGCTGCAATGGCTTGCGGAACATGGGAGTGAGATCGGCGGCGATCCGTCCCGCATCTCCGACGCGCCGCATGATGTTCGCGATGTCCACGCCGGCATCGCAGAAACCTTCCGGCGCAGGATCGAGCGCACCGGAAAACGGGCTACAGGCCAAGCTCTAGCCTGGCTTCCCGTTTGTCATCTCGGTCCAAACGAGGCCAGTACCCCATCGACAATAGCATGGCCGGTCGGGAGGGAAATTCTTATCCACCATGTCATTTTTCCATGACGTTGACGCACGCAATGCAGCGCTATCGATTATCTGACGAATGGCGAACTGGCAGTCTATGCGCGGAAATAGATGATGGGAAAGGACAGTTTTGATCAGTTGCTCCTGATGATGACCGAAGGCAGAGCCGTTCCGCCCGTATCCTCTCGATGTCGCCGAATTTCGGCGATTCCTACCCTGATTTTCTTGGCGACGGTGTCCGAGATGCGCCGCACATCGCCACGCGTGTCGAGACCCGGAATGCCCTCGAGGAATTCCGCCAGGAGGAGGGTGAGCATCTGACAGACCTTCGCTGTCCCGATGTAAAGAGTATCGCCCCTCCCTGCCGATGAGTTTCCTAGCGAGTTGCAGATACTTCGCAAATCCCTTTCACGACTGCGTGGCGAAGATTCGCGAAATACTCTTCGTTCAACTCCGCCATGACAGGCTGTCCTCTTTGCAAAAGAATGAACCATGGGGCGGTTCGACCCGCCAGTATCCAGAAGAGTGCGCATCACTTACAGATTGCGCAGTGTGGCGCGTACCACATGATAATATATTCGATCTCAACGCATTAGAAGTGAGAAGTGCTGCTTGGTGTTCTGTGTACTACGATTGACAGGTATCGCGTACGACTGGTTGTACGCATCACCCATCTGATCTTAAAGCAAAATCTGCTCGCAGCACCCGTGCGTAGGGTCCATTACAAAACGGCCTTGCGCCGTGCGTCCCGCCTTACGCAGCGCGCTCGCGCTGCGCAGCCTCGCACCGGAAGGCGCGGGGCACTCTTGCTGCAGATTTACCGAGGAAATCGGCTTGATGGTCTGAGGGATGTCGATAATGGGTGGGGTCTCCCCAAATAAAAAAAAGGGGACCGGGCGTCAGGCCCGATCCCGGGAATGTGGTCAGCCCTGCCGGGCGGCTTGTGCGTACGCTTCATGGATGAGCATGGCCGCCTCGTCGTCCCGGCTCTGCGCCCGAATAATCCAATACGCATTGGAGCGAGCGGCCATGCGGGCGAGGTCGCAAGCCTTGCTCCATTCGGCTTCATATTCCTCGTCACATTCGCCGGTGATCACGACATCGCCGGTTTCGTGATCGGTGTAGCCATAATATCGGCCAGCGTAGGAATTGGCGCTTTTGAGGTGTCGTTCGATCTTGCGAATGAGCGCGAAACCCCTCGCCTGCGCATGGAAATAATGGGGTTCATGGGTTTCGACGAAACGATCGAAATCAGGTCCGATGGCAAGCATGGAAGCCTCCTTGAAAGGGGGCCGCAGGCGACAGGCACCGCAGGCCGATGGATGGGATGGGTCAGTGAAGGATCGACAGGAGCGGCCAGGCGCGACGCCCCGCCGGTTCCGTAGGAAGCGGCAATTCCCGCTTGCGCTGGTCCGTCGATGTGGCACAGTTACAGGTGACGGGCAGGCCATCGGGGAAGGACGATGGAAATGCCGAAGATGACGGAAAGGGATCGGCTCGCCGATCTGGAAACGCGTCAGCGCAAGATGAACGATGAACTGGAAAGCGCGCGCCGTTCCCTGCGCGGCAAATATGCCGCGATGATAGCGGAGGTGCCGGTGGAGAAGCTGACGGAAAGGGACTTCCGAGAGCTTCTGACACAGGCGATCCGGGTAGGTGGCAGTGTTGCGCTGTCGGCGCTCAAGGGATTGCCGGCAGCGACCTGATCGCGCCGCAGGCAATCAGAGGTTCCGGCAGGGATGCGCCTCGAGAAAGCTGTCCCTGTCGGAATCCGATCGGAGCGTGACGAACCGCTCTTCGGGTCCAAACCAGATGAGAATGAAGCACCGGCGCGCTGCCAATCGGTGGATATTGGCGAGGCTTCCCCGGCTGCGACCGTCCCAAATCACGAACCCGCAGGACGCATCTTGCGCCATTGCCTTGTCCTTGGGCGTGTGAAAGGCGGCGGTGCCCTTCGCTCCGGAACACGGGATGTTTCGGGTGGGCCATTTTCCGAGGTTATTGCGCGGTCCATCGCCCGAACAATAGACCATGACGGCATCGATATTGCGATCGGAAAGGAAGCGCTGGACGGCACGGTCCGCACCGCGCGCATCCCCGATCAGGACAGGAAGCGCGCGCTCAATGATACCGCCGATACGCTCGATTACAGGTTCGGGAAGCGCGGTAATGGACAGCGATCCTGAAATGAAGACCGCCGGGTTGGTGGATGATGGAAGGATATGGTCGGACATGGCTGTAATCTCCTCGAATGAACCAATCGTCCCTGCCCTCCTCTCCTCTATGCGGCGGAACCGGACCTTGCCGCCTCAACCGACGCCGCCAAAACCGCACCCGAAGGGTGTCCCTGCGACGAGCACGGCGAAGCCGCGCGCAGGAGGCCGGGACCGCCCTGGCGGTTCCGCATCGGCCTCGCGACGGACCCGCCTGCGGGTCCCTGAGCGGGGGCGAGTGCTACGCTCGAAAAAGAAAGGAGGACCGGCCCGGTGAACCGGACCGATCCTCTTGGGGACGCTCACTGCGCCTCCCATCCCTGATCGCTGAGCCTGACGAACCGCGCCGGGATACGCTTCTCCTTCACGAGACGCGCGAGGTGGGATTGCAGTCCCGACCCTTCGCAGACCAGCGCCTCGACGGGCCGCAGCCCGACCATCTGCTCGTTGCGCACGAACCCAGCCCGCTTGCCCAGCTTTGCACTGAGGCGGAAAGTGACGAGCTTCACCTTGCGGGAGGCTGCCCACGCTGCGGCCATGGCGTCGCACCCCTTATCCTGTGCGGTGGTCGCCAGCAGCATCATCGGGTTTCTCGCTTTCGCTTCGTCGAGTTTCGCCCAGATAAGGCGGTCATCGAACCACGTGTCCGCTCCCCCTGAGAAGATCACGATGGGCCCTTGCGGGTTGTGTGCATCGGTCCGGCGCTGGCGGCGGGCGGCAAGGAAATCGGTGGCCGCTATGACGGAGGCGGTGCGCTTGCTCGACACCAGCGACCCCTTCGGCGCGGACCACGGCCGGCCGGTTTCGGTGTGGAAGACGTCGGCGGCATGATCGCGCATGCACCGCAGGGCGTCGGTGGCTTCGTCGAGAAATTCCAGAGTGTCGCGTGCCTGCTCGAGTTCGACGCCGTGGATCTCGCTGCCGTCGGCGCACCGCAGCAGGTCCTGAACATCGCGGGTCGCCTTGTCGGCCTGACCCTCCCATTGCTGGGCGACATGATGGAAACTGTTGACGATGCCCCATGCGAGGCGCTCGGCGGCGGGCTGCAACCGGCTGTCCCGCAGCACGTCGAAGAGTGTCGTGACAATGAGTTCGACGGCGAGTTGCGCTTCCCTCGGATCGGGCATGTCGGTCGCCATCTCCTCCTCATCGCGCCCGATGCGGATGCCCTCAAGATTGGAGGCGAAGGCGGCGTGGAAGTCGTCGGCGGTGGCCGCTGTTTCCTGTGCGATGAATTCGGCGATGTCGCAGAACGGGCGGACGGAGCGGTTGATAGTCGTCATTGGAACCTCCTGTTAAAACGAAAGAGGTTCCCCCCTCGGCACGGGCTCCGAGCGGCGGGGTCAAGGATCGCGGAGCGACCGGCGTAGCCGGCGATGGGGGTCACGATTTTTTTGGGCGGCGACCATCATAGCAGGCCAGGCGCAACGCCCGACCCGCCCGGAAAAATGGTGGGGCCCCGTCGTCCTTGAGGCCGACGCGGTCCCGTGCCACCATTGGAATTCTTGAGAGAGAGAAGAGGCTTTGCGAATCTGGGGCTCGATGCCCCTGATTCGCAAATGGGTGCCTCCAGGCGCCTCCCTCAAATCCATGGACGGTGAGGGCCGGGGTCACGGACCGCGGCACGCGGCCGCGAAGCGGCGGTGGGGGCAACGATTTTGCACAGCAAAATGGTGGGGCTCCGCCGTCCTTGACGCCACCGACGCTTCCATGACGATGATGGGAATGGAAGGGTATTGCGAGCTTGCTCGTGATGCCCGCATCTCCCTTCTGCCCGATGGAGGGCACGCGCCCTGCTCGGGCTGCCGGCGGGACATAGGCGGCGAAGGGATCGCCCTCATGCAAGTGCCCAGACGGCGTGAACAGATACGCCTCCCCGCTCCGGCCGACGGCGCACACGACAAAGCGCGGTTCACCCGAAGCCGCATCGGCGCATTCCAGCAGGGCGAGATCGCCGCTCAAGGCTGCATGCAGCAATGTTTGAAAATTGGCTTGGTGGTGATCGGGTATCGCCATGACACGTCCCCATGAAAATGGGGACAGCGCGAAGCGCCGTCCCCGACAGGATGAATGAACCTCGCGGCTCTTATGCCGCCCGACGGAGCCGGCCCCGCACTGGCGGAGCGATCTTCTCGGCCGGAGCCTGATCCGCCTTGCGGAAGGCATGGATAGGGACACCTGCCTTGCGCAGTGCCTGATAGAGGTTCGCCTGAATGCCCGATCCCTCCCCCAGCAAGGCTTCGACGGGTTTGAGATCCACCAGCTTGCGGTTGCGCGCGAAGGGCGCACCGCGTCCCGAGCCCGTCAGCGAATAGGTCACGAGCTGGACCTCGCGGTTGCCCGCCCATGAGGCCACGATCGCATCGAAGCCCTTGCGCTGCGCGGTCGTCACCAGCGTCATGTGCGGAATGCGCTCGAGGATGGTATCGAGCCGGTCCCAGAGCTGCTGCCAGTCATGCCATTCGGCATGGCCAGAGGCGACAACGATCGGACCACGCGGGCGGTAGCGCTCGCGTTCGACCAGTTCGCGGGCGCGCAGGAAATCCTGTATCGATACCTGCGTGGCGGTCGCGACCTTCGATACGCGCGAGCCGCGAGCGGGCGACCATGGGCGGCCCGAAAGCACTCGAAAAGTGTCGGCGGCATAGTCGCGCATGCACTCGACCGCCTCGCGCTGTTCGCTCAGCGACTGGCACAGCAGCTGCTTCTCCTCCAGTTCGGTGTTGAACACCTCGGAAGGATCGGTACGGCGCATCATGTCGCGCAACTCGTCGGCCAGCGCATCCTCCTGTCGCTCGAGCTTGCCGGCGACGAAGTGGAAGCTGTTGACCATGCCCCATGTAATCTCGGGCGCAAGCGCATCGAGCCGGGTATCGGTCAGCAGATCGAAGATCGTCGCGATAATGCCGGCACAATCGGCTTGCGCGTGGAGCGGCTCGGGCATGTCATGTTCGCCCGGTTCGTCTCCCGGGCTGATGATCGAAAGCGGGATAGGATCGCCAAAGGCGCGCTTGAATTCCGGCGTCGCCGTTATCTCGGCGAACAGCGCCGGAAGGTCTGCGAAGCGGCCGATGCTGCGCGAATGTTCTCGGGTCATGGAAGTTCTCCGTGGATATGAAAAGAAAAAGGGGCGCGGACGCCTTGGCGTCCCGCCCCCATGTTGTCGGATCAGTGCAGGTTCGCCCGGATGCTGGCGAAGGCGATCGAGCGCGTCAGGACGGCTCCGACGATTTCGGCGGCATACGGGGCAAAGGGCGTGCCCTCGAGCAGGTCGTAAATGGCAGCGATGATCTCGCCGCAGGTGATCCCGGCCGGGATTTCCGGAACATGGGCCGCAGGAAACGGCGGCGAAAGCATATCCCGGATGGCGGGACTGGCCATGATCGCTGCGCAGAGCGCGGAGAGATCGGCGAAGGGGGCGAGGTCGTGCAACGAAGGGAGCGGCATGGGCTGCCTCCTCAGACAAGAGAAAAGAAAAGGGCCGGGGAAGCCTGACGCCTCCCCGGCCCGGAACCTGTTCCGATCAACCGGCGATCAGAACGGATCCTCCTCGCCGAACGGCGCACCCGCGCCGGTCAGTTCGCCATTGGCACCGGCAGTGCTGCCGCCGAAGCCATCCTGATCGCGCGGTCCGCGATCGTCATAGTTCGTGCGGCTGACGCCCATGCCACCGCCGAAGTCGGAACGCATGGTGTCGCGCCGCCACGCGACCATGTAGCCCCCGTGATCGGCCGGGAAGAGCGCGATCGGCATCGGTTCGGGCAGGCTGGGATCGTCGATGTTCCCGGCGAGGAACACTTCGCCGGTGCGCTTCGAGACGGCTTCCCACAGCGCGCCGATCTGGACCCAGCGGCGTGCGACGTTCAGGGCGAGGATCTCGTAGACCGGAGCCTTCTCGTTCTCGCTCATCACCTTGCGCAGCCCGATGCGGGGCAGGTCGATCGTGCGGGTGGCGATCGAGCCCGTCAGGCGGTTGTTCACATTGAAGATTTCACCGATGTTCATCGTCTTGACCTTTCGAATGTCGCTCGAAAACCATTCTCCGGCGACACCCTCCCCGGTCCTTCTCTCCTCTCTGCCCCGCCCTCTCCCCGCGCGCCGTCCGCCCGTGGACCAGCGCTCCGCTGCCTCCCGCGCCCGCCCCGCCTGCCCCACGCGCAACGCCACGGCCCGCCCGCAACTCTGCGCGACCACCGCGACATGGCGCGCGGCCGGAGCGGAGGTGCGGGGCCGAAGAGGAGCTGGGGAGTGAGGCTGGAGGCGCGGCGGTAGCCGCGCTGGCGTTACGCCAGCGGACGTAGCGGTAGCGGAGCTGGCGGCATAATCAGGCGGTCCCTGCAGGCGGAACCGGCGGACCCATGCTGGAACGGTACCAGCCGGTGCGTTTCCGGTATCGGGAGCGATCGGGATATGGCGGCGGGCCGCGCGGCGGGATCGCCGTAGACTTCTGTCTCATGGGGGATAATTTGTGGGACCAACGGCAAGAGGCACTGGACCGGATTGGCTGCGAGGTGGCGGAGCATGCCTTTGGGCGGACTATGCTGGTCTTGTCGGCCATCGTCCCAAATGGCCGTATGGCTTCCGGTATCAGGGATATCCAATGGTTAACAACGCCCTGAAATCAGGCTGCCCGGGAGAGGTCATCCAGATCATTGACGGGCGGGGAAACGCAGGCCCGTCCGGTATTGAAACGCTCGATCCATGTGCTGATATGGGCTCGTTGCTCGATCGGAACGACCGCGGCGGCACGCTGGAATTCGAGAAGGTCGAGCGGTGCGCTCGCGATGATCTCGTCGATCTCGTCGGGATCGAGCAAGCCTTCGGCACGGATGAACGCGGTCATTGACCGGGACGTTTCTTCGTCGATTTGCGCCACAGTCCTTCAACGGTTCGAAGCCTCGGCGCGGCGCGTGCTTCGAGCAGAACGATAAGGCGCAATTCGTCACGCGGTAGCGCTCGGACCTCTGAAATCTGCATTCCGGAACAAAAGAAGCACGAACTCTTATGAAAAGGAGGCAGACCTTCATCCGCGATAAGGCGCTCACAATCTTCCCGTGTAAAACCCCATTCTCTCAGCGGGTATCTGTACTCGAAGAGCGGATCGACATGCCCCATGCGATGCGAGTAACGCTGATTGTCGCGAGCGGAACAATCGTACCCAATCAGGCGCATCACCTTACGCCCGCTTGCCCAGGCATGCCGAGCTGGCGGCCAAGCCTTAACCCATTTCTCCTGCGGGGAGATTTTATGACGGGCCGAGCAGCTATGCCGCCCAAAGGCTATCGATGGCAATGTGCCATTCGTGAGACAGGCATCGAGCAACGAGGTATAGGGCGGCCAATGCTTGAAGAACCGGGCCTGATATTCAACGATCTCGTTGGGAACGCCATGATCGTCCATCCATTGCCGGAAGACAGGGATGAGCCTGCGCGTGTGCGGCTGCTCGGGCATCGCGGCCAGCAACGTCATCTCAGGGATTTCGCCGCGCCGACGAGTTCGATGATCATCGCGGTCGAATTGGTGCCCGCCCCCCATGCCGCGACGACGGGCGCACGATTGCCCGCGCTCATGCGACCATCGCCAGCCAACGGTCGGGCCATGGCGGCGGACGGGTCGTGACGCGATAGGCCTGGAAAGGCGCGATGCCGTGCACGACATAATGAGGAACGCCGGTGGCTCGCCGCAGGTTCAGCGCAATGCGATAGGCGCGATCGAAGGAGGATAACTGGCTTCTGAGCGGTGAGAGGCAGGCGGACGGGACTGGCAGAGCCATGGGAACCTCCGAAAGGAGCTAACCGGGAATGGAAATCGATCAGGCCGCAATCGGCAGATCGGGTGGATCGAGAGCGAGGAGACTTTCCAGTGTCACAGGCGCGCGGCTCGCCCGGCGTGTTCGCGGTCCCCGGCTTGGCCTCGCTGGATCATTGAACCGGTAGCCGATACGCGCCGCATGCTTGCCGATCACCGCCGGATCGCGGCCAAGTGCCTGTGCTACATCGACCATCGAAACGCCATGGGTCCAGGCGCTGCGGATAGCCCCGTCTTCATCGCTGCTGAATGGGCGCATGAACCCGTGGACGAGGCCCAGATGGTTGGCGCGGTAGAGCACGGCGCGAAGCCCGCGTCCCAATGCCTTGGCGATCTGGCGCGTCGGGATTTTGCCATAATCGGCGCGCAGACGCGCTTCATCCTCAGCGGTCCAAACCGACCCCTGCCGAAATCCGTCGCGGCGGACATGGGTGCCGCGCAGCTTCAGGGCTTCGGCGCGCCATCGGATGGAATGGGACGAACGGCCCAGCCTTTCCCGTAGCGGCGTGAGACTGGCGCCGGTCGCATAGGCATGGCGGAGCAGATCATCCTCTTCCGCGATCCACGCACGTCCCCAGCCCCGTCCATAGCCGAGCATCCGCAGGCGCTGCCCCAGGCTGCGGCTGTTGCGCTCGGGAAAGCCTTCGTGGGCCAGCATCCGGGCAATGGCCATATAGCGCGCGCCCGTGGCGGCGAGGTTGAGCGCACGGGTCATTTCCGCGTCGCTCCAGTCGTCGGGCTGGCAGGCATGACGCAGGCCCAGCACCGATGCGCGCGCGATGACACCGCTTAGCGGCCGCCCGATGAGGCTCGAAATCTGGGCGACCGGAACGCCCTGTTCATAGCCGACGCGAAGTTGCGCATCTTCCCATCCACTATAGGGTGGGGACCCGGGCTCGGACAGGCCGAGCAGCCGCGCGCGGGCATAGAGGGCGCTCACGCCCCGGCCGAGCCGGGCGGCCAGCGTTGCCGTCGGGACATGTGCGTAGCAACATGCCATTTCCTCGTCGTCCCAGTCGCTCCAGGACCGCCGGGAGTTGCGGCGCAGGCCGAGGTCATGAATACGCGTGGCGACACCGGCCCGGGGCCTGCCGAGCATGGCGGCGATCTCGTCGATCGTGCGATCTTCGGCAAAGGCGGCGCGCAGGCGATTTGTCTCATCGGGCAGCCATGCGTCCGCGCGAAAAGCCAGCTCCGCAAGCGGCGCGGTTGGGACGGTTTCCGTTTCGGGGACAAAAGGTGTCAGTTCGACGATATCGGCGTCGAGATCGATGCTGTTCCGGGTCATGGCGCGCGCCTCTCAAACCAGGCCGACGACGGGCGTATCGACGACGCACAGGCGCAACCGGGCCGACAGACGCGCAATACGCGTATCCCCCCGCGGCATCGTGTCGGACGCGCCGATGGCAGCTAGCAAATCCAGCCCGGCGTCCACGTCGTTTGCGGGTAGCGCGAGATGGCGCGCGAGATCGTCTGCCGTGGTGGCATTGGGCGCTATGTTGCCCAAGGCCCCGACAATGCGTGCGGCGGCGGGAGCGGCAGGGTCGAGCAGAAAGGCGTCGAGCGCACGCTGTCCCCGCATGGCGGCATGCGTGGCTCTGGCCGGCGCAACCTCGCGCAGGTTTTCAAGGTCGAGCAGAGTGCGGCTCTCGTCCGGGCCAAGATCGGCCGCGGCCACCAGATCGGGCGTGCGGCCGATATGCGGTGTGATCGTCGGATCGATTTTGGCGAGCACAGGCGTGGCGGCCAGCGCGGGACCGAAGGCAAAGAACTCGCCGGGCGGAAGCAGGCGTAGCAGCGCCGCCTGATCGCTGCCGAACCCAAGCAGGTCGGCGGCGCGCGCCACATCGCGGTCGAAGACGTTGAGGCCGATCAGATGATTATGCAGTTCCGAGACCACCGAACTGGCGAGTTTGGCGAGGCGCTGCGTAGCGATGATTGTGCCGATGCCGCGTTTGCGCCCCCGGGCGCACATGTCGGTCAGCGTGGCAACGCCCAGGCGGCGGGTTTCCGCATCACGGGCGGACGCTGCCATATGCGGTGCCAGCAGATGCGCTTCGTCGATGCATACCAGCACCGTGTGCGCCCAATGTTCGCGTTGGGCTGACAGAAGCCCGGCGAAAAAGGCGGCCGCCTTCTCGATGCGGTGATCGGGTTCGAGATCGGTGAGATCGAGGTGCAACGCGATCCGGTGCTGGCGCGTGCGCAGCGCGAGTGCGGTGAGCCCGTCATTGGCATAGTCGCGCGCGACCACGGTGGTGGCGCCGATATGCGCGGCGAGATTGGCGAACTCTCCCTCCGGGTCCACGATGATGGTCGTGAGATAGTCGAAGGCTTCCTCGATGATCCGGCGCAGCGTCTGGCTTTTGCCCGCGCCGGATGATCCCTGGATGAGGCAGCGGCCCGACATGAGCTTGCCGAGATCCAGTTCCAGGGGGCCAGTCGAGCTATGACCGAGCGGGACGCGGGCGTCACGTGTGAAATTGCTGATGGGAATGTTCATCGGGCATACTCCTTCACCGCCGCCAAAGGCGGTCGTTCGCGTTGCGTGTGGTGGGGGAATTCAGGCGGCGATCGCTGCCGGAAGAATGATGGGTCCAGCATTGCGCCAGTCATGACCGGCCGCTTTCAGGGCATCGGTCACGACAGCAAACTGGCGATCGCCGTCATCGTGGAGGATTCCCAGTGCGCAGGCGTCGACCACCAGATGGCTGAACAGGCCGCCTCGATAGGCGTCGAAATCTTGCCCGGCGCCGAATGGCGCCTCGCAAGTAACCCAGAGCGAAGCCTGGATTTCCCGGATCAGCGCAGACACGCGGTCCAGTTTCGGATCGTGGAACAGCGAGCGGCGGCGCAGCAGGAGCTCAGGCGCCCAGCAAGGGCCTTCGGGCTGGTCGATCTGCTGTGCGGCCGCCTGCCATCCGCTTTGCGACAGCGTGTCGGGTGGCGGGAAGGCGACGATATCGTTGAACCAGCGCAATAGATGCATGCAATGGATGCGCGCGCCGATGGCGTCGCCCCGGTCCAGCGCATCGGGATAGTCGGCCTCGAGCGCCGCTTCCAGTTCGGCGGGTGTCAGCGCGATGAAACAGGCATCGCGCTGCGGGTCTGGAACGGCGCGGGACGTGTAGAGATTGGCCAGCGTGACCGGTGCAGATGCGGGAGTCGGAGCTTCGACAAGGGCGGGCGCCACCGCGCGCCAGAGCGCATCGGGATAATCGCCGAGGGCAACGACATGTTTGAGCGTGCCGCTGTCGTCAGCATCGATCAGGTTGAGCCGCGCGCCGCCCCGGATCGATAATATGGCTGCGGGATCGAAAAGAGCGACCTGCAAGGCCGAGCGTTCGAGGCTGCTGAGCGCAACATGGGTGATGATGTCGCCAGCTACGCCGGATGGAATGGTCATGCATTGTTCTCCATTGTTCCAAGGCGCATCGCGGCCGGCGAGGCGTGATTGACGCCGCCGGTGTGGACGGCGGCATCGAACACCAAGTCCTGTTTGCCGTCGTCCCAACACGCCCGGTATCCAACCACATGGCGATCCGCCTCTCGAGCTGTCCCGATGCACCCTAGCTTCCATCCCCCTGCCCTCCGTCCGCATTACATGGTGGGCAGGTGCATGTTCCGGTTTTCAGATGCCCGATGCTGCGGCAAAGAGGCGGGCATGCCTGATTCTGCGGATTCGAAACTGAACGACCTGCTTCGCCGCTTGCCCGACTGGATACGCCGCGATCTTGCTTCCACAGACGCTTCACGTCGAGCGCGTGCGGAAGACTCGCTCCACGCGATGCTGATGCCTCTGATCGCTGGCGGGAGCGCCGCAGGGAAAGACGCCGGTTGATGACGTCGCGCGCTAAGGCCACGCGCAGTTCATCCAAGCTGACGCTCGAAAATCTTGAGAGCCTGGGCGCTGCCCGGCTGGCGCGGCTTGTGCTGAACCAGGCCGAGATCGATCCCATTTTCGCACGTGCCGCGCGGATGGAGATGGCGGCCAGGGATGACAGCGGCACATTGGCGCATGAGATCGGCAAGCGCCTGAAGACCATCCGCCGCTCGCGTAGTTTTATCGAGTGGGACAAGGTGCGGCCGCTCGCCCAGGAACTCGACCAGTTGCGCGCCGGCATAGCGGGGCCACTTGCCGAAACCTCGCCGCAGGAGGCCATCGAGTTGATGCGCCTTTTTCTCAGCCTCGCCGAACCTGTATTCGAACGCGCAGATGACAGCAGCGGTGCGCTCGGCGATGTGTTCCGGCAGGGTGGCGAGGATCTGGGGAAACTTTGGTCCCTCGCGGGCGCGCCGGAACCCAACATACTGGCAGGCGACATTCTGACGCTGATCGAGAGTGACGGCTATGGCGTGTTCGACGAGTTGCCGGAAGCCGCTTCGCCTGCGCTGGGCAAGGAGGGCCGGGCGGCGCTTCGACATATGCTGCTGGAGCGGCAGGCATCGTTGCCCGATGCGGAGCGGAGGCGTTTCGACTATACGGCCGGCTGGCTCCTCCCCAAACTCGCGGACCTGGATGATGATGTTGACGCCTACATCGCCACTGTCGATCCTGATCGACGAAACGCGCTGCTCAATGCGAAAGTCGCCGAACGGCTGATCGCACATGGACGCTGCGAAGAGGCACTCGGCTGGATCGAAGCGCCGACCGAGCGCGGGCATACCGAGCGTGAGCTTGCCGACCTGAAGTTGCAGGCCCTCTGCGCCCTGGATCGCAGGGAAGACGCGCAGGCGCAGCGCAAGGCGATCTTCGATCGCTGGCTGGACAGCCAGGCGCTGCGCGACTGGCTCAAGAAGCTGCCGGATTTTGAGGATTGCGACGCGGAGCAGCAGGCGCTCGATCAGGCCATGGCGTTCGATCCCGGCGTCCCCGCCCTCGCCTTTCTCGTGGAGTGGCCGGATCTCAAGCGCGCCGGCCAGCTGGTCCGAGCTCGGATCGATCAGCTGGATGGGCGAGCCTATGACATCCTGCGCCCCTGTGCCGAGGCTCTCTCCTCTAGCGATCCGGTCGGCGCCACGCTGCTCTACCGGCAGTTGGTCACTGGCGTGCTCGATCGTGGCGCGTCGAAATATTATGCTTATGCCGTGCGGGATTTCGTCGCGGCCGGCAAGCTCGCGGACGGCATTGATGCCGGAGCAGATATCATGCGTCATGTCGACTGGATTGATCTTCTGCGCCGGAGCCATGGGCGCAAAATCGGCTTTTGGAGCCAGATTCCCACCTGACGGCATGATGTCTGGCAAGGTCTACCAATCGTGTACCGGCAAATCATCCGAGCGGTCACCGTCGCAATCGAGGAGCAGGAACTGGAAGCCCCGGCTTTGACCGAACGCCATCAGGCGCAGCAGGTCTGCCGGCAGTTGCGTCTGGCGCGCTTCGTCGAGCGAACGGGTGGGTACGAACCAGCCGTAGACGGAAGCGGCGATGTCGATCGGCCGCTCGGTCGGCGGCCAGGATGCCCAGCCATCGAGAAGGCCGGCGGTCTGGACCGTCAGATGCGCGGTCGAGAGCACGCAATAGCGTCCGGTTTCCACCGATTTCGCAGCGATGCTTGTGTGGAAAAGCGGCGGCGTGACCTGGAGTAGGTCTTTGGCGCATCCGTCCGAGGGGTGCCCGTCGAAATAGATGGCAATCACGGTTTCATCGTCCAGTGTAGCGGGATCGCGCTCGTCGCCAGCTTCTTTCCACCACTCCCGGCACCATGCGGCGATTTCCGCGTCCAGCGTGGCCTCATCGATCGCGGCATGGATATTGGTACCATAGCGGTGCTCGATAGCAGCGGCATGAAGGTGGATCGGCCAGGACAAGGGCGATCGTTCGATATGGTCCTCGGCACCGCGGATATCCGCAATCAGTTCGCTGCGTGCATGGTTTGCGAGGTGATCAGGATATTCAATGGCCGACCGTGCCCGCGCCCGCAGGGCCAGATGATCCTCGCGGCCGGCGATATCCGTCGGTCCCGACGATGGCGTTTCCTCAATGCCGGTTGGCCAAGCCTGTGCAGCGTCCTGTTCGGTCGCATCGGAAAGTAGAACCGGGTGGTGCGGATGGGTCCAGTCGACGCTTTCGGTCAGCCAGCGGCCGACATAGGCCCAGTCGAAGCCAAAGGGGCAATCGTCATCAAGGCCCTGCAATGCCCGTTCGACCGTAGCGGTCCAGCTGAGTATGATGGGCCGCAGGGTCTCAGTCCCAAGCCTATCGAACGCCCCGCGGATCGCCAGGGCGCGTTCGAGCGCATCGGGATCGGCGGCAGGCCGATCACGCAAGGCCAGGACCGCCTCCCATAGGCAGGCAGCGATTTCGAGATGGAGGGGGGCATAGTTGGTCATGGGCTCAATCCTGGTTCACGCTGCGCGGCGGTGATTGTTGCGACAAAGGCCGAGGTCGGCGGCAATCAGCGTTTCAATCCGGGGCGCGAGGGTATCGAAGGCGGCGTTGAGATCGATGCCCGAGATGCGATGGCGGATCTCGCCAGGCTCATGGTCGAGCAGAAGCATCGGCGGAACGAGACGCGCGGTCATTTCAGGGAAAATGGCCTGCAGGATGATGGCCTCGACACGGCGCGACACGAGGTTGAGGCGCGCGGCCAGGCCGCAATGCACGGCGAGATAGCGCTCGAACCAGCGGCTTGGCGCCAGCACGTCGGCGAGCCGGGTACAGGGCAGCCGTCCCGCCGGTGTCGGGACATGAAGAATGACGACACGATGCCGACGGTGGGGAGCAAGCTCATCCAGCGGGACCAGAACCCGATAACTGTAAAGGGGAGCCTGCCCGCTGACACGGGTCCTGCAGGTGATCATATCCATCGGGCATTTCCTTCATATGCGTGCGCAATGCTGCTCGCGGTTTCACGCATGCCCCCTCCCCCTTTCACTCCGGTGCCCGGTCGTGAAGGCGGTCTGTATGTTCTGCAAAAATGGGCCGGATTGGGCTGAAATGGATGTCAGCGCTCTGGCTGGTCACCACGACAAGCTGCGTTGTCATAGATCGGCTTGTCGCCCGGTCGCCACGGGATGGGATGCCAGATACGGCCATTGTAGCTGATGCGGCCGGCAACGATATCCTCGTGGAGGAGTGTGGCATCCGGGAAGGTACTAGCGCCAAGGCCAGTCTGGTCGCGGCGTTCGCAATAGCGGCGCGACGCTTCTGCGAGCGTTTCCACGATGATGTCTGGATATCCGGCTTGCCTGACGATCAGGGGCAACCGGCTTTGCTGGCCTGGTTCCATATCTGGGCGTTTCACGTTCGGGCGCATGGACGCGTTCCTCAAGGGCAGGACATTATGGGCGGGGAACGTCGTAACGAGGGTCGCACCCCGCCTCGCCCGGATACAGGCCCATCGGATCGGGCAGGAGGAGCTGGACGACGGCATATTCCTCATGGCCAAGAAAGCGCCCGACCTGGTTGGTGCATGCGCTGCGTGACGTCGCCCCGGCAAGGCGCGGACGGATCGGGAAGGCGCCGCCGATATCGATATCCCTGTCTGGCACCTGGTCCGCCTGACGCATTCGCCGACCGACTTCGTTGAGAACCGACGCCATCAGGGGCGGCGCGAAATTGCCGATGATCAGCAGTTCGGGCAGGCCAAGGCGGGCGTTGCCGATCGTGTATAGCGCTGAAACTGGCATTGAACGCATCGACGGCGATGAGCGAGGGCATCGGCCAATATCCGGTCTCGCCGCGTTTGATGATGATGGTCTCGCCGGTTTCCGGATGGGGACAGGCGCACATGTCTGGAAGCTTTTCCAGATTGGCGAGGCGCCGCGCCGCCTTGTCGAGGCGAAGCTTCGGCAGGTCCCATAGCCAGGATGGCCCGAAATGATTGCGGATCATACGAAGCGATGCGCTATCTGGCTCGCGCTCGTCATCGCCGTTCATCCATTTGAGATTGAGCGCGTCCTTCCAGCGCCGGCCATGGCGCGCGCGGAAATCGAGCAGCGCACGCCACATGCGATCGTCGGGTTCCTGCATGATGTTTCCCCTGATCGGGACCGGCCACTGCGACGCATGATGCGGCGGAGTGGCCGGCGGGATCGCAGACCCGTGTCAGGCTGGCCTGACGGTGGCGGTGCGACGCGAATCGGGAATGCGCGCATTATCGTAGACGCTGTTCACCGACATATGCAGCGCCTGCTGCTGCGCGCTGAACCATGTCGCGGCAGGGATCCGATATGTCTCGGTGGCGAAAGGGTCCGACCCGCTGAAAAAGGCGACGTCGACGGTGAATTCCTGGAGAGGGGCGGATTTGTGGGGACGCATGAGGGCATCCTTTCATGAGAAAGGGCATCCTGGCGCGGGACCAGGATGCCGGACTGGAAAGGGAAGAAGCGGACGAAGGCCGGACGTCAGAGCGCCTGTTCGAGGAGCTTTCGGGCCTTGGTTTCCAGTTCGAGGCGGCTGTCCTGATGGGGCTTTGTCCGGGCGAGCGCGGTTATGCCCTGCACGAAATCATAGATGGATTCAGGCGGCCGGCCTTCCTCGGCGAGCACCGTCTGGATGATCTTCGTGGTTTCGGCCTTCGAGAAGCCGCGCCTGCGCAGGAAAGGCTCGCGATCTTCGTCCTTGCGCGCCACGATCCGTTCGCGGGCGGCCTTGATGCCGGAGATGAAATGCGACGGCGAGGAATTCGCGAAATGCTCGAGTGCCGGAGCGGCCTGATGGGCAAAACGGGCGCCGGCGAATTTCGAGTGACGGATGTTGACTTCCTCGAAATTCTCGACACCCCAAAGGCATCTGTTCGCGCATACTCCGCGCAAGTAAAATGTCGCGATGCCGAGCGTTTTCGAGCCGACCTCGCTGTTCCAGGCATAAAAGCCGCGAAAGTACAGGTCAGGATCGCCATTTGGCAGTTTTCCTGCCTCGATCGGATGCGTATCATCGACGAGGAACAGGAAAATATCTCTGTCCGATGCGTAGAGTGTGGTCATCTCCTTGGTGATATCCACGTGGGGATTGTAGGTCATGCTGCCCCACTGGATTGTGCCAGGCACCTTCCAGCGCGTATCGCCGACACCATCACCGGCAAAGGCCATTACAGCCTGGACCAGTTCCCAGTCGAAAATGCGCCCATATTCGGAACCGGTAGCAGCGCGCAGTTCGGTTCTGCCATTGTCCGTCTGCAGCAGTTTGACCTGCTCGCCGCGGTGGGTCATGAGCCCATGTTGCAGGTTGATGCCCGCAAGGGCCGCTGGAAGCTGGCGCAGATAGGAAGCCGGTGCCCCAACGAGGCTCGCCACCTGGCCGAAGGACCAGTTGGTCGGCGCCAGGGGGCGATCATCGCCGGGCGCCATCAGCATCAGGCGTTCGGGATTGTCACTTTTCGCCTCGACCCGGATCGCGCGGCTTTCGACGATGCGCGTGGTCGCCCGGTCCGCGCGGCCACGAACGGCATCATAGAGGCTGGTGAGCGAGAGATATTTCTCATCGTCGGGCCGGGAGAACCATTCCGACGATACGCGGCTGCTCATTCGGCCACGCGAGACATCGATGCGATAGGGGGCGGATGCGGGGGGCGCTTCGTTCATGCGGGCAAGGGTCGCCATGGGAACCATCTCCTTGAGATAGAGGAACGACGGGACGATCCACGTCTCCCGTCACATTCCCGCCCCTCCCTTCCCTTTCCGGCGTCTCGCGATCCCGGCTTCGCAACAGCCTGATTTGCCGCTAGGATAAAGGCCGCGTTCCGAATCTTCCTTCTGGCTCTTCCATCGATCGCCAGGAGGCCATTAAAGTGACAACGTTCGGCATATTGGTCCGGCTGAGGCGGCTGATGCTGTCTGCGGACCTCGGTGCCAGGCGAAGCCTGACGGAGGCTTTTGCCCTGGAAACCCTCGTGATCGCGATGGGCGTCGCCGGTCCCTATGCGCTCAAGCTGCTGATCGACACGCTGGCCGGACCAGTGGGACCGCCCATGCAATTGTTGTTGTACATCCTGCTGTTCGTGGGATGCTGGGCGGCCGCCGCCATCCTGGAAACGGCCAGGCTTTCCTGCACCGCGAAAATGGTCGATGCACTGGCGCGGCAGCTTAAAACCCATGCGCTTGGCGCCGCCCTGCCTCGAATCACGGCGGCACGCGACAGCCGGAGCGGACGCGTTCCCGGCATGCTGGAGCGATTGCCCTATAGCCTGACGCTGGTCGTGGAAGGATTGATCTGGCGGCTGGGGCCCGTGTTTCTGCTGGCTGTCGCCAGTCTCGCGGTGATCGCCAGCTTGATCGAACCGCGCTATGTCCTGATCCTTGGGCTTACGCTTTTAGGATTTCTCGGGGCGACCTGGATGGGGGCGGCACGCCATCGTGTGCATGCCGATGCGACCAATGCGGCTGCATCGCATGTGTCCCGCACGATCGGCGACATCGTCCGCAATGCCCGCCGCGTCATCCTCAACGGCGCCCTCGATCGCGAACTTCGTTATGTGGGCAGGACATTGAGCGCCAGGCGGCACGCCCATGCGGGCATGTACCGATCGCTGACCGTCATGGCGGCGCTGCAATTCTGCATTGTCGGCGCCGGGATTGTGGCGCTGCTGATGCTGGCCGGTCTGGACGTAGGCAAAGGCCGAATGACGGCAGGCGGCTTCGTGCTGCTGCAGGCCTACGCCTTTCGACTGACGGTTCCGCTGAGCGCGCTGGGCTATATCCTGGCGCAGGCGGGCGTCGCGATCGCCAACATCCGCGACGTGCTGGCATTGACGAATGTCGAAGACGCGCGGAGTTGTCGGCAGCCCGACCGCTTTGCCGACGCCGAACTCGCCGCCGAAAATGTCAGCTTCCGCTATGGGGATGGCCTGCCCGCTCTCGCCGGGATTTCGCTGTACATCCCATCAGGGCGCTTCGTCGCGATTGTTGGCCCAAATGGTTCGGGCAAATCCACGCTTGCACAAATTCTGGCCGGCGTGCTCGCGCCTGCTTCGGGGAAAGTCGAGATTGCAGGGGTCGACATGGCGACCATCCCCTGGGGAGAGCGTCACCGCTATATACTATATGCGCCGCAGTTCATCGGCCTGTTCAACCGGTCGCTGCGGGAGAACATCCTCTATCCCCCGGCGAACCAGCCGATCAGCGACGTCGAGGAATTGCTTCATGTCTGGCGCTTCCATGAGAGTGGAAGACCGATCGACTTCGATATGGAATTGGGCGAACAGGGCGAGCGGCTGTCGGGAGGCCAGATCCAGAAGCTGGAGCTTGCCCGGTTGGCGGGGGTCGACGTGCCGGTCCTGATACTGGATGAAAGCACGTCCGCGCTCGATCCGCGCAGCGAGGCAGATGTGATCGAAAGGCTACGGCGCAGGACCCATAGCGCGACGACGCTGGTCATGATCACCCATCGCCTGGCGACAGCCAAGGGCGCCGACCAGGTTCTTTTCATGCAAGGCGGGAAACTGGTTGGCAGCGGATCGCATGCAGAATTGATGCGGCGATGCGCGTCCTACCCGGCTCTCTGGCATGGGTTGCAAGAGTGAGGTTGGAGGACCGCATCCCGGCAAGGTTTCCCAGCTTCTGCACATTGGCGTATATGTTCAATGGAAGGGGGCCCCGATGCCGGTAAAGCACAAAGATAATCTGTCCCAGCGACATGAAGCGGTCGTGGTGGCCGCAAAAGCGGCAGGATTGCTGTCCGGCGCGAACAGCCGGCTCAGCGCGCGCGTGCCGCGTGAACTCATAGATCGTGCAAAGATACGTAGCGGCATCGCCTCGACAACCAATCTCGTCGAATATGCACTTGCCAAAGTAGCGCTCGAGGATGATTTCGGGGCAAGGCTGGTAGGTCGGAAAGGGGCGATTCCTTCGGACATTGCGCTGGGAGTTTGATCGCGAGGCGTCGCTGGGGCGAGCGATGTGGGGACGCGCCCCATTCTTTATTGATCGGTGGTTCACCTGTTCGCGTCACACCTCATCGCGCAGAATGGAATAGACGTCTTCACCATATAGGCGAGCTGTCTGGCAGCTTTCATCCCAGAAATGCGTTCCGGCGCGGAGACGCGCGGCAACCCAGAGTCCGGTGTCCAGGGTGCGCCAGGTGCCGATAGCGGTCCACAGTCCGCGCGGAGAATATTCAAACCAGAGTTGGCGGCCGAGCTGGCGCACTTCATCTGAAATGCCCAGCCGCGATGGTGGCGCTCGGCCCTGACCTCGTCCCCCGCAAATAGACCGGGCAGGATGCGTTTCATGCTTTCGCCGTGGCGGATCATTGAGGGCTTGCCGAGGACATAAGCGGTTCGGCCTGAAAGAGATCGGCCGCCCACTGCGCGATCCAGGTGTCGGAAATTTCGTCGTGCGAAAGTTGCCCCTCCTCGATCAGCACCCGGATTTCGGCACGGGCCTGTGCGATCGCCCTCTTCCACGGATCGCGTGGCGGGCGATCATCGGGTCCGAGCGGCAGCTCGCCCTGTGTGGGCGCGAGAGCATGGGTGGACCGCGCATATTGGCGGCGTACCCATCTTTCCATATGATCGGCAACGAAAGTATCGGTCTTGGAGATGCCGCGCTGGCGCGCCTCGATCCTGCTGGCAATTCCGAAGGCCTGGGAATCGACTGTCTGGATGCGATGTTCGAGCCCGCGCAGCTTGCTTAAGGCCGTGCCCTTTATGCCGAAAGCATGTAGCATTGTCCCGTCGCCGAGAATGCGATCGAGATGCTCGAAAATGGCGATCACGCCGTCACTGCCGCCGACGGGCCTGCGGCACATCGAGCCGATCCCCATCAGAGGTACGGCATCGATGATGTCGCCAAGCGCGTCGATGCAAAATTCATAGTCGCCCGCGACCCTGCCCTGCACTACGGGCATGAAGCGATGGGCAATGCCGCGGTCATGCGCGCCGCGCCAGCAATCGCGATTGACCCGGATGGTTCTCGAAATCCGGTCCCTCACCTCTTCGCGATCGGGGGCGATTTCGGGTTCGACGCAATAGTCCATGCTGGCGAACCAGCGAAACGGATAGCTTGCGGCCAGATCGAGATACTCTTCCGTTGCCCATGGATATCCGCGATAGATAGAGCCACGAATCCGGCGGAATCAAGTGACAGGCTGGACAATCCGTCGGCATTTTTCAGCAGGTCGAGGCGCCATCCCTGCCACTCGCGCCAGCCCTTGCCGCGGTTCCAGCGCGACAGCGCATTCGCGGAGATAAGGGTCGGCACCTGCATGGCACGAGCGCGGTTCAATATCGGGCCCTCGCGCAGGTGCGGCAGGCCTATCATGATCTCGATCGCCATGGGGCTCAGGCGACGCGCCAGCGGCACCAGCGCTCTGCGGCTTGCCGGGCGTTGAGCAGGCCATGATTCGCGCCGCACCATCGGCGGAAAGAGGGATCGAGAGCGAGAGCGGGGTCGCCGAGCCGTGCGATGACATCCTGGATGAAGGCGTCGGCGGGATCCGTGCCGAGCCCAGCGCGCGCGGCGCTGATCGCAGTCTGAAGCCGCGCCGCCATTTTCTCGGCTTCTTCGAGCGAAATATCCTCGACGGCGCGCATGCCGCCGCGCGGTCCACAGATGGCCAGCGTTATGACTGTCATCCCCGCCGGCGTCCGGCTGAGCGCGGTGATATGGACATGATGGAACATGCCAGCCTCCAGCAATGTTAAATCCTGGGTCAGAAAAGGGTCAGCTGTTGCGGCATGGCCGGCGCCGAGGCGCGGGGTTCGCACAACGTTGGAACCGGGTGGCGCATCGGGACTGGCGCGGGTGGCGCTTCGACAACATGCACACGCGTTTCGCCAATGGGCTCATGGTGTCGTAGACAGGCGAGCCGGGCGTTCCATCCACCCAGAATATGGGCCGGCGTGTACCAATGCTCGGCTGTCTCGCCCGAAAGGGAGTTTCCCACCATGAGATGCGCCGGCACATGCAGCAGCGAGAGCTGGACATAGGCCATGTGAATCGCGCGCGGATCGATATCGATCGCGGTGACGTGAAGATGGCGCTGATAGTTTATGCCGAGATCGCGCATGGCCTCAGCGAGCGCGATGACCATCGATCCCGCGCCGCATGCCGGCTCCATGGCGATCACGAAGCCATGATCGCCGATGATCGTTTTCACGCTTTCCGGATTTCCGATAGTCACCTCAGCCATGAATCGACTGAGCGTATAGGGCGTGAAGAATTGTCCCCGCGCCTTGTTGTGAAGTTCAAGGTCGTGAAACAGGGCGCCCAGCACGTCGCCTGGACCGGCTTCTAGAGCCTGCACGAGCTCGGCGAGGACTCGCGGAAACAGATCGAGCACATCTGGCCGGTAGCGGCCGACAATGTCGAGATAGCGCGCTTCGCGTGGCTCACGTTGGCGCAGATCGACGCTGTTGGCGATGGCGAGCGCCATCGCCTCCATGCAATGACCGAAAACGGTGTAGAGATCGTGGCGCGGCTGGCTGCGGCGCAGCAGCGCCGCCATCGCCTTGAGATAGGGCTCATGCATCGGAGCCTCCGGGTCGGAGATGAGGCAGGTTCGGGCCCGCGTGGGCTGATAGCCCCATTGCAGCGGGTTCTTCTGCGATGCGCTTTGTGCGAGCGCCCGGGATTTCGCGCGGAGTACGAGGCGCAGGCGCGGATGATAGGGCCCTGCTCAGGCGGCCTGTCGGCGAATCCACTCGTACAGCAAATGATCATCCGGACCATATTCCGAGCCGATGGCGATCCGGATCAGGCGACCGTCACAGGCAAAAGCCGATGCCCGCGGACAGCTGAGATAGGAGCGTCCTTCGAGGATCAGGTCACCCGAGCGCACCTTCGTGATCTCGCGGGTCGTCCCAAGCAGGCGATGACCGGCCGGCGCGTCGACCAGTTTCAGCCTGTCACCAGCTTTGATCCGCTTCTTGAACGCCGCCAGCGATATCACCGTATCGACCGGATTGCGGCTGCCCTGGCGCTTTGCCAACGCCGCCCAATAGGCCTGGCCTATGCGCACGTCGCAATAGAAACTGCATGACCAGAAATCTTGCAGCGGATTCGTCCTCGTGAATCCGAACCGTTCCATCTGATCGCGTATCTCGACGATGAAGGCGTTCTGCGCGTCGCGGCCGGTCAGGTCGTTCGAGGCATCGAGGATCTCCGCGATGACCTTGCGCCCCCCGGCAAATTTCTCGGTGCGGATCGCGAAGGTGGTTGTAGCGAAATGCCCGGCCAGATGGTGTTCGATCCGCGAGGCAAGTGACGGCAGTGCTTCACCGGCGCGATAAAGGTCGCCTTCATAGTGGAAGTTCCCGCGTTCATCATGTTCGGTCTGGCTATACAGGCGCGCAGAAGCGCCCGGCGCGATGGCGTCGGTCATGATAATGTCCTTATGCTTCGAGAAAATTCGGGGAGTGGGCCGGTCAGGCCGGCGGCGGTGCAGTCAGGGCGTGGGCGTTGTCGCCTGCGTCAGCACGAGCGATCGCCCAGTCGAGATAGCCAAGACGCGTGTCTCCATTCAGAACCTCGGCTACCCAGTCGACGGATGGGTGGTCGGGGTCGTCGATCCATGGATCGGGCGGGTCCCGCATTGGCATGGGTGCGGATTTGGCCAGTCGTCGCGCCAGTTGCTCCTGCGTGGTGCCGAACTCGACATGGTCGGCGAATATCGCGCACCACCCTCCCCCGAAGCTGTCGCGACGCGGGCGGGAACAAGCATAGCTCCAGTCGAAACCGATGGGTCTGGCCGTCAAACTCTCCTGGCAACAATGGCGGATGAGTGCGGCGATCGGACCCGGCTGGAAGTCCGTGGTTCCATAGATCGAGACGACACAGTCTGCATCGCCCTCAATCTGGATCTCCGCGCCGAAATCGGGAAAGGCCGGATCATCGAAGATCGCGAGCAGGCCGTTGAACGGATTGGCGAGGTCCGTCGGCATGAAGGCGGCCAGAAACGCCGCGCTCGGTTCGCCGGGTGTGAAATCCCCCAGCAGGTCGGCAGCACGCTGCCACGCCTCCTCGATCAGGGCTCTTTCGGCTGCAGCGCAGGTAAAAGCGAAGGATCCCTGGACATGATGATCAGCCATGGACCGTCTCCGAAAGAGCGGGATCGCTGGAATCGTCATCGACCAGGACCAGCGGGGGCGGGTTCATGCGAGCAAGCTGGTATTCCGCTTCGATCGCGCCGATGCTTCCCAGTTCCCTGATGCGTTCGATCGGGAAGACTTGTTCGTCCTCCTCGGTTGTCAGAACTTGCTTTGGTTCGCCATGGCCCAGGTAAAGCATTCGAACAGACGGGAAGCTGCCGGGATAGCCGCCGGACCAGCGAACATAGTGAAGACCATGGCGGCGACAGACATGTTCGATCTCTTCGAAACGACCATTGGCGACGTCATGATCCATCAGCGCGAGGGGCGTATCGATGGGGATATCTATAGGGTTGAACGGCGTGCCATCCCAATCGATAGCCGGATTATCGTTCCCGATAGCCTGGACGAACTCGGGATATCGGGAGCGAACAAGCACGCCCCCCATCATGATGTGCGCGGATACACGGTCGGCCATGCTATGCCTTTCCTGGAAACAGAACCTTCAATCGGTCCTGATCTTCCCCTCTTCCTCCCCTTCCCGTTTTCGGACCCATGCGAGCGCGATGCACAGGGCGCTTGCATGAGCGGCGCATTCCCGTTTAGCTGTCTGCCCCAATTTGTTCTCCACAATCACCGCCATTCATGGCCTTCCAGTTCAGGGAGTTTACCGTGGCCGACACCGAGCAGCCCGATTTCACCGCCATGACGGTGCAGTTATTGAGCGCCTATTTCGCGAACAATCAGGTGCCGGCGGGCGATATTGCCGGGATCATCGAAGCGACCCGTGACGCCCTGGAACGGAAAGCCACGGTTGAGACACCAGCGGCGCCCGAATATGTTCCGGCTGTGTCGATCCGCAAAAGCCTGGGTTCGCGTGAGCACATCATCAGCATGCTCGACGGCAAGCCCTACAAGACGCTGAAGCGGCATCTTGCGACCAACGGGCTGACACCGGAGGAATACCGCGAACGCTATAATCTTCCCAAGGATTATCCGATGATCGCGCCGGCCTATTCGGAGCATCGACGCGCCGTCGCTGCACAGATCGGTCTTGGAAGGCGTGTTGGCGCTAAGTCGGCGACCGAAGCGGCGCCTGTCCCTGAGAAAAAATCCCGGCGCGTCCGTGCCCGGACTGCTCCTGTCGAGCTGGGCGGTGAGGCCGGGACCGCTGCACCCGAACCGACGCCGGAGCCGGCAGCCGCGCCCGTGCAGGTCGAAGCGGCCACTGCGAAGGCAAAGCCTGTGGCCAGGAAAGACGCCGTAAAGAAATCTCCCGCGAAGAAGCCGTCGGTGAAGAAGGCTACGTTGAAGAAGGCGCCGGCGAAGACGAAGTCCCCGCCGCCAGCCCCTGTGGAGGAAGCTCCGACCGCACCGGCAGCGGCGGAAGCTGCAAAACCGGTAGCCAGGAAGAAGGCCGTCGCGAAAGCCGCAGCCGTGGAGGCCGCTCCATCCACGAAGCCGAAAGCGCCCCGGCGTCGTGTTGCAGTAGTCAAACAGGATGGCGCTGCGTCGAAGGCGCCGGCGCCGGCACCGGCACCGGCGGAATGATGATCTTTTCGCGAAGCGGCGAGGAAACAGGCCGCACTTCGCCTACTGCCGCTTCGCAGACCGGGAGAAGCCGGGATCAGCGGCGCTCGGCGATGATCCTGGCAAGTATATCTTGTGCGCGTTCCGGCGACAGGAACAATCTTGTCTTGAATTGCACCACCTCGCTGAAGGCGCCGCTTGCCTTCAGCCAGTTGCGGTCTTCCGGGCGATAGTCGCGGATCTCGAAACGGGGACTGTCGTTGACATGAACGCGCACAAGCCTTGCGGGCCCAAGTCCGGGGATCGGAACGCCGCTGCCCGCACGCGCGCCGGCGATGATTTCTTCAGGACCAAGGGCAATGCCGCCATCGAGTCCGAATTCCCTTTCGATCCGTTCGATGGCGGCCGGATGGATGATACGTCCCAGGATCGACGTGCCGGCGCCATCGTCGATCCGCCACACGCGCACATCATCCTCGGGCAGCTTGTTCCAGACGGGCAACAGGAGACCGGTCGCGAGGGTAATCCTCTCGACCAGAAGATTCCTGCCGGCTTCGGCGGCCTCCTGCTCCCAGAGGAGCTGGAATGTGTCGCGGTCGATCTCGCTCCAGTAGCTGGCCGCCAGAGCTGCTACCTCCATGCGGGACTGGCCGGTGGGACGAATAAGATAGCATCGCTCGATCCAGTTGCCCTCTTCGTCCTGGCCCGGCCATGTCGGCACGCGCAGCGCCACGCGACCGGAGCGGGCATTGCGAAGCCAGGCGATATCGTCCGCATCCTTGCATTCGAGCTGGAGCATGGCCCAGCTGGTGATCGGAGGCCGCCGGTGCAGTTCCAGGCGCAATAGCCTCGTCTCGGCCCCGGTCACGGGATCGGTTCGCAAGAGTTGATCGGACAGCAGGTCCATGCGGTCGGCGCGGATGGTCTCGATGCCCAGGTCCAGTGTGCCTGCCGTGCGCGCTGCTTCGACGCGATCCTCGACCAGTCCCAGAAACTCCTCGAATATGCTGTTCTGGGTGGCGATCCGCAGCGCCAGGATGCGGTTGAGCCAGCGATGGATAGGAGGCAGGCGCTCGAGCAGTTCCCCGCCCTCGTCGCACAGCTCAAGTCCCGTCATCGCCTGAAAGGCGTCGAGCGAGACGCTGCGCAGCTTGCCCTCGTAGAGAAGATGGAACCACTGCGTGAGTGCGTCGCGAGCATAGTCCGATTCCAGATTGTCGGACGGATCGAAGAGGTTCTGCGATCCAGTCTGGCGCTGCCCCCTGGTCAAGGCGCCCAAGGCTTCGAGACCCCGGATGATGGTGCTGAGGAAGCGGCGCTCGCCGCGGCAATCGGTGGTGAGCGGGCGATAGACAGGCGCGGTCATCTGATTGGTGCGATGACTGCGCCCGAAGCCCTGTACGGCCGAGAGGATGCGGAAGCCCAGCTCGAGAAGAAAATGCGCGCGCCGGCGGTGAGCGGTCGGGCAGTTCCGATCGGAATGCATGGACCGGCCGGTGCTGCCCGCAAGCGAAAAGGCGGCGATCGGCTTGTTTCCATTCTGGAATGCCTGGACTTCGAGGACGTTGGCGCGGGCGCCCCGCCTCTCGATCTTCTGCTTTCCGGTGACGTCGGTCACGATGCGCCGCGAGCGTCCGGTGATCTCGGCGACGCGGTCGGTTCCAAAATGTGCGATCAGGGCGTCCAGCGCGGTGGGAATCGCGGGGAGCGCGCACAGATCCTCGATCATTGCGTCGCGAGCAGCGATCGCCTGCCTGCACAGCACCGGATTACCCTCCGCATCGGTCATCGGTTCGGCACGCACGGCGCCATCGTCCGCACGAAAGACCCGCATCTGGCGGATGGGAAAGGCATTCTTCAAATAGTCGATAAGAGTCTCTTTGGGCGAAACCTGGACATCCATCATTGCCCGTTCTTGCGGGGAGAGTTCGGAGAGCCGGCGATCCATGATGGCCTCGCCCGTGCTTGCGAGTTGCACCAGCACGGCATTGTCCGACGCCAGTTCCTGTTCGATTGCCTTGATGAGCGAGGGAATTTTCAGGCTCACAAGAAGGCTGGAAAAGAATCTCAGCTTGGCCGATTCGAAGGCGCTTAGCGCCGATCCGCGCGCCCGCGCGTTCTGCGTCTTGCCCGATATCCGGTCGACGATACCGATCTCGGCCAGTACATCGCGAAGTCCGCGGTGGATGATCGCCCAGCTGTCCGCATAGGCGTCGTAGATCGCGACCTGTTCGGGTGTCAGCACATGTTCGAGCGGTTCATATTCGACGCCTGCGAAGCTCAGGGCCCGGGCGGTATAGAGGCCCATTGCCTTGAGATCCCGGCAAACGACCTCAAGCGCCGCAATGCCCCCCTCCTCCATCGCCTTCATGAACATGTCGCGCGTGGGAAAGGCCGTGCCGGGGCCCCACAGGCCAAGGCGAACGGCATAGGAGAGGTTCTCGGGCCTGGCCGCGCCGGTGGCGGACATGTAGAGAATGCGGGCTCGTGGCAGGGCATTTTGCAACCGAACGCCCGCCAGACCCTGTTCCGACCCATGCGCCTTCCCGAAATCCGTCTCCGTTCCGCCGGCATGGGCCATGGCATGGGATTCGTCGAAGACGATCACGCCGCCAAAGTCCTCGCCGGTCCAGTCCAGCAATTGCTGCAGGCGCGATGCGGCGTCATGGCGTGCGGAGCGCAGGGCGGCATAGGTCAGGAAGACGATCCCGCTTTCCATCGCGATCGGCTTGCCTAAAGGGAAATTGGCGATCGGCTGGATATCGATGGCGAGACCGCCCAATGCGGTCCAGTCGCGCCGTGCGTCCTCGATGAGGGCCGCCATGGAAATCCAGATCGCGCGGCGATTGCCGCGGTTCCACTGGTCGAGAATGATACCGGCCGCCTCGCGGCCCTTGCCGACCCCGGTGCCATCGGCGATGAAGAAGCCGGTGCGATAGAGTTGGCCATCGCTGTCCTCGATCAGTCGATCGCCCGCCAGATTGGCCGAGAAACGACCGGTCAGATCGCGCTCATGCGCTCCGCCCGCATAGATGATGGTTTCAAGTTGCGCCTCCGACAGGGCCCTGGTCGCCCGGTCCTGGAGTATTGGCTGGTAGCGCGGTACCGGCAGCGACACCGAAGCCATGGCGATGGATTCAACCAGGTCATCGGGATGCCGGGAAGCATTTTCGATGGCGATGCGCGCGAGGCGCCATGCGGAATAAATGCCCACGGTCTCGCCAGGCGCAAGCGGCGTCTGGTGTGCGGCATAGCTGATCGGTCGCGCCTCATCTGCCGTGGCGGCGATCCGCGAGGGTGGCGCAAGCCTTTGGCCGTTCATGCGCGCGAAGAGCATGGCGGGCGATGGGGCGGCGGGGATAAGTGAACGGGGTGCAGCGGCGGCCGGCGGCGGCGCAAGCGGCGGCGGCGGCACGGGATCGAGTCGATCGGGCATGGCAAGCACGAGGCGCAGCGCCGCGTCGATGTTACTGGCGAAGTGGCGCTCGGGCGTGCCGGTCCATCCCTTGTCGAAGACCAGCAACCTTACATCGATCCCCGTGCCATGTTTGGCATAGGGACTGCCCGAAACGGTAAGTTCGACGTGGGGCGGCACAAGCTCGGCGACGGCATTATAGCCAAGCGCTGCCGAGCCCTCGGGTGAGAAGCTGGTCGGCATGATGGCGACGCATCGCCCGCCCGGCGCGAGACAAGCCAGAGCCGCGCGCAGATGGCGCGCGCCGGCATGGCGGTCGATCCCTCGTCCGTTGCTGCGGCTGAAGGGCGGGTTGATCAGCGCCAGCGTCGGCTGCCGCTCGTTGATCAGCAGATCATGGATATGTTCGCCATCATGGCGGGTGACAATCTGGCCGAGATTGTGGGACAGGAGGTCGGCACGCGCCGGATCATGTTCGTTGAGAAGCAGATGCGCGCCCGCCCGCAGGCCGTGGACCGCCAGCATGCCGGTGCCGGCCGAGGGTTCAAGCAGCATATCGTCCGGTCCGCAGCGCGCCGCCATGGCCACGAGCCAGGCCAGGGTGATCGGCGTGCTGAACTGCTGGAGATCGACCTGCTTTTCCGAACGGTAGGTCTGGGTCGGCAAACCGCGCTCGAACTGCCGCAGGCGTTCGAAAATATCGGTCGGCGTGCCGCCCAGGAGCGGGTTTTGCGGATCGGCGAGAAGCAGGACCTGGGCGGTTTCCAATGCGTCATAGGCGTCGCGCATCGACCATAGGCCGCCGGCATCGTCGTCGCCGAAAGCCTCGGTCATCAATCGCTTGAGGCCCTGGCGACTGACGGGAGCGCCGTTGCGCAGGCGTTGGCAAACAGTCCGGGCGACGTCGGACAGGCATGCAGCGCTGTCTCGGGTCTGCGACAAGGCAAGCTGGGGCAAGTTCATGGGTACCTCTTGGGACAACAGGACAATCTTCCTGTCCCCTTCCCGCTCTCCTCCATTGGGGTGCATCGATCCTCGCGATTGGGCGCTCGATGGCGATTTGGGCGAGTTTCGAGGGCGCGCACGGCCAGGCGCGCGCGAAACAGATCAAATCAGATCCATAAGGAGCGCTGATTCATGCGGACAACCGAACAGCTCAGCGTGGCGCTGCCGAACGACATGCCGGCACGTGTCCCCCCAGATACTCGAGGCGCAGGGGGCGAATTGGTCGCTCCCGGCAGGGTGGCCCGTCCGCCGATCCTACTACAGGCTCACACGGACGCGAACGAGGTACGGGGGGATTTCTCCCGAAGACGTGCGCACCGGACTGGCCGGACGCCACGAACGGGCCGCCAGGCACGGCTGAACATGTTCCATTCCATTATCTTCGCGCCGGAAGCGCGTGACCATCTCGACGCCATTCACGACTATTGTCAGTGTGCCTTCATTCGTGAATTGGTGCATGATCGAAGGCACGCCGCCAACCCATTGCGTGACACACCCATCTTGCCAAATTTTGCCAAACCGGCTATATCGGCGACTATGAGCACGATGAACATTTCGTTGCCTGACACCCTCAAGGCTTTCGTGGACGAACAAGTCGTAGGACGCGGCTACGGTACGAGCAGCGAATATGTGCGCGAGTTGATCCGCAAGGATCAGGACCGCCAACGGCTGCGACGGTTGTTGCTCGACGGCGCACAATCGGCGCCGGGCGCCCCGGCGGATGACGACTATTTCGAGGGGCTACGCGCGCGGGCTCACCGCGCTGCATGACCGTCAAGCGGGTCGTCCCCCGCGACAAGGCTCATCGCGATGTCGAAGACGCCATCGACCATTATGCGCGCGAGGCCGGGCCGGACATCGCACTCAGCTTCGTAACAGCACTCGAAGAGGCTTATCGCGTAGTCGCGGAGCATCCCGACATCGGCTCGCCGCGCTACGCGCATGAGCTGGCCCTCCCGGGGCTGCGGCATCGCCGCCTCCCGCGCTTTCCATGGCTGGTCTTCTATATCGAGCGGGACGACCATATCGACGTGTGGCGCGTGCTCGACGCGCGCCGCGACATTCCGGGCTGGCTCGACGATCCCAGCGATCATTAGTGGGCCGCGCGAGATCGTACGGGTTCACGCTCGGGGTGCGTCGTTCTTCGGTCGAGGCAAACCTCAAGACGGAGACAGTCTATCGGCCAATCGGAAAGGCGGCCGAGCATGAAGAGGCTTGAAGAACCTCATGCCACATGCACGCCCGCACAGCGCGAGACTGTCGACGCTCACAATCTACATTGCCGCGATGGGCGGCGATCTGAAGCTCGTGGCCGCGTTTCCCGGCCGCCCTCCGGTGATCCTCGCCAATCATTCCGATCTTGCCGAGGGCGACCTGCCGAAGCATCTGCGGCGCCGACGTAGCAATGTAATGGGTGCGGTGGCCTGGCACTGAGCGCTCTCCCGCTCGCCCCTAGCCCCAGCGCCCGGGCCGCTCGTTCACCGGCGTCGAAATCAGGGCCAAGGGCGCAAAGCATTTAATCTCGGCCAGATAACCTTAGGATTGTGAAACTCTCCCTGCGAAATTGGCCGGAGGCGATTAGAGCATATTTCGACCGGTATGAATCGGCAGGGATTCCCTGCGACTGCGTTTTGTGATTCATAATCCCTGCTGGTGGAGGAGGCTGGCATGGATGGGTCACCCGCTTTCGATGGATTTACGCTCCCGGCTTCTGGCAGCGATCGATAACGGATTGAGCTGCCGGGCGGCGGCAGCGCGATTTGGCGTTGCGCCCTCGACGGCGATCCGTTGGCAGGCGCGTCGGCGCGACACAGGCGCCTTTGCTGCCAAGCCGCAAGGTGGTGACGTGCGTTCGCGCCGGATCGAGGAGCGAGCGGCGGAAGTCCTCTCGATCTGGGAGGCGCGGAAAGACATTTCGCTGGAAGAATTGCGGGTGGCGCTGGCCGACGCTGGCCTGATCGTTTCGGTAGCAGGACTTCATCGCTTCTTTGTCCGCCGGGGCATGACGCGCAAAAAAAGACTGGCCATGCAATCGAGCAGGACCGTCCCGACGTCCTGAAGCAGCGCCATGAGTGGTTCGAGGGGCAGGTCGATCTCGACCCCGAACGCCTGGTCTTCATCGATGAAACCTGGACCGCCACCAATATGACCCGCAGCCATGGCCGCTGCGCCAAAGGCGAGCGACTGCGGATGGGTTTCCCTCACGGCCACCGCAAGACCACCACGCTGGTCGCCGCTCTGCGCATGACTGGCATGGTCGCGCCGATGGTGCTGGACGGTCCCATCAACGGCGATTGGTTCGAGGCCTACGTGACCCAGGTTCTCGTGCCCGAACTGCGGCCCGGTGACGTCGTCATAATGGACAATCTGTCGAGCCATAAGCGTCCGGCAGTCCGGGAACGGATCGAAGCAGCAGGCGCGACGTTACGATTCCTTCCGCCCTACAGCCCGGACTTCAATCCGATCGAGAAGGCCTTCTCCCGTCTCAAGGCGTTACTCAGGAAAATCGGCGAGCGAACGGTCAGCGGCCTGTGGAGCCTCATCGGCAAGCTCGTCGATATCTTCCAACCCGCCGAATGCGCAAATTACTTCAGCTCTTGCGGTTATGATCCAGACTGATCGAAATCCGCTCTAGAGGGAACATCATGTGCGACTATGATCCCATCATCATCAAGGCCGTCAGCGATGCCGGCGTGGAAGTCGGCGATCGAAGCGCGAGTTGGTTGGAGAAATGGGCCAATATATCGACTATCGTCGCAGTGCGCGCTCCGGACGATGAGCCGGGCCGAGTGACCGTAGGTATAGGCTTTCGTTAGGACCGTGTTTTCATCGAAATCGATGACGATGAGCAATGGACCGCGTTCTGCGCTGTCGCGCAAGATCATTTTCCTTTGGTAGCCCCGTTCGCAGAATTGCGCGAAGCCTTGGCGGAGCCGGGCATGCTGTTCCTGCATTGGGAAACAGGAGAGCCGCAGCAGTAGCCGAGACAGCGCATGTCCGCTCCCCTCGAGAACCAATTATCGCCGCTGTCATGCTGGAATTCGCGCAGAAGCGGGGACAAAGTTCGGCTTGGTCGCCTTGGAGGTTGACGCACGAATTTCGGCATTTGGCAGGCTAAGTTCAACCTCGAAGCCGGGGGATAGGCCGTAGCCCATCCCCCCGCCCTGATCAGGCCGCCTGAGAGATCTGATCGTCGTTGTCGGCATCGACGATCCCAGCGGGTGACGTGTCGTGATCGTCTCGCGTCTCTTCCGGCTCGCCAGCGATTTCGGCCGAGCCAAAGCGCATGGCTTCCGGGAGCCATGCAAGCGCCCGTTCCTTGATCTCGGGTTCGATTATGACGTCGCCTCCGAAAAGCCGTTCCGCCGAAGCCGAAAGATCGTGCTTCTTTGAACCGGCGTAGCGTGATTGCAGCTCCAACCCGCCGATTTCTTGGAACAGGCTGAGAATGGCGGGCTTGGTCAGCTTGTCGAAGTAGGTGAGCGCCGTCGGGCGCCACCAGGCCGCGACATCGATCTCGAGCTTCGTGCCCAGATGATCGAGGAAGGTTGCTTCGCGGCGGCCGGTCGGGACGGCCTGCAACGTGCGTGCGATCACCCAGCCGAGCCAGGCCGCGCGTACTTGATCGGGGAGCGCACAGAAGGCGTCGTAGCGATCCGCGATGGCCTGGTGATTGACCCAGCTTCGGTCGAGCGCCTCATCGAGCTTCGTCCATTCCCCCGCTGCGGCCGTCTCGGGCTTGAAGTCCGCGAGGAGACGGGCGGGAGCCGAAGCGCGCAGATCGCTTGGAATGTCGAAAGACGAGAAGCGGCATTCGCGGTCGACCATGATGAAGGTGCCCAGATCCAGCGCGAATGCGGGATTGCTGGCGACATGGACCGCCAGCAGTTCGGTTTTCATCATCGCCAGCATTTCGCGCAGACGCTGGCTCATCACCGGGCCGCTGTTTCGCGCTTCGTCCTCACCGGCCTCGTCTGCCGGGACTTCGCCGTCGGTTTCGCCGTCCTCGAGGTTTGCCTTCTCGTCGTCTTCACCCTCTTCGTCGGTGGCGACGGGCGCCACATACAACTCCTGGTGAATGTGCGGCTGGCCGTCCGGCCCGATCACGAGATAGGCCAACGCGCTCGCCTTCTGCTCGGCATCGACGATCGGCTCGCGTTCGACGATGGACGACAGTTCGGTCTGGAGGGCGTTGTAGCGATTCTGGTCCTCTTCGTCCGGCTCATAGCCTTCATCCTCGAGTTCGGCTTCCAGTTCGGCGAGTTCGTCCTCGATCTCGAGCTTGCGCTGCTCCTGCTCATCGCTGAGCGCCGGCGTCTCGACGGGCAACGGTGTCAGGGCGTAGGTATCCATATAGGGGACGCGCGTGTTGGCGACGGGACGGACCTCGGCAAAGCCTTCGCGTTCGCGCAGCATGTCCGCTTCGGCAGCGAGTTTGATCATGGCGAGTTCGTCGACGATGTGAGTGTCGATCCAGCGTTCGTCGTCCGCGTTCGAATAGAGGTCGGCGTCCTCGATCCGCCCGCCGGCGGCCGTGTAAGCATCACGGCCGACCAGCAATACGCGGGGGTCATTTCCCCGATAGCTATAGTCCTTGATGCGGCGGCGGATCTCACTGACGGAATGGCCGCAATAGCTGTCCGAGAGCATGTCCCAGATCGCTTTCTGGCGCGCGCTGTCAGCCGTGGTGCAATAGGCCTTGGCGACGTCGAGCGTGATCTCGCCATTCTCAAGTGCCTCGAAGATCGGCTCGGCAAGGTTGGCGAGACGCAGACGGCCCACTACGAAGCGTTCGGTGAGCCCGAACCGCTTGGCAACGTCTGTTGCCGTCTTGCCTTCTACCTCGATGATATCCCTGAAGGCACGGCATTCTTCGCCGGGCCCCATCGGAAGCCGTTCGAAATTTTCAACGAGGCTGACTTCGCGGCCATCCTTGGCACTGTCGAGAACCAGAACAGGGATCGCGTGATCCGCCGGGAGACTTCCCTTATCGATCAGGCGATGCACGGCATCCAGGCGGCGACCGCCGGCGGTGATCCGGTAATGGCCCTTCTTGCGCGAAACCGGCACGCCGACCAGATTCTGGATAAGACCGTGGGCAAGGATGCTGGCTTCCAGTTCCGCGTCGGCGTCCGCGTCACTGCGGGTCCGGACATTGACGGGTGACTTGGTGAGATTAGCAGCGGGTACGGGAATGGGGGTCTGGGACATGGGTTTCTCCATTGGTGCGGCTCGCTCATCGAACCGCCCATTCCCTCTCCCTTCCCTCCTGCGGCACTTAGCCGGGACGGTGTGAGACAGGACGCCGGCGTTAGGGATCGTCAACGATTGAATGGCGCTTGTGCTCGTGGCCGCAAAAACGTTTGCGTGGTTGTCACGCCGCGCGCGGCATTTGCTCGAGCAAATCCGCCCAGTCATTATGAGGAACAGGGGGCCATGGGCTGAACACCTCCAGCCCGCTATGCTGGTGGGCCAGCCGGATCTGGCGGTTCGCTTTCCATCCTGCTGCATCCCGGTCGAAGAGCAGAACGAGGCGTTCCAGTCGGCTGGGCAGCAGGACGTGCGCAGCGCGTTCGGCGCCAAGTGTCGCCCATACAGGAATTCGATGAAGACGCATGGCAGCAAGCGCCGTTTCGATGCCTTCGGCAAGTCCAAGAACGGTGGTCGCAGCGCCCAGCTGTACCGCGCCGCGGCCTGGACGTCCCAGCATCATCCGCGGTTCCGTCAGATCGCTGGCTTTCAAGCCAGCCAACGGATCGAGAAAGGTTCGATGGATTGCAACGAGCCGATGTCCCTCGCGGACTGCGGCGATGAGCGCCGGTCGAAAAACGGCAGCCCTTCCCCGCCCCAAAGGCGTGCGCGGATTGTAGCGAAGGTCGCGCCAGGGCGGCACGAGGAAGCGATTGGCAAGGTAAGCCTCGGCAGGCGTGCCGGCGATCGGATTGGAGGCCTCCCAGACGCGCAGTGCCGGCCCCGATCCGGTCTGCAAGGGTCTGTGCCTGACCGATGAGATCGAAGGACCTCGCTCGGGCAGATCGTGGTGAAGGCGGCGGATAGCCCGCAGAACGGCGATCGTGTCGCAGCCTGCGAAGCATTTGAACAGCAGGGCGGAGTTGCCGACGCGGACGGAGAGGCTTGGGTCATGGTCGTCATGGGCGGGGCAGAGACACAATCCCCGATCCTTATGCCATACCCCTCCCAGCCGTCGGCACAGGTTCGCGCCCTGGGTTTCCAGATCGGTTGATCTCATAGTACGGGCAGTTCTCAGGATTGTTCGTCGAGCGCGGCCGATAGCGCTACAAGCGCCGCCGCCAGCTCGTCCTGAACTTCGACCATTTCCAGGTTGAGACGACGCGCGATTGCCGAGTAGGACAGCCCTTCGACGCGATAAGCAAGAAATACGGCTCTGGTCTGGGGTTCCAATTGTGCGAGCCTCTTGCCGAGGTTCGTCAGCCGTAAGGCGTCGCTCGATGCCAATGCATCCTGCTCCACCCAGATCCATGCCCTGACCCACACACCTTCACGGGTCTCTTGAGTCTGCGTCTCGCCAGCATCGATGCGCAATAGCGGGGCACCTTCAAGCCTGCTTCTGGCAACCGCGATCGCCGAGCGTGAAGGGGCACTGACTTGATCCGCAATGGCATCGACAAGATCAAACTTGTTTGCGCGTTGACCGTCCGGTTTCAGCCAGCCGGTGCCAAGGAGACAGGTGGTAAGGCCCCTGAGCAGGGACAGGATTTCAAATTTGCGCATAGGAAGCGGTTCCTCTCGGATGATCCTCGCTCCCCCCCGTCCCTCTTCTCCTCCGAACAGTCGCGCAAATCGTCGCCGCTCTGCGCGGGAAAAATCCTGGGGGCAGATGACCAGCCATGTTTGAGGGCCAATTTTTGCCGCGATGTGTGAGGCCCGCGCGTGATGACGTTGCCGAGGTAGACCGGCGGCTCTTCGTACAGCCGTCCCGTCTGATGGCGCTACAGCCCTTGCCTGAAGCGTGAGCCGGTGCTGACCGCCCGCCGAGCGCGTAAAGCATTCTGTTAAATTCAATGTGAACAGGCTATGTTTTAGAAAGGTTTTTGGTTGAAACAGAATGCGACGTGATCGGAGGCTGACGGCAAATCGATTGGAATGCCAGGTTGAGAGAGGATGCAGCTTCCGGTCGCCTCGAACTGGCGAAGGGATACGTCCTTGGACGAGGTCAACTTTTCAGAGGTGTTCGAAGCGCTCAGCGCTCGCAAGGGTGATTGCCTGCGAGAGGCCGCCAAGGGCTATTCGGCGAAAGAAATCGGTCGGGCCCTTAACCTCTCTCCACACACCGTAAACAATCATATTCTTGAAACCAGAAAGAAGCTTGGCGGCGTATCGCGGCTGAAAGCGGGACATCTGTTTGTGGAATGGGAAGCTCGAAGGGGGGGCATATATTGCCCCCCCTATCCTGTGACTATTCCCCAGGATGACGATTCGAGGTCATCTGCGCCTACCGTAACCAAGGTGGATGCACTGGCCACGCAAGACGGTTTCGAGGATATTTTCGCGGAAGAACAACGACCATTTGGCGTTCGCGAAAGCCTTACCGCTCTGCAAGGCATTGTGCCGCTCCGCGTCGCCGGGAGGCAACTCAATGACCTGAATGGATCTTCAACGCTGATCGTTTTTGCAATCCTGACCACGATAATGCTCTTTGCTGTGGGGGGCGGGATATCCTTGCTTCTCGTACTCAACACCCTCGTGGAAAAGTAGAGCAGCAACACTTCCTTCAGTCCATCACCATGACCTGCCCCCACCGGGCGGGAAGGAGAAACCATGCGCGCTCAACGCCAGTCCATCGCCAAGCAAGTCGCCGGACGCCTATTCGCGGCCGAAGAAGCCATCGATATCGCTGTTGCCCGAATAGCGGAACTCAACGCCGCTCTTCCGCTTGCGCGGCTTGACGCCCGTCTTTCCGCCATGATCGGCCAGGACGCCATTCAAAGTTCTGCTTCGGCCATGCTGCTGATTTCGGAAACGCGGGAAAAGATCGTCATCACGCATGCCAACCTCAAACAGGCCAGCGATGCGATCGGACTGACCGAGACCAGCTATGGCGACCTGCTCAAGGTGGCAGGCGACACGTCTCGGCCCAGCGGACAACATCTCCGGGCGGTATGACGCATCTGGTCGAGAGAAATTGACGCAACGCGCCATTTATCGTTCCTCTACGATATGATGACGAGACAAGTCCTGTTTCTTGCCGTTTTGCTCCTGAGCACCGCTTATGCCTTCATCAGAGGTGGCCAACCCGAGCGGATCGGGGCGGCCACCCTTTTAGGCGGGGCAAGTCTGACAGTCGTTGCGGCCTCCCCTCTCGGCATTCGCTTCCGGGGTGTCGAAACCGGCATCCTCTTCATCGATCTGTCGCTATTGGGTATTTTCCTATGGCTCTCAATTCGGAGCACGCGCTTTTGGCCGATCTGGATCGCCGCGATGCTCGGCGCGGAGGTCATCATCCATATCGCACTGATGGTTGCACCCGATGTGGTACCCCGGACCTACATGCACGCATTGGCGCTATGGAGTTGGATGGGTCAGCTTGTTCTGGTGACTGCGACCTGGAGGCACCGAATGAGATTGACGCGCCTGGGTGCCGACGCGCCCTGGAAGGCCTGATCGGCCTCACCTGCCCGGATCGCGCCGAAGAATTCTCGGAACGCCTCTTTGCTCGTTTCGGCTCACTTGGTGAGGCCGTGTCGGCACGTTCGGCAGAACGAATCGAACTGCTGGACCATTCGATAGAGGTGGAGCGGACATTCGCCTGCTTTCGCCGCGCGATGACGCAAATACTCCGGGGCCGCCTTGTGCAGCGCCCCATATTATCGAATGACCAGACGCTGCTCGATTATCTCAGAAGCCGCATGGCCTTCGAGCCCATCGAACAACTTCGCGTACTTTTCCTCAATGCCAATAACGAGCTCATCGCCGACGAGGTTCTGGGCGTCGGGTCTGTTACAGGCGTCTATGCCTCACCGCGGGAGATACTCAAGCGTTGCCTCGATCTTGAGGCGACCGCGATATTGCTAGTCCATAACCATCCATCAGGTTGCTCCAAGCCCTCGCGCGCGGACCGAGAACTCACGGAGAAGATAGCGAAGGCGGCAAACTGCCTCAACGTCGTCGTTCATGATCACCTTATCGTGGCGCGGAACGGTACGACGAGCTTTCGAAGGGCAGGATATCTATGATTCGCAGGATCGAATCTGCTGCTATGAACCGTACGGGACGGAGAGAATGCGGCCCCTGTGGTCGATCGTACGGCGGCTGTTCGTGAGGTTCCCTTCAGGCAGTTCACCTGGGGGGAAGTCGGATGACGCCTCGTCGCTTGCCAGCCGAGCAGCGGCCTGCCGAACCCTTCTGAGATTGGAAGCTGCGATAAGGAAAAATATAGGACGCAAGCTTTCGTCCACACCCTACTTGTGGTCACTGTTACAAATCTACCTCGCCGAGATCGAGGGCGAACGCATTTATCAGGCTTGCCATTCCACGGACTACGCATCGTCGACAGCGCATCGTCGGTCGACAAAACTGGAAGAACTGGGCGCCTTGGTCCGACGGGACGACCCGACAGACGGCCGCTGCACTGACCTCAAACTCAGGCGTTCTACGAAGGATGCCCTGGAGCAAGCAGTCGACGTCATGATCTCGCATTACCTTGCATTTGGCGGCCAAGTTTTCCAATCCGGGCACTTGATACACGACGCGGAAATGCAGTACCATTTCTCAGTTGGTACCGACGATAGAGTAGATGGCATGGCTATTTTGCGAGGCAAGGTCATTGCAGGCGGCCGGGTGGCGCTTCCCGCCGATTTTCGGCGTTCTCTCGGCTTGCAGAATGGCGACACCGTTCTCTTCGAGCTCAATGGTGACGAGGTTCGCATCCGCCCAGCACGATCCGCTCTACGGCGAGTGCAGGAGCGCTTGCGGGCATTTGCGCCGTCTGACGGCCTGGTATCCGATGAGTTGATTGCCGAACGGCGCGCCGAGGCAGCACGTGACTGATATCGAACAGAATGGCGCTTACATTCTGGACGCCTCGGCGCTCCTTTGCCTCCTGTTTGGCGAACCGGGAGCCGAGCTCGTCGAGGAGCGGTTGGCCGGCGCTCTGGTATCGGCGGTGAACTATCATGAGGTGTTCGCCAAACTCGTCGACCGGGGGGTCGAAGCTGATGAGGCCCGTGCGATGCTGGCTGAACTCGACATTGAAATCGTGGCCGCTGATCGTCAGCAGGCCGATCTTGGCGGAACGTTAAGAGCATCTACGCGCAGCCTGGGCCTATCGCTTGGCGATCGATCCTGCCTTGCGCTGGCGCAGGTCAGCAACGGGGTCGCGGTCACTGCAGACAAGGCATGGGGTAGCTTGGACGCCGGGATCATCGTGGAGATCGTCAGATGAGGGTGATCCCGCTTAGCCATTGGGGCTTTGGCTTCTGATGCGTATCGACCTTAACCATCTGCCTATCGCCAAGCAGCGCGAACTGGATCGTGTGGTCGAAATTCTCTTTCAGGGATTTCGTGAGGCGACGCAGGATGCGACCGGTCGGCGCAAGTCGGCGCGTATTCTGAAAGTTATTCTTTTCGGCTCATACGCACGTGGGGACTGGGTCGATGCTCCGTTCGACTCGAACCAGTTTACCTCAGACTACGATATTCTGATCATCGTCAACCAGAAGGAATTGACCGATGGCGCGCTCTATTGGGAAGAGACAGAGCAACGTCTCTACGATGCCTATCAGGTCGAGAAGATCATCCGCTCTCCGGTCAATTTCATCGTTCATTCGCTTCAGCAAGTGAACGACGGTTTGTCGCACGGTCGGCTTCTATTCTCCGAAATCGCGAAGGACGGCATCGTTCTTTATCAGTCGGATGATCGGCCACTGGCGGAACCTAAACCTAAGACACCAAATCAGGCTTACCTTGCTGCAAAAGAGTATTTTGAGGATAAGTTTCCTGCCTCGATGCGCTGGTTCGAGGGCGCAGAGTTTTATCAAATAAAGGGATATTACAGTAACGCAGCATTCTTGCTGCATCAAACGACTGAGAGCTTGTATAAGTGCGTTCTTCTGACACTTACTTTTTACGCACCTCGCAATCCAAATATCATTTTTCTCCGGGGAATGGCTGAAGGTTTAGACACCCGCCTTTTTGAAGCCTGGCCCCGTGCGACACATGCCGAACGCGCTATGTATCAGAAGTTGAAGGAGGCCTACCGCAAAGGCCAGCACTCGAAGCATTTCGACATTTCGCCCGAAGAACTGAACTGGCTTCAGGGCAGGATTCAAATACTTGGCGAACTCGTGCACAAAGTCTGTTCGGAGCGAATAGCGAAACTGAAAATCGATGTCGGGGCAGCGGAATAGCATTCAAGAGAGACGTCGCCTCCTTCAGATTGAATTCCGGTTGCAAGCTCGAAACGCGCGACCAGCGCCACAGTCTGATAGGCATGCGTTCGGAAATTCCCGGGCGGGGTTTGACTTATTGTGAGATCATGCAACTCCCGCCGGATGAGGAAATCGTAATGATGTCGGACGTTCAACCGATCCCGCCTAGGCGGCGACGGATGCAGGCCATCGCGGCATCATAACGCCCATTGGCATCGACGCTTACAAGCTTCGTCAGTCGTCACGAGTGTGACCGGATTGGCCAGGCCCTCGTTCGAAACCCTGCAGCATGGATACATCTGAGTAGAATAACGGCGTACTAATTTGACGTCGATACCATTGTCTTGATCGAGTCCCATTCTGCGGGCATAGTGCTAAATGCGGGCTGGAAGCTGGCAGCCGCCCGCAGGATTGTCCTGTCAGGTATCTCGAAGCTCGACATACGGGTCGAGCGCCGGTTCCCTTCGTTTCGAAGACAACACGGCTCACCTCACTCAAGATAGCCCGGGGTTCCCGGGGGTCTCTGCCGTGCTGTGAGGAACCGTGGGTCCATGTCAATCGATGCCGAACACCCCGTCCCAGTGGATTCGGTCAATGCGCCCGCATCGGCCGAAACGTCCGCTATCGAGTTCAGTCGTATATACGCGATCGAAGCGCCCAAGCTGCAGCGTTACTTCCGAACGCGCCTGCGCGGCGCTGAGGACGTAAGTGATCTTGTGCATGAGACATTCGTTCGGCTCCTGGGGGCCTTGGACACTCGAAACCCGGTGCGCCCCGCCGCCTACTTGCAGCGTATCGCACGGAACCTGCTGTTCAATCGCACCAAACGCCTCGAGAACCGCCTGGCCGGCTCGCATGTGTCATTCGATGATGGCTACGAACTCGCAACACCTGCCAATCAAGGAGATGAGATCGAGGTCGAAGACATGATGCGGATCTACCGCAAGGCATTGAGCGAACTTCCGGAAAAGACCCGTCAGGCATTTCTGCTTCACCGGGTGGACGAGCTAACGTACAGGGAAATCGGAGAAAGGCTCGGAATATCGATCCCTACGGTTCAATATCATATTGCACGGGCCCTTGCCCACATCGATGCGGCGCTGGAGCAGGAATAATGGAAGACTCTGATACGCCGCAGCGGCATGGGCAGTTGCGTGAAGAAGCTGCCAAGTGGTTTGTAATCATGCGGGGACCGGAAGCTGAAATCCGCCGCAATGAATTCGAGGCCTGGCTCGCGCGCGGCGCTGTCCATCGGCTGGCCTATAATCGCATTGCGGAAACCTTCAGTAATGCCAGGTTTCTCAAGGGGGATGGGAAAGCCGGGCTTGATAAGGAACGGTCGCAGGAGAATTCGCAAAAACCACAGCGGAAAGCAAATCGCTCAATCGGCATCGCTTGTGCGACGGTCAGCATCATAGCGCTTGGCGGCGCCGTCTTATATTTGTCGATATCGTCGATGCGCGCGCGCAATCCCGAGAGGCCACAGTCAATTGTATCGGCCTCGCCATCTGTCGGCCATCCGGTCCAGCTTGCAACTGCCTTTGGCGAAATTCGCACATTCCGGCTCGGCGACGGATCGAAAGTGACGCTCGACACCGACAGCGTGCTTCTCGTTGCGTTCGGGAAAGCAAAGCGGGATTTCCGGCTTGTTCGTGGCCGGGCACGTTTCGATGTCTTCCACGAGACGCGGCCGTTCGTGGTTTTCGCGGGGAACGGCAGGGTCACCGCTCGAGGAACGATATTCGACGTGAGCCTAGGAGATGACCGCCGGGTAACGGTGCGCCTGATGCGCGGGGCCGTCGACATTGACCGTCTCGGATCGACGGTAACTGAAAAGGGAGCTGCTTTGCGCCTTTCGCCTGGTCAGCAATATTCCTTCAAGGACGGAGGGCAGCCGCAAGTTAGCGAAAAACCTGATCCTGATGTGGTGGATCGGCAATGGCCGGATGGGTTGAGAGAGTATGAAAACGTGCGCCTGGATGACCTTCTCGCCGAAGCAAACCGATATAGCGCCGTGCCTCTCCTGACAGCATCCCGAGATCTAGGCGAAATCAGGGTGTCAGGCACATATCGCATAACAGATCCCAGGCGACTTGCCGAAAATCTGGCTGATCTACTCGGGCTTGCATTGGTGACCACGTCGGACTCTTTACTCTTCACCGTGTCGTGCACCGGCTATAAAGAGAAGAGCTGCCGGCCACCTTCATAAAAGATCGATCTCAGTTGTTGCTGCCCAGGAAGTCGGAATTTCCGGCCATCATGCCTGGGGAGCGTCATGGGAAACATCGCAAGAAATCTTCTAATGTCGGCGGTAGCGCTTACGGCAATGGCCGTCGCGTCACCACTGGCGATCGCAGCTGAAGAGAAGCAGGAGTATCATCTCCCTGCGCAGGATCTGGGAACATCGCTTCGCGCGATAGGAAGTGCCTCTCGTCGCGAAATCATGTTCCCGGTTCAATCTGTCGAAGGAAGGCGCGCGCCTGCTCTCAACGGAACCTTTTCGGCCAGCGAAGCTGTTGCGATTCTTCTCAAGGACTCGGACCTCGTTGCAAGCGTGCGGGGCCGTGCCATCTTGGTGAAGTCCCGATTTCACGCAGAGACAAAAGCGTTAGCCACAGATCGAGAGGGTAATGGGACCAACGATATCATTGTCACCGGGTCGCTGATCGTAGGCGTCGATTCTGCTTCACCCACACAGACTATTGATCGTGAGCGTATTCTCGATAGCGGGTACAACAGTTTAGCAGACGCCGTACGAGCGTTGCCTATAGCTTCCGGTGCCGGCCAGAATCCGGGAATCGGTCAGAATGTCCCCGAAAGCGTTGGTAGCAATCTCGGCGGGGCCAGTTCAATCAACCTGCGCGGCCTTGGTTCCGATGCAACCATCACGCTTCTCAACGGCCACCGTCTGGCGTTCAATACCGCCGTTCAGTCCGTCGACATTTCAGCCATTCCGCTTGCAGCTGTTGAGAGGATGGAGATTGTAACCGATGGGGCCTCTGCACTGTATGGCTCTGATGCCATAGCTGGTGTCGCAAACATCATCCTGCGCAAGGACTATCGCGGCCTGACAACGCGTGCCTATTGGGGAGCCTCTACCGACGGAGGGAACGTACAACAGAATTACAGCCTGACCGGCGGGACGACATGGGATTCCGGCGGCTTCATCCTTGCCTATGATTACGCACACTCAACGCCTATTCTGGCAAATCAACGCGACTATGCCGCGGACCACTCGCCGGGCTTGACACTTTATCCGGGTTTCGACCGGCACAATGTCTTGCTGAGTGGGCATCAGGAAATCATGTCCGGCCTGACGTTCAGCATCGATGGTCTGTATGGCGAGCGAAAAACCGACCGGGCGTTTGCATCAACAACTGCTGGTGACTATCGCATACAGGGTCTGCGCCGAGCAACAAACACAAGAACAATCAGCGTGGCACCCAGCATTGATCTTGAAGCAGGCGCTGGATGGGAGATTACATTTTCGGGCGTTTACGCCGAAGATCGGACGCTCGTTGGAGATGATAGTTATAGTAATGGCAATAAATCGAGCACAGAACTTTGCTACTGCAACAAAGCATTCAGTCTGGAAGGAATTTCGAGAGTAACGTTGTTTGATTTTGGTGCAGGTCCTATCAAAGCAGCAATCGGGGCCGGATATCGAAAAAATTTCATGGACCGATATAATACGCAGATTACGACAAGCCAAAGCATCAAAGCAAGCCAGGACAACCGTTACGGGTTTCTCGAGATCAATGCCCCAATTGTCCGATCTGAAGCTGACGGCGCATTTGTTCAATCACTTATTGTTAATGGCGCGGTTCGGTATGAAGATTATCCCGGCATAGGAGACGTAGCGACACCCAAGCTGGGGGCCGTTCTAGCTACTGGCTACGGCCTGACATTCAAATTTTCTTGGGGTAAATCCTTTAAGGCACCCACACTGTATCAATTACATAGCGTGCGGGGTGCAAGTGTCTATAATATCGGGGTGTTTGGGGGAACCGGATTTCCTGCGGGAACTGTGGGCCTATATAGCGGCGGTGGCAATCCTGACTTGAAACCGGAGCGATCCGAAAATTGGACCGCCTCAGTAATATTACAGCCGACATTCTCGCCCAATTCCAAGGTGGAGGTTAGCTATTATTCGATCCGCTACCGTGATCGGATCGTAACGCCGGTGACCTATATCACCCAAGCGCTCAGCAATCCAATTTACGCGGATCTCGTGAGCCTCAATCCAACTGCGGGGGAAATCAATGCGGCGCTCGATGGGGCCACACTCTTCAACAATTCGAGCGGCCCTTGGGATCCAGCGAAGGTGGGTGCGATTATCTATAGCCGCTATGCCAATGCGGCACGTCAGAAAATCGATGGGTTCGATATCAGTCTAAACCATCGCATTGATTTTGATCAGCTGGGAGACATCTCTCTTTGGGCGACCGGTAGTTACATCGAGAGTCAGCAGCGGCTGAGCGCTTTGCAGCCGGAAACCGATCTCGCCGGCACCCTCTTCTTCCCTCCCCATCTCCGGGGCGTCGCAGGTTTCACATGGGAAAACGGGCCTTTCAAGCTTACCCCGGTTGTGAATTATATAGGAAGCGTGAAAGATCGGCGTGCAACCGTGACATACGACGTCGGTTCAATGACCACCTTTGATCTCACAGCCCGGCTAAAGATTGATAGCGCATCGCCGATTTTTCGAGGGCTGGATATCTCGCTTTCCGCACAGAATGTCTTCAACGACAAACCCTCCGTCATCACCACCACTTCGGTAAATCAGGCGCCATATGACTCCGCCAATTACTCACCCTGGGGTCGGTATGTCAGCTTTTCGATCTCGAAATCTTGGTGACCGACATGAAATCCGTCACGATGCTGGCAGCATGCGCCGGCTTCATCGTGGCTGCCTCTCATGCCGAGGCGGCCACCGCTGAAACGCACGATGTCTGCCGGAATCTCGTCGATGATAAAGCAAACGGGCCTGGAGGCGAGCGTGGGGTCACGACTGCCGACTTGATTGGTTTGCGTGATATAGGGCCGAACTTGGGCACAGACCTGCCCAGTAGCCCCTTGGCGCTGTCGCCTGATGGCAAACGTCTAGCGTTCGTTATGAGCCGGGCAGACCCCGCTCTTAACGACTATTGCCAGGCGCTCGTCACGATCGATGCCTCAAGCCAGGCTCCGGCCCGGATTCTCGATCTGGGAACAGGGCTGATTATCGGGGCGCCGACCATTCGTGGTTTTCGAAGGATCAATGGTTCGCCAATCATCAACGTTCCGCGGTGGTCATCCGATGGTCGGTATATCGCCTATTTGGTATCGATCCGAGGCATCCCTCAGGCTCGGGTCATATCGACTGAGAGCGGATCCATGCTGTTTACAACGGCTTCCGAAACAGCGGTTCGCCAAGTCGGATGGACGCCGGGTGGCAGATTGTTGTTTGGCAATGAGCCTCAAGCTGCACAACTTGAAGCGGAGATCGACCTGCGAGGCCGGGATGGCTTTCTCTATGACGATAGCTTCGTGCCCAAGCGGGATGCTCGTCCCTCGATCGCGGGCCCTGTTCCTATCGAATTCCATTCTTCAACGGCCTTTGGCACCGACATTCGTCGAGCCAGCAATGAGGAGCTTTCCGCAAATGCGAACGGTGCCATCCAACTCAAAGGCCTATTCCGCCGGGCGGCAGGGAGCCAGCGCATCGTGGCCCAACTCGTGCAGAGGGAGTTGGGAAGCATTACATCGCCTATCGACCTGTGGTTGCAGCATGCCGATGGGCGCAGGCGGCGATGCGATAATTATCGGTGCGCGGACGGCATCCTCAATATGTGGTGGACCGCGAACGGGCGGAAGCTCCTTTTTCTGCGGCGAGCCGGATGGGGAAAAAGCGAGCTACAGCTCTACAGCTGGGACATGAAATCCGTTCCCGTCGCCCTTTTTAGTACGGATGATCTGGTTACCGGCTGCGAGATGGACTCCGATTCCGATACGCTCATCTGCCTCCACGAGACGTCCATAAGGCCCAGGAGGATTGTCCGCATAAACGTGAACACCGGTGCAATGACTGCGCTTTTCGATCCCAATCCTTCATTTCGTAATTTGAGTATGGGAAGCGTCGAGCGGCTGCACTGGATCAATGATATCGGTATAGAATCTTTTGGCGATCTGGTTCTGCCCCGCAAGCGCCCACCCAACGGCAAAGTGCCGCTTGTAGTAGTCCAATATCTTACCAGAGGTTTCCTACGAGGTGGGGTGGGCGACGAGTATCCGATTTTTCCTCTGGCCGAGCATGGATTTGCGGTACTCAGCCTGCAAAGGCCCCCAGATTATTATACGACGGTCAGAGATGGGTCGGTGCGCACCGCGACCGATGCCTATGCGGTTAATCAGACCAACTGGAACGACCGACGCAGCGTGCATTCAGCGTTGATGAAGGGGATTCACCTGATCGTTTCTCGCGGATACATCGACATGGACCGCATAGGTATCACCGGCCTAAGCGATGGTACATCGACCGTACAATTTGCCTTGGTGAATTCGCCTGACCTGTTTGCAGCAGCCTCGGTTTCGACAGGATTCCAGGAGGCGAAGTCGACACAGATTTATGGCGGTTCGGCATGGGCAGCGGAACTTCTCGCTATGGGATACCCCTCTTTAAAAGGGGAGCAGAACTATTTCTGGCAAAACTTTTCAATTGAACGAAATATTGAAAAAATTCACCTTCCGATCTTAATGCAGGTTTCGGACAATGAATATTTAACGGCAATGGAGACATATGGCGTTCTTAGAGCAAATAATCGCCCAATAGAATTATACATCTTCCCCAATGAAGATCATATTAAGAACTCACCAACACACCGACTCGCGATCTACAACAGAAATATCAGGTGGTTTGAATTTTGGCTCAATCAGCAATCACTACCTAAAAAGTCAGACCCGGAGCATTCCCGGTGGAGTGCAATGAGAACGGAACAATAGGGATTCTGCCTTCATTCTATTGCATCTTTATCGCGGATACCCAAGCTTCTACATCCACCAGCTCGAGCAATCTGAACTGCTGTAAGTGATCACCGCGACCTTCCCTCATGATGGCCACTTCAATCGCCGCAGTGTCTATAATCTTGGATTCAGCCAAATATCCGCCGAGCAGCATATTGCGAATTTTTTTGCGGTTGAGATGAAACAATTGCTGGAGAAAACCATCCGGGCCACCTTTGGTTTTTCGGTGCAGAATTGCATCAGGAAGGTATCCCGCAAACGCCTGACGGGCAATCGACCGGTTCTCGCCTCGCATACACGAGAACCAGGTCGGTATACGCAAACACGTTTCTACAATAGGCTGCGACATGAGGGGATTTATCATCGGCAGCACGTTCTCGCGCCTGAAACCCTCAAGATGATTTTGAATCTGCGCAAGATATGCAATATGGGCTGCCTTTCCTGGCAATTCCTTACCCGGCATATCGAGCCAAGGATGCGATGGCTTTTCAGCATGTTGGAGCAAAAAATCTCGGGCGAGGAAATCCGGCCGCGTTTTCCATCGATATTGTGGTTTGCGAAACCATGCGCGACGCATAGCTAAGGCTGCGCAGCGGATAATGCTGGTCTCTGACATTTCTGCGATTTCGGCGGTTGTTTGAGAGACGCCCCGCCCCATTCCATCGTAAAGAATGCGGTCAACAATCGGAAGAACGGATTGTTGAAAGCAGAATACGTTATCACCTCCAGCTCCGGTCATGAAAGCGTCGGCCTGTGCTTGGGCAGCGACATCGCAATAGGCCTGATCGCCCGACTGCGCGAAAGAGCGTGCCAACGGTCTTGGCAGATGAGCTGCATGGCTTGACTGCAGGTCCGTATGCTCTGCGCTGAAATATCGCTCCTCCAGCTGTATCCCGAGATATTCCGCCGTTTCACGCGCGTAATATCGTTCATCGCCTGCACTTTCGCCAGTCACAAGCGTCAGGCCAGTAACCCTAGCACCGGCGCGCACAGCCGTCGCTGCCACAATCGAGGAATCAAGCCCACCGGAAAGGCCGATTATTGGGGACTCGAACCGCGAAACCCATATCTTCATTGTCGTTACGACTGCCGTTCTCAGGTCTGATATTGCTTCGTACGGATCATCGTAATAGGCGTCGCGCGTCCCATATGTCCAAGGATCCCATATCTAGGAGAATTCGATTGCCCCGCAGCCGGCTCGAAGTTGGTATCCCGCAGGAAGCTCCTCAAGTTGCGCCAGGCAGGTCCGATTTGTCCTGAGGTTAGGAAAAAGGAGATGGCGCCCAAGTTCGTTGTCATCAAAAGTATATTCTATATATTTCCTTTTACGAAGTATATCCATGTGAGATGCAATGACGACCTCCCCCCGAAAGCACCGATAATAGCAAGGCATTCCGCCGGATGGGTCTCGAAGGATGCTCACAACACGCTTTACGTCGTCATACATCAGGACAACATATGATCCCCAAAGAGATTTTACTAATTTCGAACTATCCATCGCTATCATTGCACTTAGATGGTCTGGATTATGTAGATCCAGCTGCCTTGCAGCGACGGGATGGCACCAACCCAATATCACGATTGTTGCCTGGGGTCGGGCGATGACAAGCAATGGCTGATCTGAATCGATCCGAACATCATTGTGAGAGGTGGAAAAAGGAAGATCGTTTTCGTGTTGCATCGCGGAGTTTCCTCCCGGACCAACGGATATAAAGTATCGCGGTTGCATTAGAGCACCATAATCGGTGTATATTCGCGAGCCTTGTCGCGATTATCACTAAGACTCTTGTCCTCGATTTGAACCCAACAGTGTGCCCCGAAAGGTCCCGTTCGAACTCCGATGGCAAGAGCAAATGTTATGCCGTACCTTGTCAGGGACCTTGCCAGACCAAAGGAACGCACAAGACATCGACTCTCTGCGGAAAGAAACAGGTCGACGAAGCGATAAGCGCCTATCAGATGGGCAAGGCTAGGCGTGTTTCGCTGGCACGGCCTGCGTTGAGTTCGCTTCCGCAGTTGGGCTACCGCCACAGGAAGCCCTACGCAACGTATCGCGATAAAGGACCAGAATTGGTCAATGGCTGCGATCGCTATATACTTGAGTGAGGTTCGCAGCGGCTCCTCAAAGTAGGATTTTTTGATCGATGGAAGTTCTAAAACCGGCTGGATGAGAGAATCCTCGTGTGTCTCCTGAAGAATACCGAAAGAGCTGAGCAGCTTCAGATCATCGCATTTTTGATTTCCGCGCCTCTCTAATCGCAATAAAGCATCTGCCGCGCGAGGTGTCAGCTTGAAATACCTATTGCGATTGATGTCCAGGAGAAATGGAACTTCTCCCACCCAAGTGTAGGTAATACCAGGTCGCAGGCTATATGCCATATGACATCCCCTGACGGTGTGGCGCGCGAGCAATGCCCGCGCGCCACCATTGCGCTGTTCAGTCGTCGGCGAGCCCCGACTGCAGCCTCCGGTCAGCGTGATCGATATCGACCCCATCATTGCCCTTCGTCTGTTCGACAGCCGGGCCGAGATCGATCAGGTCGGCTTCCGAATGGTCATTGCGTTCCATAGTTACCTCCTTCTGTTGCTGCATGAATTGCAGCGCCAAAAGGATAAGCGAGGTTACATCAGATCAGGGATCTTATAAGGTCTCGCGCGCGCGACTAACCGATATCCGCGTTGCCGAACTGGCCCCATGATCGATGAATACCAGCACTAACTGATTGAGGTATATTGATTCGGTAGATGACCGATTGCTTCGAAAATCCTGTCCACGCGACGAATTCTTCGCCGGTGGTAGGCCCAGAGCACCTCAAAACGGTCGTGATCTCGACCAAAAATGGTCGCGACCTCTACCATTTGCAGTTCCTGCGTGAGATTGCGCATGACCTGGGCTTCGCCGAGGCGGGCCTGATGCAGACGCACGGTCGCAGATTTGAGTGCCCGGGTATGTTCAGGATCTTCGCATATATCTGCCAATGTCAGGAACAGGTTGGTTGTCGCCTGGGGCAAAGAGGTGGTGCCGATGAGCGAGGAGATTGCCGGCCGAGGCAATGCATCTGCGCGCATTGCCTTCATGATCAGGCGAACAAGATGACTGTGCCACCGATAGAGGCTACGGAGCATATCTTGCGTCTGGACAGGAATGCGATAGCCACCGCCAGCCGCGATTTCCAGCATATGCTCTCCGACTAAACGTTGCGCCGCATCCCTGAGAGGCGACACGGAAACGCCATATTCGGCGGCGAGACCGCGTTCGATCAGAAGAATGCCAGGTGCCCATCTCCCCGCCATGATATCAGCCTTGAGGAGGAGATAAGCCCTTTCGGCAACGACTGGCTCTGGAGACACGGATGCTCCGCCGCTACCGATCCGTGCGCCCGGGCGCCCCGCGTTGCGCGGCAAGGCGCGCCACAGCGGCGGACTGATGACGGGCGATGACCTCGAGCAGTTCCTGCTCGAGCTGCCAAAGGTCATCCTGCAGGAGAAGTTCATGCGGCGTGGCCATGTTGTGCTCCATCGCAAGCAGAGGAATTGTCACATGGATCGTCGACATCCGCAGTGCATGGGCACAGCGGATATGATCCTCGAGTGCGGATGTCCCTGCCCCGCCTTCGAGCTCGCGCACCCAGCGGTCGCTGCGCCCGATTGAGCCGGCAAGGGTCTGTTGGGAAATCCGATCCCGCCGACGGCGTCGCTCGATCAGCTTCCCGGAAAGCTCCTTGATAAATGACAAGATCGGATAGTCGGTGTTTCCCGAACTTTGAGGCGTCATCTGCAGGTCTCCCTAGCAGCGGCTCAAGATCCAAGTCACATCGCCTATGCTCGGCAATGTGTTGTATTAAAAACCAGGCGTCAATTCAGAGAAGATTGCGCAAACGAGAGCAATTCTGATTGTCGGCCGGACAATAGTCTCGCATGCGAGACTATCGGTTGGAACGATGGGGCGGTCTTCCGGTCTTGCGGGGCATAGCGCGGAAAGTCTGGACGATTTTCCTATCTTCGATGACCTGCATATGCGCCAGCGCCGCAAGGAACAGTTTCCAGACCTGTGGTACGGGATGCTCGGGTCCGCAATGCGCGAGCGTCCGGAAGATGCCATCGATGAGGTCCGAAAGAATGGGTGAGGTGCCGACATGCCTGACCTTGCGCCCACCCAGGCCGTCGAGTGCCGGGTCGGACATTTCGGATGCGAGGTCCTGTTCGTCACAACTCTGGAGCAGATCAACCGCGATGAATAGGGTTGTTCCGTAGGGCAGCATGTCTCCCACCAGATGGCACAGCCGACAGTGGCACCGCAGGAAGAGCTCAATGCCATCCTCGGAGAGTTGAAGCTTGTAAGCCCTGGATTGCAGACGCGCCATTTTCCTTCTCCCTGCTTCACACAGCGACTCGCATGTCCGATCGGGAAGCGTCGGCGGACGCACGGAAAGCAACTGGCTCGGCCACAGAACAAAAGTAGAAACCGGAAATATACTTCCGGTTTGCGGAAGTGAGTTTCCGGAAACCGGAACTGAACTTCCCCAAACCGGAACTGAGTTTCCTTGTCCCTTGCGGGGCGATGGGAGGTCACGCCACTCAAGCCCGTGTCGAAACGGCAGCAAAGGCGAGACACTCCGAGCGATCGGCAACCTCGATCCGCTGCAAGTCCCATTTCAGGGAGATGTGCGGTTATGACCAGAACGCGTTCCAGTCGCGGGGCAATGCTCGTCGCTCTCTTGGCGAGCATTATGCCTCTCCAGGGTACAGCAGCGCAAGGCGTGCAGGCCCAAAAGCCCCAGCGAGGCGAGACCGCAGAAACCCCGAACGATCTTGGCGCCGTGGCCGCAGAGGCGCAGGCGAAGCTCCAGCAGACCTTCACCAACCTGCGCTTTGAGGATTTTGGTCCCGCCCCGATTGAAGGGCCGATTTACCAGGCCATAGCGGGCGGCAAGATCATCTATTTTGCCCCGCAGAGCGAACATCTCCTGTTCGCCACGGTCTATGATCGCAATGGCGTTAATCTCACCGCATTGGCGCAGGAGCAGGGCGCGGCCCGGCGCCTGAAGGCCATCGACCCCGCCAGGGCACTGGCGATCGGCCCGGCCGACGCGCCAACGGTCATCGAGTTCACCGATCCAGACTGCCCTTATTGCCAGGCACTCGATCGCTTCTGGAAGGCGAAGGCGGCCGAAGGCAAGCCGGTCAGGCGCCTCATCTTCTTCGTGAGCAGCATTCACCCGACTGCGGCAGCCAAGGCGGAGCATATCCTGTGCTCACCCGACCGCGAAGCAGCATTCCAGGCCGCCTATTCAGGACAGACCCCGCCGCTACTGCGTCAATGCGCCGCAGGGCGGGACAAAGTCGCGGACGACGCGGAACTGGTCGCGAAGGTCGGGGTGTCGGGCACGCCGACGTTGATCGCCGATGGCAAGCTCATCTCGGGTTTCCAGCAAGCCGAGCTCGAGGCGTTCCTCGACCGGCATGCAAAGCCGGCGCTCACGAAAGCGGCGTCCGAAGCGCGGCGCTGAAACAGGTGCGCGCCCGAAGGGGGCGCAGTGATTTCAATTCGGAGGGCATCCAGCGCCTGATCGCAGGCGGGCGGATGAACCAGGATGCCGGCGGCGGCGGGCTCAGGGAGCCGTCCACCGACGCCCCGGCCGACAGCGAATCTTCGATGCCGGCAGGCTTGGGTTGGACGGTTCCATTTTCGGAGCAATGCCATGATGCGTACATTGAGTAACAGGGCCCTGGCGGTGGCCAATCTCGGTCTCCCTTTGGGCGTGATGGCCCTGGTGGGCAGTCCTGCCCATGCCTTCTCGGCACCGGCCCAGGGCGACCTCGGCTACGATATCTACGATATCGTCGTGAACCAGGGCGTGAAGGGACCGCTGGGGTTCGTGGGCGGCGTCGCCGCCTTCCTGTTCGGCGTCTCGCGCCTCTTCTCGAACATCATGATCGGCATCCCGACGATCGTCGCGGCCGTCTGCCTGATCAAGGCGGACTCGATTCTCCAGACTTTCGGGATGGTCGTCTGAAACCCCGCGTGCGGCTGCGCGCTGGCTGACCTGCCAGACGCACTCGCACCGGCACGTGCTGGGCGCCGAATGGTCGGCTCCCGGAAACCGGCACCTTCCCAGGTGTCATGAAGCAGGAGGAGAAGGGCAAGTGGACGAACGCCTTCCGCAATATCTGCATCGGCCGGTCCAGATCCTGTGGTTCGGATCGGACGAGTTCCTGCTCGCGACCTCGAGCGTGTTCGTGGCCGCGATCGTAGGCGGACTTGTCGGCTGGGCGCTCATCGCCGCCCTTCTCCTTTTCATTCCGTGGAAGCGGACCAAGCCCCGTGGTTATCTCGCACATCTCGCATGGCGCTGGGGCCTGGTTTCCTTCCCCCATTATCCGGGTCCGACACAGACCCGCTTCTTCGAGTAGGCGCCATGGGCATCTTCACGCGCAAGCAAAATGCCGAGGATGTGCTGCTGGGCAAACCGGCAAGCTTCGGCATCCATCGCTACCTGCAGGGCTCGGCGAACCTGTTCGAGGAGAACCGGCTGCTCAAGGTCGCCATCGCCGGAATGTTCGGTGTGACAGCGGTTCTGGGCGCGGTGATCTACACGACCAACCAGAACGCCCGGACCATCATCGTGCCGTTCGGCGCCACCGGCGACCTGCATGTCTCGGGGAACAAGCCGTCCGAAGCCTATATCGTCGCGATGACGCGTAACATCGTTGCGCTCTCGGGCACCTGGTCGGCCTATTCGGCTGATCGTCAGTTCCAGGAACTGCTCGGGCTCGTCCACCCTTCCGCCTATGGCGGGATGCGCGACAGCCTGAACACCATACTCGACGAACTGGCGAACAATCCGACCCTGTCGATCGCCACCTACATCCGCAATGATCAGCCGGTCCGCTGGACCGCCCATGAGATCGTCGTGCCGGTCGAGAAGGTGCGCGTGATCGGCGGTGTCATCCGCAAGTTCCGGGGCATTTTGCGCATTGGTTACGCCATCGAAAATGGCCGCTTCTGGCTGACCCGACTTTCCGAGGAACAGTTCGATGCCGAAACACGCTGAGCGCCGCGCGCCGTTGCGCCATGCCTTGATGTTTTCGCTGCTGATAGCGGCAGTGCCGGCATCAGCGCAGAAGATCCATGCGCTGCCCGACCAGACCAGCCATATCCGCCTGTCCAACCGCGACATCAACCATGTGGTGTGCGAGGGCGGCGAGATCGAAGACATCAAATTCTCCGCCGAAAAGGGCGTCGCTGTCGAAAAGGGCGGCTCGGACGCCTGGATCAAGTTCCTTGCCCACGAGATCGACGATGCGGGGCAGATCACGCGCAGCTATGTGACCCAGCCTTCCGAATTCTTCGTGAGCTGCAACGGCGCGACTTATCCGCTTTATGCGGAACCGGCGGAGATCCCTGCACAGACGGTGGTGCTGATGCCGGGCGCCCGGCAAAGGGCGCAGGCCAATAATGAATTAATGGCCGCGCTCGCCGATGAAGACCGCGCGGTCTCGATCACCATGGCGCTGCTGGACGATCGCATTCCCGCCTCGTTCAGCGAGGTCGCGCCCGCCGGTGGAATGATCGCGGTTTCGGCAATGCCTGGTCTTTCGATTACCGAAAGCCGCCGCGTTGCCATAGAGGGCGCGGCGCTCTCAGCTTCGGAATACCGCATCCGGGCCGGAGCAGCGGTGACGCTCGACGAACGGTCATTGATCGATCCAGCGTTCGGGTCCCGCATTTTCGCCGTAACCCTTGACCGGGTGCGGCTCAGCGCCGGGGAAAGCGCCCGGCTGGTCGTGGTGCGCCGGGGGACCGGGCAATGAGCGGCGCGCAGGACAACGGGCCTATGGAAGCCCCTGAGCCACTGTCGCCCTATCAGGCGCATCTCGCCGGGCAAAACGCTCGGGAAGAGAACGAGACCCGCCCGCGACGCCCCGTGGCCCTGTTGGACTGGCAGGGTTTGTGGGCAAGATTGTCCGCGAAGCAGAAGCTGCGCGCGCGCCAGCTCGCGGTCGGCGTTGCGGTCGGCGCGCTGGGCATCGGCCTTTACATGGCCTCCGGCAGCAAGGACGAGGTAAAACCCGCCAATCCTGCATCCTCGCTCAACATGGGTGCGGGGCTACGCGGTGACAGTCTCGAGGTGAAGCTGCGCGGAGACCTGAAGAAGGTCCTTGATGGCCAGCAACTGCTCGGCGACCGCGTCAGTGCGATCGAGGAAGGCAAGGTCGTTCCCGGATCGCGTGGTCCTGGAATTCCGGGGAGCAAGTCATCCGGAGGCGTCGATGGCGATCTGCCGCCGGCATTGCCCGGTGATGCGCCTGCGCTCCCCTATCCGCCGGACGTCGGCGACATCGGCGCGGATGCGGACAAGCTCCCGGCGCCGCCTTCGGCGCCGAGCGCCCCGCCCGCACCGCCCGCGCCGCCGGTCGAGAAGACGGTCGGTGCGATCGGGACTGCGACCAGCCAGGTCGTGGGCGCAAGCGGGCCTCAGGGCGCAGCCGATGGTCCAGCCTCGTCCAAAAAAAAGAATCGGACGATCTATTTACCGCCTGGTTTCATGAAGGCGCGGCTCCTGACGGGGATCGACGCGCTGGCGAGCCGGGACGCAACCAGTAATCCCGAGCCGATCATCGCGCGGGTGCAGGCGCCTGCGGTCCTGCCCAATGAGGTGAAGGCGAACCTTGCCGGTTGCTTTGTCGTCGGCAACGCCACCGGCAGCCTTGCCAAGGAACGGGTCGAGGTCCAGCTCGTGTCGCTGTCCTGCGTCGATTTCGACGAGCATTCGGTGGTCGATCAGCCGGTCAAGGGCTTCTTCGTCGATACCGACGGCAAGAAGGGATTGTCGGGCAAGGTGGTGACGCGGGCCGGCGCCACACTGGCGCGCGCCTTCATCGCCGGGACCATCAGCGGCATCTCGCAATCGGTCGAAAGCACTTTCGGCAACACCTCGACATCTGCGCTCGGAACCGTGCGGACGCTCGATGCCGGCGACGCGGCGAAGACCGGCATTGCCGGCGGCCTCGCCAAATCCTCGGACAAGCTCACCGACTTCTATCTCGATCTCGCCCGCCAGGCAGGACCCATCGTCGAGGTGGGCGCGGCCAAGGATGTGGTCGTGGTGATCCAGGAAGGCGCGACGCTCGAGATCAAACCCGGCGCTGGAGTGAAGTTCTGATGCGCATCACGACAGGAGGCACCATGCCACACCAGCTACACCCCCGTTTGCGGACTTGCCGTACTTCGCTACGCGCGCTGCCGTTCTTCGCCTTGCCGCTGATCGGGCTTTCAGGCTGCGCCACCGTGGGATCGGTGATGTCGCCCTACAGCGAGAAATTCTCCTGCAAGAACAGCGACCATGGCCAGTGCATTCATCCCGACCAGGCCTATGCCGACGCCGTCGCCGGCCGCACGTCCAAATCCGATCCTGCCGTGACCAATGATCGCGGGATGCTCGCTGAGCAGAGGAAGGGTAAGGCGCCCACGCGCATCAGCGGCGCCAGTGGATCCACGATGGCAGATATTGTCGCTCCCCAGAGCAGACAAGGCAATGTCGGCGCACTGATCGAGGGGCCCGGCTCGCCCATGCTGCGCCCGTCGCGCACGATCCGCACATTGATCCTGCCCTATGCGGACAAGCAGCGCCCCGACCGGCTCTACATGGCGCGCTATGTCTATTCGATCATCGACCGGCCGGCCTGGGTGGTCGGCGACTATCTGGTGGAACCGGGCGGCCGCACGCCGGCCCCGCCGGTGCTGCGGACGGTGCGCGAGCCGGCGGCGGGAAGCGTCGAGGTTCCGGCCCCGGAAATGCCGCTCACCCTCGACCCGGAGAACCGGCCATGAGTGGACGCGGCAGCCTCAGCTATCAGCGCCTGCGCGCCGCCGTGACCCGCGATGCCTATTCGGACTTCCTGCCGATGGTCGCCTGGGTCGAGGAGGAAGACGCCTTCCTGTGCATCGACGACGGCTGGGGCCAGGCCTGGGAGCTTGTCCCTTCGGCCTATATGTTCGCCCATGTGCAGCAAGCGCTGCTCGGTCTTCTGAACATCCATTTTCCCGAAGGCACTGTTCTCCAGCTTATCACCTTTGCCGATCCGCTGATCGACCCGGCGCTCGACGCCTATCTCGATCTCAAGGTGCGTCCCGACCCGTTGGTCCAGGCATCGGCGCGGCGAACGGCGGACTATCTGCGCAACGGTACGAGGGGACTGGACGCGCTGCACGCCATCCCGGTGCGCGATTTTCGGTTGTTCCTCTCTATCAAGACGCGGGTCAAGCTCGGCGCGGATCTGCGCCGTCAGGTCGAGGAGCAGCTGGCGAAGATGGGCATCCGGCGGCTGCCGCCCGATGAACTTGTCAGCTTCTACCGCCGGATCTTCAACGGTGTCTTCGCGCCCGCCCCCGGCGTGTTCCTGAGCGAAAGCGTGGGCGGAATGCCGGCGCCCTCGGTCGCGCGGCAGATCATCGAGGCCGGCCCTGATCTTTGTTTCGAGGGATCCGAGGTCTATCTCGGCAACCAGGTCGCTCGCTGCCTCACGCCCAAGGCCCCTGCCCGGCGCATCACCGCCGAGCGGGCGAACCGGTTGCTTGGGGGCATGCGCGGGAGCGCCGAGGACAGCGACCAGATCGGCGGGCCGTTCCTCTACTGCCTCTCGGTCCTGTTCGATCATTCGCAGTTCGAGATCCACAAGCGCGCGCAGATCCTCTCCGCGCAGAAGGCAGCGGGCAGCTTCGCGGTCGAGGTCGGCAAGCAGATCGAGGAGATCGGCTGGATTTTGGACGAAGCGTCGAACAGCCGGTTCGTCTCAGTGATCCCGACCATGTGGGTGTTCGGCCGCGACAACGCCCAGGCGCGCGAGATGGCCGCACGGGCCAAGCGTCTGTGGGAATCCGAACCCCTGCCCTTCATGGTGCAGGAGGAGAGCTATCTGCTGCCCGTGCTGCTCGCAGCCAGCCTGCCCTTCGGTCTTTATCCCGAAAAGCGCACCTTGAAGCTGCTCGAACGCGATTTCCGCATGCCGGTCAAGGCCGCGACGCTGATGGCGCCGGTCCAGACCGACTTTCGCGGCGGCGGCCGCCCGGCCCTCCTCTATGTCGGGCGCAAGGGTCAGCTCATCACCCTCGATCTCTTCGACCCGCGCATCAACAATTACAATTTCATCGTCTCGGCCGAAAGCGGCGCAGGCAAGAGTTTCCTGCTCAACAATTTGTGCCAGCAATATTTTGCGCAAGGCGCGCTTATCCGCATCATCGATATCGGCGGTTCCTACCGCAAGCTCTGCACGCTCTGCTCGGGCCGTTACATCGACATCGGCGAGGAGCGCCTGGTCCTCAATCCTTTCGACATGGGGCTCGCGCTCGACGGCGAGGACAAGCAATCGGCGATCGCCATGGCGGTCGCCATCGTCGCCGAGATGGCCAACGCCTCCACCCGCAAGCCGGTCAGCACGTCGGAATGGAATCTGCTGAAATCCGCCGTGCAGTGGACCGTCGATAGCGGACGCGGCGAGGACGGCATCGATGCGGTCCGCGACTGGCTCGGCCGCTATCCTGACAATGCGGTCTCCGATCTCGACCGGGTCGATCATCTCGTGCCGGTGGCGCGCGAACTGGCGTTCAACCTGCGCGATTTCGGGTCGCAAGGCGCGTACGGGCATTTCTTCAACGGCCCCTCGACCTTCGACATATCCCGCGACGAATTCGTGGTGCTCGAACTCGAACGGCTGAAAGCGCTCCCCGACCTCTTCAATGTGATCGTGATGGTGGTTGTCAACGCCGTCACCCAGGAACTCTATCTCTCGGCGCGCGACAAGCCCCGCTTCGTACTGTGCGACGAAGCCGCGCAGTTCATGTCGCGCAGCGACCGGCAGGACCTTTCGCGTCTCGCCGAGGCATTCGGCCAGGGCTATCGCCGCGCGCGCAAATATCAGGGCAGCTTCGGCATCGTCCTGCAGAGCATGAACGACCTGCTGCTCTTCGGCGGTACGGGACAGGTGATCCTCGAAAACGCCGCGACCCGGTTCCTGCTGCAGGGATCGACCTACGACAAGGCGGTCGACAACAAGATTCTCGATTATTCGGGCTTCGTGCTCGATCTGCTGAAATCGGTCCGGAACGCCAAGCCCAATTATTCCGAGGTGTTCATCGACAGCCCGCTTGGTCTTGGCATTGCCCGGCTGGTGGTCGACCCCTTCAGCTACTGGATCAATACCTCCGCGCCCAACGAGGTCGCCACCTTCGAGGCGCTGGTGCGCGCGGGCCGCAATCCATTGGAAGCGGTTTGCGAACTGGCCGGTGTCGATCCGGTCGAGGTGCTGGGCGGCCGTGTCTACCAGTCCGGGAGGACGGCATGATGCCCAAGTCCGAACCTCATCCCGACCAGCTGGCGATCGACTGGGAGCAGGACCCCGCCATCGAGACGATCATCGAGGCCCGCGTCGCAAAGCGCGCCGAGGCAGCGGCGTTCCAGTGGCGGCTGCGCCTGGTGGCGATCGAAACCTGCATGATGGGCGGGCTCGTGATCGCGGCAGGTCTCGCGCTCGACCAGCCACCACTCCAGACGGTTCGCACAGGGCTCATCGTGGCGGCCGCCTGCTTTGCAAGCGGCATGCTGCTGATCGGCCTGTCAGGCGCCTGCGGGATGCTCTTCTCGCGCTTGTCGCAGTGGAGGGCGCGATGAACCCGGACCATGATGAGGACTTCGAACCTGCCTATGAAGCGGGCGCCGAGATCCACGCGCTCCTCGCCTATGCGCGCAGCCTCAACAATCAGGCGCTCGGAATCGCGGCGGTGGCGCATGCGATCGTCACCGTGATCGAGGCGGAACGGCGGTTCGCGAGGGTCAGCTACACGATCCTGGTGACCACCGGCATGGTTGTCTCGGCGCTCTTCGCTTTCATGGCCGCCTCGAGCCTGCGTGCGCCGCTGCAGGGCGCGATCGTCGTCGGCATCTGCGCCGGCATGGGCGCGGGTTCGACAGGCCTCATCCTTGTCCCCTGGGATGCGCTGGCCCGGCATGTTCGCAGCGTCGCCGGGCGCTGGAGGCGGCCATGAACGGCATCTTCTCCTCGACGCCGGCACCAGGGCCGATCCGTCTGATCGTCGGAAGCCAGGGGCTGCTGCTGGTTCAGTCTTTTATCGCCTGGCAACTGCCGGCGGTGCCCGGACTGTTCCGCCTTCTCGTCGCGATTACCGCGATCATTGCCACCGCCGCCTTGATTACAGCCGCCCTCGGCGAGGATCGCAAGACCCCCCAGCCCTATTGGAGGCGGCGCCATGGCCGCTAGATCAACGTGCCGGCCTTCCCCGCCTCCCGCATTCCTTCGCGTTTTCACGGCGATGACGATGACGGCCGGAATGCTCATGGCGTCATCGCTCCCTGCGGAGACCAGCACGATAGGCCGCACCTGGCCAATCGCAGAGCCCGATGCGTTGAGCGAGATCGAAGGCCGGGCGGCGCAGATTCCCGACATGAAAGCCGCCTTCGGTCCGCGCGAGCGCTGGTCGGCGATGAAGGCGGCGACGCTTGGGATCGCGCGAGCCGACCGGAATCGCACGGTGATTCCCTTTTATACGCTCGATCAGGATATCCGCTTGCAGGACGGAAAGCTGCTGTACGCCAAAGGCTACAGCTTCAATCCGCTTAGCTTTGTGTCGCTCCCGCAGCGGCTCATTGTCGTGCATCCCGCCGAGCTCGACTGGGCCCTGCGCACCGCTCGGCCCTCGGATTTCATCTTGCTCGCTGCCGGTGGTCCGCGTGACGCCGACGCGATCACCCTTGGCGAACGTCATGGCCGGGCGCTGTTCCTGCTCGAGGAGCGCGTCAAGGCGCGGCTTGGGCTGAGGGTAGCGCCGGTGATCGTGAGCCAGGCGGGGCAGAAACTGGTGCTGACCGAGGTCGACAGGAGCAAGACAGACCGGAGGGCCGCGCGATGAAAGGATTGTCCCTTCGCCGACTGCTGGCGCTGGGTTGCGGTTTCGCCGCGTTGGCGCTCGCTGCTCCGGCTCATGCCTCAAAATGCGAGGCGGGCACGGTATTCAACCCGATCACCAAGGTACGCTGGAACTGCATTTTCCCGATCACCATCGGCGGCGTGAAGGTCGGACCCAGCGATCCGCTCGGCAAGGCGCTCGACGCACAATCGGCTTCCAAGCCACTGTGCGCCTGTCGCAAGGGCGTGACCTTCTGGTTCGGGGTGAAGGTCAGCTTCTGGTCGCCCAACCGGATGGTCGACGTGGTGACCGAACCGGGCTGCATGATGGCGCTGGGGGCAGACATCATGCCGACCGGCGGCAAGCTGCAGGGAAGCCAGAGCAGCCTCGCCGACGGTACCAACACCCGCAAGATGTTCGCGCAGATGCACTATTATATCGCGCCGGTCTGGAAGATGCTCGACATGTTCACGGACCTGCCTTGCATCGAGGACGACGGCTTCGATGTCGCGCTCATCACCGAGGTCCTGCCGACCTGGCAGTCGGCGACGCTGGGCGCGATCATCCAGCCCGAGGCAATCTTGTTCGGTAATCCGGCCGCGGGGCTCGCCTGCATGGCCGACAGCGCCGCGGCCGCCGCGGGCAAGGTCGTCGATCCGCTGTTCTGGTGCATGGGCAGCTGGGGCGCGACCTATCCCATCGCCGGCGATATTCATTTCGGGGACAGCGTCGAGGCCTGGGCCGGCCTTGCCGCCCGCGGCGTCTTCATGATGGGCCGGCTCGGCGCGCTCACCGTCAGTTCGGCGGATGGCTGTTCCTTCATTCCCCAGCCGGTGTGGACCAAGAGCCGCTACAAGTTCCAGCTGATGGAACCGGTCAAGGGCAGCCAGTGCGTCAATGTCGGCCGTCCCGGCGCGCTCTGGACCAGTGCCAAGCATGCGCCGGGCAAGGACAATGCCCAATTCATGCTGTTTGAGAAGACGATCTGCTGCGCCGGGGTCTCGACGCCATGACCGGTCCTTCTTTCCCTGACCACATGGAATCGCCCGGGAACAGCCGATGGCTTGCCCGTCATTCCATTGCGCCGGGTGTTCCCCATGCGGTTAGGCCGGCGTCGCATCCCCCCTGCGGCGCTGGTCGGGCGGTCGGCGTGGCCGTGAATACAGGCGATGGACAGGCGGTGCGCCCCTCCTCGCCGTCTGTCGTCGTGGCCACGCTGACCGTTTTTGAAGGACAGGCAGTGTTTCGCGCCGAGCTCGCCGCGCCCGCTGGCGAGGTGCTTCTGTTCCGGTTGCGCTGCGGTTCCCGGCTGATCATACCGAGCGAGATCCGGCCATGAGGCGTCCTGCCCTCGCTCTTGTCGCGGCGCTGTGCCTGCCCGCTCCTGCACATGCGCAGACGGCGGAAGACCGGGCTCGTGCCGCCGCGGCCGCCGCGCGCGAGAAAAGCGCGGACAGCGATGCCATTCTCGAGAATTATGTGACCCCGGGTCTTGCCGGGCAGACGATTAGCACGGTCGATTCCTCGAAGACGTTCACGCCCAACCTGGCCTGCCAGAAGACCGCGACATTGCTGGAACTGCTCGCCCAGCCCAATGCGACCGGCGATATCGGCACGCTCAGAATCTCGCGCGACAGGGATCTCGACGGCAGTTTCGACGAGGCGCTGACCCTGCCCGTTCCTGCCTCGGGCATCTGCGCCAACGGGATCATCTCCTGTACGCCCGGCAGCTGGGACGCCTGCCGCTTTTTCCGCTGGGACACATCGGCGTCGGGATCGCTCAAGCTCAGCGAGGTCGAACTGACCGATCTCGCCGGCTGTTACTGCGTCAACAACAGCTGCGGCAGCAATCTGGTCTGGGGCAACATGGCCTCCGTGCTCAAGGACCTTGGCGGTGGGGTCGTCGGCGCGCTCACCAACGCCGATGCGCGGGTCGGCATCGCGCAAGCGTCCATCGACGGGCCGGTCATCCGCTACACCGGCGCGCAGACAACCGCCTGCGCGGCGCAGCCCCAGATCGGGGCCACCGCGTATAAGGCTCATCCGAACGCCATTGCCGGCGACGCCTATGCCGCCGCCCAGGCGAGTAGCGTTTTCCAGGCGCTCTCGGCTTCCTCGACCGGCGCCGGCACGTCGCAGGTGAGCCGGAATTGCACGATCACCCGGCAGATCACGCAGGAGGAAATCACCGCGGACAAGATCATCGATCGGGTCTCGGGCGGCTATGCGACCTATGCCTCGAGCGCCGACAATCTGACCTTCGTGATGGGCTCGCCCGCGGACAACAGCCTCTCGGGCGGTTCCTGCTCGATCTTCGATTTCCACATGACGCTGCGCGTCAAGGACGTCGACCGGCTCCAGCAGGTGCTGCTGACCCGCTTCGGTGCTGACGACTGGGCCCAGATCCGGGTCGATGGCGAACTGGTCGGATCGGGTCCGCAAAGCTGGACCGGGACGGGCTTGCCGCCCGGCAAATGCGAGAAGAAGGGCGCCTTCTATGTCTACCCCGGCCTCGATCTCACCTCGCGGATGACACAGAGCGATCACGACATCTGGCTGCGTGTCGCGGTTGCCGATGGCGGCGAAGCCTATGCGTCGATCGAGGCGAAGGTCGACGCGGGTTGCAAGACGACCGAGCAGCTCGTCGACACCTGCGGCGCCTATGCTTCGATCGATACATGTCGGTTGCAGGACGAAGTGGTGGACGGGGTCACCAGCTTTCGCAATGGTGTCAACACCGGCCTGTCGCCCTTACCGCAGACCCGGCTCTTCGGGACCGGCATCTGCGCCACGCAGATCACTCGCGACTTCTTCCTGCGCGAGCGAGGCTACCGGTGCACGGTGGACCTGGGACAGGCGGCGCAACCGGATCTCTCGCGCGGCGCCTATATCATCGATCATTCGACCGAGACGTTGCTCGCTGACCGGGTGAGAAGCGCTGACGGGAGCTATAGCCTGACGACGCGCAATTTTGCCCTGCCCGACCGTGGCAGCGTCAATGCCTGTGAGCCGATCTGCAAGACCCGCAAACCAATGGTGAACACGGCCGCCGCGCCCGATGGCGTTACCGGCGCGAAACAGACCAGTTCGACGGGCTGGGACTATTTCTATCACGCGTGCCAGGACAGCAATGTCTGCCCGGCCGGTGAAGGCGAAGAACTCGTCCAGGGATGTGGCTGCCTCGACGATTTCCCCGAGGCGGCGGTGATGATGCAGACCGTGCGTCTGGGCGGCGCCGACCTCGTCTGCACGAGTAGCGTGCGATGAGCGCGCGTATATCCCTGCTCGCCGGAGCCCTGATGCTGATGGCAGGCATGCTATTGTGCCCGTCGAATGCCGCGGCCCAGCAGCTGTGCGCGGTCGATCTGAACGGCAATGGCGATGCCGCCGATGATGGCGAGACGGCGAGCTGCCATCTGACGGCATCGGGTGGCTGGATGTGCCCGATCGGGCAGACGATGTGCGAGGCCGACGTCTCGGGCGCCCTGCACTGCCCGCTTGGCGATCAATATGGCTGCGAAGTGCCGGCCAGTGGCGGCGCGCCGGCCTGCTCGGCCAATGCCTGCATCAACACCAGCGCCAACCCGATCGTCGACGATCCGGCGGTGGATGATCCGGGTGTCGAGGCCGATGGCGCCGTCGATGCCGAGGGTAATTGTCTTGGCACGATCGAGATATTTTCCGGGCGCGCCGCGCGCTGCCGTCCTGCCGGCCTCAAGACGACCTTCTCCAATTGCTGCAAAGACAAGGGCAAGATCGTAAAAGACGGCATGGGCGGTTCGATCTCGTCCATCTCGACCAAGATCGCGGTCGCCAAGGGCGTCTTCACCGGCATGAAAGCCGCCTACACCGCCTTCAAGGCAGGCGCGACTGCGAGCCAGGCCGCGAGCGCCGGCGCCAATGCGATCATCGTCGGGATCGATCCCACATCGATCGCGATCAGCCTCGCGGTCAATTTCATGATCGAGGTGCTGCTGCAGGGCTGCGACCAGCAGGACATGGAAGTGGGCATGCTGCGCGGCTCGGGCATGTGTCATGAGGTCGGCAGCTATTGCTCCTCGAAGATCTTAGGCATCTGCGTGCAGAAGGCCCGCGGCCATTGCTGCTTCAACACCAAGCTTGGCCGGATCATCCAGGAACAGGGGCGACCGCAGCTGAAGGCCTTCAGCGCGATTGGCTGGGGCACGCCGAAGACCCCCTATTGCCGGGGCTTCACGCCTGAAGAATTCCAGGCGCTCGATTTCTCGCGGATGGACCTCTCCGAATATTATGCGGACGTCGAAGCGCGCGCCCAATCCGAAATCCAGATCGACATGAAGGACAAGATCGATGCCTATATGCAGACGATCAGCAACTAGGCGCGCCCTGCTTCTGGCAGGGCTCATGCTTGCGCCCCTATCCACGCCCGCTTCGGCGCGGACCGACGAGCCGCAGGCTGGAAGCGATCAGACGGATAACGAAAATGCGCGTGCGCGCATCCAGGATGAAGGCGCAGCTGCGCTGGAGCGGATGAAACGCGCGGCCGGCAAGGTGAAGGCCACGTCTGTCCCCTCGCCCGCTCTGCCCGCCAGGCCCGACGCCGCAGCGCAGCGCCGGGCTTTCGAGGGGCTCAAGGCGCGCAGGAACGATCCGGATATGGAGAAACGCGCGCAGGCCGATATCACCGCCGCGCGCGAGCGCCTGGCAGCCGAGCGCGACGCCGCCAGTCGCCGAATTGCGCAGGCGCTCGGACTGGAGCAGCCGGAACAGGCGGCGCTGGCGGGAGTGGTATCGTCCGATGTCGGCAAACGCTGGGTACCGGTCCTGTTCGTGTCCTCGTCGATGCCGATCGAGACGTTGCGCACCTACGCCGGGCAGCTCGAGCATGCCGGTGGGGTCATGGCCTTTCGCGGAATGCCGGGCGGGATGCGGCAAGTGGCGCCGATGGCGAAGCTGTCTGCCGCCATCCTGCGGCGCGATCCGGGCTGCGAAGGCCCGGCCTGCGCCATGCGGGACGTGCAGGTGATCGTCGATCCGCTGGTGTTTCGGCAACATGGCGTCGCCCGAGTTCCCGCGCTCGCGATGATCCCCGGCGATCCGACGCTCCCCTATTGCGAGCGCGACGAGGCGAGTCCTCGCGCGGCGCATCTGGTTCAGGGCGATGCCGCCTTGTCCGGGCTTCTCGAGGAATATGGCCGCCTCGGCGGCGAGGAGGAGGTACGAGATGCTCTCGCTCATCTGGCACGGCGGTAAGCGCGCCTGGCATGAACTCAAAGACCTGCCGCTGCGGGCGGCCGTAGCGCTGGGCGCGAGCGGCCTTGGACAACCGGCGCGGCCCGCCCAACTCTTCAAGGCCTATGGGATCGTGCTGCCGATCGGCCTTTTCGCTTGGGTAACGATGCCGCAGATCACCCTGGTGATGACGCCTTCGATCAAGGCCTGGGTGGTACACCGCTCTCCCGGGCCCGTGCATCGCGGCGATCTCGTCTCCTTCACGCTTGCGGACGCGATCGCCGGCCCCAGGCCTGTCGCCGTCACCAAATATGCGCTGTGCATGCCCGGTGACCGGATCGTCATGGTCGAGAGGCCGGCAAGCATCGGCTCGGGCCGAAATGGCTGGTATTATTGCAATGACCGGCTGATGGGTGTCAGCAAGCCTGCGACGCGCAGCGGCAAAGCGCTCAGGCACTGGCAGCCGGCCAGCCCCAATATTCCGGAAGGCATGATCTTCGTCGGGTCGAGCCATCCCGACGGATATGACAGCCGCTATTATGGCCCGGTCGCCATTGATCGCCTCACCCGGATGGAGAAGCTGCTGTGAAGCGGCCCGCTGTGATAGCAGGCGCGGCCCTCCTCCTGGCAGGATCGGCGGCCGCACAATCCACGGGCGCCGCGGATCGGGAAGCGCGCGGCTACTGGTGGTATCAGGCGCCGGCCAAGGCAGAGCAGGAGAAGCCCGATCCTGACGCCCTTGTGAAGCCGGTGATCCCGCCAATGGCCGAACTGGCAACCTGGACGCCGCCGAAGATCCGCACACTGATCGAGCAGCAGCGCGACTATGCCGCGACCGTGCTCACCATCGACGCCGTTGCCGATTTCTGGCGCCTGCAGGATTTTGCGCGGCGCAAGGCCCGCGCCTTCGCCGGCGTCACCCAGCTTGTCATGCTCACCCATCCCGAACTCAATGCGAGAGCCGCCAATCCCCTTGTCGGCGAGGCCCGCGATGCGCTCGGCGCGCAGAAGGACCAGGTGCGCCGCCAGTATCTGCGCGCGCATGCCGGAGAGTTCGCGCTGGTCATGTTCGCCCGCACCTCCTGTGGCTACTGCAAGGTGCAGTGGCCGATCGTGCAGCGCTTCCAGGATGAGATGGGCTGGCAGGTGAGCCTTATGGACCTCGATCGCAAGCCGGAACTTGGACAACGTTTCGGGGTCGAAGTGACGCCCACCACCATGGTCATTCGCAGGAACAGTGCCCAGCGCATGGTGATCGCCGCCGGGGTCGAGACTTATCCCAACATCGCGCAGATGGCCTATCAGGCGGTCAGGTTGCTGAGCGGTGATATCCGGCCCGAGCAATGGCTGACCGGCGCGGGGGAGGAGAGCGGGTTCTTTGACGCGCTGGCCAATGGTCCGGTTTCTTCGACCGATCCGCGCGTGCTGGGCGGTGATCTCATCGATGCAAGGGAGCCCAGGCCGTGAGGCGCCACGGGCGAGTTCGGCTTACGACAGCCATGGTGATCCTGCCCTGGCTGGCGGTGCCCGTGATCGGCGATGCCCAGCAGATAAGCCGGGAAGCGGCGATGCGGGCCGCAGTCCATCCGGTATCGACGCCCGCCGACCTGCGCCTGTGGCTTTCCCGTGTACCGGTCACCCGTGACTTTCCCCCTGACTTCCAGACCATGCTGCGTAGCCAGGCATCGCTTTACGTGATCGAGATCAGCACCGCGCCGGACTGCCTGCCCTGCGGCGATCTCTGGACAAAACTTCAGGCATTCCGCGCGCAGTACGGCTGGCAGGTTCGGACCGTCGGCGCACAGGAGGCGATGCTCCGTTCGGGTCGGCTCGGTCTCCCGTGGGTCGGGAACCCTGTTGCCTGGGTGCGACCCGTTACCGACCCGAACCGCATGGTGCCCATTGCGATCGGCACTGATCATGAAGTCAATATTGCGCGCAACGCCTGGCTTGCCGCCCGGATGCTCACCGGCGCCCGGGCGGCCGTGGGCGTGCGCGCCATGTCGAAATTCACCGGGATCGTCGGCGTGAGGGCGCCGGCCTCCTCCAGCCCGAAGGGACGCTGATCATGGCGGGGCGGCGTCACCCTTCCTCCTCACCAGGAAGCCTGCCATGGGACATCATGTTCGTCGTTCGATCCTTGCTCTTTGCCTGATCGCCGCCTCGTGCGGCCAGGCGGTTCCGGCCCATGCGCAAAGCTGGGCCGAGAGCTGGTTCGATAATGTCACGTATACCTCGCCGGGCAGCTTCGAGGACCAGACCCGCGGCTATGTGACCGCGGGCGGCATGTCGGGCCGGGTCGACGTCCATGACGATTATCTCATGAGCTTGACCCTGCCCAAGGTGAAGGCCGGCTGCGGCGGCATCGACATGTTTCTGGGGGGCATGTCGTTTCTCGATCCCGACTATCTTGTCCAGAAGCTGGAGACGATCCTCCAGGCCGCGCCGGCGGTTGCCTTCCAGTATCTCCTCGAAACGCTGGACGAGAAGATGGGGAACATTCTCTCGAAGATGGAGGCGGCAACCAATTTCCTGAACTCGATCCAGGTGAACGACTGCCGGCTTGCGAACCGCATGGTCCAGATCGCCAAGGGCGACGACAACATGTCCGGCATTGTCGAGGAGATGACCGGCTACAAGTCGATCCGCGAAGGCTATGCCAATAGCTGGCAACAGAGCCGCGAGAAGATCCAGGCCAACAAGGGCAATCCGACCGAGGATCTGAAAGATGCGCTGGCCAATTGCCCGGCGGAGGTCACGGACATTTTCAAGACCGGTTCGCTGCTCGCGCATGCCGCCGCACGGGTCGGCGCATCCGACTGGGCCGGCGTGATGCGGGCCAGGGTCGGCGATGTCTACATGCGCTGGGATGCCAATGACAAGGTGCCGATCTTCTCGGCCATTCCCGCCTGCCCGCGCCAGGATACCGAGAGCGCCGACGATTTCCTGACCGGCCGCGTCCCGACCCGTGCGCTCAACATCCCCGCGACCGCCGCGGATTGTTCGGTGAACGGCGCCGGACGCGGGGCGTTGGTGCTGGCGCGGGAAAGGATGGAGACGGTCGCGGCCAAGATCCGGACGCGCGCGGCGCTGACCATCGAGGAAAAGCAGTTCGTCGCCAATGTGCGGACCCTGCCGGTCTATCGTCTTCTGGAATGGGGTGTGCGGCAGGGCCTGACCGACAGCGTGATTGCCGATACCGACGAACTGGTCGCGCTCACCCTTGCCTATCAGATGCTCAACGACCTCACCCGGTCGATCGACTTCGCGCTGCAGAATGCGGAGCGCGGTGCGACCACCGCGGGTGCCGCCGTTGCCGAGAACAGCAATATCTGCCAGACCCGCATCCTGACCAAGGGCATCGAGCAGTTGCGCGAGTTGCGCGACGAGGTTCTGCGCCAGCGCGCGCAGATGCGCCAGTCCTACATGGCGGCGATGAGCCAGGCGAACCTGTCGGCGAGCTATGCCGGCGTCGTGCGCCAGCGCGACCGTGATGCCCGCGACGCCGCGGGCGCCAATGCCAACCGCAACCGGTGAGGATCGTCATGCGCCGCTTCATCCGCCTCCTCGTCGGTCTCCTGGGCTTTTTGGGTGCCACGCCCGCGCTGGCGATCGACGCCAGCTATCATACCTGGGACGGTTTTGCCGAAACGGTCGATGCCTTCCACCTCGTCGCCATGATCTTCAGCGATCCGCGCTATGAGACGCTGGTCGTGATCATCGCGGTGGCCGGCATCGCCATGGGTGCGGTGCTGGCAAGCATCAAGGGTTCTGGCATGGGCCTTGTCGCCTTCGGCTTCCAGATGCTGATCGGCATTGGCCTGTTCGTGGGGATGATCGCCACGACCGGCACGGTCCACATTTATGACCGGGTGCGCAACGCCTACCAGCCGGTCGGCGACGTGCCCAATCTGATCGTGCTGGTCGCGGGCGTCACCAACCTCATGGAGCGGGCCCTTGCCGAGACCATCGACGACAACACCACCGATCCCAATGCGAAGCTGGAGTTCGGTGCCGGCGGTCATGCGTTCGACCTGTTCCTGAACGCCGTGTCCCCGCGCAGTCCGATCGTCGACACGTTCCTCGATGCGACGGTGAAGGACTATGTGCGGCAATGCTATCCGGTGGCGCGTGTTTCGCCCGCCTATGGTGTCGATGATGATCAGTTGTTTCGGACCTCAACCGACCTTCCCGCCTCGTTCGCGGCGATGGCCGGCCCGGCGACATTTTCGACGGTCTATACCGCAAGTGACAAGGCCGGGACGACGATGAGCTGCGATGCGGCCTGGGGCTATATTGCGGATCGGCTGGCTGACAGCACGTTGTTCGACGCCTATAGCGACCAGGTCTGTGCCCGTACCGGCTTCGACGTGACCCAAGCGACCCAGCGTGACCGCTGCCGCCAGCAAATCGACGCGCTCGGCGACATGATGCTCGGGCAATCGATGAGCCGACAGAAGTTCCTGACAAACGTCCTGCTGGGACAGACCGTCGGCGACGTCCTGTTCGAGGATTCCCCGGCAGCGACCGCGCGGGTGATGGCGAACCGGGCAATCGAGTCCAATGGGCTGGCGACGCTCTCGACCGCCAACGAGTGGATGCCGACCATCCGCGCCTCGGTCTTTGCGATCATGCTCATGATGATGCCGATCGCGCTGCTCTTCATCCTGACGCCGATCAACCTCAGGGTCGCGAGCTTTGCGCTGGGACTGTTCGTGTTCGTGGCGCTCTGGGGCGTGATCGATGCCGGCATCTACCAGCTTACCCTGGGACGGGCGATGGATGTGCTGGCGGAACTGCGCGCCACCCATGTTGCGGCCGACAGCTGGATTCTCGCGCCATCGGCCGCGATGAAGGCACTTGCCATCTTCGGCTCGTTCCGGACCGCCGCAGCCGGTCTTGCCGGCGCCTTCGTGTTCACCGTGTTCCGCTTCTCGGGCAACATGTTCACTGCCTTCACCTCGGGCATGCTCGGCGTGCAGGGCCAGGGCAGCATGGCCGCCGCGACGGTGGGAACCAGCGAGGGTTATGCCTCGGCGCTCGAAGCGCAGGCTTCGGCCGGCGGCACCCAGGCGCGGCGTTCGGCTTCGTCCGGGTTCGGCGACTTTGGCGAACGCAGCAGCTTTGGCCTCGACCGGGCCTTCGGGGCGGCGGGAAGTGTCGCGGGAGAGCATGGCGGGGGCGCGGCAGGGACGGCAGCGTTCGGCTTGGGGCGGGCCGATGCCGCCCGGGAACTGGGCGGCCTGTCCCCTGCGGTTGTCGGACGGGATCTGAGCGATCCTGCCACCGCGCGCGCGATACGCAGCAACGCCGCAACGACAGCGATCCATGGTTTTGCACAGGGCGACGCGCTGCGTAAACTCGGCACGAGCTACTTTGGGGAAGGGCAATCCGGAGAGCGGGCCTTTGCCGCCTTTGCGCAGAACATGGTGCAGTGGAAGGCGTTCGGCGACCAACGTGCCTATGACATGATGCAATCGGGTGCCCAACGGCATTTCGAGCGCAACGGTTATGATGCCAGGGATGCCGCTCTGAAGGCGTCTACAGTGATCGGGCAGGCAAGCGCCGATCCGACCTTCGCGAAGCTGACGGCCAATGCCTTCGATCAGGAGCAGATGCTGCGCAACGACCTGACTGCGGCGCAGACGCAGGTCGGCGCGATGGAAGGGCGGCGCGACTATGCCGGCGACAGGGTCGCAGCGGTCGAGCGCGGCAATGTCGCGACCGAGCAGGCGCATCGGACCGGTGGGAATCAGGGGCAGCGGCAGGCCGCCGCGATGCTCGGGCTCTCCGTTACTGAAACCAGCCGGCGCATCGGGTTCATCAATTCCCTGTCGGGCGAGGCGCGGGCGAGTGCCATCACGCAGCTATCGCGTTCGACAGGGCGCAACGAGGCACAGGTACTGCGCGCACTGGAGGGCTACAATGCCGCAGTCCAGGTCGGCACGGCCGATGGTGCGACCGCAGAGGCGGCGCGGGAGGGTACGAGCGTCTATGGGCGCACGAGGGAAGCTGCAGGCTATGATTTTGCCGAACGCTCGGGCAAGCTCGATGCCCAGCGGGAGATCGGGCCCGACGGCGTGCGCAGCAATGCGCAAATCGGCGAACAGCGGCGACAGGCCGACAATGCAGGCTTTGCCGAAGGCGCGGCGGCGGCGGGCGTATCGGTTCGTGAGGCCGCGCGGCTCGATTCCTTTATCCGCGCGCTCGCCGGCACGGCCGGCAACCAGGTCGATATGGCCGAAGGCGGCGCGGAGGGGATCGCCGACCGTGCCCGCAACGAGCGGCTGACCGGGATCGTCGACAAGGAGCGTCTCACCCGTACGCAGGCGCTTCTGCGCGAGCATGGCGTCGAGATGTCCAAGCGACAGATCGCGATGAGCCAGAATGGCGATGTCAGCCTCAACCTGACACCGGAGCTTGCGGCGCAGATGTGGCGCGGCGGCCTCATCAACGAGGGCCAGCTCGGTGCAATCGCCAATGGCGGGCACGCGCGGCTCAGCTTTGCGCACAATGATCTGCTCGTTTCCAGCAGCACCGGGTTCAGCCAGTCGGCGCGCAACGACACCAGCACGCGGTTCGAAGCCGGCAAGCAGGCGGGTCCCGATACGATCGAGCATTTTCTTGGCAGCGGCAAGGAAGGTCAGGCCGCCATGGCCAGATGGCTTCGCGGTGGGTTCGAGATGGATCGGCGCGGCAACTGGCGGCTCAAGCCGCAGGTTGCCGATACGCTGGAGCGCGATGTCACGGCGATCATGGTGCAGACCGGATGGCAGAGGTCGCTTTCACGGTCGGCGGAGCACTCAACCGCGGACAGTCAGAGCATCTCCGGCGATCTCACGGCTTCAGCCTCGCGCGGAGTTGGTTCCGGCGACAAGGGCGGCGAAGAAAAAGGTGGCGGCAAAAGCAGCGCCACAGGCTCGCTGAGCGGTAGGTTGAACGCCGACATTGTCGATCGAGGAGTAGCGGCGGTCTCGGCTCGCTCTTCCATCGACGTGGTGAACTATGATGTGCGGGATGCTATCGCGGCTGCCGAGAAAGCAGCCGCACGCTCCGGTCGTCCCGAGGAGACTTTTGCCCAAGAACTCAGCGAACGTGTGCTTGGCAATGATGGTCTGCGCAACCGGTATCTGAAGCAGGCCGATGCTGGGCGTGGCACCTTCGATGTCACGGGTCCGATCACATCGATGGAGCAATCGTCGATCCTTGGTACCGGTCGGCTATTGTTCGACCGCGACAATGGAATGGCTGACGGGGATTCAAGCTTCAAGGAGCGTCGGGATCCATGATGTCAATCCTGGATCACTCCTATGTGTCGCAGATGGATGTCGCCCGAGCGCGAGTCGAACGGATCGGTGTAGGGATCAATAATTGGTCTTTCCGGGGGCGGTCCTGGCGTAATGATCCACTCTCCGCAGGCGACCTTGGCCTTGAGGAAGCCATATCCGAGGACCGCAACGACAGAGATCGGATTAAAGACGAAGATCAACAGGACCATTGTGTTGACCAGATAGATGTTCAACCGGTCGAAAGGCACCGCAAGCATACCCTCGAGGCCGATCCAGTAGAGCAGCGTCAACGCCCAGGTGACTTTCGCATACCATGGGCGCCAGAACCAATCCGCAGCGCGCGGAGACGGCGCTTGCGGGGCTGCCTCGTCCATCTGATCAGGTTCGGTAAATTCCTGCATGAGCAGAGCCTTTCCGGAAAGAAGAATAGCACGGATGACGATGTGGCAAAACCTTCAGCTGCTCTTGTCCGCTCCGACGAAACAGCCCGCTCGTGCGATTTCGGCCTCCCCACCACTCTTTCTCCACTTCAAGTCGGTCCGTTCCTTGTCCCGATACCGACCTATTTCGCGGGTCGAGCGGTTACGCAGCCATGAAAAGCAAGTCGCGCCATCCGGCCGACAAACCGGATATCTCTCCCGCAGCGGATGCCGCGATCATCCGGTTGGCTCGCCTTCTCGGGCGTCAGATGGCTCGCGAACTCCATGAAGAGCACATCGCGAAAGAGACCCAGGCTCCGGAAGAGCCGCATTGAACACCGTTAGCCTGACCGGGACGTGCTGACCGAGCAGCCGTTAAAGGTGATGGATCAGCACCGGTTGGAGTGGATTTTCGTTTCCCGGCCCCACGGCAAATTGCCTGAACGTCTCATTTTCGCCGAATTAGAAGATTGTTGGCAGCAGCTCAGCAATGCTGACGAGGCGCTGAACTCTAACGGCCAAAATTTGCAAATTCACTTCCATATTTCATGAAAATACGATTACATGGTTTCATGAAATATGGAGACGCGGATGGAAAGGGGGATGATGAGCATCTTCAAATCCAGGTTCCGGCCATCACAAAGCGCGACCTTGGGCAACGCGCGCTCGACAGCCGCGAGCCGATCCGCATGGTCGTGCTCCGCGCGCTCAAAGCTTATGGCGTGACGGTCCCCGGCGATGCCATCACCGACCGGCGGAAGCGCGGCTGATGTCGCCCGATGACGAAGCGCTCACGATCGATGAATATGCGCGGCAAGCTGCGCGGACCGATCAGCGCAAGGGGCCAGGCACGGCCGGTTTCACGATGCTCGGCCTCTTCGGTGAAACCGGAAGCCTGCTTACCGAGGCGAAGAAGAAGCAGCGCGATGCCGCCTCCTATCTCGGTTATGCAGAGGCGGTCGCGGAGGAGATTGGCGATGTCCTCTGGTATTTGGCAGCGGTGTCGCGCCGCTACCGACTTGCATTAAGCGATATCGCCACAGCAGCGCTCGCGCCCAGAGGCACCCACAAGGCCGGCGGTAACGGTACGCTGACCCTTCACGCACTACAGCCCGCCCACATGCCGATCGCCAAGGCGCCAACGGCAGAGTTCGAGCATAGCCTCCTCGCGCTCGCCGGCGACGTCGGAACGCTCATCAGGGTAGGTGCCAGCGAGCCTGGTCGCCAGGTCATGGCTGACCTGTTAGTCAACGTCATGCGCCGGCTGATCCAAGCCGCGACCGAGTCCGGCGTTCCGCTTGAAATCGCTGCGCTCAAGAATCTCCAAAAGATCTTCGATCGCTGGCCGCGCGAACGTTGCTATCCGCCGCCGCTCGATGAGGGCTGCGACCCGGAAGAACAACTCCCGCGTAAAATGCAAATCGACATTTACGAGCGGACCGTGCGCGGCCAAGCTTATGTGTTTCAGCGGTCGAGCGGTGTCTATGTGGGCGATCGGCTTACCGACAATGCGATCGAGCCTGACGATTATCGGTTCCACGACGTCTTCCACTATGCCTATGTCGCGGTGCTGGGATGGTCCCCGGTGATCCGGGCGCTGCTGCGGCTCAAGCGCAAGAGCGATCCCAAGCTTGACGAGGTTGAGGACGGCGCCCGCGCGGTCCTCATCGAAGAAGGCGTAACATCGTGGCTTTTCGGCAAGGCTCAACAGCTTCAATTCTTCGAAGGTGTGAAGCCGGGCGGACTTCCGCTGGACATGTTGAAGCATGTTCGCCAATTCGTCGCCGGCTACGAGGCCGAGCACTGCCCGCTGTGGCTCTGGGAAGAGGCAATTCTCCAGGGTTATGCGGCGTTTCGCTTCCTGCAGAAGAACCGCCGCGCGCGAATCGGCATCGATTTCGCGCGCCGCCGCCTAACCATCAAGGAGTTGCCGTGATGACCCCCAAAAGCTTCGTGTCGGCACTGGCAGCGGCGGATCTTCCCTCAGTGTTCAATCCATGGCGTGATCGCTGCGCCATTCACGACCGCCGCGACGCCGCTGCCCGGCGGCGCGCCAATCTTGAACGCGTACTCGTTGCGGCGCTAGACGCGCGGGTCGAGACCATCTGGATCGCTCGTGACCTCGGCTATCGCGGCGGTCGTCGCACCGGCGTGCCGCTGACTGATGAAATCCATCTGAACCATGCGGCGGCGCTCATGGGCGGCATCGCGCTGGAGCGCGCCACCCAAGGCCCTGCGATTGCCGAGCGCACTGCTGCTATCGTCTGGCAGGTGCTTGGCCGCATTGGCCAACCTGTCATGCTGTGGAACGTCTTTCCGTTTCATCCACATGAGGAAGGCGATCCCATGTCCAATCGCTGCCACACACGCGCCGAACGCGAGGCTACCTGGCCGTTCTTGCAGGCGCTGGTCTCGATGGTGCGTCCAAAGCGCATCGTCGCCATCGGACGCGATGCGCATCTGGCGCTTGACGGGCTGAATATCCCCACCACTGCGATCCGCCACCCAAGCTATGGCGGGCAGCGCGAGTTCATCGACGGCATGTTCGATCTTTATGGAATCAACGGACGGGAACCGGCCTCCCCCGAACTGCCGCTCTATGGGGCCGTAGCCAGAAGTTGCGCGCTGGCCTGATCGCACGCGCTCAGCATCGGCAGGATCGCGCTGCGGTTCCACTTATCGGTGTCGATCTTGGCATGGGTTGAGACGATGGTCAGCGAGCCCCTGGGAATCTTCGCCTCCGTCGCGACGAAGTCGAGCAAACGGCCGAGGCCGATGAGATTGCCGAGCAGCTTCTCGATATAATAATGGTTGCGGTACATAGCGGTGAGGCCGAGCCTGCGATCTGCGCCCTCGCCGATGAGCTTGAAGCTCGCAAAACTCAGGCATTGCCCGCCATATGGCGAGTCATCGACATCGCGTAGCGGATCGAAAACGCTTAACTCGAACTTGTTGAGCGCCCGGACATTAGGGTTCTTCAAGCGACCGATAATCTCCTCGAGCTGGTTCAACGGCTCGCCCTGTGCCTGCGGCAACAGCATCATCCGCTCGAAATAATAGCCAGACCAGGTGGGCTTCTTGCCTCGTACCTTGGGCAGCACATTGTCCCTAAAGCGATCGAAGAAATTGGGGAAGCCGTAGCGCCGATAGAGCCCGGCCGGGAAAATTGTATTGGCGACCGTCTCGATGCGCTTGGCATCGTGCGCCTGATGAAAGGCATCCACTGCGGCGATTACCGGATCAGCAAGGCTCGCACGCGCCAGCGGATCGACGACGTCGATAATCACATTGTAGGCGTGATGCTGTGACTGCTGGTCGACGAGGCGGACCGCTTCGCGCCACGCCGAGACACAATCAGGCTGCGGCGGCACTGGAAGATACATCGACATCCCCCGTCAGGATTGCCGTCGCAAAGAGGCGCGGCTTCAGGAATTTCTCGGTGAGCCAGGCATGGCCATCGATGCCCCAACTCTCCCCCCAGCTATTGCGGACAAGCAGGGCGGACTGGCCGTCGGTCGTGCCGTGGCCGACCGCGACGATAGCATGCCTTAGAGTGTCGTCCGGCATCTCGTCGTTGGCCGGATCGATCACTCCCTGGGAGCCCGGCATGTAGAATGACCGTGACAGTTTCGTGAGCAGCATCACCGGTCGCTGCTGATCGAGCGCGACAAGTATGCTGGTGAGGTCAATGGCGGCAGCGCCCCCATCGCGGCCAAAGCATTGGCCAACTGTCGTCGGCGGCGCCCATGCAGCAATGTCGTCCGGCACTTTATCGAGATAGACCCAGCCCGCTTCGGCCGGCTGACCGTCAGTCCGCAACGTTTCGAGCATCGACGACAAGGTTGCGCCGCTCTGATGCGGTCGTTTGGCGCGACGTTGCGCGTGATAATAAGCGAACTCGCAGGAAAGCGGCGTCCAGCCGTTGCGCAAGGCGGCATGCGCGTCGCTCGCAGCAAAGGCGAGACAGGTCGGCCGCGCGCCTTGATCACGGACAGGGCCGAGCATCGGCCTAAGATCAGTCACGATATCGATCATGGGGTCAGGCAGCCTCGAGCAGATGGCGCCGCTCGGCGCGAGACAGGCCTTCCTGTTCCGGGCCGGTGAGGTCGAACTCGATGGTCAGGCTCGCATGAGTCATGGTCGGCTGCCAAGGGCGCCGTTCGCTTAGCGACATGCGACCGCGCTGGGCTTCCTCGGGCGCAGCGGTGACGCGGCGGACGGTCGGGCCGCCGATCGCATCGGCTTCGAACGCCTCCCTTTCGTCACGCACGACCGCGAATCCGCTGGCGATTAGCTGGTCGAGATCCCAGAGGTAACCGCCGCCGCTGTTTTCCTGCAGCCGCAGCACAAACAGGTCATTGCGGCTGCCGTCCAGCCGCGTGCCCTCGTCTCGCTCGGTCAGGAGCCAAACATCGCCGCGATAATTTTCGGGGCGATAATCCTTGAGGAGATCGACCTTGAGGCTACGCGGCTGGGTATCGAGCAGTTCTCGCATGATTGCGGGCCTGATGATGCCATAGCGGACAAGCGTGCGGCACGTCGCTTCATAGCTCGCACCGACGCGCAGTGAGAGCTGGTAGGCGATATTAGGACGCCGAAGGTCGCTCGCCTGCCAACCCTGACGGGCGCAGTGCAGGCCGATCAACCATTTGGGCATCATGAAAGCGACCGCGAATGCGTCGGCTTCGGTTTCCTCGAAGGCCTGACCCGGTTCTGGGCTCATCGGCATGCGACGCAGAATGCTTTCATCGTCAAGGCTCGGTTCGTGCTTCATCGAGAAGTGACCGAGTTCGTGCGCTGCGGTGAAGCGCTGGATGCTCATCGGCCGCTCGGTCGTTACCAGAACCCCCGGTATCGGCACGCTCAGATAAGCGCCGAGAAGCCCTTTGAGCGGACGGAGCAGGAGCGGCAGGCCGAGCGCATGGATCGCCCCGAACACATCAATATTGCCTCCCTGGCTCTCGATAAGGGCCTGAGTACCGAGTTGGCGATGCAGGCGCCCCGCCGCCATGGTCCCCGCGCGCACCGCGCCGTCATAGTCCCGAGCCATGGATCAGACTTGTCCCCCACCCGACCGCGCGCGCAGATATTCAGCAAAGCGACTGAGTTCAGCGCGGTCGTCGGCCGAGAGATCGGCAACGCGGCGTGCGAGATGCGCCACATCGGCAGGCAAGCTTGCCGAAGCTTCATCCTCGCCCGTAAAATAGCCAACTGACTGGCGATAGAGCTTGGCGAGACGTGTAAGTTCAATTGCCTCAACCCGTCGCTGACCGCTTTCGATGTCGGTAAGGGCGGTGCGCGGAATTTTAAGATAGGTCGCAACCTCATCCTGCTTGAGCCCAAGATATTTGCGCGCCTCTCGCAGCCGGTCACCTAGCTGCTTGCGCTCCAGCTCGTCATTCTCCTGCCGGATAGCCATACCGTTCATGGCTTGGATCCTTTTTTCTTCACCCAGACTTTCTCGATACGAGGAACAAGATGGCCGAGCGCTTCCTCCACCGAAGCGTAACCACCGGTCTGGACAATATTATCGCGCAGTTCGATCCCGATGACCGTCTCGATGGCGCAGAGCGTGTCTACGACCGAAAGCGAGTCGAGCGCAATCGGCGCCTTCATTGCGGCACCCTGATCTTTTGGGAGCGCGATGCCGCGCAATTGCGCCTCGATACGTGCGACTTCTAGCAATTCATCGACGAGCGCCTTGATGACATCCGCCTTAGGAAAGGCAGGAGCGGTTGGCGCGGGAGGAGCAACTGTTGCCATTCAAGCCTCGCACGATTCGACTACATCTGCAGAATGTAATGTTGGAATTTCCGACATGCAAGACCTGATCGTCGCGCATGGTGCGTGGACCAGCGCTGGCTTTTGAAATCTCTGTCATGGACGTCCGACCATGGTTCCGACGATGTCGCCTCCGTGAAATCGCTGCGATGGCCACCAGCCTGTACCACAACACGGTCGCCACATTGTGTGCCGCTAGCAGTGCTGGAGGGTTTCTATCGCCCGTGTCGTTTTCACCGCCTGCAAGTTGGCGGCGTCGTGATGGAAGCCGTCCTACAAGAGGGCGACATTGTAAGTAGCAATCCTATTCAAACAGCGCCTCATTTGGCCTGCAAAGAACATCATGTTACGTTTTGTCCGATCCAGGAGACAGAAATGACCCGCGCAGCGCTCTATGCCCGCTATTCCGATGACAAGCAGAGCCCAGCTTCCATCGAGGATCAGTTTTTGGTTTGCCGCGAACAGGCTGCGCGCGAAGGCTGGCGCATCGTCGGTAGTTACAAGGATGCCGCGATCTCGGGTGCGAGCGTCATCCTGCGGCCCGGTATTCAGGCGCTGCTTCAGGACGCCCAGATGGGCCGCTTCGATGTGCTGCTCGCTGAAGCACTTGATCGCGTCTCCCGCGATCAGGCCGACGTGGCAACGCTATACAAGAACCTTCAGTTCGCGGGCGTGAAGATCGTGACCCTGGCCGAGGGCGAGGTTTCGGAACTGCATGTCGGCCTGAAGGGCACGATGAACGCCCTCTTCCTCAAGGATCTTGCCAAGAAGACCCATCGTGGCCTTCGCGGACGCGTCGAGAAAGGCAAGTCCGGCGGCGGCCTTTGCTACGGCTATGACGTCGTGCGTCGTTTTTCCAGCGAAGGTGAGGCAGTTCACGGCGAGCGCACCATCAACGACGCTGAAGCGGAAGTTGTCCGGCAGGTGTTCCGCCAGTTTGCCAATGGTCTCAGTCCGCATGCGATTGCCTGCCGCCTCAATGAAGCGGGGATAGCCGCACCGACCGGCAAGCTCTGGACATCGACTACGATTCGGGGTCACGCAAAGCGTGGAACAGGCTTGATCAATAATGAGTTGTATATCGGCAAGCTGGTCTGGAACCGCCTGCGCTACCTGAAGAACCCCCAGACCGGCAAGCGTGTCTCCCGTATCAATCCGCAGTCCGAGTGGATCGTTACTGACGTGCCTCATCTGCGGGTCCTGGATGACGAACTCTGGCAGGCCGTAAAAGCCCGACAGGAAGATATTGCGATCCAATATGCCGGCGTCATCGAGGCGACGCGCTCGGCCCACAATGCGATGAACCGGACCCATCGCCCAAAGAGCCTGCTGTCCGGCCTCGTCTACTGCGGCTGCTGCGGTGGGTCTTATACCCTTCGCGGGCAGGGGCGGTTTGCCTGTTCGAACCACATAGACACGAGCAGCTGTGCCAATGGGCATAGTATTGCACGCGAGAAGCTGGAAGCGCGTGTTCTCGACGGTCTGCGCGACCGGTTGATGAGTCCCGAAGTCGCGGCCGAAGCCATTCGTACCTGCGTCGAAGAAACCAATCGCATCAATCGCCAGCGTCGCGCGACAGATACCGCCGATCGGGCTGAGCTCGACAAGGTCCTCAAAGCTATCAAGGGACTGGTGACACTCGCAACGGAAGGCAAGGGAACGCGCTCACTCGTTGATCAACTGCTGGAACTCGAGGCGCAGGAAGACGCCATTCGCGCCCGGCTCGCTGCGGCTCCGGCCGATGTACCGGACATCCATCCGAATATCTCGGAGATCTATCGCCGCAAGGTGGAGCGCTTTGCGGAAGCCCTGGCGCATCCGGAGGAGCGGCAGGAGGCGGCCGACGCGCTACGCGCTCTCATCGAGCGCATCGTTCTGACGCCCGGCGCCAAACGCGGCGAGGTCAACGCCACGCTGCACGGCGAGTTTGGGACCATTCTCGAATGGCTGGAACGGCGCAATTGGGCCAATGCCGACAGCCCCTCCGATGCTTTCGCATCAGGGGGCCCAGGTATGTCGGTTTCTGTGGTTGCGGGAGGGCGATCCAACCGTGACCGACAAAAGCCAGGAAAATCTGGTTTGTCGGTATCGGTGGTTGCGGGGACCCGCAACGTCTTTTGTTATAACTTGAGGCCGGTTTCGGGTTTTGCGCCCGGAAACGATGTCGAGGATGTTCATCACCTCGCCGCGTAAGGTGGCGTTGACCTCGCCGCGCTTGTCGCCGGGCTCAAGCACCACTTCGTCCACCAGCGCGCGGAACGCCTCGGCGGCCTGATCGCGCAGTTCGGGATCGGCCAGAGACTCGCTTAATTGCGTCACCTTGGCCTTGTAGATTTCGGCGATGTTGGGGTGGATGTCCGGAACGTCCTCGGGCGCCTGTTCCATGCGCGCCAGGACATCCGCCTTCTGGCGTTCCAGGTCTTCCATCCGATCCTTCATGGCCGGCTGATACATGCCATCCTCGATCGCCGCAATGATGCCGGCGATGCCGCGTTCGATCTTCTCCAGCGCCTTGCGGTCAAGCTCCGCCTGCGCCCGGCGTTCACGGTTCTGACTGTTGAGCGCTTCGGCATAGGCGCGCACGGCCTTGGCGACCCGGTCGGCCGAAACCAGCCGTTCGGTAAGGCCGGAGAGAATACGCTGCTCGATCTCATCGCGACGGATGGTATGGCCGTTGTCGCAGGTACCCCGCCGATAGCGATTGAGACAGCCATACCGGTCACGGGTGATGATGCCGTAATTGCCGCCGCAGCAGCCGCATTTGAGCAGGCCCGAGAACAGAAAGGCCGGACGGCGCAGTTCGTTGACGTGTTTGGCACGATAGGCGCGCACGCCTTTGGTGACATTCTCGAACTGCCTGGAGATCTCCTCCTGCCGCCGCCGCGCCGCCTGCCATAGGTCTTCGTCGACGATGCGCAGGTCCGGCACCTCGGTCCTGATCCACTCGGACTCCGGGTTGACCCGCGAGACGCGCTTTCCCGTCGCCGGGTTCTTGATGTAGCGCAGCCGGTTCCAGACCAGCACACCGGCATAGAGCTCGTTGTTGACGATGCCGGTACCGCGGCAGACATGGCCGCGAATCGTGGTGTCTCCCCAAGCCTTGCCATTGGGGCCAGGAATACCGTCGCGGTTGAGATCGGCGGCGATAGCCTTGGGGCTCTTGCCGGCGGCGAATTCGCGAAAGATGCGGCGGACGATCTCGGCCTCGGCTTCGTTGATCTTCCGCTCGCCGCGGGCCTGCTCGCCATCGCCGTTGAGACGTTTCACAACGTCATAGCCATAGCAGAGCCCGCCGCCTGCCTTTCCCTTCTCGACGCGGCCACGCAGACCGCGATGGGTCTTGGCGGCGAGATCTTTCAGGAACAGGGCGTTCATCGTGCCCTTGAGACCGACATGCAGCTCAGAAATCTCGCCCTCGGCGAGCGTCACGAGCGTCACGCCGGCAAACTTGAAATGCTTGTAGAGAATGGCGACATCGGCCTGGTCGCGGCTGATACGGTCCAGCGCTTCCGCCAGCACAATGTCGAACTTGCCCGACTGCGCGTCCTGCAAGAGCGCCTGAATACCCGGCCGCAAGGTGACGCTCGCACCTGAAATGGCGGCGTCCTTGAAAGCGCCCACCACCTTCCACTTCTCCCGCGCCGCCTGGTCCCGGCAGATGCGGAACTGGTCCTCGATGGAGGAAACGCTCTGATTGTCCGAGGAATAGCGGGCGTATAGCGCAACGCGGGTCATGAGACTTTCCTTTCTCTCAAGGGCGGATTTCACCCATCCGGTTCCCGCCCCTCTTCCATTGGCCGGTTGTCGTTGGCCGCCCGCTTCCGCCGCTCCCGCTCCCAGGCCCTGATGTGTTCGCGAGCAATATGGCGGCCGATGGCTCGCGCAATGGTATCCAGGTGCCGCTCCGCTTCTTGCGCGGCCCCTTGCTCGGGGCCGTTATCGTTCGCCGGGGGCGGGATGACCGCGGCCGCCTGGTCCTCCTTCTCCTTCATGGGTCGAACCTTTCCAGTATTGGTACACACTGGAAAAGGATCACCCGAGGCGCGGATTACTCTTATGGCCCTTATGTACGCTCATCATGCGTTCATGCCGACTTGCATGTCGCTCAAAGGATGCCCACCGACATCTGGGAGTCCGCAGCATCGACTCTCGATCCCGCAGGTATCGGAAACTGGTCCCAGGTTCTTCCGTCAAGCATCCGGCCAGTCTTCTTCTTGTTCACGCCGCCCCATTGCTTGAAGTGGAAAGCAACTCCGGCTTGGATGCACTGGTCACGAATCGACCGCACCCAGTCCGGGTCTATTGGGCGCGCCCCCGGCCCGCTCTCACCGCCAGCAATCACCCAGTCGACGCGCTCTAGATCAAGATCATCCAGTGATCCAAGCAGGGGTTCGAGACTCAGAAATCTAACGGCCGCGCCTGTCCTTCGTAGGTGATCGATGCGAAACTGATAGTCAGCATTCTCGACGCTGACGCCCATCCAGACGTTCCGCGGCCAGGTAAGAGCATTGGATAATTCCTCCAGCCTCTCAGCTCGCTTCGTCAGGATCTGGTAAGTGTGTTGGGGAGTCTCCTGCATTGTTGCGAACACTCGTTGGATGAACTCCAGCGGCACATCTTCATGAAACAAATCCGACATCGAATTGACGAAGATCATTCTCCCCGTTTTCCAAGTGGCCGGGAGCTTCAGGCTGTCCTCATCGACACGAACCACGCCGTTCCACTTGGGCTTACCGCCGGACATGCGGGTCGTACCCGCGTACTTCGGCTGCCCCATTGCCTCCAAACGCCGAGCCAGCCTCATGGCGTAGCAGTTGGTGCATCCCGGCGAGATGACCGTGCAGCCGACAACCGGATTCCAGGTCGATTCCGTCCATTCGATTGACGAGTTAGTGGCCAATATGCCCTCCCCCGGAGAATTTGATCAGCACATGATCGGCGAAGGTTCCGGCGCGGCGCTTGCCCTTTGTCGAGCGCACGTTGATAACCCCCTCATTTTCAAGCTGTTTCAGTATTTCGCGATAGTTTTTGTCAATATAAGGCGTATCAACGCTGTGTGTTTCATAGATCTGAGTGAAATTCACCTCCCGCCCTGCGAAGGTAGCGAGGAGACTCTCCTTGAGTTTGCTGAGGGGCTGGGCCAGCGAGAACAGCAGCGGCATCGACGCATCCGCTGGCGAATATGTGAGTGACGGAACACCTTCATCATGGGTGGAGCTTTCTCCAGCCATGATACTTTTCATTATGGAATATCCGCGGAAATGCTTCGAGACGAAAATCAGCTTATGCGATGTCCGAGTTCCTGCTGCATTCTTGAATGTGAACGGAAGGACGTACGTACCGCCAAGCCGCTTTATTTCGTTCGCTAGCTCCTCAAGGATCGCCGCCTCGCGCAGCTCAGGGCTCAGCCCTGGCAGCCGCTTGCGCAGTGCTTCGGCCCGCTCCCGGCCGAAGAGGTCGTCCATATGCTGGGCTACGAACTGGTTGCCGATGCCCGCATTAATGCGATTGTAGTTGAAGAAGAAAACGCAGTCGCACCCCCAATCTTTGATCACGCCCTTGATGATGTTCAGAGAAAGCCCCTTGTATCCGAACGGGTCGATGAACGAGAAGGAAGGAATGAGTTTTGTCTCGTTGAAGTACCGGGCAGCTTCATCATCGACCTCGCCGCAGGTGACGATCGGCTTGTATGTGAACTTCTCGATACCCGGCAGCTTGTTTATCTCCTCTTGAAGGGTTGCCGTATTCTCGTTCCTGGCGTCGTTAAAGTAGGAGACGAGCATCTGCGCCATACGGGCGTCGTCGAGCGCAGTCTGAAGGACGAGAAGGGGTGTCGATGCGGCACCATCCCTGTAGCGCCCAGGCCCCGCATAAAGGTCGATGTAAGCGATTTTACCGCCATGCTTGGCGGCGGTCGGCATTATCACTCGCGCCCAAGCGAAGAAATATTTCGTGACAATTCGTGCCTTTACCTCGGACTGGTCCGAGCGTTCCTCGAAGAATTTCTTTGCCTTCATCTGCGACCAACCTCCCCTTGCTGTCGCCCCGGCGTTACGGCAGAATGGAACAAAAAGAGAACAATTTCAACATCTGTAGGCGTGGAATGAGCAGCAGCTGAGAACCGCAAGCCATATGAGGCATCCTCAACGCAGTCTTGCGGGCCAGCATGGCGCCTCATTTCCACGGGCCACCCGCGCTCCATTTCCCGTCAAAGGTCTTGCCAGCCACAAGAGCATGGGCGGGCGGTAGAACGAACGCGGCCACCCTGGCCTGCAACTCGGCAAAGGGACCAGGGGCCATGGCGATCGCGGTCCGGCGCAGGAATCCCTGCCACTGCGCCTGCTTCGCGGCGTCTTCGGCAAAGGCCGGCGTCAGGGCGATGGGCGTATCCGTGGGGATGTCCGTGCGGCGGCGATCGAAGGTCGCGGCGATAGCTTGCGCGAGGACCGGTCCGTTGAAGGAAAACGTCTCCGAGATCGCCCAGAGGTCGAAGAAATCCTTCATGCGGCTGTTGAGCATGCCGAGCGCGACCAGCGCCTGGAATTTCTCGGCTACGACCGTCTCGGGCGGGTAGGCTTGCAGCCGGGGCGCCGGCATATCGAGCAGCGAGGGATAGTCGATGTCCTGCACGGCCGGGATCACCGCATCGCCAAATCCGATGTCGATCTGGATGGGCAGGCGCGCGCCGGCGATCTCGGCGGTCATGGTGATCCGGACGCCGCTATATTCGTCTTCAGCCCGAGCCGGCTCGGCCCGCAGGGTATCCGGCTTGAAGACCACTCCATCGTCCTCGACGTCGATCCCACAAATTTCGCGGAAGACCGCAGCGATCCGCTCCGGCGCCGCGTCGCCGTATCCTAGAAGATCGAGATCGCCAGTTGCCCGATAGGGCGTGGGCGTCCAGAGGCTGAACAGCATGGCGCCCTTCAGCACGAATTGATCCCTGTGGGGCGACAGACTCAGCCGATAGAGAAGCCGCTCGATGGCAAAACGGGTGAGCGCAAGCTGGACGTTTTCCTTGCGCTCGCTTGCGCGCCGGGTGAGCCGTGCCCGGACCGAGGCGCCGACGTTTTTGAGTGGAGGTTTCGGGGTCATACCGTGGCCTCGATATAGGGCCGCATCACGTTCTGTACGCGGTCGATGGCGGCAAAATGCCAAATGTCATCGACCGTGGCGCGGCGGCTTCGGAGACAGTCTCTCAGCGCTTCGATGGCCACATCGAGACCGACTTGGCTGCGGTATTTGAAACAGTCGGCGACCGTCTTGGCGGGATTGGTGATAGGTACTTCCACCTGCTCGATTGTGTGCCGCTCCACCCCGGCGGTGAGGGCGTCGCCGGTGGCGCGGATGATGCGTAGTGATACCGGAGGATTCTTGGGCGCCCACTTCTTGTGACCGATCAGCATCCACACCTGATGTGGCAGTTGCGTGGTGAGTTCGTGGAATCTAAGCGCGGAGAGCAGGCAGATAACACCGTGGGGCACAGCCCGAGCGGCTTCGGCAAGGCTGTGGGACTCGGACCATTCCGCATCGGCAAGCTGATAGAGGCCGCGCCCCATACGCACCAGAAGCCCCTCGTCTTGCAGCCTCCGCAGGTAGGCGCGCGGAATGCCCGCCGCATCGAAATCGCGCGCGCGCGCGATACCGCGCTCCCTGGCGACGGTGATCGCACGATCCTTCAGCGTTCCTTGAGCCGTTCCTGCCATATTCCGTATGCTCGGCAATAACACATAAATGCCGAGACTTTGTATCACGCCCCTTGATCCCCTGCAACCGGAACTAAACAGCTCGACCACGAGTATGGCGCTCATACTGCTACTCCCGCCGCCTGTTCCAGACGAGCTGCGCCCGATCCCCCTCCTCGGAGGGGAACAGGGCGGCGGTGAAGGGCTCGGGAAGGCTCGGGTCGTCGAGACGGACGCGGAGATAGTATTTCGGGTGATCGCCCGTTGTCCGGGCATCCCAGGCGTCACCGATGCGGGCGTTGCCAACGAGGACGCGGAATGCCGGGGCGTTGTCATGGGTCCGGTCGTCATTGGGGACGAGCCGGACCTTGGCGTCGATGGTGAGGGTGCGGATGGAGCCGGTCCAGCCGCCGTCATTGGACAAAGTGAAGGCGCCGATTTGCATGGGTCACTCCTGGAATTGCGATGTGGATGAGACAGTGGGCGACGCCGCTTCGGTATCGCCCGCGCGGGGTGAGCGGGTGCGGCGGGCCGGTTTGTCGGTGTCCGTCTCCGGCAACCCCTCCTTGCGCGCCCTGGCGAAGGCGCGGTCGCTGTCGAGGAAGGCCTCCAGCATGAAGGGAATGAGCTCGGCGACGGATTCGGCCTCGCCGTAGGTGGCGCGGTAGAGGGTCGCATAATCCCGGAGCGCCTGGTTGAGGTCAGCGCCCATCGTGATGGTGATCTTCGCCGGCGTGCGGTCGGGGAGTTTTCCGAGTTTCAGATTGGCCATGATCGATCCTTTCAGCCCTGGTAGGGGCGCAATACGAGATCCCTGTGGACGATGATCCTGAGCGGCCAGCCGGGACGGACGGTGATGGTCGGCTGTATGTTCAGGTTCTTCTCGGTGATGCGCTGGCCGGCCCGGTTGACGTTCTGCTGAGTTGACTCGCGGATGGCCCGGACCAGGTCGCTCTCGTCGCTGCCCAGGCTCAGTTCCGTGCCGACGCCAAGCAGGGTGGCGAGCGCTATGCCCTTGATGAGGCGCCAGGTGTGGTAGTCGACCTCATCCTCGAGCCCAGCATAGCCGGCGGTGTCGGTGGCGGGCAGATTGTCGATCTCGATGGAGGAGCCGTTGGGCAGGATGATGCGCTGCCATACGAGCAGCGCGCGGGATTGGCCGAAGGCAATCACGCTGTCATAGGTGCCGATCAGGCGCGAGCCCTGCGGGATGAGCAGTGCGCGGCCGGTCACCGTGTCGTAGACGTTTTCGGTGACCTGGGCGACGACGAGGCCCGGCAGGTCGGAATTGATCCCGGTGATCAGGCTCGCGGCGATCACACTGCCGGCCATCACCTGATAGGGCGAGGCCGGCGTCTGCAGGGTGTGCGGGTTATAGATACCGCCGGTGTCGCGCTGATTCAGGAAGTCGAGTTTGCGTTGCTGGTTGTTATGGTCGCGTTCGGGGTCGAGCGTCAGGCGGTTGGCGTCGGGCGAAACAGTTTCCGTGGCAGCCGTTTGCTGGGACTGGCCCGTCACTGCCGGCGTGTCCTGCCGCGGCCGGTTCTCGATACGGAAGAAGACGCCGGCCTCCTTCGCCTGGATGGCCTGCTGGGCGCGCCGCTGCTCCTCGGCCGACAATTCCGGCCCTCCCGGCGCGATCCCAAGCTGCCGTTGGTGTTCGAGGATCGGTCGTCCGAGATCACCCGGCAGCGGTGGACCTAATTCAGGTGTCTGGGGACGGACCTGGCTGTAATCGCCGGGCAGCGCGGCAAGGCCATCCGGGGTCGGCTTGCGCTCGGTGTTGTAGAGCTCCTCGGCCTGGTCCTGGATGCGCAGGGCCGGGCCTTGCAACGCCATCATGGTAACGCCGAGGATGGCGCCGGAGCCGAGCGCGGCCGCGCCAATGACAAGGCCGCGCTTGAACCGCACGACACGGCGGGGCGCGGCGCGCAGGTCCAGCTTGCCGGGATCGCGCTTGGACGAGCCGGCGGGTTGCGGCGTGGGTGCGGCGGAATCCGTCATAGCCCCTCCCCCTACCGGTCCGTGCCCGGGAACAGCGCGGTGCGCCGCGGCGTCCCGTCGGTCCGGGAAATCCGCACGACCTGCTGCGGCCGGGCGCCGAGGCGCAGCTCGGCGGCGGCGAAGAGGCGGTCGACGATGTAGTAATTGCCGCGCATACGGTAGTTGACGAGTTCGTTGCCACCGTCGGCGCCGACGACGAAGAGCGGCGGCGCCTCGCCCTGGTCGATGCGGCGGGGGAACTCGATATAGACCTTGTGGCCGTCGTCGAAGGCGCGCAGCGGCTTCCAGGGTGGATTGTCGCCGGTGATGGCATAGCGGAAGCGGATGTTCTCCAACGCCACATTCGAGGCGACCGGCAGTGCGGCCTGGGCGGCCGCGTTCTGGCGTCGGAGCGCCGTGATCTGGTCGGACGGATAGGTCCAGGAGATCGCCGCCATGGCGGTCCTCTCGGTGCTTTCGAGCTGGAGGTGATAGGCGCGCCGGTCGGTGGTGATGACGAGATTGGTCTTGAGACCCGGCGCGAAGGGCTTGACCAGCACGTGGATGCGCTCGCTGTCGCCCGTGCCGCTCACCGTATCGCCGATCACCCAACGCACGGTATCGCCGGCGGAAACCGAGGTCAGCTTCTCGCCGGGCTGCAGGGCAATGTCGCTCACCCGCTCGGGCGCCGCATAGAGGCGATAGAGCGCCCCTTCCGCATAGGGATAGACTTGGATGGCGTTGACATAGCCGTATTTCGTCGGCTCCTGCGTCGCCGCCTTGTTGGCGTCCTCGACCCGTTGGGTCGGCGGACGTTTGTCCTCGGTCACCTCGCCGGGCTCTGGCTGAAGCTGGCCCGGCAATGGCAGAACCTTCGGCACCTCGACGATCTCCACCGGCTTGGCCGGTTCCTGGTCGATGACGGCCGGCTTGAAATCGTCGGAGTCGTAGCTGATCGCCGGCGGCAAAGGCTTTGTGGCGCAAGCGGACAAGGCCAGCGCCGAGACGGATATGACGAACACATTCTTCTTCATTGAGAGGACTCCTTGGGCAATTGCGGCGCCGCAGTGTCGAGCTCGCGCGACCAGTCGATGGCGTTGATGAAGACGCCGAGGGGGTTCTTGCGGAGCTGCTCGGCGGTGCGCGGGGTCTGGATCACGACGGTCAGGATCGCGGTCCAGCGTTCGGTTCGGGCGAGGCTGCCGCGCTCGAAGACCTGCTCGGTCCACTTGACCTGGAAGGAGGCGTCGGAGGCCCGCACAACGCTCGTCACCTGCACCGAGACGCTGCGGGTGCCGATCGCGCTGAACGGATCGTTCTTCTTGGCGTGGTCGTTCAGGAACAGCGCGGCGCGGTCGGTGGCGAAATCGTAGGCGGACAGCCAGTTCTGGCGCACCAGCACCGGATCGGTGGAAACCGAACGGACGTTCGTGATGAAGCGGGCGAGGTGCCAGGCGATCTGGGCGTCGGCCGGCTGGTAGGTCTGGATCGCCGGCGCGACGGCGCGCGCCTCGCCGAACTTGTCGACCTCGACCACATAGGGCGTGACGCGGCTTTGCAGCGACTGCCAGAGCAAGCCGCCGGAAAGACCGACAGATAGCGCCAGGCAGCCGAAGGCCATGAGCCGCCAGTTTCTCGCCTGGACACGGGACGCGCCGATGCGCTCGTCCCAGAGCTGCGCAGCCTTCTGATAGGGAGTAACGGGCTCTGGCGTCGTGCCATATCGCTGGATCGGTCGCTTGAACAGCATGGGTCAGTCGTCCTTGTCGTTGAGAGAGGGATTGGCGCCGTTGCCGGGCCGGTCGCCGTCCTTGATGGCTTGGGTGGCGGTCTGCCGATGGGCGCGCGCCGCCTGTTCGGAGCGCAGGCGGTTCGCCCAATCGGGCGGGGAACTGGAGGGGATGCCCGCCGATGCGGCGTTCGCCTCCGACATGGAGACGGTCGGCGTTCCGCCGGTCGCCGTCCAGGCGCCACGGCGTCCGGCATCGGCGCTTTGTTTCAGAGAGGAAGTGGCGCGACCCGCGACTTGGCGCGCGGCGTTTGTGGCGGCTCCGCCGGCGGCGCGTACCATGCCACCGACACCGGCCGCGATGCCTGACATGCCGGACGTCCCGGAGGTCGCCTGTCCCAGTTGGTAAGCAGAAGAAGCGGCAGACCCCATCGCCGTGCCCGCGCGGATGGCGACAAGACCGCCGCCAGCGGCCATGCGCGCGCCGGCAA
>NZ_ATDP01000088.1:2500-62565 GCF_000445105.1 Sphingobium lactosutens DS20 | reverse complement strand
GCCGGCGAGCATGGTCGCGCCCACCGCGGCGCCCGTCGCACCAAGGGCGGCACCGGCGCCGAGCTGCGGCGCGCCGGAAACAAGACCCGAAGCGATGCCGGGGCCGAAGATGCCGAGACCGAGCAGCGCAAGGGCGCCCAGCACCTGCGACATGGCGGCGGCAAGGTCCGGTTCCTGACCCTGAAGACCGCTCGCAAAGGAGGCGAATAGCGTCGAGCCGATGCCGACGATGACGGCGAGCACCATCACCTTGATGCCGGAGGAAATCACGTTGCCGAGAACCCGTTCGGCTAGGAACGACGTCTTGTTCCAGAGCGCGAAGGGCACCAGAACGAAGCCCGCGAGCGTCGTCAGTTTGAACTCGAGCACCGTGATGAAGAGCTGGATCGCCAGAATGAAGAAGGCGATGAGGACCAGGAACCAGGCCAGCAGCAGGACGAAGACAGTGAGCGCGTTGCCGAAGATTTCCGGGAAGCCGACGAGATTGCCGACCTGATCGATGAGCGGATACGCCGCCTCATAGCCGGTGGCGGCGATCTTGCCGGGCTTGAGCAGGTCGTCGGCGGCGAGCGTACCGGGCGCGGCCTGTATGCCGAGACCGGAGAAAGACCTGTAGATGATCTCGGCGAGGTCCTGGAAGTTGTTGAGGATCAGCGCGAAGACGCCGACATAGAGCACCTTCCGGATGAGGCGCTCGATGATGTTGTCCTCGCCGCCCAGAGCCCAGAACAGGCCTGCCAGCGTGATGTCGATGCCGATCAGGATGGTGGTGAGAAAGGCGACGTCACCCGACAGGAGCCCGAAGCCGCTGTCGATATAGCGGCTGAAGGTCTCCATGAACCGGTCGATGATACCGAGATCATTCATCGCGCGCCGCCTCCCCGCCCGTCAGTTCCCGGAATAGGCGGAGCCGGAACCGAGGAACCTGCGCGTGGTCTCGCGCGCCGCTTCCTCTGCCTGCGCCTTGCGCGCGGCGTCTTCGGCCTCGGCCCGGTAGTGGGCGGCCATCAGCGTCTGGATCTGCATCTGCTGCTTGGCCGAGAGCGCAATGAGCTGGTTCGCGGCCTGCTGCGCCTGCAGCGCGCCGACGGCGCTCTGGCCCCGATTGACGAGATCGGTGAGCAGCCCTTCGTCGGCGCGCACATTCTCGACGATCTGCGACTGCACCCGCATGGTCTGGCGAAAGGCGTTCATGGCATTCCGCCAGCGCTCGCGCGCGGCGGTCGCCATGTCGTTCACACCGATAGAAGCATCGTAGCTATCGGGGTATTGCTGCCGCCACTGACCTTCGAGTTGGCTGAGGTCGAAGCTGAGGCCGTCCGCCTGCATCATGAGCCCGTCGATGCGGTTCAGCGCCCCCTGGAGTTGTCCAAGCGAGGAGAAGTCCAGCCGCTGAAGGTTCCTTGCCATGTTCTGCAACATGACCGCCTGGTTCTGGAGCTGCTGGATCTGGTTGTTGATCTGCTCCAGCGCGCGCGCCGCCTGCAGGACATTCTGACCGTAGTTGGTGGCATCGAAGACCGGCCAGGCGGCATGGCCCGCCTGCGGCAAGCCGATAGCGAGAGATGCGGCGACGAGCGCCGCGAGAGACATGCGTTTCATGGGGTGTGCTCCTTTCGTGTGCCGGCAAGCTGGTTGATGAGGTCGGAGGCCCAATCGAGGCCGCGCGCCCTCAGGAACTCGGCGGCGAAGGCCTCCCGGCCGTGCTCGGCCAGGATCGTGTCGATGAGGGTCTGGGAGGCCGGGTCGGAGGCGCCGCAGAGCGCCAGCGCCACAGGACCGAGGCCCAGTTCGAACAGCCGGTTGCCGCGGCGCGATTGCAGGTAGTAGTGCCGTTTCGGCGTTGCCTGCGCGATCAGTTCGATCTGCCGATCGTTGAGACCGAAGCGCTCATAAGCCGCCCGTGCCTGCGGCTCGATGGCCCGGTCGTTGGGAAGGAAAATGCGCTGCGGGCAGGACTCGATGATAGCGGGCGCGATGGAGCTGTCGGCCACGTCCGCCAGCGACTGCGTCGCGAAGATCACCGACACGTTCTTCTTGCGCAGGACCTTCAGCCATTCGCGGATGCGGGCGGCGAAAAGCGGATTGTCGAGATAGACCCAGGCTTCGTCGAGGATGAGCAGCGTGGGCCGCCCGTCGAAACGGTCCTCCAACCGATGGAACAGATAAGTGAGCACCGGCAGGACGACGCCGGCCTCATGCATCAGCTCCTCGGTCTCGAAACATTGCACGTCCGACAGCGCCAGCCGATCCTCGGCGGCATCGAGCAGCCGGCCGAAGGGGCCGTCGAGCGTATAGGGCTGGAGCGCGGCCTTGAGGGTATTCACCTGAACAAGGACGGACAGGCCGGTGAGCGTGCGCTCTTCGGCCGGCGCGGTGGCGAGGTTGCGCAGCGCCGACCAGACGGCCTCCTTCACCTCGGGCGTGACGGTGACCTTCTCGTGCGCCAGCAAGGCGCCGACCCATTCCGCCGCCCAGCTTCGCGTCGCGGGATCGTCGATGTCGCGAAGGGGCTGGAAGGCGAGCGCGTTCGTGATGTCATCGGGGGCGGCGCCAAGCGCATGATGTTCGCCGCCCATGGCCAGAGTCGCCGCTCGCGCGGAATTGCCCTTGTCGAAGATATAGACCTGAGCATCGGCATAGCGTCGGAACTGCAGCGTGATCAGCGACAGGAGAACCGATTTGCCCGCACCGGTCGGTCCGACGATCAGCATGTGGCCGACGTCGCCGACATGGGTGGACAGGCGGAACGGCGTCGAGCCGGAGGTTTCCGCATGGAGAAGCGGCGGGCCGTCGAGATGGGCGTTGCGCGACGGTCCGGCCCACACCGCTGAGAGCGGCATGAGGTGGGCGAGGTTCAGCGTGTGGACGAGCGGCTGACGGACATTGGCGTAGACATGACCCGGCAGGCTGCCGAGCCAGGCTTCCACGGCATTTACCGTTTCCCGAATGCAAGTGAATCCGAGTCCATTGACGATGCGCTCGACGGCGCGGACCTTTTCGTCCGCGGCCTCCCGGTCCTCGTCCCAGACGGTGACGGTGGTGCTGAGATAGCCGAAACCGACATGATCGCCGCCAAGCGCCTGAAGCGCCGCATCGGCATCGAGCGCCTTGTTGTCGGCGTCGCTGTCGACCAGGGGTGCGGCCTCATTGGTCAGCACCTCGCGCAGAATGGCGGTGATGGACTTGCGCTTGGCGAACCATTGCCGGCGCAGGCGCGTGAGCACCTTGGTCGCTGCGGTCTTGTCGAGGGGCAAGAAGCGCGTCACCCAGCGATAGGCAAAGTCCTGATGGTTCAGCGCATCGAGGATTCCGGGGCGGGTCGCGTTCGGAAAGCCGAGGATCGTCAGCGTCCGCAAGTGCCAGTCGCCCAGCATCGGCTCCAGGCCGCCGGTTAAGGGCGTATCGACCAGCACGCCGTCGAGATACATAGGCGTTTCGGGCACGGCGACGGGATGGCGTTTCGTCGAAATGACCCCATGCAGAAAGCTCAGCATTTCGGCATCGTCGAGCGCACGGATCTCGGGCAGGAAACCGCTAAGCAAGTCCAGAACCCGCTCGGTCTCGTCCCGGAACCGGGCCAGTTCCTGCCGCCAGTTCCGGACGCCGCCCTCCCCTTCTCCCTTCCGGTCGGAATCTAGCAACGCATTCTCGGTGCGCGCCTGCGCGTCCGGCGGCGGCATATATAGAAGAGTGAGGTGATAGCGGCTCTCGAAGTGGCGGCCTTGTCTCCCTTCCTCAAAGGCCGCGCGGCGTTCCTCATCGACGATCCATGAGGCGGCATCCGGGAAGTTGGACTGCGGATAGTGCTGCGCCTCAAGCCGCTCCGCCTCGAAGAACAGCGCCCAGCCAGAACCGAGGCGCTTGAGGGCATTGTTGGCCCGTGCGCAACGGCCGACCAGTTCCGCCTCCGTCGCGCTTTCGAGATCGGGACCGCGAAAGCGGAAGGTGCGCTGGAAACTGCCGTCCTTGTTGAGGACGATGCCGGGCGCGATCAGCGCCGCCCAGGGCAGCAGATCGGCAAGCCGGTCGGCCCGATTGCGATATTCGGCCAGGTTCAGCATCGCCACCACCCCCGTTGACGCAGGTGGCGGGCTAGCACGGGCAAGAAGTCCGGATCGCGCCTGGCCGCAAACACCGCCAGGGTATGCCCGGCGACGAACAGGCCAAGCCCGGCAATCCACTGCTGGAGCCCGAGGCCGATAGCAGCCGCCAGCGTGCCGTTGAGGATGGCGACGGCGCGCGGCGCGCCGCCGAGCAGAATCGGCTCGGTCAGCGCGCGATGGACGGAGATTTCGAAGCCTTCGATGTGGCGAGCAGCATCCATCAGACGAGCGCCCCGCCGCCGAAGGAGAAGAAGGAGAGGAAGAAGCTCGACGCCGCGAAGGCGATGGACAGGCCGAAGACGATCTGGATCAGCCGCCGAAAACCGCCCGAAGTCTCGCCGAAGGCGAGCGTCAAGCCGGTGATGATGATGATGATCACCGCGACGATCTTGGCCACCGGCCCCTGGACCGACTCCAGGATGCGCTGGAGCGGTTCTTCCCACGGCATGCCGGAGCCCGCCGCATAGGCCGGGGCCGTGAGCAGAAACGTGAGGGCGGCGGACGAAAGAAATCGAAGTTTCTTGCGCATGAGATGTCCTTTCAAGAGTGCTGGAGCTGCGGGAGGGAAAGGGCGTTGACGACGTAATCGCCGTTGGCGTCGAGGCCGGTGACTTCGGCGATGGTCTCGATGCGGCGGGATGAGCCGCGGCCCGCGATAAACACGACGAGATCGATCGCCTCGGCGATCAGGCGACGCGGGATGACGCTGACGCTCTCTTGGATGAGCTGCTCGATCCGGTAGAGGGCGGCGTGGGCGGAATTGGCATGCACGGTGGCGATGCCGCCCGGATGACCGGTGTTCCACGCCTTGAGCATGTCGAGCGCTTCGGCACCCCGCACCTCGCCAACGATGATCCGGTCGGGGCGCAGGCGCAGGGTCGAGCGCACGAGATCGGCCAGAGATACGACACCCGGCCGCGTGCGCAGCGCCACGCAATCCACCGCCGCGCATTGCAACTCGCGCGTATCCTCGATGAGGATGACCCGCTCGTCGCAGTCGGCGATCTCGGCCAGCAGCGCATTGGCAAGCGTGGTCTTGCCCGAGGAGGTTCCGCCCGCGACCAGTATGTTCCTCCGCTCCCGCACCGCGTGCTTGAGGGCTTCGGCCTGGATCGGGACCATGATCTGGGCACGGACGTAGTCGGCGAGGGTGAATATCTTCGCGGCCGGCTTGCGGATGGCGAAACACGGTGCCAACGCGACCGGCGGCAGCACGCCCTCGAATCGCTCTCCCGACGGCAGCTCGGCGCTGACAATGGGATTGTCGGCATGCACCTCGGCGCGGACATGGGAGGCGACCAGGCGGATGATCCGCTCGGTTTCGGAGGGGTGAACACGCAGGCCGGCATCGCTTCGCCCCTCACCAAGCCGATCAATCCAGAGTCTGCCGTCGGGGTTGATCATCACCTCGATGACGGCGGGGTCACCGAGGGCCTCGTTGATCGCCGGTCCCATTGCTGTCTTGAGCATGGCGCGGCGGCGTTCTTCGGCGGTCGTGCTCATGGGATTTCCTCCCCGTCCCTGGGGCCGAGCGAGCGCTTGCCGCCCGCGATTTGGCGGCCAACCTGCTCGACGAATTTCTGGTAGCGTTCCTGCGCGACCGCCTGCGTCGCCTTGTCCGGGATCGGCGTGTGCGCGTTGAAGGTGAGGTAGAGCCGCACGAAGAAGGCGAGGCTCTCAGTCAGGACATCGATGTCGCGCCGGATCAGATTGTTCTCGCGCGTCAGCCGGTCGAGGCGGATCCTCAGCGCCTCATCGAGCGCATGGGCGCCGCGGTGACGGATGTAATGGCGGATCGCGTCGGTGATGATCGCGGATTTGGAGACGCCGGGCCTGGCCGCCAGCGCTTCGAGCTCGGCGCTCGTTTCCTCGTCGATGTAGATGTTGTGGCGCGGCTTCATGCAGTCTTGCCCTGACGGTCTTGAAAAAGTCAGGACAAGGATCGCCGGATGCGCCGGAATCTCTTACGGCCTTTATGTACGACGGAATGCGACGATGCGCGGGAGACGCGGCTCGAACGTCTTGGATGTGTTGGGTCAGCTACGATTGATCGCCGGGTGTCAGTGACATCAGAAGCTCAAGGCAAGCGTCAATCATGGACCATCGATTTCTGTAACAGCAGGGAAGCGGCCGTTCGGATGCCGCGGAGTCGGCGACCCAATTACGTGGTCAGGAGATCAAGCACCTTCCAGCAATCCAATACCGGTTGGAGAGCATCGTTGAGCTCGAGCGGCACCGGCGGAGCAAGCTACTCACCTGTGCTTTTGCCAAGCTCCGGCACGGTTCAGCTCTTAGCGGGCGGGCCGTATTGCAAGACCTTGACCTTCTCCAGCGTAACCAGGCCGCTCGTCATCAGGCCGTCCAAGGTCGGCAAAAAGGCGTTGATCTTCTCTTCGCTGTCGACGATCTCGATGATCAGGGGCAGGTCCTCTGATAGCCGCAAGATCTTCGCCGTATGCAGCCGGCTCGAGTGACCGAACCCCATGGCGCCGCGCAGCACGGTAGCGCCGGCCAGGTGCAGCTCTCGCGCCTTCAGGACAATCGCCTCGTACAACGGGCGGTTGCCGTCGCGATCATCCTCGCCGATGAAAACGCGAAGCAGAACCGCCTCCTTGGGAATTTCCATGATCATGCTCCTCCTAGTTTGTTGATACGCGTCGCCAATGCGTGGCCGAGCCAGGCTGCGGCAAGCCAGGTGACGAGCGACAAGCCCACATAGACCGCAGCCATCCAATAGAGCCCCTCTACGGCGAAACGCAGGGTCTCCAGGCTGAACACCGAGAAGGTGGTGAAACCGCCGCAGATGCCGGTCATCACGAAATGGCGCTGCCGCGCGCCGACAAAGAGTCGTCCATCCGGCGCCGACAGAGTCGCATAGAAGCCGATGATGAACGAGCCCACGAGGTTTGCGGCCAGTGTTCCCCAGGGAAGGCCGGGACCGGCAAGCTCGATCGCCGCCAGGGAGACCAGCGCCCGGGCGACACCGCCGATCGCGGTGCCCAGCGCCACCGCCAGATACAGCAGCAGGCCATCGCGCAGCGCCCGCCAACGAGGGTGCGTTGTCGGCGCCGCCGTCACGGGCCGCTTCCTCTGGTCAATTCAAGGGCCGCCGCCATACCCAGCGCCGCGGCGGTGAGACAAAGGGCGAGAGACAGCATGATGTTGCCAGCCGCCCGGAACCACTCTCCCTCGCGTGCAAGAGTAAGCGTCTGAAGGCTGAAAGACGAGACCGTGGTGTAACTGCCGAGGAACCCGGTGACCGCGATGGGCCAGGCCTCGGGAAGGGTCAGCAACCCCTGGCGCCGGGCCAAGGCCGCCAACACGCCGATGGCGAAAGCGCCGCTGACGTTGACGACCATGGTGCCCCACGGAAAGGTCTCGCCGAAAGCGCGCGCCACCAGGCCCGACACGAAGAAGCGTGCGAGACCGCCCAACGCACTTCCGGCCGCCACCCAGGCGGCCAGCCAGACGATCTCCAGCATTATGCGGAATCCCGCTGGTTCCCCGACCCCGGATCGGTCGCACGCAAGGCGGCTCGCCGCACGGCTGCGAGCAGGACGATAAGGCATCCGACCAGCAGGACACCGCCACCGATGAGGGGTTCGACACGACCAATCTCGATCAAAAGCGCAGTGCCGGCGACGACCGCAAGAATGGCGGCTGAAAGTCTGGCGTCGCCGACGAACATACCGATGAGCTCGGCGAGAACATCTCTGAGAATGGTCATTTCACCGCCTCCGCGAAGGGGCGCCGAGCGATCGACGTCGCCAGCAGGCCGGTGCTCAGGAAAAGGATGGCGAAGACGAAGAGGGCAAGGTCGTGCCCGGGCCATTCAATGCCGAGGCCTTCGCCCGTCCAGAACACGCCGAAGGCCGAGAGCATGACCCCGACGCCGAACTTCAGCGTGTTCTCGGGAACGCGCGAGAGCGGCCGGTGAACGACGGTGCCGACCAGCAGGACCAGCGCGCAAGCGGCCAGCGCTCCGAGACTGGCCGGGCCGAGGAGGCCGCGACCGGCGCCGACCGCGATAACGATGAAGACCACTTCCATACCTTCGAGAAGAACCGCCTTAAAGGCGGTGATGCCGGCAATCCAATCGAGGGAGGTCTTGCGGCGCCGAGCCTCCTCGCTGAGTTGAGCCGTCTCGGCGGCGAAGATCGCGTCCTCATCGTGCAGCGGGATGACGCCGGCCGCCTTGAGCGCCGCCTTGCGCAGCCAGCCGATGCCGAACAGCAGAAGCAGGATGCCGACCACCAGCTGCAGCAGATGCAGCGGCACGCGGTCGAGCAAGGGCCCGAGGGTGAGGACAATGGCGCCAAGCACGGCGAGCGCGCCGACGGTGCCGAGCGCTGCCGGCCGCCAGCCGCGCAACGTGGCGACGGCAAGCACAATGGTGAAGGCCTCAACGACCTCCACGAGGGAGGCTAGGAAGGCCGCGCTGATGGCGGGCGCGGCAGTGGACCAGGTGAACATGCGCTACTCCTTCCCGATTAGGGTTCCGATCAAGTCGGGCAACCGGGAAGCAGTGTGGGCAGTAAGCTCCTACCTGCGTCCCAGGACGCCCGGTAGGAGTCATCAGCCTCATCGGCGGTTATCGGGGGACCCCATCCCCATCATCATCTACAAGCTTGTCCTGCTTCGCTTTCTCTCCCTCAGCCGTTTTCTTCGAGGGCCTCAAAAACCTGCTTGGCGTAGGCGTCTAGCACGGCCTCGCAGCCCTTGAGCCGCTCTTCCGCCTCGGCGGCCCGGGAGGCACCGTAGAAGTCTAGCTTGCGGATCTTGGCCAGCCAGCCCTGCAACTTCTTCAGATCGACGTCGTTCTCCTCCAGCTCCGCGTAGGTGAAGTGATTGGCCTCCACCTCCTTGGCGACTTCGCGTTCGAAGTCGTCGCACTTGTCGATGAACTCCTCGTAGGCGTCGTCGCGGTCGGCCTTGAAGCGGGCGATGACCTTTTCCTCCTGACCTCGGTCGAGGGCGACCGTCTCCAAGATCACACACTCCCCTTTGGCCTCGGCCACATCGTTCTCCAGCATCTTCAGGCGCCGCACGTGGTCGTCCGTCTTAGGCAGCAGGCAGACACCGTTCTGCAGGTAGACCGCCCCCATGCCCTTCAGCCGCCGCCAGATCGCGATCCGCCGCGCCGCGGGTTCCGGCGGCACTTTGTAGGTAAGCAGCAGCCAAGCAATCTCAGACATAGGTACATGAATAATGTAACAGCCGTAACAAATCAAATGAAAATTTCGTTCATGCTCTCCGTTGCCCGGCAACAGTGCCTCCGATGACGATGGAAGTGGAGCCTAAGCCGGAGCTTGCAGGACGATAGCTAACCATCAGCAGTCGGCATCAGGAGTGGGCGTGAGGCGGCATCTAGTTGCAAGGACCTGCATCATCGGCTTTGGGATCAACCGCAGACAGCCCGCGCTCGCCGCCAAAGGTCCAGCCTCGGCCGTGATGCGATCTTAACCGCTGATATAGCTGGGCGTTCCGTGTTCACGACGAGAGAGACCGCGTTGCCCGAGGCGAGGCTCCCTGCGCCCGGAAGCGACGGGCGCGTCGCTCGTTCTCAAAAGCCGTCCAGAATGTCGCGGTCCGGTCCCATCGCTTCATTGACGCCATAGACGCGCGCCGGCTTCGACAGCCGATCCAGGGCGCGCTTGTCGGCGACGACATCCGACTCGTCCGCGTCAAGCCCCGGAAGATCCGGCTGCCCCGGCTCGATGGGTTTCGCGATCTGTTCCTCCACCAAGCCCGGATGGCGCTGCTGCTGAAGCCCGCCTTCCTCGCCAAGGGAACCGCGCTTGGTGCCGTCCTCGTCGGATGGCATCAGGCGGTCGTCGGTATCGCGCACCTGGCCGCTCCAGTCGTCGGGGCGCGGTGCGGGTTTGTCCTCGTAGCCGCCTTCGGAAAGATGTGGGGCCGCCAGAACACGCTGCGTAAAGTTCCGATCTTCGTAATAGCGGAGCTTCTTCGCCCGGATCGGCGGCAAGCCGGAGACCAGCACCAGTTCGTCCGCGGGCGGCAATTGCATCACCTCGCCGGGCGTCAAGAGCGGACGCGCCGTCTCCTGGCGGCTGACCATGACATGCGACAACCACGGCGCCAGCCGGTGGCCGGCATAGTTGCGCTGAGCGCGCAGTTCGGTCGCCGTTCCCAGCGCGTCGGAGATGCGCTTCGCCGTCCGTTCATCATTTGACGAAAAAGCAATGCGGACATGGCAGTTGTCGAGAATGGCGTTGTTCTCGCCATACGCCTTGGAAATCTGATTGAGCGACTGCGCAATGAGGTAGGCGCGGATGCCATAGCCGGCCATGAAGGCCAGCGCCGTCTCGAAGAAGTCAAGCCGTCCCAGCGCTGGGAACTCGTCGAGCATCATTATGAGTTGATGCCTGCGGGTCTTCTTCGGATCGCCCTCCAGCCGCTCGGTCAATCGCCGTCCGATCTGGTTCAGGACCAGTCGGACTAACGGCTTGGTGCGGGAGATGTCGGACGGCGGAATCACCAGATAAAGCGAGACCGGATGTTCGGCATCCATGAGATCGGCAATGCGCCAGTCGCAGGCCGAGGTCGTCGCCGCGACGGTCGGGTCGCGATAGAGGCCGAGGAAGGACATGGCGGTGGAGAGCACGCCCGAGCGCTCGTTCTCCGACTTGTTCAGCACCTCCCGCGCGGCAGACGCTACCACCGGATGGACCTTCGGATTCTCCGGCGTGCCGAGATGGTTGGTCGCCATCATTCGCCGCAGCGTCGCGGCGAAGGACCGGCGCGGATCGGACAGGAAGGTGGCGACACGCGCCAGCGTCTTCTCCTCCTCGGCGTACAGTACGTGCAGGATGGCGCCGACCAGCAAGGCGTGACTGGTCTTTTCCCAATGGTTCCGGCGTTCGAGCGCACCCTCCGGATCGACCAGAATGTCGGCGATGTTCTGGACGTCGCGCACCTCGTCCGGCCCCTTGCGTACCTCCAGCAGCGGATTGTAGCGGGCAGAGCGTGGGTCGGTCGGGTTGAACAAGAGGCAGTGCGAGAACTTCGCGCGCCAACCAGCAGTGAGCTGCCAGTTTTCGCCCTTGATGTCGTGGATGACGGCCGAGCCGGTCCAGGTGAGCAGCGTCGGCACGACGAGGCCGACGCCCTTGCCCGAGCGCGTCGGCGCGAAGGCCATGACATGCTCCGGTCCGTCATGGCGCAGATACCGGTCCTTGAGCCGCCCGAGGAAGACCCCTGCCGGTCGGAACAGCCCGGCCCGTTCGATCTCGCGCGGCAAGGCCCAGCGCGACGAGCCGTAGGTGGTGACGAGCCGGCTCTGCCGCGCCCGCCAGAGGGAGCCGGCGATCGCGGCGGCACACCCCATGAAACCGCTGCCCGCCGCCAGCATACCGGCCTTGTCGAAAACCTCCGGCGCGTAGGCCTCGTAGAAATACCACCATTCGAACAGCTTCCACGGCTCATAGACCGGCCTGCCGAACAGAACGAACCAGGGGGCGCCGAGCTGCGTCTGATAGCCCAGCATGTCCGCGCACCACTGCGTCGCCGCCCACACGCCCAGAATGACGATGGCGAAGACAACGGCGATCTGGCCGATCAGGAGCTTGGTGGGTGTCATGGGCGTCGTTCCGTTGATCGAGGCAAACGGAACGAGCATCATAAGAAATGGCGGAAACGCTTATGGCCCTTATGTACGCTGGAATGCACTCAGAACGCCAAAGTATCGGCGTGATCCCAACGCGCCGCTATGATCCTTTCTGTAGAAGATTGAGGTTCAGCCCGCCGCATCCACAGCGAAGGGCCTCTTTCTGGCCGCGATCAGGTGTCACAAAGTACATCTCTCCGCACGTCGCGCAACCGAATGAGGCAGTGAAGGCCTTGAAGGCGGCCACGACGGGCGCAAAGTCTTCCTTCTTGAGGTCGGCCCAGGCATTGAAGTGAACGGCGGTGTTGACCTGCCATTGCTCGTGGTTGGTCTTGACCTTTGCCTCCCCGAAGGTGGCCTCAAGGGATCCGACCTTCTCGATAACGTCATTCTGATTCCAAGAGTTCGCAGCCACCTTGGCCTTTTTCAGCAACTCGCCAAGGGCATTGGTCGCGTTTGGCAGGAGGTCGCCAAGCATGAATTGCGCGTCGCCTCGGAATTCCACGCGCGCTCTCAGGCGGTCACAAGCCTCCTTCGCGAAATGCTCCAGATAGTGACGCAGAAGCGCGGCCGCGCCCCTCACATCGCTTTTGGCGAGATAGTCCTCGATTTCACTCCACACATCGCGGTCGTCCCATTCGGTGGGGCCAAGATCAACCGTCCACGTGCGGAAGTGGGCAAAGTTTCGCCCTTTGATCAAGCCCTCGGATTTCATATGCCGCAGCCAGATCTCGTCATGCGTCGTGAAAATGAACTGCGTGTCCGGAAAGCTCTCTTTGAGGAGCGTGCAGACTTGACGCCGGTGGCCAGCATCCACCGACATCAACACGTCGTCCAGTACGGCGAACGTAAAGCTCTTTCCAAGCAGGTGACTCATGAGTGCCAGATAGAGGCAGAGTCCCATCCCGTCCTGATGCCCCTCGCTGTGATAGGCACCCGGGGGAAAGTGTCCACGGCCGTAAAAGTCGACATCAAAGCCGAGCTTCCCGATCGACGGCATCAACTTGGCGGTAAAGGCGCTTTCGTCATCCTCGTTGATCTTACGGTAGTAACTTGAAAAAGCGGCCTCGACGTCCTTGTAGATCTTCTCCAGGCCTGCCGTAGTTACCCGGCCAAAGGTAGTGAAAACCTTCGTAGCACGTTCCGACCGCATCTTGGCCGCCGCGACCTTAAGCTTTGCCGCTCTGTACTGTTCAAGCCGCTCTTGGGCAAGGACGAGAAACTCACGCGCGGCATCCTGCTTCGTTGGCTCCGGGATAGCATTGATAGCGGCTGCGAGTGCATCCAGTGTCGGCACCAATTCGGGGACGACATGCGCCTTTGTCAGCACGGCGCGCGTATCGTCTAGTGGGAGGAGCTTCTGAAGCTGTTGGTAGCGACCGAGAAGGACAGCCTTAAAGGCCCTAAGTGCAGTCGCATCGACCTGCGGTGACAACTGCGACGCATAGCCAATCATGGTCGCCAAGGCTGTTCCTGCCGCGTGTAACGTGTCGAGGATCGGCTTAATCTCCGCTTCCAAGGCAGCCCGCTTCTTGGTGACGGCATCGAGATGGCTGAGCTTGGCTGCCAGATGCTCCTCGAAAACACCTGGTTCGAAGGGAGTATCACAGACCGGGCAGGTAGTTCCGTCATAAAGTTCGACGGCCGATTTGAGCAGCGCTTCCCGTGATAAGCCGTTCAAGCTGTCAGCGTCTTTCTCAAGCTCGGCCGCAGACGCCTCTGCTTCCTTGCAAACCCTTTGAAATGCCTCCGATCCGATCTTCTCCAACGCTTCCTTCAATGTCGATAGATCGGCATTGGCCTGAACTTTGGGAACACGCCCTGGGGCGCCAATCGCAGCGGTCGTCGCCAATCCGTCTTTCAGAGACGTCGTAGCCTCGAGGTCGGCCAGAGGAGCAAGCCCGAGCATCTCACGCCGTGGGTTCACCGCATCGAGAATGGCCTTTTTAGTCAACTGCGGTGCGCCCAGTGCAGTCAGCAGACTCGTCTTCGCATCGGCTTCGGCACGCTCGAAGCCAGGCAATTCCCTGCTGCAGGCATTTGCTATTTTCTGCAGTACAACGCGCAGCCTCTCGATGTCGTCGAGACGAAGCAGCGCTTGAACTTCCTTCGCACGCTGGCCAGGTTCGGAGAGGACGTAGCGGATCAGTTCCCGTCGGGAGAGAACGAATTCAGGATGCAAGTTCACGCTGTCAAAGGCGGCGGCGACATCGGCGTCTGCCGGTGTGATCTTCGGGCTTCCCGCCGCCTTCACTGTGCGATGAATGGTCGCCTTCTTGCCGCCGAGCGCCGGGATGATGACGTCCAGCGTAACGAACGCCGCCTCTGGTTTGTCGCGGCTATCAACGTGAGGGCCGTGAGACTTGACTGACAGGCCGCCTGTGCCGCTGCCGGAAAGCCGTGAAATGTTGCCTGTCAGGGCGAATTCGATTGCATCGACGATGCCGCTCTTACCCGTCCCGTTCGGCCCGCAAGCGGCGAAGTTCTGGCTCTTAAGGTCGAGCTTCAGTTCCCGGATACCGCGGAACTCATGAATATGGATCCTCTCGATGCGAATCATGATGCCTCAGGGAACAGAGCCGCGCGTATCGCAGGTTCGCTGAACACGCCGTCGTCCAGAACAGTTTTTCGGAGGACAGGCGCGATCTCGCTCAGCGACTCGTCCTTTGCTAGTTCATCAAAAAACTGCTTCAAGATATTCTCCGATACGGTGGCGGTCTTCGCACCGCACTCTTTCGCATCATCTTGTGTTGGCGATGTTTCCATTTGCACACCCCGACATTAACAGGTTCAGTTAATATCCATCTCTATGAATTCCCCGTGTTGCCCACCACTCAATTCCGCGCCATCAACACGTGCCTTAAGCTGGCGCTCGCGAAGTACATCTTCTGGCAGGGAGTGAACCGTCACCGCCGGGCAAACCTGACGAGCGATCTCGCAGAGGTGGCGATGATGGGTGAGGTAGATGACTTGTCCCGTCTCCGCCATTTCCGCGAACAGGCGGAAGGTTTCCTCCGCGCGGAAGTCGTCAAAGGTCTCCATGATGTCGTCGGCGATGAAGGGAACCGGGCTTCTGGCTTTGGCGAACTCGGAATAGCCGGCGACGCGCAAGGCAAGGTAAAGCTGATAGCGGGTTCCCCTCGACATCTCGGTCACCAGCTTAGAACTCTTGTCCGCGGCGACGGCGACCAGAATTTCGCTCTCTTTGTCCGGCTGAGTCGTCAGGCTCACATAGGCGCCGCGGCTGATGGTGAGAAGCGCCTCGGAAGCGCGCGCCATCATGGAGCTGCGATGCTGCTCTCGGTACAGGCGTAACGCCTGCTCCGTGGCGGCAATGCCTGCGCGCAGTTGCATGTAGCGCCGAGCGCCTTCCTCTATCTCCAACAGGACCGTGCGCCCCTGTTCCTCGATTTCCGCGACCTTGGCGTCGCCGCCGATCGCCTCGATCTGTTTCTCTGCTTCTCTGTACGCGGCATAGGAGTCGCGCCACTCCTGCTCCAGGAGTTCGGCCTGCGCTGCGACTTCGGTAATCTCTGCTTCAAGCGCGGGCTGGTCTGCCGAATCAAGGGCAGCTTCGGCGTCAGCGAGATCGGTAAAGCGCAGCGCATCAAGGATCTCTTGCTCCACCTCGGTAGCTTGTTGGCGTAGCCTGTGCCGTTCCGTGATCTGATCGAGTCTTGCGGCAACATCCGTGAACGTCCCCACCCCGAAAAACGAGGTCATTTCTTGCTTACGCCGCTCAAGGGCCAATTTGTCAGCGGCCAGTGTTCGCGATGCGGCGCGTGCCGCATCGAGTCGCTTCGTCTCCTCGGCTTTCCGCTCGCGCTCGGCCTCTGCCTTTCGCGCTCGCCCCTCAATTTCCCGAACCAGGTTCATGACCGCGGAAGCGTCCGCGGAGGCAATGCCCAATTCCGCCGCCAATGCGATCACCGCATCTTGAAAGGCAGCCTGATCCTTCTCCATCTTGTCGATGCGATCAGCGAGGATCGCTCTTTCCTTCACGGCGAACGCCAAGTCGGCGATTACCTTGAGAGCGCCCCGCACGTCTGCAATTGAGGGCGCGCCGCCGTTCTCCCCGAGCCAACAGGAACGGCAAGCCTGTTTCCAGTCGGTATCCCATTGCCGGATAGCCGTTTCGGCCCGTTCAAGGGCGCGCTCACGAACGCTGACCTCGCGCTGCCGCTCTTCCAGCATCTGACGGGAGCGCTTAAGCTCAGCTTCAGCTTCAAGCGCATTTTCGGCCGTGGCTGCGAGGTTCTCGATCTCAGTATCCGACGGAACAGGCAGTTTCACCGCGCGGAGCGCCGCTTCGAGACGTTCCTTCACCACACGGGCGTCGTTCTGCGCCTGCTGCAAATCTCGCTCTGCTTCTCGCAGGTGGCCACGCGCCTCCAGTGTCTTCTGCCGGCGGGATAACCACGCCTCAAGTTGAGACAATGGCCAATCGGACGACAGCAGGGGCGAGATGTCGCCAATCGCTACTGCGGCCTCGCGCGCCAGATCGTCGGATTCGGCACGCGCCGCAGCGTGAAGTTCCTCGGCGCGAACAAGGTCAGACCGGGCGACCTTGAGCGTCCTGGCCGCTTCATGAAGCTGAGCCAGTTCCGCCATGTGTCCGAAGCGCCGGGCGGCAATGTCGTCATCGTGGCGCAGCAACTCTTCGAACCGATCTGCGGAATCCGCATCGAGACGGCTTCGATGGTCAGCCCATGCGCGGTCGCGTTCCGCTCGAATTGTCGCCGCGTCCTGATCGGTCACCAGCCCGGTCACGCTGCTCACCGCGTCCTGCTGTGTCGACAGACGCGCACAGTCTGTCCTGAGCCGCTCGATTTCGCTGGCATGTTGGTCGACCCTCTTCTGGACGGCCTGCTGCGCCGTCTTCCACTCCTGAAGGGTCTCCATCGAAGGGACGGCCATGGCGACGAGTTGCTCGACGTCGCCACGCCAGGGTGCCAGGGTGGCCAGAGCATCATCGAGCGCCGCCCGTGCATCCTGACAAGCGCGCTCCGCCAGCCGCTGCCGGGCGGCATGATCACTCGTGCGGAAAGCGGCCAGCGCCTCCCTGAGGCGCGCAAGAAGCGTTTCCCGCTCAGCACTCGCCGGTGTAATTCCAACGGCGTCGGCCAGTTTGTCTGCGGTCTCCTTCAGACGGAGCCGCGCTTCGGACAGTTCTTCAGCCGCCTTGTTCCGCGCCGTCTCAACGCCTGAATGGGATTCGATCAGTTCGCGCAGGCGTTCGACCGTCGATGCCGGCGGAATGAGGCGCTCCGGATTTGGCTCGCCTTCACGCTCAAGCTGCCGCAGGTGAATGGAGATGTCGTGGTCGAGATCCCTTAGCTTCTGGCGACGATCCGGGAGATCCTTCTCGGCAGTTACATACCGGGCACGCAAGGAAGCGGTCTCGTCCAACCTTTCCGCCATACGCAAGCCCGCATCATCAACGACGATGGCATCGACGGCTAATGTCAGCCGCTCGACCTCTTCCCCATTCAACTGGATCTGCGTTTCAAGCCTGACCTCTTCGTCGCGCAGAGCGGGCACCTCTTGCGCCCATCCTGGCGGCGCACTGGGCAGTTCTTCGAGCGGTGCAAGCTGCCCCCGGATCGTGCGCAGCTTCGCTAGGCGCGGGCGCGCATTCAAGAGGCGCTGAATTTCGTCCTTACGCGCCTGGATCTGGCCGCGCCTGGTGGCGGTTTCGTCATAACGAGCCTTGGCGCGCCTGGCAATTTCCGAGAGCTCGGCGTGTTTCGAAGCCTGCGTATCGATCTGCTCCCTTTCCTCCTTCAGCCGGGTCAACTCCTTTTGCAAATCGTGCAACTGCCCACTGCGCGCGTGAAGCCTGTAGAATCCGTCGGCTTCCGACCTCAGATCACCGATCTTGCGGCTGAGATCGGCAAGCCCGCTGGCGCCGGAGAAAAGAAGCTGACCCAACTCCCCCTTGGCCTTCAGAATGCTTTCGCCGCCTTCCTCCAGCGTATCGTCGTCGAGCGAGAACATGGTGCGGTAGGCTTCGCGATCGATGCCACCAAGCTCTGCCAGGATCGCGCTATCGGCAACAGGCTGCTCATGCGCATCAAGAAGGCTGTTCTGCGCCCGTTTGACGCGCACGAATTCGCGTACACCGCCGGCGAATTCCAGTGCGCCGCCGATCCGCATCGTCGAATAGGGATGCATAAAATTAAACGGACTCTGCATCCCGATCCCGTAAAGGAGGTCCAGCCAGGCGGCGAACAGGGTGGACTTGCCGGCTTCATTGGGGCCGTAGATGACATGAAGATCCGGCGTCCCGGGCGTGCCTTCGCCGAAATCGACCCTGTGGTCGGTGAACTTGCCATAGCGGGTCAAATCGAGACGTCGCAGGCGCATCAGAGTTGCTCGCCCTTCTCACCTGCGTGAAGACGAGCAAGTACATCTTCCATGCCCTCCCGCGCCAGAAGCGCTAGACTGTTTTGAAAGGCTGCCTCGTTGGAACCGAAAATCCCGCGACACTCGGCCGGCAATTTCCTCCGCAACTCGTCTGCCGCAGCGGTCAGCTCGGCCCGGAATGCATCCGACCCCACCACATCGTCCTGGATCAAGCGCCGCAGCTCCATAAGTGGATCGGATGATCCGGCCGCGGCTGCGCCGGGTGCCTGACAGGACGTCTCAAGCTTTTCCACCCAACAGCCGCCAATCACGGAAGCCCTGTCCTGCGCTTCCGTCGTGAGGAGATCGATGTCCCGCCGAATGCGCCAAGCCAGAGGCGTCTCGCCGGTGAAATGCAGACGCGCCACCAGATGCTCGGACGGGATATCTCGCCGGACCTTCTCCAGGGTGCGGCCGATGGCCACTGCAAGTTTCCCCCAATCTTCAATTCCGGTTGCGTCGATGCTGATCCGCTCGAACTGCGCAAGGCTGGTAAAGCGTTGTTCAAGATGAATCGTGCGGTCGTCGTGAATAGTCACCAGTGTTGCGGATTTGGCACCTGCCTCATTGATGTCCCGCCCTTGGGGAATTCCCGGCATGACCACGGTGCACGGACCTTCCGAGACCATGCGTTTATGGACATGGCCGAGCGCCCAATATCGGAACTCGGTTCCATGCAGATCGGCAAGGCTGCATGGCGCGTAGACGTCATGTCCCGGCGCGCCGGCCAGGCTGGTGTGCATCAGCCCGATGTTCAAAGCGTCGGGTACCGGCGGCTTGTATTTGCTGAGCAGGCTCTCGGGCGCCTGCGGGTGGGTAAAGCTCAAGCCGTGGACGACAACGGGGAAGGCACCAGCATCCCGCTTCACGGGCACAGCTTCGGCTCGTCCGCCAAATACCTTTACGGACTCGGGTAAGACCAACTCCTTGGTAATGCGGGAAAGGGCGTCATGATTGCCCCGTATGATAAACGTCTGGATGCCAGCATCTGAAAGCCGCCGAAGCTGCTCGGCCAGGAAGCGAGCCGTCTTCATGGACGTCTGCTCGCCGTCATAGAGATCGCCGGCAAGAAGAAGAGCGTCAACCTGCTCGTCCAGGCACAAATCGACGATGCGCACAAATGCCTTCCGCGTGGCGTTGCCAATCAGCGACGCCAACTCAGGATCGCGCAGGGCAAGAGAGCGCAGCGGCGAATCGAGATGAATGTCCGCCGCGTGGACGAAACGATATGCGGCGATAACCCCCTCCAATACCAAAGAATCTTCGAAAGAGCGGTTTGAATCCAACCACCCCAACAAATTGTATCATAACTAGTTTCCATGGTTGAACTTTCCTCTTCTGAAGCAATCATGACTTCGCCAAGGAGGTCAGCCGATGACCGGCAGCGGTATTCTCACGAGATGCTCGGCCATCCCCTCTGCCGCCCGATGGTCCAGGAGATGCCGTCGCCGCGCATGATGCCGGAGACCTGCTTGCCGATGTGGCGTTCGAGGACGGGGCGCCAGGGGACGAGGGTGAATTCGCGGCTGTTCTCGACGAGGGCGTATTTGCCGCTGGCGAGTTGGACGGAACGGCGGAGCGTGCCTTCCACCGGCTCACCGGAGCGCGTCTCTACATAGGCGAGGCCGAGCTGGTCGGAGAGCTGACCGGCAACACGGGCAAGCTCGCGCCGACGTAGGATCGCCAACATGTTGGCGCGATAGACGATGCGATCCCGTTCCTCGTGAGCGAGGCCCTCGGCGATCAACCATTGCCGACGGCGCGCCTGGGCCTCACGCACCTCCCGGCCGAACCCGGAGTCGCGGCTGGGCTCGGCATGATCCGAGACGAGCTCGCGGTCGAGCCAGGTGGCGCCGTCGGTGCCCACCTGCTGGTCGAGCGTGAGATGGGACAGCTTCTCCACGATGACCGGCGCTGCGCGAGCCAGGCTCCGCTCGTATTCCATCACCCGGTCGAGATGGTCGGGCGTGATGAGCCAGGTGCCATTGGGCTCGCGGACAACGCCACCGGTGACGCGGCGGATGGCCTCGAGCCGCCGCACATGGGTCTCGGCATATTCCTCGGTGGCGCGGGGATCGTGCTTGAGGTGCAGGTCGATGGTGTAGCGCCCGTCGTTGGCGGCGGCGACCGCAGCGACAGTTCGGTCCACTCGCCGAGGCTCGATGTTCTTCGGCGTCACACGCACGATATTGCCGTCCGGGGTCGGCTCGGTCGCCTCGCCCCTGCCGATATCGACGTAATGGGTCCGCCCATCCACCCCGTCGACGATCAGATAATGGCGGTCTTTGAGTTCGTCGGACAGCCCGCGTGCCACCACGCGCCCGATGACGGGGTTCGCGGTCGGGTCTCCTGGGTCGAGGATCGCGTAATCGCCGGGGCTGCGAGCGATGTTTTGCCCGGCGATTTCGCGGTGCATGGTCTTGATGATGTCGCCGCGCTCGCCCATGCGGCGTAATGTGTCCTCCAGCCCCTCTTCGAGCCGCCATTGGCCGGGGCGGAGCTCTTCGGCCAATCCCAGCCGCCTCAGCTTCTGCAACCGGCCCACGCGCAGGCTCTGCTGGAAGGCGTCGCGATCGGTCGCGCCGACGAGACCAGTATCGTCCATGTCGCGGACGAGGCGGCGGTCGATGCTGGTCAGGCGCTCCTGCTCGACCTCGCGGCGCAGCCGATCCTCGATCTCGAAATCCGAGCGCGGTCCGAAATCCAGGCTGACGATCTCGGCGGCGCGCTCGCGCATGCCGGTGGTGATGTAGTCGCGGGCGATGATGAGGTCCTTGCCGCGCTCGTCGCGGCCGCGCACCAGGATATGCGTGTGCGGATGGCCGGTGTTGTAGTGATCGACGGCCACCCAATCGAGCTTGGTCCCGAGATCTTCCTCCATGCGGGCCATCAGGCGGCGGGTGAGCGGCTTCAGGTCGTCGTATTCCGCACCGTCCTCGGCAGAGACGATGAAGCGGAACTGGTGGCGGTCGCCCTCCGAACGCTCAAGGAAGGCCTTTCCGTCCGCCCGGTCCTGCTCGGCGCCGTAAAGCTCGCCCGGCTCCCCCTCGCGGGTCACGCCGTCCCGCTGGATATAGCGCAGATGCGCCCGCGCCCCGTCCATCCCCTTGCCGGCCAGCTTGATGATGCGGGATTTGATGATGACGCGGCGCTGGCGAAAAGCGGCATAGCGGTCTCGGCTCGCCAGCACATGTCCGACGCCCGCGCCGCGCCCGATGCGGCTGCCGGTGAAGCGGGACTTGCGTGTGTCGCCTGTCCCGCCTCGCGCGAGGTTCGAGGCGGCCAAAACCTGATGCAGGAATTTGCGTCCGCCCTTCGAGCCGCGCGAGCGGATCTTGCCGAGCTTGGGTTTGAAATCGTCGTCGTCGAACACGGTCTGCTCCTCATAGACCCCAATAGAATGGCGACGAAACGAGCCTTTGGAAATTGGTGCCAATCACGCCTAAGAAAACCGGGGCGTTGCGGCGCCCATGGCACCACGGCGGGGGTGCGTAGCACCATCCGCCTACGGAAAAACCGATGTGCAGACAAAGGCTTACGATCCGCGACACCGCGGATGGTGCCGGAGCTTCATCTTGCCCTTACGCGGCTCCCATCAGCCTGTCTGCGACCATCCACGATCATCTGCGATCACATCGACTGATGGCGAGAAAGCCCGGCAGCGGCGAAGCCGCGCCGCCGGGCGAAGAAAGGAACGAGAAGCGCATGGGGAAGCGGACTCTGGCGCCGCATTTCTCGCCTCATTTTTCATCCGATTTTCGCGTCGAAAGCGGCACGAAAAGCTCGCCATTCGGGACGGAATTTTCGTCACTTGCGGCCTCGTTTTTCGTCGGCGAGAGCGAGAAAAAAAGCCGCTGGCCGGAGGCGATTTGATCGGGATTCGGCGTGCCGGTCGGCGGAGAAATCGCTTCGTGCCGAGCGAATCCGCCCGCGTCCGCGAGCGTCTTTTCGATGCGTGCGACATAAGCACGGGTCTCGGCGGGAAGCGGCTTTCTGTCACGGAGATATGTCTCGTAGCGGCCCGGCCCGGCATTATAGGCCGCGAAGAGCGCCGGATGACCGAAGCGGTCATGCATGGCCTTGAGATAGGCGGTCCCGGCGAGAATGTTGGCGCGCGGATCGAAGGGATCGGCGCCGAGATCATGCTGATCGCGCAACTTGGCCCAGGTCTCCGGCATGAGCTGCATCAGGCCCATGGCGCCCTTGGGTGAGACGGCGCGCACATCGCCGTTGCTCTCGGCCATGATGACCGCCTCGATCCATCTGGCGGGGATGCCAAAACGCTGCGACGCTTCGACAATGTGCGCCTGAAACTGGTCGACAGCGGCGGCCTCGGCGTGCGTGACGATGACAGCCGCCGCGAAGATAAGGGGGCTCAGTCGATCCATAGCGCGGCGAGCCTCCCGATCACGCGGGCGCTCGTCACCGGCCCGAAATAGCGGCTGTCGAAGGAGTCCGGGGCCTTCGTCAGGAGGAAGAATTCGCCCGGGACAAGTTCCCGGCATCCATTCCAGCGCGGCAGGGAACGTCCTGCCCGATCCACCTTGCGCTGGCGGGCAACGATTTCGCCATTGACGATGATGGCCCCGTCGAAGGCGCAAACATCATCCCCGGCGACGGCGGCAATGCGCTTGATGAGCGGCACGCCGGCGGGCAGATAGCCGCGGATGGAGGCCAGCTTTTCGATGGATTTCGGGATGCGGACCAGGACGAAATCGCCGCGTTCCGGCGCGCCGGAAACGACGCGATAGAGACCGATCGGCGCGCTGGCGGAGGCGTTCCAGACAAGGCGCGGCTGGGGGTGCGCGATGGCGGAGAAGCCGACGAGCGCGATGCCCGCAAGCGTGGCGACGAGAGGAAGAACAGCGGGCCTTTTCATCCGCGTTCTCCCTCGTCAGATGTGGAGGAATGCCGTCGTCCTTCCGACCAGGCATCGAGGTCGGCGATGTGATAGCGGACAAAGCGGCCATGCTTGCGGAAGCGCGGGCCGTTCCCCGTCAGGCGCATCTTTTCAAGGGTGCGGAAGGAGAGGCCGAGATAGAATGCGGCCTCCCGCGTGGAGAGGAACGGCGAGCCTTTGCGGGCCTCGGCCGCCCTTGATGTGTGATCGGTCATCCTTGGCTCCTTTCGGCGAAGTTCGACGCGAATGGGCGAAGGATGTCGGCGGGGACCGTGCTTGCTCAGGATCGAAAAACGGGGGGTGGCAAAAGCGATCCTCCCTCGCGATGAATGGACGAGAGACCGGCGTCCGGATCGAAAACGCCGCGAAAAGCGGGGCTCAATGCCCCGCCTCCGCGGTGTTCAGCAGCGCCTCAAGGCACGATTCCATCTCCGCGATCTGCCGCTTGGCCTCGATGCGCTCGCGCCTCGGCAGGCCGTTGCGCAGCTCCATATTGACGAGCCAGATGCTCTCGCGCAGCTCGTCCTCGGCGTAGAAATGGCCGCGATATTCAACGCGGATGTCGTGGGCGAAATTGATCTGGATGGACATGGGAACCTCCTTGATTGAGCCGTTCTCCCGTCGAGAACGGGGTCCCCGGTCATCCGGATAGAGCCTGTCAAGGACGGCGAAGCCGCCGCGAAGCGGGCGCGGGAGGAGCCAAAATGCGGAGTGGAGCGCCAGCGGAACGGAGCATTTTGGAGGGTGCCCGCGATCCTTTACAGGCTCGTTGTGCCGGATGGCAGAATGGGAAGATCGAGACGGAAAGCCCGTCGGCGCGACCAGCGTCGACACCGCTTGGATTGCGGCGGTCGGGCGCGGCGGAATGCATGAAGACAGGCCCCGCCGGATGCGCTCCGGCGGGGCTTCGGGAGTGGGCGAGATCAGCGCTCGCGCGGCTCCCACAGGGCGAGGTGCGAGGTGCCGTCCTCCATCGGCGTCTCCAGCTTGACGAGGCGGGCGCGCACCCAGTTGGGGCCGAATTCCGGCGCGGCGATCTTGAGGTTCAGGTAGGTCTCGCCGCTCGACTTGGCGACCTGGCTCCAGCCGGCGCCGACCTCGTAGCGCTGGCCGTTGCCGGCATAGACGCGATAGTCGGGGGCGTTTTCGGACATCTTGTCCACGGGGACGACGACGAGGTTGGCGGTGACGTTGAGGGTCTTGAGGGTCCCGGTGAAGCTGCCGTCGTTCTGCTTGGTGAACGTGCCGAGGGTGATGGCCATGGTGATGATCCTTTCGCTGTTCGTCGCAGGGACCATCCCTGCGATGGCTCCAGCGGAAAGACCGCATAGGCGGGCCTGTTCACCCGCAGCGTGAGCGGAGGGCCGGAACGAAGTGGAGGACCCGCCGGGAGGGAAAATTTGGAGCGAAGCGGGCGCGAGGAATGCCGGGAAAAGTTGACGGCTTCGCCGTCACCCGAAGGGGCGCAGCGTCAGCGGAGCACTTTTCGCGGCAGGGGAAATTTTCCCGGACGGCGGGTTGAACGGACCGGCGCGGGATTTACGCGATGAGAGGCATGCAGGGATGGTGACTGCCTCGATGAACAGCCGGCGAAGGAGCGCCATAGCCTTCCCCCGCCACCGAGTTTACCGCATCGGACGACGGCTTGGCTTGGGGGTGCAATGGCACGAAAACCGCCAGTCACTCGGGCTGCGATCGTGCTCAGGACATGTCCAAAGCCCCTGTTCCGCGCCGTTGACGGCATCACTGCGCCGATGAAACTGGCGCTTGGGCGCCACTGTAGCCGCAGGCAGCGAGACCAATTCGACTGCCTGCGTGCCGCGCCCCTCTTCGACCGCATGCGCACGCCCATCGGAGCCGGAGATGCAGGAAGGATGGCGTTCCAACCTGCCCTCGGGAGCCATGGCCAACGCCGCATTCTCCCCTCCATGCCCCGTCACCATCGCGTCTGGCGGGGCGCGTCTTGGCCGGCGCCTGTTGGACCGCCATCCGCCCGCGGAGCGGGCGCTCGCGCCAGGGATCGAAGCCGAAGGCCGAAACGCCGAAGGCGGTTCGGTTCACGAGAGCCCGGCGCGCGGGGCTTGTCCCCGCGCGGGCGCCCATTGGACAGAGAAATACTCGATGTGTTTGCCAGCAAAATTCTTGACGTTCGCAAGTCATCACATTGACAGTGGGGAAACGAAATCTGGATGGGGGAAATAGCGTGGCGCGGCGACCGGGTAACACGTTGGAAAAATGGGAAGTCGCCATCGTCAAAGCGATGCTGGCGAAGAAATATGTGCCGCAAGACATCCAGGCCTATTTCTCGCGCCCTACGCGGTCGATCAATCACGCCCGCATTTCCGAGATACGCGACGGGACCAAACACAAGGGTATAAAGCCTGCTTCCGATGCAGAACTGGATGCTTTTCTCGCGGCCTGGCCGAATATCGATCCGGCAACCGGTTTGCATCTTCAGGGCGACGAACTGCTGATCAAAGCGCGAGAAGCAATGATCGCGGCCGTCCACACCTTCAACAGCGCCGGGCTCTATTTCAGGGCCGAGCTTTTCATCGTCACCAGCATCATCGCCTGGACCTATCTCTTGCACGCCTACTACAAGCGAGAGGGCATCGACTACCGGCACAAGAAGGGCGGTGTCATCGAGAAAACACCGAGCGGCGCAGACAAATACTGGGAACTTGGCCAATGTCTGGCACACGGGAAATGCCCGCTGGAGAAAGGTATTATCAACAACCTAAAATTCCTGACCGAGATTCGTCACGAGATCGAGCATCGCTCCACGAACAGGATCGACGATGCCCTGAGTGCCAAGCTTCAGGCCTGCTGCATCAATTTCAACGATGCGATCAAGTCGCTGTTCGGTAAAGAGTTCGCCTTGGAGAAACGGCTGCCGATCGCGCTGCAGTTCGTGACCTTCGACGGTGCACAGAGGGCAAACCTGATCGGCGCGGACCTGTCGCCGCACATCGCAGCCGCGATGGACAATTTCCACAATGGACTGACCGAGGATGAGCAGAAGGACCCGAAATTCCGGTACCGAGTGGCCTTCGTGCCGAAGGTATCGGGCAAGGCCGCGAAGGCCGACCTCGCCGTCGAATTTGTCAAGCCTGGATCGCCAGAAGCGGAGGCTGTCGAGAGGGTGCTGCTGAAGGAGGTGGAGCGGCCGAAATATCTGCCCTCCGAGATCGTGGCGAAAGTCAAGGCGGCCGGATATCAGGCGTTCAGCATGTATGACCACACATTGCTTGCGAGGCAGCTTGACGCACGCAAGCCCGGCAAGGGCTACGGCGTCATGGTCGCCAAAACCTGGTACTGGTACGAGAACTGGTTCGAGAAGGTAATTGAAAAACTGGCGGAAGGATGGACCCGCCCCTGACAATTTTCCGCTCGCTGGAAGTGCCAGAAAGTAGCGGCGCCTAATCGGCGCCGCTGTCGAACCGCCACACCGCGATCCCCATCTTCCGCGCCTTGTCGGCGAGGTTCTGGCTGATGCCAGAGCCAGGGAAGGCGATCACACCAATCGGCAGCGCTTCGAGCATCTGGTCGTTGCGCTTGAAGGGGGCTGCGTTCCGATGGCGGGTCCAGTCGGGCTTGAAGACGATCTGCGGCACCTTGCGATTATCGGCCCAGCAGGCAGCGATTTTCTCGGCGCCTTTCGGTGATCCGCCATGGATGAGCACCATATCGGGATGCTTGGCGCGGGCCTTGTCGAGGGCCTCCCAGATGCGGGCGTGATCATTGCAGTCGACGCCGCCGGTGAACGCGATCCTGGGGCCGGCGGGCAACAGCGGCTCGATCTCGGCCCGGCGCTTGGCGGCCAGAAAATCGCGGCTGTCGATCATGGCCGCCGTCATCGTCTTGCGGTTCGTCATCGAGCCGGTATGCGGCCGCCAGGCAGAACCGGTTGCAGATTCGAACTGGATGGCGGCAAGGTCGCGGAGGTTCTCGAAGGCGGCGCGGCGTTCGAGCAATGCCTCGCCACGGGCAATCAGGCGCTCGAGCTCGACGGACTTGACCTCCGAGCCGTCCTGCTCGCTTGCCAAGCGCCGCTGCGCCATCTCGTTGTCGTCGAGCATGCGATCGAGATACCCTAGGCGGCGGTGGAAGAGATTGGCGAAGCCCCAGAGGACATCGTCGAGATCGTCATCGAGCGCCGTATCGGCCATGAGGGCAATGAGGGCGGCTGCGGCGGTCTCGATCTCCTGCTCGGACCGGTCGGCTTCGGGCACGGTCAGGCGCTCCGGATCGTCCGGGCCGGGACGGGTACCGTGAAGCGCCATTTCGTCGAGGACATGGGCGGTTGGCGAGGAAGCGTGATGGGGTTCGAAGGCGTCGTCGGTGAAGAGGTCATGCAGCATGGGTCTGTCTCCCGGTCTCAGAGCCGCGCCCGTCGCGGCCTTTCCGGGGATCGCCCGCCAGCGCCAAGGGGCGGCTTTGCACCCGCAGGGCCGCAACGAAGTGGAGGACGGCCGTCAGGCCGTTGCAAAGCCGACCGGCGCTGGCAGATCCCTCTCTTGGAAAGGCCGTGGCGCGGCCCCTTCAAACCGGGAGGCCGGCCCAGATGCTTGCTCCTTCCATCCGGCGCAGACGACCATCACACGCATCGCGCCCACCCGCCCGCGACAAGGAAACGCTGAACATCGTCCGGGACGAGCTGCTCGGCGAGCCATGCCCTGAGCCGATCCGGACCGAGGGTGAGGAGATCGGCGTTGAAATCCTCCGTCCTCGGGGCGAGCGCGCGGATGTCGATATCGCCGGCTCTGGAGCGGGCGCGCAATCGTTCCAGTGCGAAACGCCCGGCCTGATCATTGTCGCGGGCGACATAGAGACGGCGCAGCCCGGCCGGCAGGATCAGGGCGGCGAGGTGGGCGGCGGAGAGTGCGGCGACGACCGGCATGGCGGGCATCACGGTCTTGAGCGCCAGCGCCGTTTCAATGCCTTCCGCCGCCGTCAGGACGTCGGAGGCAACGCCAAGCCGGACCGCGTTTCCGGCGAGATGCCCCATGGCGCGGCGGGGCTGATCGAGAGGCGCCTTGCCGCCGCCAGGATCAAGCCAGGTGCGATGCGCACCGGTGATGGCGCCATCGAGATCGGTGACGGCGGCGATGAGCGCCGGCCATATCTCGCGGCCTTGCGGCCCGCGATGAAAGCAGCGCGGATGAAAGCGCAGGACGGAAACCTCCGCAGGCAGAATGATGCCGCGGCTTTGGAGATAGCGTTCCGCCAGCGTGCCTCGGATCGGGTTCGACGCGGCGAAGAGCCGCCGCGCCGCTTCGGAAGAGCCGGACGGCGCGGGCGGTTCGACCCGCCGGATCATTGGTGCCGGCAAGCTGAGGAAACGGCGCGCCTCGTCGAGCGCGGCGCGAAAGTCGAGGCCGCGATTGATGGCAATGAGGTCGAGCAGGTCGCCGTGTTCGCTGGCGACGGCGGCATCGGCCCATTTTCCGGCACGTTCGCCGGACAGGCGGACGTAGAGCGAGCGCCCCGGCGTTCCCATGACATCGCCGCAGATCCAGTATCGGCCCAGGCGGCGGCCATTCGGCAAATAATGGCGGCACACCGCCTCGGCCTGTTCACCGAGACGGCGCGCCAGATCGGCGGCGCGGGACATATGTCACCCCCGATCCGCGATTTCGGTGAGCGGCCAACGGTCGGCGAGGCTCTCGAAAATCACCTTGCCGGATTCGCCCATTGGCACGAACAACCGCAGCTTCCAGGAGATGATCTCGCCGAACAGGCCGCGCGCTTTCAAGGCATCGACCATGCCGGAGGTGAAGCCGGTGAGTTCGACGCGGTGCTCGTTCATCACGCGCACGCGGCGGAGCACGAGGCCATCGGCGAGATGGGCCGTGACCTTGCCTTCGTTGATCAGGCCCCAGGCGTCCCCGGCGGAGAGCTTCGGCGCCTCCATGCCGATATTGCGGCAGAACGCTTCCACCTCGATGGGCGTTAGCATCCTGCCGATGATGCGTTCGCCATCGTCGGTTTGCAGCCGGTAAACGCGGGCGTTGCTCTCCGGAAGACGCCGCCAGATCGGCAGCAGCAGGCCGGTGACAAGATGGAACGTGCTCGTCGAGAATTCCGGGATTCCGGCGATCTCATTTTCCCATGCGGCGATAAATTCTTCCCTCTCCGCTTCCTTCCAGTGCGTGGCGGCGAAGTCATCGACGCTCATCGTGTCGCGCTGCATGGGGCGCAACAGCCGGACGCGGCGTTCCATGCTGCCGTCATCGCGCATCAGGCTCGGCGCGGATATCTTGACAGCGGCGCGGCCGGAACGTTCATTGACGAGCAATCGCCCGCCTTCGATGGTGATCGCCTCTTCCGCCGCCATGGGACGGTTGCGATCGTGCCGCTCGATCGTGAACAGCCGCGTCTCGGCGCCGCTGTCGTGCCGCCAGACCGCGCGCCGGTCGGTGACGATCAGACTTTCGGCGCGGATGGTCTCCAGGCCGATATCGTGGACACCCGCTGCAATCGCCGCCTCGATGCGGGCGTTCAAAATCTCCTCGAACGCCGCGAACAGCGTGTTCTGCATGGCGATGGGCAGCGCCAGCAGTCGGTTGAGGAACGTCGTGATCGGCGGCAATTCCTCCTTCATGTTGCCGCCCTCGAAGGTCAGCGTCAGGCCGGTCATCTCCTCGAACTGCGTCAACGAACAACCCTGAATGGCGCCCTGCGCCAGCCAGTAATAGAACTGCCTGAGCGCCGCGCGGGCCTGATCGCCTTCGAGATTGTCCTCGGCTCGGAACAGCCCCTGGCCGCCTGTCTGGCGCTGTCCGCGCGTGATGGCGCCAAGTGTGTCCAAGCGGCGGGCGATGGTGGACAGAAACCGCTTTTCCGCCTTCACGTCTGTGGCGATGGGGCGGAATAGCGGCGGCTGCGCCTGATTGGTGCGGTTGGAGCGGCCGAGTCCTTGAATGGCGGTGTCGGCCTTCCAGCCCGCTTCGAGCAGGTAATGGACGCGCAGGCGCTGATTTTTCGCGCCCCGGTCGGCATGGTAGGAACGGCCCGTCCCGCCGGCGTCCGAGAAGATCAGGATGCGCTTCTCGTCATCCATGAAGGCTTGCGTCTCGGCGAGATTTGCCGATGGCGGACGATTCTCGACGCAAAGCCGATCGCCCTTGCGCACGATTCGCCGTGTCCGTCCCGTCACTTCCGCTACCTTGTCTGTCCCGAAGCGTTGAATGATCTGGTCGAGGCTGCTTGGCACGGGATCGAGCGAGGCGAGACGCTCGACCATCCGGTCACGGGCGGCGACGGCTTCGCGGCACTGGATCGGGTTACCCTCGGTATCGAACGCGGGGCGCGAGCGCAGATTGCCGTCTTCGTCGGTGTAGGGCTCGAAGAGCTGCGTCGGAAAGGCATGCTGGAGGTAAGTCAAGATCACGTCGCGGGGCGACAGATCTACATTGAGATCCGTCCATTCCTCGGCGGGAATCTCCGAAAGCCGCCGGTCGAGGATCGCCTCACCGGTAGAGACCAGTTGGACGATTGCGGCATGGCCCGTTTCCAGATCCGCCGCGATGGATTTGATGAGCGTGGCGGTCTTCAACCCAGAAAGCAGCGCGGCGAAGAAGCGCTGCTTGGCGCCCTCGAACACCGACAGGGCGGCGGACTTCGCTTGGCCGTTCAGAGTCCGGCGCTCGCCGGTGACATTAGCGGCTTCCAGCGCCTGACTCAGGTTCCGATGGATGATCTGGAAGGCTTCGGCATAGGCGTCATAGATCGCTGTCTGCGCCGGGGTCAGCGCGTGTTCGACGATCTCGACTTCGACGCCCTCATAGGAAAGCGACCGCGCGGTGTAGAGACCGAGCGCCTTGAGGTCGCGGGCCAGCACTTCCATCGCCGCCACACCGCCTGCTTCGACGGCTTGAATGAACTCGGACCTGTTCGCAAAAGGAAAATCCTCGCCGCCCCACAGGCCGAGCCGCTCGGCGTAGGCGAGGTTGCGCACGTCGGTGGCGCCGGTGGCGGAGACATAGACGATGCGAGCGTCCGGCAAGGCGCGCTGCAGGCGCAGGCCGGCACGACCTTGCTGGGAGGGAAGTTGGTCGCCGCGCTCACCCTTGCTGCCGGCGGCGTTGGCCATGGCATGGGCTTCGTCGAAAACGATCACGCCGTCGAAGCCGTCTCCCAGCCAGTCGATGACCTGGCGCAGGCGCGGCTCGTTGCGCAGAGTGGCGTAGGTCACGAACAACACCCCTTCCGACAGCCGGACCGGCGTGCCTTGCTTGAAGCGCGATAGGGGCTGGACGAGCAGTTGCTCCATGCCCAGCGCCGACCAGTCGCGCCGCGCGTCCTCGATCAGCTTGTCGGACTTGGAGATCCACACCGCCTTGCGGCGGCCCTTGATCCAGTTGTCGAGGATGATGCCCGCGACCTGCCGGCCCTTGCCGCAGCCGGTGCCGTCGCCCAGGAACCAGCCGCGGCGGAAGCGCACGGCATTCTCGGCGCCTTCCGGTGCGGCATGGATATTGTCGAAGGTCTCATCGACCGCCCAATATCCCACGAGATGCCCGGAATGCACATCGCCGGCGTAGATGACGCTCTCAAGCTGAGCGTCGGAGAGGATGCTACTCTTTATTATATGCACCGGAAGATGCGGTCGATAGGAAGGGTGCGGCGGCGCCACCGAGGCCATGGCCGCCGACTGCACCAGCTTCGTCGGATGCGGCTTGGCGCCTGGGATATGGATCGATTGCAGGGCGTAGCCCTCGTAGAGCGCGTCGGTCAGGTCGGCGCCCTCGGCCGGCTTCCATTCGATGGGCTCATAGATGAGCTCGACAGCATCGGGCGCCGCAGAAATGACGGGTTGCGGCCTGCGCGCGATTGGCGCGACCTTGCGCACAACAGCGGGCTTCGCCGCTGTCCCGAGCCCGATCTCGCCGTCCGCCTCCAAGCGAGGCGGCAGATGTTCGATGAGGCGCGCGAGCAAATCGGCGGCGTTCTCCGCGCGCGGCAAAACCGGCGGCGAAGCCGTTTCGAGCGACTTGTCGATGACGGTGAGGCGCGTGTCGAAGGTGGTGCCGTGCTTGTAATAGACGGAGCCGTCCACGACGCAGGTGAAGCGTACCGCGCCGTTCAGCCTATCGGCGGGGAAATTGTGCCCGGTGATGGCAACGAGGCGGCCGCCCTCGGGCAGCCGCGCCAACGCCGAGCGCACGTGATGGAAGTCCGCATCGGAGACACGCCCCTGCACGTGGAGCGCCGCCGAGAAGGGCGGGTTCATGAGAACGACCGACGGAGCGATATCGTCCGCCAGCCGATCGTCGATGCTGGCGGCATCATGCGTGCTGACCAGGCTGTCCGGGAACAGCCGCCGCAGGAGCGCCGCCCGCGTCTCGGCGATCTCGTTGAGCGCCAGCCGCGCGCTCATGATCTCGGCGAAGACGGCAAGCATCCCCGTGCCGGCCGAAGGCTCCAGCACCACATCTTTGCCGGTGAGGCCTGCCGCGATGCTGGCCACATAGGCAAGCGGCATAGGGGTGCTGAACTGCTGGAGCTCATCAGATTCCTGCGTGCGGCGGGTGTGGGTGGGAAGAAGCCCGGCGATGCGGGACACCATGGCGAGTTGTGCGGCGGGCGAGCCCGCCTTCTCCCGCATGGCGCGACCATATTTGCGGAGGAACAGCACCTGCGCGGCTTCGCAAGCTTCGTATGCGGCTTTCCAGGTCCAGAAGCCCTCGGCGTCCGAACCGCCGAACGCCTCCTCCATCGCCTGCCGCAGGACGCGGGCCTCGATGAGAATGCCGCGTTCGAGACCGGTGAGAATGCGCTCCGCCGCCTTGAGGATGCAGGCGGCCTCTTCTTCGGGCGCACGGATGGGTGCGGCGGACGTCACCGCCGCCGCTGGCGTCATCAGATTCATGAGATTGCTCCGGGATTGAGGTTTCAGGAAAAGGCCGGGGCAGGCTCTCTCTTGCCCGCTCCCGGCCCGTCCTCATCCCGGTCTGCTCTCACTCTGGCGGGTGGTAAGCCTCGTAGGGATTCCCCTCCGCCAGATGGCCGAAGGGCGTGAAAAGATATTCGCCGCCATCGTCACGCTGCACGGCCGCGAGCACATAACGCGGTATGCCATTGGACGCATCCGTGCATTCCATCAAGGCGAGGTCGCCGTTTCTGGCTGCACGCAGCAGAGTCTCGAAATTGGCGCGGATGTGATCGGGAATAGCCATGTGTCAGGCTCCCGAAACCAGATGAACGAGCGCGCCGCAGTCGGGACAATCGCCCGCCGGCATAATGTCGCCCGGCAGCACACGCGACCACATATCGTGAACGGGGTCGGCCTTATCGACTGACCCATGCCAATTGCAGTTCCGGCATTGGCAGCATGGTTCTTCTTCCGAGGGCGCCGGGATGATTGACAGAATCTCGCGGTCGCGTTCTTCGCCGAGAACCTTGTCACGGATGAATCGGTGCTCATGGAGCAGGCCATCATCGATGATGGCTTGCGCTTCTTCCGTACTCGTGGCTTCAATTTCCCAGCACTCCTCGATTTCGGCCGTGACCTGAAGGGTGACGATGAATTTCATGAGGCCGCCCTCCGTGCGATGAAGCTGGATGGGCCGTCATAGAGCGCGTGGCGGGTGGGATCGATGATGAAGCCGAATTTGCCGCGCTGGTCATATTCGGCATCCGGCACGAGATAGCGCCGCTCGGCAGAATCGGGCTTGCCCCATTGCCCGCGTCGGCCGCCTATTGTGGCGATGCACTCGACCATGTCGGGATGCTGGTCCGACCTGATCGCGCTGATGACGATCCAGTCGCTGGCGTGGCGTTCAAGGAACAGCCGGTCGTTTTTGACGTGGGATTCGCCGGGGGCAAGGATAACGCCTGTGACAGTCTCGTATTCGTCGGGATACCATTCCTTCAGCGTGCGGATCGCCGCTTCGCGGTCCTTCTCGGAGAAGACGTCGGGGAAGGTGAAGGCAACTTTCGCCCAAGCGCAATCCTCCTCGTAAAATCGGTCCCTCTCGCGCAGAGCAGGATGAACCTTGGCGTTGCGCTCGCGGTCGAGCTTGAAGCCGCCATGGGACGGTGTGCCATAGAAAACGATGCCCTCGGCATAGACCTTCTCATAGTCGGCTTTGCCCCATGGGGTGTAGGCAGGGTTGGTCGGATTCAGCATTTCGATCTCCAGAAAAGCGCGAAGCCCGGCCCCGCGCGGACATTCCGCCGCACGGGGACCGGGCTCGGTGGATGGATTTGAAAGAGCAGCCGCTTATACGGCAGCGGTGAGGAAAGCCGGCAGTTCGGCGGCGGCGGAAGACTCCGAGGGCGAGGCATCCGGCTCCGGGGACCTCGGTTCGTCCGTGACCACTACGGGCTCGACGCCGGGCGTGCGCAGCGGCTCGGGCAGCCAGCCGGTACCAGTCAGAAGTCGCTCGGCCTGCTCGGCCATGTCGGATTTCTTCAGCCCCTCGATGAGATCCGCCATACCGGCGCCTTTGGCCTCGGTGATCGCTTCAAGGATGCGGGCCTTGGGCACGCGATTGAGGTAGTTCTCTACCGTCGGCTTCCACCCGGCAGCGGTCATGTCGAGCGAGACCGCGCAGGCGAGTTGGTCGGCATGACGCCGGCGGCCCTGCGTCCGATTCCACAGCTCATGCACCGCGTTGACGGTGAGCGAGACGCAATGAGCAAAGAGCGCCATGCGGCTGTCGTGGTCGAAATCGCAGAGGAACTCCCAGAGCAGTTCCGGCTCGTCGGGAAGCTGCTTCTCCCAATTGGCGTGCCGGTCGTCGATGGCCTTCGCCGACTGGCTCTCCTTCAGCCCCGGTCCCTGAACGGTCGGCATCGGGCTTTCGGCGCGAAGCTCCAGGCAGCTCGCCGTCGGATAACGCCAGAAGGTCTGGAGAACGAGGGCGTGCAGTGCGGCGAGGAAGGCGATGTCCGGGTCGTTCGCCAGCGCGTCCCGCAGGGCGAGCGTCCGGTGCGCCGTCAGTTCCATGACCAGGCGCTCGGACAGCGGCTTGATGCCGTCTTCCTCGGCTTCGGCATCGTCAGCTTGCGCCCCATTGCCCGATAGCGCGGCGGTAGGATCGACCTGCCGCGTCTCGCCGTTCCGGCCGACGTGGACGATCTCGACATGATCGCGGATGAAGGCATCCGTGTCCTGACCATCGCTGCCAGGTTCTGCCTGCGCTTCGTCCTCGGGACGGACATAGCCGCGCTCGATCTTCAGCCGGCCGTCGCCGTCGATGGAGACGAACGCGCCGGCGCGGGTGATCTCGTCGGGATCATAGCGAACCGGCCGCTCCTCGAAAGCATCGAGCTGCGCCTCGATCTCGGCGAGACGCCGGTCAACTTCCTCGGGTAGATCCTCGTCGCTTTCCTGGAAATAGCGCTGTTCGATTTCTTCGAACTCCGACCGCAGGGCTTCGCGCCGGGCGTGCTCCTCGTCGGACAGCGGCTCCGTTTCGCCCATGACGCGGCGCAGGCCGGCGGTGTGGCCATAGGGGAAGTCTGGAGCGACCTCGATCCACTTCCAGCCTTCGGCCTTGATCGTCTCGGCCTCGGCCGCGAGCTTCTTGGTGACAAGCTGCTCCAGCAACGCCACATCCTGGAGCCAGCCTTCGTCATCCTGCGAGAACAGGTCGCGCAGCACGATGCCGCCGGCTTCCTCATAGGCCGCGAGCCCGACGAAGCGGGCACGCTTGTCGGTGGCGCGGACGGTGTTTTCTGTCAGCAGCTTGCGGATGTAATAGGGCTCCTTGTTGTAGCCGCGGTGCACGGTCTCCCAGACCTGCTCCTGCCGGGCATGGTCGTCGGAAATGGTGAAGCTCATGAGCTGTTCCAACGACATCTCGTCATCGGCATAGACTTCCAGCAGCCTGGGCGACACGCTGGCCAGCTTCAGCCGCTGCTTGACGATCTGCGGCGTCACGAAGAAGCGGGCGGCAATCTCTTCCTCGCCGAGGCCCTGCTCCTTGAGCGACTGGAAGGCGCGGAATTGATCCAACGGGTGGAGCGATACGCGCTGGCAGTTTTCGGCCAGCGAATCCTCTTCCAGAATGCCGTCCTCCCGCACGATGCAGGGGATCGGGGCATTCTTCGCCAGCCGCTTCTGTTTGACCAGCAGTTCCAGCGCCCGGTAGCGCCGCCCGCCGGCCTGCACCTCGTATCTGTCGGTGGGCTGACCGTCTTCGCCGATCACCGCCCGCACGCTCAGGGACTGCAACAGCGTGCGCCGGGCGATGTCCTCGGCCAGTTCCTCGATCGATACACCGGCCCGCACCCGTCGGACGTTGCGGCTCGAAAGCGCCAGCCTGTCGAATGGAATGTCCCGCGCCTGGGACAGCGTGATCTTCTCAACTTTCGCCTTTGCCATGTCAGTTTCTCCGTGACGAGCCGGAGAAAGCCCTCTTTCCCCAACCAGGCTCGTCACGAAGACACCCGCTTCCCTCTCCCTCTCAGGCCGCCGCCCCCGCCGCTTCCTCCAGGTCGAGGTTGTAGACCTCCGCCCCGGCCGCGGCGTAGGCGCGCGCGACCGCGATCAGCGGCGCATAGGAGAACGCGCCCCATGGCTCAGGGTCCGGCGCACCGCCCACACAAATCATGGGCCCGGAGATGGCGAGCCTGGCCACCTTGTCGAAGTCGACACAGCGGCTGTCGATCACCGGAAGTCCGGCGGCGATGGCCTGCTGTTTCACGGCGTCGCAATCGTAGCCGGACAGGCTGCTCTGGCCGCCATACTCATTCAGGTAGTGCAGACTGAACCCTCCGCGGCCGATCTTCAGATGGCCGCCCGGCGTGGCGAGGGCCTTGGCGATGTCGGCACTGTAATCGCGATCGTGCATCGATGTTCTCCCGCGACGGGCGGCCCAGAACCATTCCGGACCTGGCAACCCGTCACGGGCAAAACGGCCGCTCTCGAACTTGTCGAGAGCGGCCCTATAGGCGATCAGGCAGAACAGGTCACACGCCGCACATGCCGTCGCATTCATCGGCGAAGAGGTCGAGCTGTCCCTTGTCCGCCGGCGTGTCGAGATCGGCCTCGTCGAGCGGCACGCAGGAGCGATGGAGATACACCTCGCCGCGCAGATTGCGGAAGCCGGTGCGGATCAGCCGGTCGATGGCGACAGCATCGGCGAAGCCGTCCGGATCCTCCTCGCGCATCTGCCGCCACAGGGTGTCGGAATGATACGGACATCCGATGCAGGCGCTCTTGGGCGGCATGGGATAGCTGTGCCGTTCCAGCCAGCGCAGGCAGTCGCGGCGCGTCATGCCCAGTTCGATGAGGGGCCAGCGGTTTACCTGCCAGGGCTCGAAGGACATTTTCATGCGCACGATCTCGTCCAGGGAGATACCGATCCACTGTTCCACGACGGGGCGGTCCGGCGAGCGCTTAGCCGTAAGCCCGACCAGCTCACGCACCTTGCGGCGGATCGGCACGATCTTCAGTTCCTTGGTGCACTGCCGGCGGATCATGCCGACGTTGCCAGACGCGGATTTGGTGAAGGCGGGGATCGAGGCCCAGCGCTCGCCCTGCGCGCCGCGGACCAGCCCGTCGCGGATGTTGCCGGCGGTCACAATATGAACCGGGAACGGCAGGACATTCGGCGATCTCAGCCAGGCGAGATGCTCATAGACGGCCTTCGGCTCCCAGCCGGTGTCGGCGAAGATGGCGCAATCGGGCATCGGCCCGATCTCACCGTGGGCTGCCATCAGGGCAAGCGTGGTGGACTGTACGCCGGCGCCGAGCGAGAGCACGCGCAGCCGTATGGTGGGAATGTCGGGTGGCGGAAACAGCGCGTTCATGGCTGCCCTCCCGCCTGGTGCCGGCGCCGCCATTCGGCGGGTGGATCGAAGGTTCCGTCCCACATGCCGCGGCGCAGAAAGCGGGCCGTGCCCTCGTCGCTTGTGTAGTTGTAGAGACGATTGGCGTCGCGATCGGCGACGGCCCAGCCGTTCTTCGCCACCCAGCTGCTGATGTCGTCGCCACCGGCGTAGCAGACAGATACGAACCGGCCATGGGCATCGCGCGTCGTTCCCTGCCAGACTTCGCAGTTGACCTTTCGGCCTTCGAGAAATTTGGTGAGCGCAGCGGCGGCCTCTCTGCCGCAAGGCCATGCCGCGCTATCGCGACGGCGGCAGCGCTGGTCGATCTCCACGGCATCGACGCCGTAGAGGCGATGCTTCTCGCCGCCCACTTCGATCGTGTCGGCGTCGATCACATTGGCCGGGCCGGAATGCTCTTCGTCGAGCGCGGGCCAGAAGGACAGACAGGCGAAAAATACAATGCCGATGACGGCGGACAGGCGGACGAACTGGAACATGGGAGGTCTCCTCACGGGTTGCGGGCGGGCCGGTGTTCTCTTGCCGGCTTCAGCCCTTCACCCGTCAGAAGCCTCCCTTTCCCTCTGTTGCCCGCCCCAGAAGTCCCAGGTAGCCGCCGTTGACCATCTCCTCGGCCTCGCGGACTAGCCGTTGCATGCGGGAGCGGTAACCGGACTCCCAGAGCTCGTGCGCCGCCGTCTCCCCGAAGATCGCCGCAGCCACCTGCCGCCGGCTCGCGCCCGCCATTTCTCCGTCCCAGGCGCGCAGCATCATCGCCCAACGCCTGGCCCGGCGCTGCGGCGGAAAGAGGCCGCGCGGCAGACGGCCGAGGCGGCAAAGCCCAAACAGCCGTTGCAGCGCCAGAACCTTCGCCTCCATGTGCCGGAGACCCGACAGCAGGTAGCGGAGGCGCACCGGACCATCGAGAACACTGCCCACCGTCACCATCAGTTGGAGATGGCGCAAGCCATCGCTGAAAAGCACGTGCTCGGATCCGCCGCAGCACAATACGGTCGCCATAGACGCAAAGCATCGGATGTCGAAGGCGTCGATGTGGCCGGGTGCAATAGGCTGCGCTTCCACGACGAGCACGGAGGGATTGAAACCGGGCAGCCAAAAGACGTCCGTAGCCGGCAGGGCAACGCCAGTGGTGAAAGAAGACGCCCCAGCGTTCGAACGGCCCCGGATTTTGGATACCGAGGATTCGGGGTTGAGCGGCCTTGAGCCGGCGCTCGGCGGCGGCCGGAGGAAGTGGCGGCGACACCTGTGGCAGCCGACCGGCAGCCGCGGCGAAGTCGGGATTGCGCTTGAGCCACTCCCAGGCCCAGCCGGCCCGGTCCAGATCGATGAGGGACTTGTAGCTTTCGGGATCGCGCCAGTCGGCGCGCGGACTTATGCCGGGGACGGTCTTCTCCTTGGACATGGGGCTTGTCTCCTCCCATGTGGCCACCCGGCCATGACGGGCGCGGCGCGGCCATTTGACGATCCGTCGCGCGACGCGCGGGACAAGCCGCCTCGTGCCAGGTCGATTTCACTGGCGGGAGGGCGCCGACGACATCGATTACTATCGATAGTTGAAGCGCGGGTTGGCTTCCGTGTTTTCGCGGCGTCTTTCAGGAAATCGTTACAATATTCGCAACGCCAGACCTGCAAACTACAGAATTTAATTAAAGTGCAAATGAACTCGGGCAGAGAAAACGAAACCCGGGATTGCCACAGTTGTGCCGCCCTCATCACAAAGTTGTCACAGGATCATCGATTTTGAAACACACACTCTGCCGGGAATGGAACTTGTTGAAGGCCGGCAACCCGCTATCGGCCGAGATATCAATTTTCAGGCGATGGAGATTGCGTTATGGCCGGAACCACTCTGGTCGATTTCACGTCGGAAATTGCATCCCCGGTATTGTCCGTCACACGGCGCATCGCCCGTAACGGCATTGTCGTCAGCCGGTGCGATATCCCGATCAATCCCGGGACACAGATCGTCACGGCACAGTTCGCCCTCTTCATGCACGAAAGCGAGCCGCTGGACCTCATCTGCCGTTTGCCTGAAAGCCGCCGCACCGAGAAATATCCGGTCGCTGCGGGACACTTTCATTTGAGCCCGGCCGATCGGGCCGCCCATGTCGGCTGGACGGCCGACAAGCAGTCTTTCGTCATTGCCATGGAAAATAGCTTCATCGAACGGACAATCGGCAACGCCTTCGACGGGCGCGTGCCCGAGATTAGAGGTAGAGCGGCGCTCCGCGATCCGGCGGTCGAGGAGCTGATAGCCTGCCTCAGGCGCAGCTTGACCGACGATAGCCGCTGCGGCGGGCTCTGCCTGGACCTCGTCGGCACATCGCTCGCTCTGCGCTTGTTCGAGACCTATGGCGAAAACAGCAAGCCGCCGCCGTCGATCCGGGGCGGTCTCGGCGCCTCGCGCCGGCGGCGGATCGTCGACTTCATCGAGGCACATTTGGACGAAGATATCGGACTGGCCGCGCTTGCCGCGGAAGCGGGACTCAGCCCACATCATTTCGGCAAGGCCTTCAAGGCGACGTTCGGCAAGCCGCCCTGCCGCTACATCACCGAGCGGCGGATTCAGAAGGCAAAGGAGATGCTGCTGACGGACCGCGCGTCGATCACGGACATTGCGCTCGCCCTTGGCTTTTCCAGCCACAGTCATTTCACGGATGTGTTCCGCAAGATGACGGGGACGACGCCGTCGCTGTTCCGCAGGAATTGCGCCTGACCGGAGACATTAATCGACATATGCCCGCAGGCCTCCGGCGCCATTCCGTATTATGATGGGCGGAGCAGCGCCTCGCACCCGAAGCCCGGAGGCAGCCCCGAACGGGCGCCATGGATGCGCACGGCATGGAGGACGGGCACATGGCCAAACTCGATCCCGAGATCGCCGACGAGGTGTCGTGGGCGGACGAAATCACGTCCTATGACGAGGACCATTTCATCACCTATCTGCGCCTGCTGGACGCCGAGGCCGAGGGCGCCGACTGGCGCGAGGTCGCCCGCATTGTCCTGCATCGCGACTCGGACGCGGAGCCCGACCGCGCCCGCCGCTGCTGGGAGGCGCATATGAAGCGCGCCCGTTGGATGACCGAGCACGGCTACCGGCACTTGCTCAATGCGGCGCGGGATGATTGAGACGGCGCCATTCTAATCGACATCCGTTCCCAGTCCTGCTAAACAAGGTCTAATCGGCTTCAATCGGTCAATCTTGGCAAGGCCTCCTGGTTTCGCTGAGGTCCGTAGGGGCTTGACTAAACACATATTCCGGCCGTCCGGCCAAAAGGCTAAAGACTCTGCGGTGAAGATGCGAGGCGAGCGCAATGGATGAGCGGTGGCTGACGGTCGAGGATATCTGCGGGTATCTGAACGTTAGCAACGAGACGATCTACAAGTGGATCGAACAACGCAACATGCCTGCCCACCGGGTGGGACGGCGCTGGATGTTCAAGCAAAGTGAGGTGGACGACTGGGTGCGCTCTGGCGGCGCAGCCGATAAGGGCGATTCGCCCGACGCCAGGGAATCAAAGGGGTAGAGATGCCGGAGGCGATCCAGAACAGAATTAAGCAATCGCTCCACGAGGCAGCGGCTCTTTATCACCGACTGGTGCTGTTAGTCGGAGAAACCGGCTCTGGCAAGACGGCAGCCCTTCGCACCGTCGGTGGGGAGCTTGGCGCCGATGTGATCAATGTCAATCTGACGCTTTCTGCGAAGCTGATCGAATTAACGGAGCGGCAGCGCGTACTGCATCTTTCGACGCTGCTTGGCGAGGTTCTCGAGAAGGCCGGCTCTGTCGCGTTGCTCGACAACACCGAGATCTTGTTCGATCGCGACCTGAAGCAAGATCCGCTCCGCCTTCTCCAGGGCCTGTCGAGAAAGTGCAGCATTGTGGCAAGCTGGAATGGCCGCCTAGCCGGTGACAAGCTGACCTATGCGGACGCCGGACACCCTGAGTACCGGGCCTACGACCGCGCTGAAGCCTTGATTGTGGATATGAATGGGACATCCGGGCATGAGCCCCAAGAAAGGCGGCAAGCGTGAAATACGGCGACCTTATTCACTTCGATCCCATCGAGTCCGTCGTCCAACTGCGTGACGCGAACAAACTGGATGCCGCTCGTCAGCTTGTGAACACCTACGTCATCTCGAATGAGATGGCGGAACGATTGATTCATCTGGTTATTCCCCAGTTGCAGTTCGACGAACCGGCGGACAATAAGGGGCTGCTGGTTGTTGGCAACTACGGTACCGGTAAATCGCATTTGATGTCGGTGGTGTCGGGCCTTGCTGCCGATGAAAGCCTGAAAGACGCTCTGCACCGCGACGATGTGCGGGATGCCGCAAGCCGGATCGCCGGGCGCTTCAAGGTGATCCGTACCGAGATCGGCGCGACCACAATGTCCCTACGCGACATCCTGATTGCCGAACTGGAGGAAAACCTCGAAAAGCTCGGCGTAGATTACATCTTCCCTGACCCAGACACGATCTCCAGTCACAAGCGGGCTTTCGAGGACATGATGGAGAAGTTCGGTCAGGTGTACCCTGACCAAGGGCTTCTTCTGGTCGTGGACGAACTGCTGGATTACCTGCGCACGCGCAAGGACCAGGAGCTGATTCTAGACCTGAACTTCCTGCGTGAGATCGGCGAGAGCGCCAAGGACCTGCGCTTCCGCTTCATTGCCGGCGTCCAGGAAGCCATCTTCGACAGCCATCGCTTCAATTTCGTGGCCGACAGCATCCGGCGCGTGAAGGACCGTTTCGAGCAGGTGCTCATCGCCCGCAACGATGTGAAGTTCGTCGTGGCCGAGCGCTTACTCAAGAAGACGGCCGAGCAGCAGGCGCGCATCCGCGAGCATCTTGCTCCCTTCGCCAAATTCTATGGCAATCTCAACGAGCGGATGGACGAGTTCGTCCGGCTCTTCCCCGTGCATCCCGACTACATTGACACTTTCGAGCGGGTGACCGTCGTCGAAAAGCGCGAAGTGCTGAAAACGCTCTCGCTCGCCATGAAGGAGCGTCTCGACCAGCAAGTGCCTATGGACGAACCTGGCCTGATCGCCTTCGACAGTTATTGGACCAATCTGAAGGCCAACGCAGCCTTCCGCGCCATCCCCGAAATCAGGGCCGTTATCGATTGCAGCCAGGTTCTGGAGTCGCGGATCGAGAACGCCATCGGTCGCAAGCAGTACAAGCCGATGGCGCTACGCCTCATTCACGGTCTGTCAGTGCATCGTCTGACAACGGGCGACATTTATGCGCCGATGGGCGCGACGCCCGAGGAGTTGCGCGATCGTCTCTGCCTTTTCGAGCCGATGATTGCCGAGATGGGCGGCAGTGAGCCCGACAAAGACTTGCAGACGCATGTTGAGACGGTGCTGCGCGAAATCCACAGAACGGTCAGCGGCCAGTTTCTGTCCGTGAATGCAGACAACCGACAATATTATCTCGATCTCAAGAAGACGGACGACTTTGACGCGCTGATCGAGAAGCGGGCCGAGAGCTTTTCCGATTCCCAACTTGATCGGTACTATTATGAAGCGCTGCGCCGCGTGATGGAGTGCCAGGACGTCACCTATGTGACTGGCTACAAAATCTGGCAGCACGAGCTCGTCTGGCAGGAGCGGAAGGCGGCGCGCACGGGCTACCTGTTCTTTGGCGCACCCAACGAGCGCTCCACAGCGGTGCCGCAACGGGATTTCTACATCTACTTCCTCCAGCCCTACGATCCGCCGCGGTACAAGGATGAGAAGAAGAGCGACGAGGTCTTCTTCCATCTGTCGGGCGCCGATGACACCTTCCTCACGGCGCTCAAGTCCTATGCGGCGGCGCTCGATCTCGCCCAGACCGCATCCGGCCCCGCCAAAGCAACCTATGAAGCGAAAGCCAACGGGTTCCTCAGGACCTTGGTGCAATGGCTCCAGAAGAACATGAGCACGGCCTTCGAGGTTACCTGGCAAGGGCGCACCAAGGCTCTTGCCGAGTGGGCGAAGGGCAGATCCATCCGTGACCTGTCGGGGCTCGCACCCCATGAGACCGTCAATTTCCGCGATCTCGTCAACACCATTTCCGGCATCTGCCTTGCGCCGCATTTTGCCGATCAGGCGCCAGACTATCCGGCCTTCTCGGTCCTGATCACCGGCGCCAGCCGCGCACAAGCGGCGCAAGATGCCCTGCGCACCATTGCTGGTCAAAACCGCACCAAGCAGGCGGTCGCCGTACTGGACGCCCTTGGATTGCTCGATGGTGAACGCATCGACCCCGGCAAATCCCGCTATGTCCGGCCCATCCTGGAGGCAGTCCGGGCCAAGGGACACGGACAAGTCATTAACCGCGACGAGATCATCAAGGACGACCACGGTCTGGAATATATGGACCCGCAAGCGAGCCGGCTGGAGCCCGAATGGGCGGTCGTCCTGCTCGCCGGTCTGGTGTGGTCCGGGGATATCGTGCTCGCTATTCCCGGCAGGAAGTTCGAGGCGACCGACCTTGCTCCAGTGGCTGGCACGAGCGTCGATGAGCTGATCCGGTTCAAGCACCTTGAGCAACCGAAGGAATGGAACCTCGCCGCGCTCAAGGAGCTGTTCCAGCTCATGGGACTCTCGCCCGGCATGGCTCAGCTCGTGACCCAAGGGCAGGACGAGCCGGTGAGGAGCCTGCAAAGCGAGATACAAAAGCATGTCCGCCGCTTGGTCGAGGCTCAGCAAATGCTGCAGGAGGGGATTTCCTTCTGGGGCGTCGATCTTCGCAATATCGGCGACCTGTCCACAAGGGCCGACAGGCTTGCGGACGCCAAGGCATTCCTTGAATCCTGCCAGGCCTACTCCTCGCCGGGCAAACTGAAGAACCTGCGCTATTCAGCAAGCGACATCAGCACGCACGCGGAAGCGATCCGGACGCTTGGGGCTCTGGAAGCGATGAGGGATTTCGTCGCCCGGCACGGGGCGACGGCGCATTGGCTGAGCCTTGCCGAGACGGTTCTGCCCGCCGACCATGACTGGGTGCAGCGCGTGCGTGTGGCGCGGGCTGAGCTGGAGACGACCATCCGGGAAGCCGATCTGTCGAGGCTGCCGCAAGAGTTCGAGCGTCTCTCGGGCGTGCTCCGCCCCTTCAAGCGCGAGTTCATTACTCTCTATATGGACATGCACATGCGGGCACGCCTCGGCGTGAACGACGATAGACGCAAAAGCGCGCTGCTTGCCGATCCGCGCCTGCAGACGCTTCAGCGGCTTGCCGGCATCGAGCTGATGCCGAGGCAGCAACTGACCGACTTCCAGAATCGCCTCGCCAATCTGAAGAGTTGCTTCGCATTGACCGAGCGCGATCTCGACGCCTCCCCGGTCTGCCCGCATTGCGGCTTTCGCCCGCAAGCGGGAAGCATGCCTACGGGCAGCGCCACGCTGGAGCAGATGGATCGGCAGCTCGACGACATGCTGGCGAGTTGGACCGCCGCATTGCTCTCCGATCTCGAGGATCCCATCACAAGGCACAATCTCGATCTTCTCCACTCCGAGGACGCCGAGGCGGTCAAGGCGTTCATTGCCGCTAAGAGCCTGCCTGACCCGCTCAATCCGGGCTTCATTCAGGCTTTGCGCGAGGCTTTCTCCGGGCTGGTCCGGGTAACGGCGAGCCTCAGGGAACTGGATGACGAGCTGCTGGGCGATCAGGGCGCCGTGACGCCCGATGAATTGCGGGCGCGTTTCGAGAATTGGCTCGACAGGCTCCTCAGGGGCAAGGACCGTCAGAAGGCGCGCATCGTGCTGGAGCCAGACCGGCACGAAACGGATGATACGCGGGGGGATGACGCATGAACCGGGATTCGCTGTTCCAGTCGAAACTAGTCCCAGGCAAGCCAGGTTCGGGACGCCTGTTCGATGAGGAACTGACCGTTCAGGACGGTCCAGTCGCCTGCCTTGGCATGACCTTCGCCAATGATGCTGAGCGCCGCGTATATTTCGCCGAGCAGCTTCGGGAAAAGCTGAAAGACCCCGAGTTTCGCAAAATCGAGGGTTTCCCCATCGGCTCGGACGAAGACATCCTCGCGCTCTCCGATCCGCCATACTACACGGCGTGCCCGAACCCCTGGCTTGCGGATTTCATCAAAGAATGGGAGGCGGCGAAGCGTGCCGGAAACACGCCCTATCATCGCGAGCCCTTCGCTACCGATGTGAGCGAGGGAAAAACGCACCCAGTCTACAAGGCGCATTCCTACCACACCAAAGTGCCGCACCTCGCCATCGTGCCGTCGATCCTCCACTACACCGAGCCTGGCGACATCGTTCTCGACGGCTTCAGCGGATCGGGCCAGACGGGCGTGGCGGCGCAATGGTGTGGCGCGGCACCGGCCAAGTATCGTGCGGAACTGGAGAAGAAATGGGAGGGTGAAGGCCACCCAGCGCCCAAATGGGGCGCACGACATTGCGTGCTGAACGACCTTTCACCTACCGCCACCTTCATTTCATCGAACTACAACCAGCCCTTCGCCCCAAAGGCGTTCGCATCCGCCGCCCAGAACCTGCTTGCCGATGTTGAGCAGGAACTCGGGTGGATGTACGAAACCTTGCATAGCGACGGAAAGACCAAGGGGCGCATCGAGTTTACAGTGTGGAGCGAGATTTTCACCTGCCCGGAGTGCGCAGGAGAAATTGTGTTCCTAGAGGAAGCTCTCGACGGAGACTCAAAATCGGTTGCTGAAGAGTTTTCTTGCCCGAACTGCTCCGCACGGCTGAACAAGCGGAATCTGGAAAGGCGCTTCGAAACCGGCACGGATAAGAAGTTGGGCACGCCGTGGCGGCGCGTAACATTCCGACCAGTGCTGATTTTCTACAAGATTGGTGAACAGCGTTTTGAGAAAGCGCCCGATCCGCAGGATCTGGAGACGTTGAAGGCGATTGATGAGATGGAGTTTCCGAAGGAGATCCCATCGACGCGCTTTCCTGTTGAAAAGATGTACCACGGGTCCCGTATCGCACCGAAGGGCTTCACCCACATTCACCACTTCTTCCTTCCTCGCGCTGCGCAAGCGTTGGGCGCGATGTGGCGGCGAGCGAAGTCGCATCCGGACGTCCGTATGCGCCACATGCTGATGTTCTTCGTTGAACAGGCGTTTTGGACAGCTTCGCTCCTTAATCGATATCGCCCTACCGGCTATTCGCAGGTCAATCAGTACCTCACGGGGGTCTACTATATTGCCTCCCAACATGCAGAGCCGAGCCCTTGGTACATACTGGATGGTAAAGCGGATCGTCTGCCGAAAGCCTTCGAAGCCGCCTATGCCCGCAAAACAGGAACGGTGATCGCTACCTGTTCGACAACGGCCAAGCTTTCCCTGCCGGACGCCTCGATCGACTATATCTTCACCGACCCGCCATTCGGCGAGAACATCTACTACGCGGACCTCAATTTCCTGGTGGAGTCGTGGTACGGCGTGCTCTCCAATGCCGGCGCCGAGGCCATCGTGGACCGGGCTAAGAACAAGGCCCTGCCCGACTATCAAGAGCTGATGCGGCAGTGTTTTGCCGAATACCATCGTGTCTTGAAGGCCGGCCGCTGGATCACCATCGTCTTCCACAACTCCCGTAACGCCGTATGGAATGCTATCCAGGAAGCCTTGCAGGCTGCCGGCTTCGTGGTCGCCGACGTCCGTACCCTCGACAAGAAGCAGGGCTCTTACCGGCAGGTGACCAGCACGGCCACGAAGCAGGATCTGGTAATCTCCGCATACAAGCCTAACGGCGGACTGGAAGAGCGCTTCCAGCTTTCCGCCGGAACGGAGCAAGGCGTATGGGATTTCGTCAGTACGCACTTGAAGAACCTGCCCATCTTCGACCAGGCCGGAAACCGGGGCAAAACCATCGCGGAGCGCACCGACTTCCGGCTCTTTGACCGAATGGTGTCGTTCCACGTTCTACGCGGCGTCACCGTTCCCCTGTCCGCGTCCGAATTCTACGCCGGGCTTGCTCAACGCTACCCCATACGTGACGGCATGTACTTCCTGCCCGAGCAAGCCGTCGAGTACGACAAGAAGCGCCTTACTGTGGAGGAAGTGGATGAGCCCGAGCTGTTCGTGCTCGACGAGGCGACGGCGCGCGAGTGGCTGCGGGAATTCCTCAAGAAGCGCCCCAGCACCTTCCAGGAACTGCATCCGCAGTTCATGCGGGAGATCGGCGGCTGGCAGAAGCACGAAAAGCCCTTGGAACTGTCTGAACTTCTGCAACAGAATTTCCTGCCCTATGACGGCAACGGCCCGGTGCCTGAGCAGATTCACGCCTATCTCTCCTCCAACTGGAGGGAACTGCGCAATCTCGCCAAGGATGATCCGACGTTGCGTGCCAAGGCGCGCGACCGCTGGTATGTGCCCGACCCCAACAAGGCGGGTGACCTCGAAAAGCTCCGCGAAAAGGCCCTTCTCAAGGAGTTCGACGCGTACAAGCAGGAAAAGAAGAAGCTCAAGGTCTTCCGCCTTGAAGCCGTCCGCGTCGGCTTCAAGAAGGCATGGGCCGACCGCGACTACGCCACCATCGTGGCCGTGGCCGACAAAATCCCCACCAGCGTCCTCGAAGAGGATCCGAAACTGCTCATGTGGTACGACCAAGCGACCACGCGGATGGGAGGTGACGCATGATCACCGGTTGGAAGGTTTCCAATTTCAAATCCATCCGTGACGGCGACGATCTGCCTCTGGGGCCGCTGACGATCTTTGCCGGAGCAAATAGCAGCGGCAAGAGCACCTTCATTCAGTCTGTTCTACTCGTCGCGCAGACTCTCTCGAACAAGGTCGGCTCGCGGTCGGTGATTCTCAATGGTGCGCTCACCAGCCTCGGGCAGTTTGATGACCTGAAATCCACGGGCAGTGAGTCTGATCAGATCGTTATCAAGTGTACGTGCCGCCCATTGTCAGATGCGGAGGGTTACCCCTTATGGGGCGGTCCTTCCCTCCCCACGCGAAGGGGAGTTTACTACGGCCGAAGAGCAATGGGGCTACGCGAAGTCTCCTTTGAAATCGCCTTTGATGCCGATCCGTCAAGCCCAGAGCGCGATGTATTTCAGATTCAGCCGAGGCTGTTTTCCAGCGCGCTGGACTGCACATTGCGCGACGAGGACAACGTCGATCAGAAATATTCTATCTTTGTCCGGCATGCCGGCTCCGCGCAAAAGATTAGCCTCCTGGAAGATAGTTCGGATGCGGACGAGTATCTCCGAGCGGGATTGGCGTATGACGTAACGCTCGACGAAATGTCCATGTCCGAGGTGAAAGAGGAAGCCCATTCGGCTCAGCCCGTCGGATGCGTTTTGAGGCACTTCCTCCCTGCGCGAATTCTTCACACCGTCGACCCTGTTCAGGAAGAAGCTCGGGCGATCACCGCAATATTGCAAAGCAGTCGGCTTGTCCGTCCCTCTGTTTTGACGTCGCGCCCGTGGCGCACGAGAGACGTGTTGCTGAGCGGCGCCATTTTGCAAATCCTAAAGGACATCCTTAGCAAGGAAGGTATCGACCTCGATGGGGCGATCGCGGCTCGAACTCAGCAAGCATCTCTGTTTGGGCCTGACGATACAGGTATTCCACTTGACCTATGGCCAGAGATTCTGCGCTCTCTGTCAAGGGAAGAGCGCCTCAAGGCTCAGCAAGCTCTGCAGGATGCCGACGACCTGCTGGAAAGGATTGCGGAAGCTTTGAAGAAGTCCGCTTCTTCCACTGACACCCCCACAGTCATTATGCCTTACGGGCCACGGCATATTTTGGAATCGTCAAGATATATCGACGAGCTTTTTGCCACGTCTGTAAAGTATCTCGGCCCATTGCGTGATGCGCCAAAACCTCTTTATCCGTTGGCGCCATCCGCTGACCCCTATGACATTGGATTGCGTGGCGAGAATACCGCCTCGGTTCTGGAGCAGCACAAGAGCCGTCGGGTCCGCTATATTCCTTCGGCGCATTTCAGATCGTCTTCGATTGAAAGGCGGACCGTCACCCGGACGTTAGAGGCGGCCGTCGTGGACTGGCTGCAATACCTAGGGATCGCAAGCTCGGTCGAAAGCAAGGACATGGGCAAGCTTGGCCACGAACTCAAGGTGGCCTTGGCCAACTCCGAGGGAAAGCATGACCTAACCCACGTCGGCGTCGGTGTTAGCCAAGTGCTCCCGATCCTGGTCATGTGCCTTTTGGCTGACGCGGATTCCACGCTGGTATTTGAGCAGCCAGAGTTGCACCTGCATCCGAAGGTCCAGACGCTGCTCGGCGATTTCTTCCTCTCCATGGCCCTGTGCAACAAGCAATGCATTGTCGAGACACATAGCGAGTATCTGATTGATCGCTTGCGCTTCCGGATCGCCGCCGCAGAAGGAAATGCCCTTACCGATCAAGCGAAGATCTACTTCGTTGAAAAGCCTGGAGCTGCATCAACGTTCCGCGAGATAAAGGTCAACGAATATGGAGCCATTACCGATTGGCCAGAGGGTTTCTTTGATCAGTCCCAGCAACAAGCCGAGGAGATACTCAAAGCTGCGGCACTGAAACGAAAAGTCACTCGAAACAAGGGTGATGCCTGACATGCTCGACCTCACCATTGACGCAGGCGTCATCGCCGTTCCAAACCCCGTCCATTCTGCCGACGTCGTGCATGATTACGTCGACACGTTGCTAGATTGGAGCAAATTACTTGAGGAGCCCTGGGTAGCCATCCACATCAGCCAAGGAGCTTCAGAAGCGCTCTTTGCGGACGGGCTGTATCCATTGCGTGAACAGCTCAGGACTCTTTTTGGCGATCACGGAATAGTCGAATATGACATCAATACGGTCGCCAAACTCATCGATAAATTGCTTACCTTAACTCCGTCATTCGAGACGTACTATCGAGTAAAGGATGTACTGGCAGACGCCCTTGATACCGACCCCGACATCATAAAACTGACGACGCATAACGGTTTGCAGTCAGATCTGGCGCGTTGCGTCATATTGATTGCGATCCTACGCAAGCACTGCCGGCAGCCGATAGCGGGGCATTCACTTATTCTCCGCTCCGCACCGGATTCAATCGTGAGGGTTCGGGCGCAGATTCATGACATTGAGCATGAGCGCGACGATTTGCCCGAGTTACCGTCGCCGCCAGAGTATTTCGAGGGCGACGTCCTCGTGTGCGACGACTTCAAAGGGCTTGTTAGATGTCTTGATGAAGGCGCGATCCTGACGGAGGCATGTGACAGCTCGGGGGCTGAGCTAGCCATCAAAATAGCTTTGTTCAAAGCCAGCCTCGCGTGGGGCCAGGAACCTAATTGGTCGGACACACGGACCCCAGTGATCGGGGCCAGCTTTCTTGAGACATGTCGAGAATGCTGCCGGGACCAAGGAGGTGGGCTCTCCCCGAGGATATTGCGCGCAATTGTCGAGACCATGCAAAGCCAGAACATGGCAGCGGTTCATGCTTTGAGAACCGGCAAGGGAGGTGATGATCCTCAGCGCATGAGGGGGAACGACAAAGCACAGAGAAGAGATATCGATTATGAGTTTCATCTGCACTACTGGGAATGTGCAAATGGATTGGTCGAACTGGCATCAGTCGTTCACCACAATGATTTTTCGATACCAGAGTAATAGCAGTGTTGGATCAATGGCTCTTCAGCACCGTTCACAACTGCATTTGCAAGGTCATCGAGGAACAGACCTTGTGGGGGCAGACGGTGTGCCGTGTGTGGCTGCCGAACCAGGACGCCGTCGTCCGGGTGTCGCGCGCCGCCCTACAGCCGCTGGGGGCTGAACTACGGCCCGTCATTGAAGCGCATCGCATCGCCTATGTCGCGGCGGCCGCCAAGGTCGCCGAGGTTCTGGAAGGCGGGACCACCACCGAGCATGGCCCCATCTTGCTGGCGCCGATGGAATCCAACGTCATTCCACTTCCACACCAGCTCCATGCGCTGTCGCGCGCCATTTCCGGTGATCGCGTTCGCTATCTCCTGGCCGATGAGGTAGGCCTCGGCAAGACCATCGAGGCCGGTCTAGTCATGCGCGAATTGAAGCTGCGCGGTCTCGTCCGGCGCACCTTGGTGGTGGCGCCCAAGGGGCTCGCCACTCAGTGGGTGGCGGAAATGGAAAGCCATTTCAATGAGCGGTTCCAACTCGTTCTCGGTGAAGACATCGGGGCGATCCAGCGCCTCGTTGGGGACGGCTCCGCCGTTTCCCCATGGACGATGTTCGATCAGGTGATTGTCTCACTGGACTCGGTCAAGCCGCTCGACCGGCGGCGCGGCTGGTCGGCGTCCCGGATCGCCGAATATAACCGCAGCCGCTTCGAGGATATCATCACTGCCGGCTGGGATCTCGTCGTGGTGGATGAGGCGCATCGCCTTGGCGGCAGCACCGACGCTGTCGCGCGCTACAAGCTCGGACGAGGGCTCGCCGAGGCCGCGCCCTATGTGCTGCTGCTCTCGGCAACGCCCCATCAGGGCAAAAGCGACCCCTTCCATCGTCTGATCAACCTACTGGACAGCGACGCCTTTCCGGATCTGGAAAGCGTGACGCGGGAGCGTGTTGCCCCCTTCTTAATCCGGACAGAAAAACGCAAGGCCATCGACGCGGAAGGCAATCCGCTTTTCAAACCGCGGCGCACGCAGATGGCTCCAGTTGCCTGGGAGACGCGGCACTATCCCCAACAGCGCCTCTACGAGGCGGTCACCGACTATGTGCGGGATGGCTATAATCGGGCTCTGCGCGAGAAGAAGCGGCATATCGGCTTTTTGATGATCCTGATGCAGCGCCTGGTCACTTCCAGCACGCGCGCCATCTTGACCACACTGGAGCGCCGGGAGGCCGTTCTCAAGGGAAACGAGCTGCGTGACCGGCAATTGAGCCTGCGGCTCGATGCGGCCAGTGGCGCCGATGCTGAAATCCAAGAACTGTACGACATGGACGGGCAGGAATTGCTCGATGAGCTTCTGTCCCGCGTCTCAGCGCATCAGTTTGAACGCAGCCATGTCGGAACATTGCTGGATGCCGCCCGCGCCTGCGAGCAGGCTGGCCCAGACGCCAAGGCGGAGGCTCTTATTGATTGGCTCTATCGGCTTCAGGCTGAGGAGAACGAGCCTGATCTGAAGGCGCTCATCTTCACCGAATTCGTCCCCACACAGGAGATGCTAAGAGAGTTCCTTGAGGCGCGGGGCATTTCGGTGGTGACGCTCAACGGCTCGATGGACATGGACGCTCGCAAACGGGCGCAGGACGCCTTCCGGCATGAGGCGCGCGTTCTCATTTCGACAGATGCTGGCGGCGAAGGTCTCAATCTTCAATTTTGCCATGTCATTGTCAATTACGACATTCCGTGGAACCCGATGCGACTGGAGCAACGGATCGGCCGCGTTGACCGTATCGGCCAGAGGCGACCGGTACGCGCAATCAATTTCGCGATCGAAGACTCGGTCGAATACCGGGTTCGAGAGGTGCTGGAACAAAAGCTCGCCGTGATCTTCGAGGAATTCGGCATCGATAAGACTGGCGATGTGCTCGATTCGGCTGATGCTGGTGAGCTGTTCGAGGAAACCTTTGCCGCCGCGATTCTCGACCCCGGGAGCATCGAGCGAACGGCCGACGAAACGGCCACGCGCATTCGAAATGAAATCCGCAAAGCGCGCGAGGCGTCGTCTCCGCTTGGCCCTTCCGCGGAGCCGGACATGCAGTCGGCCGAACGACTTCGCCTTCACCCGCTACCGAACTGGCTCGAACGCATGACCGTCGGGTATCTCGGCGCTCATGGCGGCAAGGCGGAGAAAAGACGCGATGCGTGGGACCTCACCTGGCCAGACGGAGAGCGACTTTCTCGCTGCGTGTTCAGTGCTCAAGACGCCGAGCGTATGCCCGATGCCGACTTACTTACTCTGGAGAACAACCGAATTCGCGGGCTGGCGCTTAGCTTACCCCTGGTCGCGGCGGGACAGCCGATTCCGATGGTGTCTATAGGAGACCTACCTCCCAACGTTGGTGGCGCGTTCGGCTTGTTTGAGATCCGTGTGCAAAGCGGGCTATCGGGAGGTGGGCGGTTTATCCGGGCACCACTCGTGCGGCGGCGGCATCTCGGCGTCTTTGTCGATGCGCAGGACAGAGTGTTCCTGCCCACGGCGCGGCACATCTGGGATTCGATTCAATCTGCGGAATTGTTGATTGAAGACGTTCTGAGCGCGGAACAGAGCCAGGCGCTCCATGACCGCCTCATGGATGCCGCAGAGCAGGCAGGCGAAGCGGTCTTCTCCGCCTTGCGCCAAGAGCATCAACACGCAATCGAACGGGAGGAGGAGCGCGGCGCGACAGCCTTGCGGGCACGGCGTCGAGCGATAGAACGGCTAGGCCTGCCGGAAGTGCGCCAGCACCGGCTAAAGCGCTGCGATGCGGATGAGGCGGAGTGGCTGCGAGAAATCGAGGGGGCGCGGCAGATCATGCCCGAGATCCGGCCGCTCCTGCTGATGCAGATCGCTGGCAAGGGCGCGCCATGACGAGTTGGCGCGACACGGTCCTCAAACATTTCGTGCCGGAGGTCAGCCGGCTGACGCTCGTGGCTGATCCGGATGCGCTGCTGACTGAAGAGAGGCTGGCGCTGGAATTACGGCGGCGAGGATTCGACCTAATCGAATTCAGCGATTCTATCGAGTTTCGCTATGCCTACGAGTCACAATATCGATCACTGTGGGACCGGGGCGAGCGCACCGATCTTGTCGTTGCGCTACGCCTGCCGGATTCTGCTTTCGACGGGCTCCCCTACGACCTGTTGCGTGCAGGCAAGCGGTTGGCCTTCGACCTGGGCAACCTGTTTCCCCATTTCAGCTATCCTGTCCTGCAATCGCTCGACCGCAGCCTTCTGGATGCACTCTTTGAAGCCCAGACCAGAGCAGCGCCCGATCGAATGGGGGATAACGCGACGAAAGATTACGTCCTCCGCCATGTTTTCGGCATGGCCGCCGAACTGATCGCCACAGATGTCGACCTGCTGCGGGCACTGCTCCGGTTGCACTACCGGAGCACACCTCTGCCGACAGCACTGAGTGCTCGTCTCGTGCAGGTTCTCAAGGCGCAAAGCACATTCCGCAACTGGCCGCTCGAAGCAATCGTCGCGGACGAGGCTACCTTCTATGCCTTCCTCCAGGAGCGCTGGCCAGCGTATCTGCGACACCATGACAATTCCGGCTTTCGGGAAGAAGGCGCGGAATATGGTCTTGCGTATCCCGGTCCTGATCGTCTCCCCTTCGGCCACCACGATATTCGCGTCTACATCGACAATCTGTTCGTCGAGGGGAAGCTTAAGCCGGTCGGTGTGCCGGAAGGCGCGCCTCGGCCTCAAGGCTGGATGCAGAGCGGCATCGCCAGAGATGCCGCCGACGTCAACGCTACGCGCATCGACCGTCTGTTCGAGTTAATCGAGGCCGAACGTCCAAATGAAGATAGCCGGTATACAGACTGGATCGCTTTTGCCCAAAGGTGGGCGGAGCTGGGCGCGCTGGTGCATTCCGCCGCTGGAGGAGAAGTCAGGAAACGGCATCGCCGACTGGGCGAGGAAGTGAATGAAACCTTCGCCCGCTGGCTGGAGGGGCACTATGCAAGCCTGATCAACCTGCCACCTAGCAACCCCGCGATGGTGCATCATGTCGCCCGACGCATTGCGCGTGAACTCGAGCAGTCGAAACAAGCGCGGGCGGCGCTCATCGTCGTGGACGGACTGGCGCTCGATCAGTGGATTACGGTTCGCCGCGCCCTTGAGGAGCGCGATCGGGAGCTTCTCATGCACGAGAGCGCGATCTTCGCCTGGATTCCGACGCTCACGTCCATCTCGCGGCAAGCCATTTTCGCCGGAAGGCCGCCCCTTTACTTCCCGGCTTCCATCCATTCGACCAACGCCGAAGGCAATCTCTGGCGCAAGCAGTGGGAGGATGCCGGTTTCTCAAGGGGCGAGATCGCCTATCAGCGGGCCTTGGGCGACATGCCGGCGAGCGGCGACATTGCCGAGACGCTTGACGCCGCTCTGATCTCTCCCAAAACACGGCTCGCCGGTCTTGTCGTCGATAAGGTCGATCGTATCATGCACGGCATGCAGCTTGGCAGCGCAGGCATGCACAATCAGGTGGCCCAGTGGTGCCAGGGCGGGTTCCTCAGTTCCCTGATCGGTGGGTTGCTCGACCGCGGCTTCGACGTCTGGCTGACGGCCGATCACGGCAATATCGAATGCAAGGGACTCGGGCGACCAAGCGAAGGTGTGATCGCGGAGATCCGCGGCGAGCGGGTGCGAATTTATCCGACACCGCAACTCCGCGACCAGACAGCAGCAGCTTTCTCATTCGCCCGTAAATGGAACCCTGTCGGCATGCCGGCCGAGAGCTTCCCCCTAGTTGCGCAGGGCGAAGGCGCTTTCGTCACGCCAGGCGAGACGCTCGTTGGGCATGGGGGCATCGCGATCGAGGAAGTCATCGTGCCCTTGGTCCGTTTCGAGCGGCGGATGGCATGATGGGAAGCCGCCACCACTCGATCGGCGTCAAGCAGGTCATTCCGTATGAATGGATGCGGAAAACGGCGCGTTTCATGCTCGCCGGGATGAGCGCGAAGGAGATCCGGCAGGAGCTGCACGCCGCGCTCTCCGCTGCGGGCAAGCAGGTTCAGTCGGGCGAGCGTAGCGCGTGGACGCGGACTTTCCTGGTCAACAACCTGATGGCGATCTGGCCGTCGCCGTCTGTCGAACTGACCCCGTTCCGCGACAGGGCCCTGCGCGCGCTACACGAGAACCCAGATCAAGAGCTGGCCATCCATTGGGCGATGATCTCGTCCGTCTACCCTTTCTGGTTCAATACGGCGCGGCAGACCGGGCGCCTTCTCAGCCTTCAAGCGCAGACTACCCAAGCGCAGATCGTCAGCCGGCTGAAAGAGCAATATGGCGACCGCCAAACTGTCAGCCGGTATGCGCGTTTCGTGGTCCGCTCCTTCGTCGATTGGGGAGTGCTCAAGGATACAGGGTTCGCTGGCAACTATCAGAGGGCGGAGCCGATTGGCATCGCCACTCGCGAGCTGACGGCGTTGCTGCTCGAAGGGGCACTCCTCGCCACGCCGGAAGGCAAGGCACCGCTCACCGTATTACTAGGCAGCCCAGCTTTTTTTCCCTTCTACCTTCCGGCCATGCGCGGGGAGGCGCTTATAGAAAATGGCGGATGCCTGAAGCTTGTTCGCTATGGACTGGATGACGAGCTTCTGGCGCTCGCGAAGTGAGCGTTGGCGCAGCATGGGATGCCGTCACCCCTCGCGGGCTGTATAGCGCGCTCAGAGCCAGAAGCAGCAAAGGCCGCCTTACGGCGGCCTAAGTGATTGTTATATCTCGCATTCTATGGAGTTATAACGAAAGTGGTTGCGGGGGCAGGATTTGAACCTGTGACCTTCAGGTTATGAGCCTGACGAGCTACCGGACTGCTCCACCCCGCGTCACCATAGGGTTTGTTGGACAGGAACCGGAGACGGCGTCTCCGCCTTATTGGCGCTAAGGCCAAGGCCGGGGATATGGCCGCCGGCGCCTGAGGCCAACACACAAAGTGAATGGGTTTTATCCGTAAGCGCGAGCTTCAATGCCTGGCGACGCCCTACTCTTCCGGGGCTTGAGCCACAGTACCATCGGCGCAGTCAGGTTTCACGGCCGAGTTCGGGATGGGATCGGGTGGGTCACTGACGCTATGGTCACCAAGCAATGGAGCTGGCGCTGTTTGGATTTGGGTTTAATCGATGCCCGTGCATGTGGGTAATCTTGTATCTGGCTTATGTTTCTGACCACCATGGCAAGGACAGTGTATCAGGACTGTCGTTGATGGTGGGGCTCTACGGTTCGTGTGAACCGTTTCAAGCGCGAACAGAGCAATTAGGACCGGTTAGCTCCATGCGTTACCGCACTTCCACATCCGGCCTATCAACGTGATGGTCTATCACGGCTCGATGAAATCTTATCTTGAGGGAGGCTTCCCGCTTAGATGCTTTCAGCGGTTATCCCGTCCATGCATAGCTACCCTGCTGCGCCGTTGGCACGACGACAGGTACACCAGAGGCATGTTCAACCCGGTCCTCTCGTACTAGGGTCAACTCCTCTCAAATTTCGACGCCCACGGCAGATAGGGACCAAACTGTCTCGCGACGTTCTGAACCCAGCTCACGTACCACTTTAATTGGCGAACAGCCAAACCCTTGGGACCTGCTCCAGCCCCAGGATGTGATGAGCCGACATCGAGGTGCCAAACGATTCCGTCGATATGAGCTCTTGGGAATCATCAGCCTGTTATCCCCGGCGTACCTTTTATCCGTTGAGCGATGGCCCTTCCACGAGGGACCACCGGATCACTATGACCGACTTTCGTCTCTGCTCGACTTGTCAGTCTCGCAGTCAGGCGGGCTTATGCCATTGCACTCTAACAGACGGTTTCCAACCGTCCTGAGCCCACCATCGCGCGCCTCCGTTACTCTTTAGGAGGCGACCGCCCCAGTCAAACTACCCGCCACAGAGGGTCCCTGCACCGGATGACGGTGCGAGGTTAGACATCAGAAAACAACAGGGTGGTATTTCACCTATGGCTCCACGACAACTGGCGTCATCGCTTCAAAGCCTCCCACCTATGCTACACAGTTCTTTCCTAATGCCACTCTGAAGCTGCAGTAAAGGTGCACGGGGTCTTTCCGTCTAACCGCGGGTACTCCGCATCTTCACGGAGAATTCAATTTCGCTGAGCATATCCTGGAGACAGTGGGGAAGTCGTTACGCCATTCGTGCAGGTCGGAACTTACCCGACAAGGAATTTCGCTACCTTAGGACCGTTATAGTTACGGCCGCCGTTTACCTGGGCTTCAATTCAGAGCTTGCACTCCTCCTCTTAACCTTCAGGCACCGGGCAGGCGTCAGGCCCTATACGTCGTCTTGAAGCCGACTTAGCAGAGCCCTGTGTTTTTGCTAAACAGTCGCTACCCCCTGGCCTGTGCCCCCCATCAAAAGTTGCCTTAAGATGGGGCCTCCTTCTTCCGAAGGTACGGAGGCAATTTGCCGAGTTCCTTCAGGATACTTCTCTCAAACGCCTTGGTATACTCTACCATTCCACCTGTGTCGGTTTAGGGTACGGTCTATACGGTGGGGCTATTTCCTGGGACAATTTCCCTGCCAGGAGCAATCCAATAAGCCCTGACAAGTTACACCATCCGTCACACACCACCAGGCCCACGAATATTAACGTGGTTCCCATCGACTACCCCCTTCGGGCTCGTCTTAGGGGCCGGCTTACCCTGCTCAGATTAGCTTTAAGCAGGAACCCTTGGAATTTCGGCGAGAGGGCATCTCACCCTCTTAATCGCTACTCATGTCTGCATTCGCACTTCCGATACCTCCACGGTCGGTTACCCTCCCGCTTCAACGGCCTACGGAACGCTCCGCTACTGCTCAGTCCAAAGGACTGAACCCTAAGCTTCGGTGCACGTCTTGAGCCCCGTTACATCTTCGCCGCAGGATCTCTTGTTTAGACCAGTGAGCTGTTACGCTTTCTTTAAAGGATGGCTGCTTCTAAGCCAACCTCCTGGTTGTTTTGGAAATCCCACATGCTTTCCCACTTAGACGTGACTTGGGGACCTTAGCTGTAGGTTAGGGCTGTTTCCCTTTTGACGACGGACCTTAGCACCCGCCGTCTGTCTGCCGGACTAGACTCGTTGGTATTCGGAGTTTGGTTAGAATTGGTAGATCTCGCGACCCCCGCATCCATCCAGTGCTCTACCCCCAACGGCAATCATCCGACGCTCTACCTCAATAGATTTCGCGGAGAACCAGCTATTTCCCGGCTTGATTGGCCTTTCACCCCTAAACACAACTCATCCGATAATTTTTCAACATTAAACGGTTCGGCCCTCCAGTGCGTGTTACCGCACCTTCAGCCTGGTCATGCCTAGATCGCCGGGTTTCGGGTCTAATGCATCATACTCATGTCGCCCTATTCAGACTCGCTTTCGCTGCGCCTACACCTAACGGCTTAAGCTTGCATGATACACTAAGTCACAGACCCATTATGCAAGAGGTACGCTGTCAGGCTTCAAGAGCCCTCCAACTGCTTGTAGGCATCCGGTTTCAGGTACTGTTTCACTCCCCTCATCGGGGTGCTTTTCACCTTTCCCTCACGGTACTGGTTCGCTATCGGTCATGTACGAGTATTTAGGCTTGGAGGGTGGTCCCCCCATGTTCAGACAGAGTTTCACGTGCTCCG
>NZ_ATDP01000087.1:7500-87385 GCF_000445105.1 Sphingobium lactosutens DS20 | reverse complement strand
GGCTCTGTTGCAAAAATCGTGAAGCTTGAGCATGCTTGGCGGAGATTGGACGGACGGAACGATGACGGATTTCAAGTGGCGCCATTTCCAGGGTGATGTGATCCTGTGGGCGGTGCGCTGGTATTGTCGCTATCCGATCAGCTATCGCGACCTTGAGGAAATGCTGGCGGAACGCGGCATTTCGGTCGACCATACGACGATCTATCGCTGGGTCCAGTGCTACGCCCCGGAGATGGAGAAGCGGCTGCGCTGGTTCTGGCGGCGTGGCTTTGATCCGAGCTGGCGCCTGGATGAAACCTACGTCAAGGTGCGGGGCAAGTGGACCTACCTGTACCGGGCAGTCGACAAGCGGGGCGACACGATCGATTTCTACCTGTCGCCGACCCGCAGCGCCAAGGCAGCGAAGCGGTTCCTGGGCAAGGCCCTGCGAGGCCTGAAGCACTGGGAAAAGCCTGCCACGCTCAATACCGACAAAGCGCCGAGCTATGGTGCAGCGATCACCGAATTGAAGCGCGAAGGAAAGCTGGACCGGGAGACGGCCCACCGGCAGGTGAAGTATCTCAATAACGTGATCGAGGCCGATCACGGAAAGCTCAAGATACTGATCAAGCCGGTGCGCGGTTTCAAATCGATCCCCACGGCCTATGCCACGATCAAGGGATTCGAAGTCATGCGAGCCCTGCGCAAAGGACAGGCTCGCCCCTGGTGCCTGCAGCCCGGCATCAGGGGCGAGGTGCGCCTTGTGGAGAGAGCTTTTGGCATTGGGCCCTCGGCGCTGACGGAGGCCATGGGCATGCTCAACCACCATTTCGCAGCAGCCGCCTGATCGGCGCAGAGCGACAGCCTACCTCTGACTGCCGCCAATCTTTGCAACAGAGCCGGCTGGGCTACGAACTCGTAGCTTGCGACCGCAACGCGATCCCTGTCCAGCGTGACGATCGGACCTTGCGAACTCAAACGTGGTTGAGCGAATAACCATTTGCCTCAGTCCTTCGCGGATCGCCGCACGTGTTCCACGAACCTTGCCAGGATGGGCGGCTGTTTCTCCTTGCGGAAGGTGCAGCTGATGGGCACCTTGACCCGTGTCCCGACGATCCGCGCGAACGCGATATCCGGCCAACGGATCGCTGCGACAGACGCAGGGACGATGCTCGACGCCGCACCGGCCATGGTCAGGGCGAGCGCGGCCGTGGCGTCCTCCACGACTCGGGCGATGCGGGGCTCGATACCCGCGTGCTTGAACAGGCCGATCACCTCATCGGCGAAGCTCGGCCGGCCGCCGCGCGGAAACAGTGTGAGTTCCACCGCGCGCAGGTCCGCGAGCTTGCAGGTCTTGCCGAACTTCCCCGACTGGGAGCGGTGCACCGCGAGGTAGAGATCCTCTTGCGCGATGTTGACGATCTCGATCCCGGGATGCCGGGGAAAGAAGCGGCTGAAGCCCACGTGGATGGTCCCCGCGAGCAGGCCCTCCACCTGCTCGTCCTTGGTCATGTGCGTGAGGGATACCGTCGCCGTAGGCGTGGACGTAAGGAAAGCGCGCAGCAAAAGGGGCAGGCTGCGGTAGATGGGCGTTCCGAAATACGCCACGCTCAACTCGCCCACGTCGCCCCGCGCGGCGGCGCGGGAGCGATCACCCGAACGGCCTGCCAACTCCAGGATGCGGCGCGCATCCTCCAGGAAAGCGTGACCTGCGGCGGTGAGTTCGATCCCGCGGTGGCTTCGCTCCAGAAGCACGACGCCCAAGTCCGCTTCCAGGGCTTGCATCTGCCGCGTGATGGGGGGCTGTGAGACGTGCAGGCGCTTGGCTGCTGCAGCCATGTTCCCTGCTTCCGCGACGGCGATGAAATACTTGAGCTGCCGGAATTCCATGGCGCGCTTTCCGAGTTGGTGATGTGCCTATATTACGCAAACCGTAACGATGGCTGACTAATTTGGTATTGGACGGCATGGCCGGCGCTGCCTAGCATTCACTCGTCCCGCGTCAATCCGGACCGGGCAAACCGACAAAGGAGACCGGGATGAACGAACGAGTGAAGCAGGTTGCGTCCGCATTGGTGGATGCGATCCAGAAGACCCTCACGGAGCAACGCGTGACGGAAGAAGAGTGGCGCGCGGGCGTCGGCTACATGATGAAACTGGCCGAGGCCAAGGAAATGGATCTCCTGCTGGACGTGTTCTTCAACCACACGATCGTCGACCTCAAAGCCCAGGCCACGCGCGGATCCACGCCCGGGATGCAGGGCCCGTATTTCCTGGAAGGCGCCCCGGTGGTCGCCGGCGCCCTGAAGACCTACGAGGATGACTCGCATCACCCGCTCGTGATCCGCGGCGCCGTGCGCACGGACGATGGCGCGCCAGCCGCGGGAGCCGTGATCGACGTGTGGCACTCCACGCCCGACGGCAAGTACAGCGGCTTTCATGACCAGATCCCGACCGACTTGTACCGCGGCAAGGTCGTGGCCGATGCGCAGGGCAAGTACGCCGTGCGCACCACCATGCCCGCCCCGTACCAGATCCCGAACAAGGGACCGACCGGCGTGCTGCTTGAAATGATGGGAAGCCATACGTGGCGTCCCGCGCACGTGCACTTCAAGGTGCGCAAGGACGGGTTCGTGCCGCTGACCACGCAGTACTACTTCGAAGGCGGCGACTGGGTCGACAGCGACTGCTGCAAGGGTGTCGCACCGGACCTGGTCGTGCCGGCAAAGACCGAGGGCGGCGCGCAGGTGATGGCCATCGACTTCGTCATCGAACGACCCCGGGAGCACGCATGAAGATCGAGGCCATCAGCACAACGATCGTCGACGTCCCGACACGTCGCCCGTTGCAGATGTCGTTCACCACGGTGCACAAGCAGAGCTATGTGATCGTCCAAGTGACGGCGGGAGGGCTCGTTGGCATCGGCGAAGGCGGAAGTGTCGGTGGGCCGACATGGGGTTCCGAATCGGCGGAGACCATCAAGGTCATCATCGACAATTACTTGGCGCCACTCCTGATCGGGAAAGATGCGTCCAACCTGAGCGAAGCAAGGGCTCTCATGGACCGCGCTGTCACGGGCAACCTGTCCGCGAAGGCCGCCATCGACATCGCGCTGCACGACCTGAAGGCGCGAGCGCTGAACCTGTCTATAGCGGACCTCATCGGCGGGACGATGAGGAAAAGCATCCCGATCGCATGGACGCTCGCGAGCGGCGATACCGCGCGGGACATCGACTCGGCCCTCGAAATGATCGAAGCACGGCGACACAACCGCTTCAAGGTGAAGCTGGGCGCGCGCACGCCGGCTCAGGATCTGGAGCACATCCGCAGCATCGTGAAGGCCGTGGGCGACAAAGCGTCCGTGCGCGTCGACGTCAACCAGGGATGGGATGAGCAGACCGCATCGATCTGGATTCCGCGACTCGAAGAAGCGGGTGTGGAACTGGTCGAGCAACCCGTGCCGAGAGCGAATTTCGGTGCGCTCAGGCGCCTCACGGAGCAAAACGGCGTGGCGATCCTCGCCGACGAGAGCCTCAGCTCGCTGTCGTCCGCGTTCGAACTGGCACGCGACCGCGCGGTGGATGCATTCTCCCTGAAGCTTTGCAACATGGGCGGCATCGCGAACACGCTGAAGGTGGCGGCAATTGCCGAAGCTGCGGGCATCTCCTCGTATGGTGGAACCATGCTCGACTCCACGGTCGGCACGGCCGCGGCGCTGCACGTCTACGCAACATTGCCCTCCCTGCCCTACGGGTGCGAGTTGATCGGCCCGTGGGTGCTCAGCGACCGTCTGACCCAGCAGGACCTTGAGATCAAGGACTTCGAAGTGCACCTGCCTGTTGGAAGCGGCCTCGGCGTGGACCTCGACCACGACAAGGTCCGGCACTACACGCGGGCGGCCTGAGATGCCCGTCTCGCAACCCCCTCACCTGGCGAACATCGGCCGCCGGCGCGTCCTTGCGGGCATCGCGCTCGCGATGACGACGGGTTCAACCAGGGCACAACGGCCCGAAGCCTTTCCATCGCGTCCCATCACGTGGGTGGTTCCCTTCCCGCCGGGCGGAGCCGTCGATGCGATCGCGCGCATCATTTCGCGAAAGATGTCAGAGAGCATCGGGCAGCAGGTTGTGGTGGATAACCGCGCGGGTTCGGGCGGCATCATCGGCAGCGACCTCGTCGCGAAGGCCCCGTCTGACGGACACACCATTCTGATCAACTCCACGGGACTGGTGGTGGACCGGTTCTTCTATCCTCGCGTACCGTACCAGTCCGATCGCGACTTCGTTCCGGTGGTTCTCGCGGCGACGCTCCCCAGCGTTCTGGTCGTGCCGGCGGATTCGCGGTTTCGTGACATCACGCAGCTGACGCCAAAGACATGCTGGGCTACAAACACAGCGGCTTCTCGGTGGATGCGGGGGTGTGCATCGAAGCCCACGACCGCGCTGCGCTGGAGCGGCTGCTGCGCTATTGCGCGCGTCCACCGTTTTCCATGGAGCGCCTACGCAAAGAGGGAAGCAAACTGGTGTACCGCTGTGCCAAACAGCGCAGCGAGCCCACCAGTGACAAGCGTGGTGCCAAGGCAGATGAGCTGCACCTCACACCGCTGGAACTGATCGACCGCATCGCCGCGCTGGTGCCACCGCCACGCACCCACCGGCACCGCTACTTTGGTGTGCTGGCACCAAACTCGCCGCTGAGAGCGGCGGTAACGGCGCTGGCTCAGCCTGCTGCGTCGCAACCAGCCACGGTGGAGACTGCACAACCTGGCGCGGGCGTACCTGGGGTGGCGGCGCCGGGCAACGCGGCCACACCCACACCCGAACCTGAAGCACGCCCGAAGCGAGCGGCGCATTACTTGTGGGCGGTGCTGATTGCCCGCATCTACGAGGCATTTCCGCTGCTGTGCCCCATGTGCGGTGGGCAGATGCGCATCATTGCCTTCATCACCCACAGCGCCGAAATCCGCCACATCCTGAACCACATCGGGGTGGAGTCTGCCCCCCCGCACATCACCCCGGCACGCGGGCCACCGCTGTGGGAGGGCTGCGACGCGCCGGTGGATGATGGTGCGCAAGGCGAGCCGGATTGGGATCTGGCAGCTCAACCCGACGAGGTAGACCAGCGCGTCAATTGGTGACCCAGTGAAGCGGCGGTATCCATCGCTGCGGGGAAGCAGCTGCGCGCGCGCCAGGCCCAAATGCATACTGCCTCCCAAGCTCTTGCCATTGAGCGGCAAGCGAGCGCTCAAACTGCTTGTGTCGAACGTGTTTCGAGGCCCAAAACGCGTGCCATACTTGGCCTCATGCGGTTGAATTTCCTATCCGTCTCGGCCATGTTGGGGCGGTTTCGCGAGCTGGTCGACACGCATTATCGTCAGCAGTGGTCGCTCGGACGCTATGCGGAGGCGCTCGGCGTCACAGTGGCCACGCTGGGGCGTGCCTGCCGCGAACAATTCGGCGAATCGCCAAGCGCCATCGTCAATGCACGCATCGTCCGCGAGGCGCAGCGGCAACTGGCATACACCAGTTTGGATATCCAGCAGATCGCCCGTGACCTGGGCTTTGCCGATGCGGCTTACTTCAGTCGGTTCTTCCGCAAGCAGTCCGGTCTCAAACCCAGCGAGTTTCGCGCCGCGTTCCGCGATGCGCAGTCGTGAGCAGCGAAAGCGGATGAATGCAAAGCGATGCAGAGAACGCATCGGATGGCAGTGCCTACCCTCAGCTGCAATCTGTGAGTTCTCATAATGCACATGGCCTTATGTTGAGCGGTGCCCGGAAAATGCTTGCAGCTCCGGGCGCTGGTTAACATAGGGCCGATTATGAGAGCCGCTATCCCGCTTCCCATCCCTGAACGCCTTGTCCGTGATGCCCGGCTTTACTCGGCTCGCGGTCACGACCTGGATGCGGTTTGCTACGTCCTGGAAGACTACGGCCGTTTGGTCGCTGAGCTGCGGCAGCTCAGGCGCCGCGTTGCTGAACTCGACCAGGAGGGCGCCGAACTGGATTTGCTAATGGCACGCCGACCGTTTGCCAGTGCTATACGCAGCAAGGCACGCGCCTGGAAACCGATTTTCAGTTCTGTGCCCAGGTGGTTGAGCGCGGCTACTTCGATCCGGCGATTCCTGACCGTGATGCGTCCAAGCAGTTGCGCGATCAGCCGGTACCGCGTGAAACCGTCGCCCAGGCCGAGTATGTGCCCAAGCCCATCGTTAGCGTTGGCGCCAAGCCTGGGCACCTGTGGTAACCGGGCGGTTCTCATAATCTATATTATGTTATATAGGATATTTATCTCCATGCTGTCACCTTGCAGGAATCCTTGGTAGCCCACAACGATACTGAGCCACCCGCTAGCCATCCTCCGCCCTTTGATCCTCATCAACGTTAGATGCCGGCCCATGACGCTGTCCGCTGCACTGCTTCGTGGCGTGCAACTGTGCGTGTTATGTTGCGGCGTCCATTTCACCGGGAGTCTTTCCATGCTGCTTCGCCTATTGACCGCGAGCTGTCTGAGTGCGTTTTGCCTGGCTGCTAACGCCCAGGAGCATCATCATTCATCATCTGCACCAGCTCAGGCCGCCACCGTTTCGGTAAGCCAGGGCTGGTCGCGTGCCATGCCGCCGAGCGCTGCTAACGGTGCGGTTTATTTCGTGCTGGACAATGCGGGCGATCGGGATGATCGGCTGATCGCCGCGCACACGTTGCGCGCGGAGAAAGCCGAGCTGCACACCCATGTGCACGAAGGCGACATGATGCGCATGCAACAGGTGGATTCCGTAGCCGTTCCGGCTGGCGAAACGGTCCGTTTTCAACCCAGCGGCAACCACGTGATGCTGTTCGGTCTGAAGCAACCGTTGGCGGCTGGCGAGCGCTTCGAGCTGACGCTCGAGTTTGAACATGCCGGCCAAATCACCACCGATGTCGATATTCTCGATGAAGCACCGGCCGCGCCGCCGGCTGCCAACCCGCACATGCATCACTGATCGAGTATCGTCGGTCGGGCGCCAGATCGGCGCCCTCCTTTCCTGTGGCTGCGCCCGCTCAGATCGACGCAGGCGTGCGCATGGTGACGAACTCTTCCGCCGCCGTGGGATGAATGCCCACGGTTTCGTCGAATACCCGCTTCGTCGCACCGGCCTTCAGGGCAACCGCCAGCCCCTGCATGATTTCGCCGGCATCGGGTCCGGCCATGTGGCAACCCAGCACGCGATCGGTTTCCGCATCGACCACCAGCTTCATCAGGCTGCGTTCCAGGCTGTCGGTCATGGTGAGTTTCATCGGGCGGAAGCGGCTCTCGAAGACGGTGACCTTGCGGCCCTGCTTGCGCGCCTCTTCTTCGGTCAGGCCGACGGTTGCCATGTTCGGCAGGCTGAACACCGCAGTCGGAATGCAGTTGTAGTCCACCGGACGATAATCTTCCGGTTTGAACAAGCGACGCGCCACTGCCATGCCTTCGGCGAGCGCGACCGGCGTCAGCTGCACGCGGCCAATGACGTCGCCAATGGCAAGAATCGATGGAATCGAAGTGCGGAATTCGTCGTCGACGGCGATGAAGCCACGCTCGTCCAGCGCCACCTCGAGCGTGTCGAGCCCCAGTCCGTCGAGCATCGGCCGGCGGCCGGTCGCGTAGAAGATGCAGTCCGCTTCCAGCGTCCGACCGTCCTTGAGCGTCGCCAGCAGGCTGCCATCCGTTTGCCGATCGATGCGGGCGATATCCGCATTGAACTGCAGATCGACGCCCTTCTTGATCAGTTCGTCCTTCAGATGATCGCGCAGCGAGCCGTCGAAGCCGCGCAGGAACAGTTCGCCGCGATACAGCAGCGAGGTTTGCGCGCCGCAGCCGTGGAAGATCGAGGCGAACTCCACCGCGATGTAGCCGCCACCGACGACCAGCACGCGCCGCGGCAGCGCCTCCAGATAGAACGCCTCGTTAGAGGTGATGGCGTGTTCGCGTCCGGGAATGTCCGGCACCTGCGGCCAGCCGCCGGTGGCGATCAGGATGTGTTCGGCACTGTAGTGTTTGCCGTCCACCTCGACGGTGTGCGCGTCGACCAGGCGCGCATGCGCCTGCAGCAGGGTCACGCCGCTGTCGACCAGCAGGTTGCGATAGATGCCGTTGAGGCGCTGAATCTCGCGGTTCTTGTTGGCGATCAGCGATGTCCAGTCGAAGCTCGCGCCCTCGACGGTCCAGCCGTAGCCCTGTGCCTGGGCAATGTCTTCGGCGTAGTGCGCACCGTAGACCAGCAGTTTCTTCGGCACGCAGCCGACGTTGACGCAGGTGCCCCCCAGATAGCGGCTCTCGGCCACGGCAACCCGTGCGCCGAAGCCCGCCGCGAAGCGCGCTGCGCGCACACCGCCGGAACCGGCGCCGATGACGAATAGATCGAAGTCGTAAGCCATGAGATGTTGTCTCCTTCTAGAGCGGGACAGCATACCCCAGCCATCGCGCACCCATCAGCGGAGGAGTGACGCATGCCCCCTACCCTTACCCACATCGCCCTGCATGTGCCGGATCTGGATGCCTGCATCGATTTCTACTCACGCTTCTGTGGCATGCAGGTATTCCACCAACGCGCGGGCAAGGGCTCGCGCATCGTCTGGATGGCCGAGCCCGGAAAGGAACGCGAGTTCATCTTCGTGATCATGCCGGGTGGGCACGACCGCGCATTGGCCAGCGACGACTACAGCCATTTCGGCTTTGCCCTGGACAGCCGCGCCGCGGTCGATGCGATTGCCGACGAGGCGCGTGCGGCCGGTTGTCTGATCTGGGAGCCGCGCGACGAACCCTATCCGGTCGGCTATTACTGCGGCCTGCGCGATCCTGCGGGCAACTATGTGGAATTCAGCTACGGCCAGCCGCTCGGCCCCGGCGCGCAGGAAATGCCAGCCCCCTGAAACGAAATGAGCCACCCGAGGGTGGCCCATTTCATCCAGCACTGCGTTCTGTGATCAGTACGCCTTGCCGGTCAGGTAGAAGTGTTCGTAGCAGAAGTTGGTCGCCGCGATATAACCCTCGGCGCTACCGCAATCGAAACGCTGGCCCTTGAATTTGTAGGCCAGCACGCAGCCGTCCTGCGCCTGCTTCATCAGTGCGTCGGTGATCTGGATCTCGCCACCCTTGCCCGGCTCGGTCTGCTCGATCAGCTCGAAGATGTCCGGCGTCAGAATATAGCGGCCGATGATCGCCAGGTTGGATGGCGCATCTTCGGGCTTGGGCTTCTCGACCATGTGGCTGACGCGGAAGATGTCGTCGCGGATCATTTCGCCGGCGATCACACCGTACTTGCTGGTTTCTTCCGGCGGCACTTCCTGGATCGCCACGATCGAGCAACGGAACTGGTTGTACAGCTTGACCATCTGCGCCAGGACCGGATCGCCATCGAGGTTGATGCACAGGTCGTCCGCCAGCACCACGGCGAACGGCTCGTCACCGATCAGCGGACGGCCGCTGAGGATCGCGTGGCCGAGTCCCTTCATCTCGATCTGGCGGGTGTAGGAGAACGTGCACTCGTCGATCAGGCGGCGGATGCCGACCAGATACTTCTCCTTGTCGGTGTTGCGAATCTGGTGCTCGAGCTCATAGCTGATATCGAAGTGGTCTTCCAGCGAGCGCTTGCCGCGTCCGGTCACCATCGCGATTTCGGTCAGGCCCGCGGCCAGTGCCTCTTCGACCCCGTATTGGATCAGGGGCTTGTTCACCACCGGCAGCATTTCCTTGGGCATGGCTTTGGTTGCAGGTAAACTGGTGTACCGCTGTGCCAAACAGCGCAGCGAGCCCACCAGTGACAAGCGTGGTGCCAAGGCAGATGAGCTGCACCTCACACCGCTGGAACTGATCGACCGCATCGCCGCGCTGGTGCCACCGCCACGCACCCACCGGCACCGCTACTTTGGTGTGCTGGCACCAAACTCGCCGCTGAGAGCGGCGGTAACGGCGCTGGCTCAGCCTGCTGCGTCGCAACCAGCCACGGTGGAGACTGCACAACCTGGCGCGGGCGTACCTGGGGTGGCGGCGCCGGGCAACGCGGCCACACCCACACCCGAACCTGAAGCACGCCCGAAGCGAGCGGCGCATTACTTGTGGGCGGTGCTGATTGCCCGCATCTACGAGGCATTTCCGCTGCTGTGCCCCATGTGCGGTGGGCAGATGCGCATCATTGCCTTCATCACCCACAGCGCCGAAATCCGCCACATCCTGAACCACATCGGGGTGGAGTCTGCCCCCCCGCACATCACCCCGGCACGCGGGCCACCGCTGTGGGAGGGCTGCGACGCGCCGGTGGATGATGGTGCGCAAGGCGAGCCGGATTGGGATCTGGCAGCTCAACCCGACGAGGTAGACCAGCGCGTCAATTGGTGACCCAGTGAAGCGGCGGTATCCATCGCTGCGGGGAAGCAGCTGCGCGCGCGCCAGGCCCAAATGCATACTGCCTCCCAAGCTCTTGCCATTGAGCGGCAAGCGAGCGCTCAACCTTCCTTGGCCGAACGTGTTTCGAGGCCCAAAACTCGTGCCATACTTGGCCTCATGCGGTTGAATTTCCTATCCGTCGCGGCGTTCTGGCGGCTGCTGCTACGCATGGTCGGTCGCGAAATTCCGTTGATGATCAACTACCTGGAGTTAGCTTACGACATCCCAACGCCTACTCGTGAAGACGCTATCAGCCTTCAGCTTGAGTTTCTGGCCAGCGCTCAAGTACCGCATCAGCGCCAAGAGGTAGTCAAATGCGGTAGCACATTCTATTTTTCGCGTGCTTTTGAAATAGCGTGGCTCACCGACAAAAAGACGAAGCGGCCAAAGTGCCTCGCCCTATACGCGGACAGGCCAAGTAAGCTTGCCTCACCGATCATGGGGTCGAATTGCCTACACATCGAGTGGCGGTTCGCCGGATTCGGTGCGGTGCGCGCCGCAGGGGTTTCCTGCCTTGAAGATTTGATCGACTTCGATCACGAAAGCTTTTGGAACACCTCAGTGCGGATGTTGCGCCTTCCTGGCAAGACAGAGCAAGGACGCATGCTGGCAGGGCGGGCCTCCCATGCTTCCGACGCGGCACACCGAAAGCGCGCACGAAGCGCACATTCCGAGGCGAAGGTCGGAGGAGCGCTGAAAGACCAGTGTGCGTAACCAGCGCAGCGACAAGATTAATTTTGAAAGCGACTCATTTCGGGAAGTTATTCGTTCAAAAGCAAAGCGACTAGAAATGATCGCTGTTCCTGGCGCCGGCAAAACCACGATGCTCACAAGGCGCGTGCAATACCTTATCGAGTCCAGAAACGTCAAACCAGAACAAATCCTGGTTTTGAGCTTCGCAAACGCCTCGATAGAGGAGCTACGAACGAAATTCAACACCATTTTGGGCGCAGACGTGTCGCGCTGTGTTGCCATTCGCACGGTTCATTCTGTTGCATTGGAGCTAATCGCCAAGACAGTCCGAGTCGGCAAGGGTGGCGCAGAGAAAATGTTCAAACGCATGGTCGCAGACGCGATCCGAGTAGCTACCAGGCTGCCCCAGCCCTGGAAGGAATACCAGCACTTGTTGGTGGATGAATATCAAGACTGCAGTCCCAAGCAGTCGGCACTTATCGCGGCACTGGCGAAACGCATCCCAAATATTTTGGTTGTGGGTGATCCAATGCAGAACCTATATGCCTTCGCGGGCTCCAAATACACGCCCATTAGCGATTTGCTCTCAGGTGTGCGCACCAAGGTGATGGGCTACTCGCATCGCTTAACGCGGCAAAACGCGGCGTTGGCCTGTGCAGTTTCTTCGAAGTCAATACAACCAGCAAAGATCGAGACCACGAAGCGTGGCCCACGGCCCGCACTCATCTTGGATAGCAATCTGCGAAACCAGGTCAAGCGCGTGGCGGGCGAGGTTGTCAGCCTCCTTGAACAACAGGAGAATGCAGGCGACATCGCGATACTGGCGCGCACTAAAGCGATTCTCAGGCCTTTCCGCGCAGCGTTACTGGCGCGAGCCGTTCGCACCGAAAGGATAGGTGATCATGTGCCAGCCCAACACGCAATGACGATTGCGTACATGGCGCACAAGGTCATACAGCGAGACATCAAGCCACTCACATTGAAGGAATTGAACATCAAGCTAGGTCAGCTTGAGCTAGACGCAAGCGCGTTGAACTTGGCCTTCAAAAAGCTGACCAGAGAAATCAGACCCGGCGCGCTTGAAGGCGTGTTCGCAGGTTGCGCACGAGTCTACACAGCCCTATTTGTGGACAAAGATGTGCGCAGAGCAATCCTGCATGAGGCCAACCGCTGGGTTCCGTTGTGCAGGCAGTTTGAAAGTGCTTCGGCATTAGCCACAGCTATTCGCACCAACGAGTCTCAGACGCCCGTCATGACGTCCACGATCAACAAGGCGAAGGGTCGCGAGTGGCAGTATGTCTTCTTGGTAGGCGTGATCGATGGCCTCCTTCCCATATATCACGCGCTAAAGCCTATGGATAAAGGTAAACAGCAAGATAAGCTCGACGAAGAGCGCCGGCTGCTATACGTGGCGACAGCACGAGCATCGCACTCCCTAAGGGTTTTTCAGAGCCCCGTTCATCACGCGCACACACGCCGAAAGTTTTCCGAACAAAGCCGTCTGCTGGATGTCGCGCTTCGATCTCGCGTGCTGTCAATTGAAGATTACAGATAGGTCCGAATTGGGTAGGCATCAAAGGCATTCCGCGAAAAAATGCTTGTTACCCGTATTCATCAGACTTTTTCCAGAATCAAGGCGATGCCCTGTCCTACACCGACGCACATGGTGCACAGCGCGTAGCGTCCGCCGCTATTGTGCAGCTGGTTGACGGCAGTGGTAGCAAGGCGAGCGCCGGATGCGCCCAGCGGGTGGCCCAGGGCGATGGCGCCCCCATTAGCATTGACGCGCGAGTCGTCGTCCTTCAGGCCTAGCATGCGCAGCACAGCCAGGCCCTGCGCGGCAAAGGCTTCATTGAGTTCGATCACGTTGATCTGGTCCAGCGTAAGGCCCGTGAGGGCCAGCACCTTCTGCGTGGCCGGCGCGGGGCCAATGCCCATCACGCGCGGCGCGACGCCGGCGGTAGCCATGCCAACTACGCGGGCGCGCGGCGTGAGGCCGTTCCTCACGGCCGTCTTCTCGTTGGCCAGCAGCAGTGCGCAGGCGCCGTCGTTGACTCCGCTGGCATTACCTGCTGTCACGCTGCCGTCGGGGCGAACGACTCCCTTGAGTTTGGCAAGTGTCTCCAGGCTGGTTTCGCGCGGATGCTCGTCCTTGTTGACGACAATGAAGTCTCCCTTTTTCTGCGGGATGGTGACGGGCGTGATCTCGGTGTCGAGGAAACCCGATTTCTGCGCAGCCACGGCCTTGAGCTGCGAGGCCAGCGCCATGCGGTCCTGCGCCTCTCGCTCGATCTTGTAATCCACGGCCACGTTCTCGGCGGTCTCGGGCATCGAGTCCACGCCGTACATCTCTTTCATCAGCTTGTTGACAAAGCGCCAGCCGATGGTCGTGTCGTAGACGGCATTGGCACGCGAAAAGGCGCTGTCGGCCTTGGGCATGACGAACGGCGCGCGGCTCATGCTCTCGACGCCGCCGGCAATCATGAGAGTGGCTTCGCCGGCGCGGATGGCGCGCGCCGCGGTGCCCAGGGCATCCAGGCCCGAGCCGCACAGGCGGTTGATGGTTGCACCAGAGACTGCAATGGGCAGCCCTGCCAGCAACGCGGACATGTGGGCAACGTTACGGTTGTCCTCGCCGGCCTGATTAGCGCAGCCGTAGAGCACGTCGGTCACAGCCTCCCAATCTACCTTGGCGTTGCGCTTCATCAATGCCTTGATGGGAATCGCGCCGAGGTCGTCCGTGCGGACTGAGGACAGGGCTCCGCCGTAGCGGCCGAAAGGGGTGCGAATGGCGTCGCAGATGTAGGCGTGGTTCATGAAATTCGAAAAAATATATCCACAAAATACATGCAGGTCATGCGACTGGCTGCCGCAATGTCACGAACTCCTCCGCCAATGTCGGATGGATACCCACAGTACTATCGAAAGTGGCTTTCGTAGCTCCGGCCTTCATTGCCACCGCGAATCCCTGCACGATCTCGCCCGCATCTGGTCCCACCATGTGCAGGCCCACGACCCGGTCGCTAGCCGTATCGACCACCAGCTTGACCATGGCGCGCTCGGTGCTGTCCGATAGGGTGTGTTTGAGCGGTTTAAAAGAGTTGCGGTACACCGTGACCCTGCCAAATTTCTCGCGCGCCTGCGCCTCGCCAAACCCCACAGTTCCGATATTCGGATGCGTAAACACAGCGGTGGGAATATAGTCGTAGCTCATGAAGCGTTGTGCCGGTCCGAAGAGCCGGTCCACCAGCACCATCGCTTCGCCCAGCGCCACGGGTGTAAGTTGCACCCGCGCGGTTACGTCGCCCAGGGCGTACACCGAGTGAAGGCTGCTGCGGTAGCCCTCATCGACTAGGATCGCGCCGTCCCTACCCCGGGCGACCCCAAGTGCCTCCAGGCCCAAGCCGGTGACGTTAGGCACGCGGCCTGTAGCGAACAGCACGGTGTCGGCCCGCAGCCTACCTCCATCGGCAAGCGTGAGCTCCAGCCCGTCGGTCGTGCTGGAAATCGAGCTAAGCTGGGTGTCCCGCCGGACATTTATGCCGGCCTTGCTCATTTCTTGCGCGATGAACTCCCTGATCTCATCGTCGAAGCCGCGCAGCAACTGCGGTCCGCGGCACAGCTGCGTCACCCGCGCACCCAAGCCGTTGAAAATCGAAGCGAACTCGCAGGCGATATAGCCGCCACCCACCACCACCAAGCGTTTTGGGAACCGCGCGAGATCAAACATAGCGTCGGAGCTGACGGCGTATTCGCTGCCGGGAATATCGGGCACGCTGGGTGTGCCGCCCGTGGCGAGAAGAATGTGATGTGCAGTGAAGGTGCGGCGACCGCCCTGCGTCTGCACCTGGACCGCGTGCTCGTCCAGCAGCGATGCCCAGCCCTGCACGATCGTCACGCCCGCGCCTTCCAACAGGCCCTGGTAGACGCCGTTGAGACGCAGGACTTCAGCTGCGCGCCGAGCCTTCAGGCGCTCCCAGTCCAGCACCGGCGCGCCGGTAACCCAGCCAAAGCCACGCGCCTCCTCGAACGCATCGGCGTAGTGCGCAGCGTAGCTATAAAGCTTCTTCGGGATGCAGCCGACATTAACGCATGTGCCGCCTAGCGCAGCGGCTTCAGCCACGCACACGCGCACGCCGCGCTGCGCCGCCATGCGCGCGGCCCGGACACCGCCAGAGCCCGCTCCGATGACGAACAGGTCAAAGTCATAGACATCCTTCGTCACGGCTTGATGCGCTCCAGTGCCAACACGCCCTGGACCGCAGGACGCAACAGAACCTGCTGGGCGACCGCAGCGTATTTGGGGACGGCAGGCAACCGTTCTTTCAGCGGCACACGCAGGCTCCACAGGTAGAACACAGTGAGGTAACCGTCACAGACGGTGAAGTCATCGCCGATCAAAAAGTCCGATGCACCGATACGGTGGTCGGCCTCCTCCAGCGCTGCGCCGAGCGCGGCGATGCCATGCTCCCGCACACTATCTATAGCCTGTGGCGAATCGCCGGCAACGCGCTCAGCACGGAACATGTTGCGAAAGGCCGGATGCACAGTGCTGGACAAAAAGGCCAGCCATTCCATGGCCCTGGCGCGCGCCACCGTACCCGGCTCCGGCAGCAGTGCGCGTCCACGCGCGGAGTCGGCGATGTGCGTCAGAATCGCGGGCCCCTCGGTAATCACTTCACCCGTGGCCAGCAGGAGTGCGGGCACCTTGCCCCAGCGATTGATGCGCAGGTAGTCGGGCGTTCGGTTGTCACCGTTTTTGGTGTTGATTTCCGTTAATCGGTATGCCAGCCCCGATTCCGCCAGCGCGATGTGCGATGCAAGCGAGCAGGCGCCCGGGCTGTAGTAAAGGGTGTGCATGGGAGCCTAGTCGGGCTGCGCGCCTGAGCGGCGTACAGCGTCGCCCCACTTCGCACGCTCCTGCTTGACGTAGGCGCCGAAGGTGGCGGCGTTCATCCATGTGATCTCGTTGCCCGAAGTTCTGGCGAACTCTTTGGCCCTGGGCGAATTGATCGCGCGCTCAAGCTCTGTCTCCAGCACGCGTGCGATGGCATCGGGCGTGCGCTTGGGCACCACATAGCCGTACCAAGCAGTCGCCTCGAAGCCGGTCAAGCCGGACTCGCTGACAGTGGGGATGTCCTGCGCGCTGGACAGGCGCCTGGTCGAGGTCACGGCTAGGGCCTTGAGACGTCCCGCGCGCACCAGCGGTAGCGTGGCGGTCGGGGTGACCAGCGCCAGCTGGATATGTTCGCCGGCAACCATAGTCAGCGGATCCTTGGCGGCGATGTGCAGCAGGTCGATGCCCGCCTGCGCGTTGATCATCGCGCCAGCTAGGTGCCCGGTGCTGCCGGCTGCGTAGGAGCCGAAGGACAGGTGGCCAGGATTCTTTCGCGCGTAGGCCAGCATGCCTGCGAAATCTTTGAATGGCACCGCATTGTTGGCCACGATCAGATTGGGCGCGGACATAGCCAAACCCAGCGGCCTGAAGTCTGCATCGGCATCGAAGCCCACGGCCGCCTTGCTGTATAGCGTCTGGTTGATCGCGAAGTTGGGTGTTGCGGCCATTAGGATCGTGTAGCCGTCGGCCGGGCTGCGCGCGGCTGCTTGACTGCCGACGTTGCCGCCCGCGCCAGGGCGGTTTTCCACGATGAAAGGCTGCTTGAGGCTTCCGGACATGCTGTCGGCCAGCAGGCGCGAGATCGTGTCGCCGGCGGTTCCCGTGGCGAAGGGCACGATGATGCGCACCGGCTTGTCCGGATAGGTTTGCGCGGCTGCGAGTTGCGCCGAGGCTAGGAACGCGGTGATCAGCAGCAGGTGGATTCGATTAGTTTTCATGTGATGGGATCAGAAGTGTTGAACGTGAGTTGGGCGCAAGTTCACGAGAGGCCCACCATGACTTGTTCGCGGAAAGCCGGCCTGGCCCTGGCGGCCTCGTACCAGCGAGCGAGCGCAGGAAGGTCCTCACGTTCGATAGGCAGCTCGAACCAGCGGTACACCGAAGGCCCAATGCAGATGTCTGCCAGCGTGAATTCATCGCCTGCCAGGTACTGCCTTTGCGCGAGAGCCGATTCAATGATCCGCATCGCGGTCGCAGACGTGGTCCGGTGGCGCGCAATCAGCTCTGACTGGTGCTGCTCCTTAGGTGTGCGCACGATCGACTGGAACAGCGGGACCATGCCGGCCACCAGGGTTGTCAGCTGCCAGTCCATCCAGCGCTCGACCTCAGATCTCTGCGCGGCACCGGCGGGATACAGGCTCGTGGGATGCGTATTGCACAGATATCTCAGGATGGTGTTGGATTCCCAGACAACCACGCCATCATCCAGCAGGGTCGGCACTACGCCGTTGGGATTGAGCCGCAGATAAGCGTCTTCCTTGTTGCCTCCAAACTTGCCGCCTACGTCGGTGCGCTCCACGGCAATGCCGAGTTCCGCTGCGCACCACATCACCTTCTGCACATTGTGCGAACTCAACCGGCCGAGAACTTTCATGCGGGCCTCCTGGTGTGGGGAATGCTCATGCCGCGCTGCACGGCAGGCCGTGCGCCCACCTCGTCGAACCAGCGCTTAACGCTGGGCAGACTGTCCCATGAGATGTCGTGCAGTTCGAAGCGGTCCACCCAGGGATAGATGGCGATGTCGGCAATGCCGTATTCGCTGCCCGCCAGGTAGCGGTGGGTCCGCAGCTGCCCCTCTAGCACTCGGTAGAGGCGATGCGTCTCATTCGAGAAGCGCTTGAGAGGATAAGCTTCACCCGATGCAAAGCGGCGGAAGTGATGGGTCTGGCCGAACATGGGACCGACCCCACCCATCTGGAACATAAGCCACTGCAGTGCCAGGTAGCGATCCTGGGCACTGGCAGGGAGCAGCTTGCCAGTCTTCTCCGCCAAGTAGATCAGGATCGCGCCCGACTCGAACAGCACCAGCGGCCGCCCGCCGGGGCCCTGACTGTCCTCGATCACGGGAATCTTGTTGTTGGGATTGAGCTGCAGGAATGCGGGTGAAAGCTGCTCGTCCTTTGACAGGTCCACCGGCACGACTTCGTACTCCAGCCCCAGCTCTTCCAGCGCGATCGATACCTTTCGCCCGTTGGGCGTTGTCCATGTGTGCAGTTTGATCATAGTTTTAGACAGAATGTCTGGCTATATTAGACAGTCTTTTTGTCTTTGTGAATTGGTATTTCGTCAGTAATAACCCGAATAATGTGACCTGCCCCCTTCCAGCCGTACCAACGTAGTGGCAGCGAAGTCCGTCAACTTGGAGAATGACGGACATGAGAAAGAGCAGATTTACCGAGGAGCAGATCATCGGTTTCATCAAACAGGCCGAGGCCGGTTTGCCGATCAAGGATCTGTGCCGCAAAGGCGGCTTCAGCGACGCGACCTTCTACAAATGGCGCGCCAAGTACGGCGGCATGGACGTGCCCGACGCCCGGCGGCTGCGTGAGCTGGAGGCGGAGAACAACAAGCTCAAGAAGCTGTTGGCCGAGGCGCACTTGGACATCCACGCACTGAACACCGCCTTCGGGGTAAAGCGCTAGCCCCACAGGCCAAGCGTGCGGCCGTTGCCACCATGATCGAGCGATGCGATCTGAGCGAGCGGCGCGCCTGCGGGCTTGTGGGGCTCTCCCGCGACAGCTACCGCCATCCACCTGAGGCCGATGCCATGACGAAAGAGCTCAGCAGCAAGATCGTCGAGATCGCACATGCACGCCGACGCTTCGGCTATCGGCGCATCCATGACATGCTGCGCCCGCACTTCCCGGGTGTGAACCACAAGCGCGTCTACCGCCTGTACAGCGCCGCCAATCTGGCGGTGCGCAAGCGCAAGAAGGTCAAACGCCCCGCCAACGAACGCGTGCCGCTGCAACTGGCCACGACGGTCAATGAGGTGTGGAGCATGGACTTCGTCAGCGACAGCCTGAGCACGGGACGGCGCATCAAGTGCTTGACGGTCGCTGATGACTTCAGCCACGAGTGCGTGAGCATCACGGTGGACTGGGGCATCTCGGGCCAGTACGTCACGCGGCTGCTCGACCGGGCCGCCGTCTTCAGGGGCTACCCGCTGGCCGTGCGCACCGACAACGGCCCGGAGTTCACCAGCCGGGCCTTCATGGGCTGGGCGCAGACCCACGGCATTCGCCACATCCTGATCGAGCCGGGACGGCCCATGCAGAACGGCTACATCGAGAGCTTCAACGGCAAGTTCAGGGACGAATGCCTGAACGAACAGTGGTTCAAGACGCTGCAGCAGGCCCGGTCGGCCATTGCCGTCTGGAGGCAGGACTACAACGAGGTCAGGCCGCACAGCAGCTGTGGGCGAATGCCACCGGCGAAGTTCGCCGAGCTGCATCGCCAGCGCGCTGGCGATGCAGCTCGAGCCAACTCAACGACCACCGAGATCGAGATCAACTAATCTTGCAACCCCGGACTTCCTCGTTATGAATGGCACGGCAAAAGGGGGCAGGTCAAATGAACTTGACATCACTTCTTTTAGGCAGATAATATGTCCATATTGATTCACGGAAAATTATGAAAAAGTCCACCGAAACCTATTCGCCCTGGAAGCCCGCCAAACCAGATGCCACCATGGGCGCCTTGGCCGGCACGCTTGGCACTTTGCTACGCACGCCGTTCGAAGCACTGGCAGCGCGCGTCTACACGGCGCTGGCCGTCAGCTATCCCGACGTTCGTGAAGCGCATGGCGCTGTGTTCAGGCACCTGCCGCTGGCCGGCGCCTCCGTGTCTGATCTGGCCCGGCGCGCTGGCATGGCCAAGCAAAGCATGGGCTTCTTGGTCGATTCGCTGCTGGGAGCCGGCTACCTGGAAGCCGCGCAGAGCGCGACGGACCGGCGGGCCAAGCACCCCAGATTCAACATGCACTTCACGCCAACCTCGGCATCGTGGCTGAACATGGTCGAGCGCTTCTTTCGCGACATCTCCGAGAACCGGCTACGCCGCGGGGTGTTCACCAGCGTGCCCGAACTCGTCTCGGCCATCGATGAGTACATCGCGCATCACAACACCAACCCCAAGCCGTTCATCTGGACCAAGAACGCTCGCGACATCCTGCAAAAGGTCATCCGCGCCAATAGCCGATTAAGTTCCAAACAGAATGCAACACTACACTAGTGCGCCTGTCCGCCCGCGGCATGCAGATGCAGTCGCGCGCGATAGAGATCGGCTTGGCGATCGAGGCCGAATGGGCCCAGAGCATGGGAGAAGTCGAAATGGGCGCGCTGCGCGCCCTGCTCAAGGTGCTGGCCGAGTCGATCCCCGAATCCACGACGGCGGGCAATGTGCCCGCAGAAACATCCACCCTCAGCAAGACACGCAAGAAGAAGGAGACTGTCTAATGTACGTAGCGATTTTTTTCCAAGATCTGCCTGGCACCGCCGCCAGGCGCCAGGCCGTGGTGTCTGAGCACCGCAAATACATGGAGGCGCGCTCCTCCCAAGTGCTGGCTGCCGGCGCGACATTTACCGACGACGGCAAGGCTGTCAAGGGCGGCAGCTATGTGATCTCAGTCGCCAGCATGGAGGAAGCTCGTGCCTTCGTAGACAACGACCCCTTCACCAAGGCGGGACTGCGTGCCTTTGTCACCATTCAGCCCTGGATCAAGGCTGTGTTCGACGGTCAGTTCAACATCCCGACGGACGACAGCCCGCTCTACGCGAGCTCGGTGGCCTGAAAGCTGCAACCATGCTGAACTTCACCTACCAAAGCCTCCCGTCGCGCGTGCGCTTTGGCCGCGGGACTATCTCGGAATTGGGCAGCGAGCTGGACAAGCTGGGTTGCCGCCGAGCGATGGTTGTTGCCAGCGCGCCCCAGGCCGCCCACGCGCAACTCCTGCGCGAGCAGCTGGGCGGCGCTTGCGCCGGCGCTTTCACGCGCGCGGCCATGCACACGCCCACCGAGCTCACGCAGGAAGCGCTGACGGAGGTTGCTAGGCTGGGCGTGGACGGAATCGTCGCAATTGGGGGCGGTTCGGCCATCGGCCTGTCCAAGGCCATCGCGCTGCATACTGACCTGCCCCAACTGGTAATTCCCACCACCTACGCAGGCTCGGAGATGACGCCCATACTCGGGCAGACCGAAAGCGGCATAAAAACGACGCAGCGCAGCCCCAGGGTCCTGCCCGAAACCGTCATCTACGACGTCGAACTGACTTACTCGCTGCCACTGGCCATGTCGGTCGCCAGCGGCATTAATGCCATGGCACATGCCGTGGAGGCGCTTTATGCCAGCGACACCAACCCGGTGGTCGCCCAGATGGCTGAAGCCGGTATCGCCGCTCTATATCGCAGCCTGCCGGCGCTGCGCACAGGCGCGGCCGATCCTGAAGTGCGCGGTCAGGCACTGTACGGCTCCTGGATGAGCGCCATGTGCCTTGCGTCCACCTCCATGGGCTTGCATCACAAACTGTGTCACACGCTCGGCGGCGCGCTTAACCTGCCACACGCCGAGACGCACACCATCGTGCTGCCGCACGCAATCGCCTACAACGCGCCCAGTGTGCGCGATGCTGTGGATGTCATCAAGCGCGCCATGGGCGGCGGTGGCATTGCTGGACGCATCCACGATATCGCCAGCAGCTGTGATGTGCCGGTTGCGCTGCGCGACATCGGCATGCGGGAATCAGACATCGACAAGGTTACCGATCTGGTCATGTCCAAGCCCTATGCCAACCCTCGCCCTCTAGACGCAGGCCTCATCCGCAGGTTGCTGACCAATGCATGGTCAGGCCTGCGCCCAGACCACTCTACCTACCTGTGATGAATTCTCGCGTGCCGCAGAACGAAACTATTGAGGCCATCGAAACACGCATCGTCGATGTCCCGCTGAAAAAGACCCACAATCACTCCAATGCCTCGCATGCTCAGCAGTCGCTAGTGTTCCTGACGCTGCGCACTTCGGGCGGCGCAGTCGCACACGGAGAAGGTGGCACGCCCGCAGGCACCGCCTTCTGGGGCGGCGAATCCTGCGAAACAATCAAGTGTGTGATCGACCGCTACTTGGCGCCGGCGCTGCGGGGTGTAAACGTGTTCGCCCATGAGCAGGTGCTCAAGACCATGGACCGGGCGGCGGCCGGCAACCACTTCGCCAAGGCGGCCGTAGACGTGGCCGTGCACGACGCCGTGGGGCGCCTGCTGGGGATTCCCGTCAGCGCGCTTTACGGCGGCCAGGTGCGCGGTTCCATGCCCGTGCTGTGGGCATTGGTCTCGGGCGACGCGGCCGCAGACATCGACGATGCGGCCCGCATGCTGCAGGAGCGCCGCCATAAGACGTTCAAGATCAAGATGGGGTTCGAAGGTCCTGAGACTGAATCTCGTAGAGTCATGCGTACTGCGCGGGCGATCCATGATATCGCTGCGCACGCGGTTGTGACGGTCGACCTGAACCAAGCTTGGGATATAGCGACATGCGCGCGCTACCTGCCGCAGTTCGAAGACGCAGGCATCGCCATGGTCGAGCAGCCGCTGCCTCACTGGAACCGTGACGGCATGGCGGCGCTGTCGTTGCGCCTACGGATGGCGGTGGTGGCCGATGAAGGTTTGTGGGATTTCCACGATGCATACGCCTCCTTCAAGTCGGGCGCCACCGGACTGTACGGAGTGAAGATCGGCAAGGGCGGCGGCATTCGTCGCGCCTACAAGGCTGCTGCGGTGGCCGAGGCCGCCGGCATTCCCATCTATGGCGGTATGGCGCTGGAAAGTTCCCTAGGCACGGCCGCCGCCCTGCAACTGTTCAGCGCGCTGCCGGCGCTAGACTGGGACTGCGAACTCATCGGCCCGCTCCTGCTGGCCGATGACCTGGCCACTGAGCCCACACGATACCGCGACTTTGAGGTTGTGGTACCGGGCGGCATCGGCCTGGGCGTACAGCCCGACCACGACAAGATCAATTTCTACACCCGCAAGACATGACTAATTTCAATTATTCCATCGACACCTCGCACGGCCCCATGGATGGCTACATCACTGCGCAGCCTGGTCAGGCCCGGCCCGGCATCGTGCTGCTGCCTGAGATTTTCGGCATCAACGGCGCGATGCGCCTGGCGGCAGACCAGTTCTCGCAGGCAGGGTTCGCGGTGCTGGCACCCGACCTATTCAGCCAAGTAGAGTCGCGCGTTGAGCTGGGCTACACGGAAGCGGACCGCGAACGCGCGATCGCCATCTGGCAAAAGATGGACGACTCTGTGGCGCTGGCGGACAGCCGCGCTGCCATCAATGCACTGGCGGCTGATCCACGCTGCAACGGAGAAATTAGCGTATTAGGTTTTTGCCTAGGAGGCAAATACGCGTTACTGTTGGCGGCCCAAGGCGGCATCCTCGCGAGCGTGTCCTTTTATCCGGTGCGTGTTAACGACTACCAAGAACAACTGATTACGCTAAAGTGTCCCACGCAGGTCCACGTTGGCGACGACGACGCGCACATACCGCCTCCAGTGCTCGATGTCCTTACAAGCGCGCTCTCGAGCAGCGAGACCAACGAGCTGCATCTGTATGCGGGAGCCGGGCACGGCTTTTTCAACTCGGTTCGCTCCTTCGGCTACTCGCCGCGCGCCGCGGAATCGGCGTTTACGCGCGCCGTCGCCTTTCTGAATCGGCACCAAGGTACTTGATGGCCGGCAAGATCGCAAGTACGGTGGCCGAGGCGATCGGCCCCGTAGCCGACGCATCGGTCGTGATGGTCGGCGGTTTCGGCACCGCCGGCATCCCCAATGAACTGATAGGAGGACTGATCGCCACCGGTGCTAGGGAATTAGTGGTTGTCAATAACAACGCTGGCAATGGTGACAGCGGCTTGGCCGCGCTGCTCAAGGCCGGCCGCGTGCGCAAGATAATCTGCAGCTTCCCGCGGCAAGCCGACAGCCAAATCTTCGATGCGCTGTACCGGCAGCGCCGCATCGAGCTGGAGCTGGTGCCGCAAGGCAATCTAGTCGAACGCATACGCGCCGCAGGCGCCGGCATAGGCGGCTTCTTCACGCCGGTGGGCTACGGCACGAAGCTCGCGCAGGGCAAAGAGACGCGCGAGATCGCGGGAAGGATGTACGTGCTGGAGTTGCCCATCCACGCGGACCTGGCGCTCATCAAGGCCGAACGCGGCGACGCCTGGGGCAACCTCACCTACCGGAAAGCCGCCAGGAACTTCGGTCCCATCATGGCGACGGCGGCCCGGCGCACCGTCGCCTCGGTCCATGAGGTGCTGGCGGCTGGTGACATGGACCCGGAGACCGTGGTCACGCCTGGCATCTTCGTCAAGTCACTGGTGCAGGTGCCGCGCGCGGCCACCGGCGCCGGCGGATTCAAGGGGGCATGAGGCAATGAACTACCGAAGCCGTGACAAGGCTGAACTGGCGTCCCTAATCGCCCGCGACATTCCGGACAATTCCTATGTGAACCTGGGCATCGGCATGCCCACGCTGATTGCCAACTACCTGCCGGAGGGCGCTGGTATCGTGCTGCACAGCGAGAACGGCATACTGGGCATGGGACCAGCCCCAGAATCGGGCGAGGAAGACTACGACCTCATAAACGCTGGCAAGCAACCAGTCACACTTCTAGCTGGAGGCTCTTACTTCCACCACGCAGACAGCTTTGCCATGATGCGCGGCGGCCATCTCGACATTTGCGTGCTGGGCGCATTTCAGGTCAGCCAATTCGGCGACCTTGCGAACTGGCACACCGGCAATCCGGAGGACATCCCTGCCGTGGGGGGCGCCATGGACCTTGCTACGGGCGCTAGGCAAACGTGGGTGATGATGGATCTGCTGACCCGGTCGGGGCAGAGCAAACTAGTCAAGGCATGCACTTATCCGCTCACGGGCTTGGCCTGTGTCGGTCGCGTCTACACGGACTTGGCCACCTTCACCCGCACACCCTACGGCATGACCGCAAGCGACATCGTCGAAGGTTTGAGCCTGCACGCTTTGTGCGACATGACCGGCCTTGAGCTGCTGGATGGAAATGCCGGGGGGAGCAGAGATTGAAGTGGCTGGCCGCAAAATGGCGTCGAGGCGCGGACATCGTCCCCTTTAGCCTGTTCGGTTGTCTACTGACCTCAACGGCCGGAGCGGTGACCAACGGACTGTTGGAAGGCAGCAGCGCGGGGTCCATCGCGCACCGGCTGGCCTGCGGCTATGCAGGTGCCTGTGTGATGGTGATTGCTCTCTTTCCCTTTCTTGCCACCATGCGCAAATCGCGCGCCGCGCGAAGCAGTGACACCTGAAAAGCGCATGAAGAGTCCGGCAATTTCAGTCACGACTATGCCTGATGCGACCTGCATTCAGGCAAAACGCTTGACACAAGCCATTTTTTATCGACTGATATAAAATAAGGCTCTGTTGCAAAGATTGGCGGCAGTCAGAGGTAGGCTGTCGCTCTGCGCCGATCAGGCGGCTGCTGCGAAATGGTGGTTGAGCATGCCCATGGCCTCCGTCAGCGCCGAGGGCCCAATGCCAAAAGCTCTCTCCACAAGGCGCACCTCGCCCCTGATGCCGGGCTGCAGGCACCAGGGGCGAGCCTGTCCTTTGCGCAGGGCTCGCATGACTTCGAATCCCTTGATCGTGGCATAGGCCGTGGGGATCGATTTGAAACCGCGCACCGGCTTGATCAGTATCTTGAGCTTTCCGTGATCGGCCTCGATCACGTTATTGAGATACTTCACCTGCCGGTGGGCCGTCTCCCGGTCCAGCTTTCCTTCGCGCTTCAATTCGGTGATCGCTGCACCATAGCTCGGCGCTTTGTCGGTATTGAGCGTGGCAGGCTTTTCCCAGTGCTTCAGGCCTCGCAGGGCCTTGCCCAGGAACCGCTTCGCTGCCTTGGCGCTGCGGGTCGGCGACAGGTAGAAATCGATCGTGTCGCCCCGCTTGTCGACTGCCCGGTACAGGTAGGTCCACTTGCCCCGCACCTTGACGTAGGTTTCATCCAGGCGCCAGCTCGGATCAAAGCCACGCCGCCAGAACCAGCGCAGCCGCTTCTCCATCTCCGGGGCGTAGCACTGGACCCAGCGATAGATCGTCGTATGGTCGACCGAAATGCCGCGTTCCGCCAGCATTTCCTCAAGGTCGCGATAGCTGATCGGATAGCGACAATACCAGCGCACCGCCCACAGGATCACATCACCCTGGAAATGGCGCCACTTGAAATCCGTCATCGTTCCGTCCGTCCAATCTCCGCCAAGCATGCTCAAGCTTCACGATTTTTGCAACAGAGCCCGGAGGGGTTACAGGTTCCCGATTACCGTCACAGGAAATATTTGAGCTGGATATCCTGTTCGACCGGCGCGCCGCTGATCGTGAAACTGGCGGAGCGGAAACTGGGCGCGCCGAAACGCAGCACGGGGTTGCGCGAAAAGCCGACGCCTTCGCGCGGAATGCCGGCAAAGGTATCCAGCCGGCCATTGCGATTTTCGTCGTGAATGATGGCGATGGCATAACTGCCCGGCGTCAACTGCCCCAGCGTCACCGTGTCGCTGGACGCCGGGATGGCGAAATGCCGCTTGTCGGGATCATCCGTGCAATCGGGAAAATGATCCGGGTCGCGCGTCACGCAGATCAATATCTGCCCCCTGGCCGACCGCAGCCCCTCCAGCGCCATGCTGAGCGGCTGCGGCAGGGTAACGGGCGCCGCGCCCATGACCAGATATGCTACCATACTGAGACCGACCGCCTTCACGCGCGCGCCTTCACAAATTCACCCAGCCCCTTGTCGGTGCCGCACAGACGGTCCCAGAAACGAAAATATAGCCCGTAATTGCAAGCATAATATTCATGGTGGCGCTGATGATGGCTCGCCGTGATCAGCCAGGCGCCCATCGGACCGCGCACCATCCAGCGCGGAAACATCTCCCACCCCATATGATTGCTGACCCCCATGATGGTCATGACGGTCAGGACGACGGCCAGCGCACCGACGTGGATGGGGATCAGGAACACGAGGCCTGGAATGACAATCGCCCCGGTAAGCGCTTCCCAGGGATGAAAGCTCATTGCCGCCCAGGCTGTCGGCGGGCGGCTGGCATGATGGACGGCGTGGGCGATGCGGAACAGGCGTGGCTGGTGCATCCAGCGATGGGTCCAATAGAACCAGCAATCATGCGCCAGCAGGTAGAGCAGCACCGACAGCGGCAGATACCAGAGCGGATAGTCGTTGATATCGCTGTATATCCGCGTCCAGCCCCGCGCCTGCCAGCCCCAGGCGACGATCCCCGCCGGCACGCCATAGATGAAGGCCGACAGGAGCGACCAGCGCACTTCCCGGCCCATCTGCCGCTCCAGCCCCCGGTAAAGGCCGGGCTGGCGAATACGGGTCGCCAGCGCAAAGCCGCCGCTTGCCACCAGGTAACGCACACCGACGATGACGCTCATCGCCAGGGCGGACAGAAGGATAGCTGCGACCATGGGCGGCCTATAGCCTTGAAGCAAGGCGGGCGAAAGAGTGGAGCGCGCCGGGCTTTTCCTCGACGCCTGCCCAGCCGCCGACTGAAGCGTCGCGCCTCAGGTGCGCGGGCGCGCCTGACGATAACTGCCCAGTTGCCGCACCCATTTGGTGTGGAATTCCAGCTCTGCCAGCGCCCGGTCGACCGCCGCATCGCCCGGCATGCCTTCGATGTCGCAGAAAAATTCCGTGGCGGCGAAGCTGGCGCCGCGCTGATAGCTTTCCAGCTTGGTCATGTTGACGCCGTTGGTCGCAAAGCCGCCCATCGCCTTGTACAGCGCGGCGGGCACATTCTTCACTTCGAACAGGAAGGTGGTCATGACCGGACCGATGCCCGCGACCGGCATTTTCGCCTCGCGCGCCAGCACCAGAAAGCGAGTCATATTATCGTCGCTATCCTCGATATTCTCCGCGATCAGCCGCAACCCATAGAGTTCGGCCGCCAGATAGGGCGCGATCGCCCCCTCCCCCGGCGTCTTGCGTTCGGCGACCAATGCCGCCGCCCCAGCGGTATCGGCATAGGCGACCGGCTGAATGCCGCGTTCGCGCAGATAGTGGCGGCATTGGCCCAGCGCCTGAACATGGCTGACCGCGCTCGTCACCGGCGTCGCATCGGGCGCCATCAGGCAATGACGGATGCGCAGGAAATATTCGTCGATGACGTGGAGGCCCGATTCGGGCAGCAGGAAATGCATGTCCGCCACGCGCCCGTGCAGGCTGTTTTCGATCGGGATGATGGCGCGGTCGGCCTCGCCCTTGCGCACGGCGTCGATCGCATCTTCAAACGCGAAGCAGGGCAATGGCACGCAATCGGGCGCATAGCCCAGCGCCGCCAGATGCGAATTGGCGCCCGGTGCGCCCTGATAGGCGACGGCGCGCGCCGGATCGGCTGCGGCCTTGGCGGCCAGGTCCGCGACGATCGCGCGGGCGGGGGCAGGATAATTTTCCATTTGCGCCTGCGCGCTTAGGATTTCCCCCCGGCCGGCGCAAGCGCCCTGCGCATTCGTCTATCAACCCGGCTTGCACCATCGCGCCAGCCCCATTATGGCAGCGCACAAGAGGGGGCGCGACTGACAGCCGCCAGACAAGAGCAAGGGAAGTCGAGCGAGATGGGCGATCGTTTCAATACCGTGGCGGGCTGGGCTTTGTTTGCGGGCATTATCGCCCTGGGTGGCGCGATCGTCAGTTCCAAATATTTCGATACCGAACGCCCCGAAAAGATGGGCTACGCGATTGAAGGCGTGGAGGCCGAGGGCGAAGGCGGCGACAGCGGCCCCAGCCTCAACACCCTGCTCGCGAGCGCCGACGTCGCGGCGGGCGAGAAGGTCTTTGCCAAATGCGCCGCGTGCCACACCGTGAATCAGGGCGGAGCCAATGGCATCGGTCCCAACCTGTGGGGGACGGTCGGCGAAGCGATCGCCGTGGGCAAGGCAGGCTTTGCCTTCTCCGACGCGCTCAAGAGCAAGGGCGGCCAGTGGACGTTCGAAAATATGGACGCCTGGCTCACAAGCCCGCGTGAATTCGCGCCGGGCACCAAGATGACCTTTGCCGGCCTTGGCAACCCCGCCGACCGCGCCAACCTGATCGCCTGGCTGAATACGCAGGGGTCCAACCTCCCCCTTCCCGCGGCAGATGCTGAGCCGGCCGAAGCCAGCGCCACGCCGGCCGAAGCGGCTGGCAACGCGACCAATGCTGCCGAGAGCGTCGAAGGCGCGGCACCCGCCGGTGCCGCCACGGCCGGCGGCCCCGCCACGCCGACCACGGGCGAGAGCGAATAAGCGCTATCGACCTTTGACGGGCAGTGGCGCCCCCGCGCCCGTCAGCTGTTCATCATCCGATATTTGAGCGTCATGGCCTGGGCCAGATGGCGCAGGCGACGTTCCACTGCCTCGCCGTAGAGATCGGCGTCCTCTGCGCGCAGATACAGGTCGATGCGGTCGCCGTGCCGCTCCAGCCGCGATACCGCCAGGGGGGCCTCCACCCCGCCCGACATGCGCTGGGCCAGTCGGATGGCCAGGCCCCACAGGATGGCGCGCTGCAACCGCTCAGGCCTGGCGATTCGCTCCAGCGCGGGCAGCGGCGCGACGCCGCCGCCAAAATGGCTGCAAAGCGCTTGTCCCAGCATCGCCCGTTCCGCCGCGTCGATGCCGACCCAATTGCTGTGCAGCGCGATTTCGACGCCGCGCTCGGCCCGAAAATCTGGATTGGCGCGCCAGCTGACATCGGCGAGCAGGCAGGCGGCCCGGCGAATGCGGCGCGCCGAGGCATCGTCATCGGTGAACAACGGGGCGATCCAGCGGTCGATTCTGTCCCCATGGCCGCGAAAGCGCGCCTGCGCCTCCCCCTCCGCCTCGGCCGCGACCAACAGGGGATCATGCCCCCGGATTTCGGGCGGCAGCGCTTCGTACAGCAATCCTTCGCGCAGGCCATAGGCGGACACCACCAGTCGGCTCGATTTGAGCTGGCGCACCACCACCGACAACAAGGCGGCGGCATCGGGCAGCGTCGGCACGCGCGATCCCGTCATGGCCGGTATCTGTTTCAGCCGCGCCTTGTCGACATGACTGACGATACGCGTCAACTGCTCCGCGCGCGCCGCGGTCATTTCATATTGATGGACGACCGGCAGCGGAAAATGCGTGAGCTGCATGTCGAAGCGCGCCAGCGCCCGCCACGACCCGCCGACCATGTAGAAGGGCAGGCCCGGCTCCGGCGTCCATCCGGCCTTGTCCAGCATCTTGGCGACCGAACGCTCCAATGCGCGCGGCCCCTTGGCGCGGATCTGCGGCAGGCGCAGCACGCCCAGCGGCAGCGATATGGTTTGTTCCACCGCTCCGCCCCGCACCCGCGCCAGTTCCAGGCTGCCGCCACCCAGATCGCCGACAATGCCGTCCGCGCCCGGAATGCCCGACAAGACGCCCATGGCCGCGCCGATCGCCTCCTGCGCGCCGGTCAGCAATTCGACCGTCAACCCCATGGCCTTGGCGCGGGCGATGAAGTCGGGACCGTTGGTCGCATCGCGCACCGCCGCCGTGGCGACGCAGCGTATTTCCGCGACCTTCATCGACCGGCACAGATGCGCAAAGCGGCCGATGGCGCGCAGGCCCCGCTCCATCGCTTCGGGTTCGATCGCCCCGGTGCGGGCCAGCGAGGCGCCCAGCCCCGCCATCACCTTTTCATTGAACAGGATGAAGGGGATGCGGCGCGGCCCGTCATAGATGACCAGGCGCACGCTGTTCGATCCGATGTCGATGATCGCCGTGCGCGCATGGGCGGGTTCGGGCGAAGTCACCATCTGTTCGGCTACGGCCCGGACACGGCTCAGCATCGAATTCATGGCGTCGCTCAACCCCCGCTGCGCAAACGCAAGGTCGGGACGGCGTCGCTGTCCAGCGCCGCGCCACGCCCCGAAAGCGACGGATTGGTCATGAAATAGCGATGCAGGTTGAACGGTTTTTCGCCCATTTCGACACGGCTATAATGGCCTTCGGCATCCAGCTCCCAGCTCTGTTCCGTATCGATGAGGTTGGCGACCATCACCTGATCGACGATCTGGTCGTGCACGGTGCCGCTTTCCACCGGAGCGAGGAACTCCACGCGGCGATCGAAATTGCGCGGCATCCAGTCGGCCGAGCTGATATAGACCTTCGCGCCATTGTTGGGCAGCGCCTTGCCATTGCCGAACACGGTGATCCGGCTATGTTCAAGGAACCGGCCGACGACCGATTTCACCCGGATATTTTCCGACATGCCCGGCACCCCCGGCCGCAGGCAGCAGATGCCGCGCACGATCAGTTCGATTCGCACGCCGGCATTGCTGGCGGCATAGAGTTTTTCGATGATGGCCGGGTCGACCAGGCTGTTCATCTTGGCCCAGATGGTGCCGGGTCGCCCGGCGCGCACATGGTCGATTTCCGCCTCGATCAGTTCGCACAGGCGATTGCGCAGGTCGCGCGGGCTCATCACCAGTTTCTCCAGCCCCTGCGGTTCGACATAGCCGGTGATATAGTTGAACAGCGCGGCGGCATCGCGGCCATAATCGGGATCAGCGGTAAAGAAGCTGAGGTCGGTATAGATGCGCGCGGTGATCGGGTGATAATTGCCCGTGCCGAAATGGCAGTAGGTGCGGAACTGCTCCCCTTCGCGCCGCACGACCATCGACACCTTGGCATGGGTTTTCCAGTCGATGAAGCCATAGACGACCTGAACGCCCGCGCGCTCCAGCGCGTCCGCCCACATCAGATTCTGTTCCTCGTCGAATCGCGCCTTCAGCTCGACCACGGCGGTCACGGACTTGCCCGCTTCGGCCGCGTCGATCAACGCCCGGATGATCGCCGACTGCTTGCCCGCGCGATAGAGCGTCTGCTTGATCGCAACCACATCGGGATCAGACGCCGCCTGTTTCAGGAAAGATATGACGACGTCGAAGGCTTCATAGGGGTGATGGACGACGATGTCCTTGGCCCGGATCGCCGCGAAACAGTCGCCGCCATATTCCCGGATGCGCTCGGGAAAGCGCGGCGCATAGGGTTCGAATTTGAGGTCGGGCCGGTCTTCGTCAACGATGCCGGACAGGTCGCCGATGCCGACAAAGCCCTCCACTTCCTCGATGATCGCCTCATGCCCCTGGAGCATGTCCTGCAACATTTCCTCGACCGGCTCGGGAATGCGCTCCTCAATCTCCATGCGGATGACGCGCCCACGCCGGCGGCGCTTGATGGCGCTGCGGAAATAGCGGACCAGGTCCTCGGCTTCCTCCTCGATCTCGATATCGCTGTCGCGGATGATGCGGAACACGCCGCTGTTGCGGACGCGATAGCCGGGGAAAAGGTCTGCTGAAAAGCGCCGGATCACGGCCTCCAGCGCCATGTAGCGCGCCGGTTCCCCCGGCACGCGCACGAACCGCGCGAGCGACGAAGGGATCATCACCAGTTCGCGGATCGGCTGCTTGTCGGACAGGCGCTCCAGATCGAAAACGATCGACAGCCCCTGATTGGGAATGAAGGGAAAGGGATGCGCCGGGTCGAGCGCCTGGGGCGTCAGGATCGGGAATATCTGCGTCAGGAAATGCTCGCGCAGCCAGGCGGCGCAGACATTGTCCATCTCCGCCGATGGCCCGATGACCTCCACCCCCACCTGCGTCAGTTCGCCATGCAGCGCGCCCCACACTTTCTGCTGTGCGCGCATCAGCGTGCCGGTCGTCTCGGTGATGGCGGACAATTGCTGCGCCGGCGTCAGCCCGTCGGCGGAGCGCATGTCGACATTCTGCAACTGCTGCCCTTTGAGGCCCGCGACGCGGACAGAGAAAAACTCGTCCAGGTTCGCGCCCGAAATCGACAGGAAGCGCAACCTCTCCAGCAGCGGATGGGCGCGGTTCATCGCCTCTTCCAGCACGCGCTGGTTGAACGCCAGCCAGGACAGCTCGCGATTGAAATAGCGGTCACTGGGCAGCGACAGATTGGCAATGGGATCGGCTTCGGCCACGGACTACTCGCGTTGCGCTGAGGAAGGATCGGACGGGACTATAGGCAGGATACCCGCGGATTGCAGGGCCTCTTTCGCCATTGCGACCGAAATCTTGCGTCCAGATGACAAGGCGGCGCGATCCAGCAGGCGTGTGGTCGCGTCGATGGCGGCATAGGACCGCTCGATCCGCCGCGCCAGCCAGTCTGGCACATCGGGGGAATAGGCCGCGCCAGCGGTATCGAAACTGCGCTGGATGAGCGCGCGCGTCAGCATCTCGTCGGGCGCATCGATCGCGACATGGGGAACGGCGGCCAGCCGGGATCGCAGGTCGGGCAAGGTGGCGGGCCAGCTGGCCGGCGGCGCCTGCCCCACCAGCAAGAGCGGGCGATGGTCGGTCTGCGCGGCGTTCCAGGCGTGAAACAACCGATGATCGTCCAGCGGGCGGCCCGCCTCCTGCGCATCGTCGATGACATCCCCGCCACTCATGCGGGCGAACTGACGCGCCAGCATCGAGCGTCCCGATCGGGCCGGCCCGACCAGCACGGCGATGGACAGCGGCCATTCGCGCCAGCGCTCCAGATAGGCGACGGCGACCTGATTGGCCTCGCTCACCAGAAAATCGTCGTCGCCCTTCCCCCCATGGCCTTCGAACGGAAGGCTGATCTGGCTCATTGGGCGGGCGGCGGCGCCTGTCGCCGCGTGATGCGCAGCGTCGTCCCGGCTACGGCGACCTGATATCCGCGCGCCTGAAGCCCGGTTCGCAGCATGTCGATGCTGCCGTCGAACCCGACCTGCATCACCGATGTGCCGCCCAGCGCCAGGCTGCTGGTCGATGCCGAGCGTACGCCCGGAATAGACCGGACCGCCGATTCGCCCGCGCCAACGGAGCTGACGTCGGGCGTGTCATATTGGATCGTGAAACTGCCCGTCGTGCTGGCGCCCGGCACCGGCACGTCGACCGCCTCGATCGGCGCTTCTATTGCATTGTCGATTTCCAGCGTCGCGGGATCGACCGGCTCCTCGATGATGAGCGACGGGTCTGGACGCAGGCGGCCGTCGTTCAGCGCACCGGTATACAGCGCATCGATCCGCTTTGCGCCCTCGTCCAGCATCTGCGCCAGGCCGCTGGCGTTGGACGCACGCAGCGCAAAGCTGCCGATCAGGCTGTTGTCGGGACCATAGCGCGCGGTGAAGGTCGCGGTGATCGGGCCGCCGGGATAGGCACGCTCCAGCCGCACGATCGGAATGACGACATCGGCCGCGCCATATTGGTCCAGCAGCACCCGCCACCACAGGCGGCCGCGCCGCCCGGTCTGGCCGGCATTGAGCAGGATCGGGTCGGCGATCGATCCGGCGACACGCACATAATCGATGGCGCTTTCACCCGTCCGATAGCGCGCCCAGGCCTTCTGCCATTCATTGGTCCGCTCGTAGGACACGGCGGACCCGCCATCCCACATCACTGGAATGACGAGCAGCGGCGGCGACCGGCGGACATTGCCCGACACGCCGAGCAACTGCCCGGTGCGCGCGCGATCGAACATGACGCCCAGCGTCGCGACATAGCGCGTCGGGCCGATCTGCTCCTGCTCGATCTCGATCCCCGAAATCATGCCTTCCAGCTGCGAATCGGACAGCGCCGGCGCGCCCGCCCCGCCATGGGTGCGGCTCCACAACATGCGCCAGGCCTGCCGCTGCGCCATGCGCCAGCCGGCATAACGCGCGCTGTCGGCGTCCTTGGCTTCCACGTCCACCTTGACGCCCGTCACCTCGAAATCACCGCCGCTGGCGATCGGCGGGACGCCGCGTTCCCCCTCCATCTGGGCAAACAAAGCGGCGGCCAGCAGGCCTAGGGCGATGGCGACCGCGATCTGAATGGGCCGGGACAGGAGGCGCAAGAGCGCCACGGGCCGGAAAAGGGGACGGGAGAGGGACGGGCTCGGGCTCACGCGCGCCCTTTTGGCGTGTAATGCCCGGGATGCCAAGCTTCCGTTTTGCGCCTCTTTGTTCTAGGGGCGCTGATCATGAGCGACAACGAATCCTACAGCTACGCCAAGGCTGGCGTCGACATCGCCGCTGGCAATGCCCTGGTCCGCGCCATCGCCCCCCTTGCCAAGGCGACGCGCCGGCCGGGTGCGGACGCGGAACTGGGCGGCTTTGGCGGCTTCTTCGACCTGAAAGCGGCTGGCTATGACGATCCACTGCTGGTCGCTGCCAATGATGGCGTCGGCACCAAGCTCAAGCTCGCGATCGACCATGGCCGCCATGATGGCGTGGGCATCGACCTGGTCGCCATGTGCGCCAATGACCTCATCGTGCAAGGCGCAGAGCCGCTCTTCTTCCTCGATTATTACGCGACCGGCCGGCTGGAAAGCGGCGTCGCCGAACGCGTCATCGCCGGCATCGCCGAAGGATGTCGTCAGGCAGGCTGCGCGCTCATTGGCGGCGAAACTGCCGAAATGCCGGGCATGTATGCCGATGGCGACTATGACCTGGCGGGTTTTTGCGTAGGCGCGGTGGAACGATCCAAGGCATTGACCGGCAACCGGGTCAAGGCCGGCGACGTGCTGCTGGGCCTCGCCTCGTCGGGCGTGCACTCCAACGGCTATTCGCTGGTCCGCCGCCTCGCCGCCGACAAGGGGTGGAAGCTCGACCGCCCGGCTCTGTTCGACCAGGACGTGCTGCTGATCGACGCGCTGATGGCGCCCACGCGTATCTATGTGAAGAGCCTGCTACCGCTGGTGCGAGCGGGCCTCGTCAACGCGCTGGCGCATATCACCGGGGGCGGGCTGCTGGAAAATGTCCCGCGCGTCCTGCCCGACGGCGCCCACGCCGTGATTGAAGCTGACGCCTGGGACCAGCCCCGGCTGATGGCCTTCCTGCAGGCGCAGGGGCATATCGAACCCGAAGAAATGGCGCGCACCTTCAACTGCGGCATCGGCATGGTGCTCGCCGTCGATGAAGCGCATGTCACCGCCGTCACAAAGGCGTTGGAGGATGCGGGCGAAACCGTGTTCGCCATCGGCGCCGTCGTGACCGGGGACAAGGGGTGCACCGTCCGGGGCAGCGCCGAAAGCTGGAGCGCCAAAGCCGCTTGGTCGGCCACCCATCTGGGTTGAACCGGGCAAATTTGTTCCGTTCGGGCTGAGCCTGTCGAAGCCCTGCTCTTTCTTTTAGAAGCAGTAACGCCCTTTGGCAGGCTCAGGGCGAACGGAGTTACAATGATGGCTAAAGCCAGGGTCGCTGTTCTGATTTCCGGGCGGGGATCGAATATGGCTGCATTGCTTTACGCCGCAAAGGCGCACAGCTGTCCTTATGAGATCGTGCTGGTCGCCGCCAATGATCCGGCGGCACCGGGTCTGGTGCTGGCGGCGGCGGAAGGCATCGCCACCTTTGGCCAGAGTCACAAGGGGCTGAAACGCGCCGAATTTGATTCGATCATCGACGCGCAATTGCGCGCTGCGGGTGCGGACTATGTGGCGCTGGCCGGCTATATGCGACTGCTGTCCCCCGAATTCGTGCGGGCATGGGAAGGCCGGATGCTCAACATCCATCCCAGCCTGCTCCCCAAATATAAGGGCCTCGACACACACCAGCGGGCGATCGATGCCGGGGACAGCCATGCCGGGTGTTCGGTGCATATCGTCACGGCCGAACTGGACGATGGACCAGTGCTGGCGCAAACCCCCGTGGCCATCCTGCCCGGCGACAGCGCCGACAGCCTTGCCGCCCGCATCCTGATCGCCGAACATCAGCTCTATTCGCGCACGCTGGCGGCGTTTGTCACGCGCGAACAGCAGCCCGAATGGATGCTCAATCGCGTCCGGGAAATTGCCCTTGCCCTGCCCCAGGCGGACGAGGTCATCTCCCACGGCATGCCGTGTTTCGGGATCGAGAAGGGCAAGAAATTCGCCTGGTTCACCCGCGACCATCATGGCGACGGCGTCGTGGCGCTGCTGGTCAAGACCACCGCGCCGGACGAACAGGCGACCCTGATCGAAGCCGACCCGGACCGCTATTACCGGCCGGCCTATTTTGGCGATGACTGGGTCGGCATCCGGCTGGACCGGGGCGCCAACGACTGGGACCATATCGGCGATCGGCTTCGCGCCAGCTGGCGTCAGGTCGCGCCGAAGAAGCTGCTCGGCCTCATGGACATCGCCGACCAGTTCTAACGTCGGCAAAGGCCCATGTCGGATGGAATGCGGACCATCCTCCCCTCTGTCCTACACGCGTCTTTCATGATCTAGCCTGACGGATGGACCAGCCCCTCCCCAATCCGCCCATCCCCGCACCCCGGCGCGGCCGCCGCCAATGGACGCCCGATCGTCAGCGCCGTTTCCTCGCCGCGCTGCTCGAAACCGGCAATGTCAGCCATGCCGCGCAGATGGTCGGCATGTCCCGTTCCAGCGCGCACCGGCTGCGCGATCGGCTGGCCGGCACCGGCTTCGACCGCAGCTGGGCCAGCGCGCTGGCGCTCCACGCTGCCCGCCGGGCCGATCCGCTCGCGCCGATCCGTCCGCACCGAGGACCGATCGGCCGATAAATGTCGCCTCGTTATCGCTTCGCTGACGCCTGGCTTTCGCTTCGGCGTGACTTCCGTGTCGCGTCGGTGTCGCTTCACCGGGGCATCCCAGGCGCGTCTGTGCCAAAATCGCCCGGAAATGGCGACGCACGACACTGTGAACTTTCAACTGTCGCGTCGTTTCAGCCCCTTCCCTTCCCCCGCTTCGATCCCCATAGAGATCAGCCATGACCGATCAGCCCGCGCAAGCCGCCATCGAAATCCGTAACCTCACCAAGGTTTACAAGGGCGGCAAGCGTGCGCTCGACGGCATCGACCTCACCATTCCGCGCGGCCAGATTTACGGACTGCTTGGTCCCAATGGCGCGGGCAAGTCGACCACTATCAACATCCTGGCCGGCATGGTGAACAAGAGCGCGGGCGACGTGCGCATCTGGGGCTTCGACATCGACGTCAATCCCCGCAATGCCAAGAATTCGATCGGCATCGTGCCGCAGGAGATCGTCTTCGACCCCTTTTTCACGCCGCTGGAAACGCTGGAAAATCAGGCGGGCTTCTACGGCGTACCCAAGGACAAGCGCCGGTCGATGGAATTGTTGCGCGCGGTGCATCTGGATGACAAGGCCAATGCCTATGCCCGCACCCTGTCGGGGGGCATGAAGCGCCGCCTGCTGGTGGCCAAGGCGATGGTCCATTCCCCGCCCATTTTGGTGCTCGACGAACCCACCGCCGGCGTCGACGTGCAATTGCGTCAGCAGCTATGGGACTATGTGCGCGAACTCAATGCCATGGGCGTCACCATCGTGCTCACCACCCATTATCTGGAGGAAGCCGAGGAACTGTGCGATCGCATCGGCATCATCAACCATGGCAAGGTCATCACCGACAAGCCGACCCGCGAGCTGATCGCCATGGCGCAGGAAAAGGTGGTGCAGGTGACGGTCGATCGCGACGTCACGGCCGCGCCGGACGCGCCCTGCTTTGAAAAGGTCGAATTGACCGGCGAACGCACGCTCACCATCACCTACAGCAAGGACCGCGCCAATGCCGGCCAGGTGCTAAGCGCGGTGCAGGCCAGCGGCCTGTCGATCGTGGACGTGGTGACGCGCGACCCGGACCTGGAGGACGTCTTCCTGCACCTGACGGCCGCGGCGTGACGGATGAAACCCATCTTCCCCCTCCCGCAAGCGGGAGGGGGCCAGGGGGTGGGCCAGCGCGACCTTTCAAACAACGCGACACCACCCGCGCCAAAGCGCTACGCAATAGCGCGACCATTGCCGAGCAATTGCTGTGGCAATGCCTGAAAGGCAAAAAGCTAGGATACAAGTTCAGCCGCCAAATGCCGGTCGGCCCCTATTTTGCTGACTTTCTCTGCCGAGAATTGCGCCTCATCATAGAAATTGATGGGGCCAGTCATGATCAGACCATCCGTCATGACGAACGGCGTGATCACTATTGCCGCTCGTTCGGCTTCAAAATCTTGCGCATCTCCCATGACGATGTGATGACGAACCTCGACGGCGTGGTGTTGCATATCCAGGCAACGCTTGCCCAGGCCCACCCCCAACCCCTCCCGCCTGCGGGAGGGGAGTAGAAAAAGCAGCAAGAGCGCAGATGCCCATCACCCATGACGTCATCATCATCGGTTCCGGCGCCGCCGGGCTGACCGCCGCCATCAATCTGGCGCAGGACCGCAAAGTGCTGGTGCTGGCCAAGGGCGCGCTCGATGGCGGCTCGACTAACTGGGCGCAGGGGGGCATTGCCGCAGTACTCGATGCGGGCGACAGTTTCGAGGCGCATGTCGATGACACGATGGTCGCGGGCGCGGGCCTCAACAATCGCGAGACGGTGGAGTTCGTCGTATCCGAAGCGCCCGCCGCGATCGAGCGGCTGGCGGCATTGGGCGTGCCCTTCAACCCCAGCGCGGATGGCGGCGAGGCCTTTGGCAAGCGCTGGGATCTGACGCGGGAGGGCGGGCACAGCCACCGCCGCATCGTCCATGTCGACGACGCCACCGGCCATGCCGTGCAGGTCGCCTTGCTGAAAGCCGCGCGCGCCAATCCCAACATCACGCTGATGGAGGATATGGTCGCGATCGACCTTATTACCTCACGCCATGGCGAGCGCTATTCGGGCGACGGCCATGTCTGGGGCGTCTATGCCTTCAACAAGGCGACCAAGCGCGTCGATGCCCTTATCGGCCGCGCGACCATATTGTGCACCGGCGGCGCGGGCCGCACCTATCTCTTTTCCACCGCGCCGCGCGGCGCGACCGGTGACGGCATCGCCATGGCCTGGCGCGCGGGCTGCCGCGTCTCCAACATGGAGATGAACCAGTTTCACCCGACCTGCCTCTATAATCTGGAGGTCAAGAATTTCCTCATCACCGAAGCGGTGCGTGGCGAAGGCGGCCATCTGAAGCTCCCCCCCGGCGTGCCGGGCGGGGGCGAGCGCTTCATGCCGCGTTTCGACGATCGCGCCGAACTCGCCCCGCGCGATATCGTCGCGCGCGCGATCGACCATGAAATCAAGCGCCTGGGTCTGGACTATGTCCATCTCGACATCAGCCACCAGCCGCCCGAATTTGTGAAGCATCACTTCCCCACCATCTATGCGCGCCTGCTGGACCTCGACATCGACATCACCAAAGAGCCGATCCCGGTCGTCCCGGCGCAGCATTATACTTGCGGCGGCGTCATCATCGATCTGGATGGGCGCACCGACCTGCCCGGCCTCTATGCCGCCGGCGAAGTGACCGAAAGCGGCCTGCACGGCGCCAATCGCCTGGCGTCCAACTCGCTGCTCGAATGTTTCGTCTTCGGCGAAGCGGCGGCCAAGCATATTCGCGGGTCCTGGGATCAGCTGCCCCCACCACCCGCGATCCGCGCCTGGGACGAAAGCCGCGTCACCAACAGCGACGAGGAAGTCATCGTCCAGCATAACTGGAAGGAAATCCGTCGCTTCATGTGGGACTATGTCGGGATTGTCCGCACCACCAAGCGGCTGGAGCGGGCGCAGCACCGCATCGACCTGCTGGCGCGGGAAGTTGACGATTATTACGGCAATTTCCGCGTGACGCCCGACCTCATCGAATTGCGCAACCTGCTGGAGGTGGCGCGCCTCGTCGTTCGCTCCGCGCTCCATCGCAAGGAAAGCCGGGGCCTGCACTATACGCTCGACTATCCCGACACGCTGCCCCAGGCGGTCGATACGGTGCTGGCCCCCTAGCCTGCAATCCGGCGGCCCGGCAGCGGTTCGGGCGCGTCGGCTTCGACGATGTGGCGCAAAAGGCTGAGTAGATTGCCCCGGTCGAACGGCTTGTTGAGCAGCGGCCGCCCGTTGAAGGCGACGGGCAGATGTTCGGGGCCATAACCCGACAGAAACAGAAAGGGTATGCCCCGGCGATCCAGCGCCTCGGCGATCTGGTCGACCGCCGCCCCCTGCAAATTGCCGTCCAGGATCGCCGCGTCGAACGCAAGCGTTTCGACCGCATCGACCGCTTCGTCCAGTGTCGATGGCGTGCCCACCACACGCGCGCCCGCATCGGTCAGCACATCGGCCAGTTCGAATGCGATCAACGGCTCATCCTCGACGACCAGAAAGTCCAATCCTTCCAGGATGGTGTGGCTGTTGAGACGCTCGCCATAGATGACCGGCTCGGGAGCCGCGCCGCCGGTCGACAGGCGCGCTGGTCCCATGTCCGCCACGACGACAGGCGACCAGGGAAGGTCGAACTGCCAATGCACGCCTTCCACCGGATAGTCGGCGCTGACCACCCCGCCCTCCCCCAACAGGCTGCGTTCGACCAGCACCGTGCCAAAGCCCTTGCGCGTGGGCGGGGTGACGGCAGGGCCACCGCTTTCGCGCCAGCTCAGCAGCAATCGGTCATCCGCGAGCCGCCAATCGATGAACACATGCCCTTCGCGGTTGGACAACGCGCCATATTTGGCGGCATTGGTGCCCAGTTCATGCAGGACCAGCGCCAGATGCAGCGCCAGATTGGGCGGCAATTCGACCTGAGGACCGGATACGGAACAGCGCCCCTCATCGATCGTGCCCAGATCCAGCTGGTCCTGCACCAGTTGCGACAGGCTGGCGCTTTGCCAGGTCTGACGGCTAAGCAGGGAATGAGCCTGCGCCAGAGCCTGCAGCCGACCGGTGAATTTGTCGGCGAACTCAGCGGGGCTAGGCGCGCCTTTGAGCGTCTGGAACGCGATCGCCTGCACGGACGCCAGCGTATTCTTGACCCGGTGGTTAAGCTCGCCGATCAGAAGATGCTGCGTTTCCTCCGCCCGCCGCCGTTCAGTGATGTCCAGTATCTGGACGCTGACCGAAGCCGGCCGGCCCTGATGATCCAGCAGCAGCGAATAATAAAATTCGCATTCCAGCGCGGCGCCGTCGATCCGGTTGACCGCATGGACTTGCATGTCCCGCTGTTCGCCGCCCAATGTCAGCGCGGCGACATGGCGCGTCACCGCGCCCGCCGTCTCCCCATCCATCCACCCGATCGTACCGGCGTGACGCCCCAGCACCGCTTGCGCCGACCAGCCGAACAGCCGTTCCGCCCCGCGTGTCCAGCTGATCAGCCGCAGATCAGGTTCGAACTCCACAATGGCGAGCGGCGAATTGTCACGATGGGCATTGAGCCGATTGAGCGTGGTGGCCAGTTGCTCGGCCGTGTCGCGCAACGCGTCGCGCTGACGCGCCAGTGTCTGCCGCTGTCGGCTCAGCTCGAAAAAGACGTCGGTTTTGCTGCGCAGCATGCGCGTGTCGATGGGCTTCAACAGATAATCGACCGCGCCGGCTTCATAGCCGCGAAAACGGCGCTGTTCATCGGTCGCGACCGCCGTCAGGAAGATGATCGGGATAGCGCGGGTCCGCTCCGTCGATCGCATGATCTCGGCCAGTTCGAACCCGTCCATGTCCGGCATCTGCACGTCTAGCAGCGCCAGCGCGAATTCATGCTCCAGCATCAGTTCCAGCGCCTGCGCGCCCGACTGCGCCTTGAACAGGCGCAATCCGTCAGCGGCGAGCAACGCTTCGAGCGCTTCGAGATTCTGCGGCACATCGTCCACCAGCAGGAAATTGATCGGCGCTTCTTCAGACATGGACGGCATTTCCTGCACTTGCAGCTTTCCTGTAGACGCGCTCTTGCGCGGCAAATTCGCTAAATGCATTTGCATGGGTTGAAAAACGCAAGGTTTCCTTTGCACCAAGCCCCAGAAAACCGCCGCGGACCAGCGAGTCCCGGAACAGGCCGATCGCCCGGTCCTGCAAGGGCCGATCGAAATAGATGAGGACATTGCGGCAGGATATCAGATGCACTTCGCCGAACACCTGATCGCTGACCAGACTATGTTCGGCAAAGACCGTGCGCGCCCGCAGGCCGGGGTCGAAACGCGCGCCGCCATAAGCGGCGGTATAATGGTCGCTGAGAGACGTGCGCGCGCCCGACGCCTGATGATTGGCGGTAAAACCCGCCAGCCGGTCCAGATCATAAATGCCCAGTTCCGCCTTGCGCAGTGCGGCCGGGCTGATGTCGGTCGCGTAAAACAGCGTGCGACTATCCAGCCCCTCCTCCCGGAACAGAATGGCGAGGGAATAAAGTTCCTCCCCCGTGCTGCATCCCGCCACCCAGACTTTGAGCGAGGGGAAGGTCGCAAGATGGGGGATCACCTCCTCGCGCAGCGCGCGAAAATAGGCGGGATCGCGAAACATCTCGCTGACATGGATGGTCAGGAAACTCAGCAGGTCGGGCAGGATCGCGGGCTCATGCAGCATGCGATGCTGCAACATGGACAGGCTTTCGCACCGGAAATATTGCTGCGCCCGCACCATCCGGCGCAGCATCGATCCCCGGGAATAGCCGCGAAAATCGAACTGATGCCGACGCCACAGCAGGTCGAGCAAGCTGTCCAGCTCCAGCAATTGCAGCTCGTCGCCAGCGTCGTCCGCCACAACCATGTCCATCGTCATCGCGGCATCCAGACGCGGACGAGAGACAGCAGCTTGTCGACGTCCAGCGGCTTTGCCAGATAGTCATTGGCCCCCGCCGCGATGCACTGCGCCTGATCCTGCGCGGTCGCCTTTGCTGTCAGGCTGATGATCGGCAGGTCGCGCCAGTCCGGATTGGCCCTGATCTCGCGCGTGGCCGTCAGCCCGTCCATTTCGGGCATCATCACGTCCATGAGCACCAGGTCGATTTCCCGACCGCGCTCGCCCTCCAGGAACGTCAGCGCCTCCACGCCGTTGCGCGCGATATGGACGGTCGCGCCATGCGGCTCGAGCAGGCTGGTGAGCGCATAGATGTTGCGCACATCATCCTCCGCCACCAGGATATTGCGCCCTTCCAGCAGCGCGTCGCGATTGAGCGCGGTCGCCAGCATCGCCTGCTGTCGCGCAGGCAGGTCGGCGACCACCTGATGCAGGAAAAGCGTCACCTCATCGAGCAGCCGTTCGGGTGACTTCGCGCCCTTGATGATGATCGACTTGGAATAGCGGCGCAGGCGCAACTCTTCCTCGGCCGACAGATCGCGGCCGGTATAGACGATGACCGGCGGGAAGGAGAGGCTGTCGTCGCGGCTCAGCTTCTCCAGCAGTTCAAAGCCCGATGCGTCCGGCAGATTGAGATCCATGACCATGCAGTCGAAGGTCTGATTCGACAACCGGTCCAGACATTCGCTTGCGTCGGCCGCCTCCACCGTGTCCACGTCGCGCGTTGCCAGCAGCAGGCGCAGGCTTTCCCGCTGGGTCGCGTCATCCTCCACCAGCAGCACGCGGCGCATGCGAGCGGAAAAATGATGCTGCAAGCCTTCCAGGACATCGGCCAGCTCCTGCCGTTTGACCGGCTTGAACATATAGCCCACAGCGCCACTGGACAGCGCCGCATGGGCATGGTCGGCCACGGACACGCAATGCACCGGAATATGCCGCGTATTGACGTCGTGCTTCAACCGGTCGAGCACGGACAGGCCGCTATGGTCGGGCAGCCCCATGTCGAGGATGATTGCCTGGGGCACGAACTGGCGCGCCAGCGTCACCCCTTCGTCGGCGCTTTCGGCCAGCAGGCACTGGAAATCCATTTCGCGCGCCAAGTCGCACAATATGTGGGCAAAGGCGGGATCGTCCTCGACAAACAGGATGACGCGGCTGTCGCCGGTCAGCACGTCCCGGTCATCCTCGACGGACCGGGCACGCGGCGGCGGCGCTGGCAGGTCGGTACGGGTGGCAAGCAGCGGCGCTGCCTCGCGCGGCGCGGGCCGATAATGCGGGCGGGTAACGGGCGTCTCGGCGAAATGGCGTGGCAGGGTGAGCGTGAAGCTACTCCCCTCCCCCGGCGCGCTCACCAGACTGATCTCGCCGCCCAGCAATTTCGCCAGCTCGCGCGAGATCGACAGGCCCAGCCCCGTGCCGCCATATTTGCGGCTGACCGATCCATCGGCCTGCCGGAAAGGTTCGAACACCGTCTGCTGTTGCTCGGCTGGGATGCCGATGCCCGTGTCATGCACGGTAAAGGCGATCCTGTCGTCTCCGGCCTCCTCCACCGTCAGCGTCACTTCGCCCTTGTCGGTGAACTTGATCGCGTTCGACAGGAAATTCTTGAGGATTTGCTCCACCCGATGAGGGTCGCTCTCAATCTCGACCGGCATCGCCCCGACCGCGGGTATTCGCAACGCAATCCCTTTCTGGCGGGCGCCCGGCTCCAGCAGAGCATGTAGCTTCTCGACCATCGGCGCGATGCGCATGGGGCGCGTCTGAAGGTCGACATGCCCCGCCTCGATCTTCGAAATATCCAATATGTCGTTGATCAGCAGCAACAGGTCATTGCCGGAGGTCTCGATGGTTTCGGCATGGCGCACCTGCTCCGGGGTCAAATTGCCCGCCCGATTGTCGGCCAGCAATCGCGCCATGATCAGCAGGGAATTGAGCGGGGTGCGCAGTTCGTGGCTCATATTGGCCAGGAACTCGGATTTGTAGCGGCTCGCCTGCTCCAGTTCGCGCGCCTGTTCCTCCAGCGACGCCTGTGCGCGCGTCAGGTCATTGCGTTGCTGCACCAATTGCTGGGTCTGCTCCTCCAGCTCGACATTAATCTGTTCCAGTTCCGCCTGCTGGGTTTCCAGCCGCGCCTGCGAATCGAGCAGCACGCGGCTCTGCTCCTCCAGTTCCTCGTTCGCGCTGCGCAATTCCTCGCTTTGCGCTTGCAACTCTTCCGATTGCTGCTGCGTTTCCTCCAGCAATTCCTGCAAACGCTCGCGATAGCGCGCGGCGCGAATCGCCTTGCCGATCGCTTCCCCCGCCCGTTCCAACAGCACCAACGCCTGCGCGTCAGGTTCCTGCGCAAAGCCGATTTCCAGCACGGCAACGACATCATTGTCGGCGCAAGCGGGCGCGACCAGCATGGTTGTGGGCGCGGCCTGACCCATGCCGGCGCCATAGGACAAATAAGAAGATGGCACCGGGCCAATCCGAACTGTCCGCCGTTCCGTAATGGCAACGCCGATCAAGCCATCGTCCGGCCCGGTCGACGCAATGATGTCAGCCCCCTGCGGCACCCCGATGCTGGCGGTCCGGCGATAGGCCGCGCCATCGTCGACAAACAGCAACGCCGCCTGCGCGCCCAGCCGGGTCGTGAGATAACGGAGCAGGTCTTCGCCCAACGTGGCCAAACTGCGTTCGCCCGCCATCGCCCGGCCAATGCCGATCTGCGATCGCTGCACCCATTCCTCCCGCCGCACCGCCAGTTTCGTGCGAATGAAGGCATAGCCAAGGCCGCCCAGTAACCAGGCCGTAAGACCCCCAAGTGACCGATTGACCTGCGCGACAGTGGGATCGACCCCCGCCGGCGCGATCTGATAGCCGATCACCATCAGCAACGTCGCGATCCCCGCCAGTAATGGCGGAAGGACCGCGCGCGACGTCATATAGGACAATGTTATGGGGAGCAGGTAAAGCACCCATACCGACATGCCCAGCGGCAAGGTCATGTCCGCCAGAAAAGGCGGGATCATGAGGATCAGAAGGGCCAGGGGGAGCAACGTCGCTGATCGCGCCGGGGTCATCCCGAATAGGGAGGGCATCGTGTCTTCATACTTTCGTCACAGCGCCCCCACGCCGCGCCGCCATATTGCAAGCCGGTCGCGGTGACGCAAGGCTATTCAAACAAATACGCGCCAACCAACGAGGCGGTTGGTTCGCACTTGCCGATTTTGGACAGAGCCTCTTGGCATTGGCGGCATTCGCCTCATCCGGCGGGCCAGTGATTGTCCAACAGATCGCGCAATGCCGCCTCGACCTCGGACCGTTCGCCCCCGCCCTTGTGAAACAAGGTCACGGTCACGCCGCGCCGGTCCTTCGCATCCACGCGCAACAGCGGCGCACCGCTGCCGCTATGAATGATGACCGCATCCGATCCTGTCCTCTTGGGGGCCTTGGGCGGGCGCGCCTTGTCCCGCATTGTGCCGGTCATACCGGCCGCCGCCACCAGAGCCCGGATCATTTCCGGCGCATTGGCCGGACCGTCCCCCTCCCCTGCCAGTCGCGCCTCGTAAATCCGCCTTGCCGCGCCCAGCACAGCCGCGCGCATGTCGTCGGCTTTCAGGATCGGCTTCAAACTGCCGATATGCGAAATCTTGAGGTCGAAGGGATCGGGGAACGCCTGCACTAAATCCTGCGGCAGCCGCGCAAGGTCAAGATAGCGGCTCAGCCATGCTTCCGACTGATTAAGCCGCTTGGCCATCTGCTTCTGACTGCCGCCATAATAGAGGTCGAGCGCCTTCAAATAATCGCGCGCGCGCTCCAGATCGCTAAGGTCCGCGCGCGCACGGTTCTCCAGATCGGAGACGCGAAATGCCTGTTCGTCAGTTAAGTCCCTGATTTCAACGAGATAGCGTATCTCCGGATGATTATGCTGCCGCAGCCACGACACCGCCCAATGTCGCCGCGCGCCGCAAATCACCTCGAAATCATAATCCGGGTCCTGAACCCGCCGAACGATCGCGGGCACTTCCTGCTTGCCCTGCGCCAGAATGCTTTCAATGAGATCGTTGCACCGATCCTCGTTCAGCGCGGCATAGTCGCGATTATGCCGATCCCAGATGCGACAGCGCGCGGGGTCGACCAGTTCCTGGGGGTTGTTCACAACCGATCCAGACGCCAGCTCTGCCAGACGATTGTTGCGACCGCCCAGCACGCCGACTCCCAGGCGCGACGGCCTGCCCTGCCCTTCGGCAGCCGGATCGACGGCGGACACCAGATCAGCCATGAAACTCTTGTTCCTGGAGTTCATGCCACCCCTCCCTCATCCCGAATTGCAGGGCTGCAATTTTGCGCGCTCATGCATGCCCCTCCTTGCGCAGCCGCCCCAGATGGCTGGGCCAGGTCTTGCGAATATCCAGCTCAATCTCCGCATTCACCCCGTCCAGATAGGTCAGGCACCGGTCGCGCACCGCCTTGCTGGTCATCGGCCCTTCCAGTTCATAGACCGTCATCAACCGCGCAGTCGCATTGTCAATTTCCGCCGAGTCCTTGAGCGGTGTGCGCACCATGGCATTGCCATAGACCTGCCGCATCAGGTCGAGCAGCCCCTTCTGCATCGACTTGCCTTCGTCCACCTTGGACGCCACGAACCGGAGGAAAGCGAGCTGAGGCGCCAGATCGTAGGAGGCCAGTTCCTGGATCGTCTCGTCCAGCATGGCGAGGAAAGCAGCGGTCGAAGAGAAGTCCATCACGGTTGGGGGCACCGGCACGACCAATGCATTGGCCGCCCGCAGCACCGACAGCGAAATGGCGCCAAGCGCGGGCGGCGGGTCCAGGATGATGACGTCGTACAAATCCTGCACCGACGCGATGCCATGTGCCATCCGGTCGAGCAACGCTCCCTGCCCCCGCGCCATACGCGCGGCCAGCTCATATTCCGACTGGAACAGTCGCAAATTGGCGGGAATCAGGTCCAGGCCATCGAAATGGGTTTTCTTGATAGCATAGTCGAGAGACGTCCGCTCCCCTTCGCGCAGATAGGGGTAGAGCGTTTCATTCTCGTCCAGATCAAGATCGGGAACATAGCCGAACAGGGTCGTGGCTGACGCCTGACTGTCGCAATCGATCAGCAGCACCCGATAGCCGCGGATCGCCAGATATTGAGCAAGATGGACCGATACAGTGGATTTGCCCACGCCGCCCTTGAAATTCTGCACCGCGATGATCGAACACGGGTCCTCGCGATCGCGCCATGGCCGCGTGCCGAACGTGCCACGCATGTCGTTCAGTTGCGCGAGCGTATAGCCCATGCGTCGTCCGTTGTCGGCGCGGGGAGGGGGGATAAGTCGACCATCGCTCTCCGCTTCCCGAATCGCCGCCGTCGTCCGACCGACCAGATCGGCCGCCTTGCCAATCTGAAATGTCGGCTCACGCCGTTCGTCTGCGCGGGCATTGCGCGCAGAATTGCGCAGTTTTTCGAGGACAGACGATGATCGCGCGGCCAGGGTGGCAACATCCAGTGCTTCCCCCAGCCGCACTTGCTCAAATGCGGAAGCCATAGCTGCTCCTTGTGAAACTGGAGCCGTATATCCGCGATTTTCACTTTCTCGTCAATATGAGCATCTCTTTCGCAAATCGGGATGAGGCGGCATGTGCGACGCAAACAGCTGGTCGTAGCCTGACCTATTGGGGGCAATATAGCAGAATGTACGCGAAGCAACCTGACCTATTGGGGGACGCCAACACGAAATTGCAGGGCTGCAATTTGCTCCTTGCAGCCGCTCCGCGGGGCGTTGCGTCTTGGATTAGAGGTGACGTGGGCGCAGCCCCAACGGTGGCTGATTGCGGTCTGAAAGTCAGCATGCCTTAGAGTGCATCCGCCATTGTGACTGCGTACCCGTCACCGCGTCATCGCTCGTTGCACATTGTTAGATATTGGCTTTGCTTGATGCCAAAGCCAATCGCTTTGAATTTATGGAACGATCCCGGACATGACGCGAAGAAGGAGGCCAGCCGCTAGGATGATGGGGAAGGGCGCCGGCGCGACAATTGATCCCCCGACGCGGTCCATCCCGATCGATCACTCCATATCCCAGAAGTGGCGAAATTGCAGGGCTGCAATTTGCCTATGCGGGGCGGCCCCGCCGCGCGAAGAAGGCCTCGCAAAACCCCTTCCAGGATTTTTCCAGCTTAGTGCCGGACAGGCTCCCTAGCCGATCGCCCATCGTCTCGCGATAGGCGTCAGCGATCAGGTCGACGTCCCAGCCACCGCCATACCGCAGGCCGATCGCTCGCGCCGCTTGCTCCGTCACTCCGAAATGCAGTTTCCCGCGCGGGAAGCGTGCCCATGGCTGCGCTGACGTGTCGGGCTCGCCGTCCTTCTTGGTCGACAGTGACGTCGTCACGGCCTTCAGCAGATGCGTGACCTCAGCCGGATCGGCGGCCTTCTGGTCGCCAATCGCGACCACCTTTTCAACCGTCTGCTCCCGCCGTGCCTTGCGTCCGGCAGAGTGCCGTGCCAACTCGTCAACAGTGGCGATCTGCGATGGCGCTCCCTTTGGCGCGAAACGAAATTCGATCTCCACCACGGCGCGCCCGCGACGCATTTCTTGCCACTCCACAGTGAAATGGGCGAGCTGGTCAATCTCCGTCTTGGCGATCTTCAATACCTTCCGGCGCAACTGCGCGAAATCGCCATATTTATCGGGATCGATGCCTAACGCTGCTCGCAAGCCGACAATATCGACCTTCCAGACCGGCTGCCGGCGGTGCAGGCGAAGGGCGCCCTCTTCATAGAGTTTGAGCGCATAGGCAGAGCGAAACCCCAACACTGCCTGTCGGTTCATGACCGCATAGGTTTCCGATTCCTGGATCAATCGCCGGGCATCGGGCGTGAACTGCCATTCGATCCAGCCGGTTTCCTTGTCGCCATCCTCCACTTCTTCCCAGGATGCCTGGATCAGGTTGAACCGCTTGGTTGCGCGCTTGCCCCGCCAACTCTTGTCATCCTCCGCAAACAAGGTGCGATGCAGTTCCTCCAGCATATCAACAATCCGCTCATTGCCCTTATGGCCGCGCCGGATATCGGCCTTGCGCATGCGATGGGGAATGTCGCGCCACGCATCGCCGCCCGCGGTCAGGATCATCAGTGCTAGCAGGCGCGAAGCGGTAAGGCTGAGCGACTGGCCTTTGACGAACCGCACTTCCACCAGTCGACCTGGCTTGACGAACTCATCGCTACCCTTGCGCGCCAGCGCGGTTGCGACCCGCATGGATCGCGGCGTCGCCGCCTGTTCGTCAGCTTCCCCTTGCTCGGCTCTGGCAGAATCGGTCATGGCGCACCCCGGTGAGGCGATGGAAAATGCCTGTCCTGTCGTCACCCGTCAAGTCAGGACAGGATGGCAGCCCCTCGTCACCCCCATAAGGTCAGGATTACAAAGCCCGGAAACATCCGGAGACGCCATATAGCTGCACGAGTCGCACCGATTGCGAAACCCAACCACAATCTCTCCCTGATTATCGCTACAAAGTACGATCACGCTCCCGCCCCCAGCAGGTCAGGATAGGCCCCAACAGGACAGGAACTCTCCCCCAGATGGTCAGCCCAAAGCCCCCGCCGAGACAGGGATTCTCTCCCATGGGGTCAGGATCACTTCGAATCCTGTAATAAAAAGAGAAGCTTGCTGCGCCCGAATCTTAGAATCCCTTGAATCGGAGAATCCCCCGCCGCTGACGCGCCGGGCGTCTTCAACAGAGTATGTCTTCGTCTCCCCGTTCCCAGCGGATCGCGCAGTGTCACGTCAATCCCAGCCCATGGGTTCCGATAGCTCGAACGGGTCGTCGCTTCTGCGCGGGACCTCCGAAGGCGGCGCTACCGGAATCGCATAATGACGGTAGCTGGCTTGGCCTGTGCGTTCGATCAGCAGGCCCGCCTCAGTTGCGATGGTCAGCAATTTGATCGCGCCGGCGCTGGTCAGACCCAATTGCCTCGCAACCATCGCGCTCGTGACATAGGGGCGCATCATCGCGAAGTGCAGCAGCTCGCCCATCCTGCCGGGACGCCGCCTTGATTCCAAAAAATACCGCGCGCGTCCGGCAAAGCCGCGCAAGCGCTGCTCCATATCCAGCAACATGCCCGCGCCGCTCCGAATGGCGTCGAGCCAAAGTGCCTCCAGTTCCTCGCCTCGCGCCAGGCGCCATCCGCTCTGCTGCTTGTTCAGACCCATCGCGACCAGACCACCTTGCGACCCATCCCAGCGCCCCGGTCCCCAGCGATCGCCAATCAGCACGCTGATCGCCAGATCGCTCTGGCCAAGCGGAGCATGTAGGCGCCAGGACGCCCCCAGATGCGCGCCGGCGGTCAGGGGAGGGGAGGTGCTCCAGCCGTCTATCGCGCGCTGCCATGTCTCCACACGCGCGATCCTGTCGCCGAAGTCCGCCGCGCCGCCGTCGACGCCAAGCCAGTCCAGCACGGCCGCCGCATCCCCGGTCATTGCATCAAGACTGATCGCTGTCCCAATGGACCGTCGCCCGATGCTGAGATCAAAGACCGACGTCTTCACTGCCCGCCGCCCATCGACCTCGATATCGCGATCGCTCAGCGGCGCCATATCGATGGCCGCCAATGCCTGCCGTTCGGCAATCTGTGCGCGGACGCGAAAGGCCGCGCGCACCGGGCTGAGCCGCATCCGCTCCTCCATACGTCCCAGCGCTTCTTGTGCACGAGCGTAGGCAAGACCAGGATCTTCCTTCAAAACCAGCCTCGGACCCTATCTTTAATCCTACCTAAAATTACACTATTTTCTAAATAGATAGATGACATAATTAAACGATGAGCACTTTATAGAAAGTCTGCTTGATAGTCCATCGGCTGTCGGCAGTCTCGGCCCTCGCTTCCTCCCATTTCTGTTATTTCGATCGCGAAAAGCAGCTTCAATCGGCCGAAGCAGGCTCCAGCGCGCGTGCCACCAGCGGCGCCAGCCTGCTGGCAATCACGGTCACGCCACGGGCATTGGGATGGATGCCGTCTGCCAGTAGCAATGTCCGGTTGCCCAGCACCCCGTCCAACATGAAGGGGTAGAGCGCCGCGTCATATTTGCGCGCCAGGTCGGGAAAGATCGGGTTGAACGCGGCGGCATATTGCGCCCCCATATTGGGCGATGCCAACATGCCCGTCAGCATCACCTTGATCCCGCGCGCCTTGGCTTCACGCAATATCGCGTCCAGATTGTCGCGCGTGTCCTGCGGCGACAATCCCCGCAGCATGTCGTTGCCGCCCAGTCCTACCAGCATCAGGTCCGGCGTGCGCGGCAATCCGTCCAGCGTGAAGGCCAGCCGCGCGCGCCCCGCCGCGGTGGTGTCACCCGACACCCCGGCATTCACAACCCGCGCCTGGATGCCCCGCTCGGCCAGCGCATGTTCCAGCACAGGCGCCAGGCCCTGGCCCTGGTCCAGATTATAGCCCGCATAGAGACTGTCGCCGAAGGCGACGACCAGCTTGCGGTCGGCGGCTGGGGTCGCATCCGCTGGCGGCTGCGCCTTTTGCGCCTGTTCCGTCGCGGGGGGAGGGGGCGGGGCATCACGCGAACAGCCCGTCGTCAGATGGACAATCAGCGCCAAAGCCCCATATTGCGTCAACCTGCCCGCCAAGGACCATTCCCTTCATGCATTCGCCAAGTGATCCTGCAACTATCGCCATATGCGCGCGCAATGTCACGCTGCAGCTGGGAACCCGTGAGGCCCCGGTTACGATCCTCAAGGGGATCGACCTGGAGGTGCTGCGCGGGCAGAGCGTCGCCATCCTGGGCGCGTCCGGCTCGGGGAAAAGTTCCCTGATGGCGGTGCTGACGGGGCTGGAACGCGCGAGCGGCGGCATGGTGAGCATTGGCGGCGTCGATTTCGGGGCGTTGGGGGAAGATGAACTGGCGCGCGCGCGGCGCGGGCGGATCGGCATCATCCTCCAATCCTTTCATCTTCTTCCCACCATGACCGCGCTGGAAAATGTCGCGGTCCCGCTCGAACTGGCGGGGCAGGCGGACGCCTTTGCCCTGGCGGCGGACGAATTGCGCGCGGTGGGCCTCGGCCACCGGCTGGATCATTATCCCGCGCAACTGTCTGGCGGCGAGCAACAGCGCGTCGCCATCGCGCGCGCGGTCGCGCCGCGCCCCACCTTGCTCTTTGCCGACGAACCCACGGGCAATCTGGACGCAGCGACCGGTGCGGCGATCTTGGACCTGCTGTTCGAACGGCAGGCGGCGGCCGGCGCGACATTGCTCATCATCACGCATGACGCCGCACTGGCGCAACGCTGCGAGCGCATCATCGAGATGCGGGACGGGCATATCCTGTCGGATCAGATGGCGTGAGCCGCCTTGGCTGGCGCGCGGCATGGGGCATTGCCCGCCGCGATTTGCATCTGGGCTTTCGCGGCCTGCGCCTCCTCTTCCTCTGCCTGTTCCTGGGCGTGGCGACGCTGGCCGCGATCGGCAGCCTGACCAGCGCGATCACGCAGGAACTGCGCGACCGTGGTCGACTGATCCTGGGCGGCGATATCGAGATCGGCATGACCCAGCGCGAAGCCGGCCTGGGCGACTTAGAAGCCTTTCGGCAGCTCGGAACGCTCAGCCAGACCATCCGCATGCGCGCCATGGCGCAGCGGGTGGGGCAGGGGAGGGGGGGCATACCGCCCGCCATCCTGACCGAACTCAAGGGCGTCGATGCCGCCTATCCGCTTTACGGCGCGCTGACGCTGGAACATGGGCCCTATCGCCCGCTTGATGCCGGCGATATTCTGATCGGCGACGCCCTTGTCGAACGGCTGGGGATCGGTCGTGGGGCAAAGCTGCGCTATGGGGACGCGCTGTTCACTGTGCGGGATATCATCAAGGACGAGCCCGACCGGCTGGGGGAGGGCTTCACGCTCGGCCCCGTGGCGATCACGTCCCTGTCAGGGCTTCGCCGCACCGGGCTGATCCAGCCCGGCAGTCTTTATTCCACCAAATATCGCATCCGGCTCAATCCGCGCTATGATGCGGCGACCGTGCGCCGGGACTGGGAAAAGGCCCGCGCGGGCGAAGGCTGGACGTTCAAGGATCGCGATCGCGCCGCGCCCGGCGCCAATCGCTTCATCGACCGGATGGGACAATTTCTGTCGCTGATCGGCCTTGCCGCTCTCGTGATCGCGGGCATCGGCGTCAGCAATGGCGTGGCGTCCTATCTGGCGGGAAAGCGCAACGGCATTGCAACGCTCAAGGTGCTGGGGGCCAGCGCGGCGGATATTGCGCGAATCTATCGGTTGCAGGTGGGTGCTGTCGCGCTGTTGGGCATTGTCGTAGGCCTGCTTGTGGGCGCTGCGCTGCCGCCGCTGGTGGTGGCGCTCGCAGGCGATGTGCTGCCGGTCAGCCCCGGGTTTCGCCTGTTCCCGCTGCCTTTGGCGACGAGTGCGCTGTACGGCCTGCTTATCGCTTTCCTCTTTACCTTTCCGCCGCTGGCGCGCGCGCGGACCCAACCTGCGGCCGCCTTGTTCCGCGGCGTGATCGAAAACCGATCGGGCCTGGACCGGCGCAGCCTCGCCGCCATGGCGGTGGCTGGCCTTCTGCTCCTGGCGCTGGCGCTGGGAACGGCGGGCGATCCGCTCTTTTCCGCCGCCGTTCTCGGCGCGGTCGGGGCGGTCCTGCTCCTTTTGCTCGGCATCGGCGTCGCCGTGCGCCGGATCGCCCGGCGGCTGCCTCGGCCGCGTCGTCCCTGGCTGCGGCTGGCGTTTGCCAATCTGCACCGGCCCGGGGCGCAGACGGCTGCGCTGATCGTTGCGCTTGGCCTCGCCCTGACCCTGTTCGTGACGCTTGCCGGGATCGAAACCAGCCTGAACGCCGAAATCCGGCAGGTTGTGCCCAAAAAGGCGCCGGCGCAGATCGTTCTCGACATTCCCGCGCCGCAGCAGCAGCGTTTTCGCGCCATTGCCCTGGCGCAAGCGCCCGAAGCGCAACTTAACATCGTTCCCGTCCTGCGCGGCACGATCACGGGCTATGGCGACACGCGCGTCGCCGATCTGGCGCAACTGCCCGAGGGCGCATGGCTCCTGCGCGGCGAACGCGGCGTCACCTATAGCGCGCGCCTGCCCGAAGGCAGCGATCTGGTCGCCGGCACATGGTGGCCCGCCGATTATCGCGGCCCGCCGCTCGTCTCGCTCGACGCGGAAGCCGCCCGCACGCTCGGCATCGGCGTTGGCGACAGCCTGACTGTCTCGATCCTGGGGCGTGAGATCACGGCGCGCATCGCTTCGCTGCGCAAGGTCAACTGGGACACGATGGGCTTCAACTATGTGCTCGTCTTTTCGCCCGTCACCTTGCAGTCCGCGCCGCACAGTGTCGCCGCCACCATCACCATGGACCCGCGCCATGATGCCGCCATGACCCGCGCGCTGCTGGCGGCTTTCCCCGGCGTATCGGTCATCGCCGTGGGCGATGTCATTGATCAGGTCGGCACCATCCTGACGCAGATGTCGCGCGCCATATTGGTCGCCGCTTCGGTCGCGATCCTGGCCGGTATAGCCGTGCTGGTGGGCGCAATCGCCGCCGCCCGCCAGTCGCGCAGCTATGACAGCGTCATCCTCAAGACGCTGGGGGCGACGCGGCTGCAACTGCTGGGCGGGCAGGCGCTGGAATATGGCCTGCTCTCGCTGCTGCTAGCTATCGTTGCATTGGCGCTTGGCAGCGCGGCGGCCTGGTTCGTGATCGTTCAGGTCTTCGACTTTACCTGGTCGCCCGACTGGGCGGTCATGCTCGGCACGCTGGCGGGCGGAGCCTTGCTGACGCTGGGCGTCGGCCTTGCCGGCGCGCTGCCGCTGCTATCGGTCCGCCCCGCCCGCGCCCTGCGACAGGTCTGACCGGGGAGGCGGCAGCCGCGTGAGAGGTGATTGCACCCATGGCCGTTGCCGCGTGTATGAGCGCATATGACTGATTCGCATTTTGACCGCCGCGCCTTCCTGGGCGGCGCGGCCTTCCTGACTCTGGCCGGCGCGTTCCCCGCCTGGGCGCGCAGCGGCAGCGCAGGTCTGTCGCCATCGCCCGACACCCTGTCGGGCGATGCGATCGCGTTGACGGTCGGGACCAGTCATTTCCGTACAGGTGGGCGCTCCGCGCATGCGATCACCGTCAACGGGACGCTTCCCGCGCCACTCATCCGCCTCAAGGAAGGACAGACGGTCCGCATCGACGTCGCCAACCGCCTGGGCGAAGATACATCGATTCACTGGCACGGCCTGCTCGTCCCCTTTCACATGGATGGCGTGCCGGGCGTCAGCTTCCCCGGCATCAGGCCGGGCGCGACGTTCCGCTACGAATTTCCCGTGCGCCAATCGGGCACATATTGGTATCACAGCCATTCGGGCATGCAGGAAGCGATGGGCCATTATGGTCCGATCATCATCGATCCTGCCGGTCCTGATCCGGTGGCCTGCGACAGGGAGCATGTCGTGCTCCTGTCCGACTGGTCACCGGTCCATCCGCATACGCTGCTCAGGCGGCTCAAGCAGATGGGCGGTTATTATAATTATCAACGGCAAACGCTCGATGGGCTTTTGGCGGGGAAAGACCAGCCGCTCGATGAACGGATCGACTGGGGCGCGATGCGCATGGACCCGACCGATCTTTCCGACGTGACCGGCGCGACTTACAGCTATCTGGTGAACGGTCATGGCACGGCGGAAAACTGGACCGGCCTCTTTGCTCCGGGGGAAAGGGTGCGCCTGCGCATCATCAATGCCTCAGCGATGACCAATTTCAACGTCCGCCTGCCCGGCCTGCCGATGACGGTTGTTCAATGCGATGGTCAGAATGTGCAGCCGGTGGATACCGACGAATTCCAGATCGGTATTGCCGAAACCTATGATGTCATCGTCCAGCCGCGCGAAGACAAACCCTATGCTCTGATCGCCGAGGCGATTGATCGTTCCGGACTGGTCCGTGCTACGCTCGCGCCGCGTATGGGCATGGTCGCGCCTGTCCCGGCGCTGCGGCAGCGGCCACTGCTGGGCATGAAGGACATGGGCATGGACATGGGCACGATGCAGCATGGTGGTCATGGCGGCGGCGCGGGCCAGGCTATGGCGCACGACATGGGTGGACATGGCCCCGCAATGGCCGACCACAAGATGAAAATGCTGGACCCCTCGGTCGCGCCCGACGTGCCGATGGGACCGGGCGTCGCCACTTTGTCCCCCATGCCGATGGACCGGACGGCTGACCGGCCGACGGGTCTGGAGCATGTCGACCATCGGGTTCTCACCTATGCCGACCTGCGCGCTATGACCCCCGGCACGGACAGCCGCGCGCCCGATCGCGCGATCAACATTCATCTCACGGCTAACATGGAACGCTATATGTGGTCGTTCGACGGCGTGAAGCTGTCGGACGGGGCAGAGCCAATCGCATTCCGTCACGGCGAAAAGGTGCGCGTCACGCTCATCAACGACACCATGATGCCGCACCCCATTCACATCCACGGCCATTTCTTCGATCTGGTCAACGGCCCGGACCCCGCCCGCTTCCCCCGCAAGCATACGGTCAACGTCCTGCCCGGCGGCAAGATCAGCTTCGACCTTACGGCCGATGCCATCGGGGACTGGGCCTTTCACTGCCACATGCTGCTGCACATGCATGCGGGGATGATGCGCATCGTCACGGTGCGGCATGAAGGGGCGGAGGCATGAAGCGCCTTCTTGCCGTCTTCCTTCTGAGCGCGACGGGCGTATCCCCGACATTCGCCCAGTCGGCTGACCACAGCCAGATGGATCATGCGCATATGGGCCATGACCAGATGCAGCATGACGGCATGGACCAGCCCGCCCCCGCCGCTCCGCCGCTGCCGCCTGTCGAACATCAGGGCCATGGCGGTCCTCATGCGGGCCATGCCATGCCCGCCGGGCCGCCCTCCGCGCCGCCGGCCCCCCCCACCGATCATGCCGCCGACGCACTGTTTGATCCGGCGGAGATGGCGCGCGCCCGGGCCATCCTGATCCGCGAAAATGGCGGCATGACCTTTTCACAATTGATGGCCGATCGCTTTGAATATCGCGCACGCAACGGCGGTGATGGCTATCACTGGGAAGGCGAAGGCTGGGTCGGCGGCGATATCAACCGCCTCGCCATCAAGTCGGAAGGGGAGGGCGATGTCGGCGGCGCGCTCGAAACGGCTGAGGTTCAGGCGCTCTACAGCCGCGCCATCGATCCCTGGTGGAACCTGATCGCCGGTGTGCGTCACGATATCCGCCCGCAGCCACAGCGCAGCTACGCCACCATCGGTATCGAAGGCCTCGCTCCCTATTTTTTCGAAGTCGAGGCACAGGCCTTCCTGTCGGACAAGGGCGATGCCCATGTCCGGCTGGAGGGAAGCTATGATCAGCGGATTACCCAGCGGCTGATCCTCCAACCCGCCGCTGAATTCAACATCGCCGCGCAGGACGTGCCGGAACTGGGTGTCGGATCCGGCCTGTCGACGGTCGAGTTGGGCCTTCGCCTGCGCTACGAGATTGTGCGCGAATTTGCCCCCTATGTCGGGGTCAACTGGGAAAGGCGCCTCGGCGACACGGCGCGTTATGCGCGCGTGGCGGGGCAGGGGGCGTCGACCACCAGCCTCGTCATGGGGTTGCGCTTCTGGTTCTGATCGCGTTGCCTCAGGCCGAGGCGGCGGCCTCGATCATTTCACCTTGGCCAGCGCCGCCGTCATCCGCTTGGCGGCGAAGGGGGGCAGCTTCACGGCCTTGGCGGCGGCGATGTCGGCCGGCGTCACCTTGCCCACCTGGACCAGGGCGACCATGCCCATCGAATAATGCGGCAGGCATTTGATGCCGTAGAGGCCGGGCTTGGTGACGGTCATCGTCACTTCCTTGTTCATCGCCCCCTTCATCGGCTTCGCGCCGTTGGGCAGCATATTGGCCATGGTTTCGGCATTATGGCTGGGGTTGGTTGGCACGAACCGGATGGTGTCCCCCGGCGCAGCCTTGATGAAGGACGGCTCGAACACCATCGATCCTTCCGCGCCCTGATTCTTCATCTGGACGACAATATCCTTGGCAGCGGCGGGCAGCGGCGACAGCAGCAGCGCGGCGGCGATCGACAGGCGAAGAATGGCGGGATTGGTCAAGATGCTCTCCATGGACGGTTCGGCTGAGGTCGCCGGATTGCCCATGAAAATGCGGGTTTAGCCCGATGCGGCGCAATGGGCCATTGGTCCAAGGCGCGTGTTCAGGCTGCATGCATCGACGGTCATTGCGGGCGGTTGCGTTCCGGACGGTTCGGCTCCAGCCGCAAGCCCAGGTCTCGCCAGCCATCGCTCCCTTCCGCCAGCCACCAGACAGGTTGATAGCCCGCGCGGTGCAGCCGTCGCGCCGCATTCCAGCTCATCCAGCAATCGGCGAGGCAAAAGACGATCACCGGCATAGCGGCGCGCCCTGCGGTCAGCCGCGTCACGCCGCCGATCAGCCATCGTTCGACGGCCGGATCAATGCCACCCCTGCCGCTGTCGGGAAACCAGTGTGCGCCGGGGATCGTCATTCGCTCCGGCTTGCCCACCGCACCGGGATCGACCGGCGTCACGTCGATGAACAGGGCATCGACACCCGGCCGTAACATCGCCGCGGCTTCAGGTGCGATCCGGGTAACGCCCTCGGGCGCGCGCCGCGTCGGCGCGCGATAATGGGCGATCCGATATCCCGCGCTGTCGAATGCAGATGCGTTCGCCCCCGTTGGCGCTGCGATCGCCAGCATCATCCACGCGATCCCCATCGCCACCTCCTTCCGCGCCCTCGACCCAAGGTGTAATGGTATCGCAAGGCGGCCTGCCTTACGTCCTGCACTTAGGGAGAAGGGACATGAAGGCCATCATGGCGCTGTTGCTGGCGCTGATCGCCGCGCCGGCGCAGGCGGCGCAGGATTATCCCGCCGATCCGCTGGGATCGCCCATGTGGCGCGCCCATGCCCGGACCTTGTTCGGCGATGATCCCGTCCGCTTCGACGCGCGCGTGAAGGTCGAATTTCCTTCCATTGCGGAGGATCAGCGCGCTTTTCCCGTCGCCATCGACGCGCGCGGGATCGCCGGGGTGCGGCGAATGCTGCTCTTTGCCGACCTTAATCCCATTCCCGTCGCGATCGACTATCGGCCCACCCACGCCGCGCCCTATGTCGCCACCCGCATCAAGCTCGACCAGCGGACGCCGGTGCGCGGCGCGGTTCAGTTGACGGACGGTCAGTGGCTGGTGTCGGGCGGCTGGATCGACGCGGCGGGCGGGGGCTGTTCCACGCCGCCGGTCAGCCGGGTGAAGGGCGACTGGGCCGATCATCTGGGCGAAATCCGCGGCCGCGCCTGGCCGCAGCAGAATGGCGCGCGGCTGCGGCTTGGCTTCCGCCACCCCATGGACACGGGCCTCGTCGCCAATATCGCGACCTATCATCTCGATCATCTGGTGGTGAAGAATGGCGATGGCCGGCTGCTGGGGGAGATGGATATATGGGCCAGCGTGGCCGAAGATCCGGCGCTGACCCTGATGCCCGATGCGCCGGCAGGGGGGCAACTTCTGGTCGAAGCGCGCGATACCAATGGCCGGGACTATGTCGCACGCATCGACGTGGCCCGGCAATCACCGATACCGGCGCGTCCCTGATGCTCTCGCGTCGCAGCGTCCTGACCGGCCTCGCCCTTATGCCCGTCATTGCCAGAGCCGCCGAAAACTACGCGATCGAACCCGAACAGATCGCGCAGGGCATCTGGATGGTGCGCGGGGCCGATGCGCCCATTCAGGCGGATAATGGCGGCGCCATCGCCAATATCGCCATTGTCGATACGCCGGCGGGCACGGTGTTGATCGATTGCGGCCCCTCGCTGCGCTATGGCCTGGCGCTCAAGCGCGTGGCCGAAGGGTTGACCGGAAAACCGGTGACCCGCGTCTATGTGACGCATCTCCATCCCGATCATGGCTTTGGCCTTGGCGCTTTCGATACCACCCGCGCCGCCGCATTGCCGGGCACCATCGCCGCCATAGCGGCGCAGGGGCAGGGCTTTTCCGACGCCATGTACCGTATCCTTGGCGACTGGATGCGCGGCACGGACCTGTTGCTGCCCCGCACTGCGCTGACCGCCGGGCAGGAGGATTTTGGCGGCAGGACGCTTCGCCTACTGGCCTTGTCGGGCCACAGCAGCGCCGACCTGGCGCTGCTCGATGAACAGACCGGGCTGCTGATCGCGGGCGATCTGGTGTTTTACGACCGCGCGCCCAGCACGCCGACCGCAGACTTGCTGGCCTGGCGCGCCAGCCTTGATCGGCTCGCGGCACTGGATCATGGCGCCTTGCTGCCCGGCCACGGGCCCTTGGATCCTGGCGGCACGGCCGCGATCGCCCAGACTCGCGACTGGCTTGACTGGCTCGACGCGACATTGACCGATGCCGTCGCCGCCGGCCTCGACATGGTGGAGGCGGGGATGCTGCCGATCCCCGATCGCTTCGCCGGCCTCGCCGCCGCGCGTTACGAACTGCAACGCAGCGTCTCGCATCTCTACCCCGGGCTGGAGGCGCGGCTGCTTCCGCGCGTCGACCGGCCGGACTAGACCTTTAGAAACGCGCTTTCATTCCCAGATACCAGCGGCGCGGCGCGCCCGGGCCATAAGCGCGCGGGTCCGCTGCGCCGGGCGCTTCCTCCAGGTCGATCTCATCCACCTCGCTGAACGTCCCGAATGTGGCATAGCGTCGGTTGAAGGCGTTGCGCACTTCGCCGAACAGGCTGACGCCCGGCACAATCGTCACGCTGCCGCGCAGATTGACGATGGCATAGCCCGGCACCCGGGGCGTATCATTGCCTTCGTCGCCGACCAGATATTGGCCGCTCCGCGCCAGCACATCGCCCCCGATCGACCATCGCGCTGTCGCATAGTCTAGGCTCAGCGTCGCGCTATGGCGGGGAATGCCCGGCAGCCTGTCGCCGCGCGCCACCGCGATTCTTCCGTCCTCATCCGCTTGCGGGTTGGCCGGGCTCGCAAGCGTCAGCGGCGCGCGATAGGTCGCATCGGTGAAGGCGTAGCTGATCGCGCCGGTCAGGCCGCCCCGGCTTGCCTTGACGCTGGCCTCTATCCCCTGCCGCCGGGTGGCGCCGATATTCTGGAAATAGGCCCGCCCCCTGATGGCCGAGGCGATATATTGAATGTCGTTGCGGTTGCGTGTGCGATAGGCCGACAGCAGCCAGTCGACCTTGATACCGCCAGTCTGTCCCGATCCGCTCGCGCCCGCCTCCCAGCTTTTGGCCACTACCTGCTTGAGCGGCGGATCGGCGATGAAGAAATTGGTCAGGCTGCACGGCGCATTTTCGTCGGCGCAGGACAATTCCGCCGGGGTCGGCGCCCGGTTCGTTTCCGCATAGCCCGCGCGCAGCGACAGCGCGTCGCTCATCCTGTAATCCAGTTCCACGCCCGGATTGACCCGCTGGAACCGGTGCCGGCCGTTGAGTGCCGTGCCGATCTGGTCCTGCAGCACGATCCGCGCATGATTATATCGCAGCCCGATCTCGGCCGACAGGCGCGGCGTGATCGGCACCTTGTCCTGCACGAAGACGCCCCAATAATCGCTGTGCGTGACCAGGCTGACCGGCGCGATGGCGCCATCGCCCTGCACGATCATCGCGCCCAGCCCATCGACGCTGCGCGCATCGGTCAACGCGCCCAGTTCGACCGACGTGTCGAATCGCGTCCGGCTGGTGTCGTAACTCAGGCCCAGCGCGAAATGGTTGGTCCCGCCCCGCATCGGCCGGTCGTCGATGATCTGGAACAGGGCACCCATGGCCCGCGTCCGGGTGCGGCCGCGATTGAGCACGCCATAGCCGTCCCCGCCCAGCATGTCGGCGATCGGGGCGCCGGCCGCGTCGGTCAGCACCGCATCTTCCTCATCGTCGGGATCATCCCCCACGCTTTCCAGGCACAGCAGCCCTGCCTCGTCCTCCTCCTCGCACGCCTCGATATCGGCCGCGTCGCCGTTGATCGTGCGCAGCGTCAGCCGCTGGGCATAAAGCGTGCCTTCGATCCGCGTGGTATTGGACAGGGCGACCCAGGGATGCAGGCTGATGCGGCCATAGGTCGATTGGCTGTTATCGGGCCAAGTGAACACCGCGCGCCGGTCCGCCGCCAGTAATTCGACCGGGGCGACCCCATTGCCGGTCAGGTCGGTATCCGCGCCCACCAGCTTGACATGCAGGCCGCCCGACGCCGTGTCGAAGCCCAGGCCGAGATAGCCATTATAAAGGGTTGAGGGCGAAAAATCGCGCCAGCCATCCTCATGGCTATATTGGAACGCGCCATAGGCGCTCAGGTCGCCGCGTGCGATGCCGCCGGCAACGCTCGCCTCGCGATAATCGAAACGTCCCGCGCTATAGCTGGCTTCCAGCCCCGGATCGGACAGGCCGGTGCGCGTTTCGACCAGCATCGCCCCGCCCAGCGCGTTGAGGCCATAGACCGGGCTTGCATCCAGCAGGCCCACGCTTCGGATCGCCGCTTCGGGCAGCAGGTCGAACGCCACCGTATCGCCAAAGGGCTGGTTGAACCGCGCTCCGTCCAGATAGACCGCCAGCCCCTGCGCCACGCCCTGCAAGGGCGACGCGGAAAAACCGCGATAGACCAGATTGGGCTGCCAGGGATTATTCTGGGCATCCTGCACGGTGATGCCTGCGATCGTCCGGGTCAGGGCGCCAAGCAGGTCGGGCGTGCCGGCGCGTCCGATATCGTCTCGCGTCAGGATCAGCGCATCGTCAATGTCGACAGCGCCGCCCGGCGCGGTCACGATGATCGCGCTCCTGTCGGCGTTGCTGTCCGCCTCTCCCTCCGCCGCGCTGCCTGGCGCGGTCCAGATCGCCGTCGATCCGGCCAGCAGTGCAGCCCAGCCTCGCATCATATCCGCTCCCATTTTCCTTGCCGGAACAAGGGTTAGGGGAGGGGCAGGGGGCGCTCCATCCTACTTTGGGTCAATGACGCCAGCTGACGCCGATCCACAGCGTGCGCGGCGTGCCAAGGTCGATGGACCCGCCCGCGTTGCGCGTGATGACGCGTTCGTCGAACAGATTTTCGCCCCGCGCGACCAGTGACACGCCCTGGGCCAGCGGCAGGCGCGCAACCGCGTCCAGCGTCAGCGCGTCGGGCAGCACATCGCTTTGCAAATCATCCTCATATTGTTTGGCGACATAGCGCAGCGTCGTGGACAGCGACGGCCCGCCGCGCGGCGCCCAGGCGACTGTCCCGCTCGCCGCATGGCGCGGACTTTGCGCGGGGGCGAAGGCGTCGAACGCCTGCCCCGGCGCATGGACGCTGCTGTGGCTATAGGCGTAGGATGCCGACAGGGAAAAATCGCCCATCTGCGCCGCGGCCGTCAGTTCCACGCCCTTGGCGACGATCCGATCGACATTCTGCCGCTTGCGGGTGTTGGGGACGTCGGCAAGCGTGACATTGGCGATCGCGCCGTCCAGCCGGTTGTAGAAAGCCGTGGCCGACAGGGTGACGCCCTTCATGGGGGTAAGGTCGACGCCCGCCTCCACGCCTTTGAGCTTTTCAGGGTTCAGCGCGGCATTGGCCCGCGTGGTGATAGGGAAGACCACGAAGGGCCGATAAAGTTCGTTCAGCGTGGGCAGGCGAAAGCCGCTATAGGCCGCCGCCCGCAGCGCAACCGCGTCGCTCGCCCTGAACAGCGCGCCGATCCGGCCGGTCGTTTCCCAGCCCGACCGGTCGGCATAGGATTCGCCGCTCGCCGCGCCCGTCGTCGCATTGACCTGGCGGTAGAAGCCGTTGCGGATCGTCCACCGGTCGACCCGCGCGCCGCCGGTCAGCACCAATCTGCCCAGCGTCCAGTCATCCTCGATAAACAGGCCGCTCGTCCATTGCTCGCCGCCCGCATGCCGCAGGAAGGTGCGCGGGTTGCTCGCGACATTGGCGTTATAGGCGTCCTCATACATGTCGCCGGTGGCAAGCCGCGTGTCGGCACCCACGCGCAGCACATGGTCGGGGCCGACCGGCGGGCGCAGCTCGATCTTGCCGCCCAGCCCGGTCGATGGCGTGTTGCGCTGATCCAGCGTCTTGCGGAAACTGGAGGAGGATATGACGATATTGGAAAAATTGCGCGCCTGAATATAGGCCAGCGCATCGACCTGCCACGGGCCGCGCGCGACATAGCGGATGCTGGCGTCCTGCCCTTCACTCATGCTGTCGGCGCCCTGGAAGCGCAGGGTGCGATGATCCTCGAACAATGTCGCGCGAAATTGCAGTTCGGACGTCGCGGAAATCGGAGCGACCGCGCGGATATTGGTCGACCAGCCATCATAGGCGGCGGGCGCGCTGGCGGCGACTCGCTGGTCGCGCGGCGTGGTATAAAATCCGTCGCCCCGGTCCCATCGCCCGGACAGGGAGACATGGCCGCCGCCCAGATCCGGGGTGATGGTGGCGGACAATTCGCTGGCGTCGCGGCTGCCATATAGGGCGCTCAGCGCCATGTCGGGCAACTCGTCACGGGTCGCGCTCGCCAGTTCGATGGTGCCGGCGACCGCACCCGATCCGAACGCGCCGCTGCCCCCGCCGCGCGTCACGCGCACGACCGACAGTCGTTCGGGCGCCAGCGCACCGAAGGGAATATAGCCAAAGAAGGGATCGGCCAGCGGCACCCCGTCCAGCAGCATCAAGGTCCGGCTCGACGCATTGCCGCCGAGCGCGCGCAGCGTCACGCCCTGCGCGGACGGATTGGCCGACCGGCTGTCCGACCGGCGAAACTGCTGAAATCCAGCAACATCGCCCAGCACCGTTTCGATCCGCCCGGATGCGCTGTGCATCAGCCGGTCGCGCCCGATCACCACCGATCCATAGGCCGGGGTTCCCGGCGGCAGGGGCAGGCCGCGCCCGGTCACGATGATCGCTGGCGCATCGCCGGGCGTCGTCTGCGCCCATGCGGCGGTCGGAACGATCAATAGCAGCGCAGGCAGCAGGCAGGTTTTCATGGCATTCCCCTCAGGCGGCCTCTCCCTTCTGGTTTTTCGTCGCGATTGCAAATGGAAAGGGCCGCACCCCTTGTAGGATGCGGCCCGGCCCCCGTGACATTGGTCCTTTGGTCAGAAAAAGAGGATCGCGCCCGCCGCGATCGCGTCCGACGACGCCTCATTGCCGTTATGCGCCTGCGACTTGGTGCTCACATATTCGCCGAGCAGCGTCACCCAGCTGTTGAGGCCATAGCGGACCTGCCCGACCCAGCTGCTATTCTTGTCGACCAGCGCGGGGTTGGCGATTGCGTCGGCCGCATTGGCGTAATCCAGATGGCTTTCGCCATAGCTGCCGCCGAACGAGAATTTGCCGAAGGTCGCCAGTCCCTGAAGATAGAAGCCGTGGCTGTCGCGTTTGTTGCCCAGCCCGTCCGTGTCGAACAGGTTGAGCGCGGTGGTCCCCAGGCCCGATGCGTCATAATAGGTTCCGACCACCGTGACCGGGCCAAAGCCGACCTTGGCCCCCACATCCCATCCCCAGCCGGTATAGTCGGGGCCGGCATCCACATTATGCTTCTGCGTGATGCCCGACGCCCACAGCCGCGTCGATACCGCGCCCATCTTGCCGTCATAGACCAGCTTGCCCTGGAAACCGGGCTGCTTGTTGGTTTCAGCGGGGCCCGTCAGCGACGACAGCGGCTCGAAAATGCCGATGCTGGCGGTGATCCCGCCAAAGCTGGGCGTGGTATAGGTGATCTGCGGCTGGAAATCGGTGTAGATATAGCCGGTGCCGATCCGGCCCAGCGTCGTGTTGGACGGCGCGACATTGCCCGCCGGCGTGCCCGACGACAGCAGGGTGATGTCGTTCAATATCGCTTCGGACGCAAACAGGCCGATATCGCGGCCAATCTTCACCTCGCCAAAGCCCTTGCGCCCGAACGTCAGGTAGGTCTGACGGAAATCGATGCCGCTGGTCTGCAACGCGCGCGGATTGCCGGGGCTGTTGGCGCCGCCGCCCGCCGCGTAATTGACCGAATTGATGCCCGGATACATGCCGAAATGCGCGCCAACGTCCCAGCCGCCCTGGGTGGTCATCGCCTCGACCTTCAGGAAACCGGGCAGCAGGCCGTTGCGAATCGCGGACGTGTCCCCGCCCACCGTCGCGACACCGCCCACGACCGTGTTGGTCGCGCTGGGCGCTTCGCCATTGTCATGCACGTAAAATCCGTTGACCGACCCTGAAAATTTCAGCGTCACGTCCCCCATCTGCAAGCCGATGCCGCTGTCGGTCATCCGCACGAAGCCTGCGCCGCCCGATGCGTCGGGCGTCACGGGCGGTGCGCTGGGCGCGGCTGCTGCCTGCACCGTTTCGCTCGCCTGGCCACTCAGCAGCTCCTGATATTCCTCGTCGGTCAGGATGCCCTTTTCATGCAGTCGTTTCAGCAGATCGGCGGTGGTGCCGGCCATCGCCGGCGCGGCCGTGACGCCAAGCGCGAATACGCCCGCGGCGCACATCAGGCGCAGTGTCCCCTTCATCTCATCCTCCCGTTGAGCCGCCGGTGGTTCCGGCTGGCCCCGACAGTGGGCCGCGGCAGGCAAAGGGAAAATTGAACTTAGGTTCTGCGACTTTCGGCCGAGGGCTTTGGCATGGGTCGGGTCAGGGCGCGATGGCGATTCCCCACGGGGCAGAGCCGACCGGCACGGTGCCCACCAGCTTGGCTGTGTCCAGGTCGATCACCGATACCGTGTCCGAAAGGCCATTGGCGCTATAGGCATGGCGGCCATCGGCGCTGACCGCGACATGCCACACGCGGCGGCCGACCGGGACATAGGCGCGTATCTTGCGGGTCGCCACATCGACCAGCGCGACATGATCGGCACGGCCCAACGCCACGATCGCGGTCCTGCCGTCGGGCGTGAAGCGGATGCCGCAGGGCAGGATACGGTGCGCCGCAACGCCCTCTATCTCGAACCGCAGCGTGTCGGTGATCGTCCGGCTGGCAACGTCAGCGATCTGGACGATGCCGCCAATCTCGGCCGCGATCCACAGCTGGCGTCCGTCGGCGGTGAATTCGACATGGCGCGGCCGCATCTCGGTCGCGGTTTCGCCTGCCGCCGTCCGGGTGGTAAGATCAATCCAGGTGACGACATTATCCTCTTCGGACGTGACCGCCACCCATCGTTCGTCCGGGCTTTGCGCGACGCCTTCCGGCTCGCCGCCCACCGCCACCTGAAAGGCGACAGTGCGCGAGGAAAGATCGATCGCGGTCAGCGCGGCGTCATTTTCATTGGCGACGAACAGGGTGCCGCCATCGCGCGACAGGAAAAATTGCTCGGGGTCCTCGCCGGACGGCAATTCGGCCACCAGCTTGCCGCTGGCGCGATCGATCACCTGCACCGCATGGTCCGTGCTGGCGCACAGATAGACATATCGCCCGTCCTTCGACACGGTGATGCCGCGTGGCCGGCCGCCCACATCCCATGTCGCCAGCACCGTGCGCGTAGCGCCGTCGATCACGCTCACACTGTCGCCCCGCTCATTGGAGACATAGAGCGTGTCCGCGATCGCCGGGACCGGCATCGCGCTTGCCATCGCGGCCCATAGCAGTCTCTTCATGCCAGCCTCTCCCAACCACGTCCTGCTGTTGTCCCTATGGTCTAGGCGCAGCGTCACGCGGGCGGGATTGTACCAAAGGCCAATGGGGCGCTCCCCGCCGCTCCCCTACACTTGCACGGAACAGGACATGATGGGTGAGGATGAACAGGATCATGATTTCGGGACGCATTTTGCTGCTCGGCGCGCTGGCCGTGCTGGGCGGAACGACGGCCAGCCAGCTGCTGGCGCATGGCGACGTGACGCCGCAAGCGGTCGACACCTCCGCGCTGCCGGACATTGGCGAGGAATGGCTGGAAAAAAATCCCTATAGCGGCAACGCCAAGGCGATCGAAATCGGCCAGTCCGCCTATGGCCAGAACTGCGCGCGCTGCCACGGACTGGACGCAGAAAGCGGCGGCATCGCCCCCGACCTGCGCTATCTGGAGCAGGGCGAATCGGGCGACCAATGGTTCGCCGAACGCTATCGCCACGGCTCCAGCCATGATGGCAAAGTCTATATGCCGCCATTTGGCGATGTTCTGGGACAAAAGACCGGCTGGGCCATCCGCGCCTGGCTCGAAACCAAGTTCGAGGGCTGATCCCATGATCAGCCGCCGCGCGTTCCTGGGCGCCGCCGGCGCCGCCGGCGCCGCCGCGACACTGGGCCTGCTGCCCTCGCGCATCGGCGCGGCGCCGCTCGGCAAGGTCAGGGATACAGGGGTCCTTCGGGTCGCCGTCTATAGTGACAACCGTCCCTGGTCCTGGGAAAAAAACGGCCAGCTGACCGGTATCGACGTCGATCTTGCCAAGGCGCTGGCGCAGAAACTGGGCGTGCGCGCCGACGTGGCGCAAATCACGGCGGATGAAAGCGTCGACGATGACCTGCGCAATGCGGTGTGGAAGGGCGGGCTGCTGGGCTTCATGCCCGCCGATATCATGTTGCATGTGCCTTTTGACCGGGCCTTTGCCGCGCGCAATGATCAGGTTGCGATCGTCGCGCCTTATTATCGTGAGACGTTCCAGTTCGCCTGCGCCAATGGCGACATCGACTGCGATGCGCCGCCGGTGCAGTGGAAGGGCAGGCGGCTCGCCGCCGAACTGGACAGCATTCCCGATTTCTATCTGATCGGCGCCTTTGGCGGCGCGCTGTCCAGGGATGTCATCCATCATAAAAGCGGCACGGCGGCCGTCGACGCGATGCTCGATGGCGGGGCCGACGGCGTGCTCGCCAGCCGCGCCCAGATCGAGGCGGCATTGCATGATCGCGGCAATCCCGCCGTCACTCGCCGCAAAATGCCGCTTCCCGCCTTCACCTCGCCGGGCTGGGACATTGGCATGGCGGTCAAGGAAAACAGCCGCACGCTGGGCGACGCGGTGGAAGATATCCTTGGAGCCATGGTGGCATCGGGCGAGCTGGCCGCCCTGTTCGCCGCCCATGGCGTTACCTATCAGAAGCCCGTCGCAGGCTGATCGCGGCCCTCACTTGCCGCTTCCAATGTTGGATTTTCTCTGATCTACCCTGATCGGTGAGGCCTGTTTCAATCCTGTTCATGCCCCGTCTGACGGACCTTGGTGGCCATTGCGCCCCGTCGCGTGGGTGTCGCCTCAATGTCGCTTCGTGGTCGCGTAGCGGTCGCTTCGGGGCCAAAAGCGGCAAAAGCGATTGAACTTCGCTCCTGTCCATTTCCTCCCGACCGAAGGTCCAATTGCCGCTCGCGCCGCCTGGCATAGGCTGGTCGGCGCAATGGGGGCGCACGGCGCCGCTGAAACGGGAGGATGAAGATGAAGGGACGTATGTTGCGTTCGCTGGGTGGCGCCGCCGCACTGGCATTGGTCGTGGCGGGATCGCCGTTGCTGGCGCAGGGGGCCGGCCCGACCGACGCCGACCTCATGAACGACGCGGCGACCACCGGCGACGTGCTCACCTACGGCATGGGTCCGCGCGCGCAGCGGTTCAGCCCCTTGAAGCAGATCGACGCCGGCAATGTCGCAAAACTCGTGCCCGCCTTCGCCGCCTCGCTCGGCGGGGAAAAGCAGCGCGGCCAGGAAGCGCAGCCGATCGTCTATGACGGCACCATCTATGTGACGGGCAGCTATTCGCGCCTCTTCGCCTTCGACGCGCGCACCGGCGAGGAAAAATGGCAATATGACGCCCGCCTGCCCGACGCGATCATGCCCTGCTGCGACGTCGTCAATCGCGGCGCGGCCATCCATGGCGACAAGATCATCTTCGCCACGCTCGACGCGCGCGTGGTGGCGCTGAACCGCGAAACCGGGAAGGTCGTGTGGAACAAGCAGATCGCCGACTATAAGGAAGGCTATAGCGCAACCGCCGCGCCGATCATCGTCAAGGGCATGGTCATCACCGGCAATTCGGGCGGCGAATTCGGCGTCGTCGGCGCGGTCGAAGCGCGCGACGTCAACACCGGCGAACTCATCTGGCACCGCCCCGTGATCGAAGGCCATATGGGCACGCTGCGGGGCAAGGATAACGGCGTCACCGGCAAGACCAACGCCACCTGGCAGGGCGACTTGTGGAAAACCGGCGGCGGCGCGACCTGGCTAGGTGGCACCTATGACCCAGACACCAATCTGCTCTTCTTCGGCACCGGCAATCCCGCGCCCTGGAACAGCCATCTGCGCCCCGGGGACAATCTCTACACCAGCTCCACCATCGCGCTCGATCCCGACACCGGCGTCATCAAATGGCATTATCAGACCACGCCGCATGACGGCTGGGACTTTGACGGCGTCAACGAATTCATCCCCTTCGACGCCACGATCAATGGCAAGCCGATGAAGCTGGGCGCCAAGGCGGATCGCAACGGCTATTTCTACGTGCTTGATCGCACCAACGGCAAATTGGTCAGCGCGTCGAAATTCGTCATGCAGACGACCTGGGCGGACGGCATCAATCTCAAGACCGGACGGCCCAATTATATCGAAGCCGGCCGGCCCGGCGCGCCGACGACCGAAAAGGGAAAGCCGGTCTTTGCCTCCCCATCCTTCCTCGGGGGCAAGAACTGGATGCCCATGGCCTATAGCCAGGACACGGGCCTTTTCTATGTGCCGTCCAACGACTGGGGCATGGACATCTGGAACGAACCCATCGCCTACAAGAAGGGCGCGGCCTATCTGGGGGCGGGCTTCACCATCAAGCCGATTGCGGAGGACCATATCGGCGCGCTCCGCGCGATGGACCCCAGGACCGGCAAGATCATGTGGGAATATAAGAACAAGGCGCCTTTGTGGGGCGGCGTGCTGACGACGGGCGGCAACCTCGTCTTCACCGGCACGCCGGAGGGGTATCTCAAGGCCTTCGATGCCAAGACGGGCCAGGAATTGTGGAAATTCCAGACCGGATCGGGCGTGGTCGGATCGCCCGTCACTTGGGAACAGGATGGCGAACAATATGTCGCAGTCATGTCGGGCTGGGGCGGGGCGGTGCCGCTATGGGGCGGCGAAGTGGCCAAAAGCTTCAAGGACATCAATCAGGGCGGGGCGCTCTGGGTCTTCAAGCTGCCGCGATAAGCCCGACAAAAAAGGAGACTGATCGATGATTGTCATGGGCCGGGGACAGTATGCGCCGCACATGCCGGCATTGCCGCCAGGCGCGATGCATCTTGCTTCTGCCCATGGCATCATGGATCATGGAACGCAGGGGCGGGGGATGGATCAGGATCAGTATATGGGCGGGGACGCCATGATGGAGCGGGTGCTGATCATCGACGATCATCCACTGGTGCGCGATGGCCTGCGCAGCGTCATCGCGATCAGTTTCGACAATATCGAGATATTGGAGGCGGCCAGCATGAGCGAAGCGGTCGCCCTGCTGGAAAAGCAGGATAATTTCGATCTCATCCTGCTGGATCTCAATATCCCCGACGTGCGCAGGCTCGACGGGCTCAAGCTGTTGCGCCAGCGTTTTCCGATCCTGCCCGTGGTCATGGTGTCGGGCGCTTTTGACCGCGCGATCGTGCAGGACGCGCTGGCGGCCGGCGCGGCGGGCTTCATTCCCAAATCGCTCAAGCGCAGCGGCATCGTCGATGCGCTCCACCGTATCGTCGCGGGCGAAATTTATCTGCCAGAGACTATGGGCGAAGTGCCGCCCCCCTCGGTCGAAGAGGACGACATCGTCCGCCGCATCGACAGTCTGACGCCACAGCAGAAGACTGTTCTGGGCCATCTCGTGCGCGGCCGTCTCAACAAACAGATCGCGCATGATCTTGGCGTCTCGATGACCACGATCAAGGCGCATGTCTCGGCTATCCTCCAGAAACTGGGCGTGCTCAGCCGCACCCAGGCGGTGATCAAGGCGAACCGGGTCGGCTTTAGCGGCGATTGAGCCGCACCGCCCCGCTATTTCAGGATCGTTCGCAACAGCGCCCGCAATTGCGCGGGCTTTACCGGCTTGTTGAGCAGGGGAATGTCGGCCGCGTCCAGCTGCGCTTTCAATGCCTCGCCACGGTCGGCCGAAATCATCACCGCGGGCACCCGCACGCCAAAATGTGCCCGCAATTGGTCAATCACGACATCGCCGGTTTCGGCCTCGTCCAGATGATAGTCGACCAGGATGATGTCGGGCGCCGCGCCCGCGTCGAACTGGGCCGCCGCCTCGGCAAAACTGCCGGCCGTCACGACGCTGCATCCCCATCCGCCCAACAGGCTGCTCATGCCGGTCTGGATCGCGCGTTCATTGTCCACCACCAGGACGGTCAGCCCGCGCATGGTGCGATCCCGCCCCGCCGCGTCACTCGGGTGCGCCGCATCGGCCGTTTCCATGCCGATCGGCACCTTGATCGAAAAGGTGGCACCTTTGCCGGCCGACGACTGCACCGTCACCGGATGGCGCAGCATGTCGCTGGCCCGACGCACGATGGCCAGGCCCAGTCCCTTGCCGGACTGGCGATTGTCGAACCGCCGGAACTCCTCGAATATCAGCTGCTGCTGGTCGGGCGGAATGCCAGGCCCCGTGTCCGTCACGCCGATCTCGACGGCGTCATCGGACATCTGGCAATGCAGCCGCACCGCGCCTTTCTGCGTATAGCGCACCGCATTGGACAGGAAATTCTGGAGGATCCGCCGCAGCAACCTGATGTCCGACCGGACCCACACCGGTTCAGCCTCGATATGGAGCGACAGGCCTGCTGAGCGCGTCATCGGCGCAAACTCCACTCGCAGCGTGTCCAGCAACCGGTCGAGGGGGAAGTCCGACACTTCGGCCTGGATGGCGCCGGCGTCCAACCGGCTGATTTCCAGCAGCGCTTCCAGCAGGTCTTCGACCGAATCGAGCGCGGTGGACGTCTGGCTGACCAGGGCGCGGGTGGGCAGGGCGAGTCGCCGGTCGCCCAGGGCCGCGACGAACAAGCGTGCGGCGTTCAAGGGTTGCAGCAGGTCATGGCTGGCCGCCGCCAGAAAGCGCGTCTTCGACAGATTGGCCTTTTCCGCCGCGACCTTGGCGTCCATCAATTCGGCCTCGATCTGCCGTCGTTCGGCCACTTCGGCTTGCAGCTCGCCTGTCCGTTCCATGACCCGGCGTTCCAGCGTCTCGGCCGTTTCCTTTAAGGATGCCTGCGCGCGCAGCATGTCGGTCACATCGGTAAAGCCGATCACCTGACCGCCGCCATCCAGCATTGTGCTGCGCACCTCAAAGCAACGATCGGCTGCATGAACCTGCGCGACCTTGCGGCCGACGTCGTTGCGCCAGTCAAGGCACCCCTTGTCGTCCAGATGCCGCTCGGTCCGGCACCATAGCACCAGTTGGGCATGGGTGCCCATGTCCTGCGCCCAATCTTCCGGCAGTCGCAAAAGATGCTGAAGCGCCTCGTTCCATGCCGCGACATTCCCGTCCGCGTCGAACAGGCAGACGCCTTCGGACAGATTGTCGAGCGTCGCCTGAAGGATGATGTTGCGTTCGGCCAGTTCGCGCGCCCGCTCGCGCGCGTCCTCGGCCTTGGCTTCGGTGATGTCGGTATAGATGCCGACGATGCCGCCCTCGCTGGTCCGCAATTCGTTGACCTGCACCCATCGCCCATCGGCCAGCGCCTGGACATGGCCGCCCCGGGCGACGCTGTGGCGGGCAAGGCGTTCGGAAACCCAGCGGTCGGGCGCAATCAGCGCTTCACGCGGCGTGTGGTGTGCCGCTGCCAGCCGGGCAATTTCATCAAACCGCATGCCTTCCCGCAGGTGATCGGCGATGTCGGGCCAGAAACCGAGATAGGCCTCGTTGAACAGCAGCAGCCGGTCATCGGCGTCGAAGAGCACAAAACCTTCGTTGATGGAATCGATGGCGTCGCGCAGTCGCATGCGTGCTGCGTCGGCGCTGTCATGCGCCGCGGCCAGTTCCGCATGCGTGCTTGCCAGCCGCGCCAGCGCGTCCTCCAGCTGCATGGTGCGGTCGCGCACCATCGCTTCCAAGGAAATGGCGGTTTCGAACATGGCAAAGGCATTGCCCGCCATATCGCTGGACCGTTCGACCCGATCGATCAACGCGGCGTTGATCTTGCGCAGCTTGGCGACCTCCAGGCGCAGCGCCGCGACGTCCGCTTGATCCGCATCCGCAATGTCGGCGGCCATCCCCGTCATGTCCCGATCGCCAGGCCGCTGAACGTTTGATTGACGTGCAGCGCATGATATTGTTCGCCATAGGTGTTGAACCCGATCACCCTATGACGGCGATAGAGTTCGGACACTGCACGGGAAATCTGGCGTTGTTCGGCATCAATGCGGTTGAGCACGCAATCGAAGGCGATGATGCGATCCACCTCGCCCAATTGATCGGCGATGTCGGTGAACAGCGCGTCCATGCCGGCGATACGATCGACCGGCTCGCCCACCGTCAGCACGATGCCTTCGTCGATCGCGCAGTAGAAGGTCAGGCTGCCATCCGCATTGGCGCTCTGGATGGACCGGACATGATAATCTCCACCGGCGCGGACCATCGGCGGATGCGCGGCGAAGAATTCGACACCCAGCGCTTCGCCGGCATGACCGGCCATGCGCAGATATTCGCTGGACGCAGGCTCGGCGTTGATTTCGGTGACCACGCGATCCTGGGGGATGGCGCCTGTCACCACCATCTTCGCTGCGCCCGGCCGATAATGCTGCGCCTTGAACACATGCAATGGCCTGGGCGTCGACAGGATCGCCACCACCGCCCCATGGGCATGAAACCGCCCGCCCTCGAATATCGACGTTTCCCGAAAGGCCAGGCCATCGCCCGATGAACCGCCGATCAGGGGAATATCACCCAACGCATCCTGGATTGTCATGGTAAGCAATTCTTCGCGATGGGACAGCCCGTCGACAAGGAACAAGGCGACCTGATGTATCTCGTCGCCCAGCGCCCGGCTGTCGCGCGTCGCCGTGGCGACCAGATTGCGGACAGCGTCGCGGGCGGCAACGGGATCAAACCGGTCGACGTCCTGGAAACAATGGGAGGCAAGGTGAAAGCCGTCCTCGGGAAAGGCGATCGCGCTCAGGCTATCCTCATCATAGCCGCGATTCGTCAGTTCTCCCGAACTGGTGCATCCAATGACCGATACGCCTTCGCTGCGCCGGTTGATGGCCCGCGCCAGCGCGTCCCGGTCGAACCGATGGGAGCAGAAGAGCATCATCCCCGCAAGCGGCGCCTCACCCAGCTGCTCCATGATTTCGTCCATGGCCGCCGCTGGGCTGGCGGCGTGACTGGCGGCAAAGCCGATGCGTGAAGCCAGCAACGTCATCGGGTCCTCTCCCCCTGTTTTCTCCTTGTTATGCGACCTTATGAACCTGCCGATGACGCGTGGCCAGTCCGACGTTCAGTTTCCGTCAGCCGGGTCACCCGCCGCCTCCAGCGCGACATATTCTTCATCTGTAAAGACGCGGGATCGGACGATGAAACGGACGCCCTCCGGGCTTTCGAGCGACATGCCAGCGCCGCGACCGGGCACGATGTCGATCATGATCTGCGTGTGGCGCCAATAGTCGAACTGCGCACGCCCGATCCACACGGGAATGTCGCCTGCCACATGGCCCAGCAGAACGTCCTGCGCACCGACCCTGAACTCGCCGCGCGGAAAGCACATCGGGGCGGATCCGTCGCAGCACCCGCCCGATTGATGAAACATCAGCGGGCCGTGGGTTCGCGTAAGCGATCGCATCATCGCTTCTGCTTCCGGCGTGGCTGTCACGCGGGTTGGCACCATGGTCGCTGTCCTTGCTAGAAACCAGTGCGGCGGGCGCTGGGGAAACGGCGCCCGCCGCCATCGGAAGCGTCAAACAGGGAATGCAGCTTCCGACAATTGCACCATCGTCGGGTCAGAAAAATCCGAGCGCTTTGGGGCTGTAGCTGACCAGCAGATTCTTCGTCTGCTGATAATGATCCAACATCATCTTGTGCGTTTCGCGCCCGATGCCGGACTGTTTATAGCCACCAAAGGCCGCGTGAGCCGGATAGGCATGGTAGCAATTCGTCCAGACCCTGCCCGCCTGAATGGCCCGGCCCATGCGGTAGGCGCGGCTGCCATCGCGCGTCCATACGCCCGCGCCCAAGCCGTAAAGGGTGTGGTTGGCGATCGCGAGCGCTTCCGCCTCATCCTTGAAGGTGGTGACGGACAGGACCGGGCCGAAAATCTCCTCTTGGAAGATCCGCATCTTGTTGTGGCCCTTCAACACGGTCGGCGTGACGTAATAGCCCTGCGCCAACTCGCCATCCAGCCGCGCCCTTTCGCCGCCGGTCAGCAATTCGGCACCTTCGCCAAGGCCGATTTCGATGTAGGACAGGATTTTCTCAAGCTGGTCGTTCGATGCTTGGGCGCCGATCATCGTCGATGGATCAAGCGGACTACCCTGGCGAATGGCCTTCACCCGATCGATCGCGCGGGCAATGAACTTGTCATAGATGCTTTCCTGGATCAGGGCGCGACTGGGGCAGGTGCACACCTCGCCCTGATTGAGCGCAAACATGGCAAAGCCTTCCAGGCATTTGTCGAAATAGTCGTCGTCGGCGTCCATTACATCTTCGAAGAAAATATTCGGGCTTTTGCCACCCAGTTCGAGCGTCACGGTAATGAGATTTTCCGAGGCATATTGCATGATCAAACGGCCGGTGGTGGTTTCCCCGGTAAAGGCGATCTTGGAAATCCGCTTGTTGCTGGCCAAAGGCTTGCCCGCCTCCACGCCAAAGCCGTTGACGATGTTGAGCACGCCCGGCGGTAGCAGATCACCGATGATTTCCATCAGGACCATGACGGACATCGGGGTCTGCTCGGCCGGCTTCAGGACCACGCAATTGCCCGCCGCCAAAGCGGGCGCAAGCTTCCAGACGGCCATCAGCAGCGGAAAGTTCCAGGGAATGATCTGGCCGACAACGCCGAGCGGCTCGTGAAAATGATAGGCAATGGTGTCGTGGTCGATTTCGGCAATGGAGCCTTCCTGCGCGCGCACGCAACCGGCGAAATAGCGGAAATGATCGATGGCAAGCGGAATGTCGGCGTGCGTCGTTTCCCGGATCGGCTTGCCGTTATCGATGGTTTCGGCCATCGCAATCAGGTCAAGATTGGCCTCCATGCGATCGGCCATTTTGAGCAGGATATTGGACCGCTCGGTGGGTGATGTTTTCCCCCAGCCATCCTTCGCCTTATGAGCTGCATCCAGCGCCAGTTCGATATCATCGGCGTTTCCGCGTGCGATCTGGCACACGACCTGCCCCGTGACGGGCGAGATATTGTCGAAATATTGCCCCTTGGCGGGCGCTATCCACTGCCCGCCGATATAATTGTCGTAGCGATCACGGATCAAGCTATTCCCCGCAAAACGCTCCATGGCCTGCTGCAGCATCGTCCCACTCCTGAAATTGATTGAAGTTGGGTCAAGGATGGCACAGGTGCCCAGGCTTGCAATTGGACCTTCGGTCGATATGAATCCTTGTCCCCCGACCCTTGCCCGACGCCGACCGCGGGGTGATTCGCCAATGCCTTTCATGCTAGGTCGCCGGGATGACGACGATGGATGACAGGATCAGTGAACCGGAGGCGGGCGGCACGCGACGCCGCGCCATATTGGAAATCGCCGCGCGCCTGTTCGCGCAAAAGGGCTATCGCGGCACATCCATGCGCGACATCGGCGAAGCGGCCGGCGTTCAGGGCGGATCGCTATATCATCATATCAAGTCGAAGGACGCCCTCTTTGTCGAAGTGCATCATGCCGCACTGGACGAAGCGGAGCGCAGGATCACGCGGGCTGTTGAGCAGCATTCCCAGCCATGGGCGCGACTGGAGGCGGCCTGTACCAGCCTGCTGGAAATCCAGCTCGATCCCGCTTCGTTGACCATGCCGATGATGAACGACTTTCGCGAAGTCCCGGCCCCTGTCCGGGCCGCGCTGATTGAGCGGCGGGATCGCTTCGAAACGCTGTTCCGCGCCTTGGTGGATGATCTGCCTCTTCCGCCCAACATGGACCGCTCCATCTATCGAAACCTGCTTCTTTCGCAGCTCAATTCCGCAGCAGATTGGGTGCGACCAGGGCGCCTGACCCCACAAGAGATTGCTGCACAGATAGTGAGAGTGTTCCGGCATGACGCTTCCACCGGTTGAAACTGTAACAACTGTTTGGTATAGCCTTTCACAGTAGAAAGGTCCGTGACATGCAAAGCTATACCCCGCCCATCGACGACTATCGCTTTCTGCTGGAGGAGGTCCTCGACTTTGACGGGGTGATGGCCGAGTTGGGCAAGGATGTGGATTGCAGCCTGGCGACGGCTGTGCTCGAAGAAGCCGGAAGATTCTGCGCGGATTATCTCCATCCGCTCAATCGCCAGGGGGATGAGCAGGGGGCAAGGCT
>NZ_ATDP01000087.1:0-2500 GCF_000445105.1 Sphingobium lactosutens DS20 | reverse complement strand
CCGTTTAATGTTGAAAAATTATCGGATGAGTTGTGTTTAGGGGTGAAAGGCCAATCAAGCCGGGAAATAGCTGGTTCTCCGCGAAATCTATTGAGGTAGAGCGTCGGATGATTGCCGTTGGGGGTAGAGCACTGGATGGATGCGGGGGTCGCGAGATCTACCAATTCTAACCAAACTCCGAATACCAACGAGTCTAGTCCGGCAGACAGACGGCGGGTGCTAAGGTCCGTCGTCAAAAGGGAAACAGCCCTAACCTACAGCTAAGGTCCCCAAGTCACGTCTAAGTGGGAAAGCATGTGGGATTTCCAAAACAACCAGGAGGTTGGCTTAGAAGCAGCCATCCTTTAAAGAAAGCGTAACAGCTCACTGGTCTAAACAAGAGATCCTGCGGCGAAGATGTAACGGGGCTCAAGACGTGCACCGAAGCTTAGGGTTCAGTCCTTTGGACTGAGCAGTAGCGGAGCGTTCCGTAGGCCGTTGAAGCGGGAGGGTAACCGACCGTGGAGGTATCGGAAGTGCGAATGCAGACATGAGTAGCGATTAAGAGGGTGAGATGCCCTCTCGCCGAAATTCCAAGGGTTCCTGCTTAAAGCTAATCTGAGCAGGGTAAGCCGGCCCCTAAGACGAGCCCGAAGGGGGTAGTCGATGGGAACCACGTTAATATTCGTGGGCCTGGTGGTGTGTGACGGATGGTGTAACTTGTCAGGGCTTATTGGATTGCTCCTGGCAGGGAAATTGTCCCAGGAAATAGCCCCACCGTATAGACCGTACCCTAAACCGACACAGGTGGAATGGTAGAGTATACCAAGGCGTTTGAGAGAAGTATCCTGAAGGAACTCGGCAAATTGCCTCCGTACCTTCGGAAGAAGGAGGCCCCATCTTAAGGCAACTTTTGATGGGGGGCACAGGCCAGGGGGTAGCGACTGTTTAGCAAAAACACAGGGCTCTGCTAAGTCGGCTTCAAGACGACGTATAGGGCCTGACGCCTGCCCGGTGCCTGAAGGTTAAGAGGAGGAGTGCAAGCTCTGAATTGAAGCCCAGGTAAACGGCGGCCGTAACTATAACGGTCCTAAGGTAGCGAAATTCCTTGTCGGGTAAGTTCCGACCTGCACGAATGGCGTAACGACTTCCCCACTGTCTCCAGGATATGCTCAGCGAAATTGAATTCTCCGTGAAGATGCGGAGTACCCGCGGTTAGACGGAAAGACCCCGTGCACCTTTACTGCAGCTTCAGAGTGGCATTAGGAAAGAACTGTGTAGCATAGGTGGGAGGCTTTGAAGCGATGACGCCAGTTGTCGTGGAGCCATAGGTGAAATACCACCCTGTTGTTTTCTGATGTCTAACCTCGCACCGTCATCCGGTGCAGGGACCCTCTGTGGCGGGTAGTTTGACTGGGGCGGTCGCCTCCTAAAGAGTAACGGAGGCGCGCGATGGTGGGCTCAGGACGGTTGGAAACCGTCTGTTAGAGTGCAATGGCATAAGCCCGCCTGACTGCGAGACTGACAAGTCGAGCAGAGACGAAAGTCGGTCATAGTGATCCGGTGGTCCCTCGTGGAAGGGCCATCGCTCAACGGATAAAAGGTACGCCGGGGATAACAGGCTGATGATTCCCAAGAGCTCATATCGACGGAATCGTTTGGCACCTCGATGTCGGCTCATCACATCCTGGGGCTGGAGCAGGTCCCAAGGGTTTGGCTGTTCGCCAATTAAAGTGGTACGTGAGCTGGGTTCAGAACGTCGCGAGACAGTTTGGTCCCTATCTGCCGTGGGCGTCGAAATTTGAGAGGAGTTGACCCTAGTACGAGAGGACCGGGTTGAACATGCCTCTGGTGTACCTGTCGTCGTGCCAACGGCGCAGCAGGGTAGCTATGCATGGACGGGATAACCGCTGAAAGCATCTAAGCGGGAAGCCTCCCTCAAGATAAGATTTCATCGAGCCGTGATAGACCATCACGTTGATAGGCCGGATGTGGAAGTGCGGTAACGCATGGAGCTAACCGGTCCTAATTGCTCTGTTCGCGCTTGAAACGGTTCACACGAACCGTAGAGCCCCACCATCAACGACAGTCCTGATACACTGTCCTTGCCATGGTGGTCAGAAACATAAGCCAGATACAAGATTACCCACATGCACGGGCATCGATTAAACCCAAATCCAAACAGCGCCAGCTCCATTGCTTGGTGACCATAGCGTCAGTGACCCACCCGATCCCATCCCGAACTCGGCCGTGAAACCTGACTGCGCCGATGGTACTGTGGCTCAAGCCCCGGAAGAGTAGGGCGTCGCCAGGCATTGAAGCTCGCGCTTACGGATAAAACCCATTCACTTTGTGTGTTGGCCTCAGGCGCCGGCGGCCATATCCCCGGCCTTGGCCTTAGCGCCAATAAGGCGGAGACGCCGTCTCCGGTTCCTGTCCAACAAACCCTATGGTGACGCGGGGTGGAGCAGTCCGGTAGCTCGTCAGGCTCATAACCTGAAGGTCACAGGTTCAAATCCTG
>NZ_ATDP01000086.1 GCF_000445105.1 Sphingobium lactosutens DS20 | reverse complement strand
CTCCCCGCTGGCGCGGCGTTAACCGGGGTCCGGCCTGTGGCCGGCTTCCCGGTTAACGTGCCTGACCTACCCTGACCGACCGCATGCCCTGAGTCAGGTCTCATCCGAGGGGATGAGACAGCAAAAACGCCATGGAGGCTCACATGACCAAGTCTTTCACGAACTTCGCCGACCTCGCCAGCTTCATCGCCGGCGAAACCGGCCATCACGGCCAGAGTTCGATCTACGAGGGTGCTTTCATCGAGCACGACGAACGCGCCAAGCTGTCGCCCGTCGACGAGACCGAGCAACGCGAGATGCCCGATCCCGAGCAAGCCCGCGCAGCGGTGGAAATGGTGATGGCGACGCTGTTCGACGTGTTTCGCGACACGCGGCTCGAGCCTTTCGCGAGCGACCTCGCCTGGGGCTTCGTCAACAGCTTCCATGTCGTCGCCAAGCGTCTCAGCGACCGCGAGGACGACGCGGCCAAGGAGCTCGGAGATCTCGCCCGCAGCTTCGATCCGAGCGAGATCTACGCCTCGCAGCTCGAGGAGGCGCAGCTGCTGTGCCAGACACTGCAGGGGTGCCGCGATGCGATGGAATGCATGCGCGACCATGCCGCCGAAGTCTATCGCGTCGAGACTGGCCGTCCCTACTCGCCGACCCGCGGCAGCCGGGTGTCGAGCGGGGTCACCGCCTCGATGATCGATGCCCGCAACTATCTCGCCGAGCGCGCCCGCGAGCGCCGCGAACAGTTCGCGCCCGAAGGTCCCGTCGTCGCCTTCTCCGGCGGTCAGGTCTGGGACGATCACGAGATGCTCTGGCGCGGTCTCGACTCCATCAAGGCCCGCGTGCCGGAAATGATCCTCGCGACCACCGCGCAGACCAAAGGCTGCGACGCGATCGCCCAGGCCTGGGCGGCAGCGCGCGGCGTGAAGGTCATCCTGTTCCGGCTGGATCGCCGTCTCGGCGCCAAGGCCGCCTTCGTCCGCAACGATCGCCTGCTGGCGCTCAAGCCGGTCGAAGCGGTCATCTGCGAGGGGTCGGGCATCCAGATGAACCTCGCGCAGAAGCTGCGGCA
>NZ_ATDP01000085.1 GCF_000445105.1 Sphingobium lactosutens DS20 | reverse complement strand
CACGTCGAGACATGCGCCTACGCTTTTAGAGCCGAGGCTCCTGGACATATGCGCAGGCACCCCGGCGTGAAATCACACCGTGTGCCGTTCTCGACAGGGTTCTTAAGCCCCGGCGCTGCCGTTTTTGCAGCACGCCGAAGCGCCTAGCACAGCGACGAGGACCAACCAAGCGGCACCCCGTTCGCCGGAGTAGCGCCGGGGATTTACTGCCGGGTTACCCGCTCGACTTGCCGGGCAGGAGGCAAGCACGCGTTCGCACATCTCGGCATCAGACGGGGCTTCATCGCCATAGCATGACGCTGGGTGTTCCTCGGCCGTCAAGGATCAGCGGTCCCCCCGATTTTGCCGCCGCTCCGCTGCGCTACCCGGCAACAAAATCGGTTCCCCCGCTGCCCGCTTCGCGGCGGCCATGCCGTCCCTGACCGCCTCAACACCGCGTCCCGCTGAGCCCATCCTCATCGATGAGAGATGGGGAGCACGGCATCATTCTGATGGAGGCTCTTATGGACAACCTTTCCGACGATCTCCGGGCGCTGTTCAACGCTCCGATCTGCCCGTACTGCGCGACGCTCTACGATCCTGAGCAATATGACGAGGTCGATGAATGCGCCCGCTGTTCGAACTGCTGCAGGGCATACCAGGTCGCGGCCGAACACCGCCCACCACAGCCGCACATTCCGCAAGATGACCCGCTGTCGGCAGCCGCCCAATCAGATAGTCTGGCCCAGTTTCGGGACGAGGCGGGCCGCGTTTCGAAAGCCATGATGCGCCAGACCGCCGGAGGAAGCTACCAAATGTACGAACGCTGGTTCACAGAAGCGCTCGGGCCTGCCATCGACAAGCTCGATCCGGTGCTCCGGCCCCAGGCAATCACGATCGCCAGCGAGCTTGGCTATATCGCCGATAC
>NZ_ATDP01000084.1 GCF_000445105.1 Sphingobium lactosutens DS20 | reverse complement strand
TTGGCGTTCGTCGCAGCACCCTGCACGATTTCATCGAAGTCGACAGCCCCTGCAGGTCCTTTCGGCAGATCCGTCGCCGCGACGCGCCGCATGTTTTCCATGCCGCTGTCACGAACGGTAACCGCCTCTTCCCGAAACGCGTCACCGCGGTCCTTGATCTGATCGACGAACGCCTCGGCATCCGCCTGAAGGTCCGCCGATCGCTTCTTGATGGCCTGAACATCGATGCCATCGACGGTCTGGGCCAGGAGAGCGGTCATGCTGGCGGCTGCGACGAGGCCAACGGCGCCCAAGATGAGAAGTCGCATCGCTCCCTCCTTCACAGCACGCAGCAGTTGCGCTTGCGCCAGACCAGATAGCCCATGTCCTCGCCCCCCGCGGGATAGGCACGACCGGCATCCGGCGGCATTGTCGAAGCTCCGATCGCCGAGCAGGCGAAGCGCCCGCTCACCGTCGGAATCGGATTGGTCATCTGAAACCGGTACTGCTGTTTGCGCATGACTGGCATGAGGTACTTCTTGCACAGCCCTTCCGAGCCCATCGTGCCCCAGGCGAGCGCCTGCCGGTGCATCTTGTAGGCAAAGCGCGACAATGCGAGCCGCGAGGACTGGACATGGCCGATCGACGCCGGGATGTTCCCGTTCAGGGGATACATGGACCCCTGACAACCTGCGCACCAGAATAGCTGGTCGAGCGGCAGGTTCACCGTGCCGGCGACGCAGTCGCCCGCACAGGCTGCCTTGGCGAGCGGATTTGCGAAAATGATCGCTTCGGGGTTGATGAGCGCCGCAAGCGAGTCATCCTGCCAGAGCGGATCGACCTCGGTCATATAGGCGATGTCGAAGCTCGCCTGCTCGAAGCAGACGAAATCCGTAAGGATCTCCATCCAGTAGAGCAGCGGATAGACATACCAATGCACATGCCATTTGGCCGTGCTCTGCGACCTGCCGCCGACCATCGAAGGGCCGGCCAGATAGCCCTGACCGATATCGAAGCCCGGAGCGATGCGCACTCCGCCAAGATTGGGAAAACACCAGGGCTTCATGGTGACGTCCGCCAGGCGGGCAGGCTCCCAGAAGCCCACGGAAATGCCGATGCGCGGTAGAGGATCTGCACAGGCGCATATGGGAGACGCCGGGTTCTTCGTGTCGGGTCGGCCGCTCGGCCAGATCTTCAATCCGCCCACCGACAGCGGAAACAGGCATGACCAGCAGACGTCGGTAATCGGGTTGACGAACTTCCCATTGCAGGTGGGACCGGCAGCCTCGGCGCGTGGCGCCAGCATGATGGCGAACAGGACGACGAGAAACGTGCCGAAAATCGGTCGAAGTCCGCGCATCATTCTCTCTCCGCCAGTTGATCGAGATACGCCGCGTCGGCGCGCCGCTTCGCCCGAAGGTAAAGGACCGTGACCACGAGCGCTGTGGCGAGCAGCACGGCGATCAAACAGGGCGCGGCTCGGCCGATGCGACCGCGCAGCTGGTCGAGAAGAGTCACTGCGCCGGCCAGGGTGACGCAGAGAGCGAGCCAGGACAGGCGCATGGTCCTTAGCCTCGCCGTCTCGGGCGCCGCCATCGGCGTTCGGAGCATGTCGAGCCACAGCGCCATCAGCCGGACTTCCCTGGCTTCAGCACGATCTCGGAAACGCGCATCGTCCTGCCGTTTTGGCTGACCACCGCAGGCGTATGCTCGATCCCGAACGTTGCAGTGAGCTTGCCTTCCTGGTCGAAATAGAAGCGCCGCTTCTTCGCCGTCATCGCATCGATCGGCGAACCGTTGACGAAGATGATCTTGGCCTTGAGATCCGTATAGCGCGAGGTCGCCCACGCGAGTTGCGTCGCATCGTCGCCGTCGACGAAGACGAGGTCCTGCTTTATCTCGACGAAATCGAGCGGATTGATGCGATGACCGGCACCCGCAATCAGATTACCCTTCTGGTCCCGAATGTCGCGCTCGATCGCGATGGTCGGATCATAATCCCAGCTTCGCGCCATGCGCGCCGGAGTGATCCCGTCGACAGGCTTGGGCCGGCGAACTCTCTGTTCGACCCTTCTGGCAAACTGCTCGTTCATGCGGGCAAGCTCGCCGCTG
>NZ_ATDP01000083.1 GCF_000445105.1 Sphingobium lactosutens DS20 | reverse complement strand
GATAGGGCCGATGAGGAGCATGGCCGCCGCGAATGAAGCGATGCCGGCACCGCTTGTCAGAACAGCTTTCACAGGATCGGCTCCCCGGTTCCGATGACTTGCCGGCCGCAAACAAAGCCGATCTCGGCATAGCGACTGTCGAAGCCGTCCTTGTGCGGCGTCGCCGCGAAATAGCAGCCTGGGGGCACGACCCCCGTCGCACCGGGCACAAGGCGTTCGCCCGCCTTGGTGAAGGGCTTCATGCGAACAGTCGGAACGCCGTTGATCGTTACCGTCATGCCGTCATGCGCGATCACGTCTCCCGCGACAGCATAGACCTTCTTTCCAAACATCCTTGGCCTGGCGCCAAAATGGCGGCGCAACAGCGCGCTCGCCGGCGGATCGAAAAATATGAACTCTCCCTTGGCAGGCAGGCGGCCCCGCTCGATGAGGAAGGCCCAGTTCGGCAGGGAGTCCGTCGTATTGACGAGGAAAAGGTGGTCGTCGCTCCAATCTGCCAGCCCTGTCAGGGCAACGCTTCCGCCGACGAAGGCGCCAAGCAGAAGCCAAAGCTTCGGGTTCGGTCGCCAGCCCCGCTTCGCCGCGTCATTGACCGCCGCTGCCATCGGGACCTCCAAAGGTTGAAACGGTGGCAGCCGGCGGCTCGTACTGGGGCGCTGACGCGGCCGGCGCCCCGGGCATCATAGGCGCCGGTGCCATGGGATCCGGGTATCCGACCGGCGCCGCGGGCTGCGCCGTCATGGGCTGCTGCGGCTGTGCCGCGAGCATGGCCTGCTGCTCGAGCTGCTGAAGCTCCAGAGCCGATGCTTGCTTCGGCCGAGCAACGCCGGATGCATAGACCGCCTCCTTCAGCTTGTCGGTGATGTCGGGGACATTCTTCGTGAGAACGGCTTCCCCGACGAGCACGATCTCACCGCCCGAGCTTCGCCGCTCGAGCTCCTTGTCCAGCGATGCCATGAACTTGCGCATCTCCGCCTCGACTTGCGCCGGCGGAGAGGTGGAGCGCGCTTGTGCCTGGACATACTCGCCGACGATCGAGGACAGCCGCGCGGAAACGATCCGCTCCTGCTTGGGCGTGATCAGCGCCTTTGTGACCCACATCCCCCATATCAGGACACCAATGACCAGAAGGCCCGCGACGATCTGAACGGACGAGAAGCCCGCGAAAATTGCGCGCTTCGCTGCGGCCGCCGGTTGGGGCGCAGGGGACGGCAGGTCGAGCTCGGTCTGTTCAGCCATGATCAGCTTTTCCTTCGGGCAGGGCCGCAGGCACGATCTTCTCGCGGCGCAGAACGATCAGTCCGGCGGCAATCAGGAGATGTGCGGCGATGAAGATGTTCTTGAATGACGCGATGCGGTCAGGAGACGCGGCGACGTAGCGGGCCGTCAAATTGTTGAGCTGGTGCATGAGCCCATCGAGCGAGAAACCCCCGAGCGCCACGAAGAAGAGCGCGAACAGCCCCCAGGTCAGCAAGAGCGTCGATGCCGTGAAGCCGATCAAGTGCAGATAGAAATGGAGCAAGCTCCGCAGGGCGGGCTGTCGCCCGACCGCGATGTCCGCGCCATTCCTCCTGTGCGCTGCGGCATCCATGGCCTACTCCGCCGCCTCGGCAACGTCGACTTGCTCGTGCGACGCCCACTTTTCCGGATTGCCGGGGAAGGCGACCCGTTCGATCGCCTCATCCATGCTTAGCCCTCGCGCGACCAGCGCCTCGATCGCCGCGTAGATAGCCGGGCTCGACGAATAGACGGTGGCCGAGAACGGATCGAGCACCAGCCTGCCGACGGCCAGGGTCTCGGGGCCCTTGATAAGGATGTCGGAATATTCGCGGCCGTTGATCTTCAAGGACCGCAGCAGCGCGTCGGTATAGTCGTCCATCTCAAAGCGGTCGTGCTTCTTGAAGTCCGCGATTGTCTCGGGCTTCTGCTGGAGAATGACGAACCAGTCGGAGTTCTCCAGCGCCGCGACGGACCCGGCCGACTTATAGTAATCGTTCAGGGACTGCGTCGCCGTCACCAGCGCCGCGCCATATTTCCGGCAGGTGCGAGCATAGGTCTCGATGAAATCGGCCATCGCACCGCCGCGCAGCATCTGCCACGCTTCATCCAGAAGCAGCGCCTTCGGGACCGAACGATCGACTTTGCGCATCATCTGCTGCGACATGAACATGATCGCGGTCAGCACGACGCTGCGCAGTTCCTCGCGGGATGAAAGGTCGGAGAGCTCGAACACCGTGAGCTGCGCCGACAGTTCGAACGATACCTCGCCCTGGAAAAATCGCCCGTACGTCCCTGCCGACGAAAAGGGGCGCATGGCGATGCCAAGATCCATGGCAAGGCCATTTCCGGTGGCTTCGAGCGCAGCGATCACGTCGTCGATCGAGCCCTGGCGTCCCTTTTCGCTCCAGACGCTGTTAACGGCCCCGTCGATGAGGCCACGCTCGGTATCGTTCAGCCGGTCGATGTGGCGCGACATCTGGTTCACGATGGCTTTGAGCATCGCCATGCAGTCGAGCAGGTAATCCTCGTCGCTGCGGGCCAGCTCCTCATCGATCATGCTGAAGGGGTTGAGGCAGAAGCCGGACGACATCGTAAATTCGACGAACGCGCCGCCCTGGAGCTTGGCGGAGTGCTCGAAGGAGCGACCGTCGTCGATCACGACGACGCGCGCGCCGGCACCGCAAAGGGAGGCACAGAGCTCCTGCAGCGTCACGGATTTGCCCGACCCCGATTTGCCGAAGACGGCGACATTGTGGTTGCCCGCCGCATTCTCGAACGGACTCCAGAAGAAGGGTTGTCCACGCCGACCGATGAGCATGAGATGCGGCACCTGGCCGCCGAGATACTCGCCCTGGATCGGGGCCAGGTTCGCCGCCGTTGTCGTGAGCAATGTGCGCATCCGCTTCATGCGCTCGAGGTCGCGTGCAAGCCCGTTCGCCATTGTCATGGGCATGGCGCACAAAAGGCCCATCACCTGCAGGTACCGATCGTCGAGCAGGTCCCAGCCCGCTGCGCGATAAACCGATTTGAGCACGCGTTCGTTGGCGTCCCCCCTGCCCTTCGGCGAGAAGGAGGTCACGCTGAAGAAGACACGCACCAGCTTGCGCCCCTGGCGCAGCTCGTCGTTGACGTAACGCCATTCCTGGCTTTGCTCGCGCAGCTGCGGCAGGAAGCGCGCCGACTTGGAGTCCGCAAGGCTCGTGGTGCGCATGAACTTGAAGCTCGCCTTGTTCGACGATGCCAGCGGATCGGGGAACTCGACGCACAGATTTGTCGCGACCGGACATGGCATCCTGAGCTTGTCGGTGAACATGTCGCCAATGAGCCGGGCGACATCCCACGGCGCCCAGCGGCTCGGCAGGTTCCGGACCGAGAATGAGCGAACGTCGAAGACGTCCGGCAGAATCTCACCGATCTCGGGCGCCTCGTCCACCGTCGCCCCGGTTGGCCGAAATCGCTCGGTTCTGAGCAGCATGCGATCGGGCTCGATGTGAAGCTCCACATCCCGGCGCACCGCCTGGTCCGCAATCGGATCGAGCGGATTGTAGTTGACGACGTCCTCCCCCGCCGCAGTGGTCGGCGAGGTTATGTCGTCGATCCACCCGATGAGGTCGGTCGGATCCATCTTGCGGGCCGGCACATTGATCGATGCGAGGGCCGAGATCAGACCGTCCATCACCGCCACGATTTCCTCGACAGACACGCTCGAGGATTCCGGGGTCGAGTAGGAGATCGCCACACGGTGGTTCCGCAGCGAGAATGGCGCATCCGCGGAGAGCGAGCGCCACACCCCGTCGGTCAGGAAGTCGATGCGGTGCTTCGCCATGCGCTCGTAGACGCCGCGAGCCGAGTAGCGCGGAAGATACCAGCGCGAGAGACGCTCGGACACGCGCGGACTCATCCACTGGTGGAATTGCAGGCATCCCGGCGCGGGGATCGCTTCGGAAAGGAACTGGGTGAGGATCTCCCCTGTCCGTTCGTCTGCACCGATCAAGGGAGCTGCCTCGATCACAAAGCCCCGCGACGCGCTGTTGTAGAACACGCCCGTCTTTGCGTCGAAGCTGCGATAAGGGAGCCAGTCGGCCAGCATGGGCACGCCAAGCTCCGGCCGATCCGCATCGGGACGCTGGCTGTCGCCGAGGATCCCTGAAAGAAGGCTCTCGAAGAAGCCGCCCTTCCCCGCCATCTCAATGATCCTCCGGCACTGAGGCGGGGAAGTCCGCGGCGCGAACGGTCGGCGCAGATAGGTTCGGCTTCGAGGCGACGGGAGTGCCATCAGCGGCGGCATCACGCGCATCCTTCGCAGCGGACCCGGCAATCTGCCGATAGGCGGGATCGCTTT
>NZ_ATDP01000082.1 GCF_000445105.1 Sphingobium lactosutens DS20 | reverse complement strand
GCGCTGGTAAGGTTGCCACCTGGTACGAAGCGAGCGTCAAACTTGATATTGTTAACGATGGCGTCGATTGAGCGGGCGAAGGTCTCTCCGACATCCGCAATGTTTGACGCTTTGACGATAGGACCTACAACACCAGGACCGCCGATAATGCTGCCCTCGCCCATGCCGATGATTTTTAACAACGTGCCCTCGGCGGTAACAACAGCGCCAGTGTTGCACCAGATAGGCTCGGTGACGATTAAGTCGCGCCCCTTCCTGAGCGCATCGAATATCGCAGATGTCAGCCGCGGGCCGTCATCAATCAGCGAATCACCAGCAATATGCGCGGCAATCAGCGCCCGCTTGGTGCGGTAGATATTGCTCGATCTGAAATGGATCGGCAGGACCGCCTGCGCACCTGTGAGAATGGCACTGGGAGAGAGTGAAAGGCCGTTGCCGTCGATGGGGATAACATTCGCGCCTTCACTTGGTATCCGCCCAATCGCCTCAATATTGTCGGGATCGCCCAGCGCGCCGATCGTGTCATAGGCTGCCTGTACCAGATCGGCCGCCTGATCGACGACATCCTGCCCATCAATCTGCGTGCGAACCGCGACCGTCCACAGTCCCGCGCCCAGCGAACCACGAACGACCGGCAGGATGCCCGACCCACTGACGTTGTTGGACAGGACATAGCCAGGCTTGGCAGGGTCGATCGCGAATGTGGTACCAAGGTTCGGGCTGCCGCCATCCGAACGCAGCAGGTCGGCCGTGGGCAACCACCCATCCGTTTTGACCCGGCCATGCGCGCCGGGGCGAATATCCTCCCAAGCAACGCCGGCGAACGCGGTGGGCAGGTCGGTCGCGGTCATCGGCCGCACCGTGCCCGCGCCATCGCTGTCGACGGCCAGCGCCATGCCCATCAGGATCGTCGTGCCGCTGCTGTTCTTCAGCTGCCGCTCTTCGTCGCTAAAGAAGGGGCGATAGCGTTCGCCAACCGCATATTCAGAGACGATGGCGACGCCGCCCAGCGCCGCGTTCATGTCGGCGATGATTTCGGCATTGGTCATCGCCAGATAATTTTTGTTGAGGACGATATCGATCGGCGCCAGCGCATCGACATGCACCGTCAGCGTGATCGGCGAAGCGGTGCGGTTGCCCAGCTTCGCCTTCAATGCGGTGATGTCCGCCTTGGTGCTGGCGTCGGAAATGTCGATATAGCCATAGGCGTAGCCCGAAAGGCCGACATCGCCATCGACCTGGGTGACGCCCTCCGTTCCGGTCTTGCCGAACAGGATCGGCGTTGCGGCGTTGGAAACGGCCACCTTCGATCCCGGGCCGGTCGTCGCTGACGTGATCCGCAGCGCACGGCCGAAATCTTGGATCCGGAACGCGGCGGGGCTGTTTCCATAGCCCGTCAGTTCCCAGCAGCGATGATCCGCCGGCTGATTTTCCGGTTCATCGGGCAGCCATGGCTGCGCCGCCATGCTGATTTCCCCGCCCAGCGACGCATGCGCCAGCAGCGCGCGGTTCATGACCATCGACCCGATCGATTCGAGGCGATAGCTCCAGCCTGTCGTATCGACGGCCGTCAGGGGGCCGCCGACCCATTCGACCGTCGACGGCTGCTCGAAATTGCGCTGGTCATGCGCGGAAAAGGCGGCACGACGACCCTTCAGCCGGCATTCGTAATAGCCGTAGAAGGACCCTGACGTGGTGCCGATCGCGATCGGGTGCTGCGATGGCCAGACCGTCGTGCCATGATAGGCGTCGGCCGCGTCATTGCCGCGATGCTCCACCTCGACATGTCGCCAGATCAGGCAGGTATTTTTCTTGTAATTGGCATTGTCGACATGGCCGCCATAGCGCTCGCCCTCGGCGATCAGGGTCACGCCTTCCAGATACTGGTTCGCGTTAAAGTCGATCGTGCTGGTCGCGCGGATCTCGTCGATCGGCGTGTTGGCGGGCAGCGACCCGTCGATCCGCGTGCGCCCCATGCCCTTGCCGCGAAGGCCGATGAACGCGCCATCCTGGCCGGGCAGCACCCCATCGGTGCCGTTGGTGATCTTGCCCAAGCTGTGTTCGAAATAGGTCCCTTCGTCCAGTTCGACCATCGCGATCGCGCCGGGCCCCGCCAGCGCGGTCGCCGCCTTCAGCGCTTCTGCAATGCTGCCATAGTCCGACACGGGCAGCTGCGCCCCGACCCGCTTGCCCGTGCCATAGACGGTGGCCAGCGCCTGTTCGACGGCCGATGCGCGCGACACCTCGCCGGCCAGCATCAGCGTGCGCGGCACCGGCAATTCGCCATTGCCGCGCGTTCGGAACATCTTGATCGAATAGCCGGTCAGGCGGATACGCTCAGCAACCGTCGCCGGCGTCGCGTCAGTAAGGGCGATATAGGCGCGCAGGTCCGAAAATTCCGACAGGTCGTCGGGCGCCAGGAAGGAAAAGCCCATCACCCGCTTGGTGCGTTGACCGGTCGCCAGGTCGATCGTTTGATAATCGCGCCGGTTGGCGGTCAAGAAATCGACCCAGGTCAGGTCGAACTTGCCGGCCTGCATGTTGATGGCATGGGCCCGGTCCCATCCCGGACTCGTCTCGAACACCAGCTCCAGTTCGGGCTGCCCGCCCTGCATTGCTTCGCGCAATGCGCCGGTCAGTGGTAGTTTCCATTGGAGGATGGTGCCCGCGCCCGTGGCGCCGATCTCCACGGTCGCGCCCATGTCGCGGCCCGCCGCGTCCAGCAGGACCTGCGCGCCGCCATTCATCTTCAGCGCGGGCTCGATCGACCGGAACACATCGACCTTGGGCGCCGTCGCCGCGAAGCGATTGTCCAGTACCGCATCCGCACCCGTGGTGGCGGTAGACGCCGGCGTGGCGACGACTTCATAAACGCAGGACGTCACCTTGAAATAGCGCACGGCGCTGGTCGGCGCATTGGGCGCGATCTGCAGCGTCGGCCCGACCCAAATTTCGTCGCCCTGCATCACATAGAGATAATCGCGGGTCAGGACCGTGCTGCCCTCGGCTTGCTCCGCCGCCAGCGCCGATCCTTCGTTCAGGTCGATAAAGCCAGTGTCGCGATCGGCCCGCACGGCGTTGCCGCCAAATGGCGTCGCCGCCCGGAAGCCGACACTGGCTTCCATCACGACGGGAAAGCGGATGGTGCAACCCTTCAGGCGCTGCGCCTCTTCCTTAGTGAAGAAGGTGCGCGGCAGCGTGAAGGAGCCCGCGCCCGTCTGCCCTGCGGGGATGGTGAAACCGACGACCCGCCCGCCTTCGACGATCGCCACGGCCCCACCGTTCGCGCCATTGAGCGCGGAAGTGAACGGCAGCTGCTCGCCCGACGTCGGCCGAATATTGGGAATGGCCTCGCCGGCCGCGATCGCTTCTTCCACCTGCGCTTCCTGCTCGCTGGTCAGGCCAGGACCGCGCAGACCGCGCGCGCGGTCCCTGATAGGCGTCTGCAAATTCATGTGTCGTCCACTCCGGGCTCAAGGAAGAAGGCGCCGGTCCAGAGCGTGTCTTGCGCCCCGTCCGCATAGGTCAGCTTGATTTCGTGGAAATGCCGGTCCGCTTCCCCGACTTCGGGCGCATTGAGCCCGGTCGGCATCGCTTCCAGCGTCGCGCGCGACAGGGCTGGCTCCACGCGCAACGTGCGAAGGCCAGGCTCGCTTTCATGCGCGGCATCGGTAAAGGGCACATCGACATGCTCGCCGATCGGTTCGCCGGGCTGACCGGCATATTGCCGCACCTGCATCGAAATGCTGGCCCCGGTCAGCGGCAGCTCCGCGCCCTCATAATCAAGCTCCAGCACGACGCCGAAGGGCCGATTACGGGCAGCGAACAGGTCGCGGGTCACGCTCATGACGCGCGCGCTATCGCGCCGCGAGCCGCAAAGCGCGGCGCGGTCATAAAGTGCATTTTTCTTTCCTTCAGCTGATCGTGGCGCTGATCGGCCCGGCGGGCTCGCTCGGGTTGTTGTCGACGTCGAAAGCGACCACCCACCACAGATAGTCACCGGCCGCCGCCGGGTCGGTTATCTTCTGCAGCTGGCCCAGGCCGCCATAGATCGGCCCGGCCACTTCCGAGGCGGCGCCGATATCGTCGATCGTTCCGCGATAGGCCCGGCAATATTTGAAGATCGACTGCGTGGGATTCTGCCAATGCAGGACCGCTTCGCCGATACCACCATCAACCGTCAGCTCGCTGACGGCATCCAGACCGCTCCAGGCATCGTCATCCGCCTCGCCAGGCGGCACCAGCGTCGGCGGCGGCGGCGCGGTGCCGGTCGCCGCCAGCGCGGCGGCATGCTTTTCCGTCGTCTCGGTTTCGAAGGTCACGGTGACGGTTGCCGTCCCGATATCCTTCGTGATCGCCGCCACCACCACGAGATGGTCGACGCCCAGTTCGGGGTCGATCAGATGATAGGCCTCGCCCAGCTTGATGTGCCAGAGCCGCGGTTTGAGCGGATAGGTCCACCCCGTCAGTTCACGGCGATTGTAGAGCTCATAGGATGTGATCTGCGCGCTCTGGTCCTTGTCGGTCACCAGTTCGCAAGGCCATTCCTCTTCCTTCAACTCGCCGTCGAGGGCGACATAATCTTCGACCGTGATGGCGTCGGACTGGACATACTCCCACTTATTCGCCTCCGACCGGTATTTCGGCACCATCGAATTGACGCGGTCACGATAGGTGCGCATTCCCGGCGCAACACGTTCGCCCTCCGCGAAATCGTCATTCGTGATCGTGTCGAGTGCCACCTTGGGCGACTGGAACCGGACGGAAAGCAACCCCCCGCTGATCACCGGTGTCGCCGCGCCAGCCGCGCAGATGCGCTTCAGATTGTCCCACAGGCTGATGCCAGGGCCGTCATAGACGAAGCCGTTGACCTCCCAGCCATTGGCCTCACACACATTGGCGAAGGCGGTCCAGGCTGGCCAGTCGATCTCGTCATAGCCGAAACCGCACCCGCACATGCGCACGCCGGCGAATCCATTGCTGTTGTAGCGGCCCCGCGCATAGGTAACGGCGTTCAGCGCGACATTGGGATCATATTCAAAACTGTCCTCATCGTCCCAGCGATGCGGTCCCGCGCCGCCGGGAAACATATCGTCCTTGCGCCAGTCATAGACCTTGGCCCATCGGCCCACGACGCCATGGACGGGAATGCCGTTCGCCCAGCGCTTATTGTCCCGATCGAAGCGATAGCTGAAGAGGCCCGCAGCATAGCCCGACAGCTTGTAGGTTGAGCCCCAGTCCGGAATGGCGCCCCACGGGCCTGCCAGCGCGTCGGGCTCGGGCCGCAGGCCCAGCTGCCGGTCTAGATAGAGCCAGCTGTTGTAATAACCGACAGCGGAATTGCCGCTGAAGGCGATCGTGTTCCAGTCGAACAGCACCGCCTCGATCATCGCGGCCGTCGACGCCGACCAGATCATGACCTTGGACAGATAGGGATTCTTTGTCTTCCCGACCTTGCCGCCATAGCCGACATCGTGGCGCAGCGTGCCGGCGGTGAAGCATCGGCCCATGCCATAGGGGACCGGCGCATTCGCATCGATCGTCACCTGATTGACGCCGCCCAGGATGCCGGGCTTCTTTTGCAGCAGCTGCGCGCCGACCGAGGCAGCCGCCGACACGGCCGTGGCGATCGACGCGACGGAGCTCACCGTATTGGCCAGCGCGGCCGCCTGCACCGTATTGCCCAGCAGCAGCTGCGCACCGCCGATCGCGCCGAACCCGGTCGTCGCCAGCGCGGCGACACCCGCCACCATGGCTACGGTTCGCAGGGCCCTCATGTCAGGCGCGCCAGGCCGCAGTGATGTTGCCCAGGTCGACCATCAGGTTCACCGCCTCGTCATGATCCTGATGCCAGCCCATGAATTTATACCCGCACCGGATCAGCGCCGCGTCTCCGCCATCGCCGGCGATCACTGCGATATCGGCGTCCAGCATCATGGCCGGCGCGATTCGGGGCAGGATGGCGTCGAACGCCGCGACCAGCCCGCCGGCGGCCTTCATCGCCCGCACCGCGCCGGTCAGCGATCGGTAGCGTGGCAGCGTCGGCGGTTTGTGCCCCATCTGAAGCAAGTGAAACCGCACCATGCGCACGCAATCGGCCGTGTGAAAGTCCAGCACTTTCCCGCGATATTTGTTGGCGGTCGCTTCCAGGGCCAGCCGCCGTCGCTCCAGATCCTTCACGAAGGGTTATCCGCGCCCCACGCGGTCGATCGCGGCATGCCGGTCGCATTGGCCATGCCCATCTCCCCGGGAAAACATTTCTGATGAAACCGGTTCGACAACGCCTGCCCGCGCATTACCAGGAACAGGCGCCGCGCCGTACTTTCGAATTCCACGTCGATTTCGCGCCGCCCTTTTGACGCCTTGGGCGTGACCGTGTCGATCGTCAGGTCCGCCGACAATTCCGGCATGCCCATGACCCTGCCGATCGATCGGTCGACCTCGCCCAGCCAGAACCGCATGCGCGATCCCTGCATGGCCGGATTGTTGATCGCGATGCCGGCGGCGGTGGACGGCGGCAGGAACGTCATCTTGCCACCGGGCGCTTCGTCACCGGTCTTTTCCTCGAATGCTTCGGCGCTGCCGATCGTGCCGAACAATTCGTCGACACTGTCGTAAAGCTCCTCGCTCCAGTAAACGAACCCGCCATCGCACATGCGAATCGTTCGGTCGGGCAGTTCGATCTTCATCAGCGCGACCAGCGTCAGCACAGATCCGGTGAAGGCCATCAGCGCGCCTCCTGGATCTCGAACTGGATATTTTCCCGGTATCCCGACAGCGCCTGTTCCCAGGCGATCTCGCTGCCCACGATGAAGCCCTCGATCATGGGCTTGGCGACATGCAGGACGGATCCCGTGACGGGAGGCTTGCGCAGCGGCAGCGTCAGCTGCAGCGACACTTTGCCGTCGGCGCCGGCCTTTGCGGGCGCGCTGACGAAATCGAAATAATGCTGGCCGGAAATCTCCAGGCTGATCGGCTGTCCTTCGCGAAAGGCATAGCGTGGCGCGACGTTCATCACCGCCAACGTCGTCCCGCCCTGCCCCGCGCCATCGATGACGATCGCCGATCCGTTCGCTACATTGGGCGTGCCAGGATCGAAGTCGTCGAGCGGCCAGTTGGTGCGCACGCCTTCCATCTTGCCCCGGATCAGGCGGTTGACCAGGATGCGCCCAGCCGCGCCCCGAACTGGCGGCATGGTGATGGCCAGCGCATAGCGGTTGCCCAGGCGGTTGATGCGCTGCATCGGCCCGCCGCTGTCGGGCGTCAGGAACCCGCCAAAGTCGATCAGTCGTGGCGCATCGAGGCGACGGCCCGGCCGCGCCGGCAGGATGATCATGGAATCACCCGATTGCGCTGCCGCGCGATCGCCGTCTGCGCGCCGTTCGATCCCGCGCTCGCGGCGGCCGACGCCATCGGTGCGGCGACTGCGGCGGCACGGCCATCCACCTCCACATTGAAATAGGGGGACGGCATGACATTCAGCCCGATCTGCAACGGCGGATAGGAACCCGACACCGCGCGCTCGGCCGACGCCACGCTGGGCATCGTCGGCACCTTGCTGGTCAGCGTGCCGGCACGCAGCGCGTCCAGCGTATCCACCCCGATTCGCGCGGTGGACGCGGCGTCGAACACATATTCCTGGCCGTGCACGACGCCCGCGACGGATCCACGCGCACCATTCCCGGTCCAACCGCCGGCGATGAACCCGGGTCCCAGCGCATCCGCCATGCTGGCGACATTGCCATAGGCAGTCTCGAGCGACCCCGCTATCGCGTTGCCGCCGCCGCTGATGCCCAGCAGGCTGCCTCCGAACTTAATGATCCCGCCGATCAGGCCCCCGCCGCCGGCCATCGCCTGCTTGATCTGCAGCCGGATGACATCGGCGATCAACTGGTTGAAGAAGTCGCCAGCGACGCCCTTCAGTTTGATGAAGCGCGTGGCGCTTTCTGCGAGCTCATCATTGAGATTTTCGAAGAAGCGGACCTCAGCCGTCTCCAGTGCGTCATCATAGTCGAAATCCGCGAGTTCCTGCCGGTACTTGTCCATCGGACCTGCATTTTGACGAGCGAGGACCTCGCGGCGCAACGCTTCCGATCGCTGCTGAAAACTATATTCATCGGCCAGCTGCGCGCGCCGGGCGGGATCCTTCTCCGCCTCCATCTGCCGTTGGATGGCGAGGCGCGCCTGCTTGCCCTCGATCTCCAGTAGCTGCAGGGCAATGCGGCGACGTTCCTTAGCGGTCCCCGCAAGTTGGTCCTGCAGCTGAAGCAACTCGGCTTGACCGTCAAGCTGCACCATCTCACTGTCGATTGCCTGTTGACGCAGTGCGACGCGCTCGCGCTCGGCGATCACCGCCTTTTCCTTCTCGGCATTTTCCGACGCGATCAGCTTGACCGCCTCAGCCTCGGCCTCGGTCCATTTTTTCAGCGCGACGCCCTTGTCGGCCGCCCGCTCGATATCCTCCCGGGCCAGGTCGACCTGGCGCCGGTCATTGTCGGCAAGTTCGCTGATCGTCACGAGGCGCGACTGCTCGACACGCAGCTGCTGGTCCTTCACCCGGCTCAGCAGCGACGCATAGGCGTCCTCGTCGCGGGTCTGACGGTTCGCGGCGCTCTCGGCCGACCGCGCGATCGCGTCGCTTCCGCGCTGTGATTTGCCGAATGCGACATGGAAATGATCGTCGTGATCTTTGTCGCCGGGGCCAAGCAGTTCCTTGATGCTGACGCCCTGGCTTTCCAGATAGGCCCGGATTTCAGCCTTCGACACCGAACCCATGCCGCCCTTCGGCACGAAATCGACCGCCTGACCGCGATAATGGTAGGATCCCGCGACATGCTTCCCACCGGTCGTGGACGTGATCGTGCCGCCAAACTGATCCGTCAGCATGCCGCCGACGCTTCGAGGTGTCAGGCGGCCGTTCCGGGCATCGCTTGCAGCCCGCGTCTCGGCCGCCTTCCGCTCCTGTTCCGCTTTTAGGTCAGCCTCACGCCTCTTGTTGATCGCGGTAACTGTGGCATCGTAGCTTTTCGCGAGCTGGTCGTTTGCACCTGCCAAGGCCGTTGCGCGTTCGATCTCCCTGTCATAGCGGGCATTGATCGCTTTCACGGGGTCGGCGGCCGCCTCGGCACGTTCTTTAGCTGCTGCTATTCGCGCCGTTCGTTGCGTCCGCCGGGCATCTTCAATCAGACTTTCGGCGTTCCGCTTTGCCTGCTCGGCCTCCCGTAGGCGCTGCTCGGCGGCGGCGGCGGCGGCGACATACACCTCCATCTGTTCGGGCGTGGTGCCGAAACGGGGATTGTTGACCAGTGCATTTGCGTCAGCCGAGTTCTTGCGAGCGGCGGCGAGTTCGCGCTCGGCTTTGGCCAATTCGAAAGTGCCTTTTACCTCGGCGCTGAGCGCGTCCGCCAGTTTGGCGGCATTGATTTGCCGCTGGCTTTGAAGGCCTCGCTCCATTTCTTGATTGAGCCGGCGCTGCGCATCGATCTGGCCCTCCAGCGTATTGGTATAGGCGGCGTGCGCCTGTCGGGATATTTCCGCCTCTTGCGCGTCCTTCTTCAGCTTCTCGATCGCGTCGCCCAACGCGTCGTTGCCCTCCAGCAGCTTCGCCACCCATGGGGTCAGCGCCACGACGGCTGCGCCCAAGGCGATGCCCCACGGGCCGCCGAGGAAGCCGAGAAAACCCTTGGTCTCGCCGGTGATCAGGCTGATCGCCTGGATGACCTGACCCGACTGTTGCGCGAAGATGATTGATGCCGATGTCCCGGACGCATATTGGGTCGCGACGTCGCCCAGCTGATAGGACAGTTGCTGATAGCCCGCGCGCGCTTCGCCCGACACCGCGACCTGCTTGCGGTGGGCCGTGGTGCTGGTGCCCAGTTCGCGCTCGACCGCCTGCAGCACAACCAGCTGCTCGCGCAGCGCGGCCGCCTCCTGCTCTGCATTGGCTGCGGCGGTCGCGGCCGCGACGGCATAAGCGCGCGTCGCGGTCGAAGCGCCGCCGGTGGACTGGTCGGCGCGGGCGGCGGCTTCCGCCAGCGTGCGCAGGCTCTGCGCCTTCGCCGTGGCGGCGGCCGCCGCTTCGCGCGTCGCATTCGCGTCCAGGATCTGCGCGGCCGCCTGATCGGTGGGGGCATTGGCGGCCTGGCGGGCAGCCTCGCCGATGCGGCGGAACGTGTCCTGATAGGCCTTTTCCGTCTGTTTCAGGCCCGGCATGCCGCCGGTGCCGACCTTGGCCAGTTCCTTTTCGACCTCCTCGATCACGTTGATCGCAGCGCCGTTGAAGTCGTTGATGACCGTCTTGCCGGCGGTCATCGCAGTGCGCAGGCCGTTGATGTCGCCGGATACCTGGAGGTAGAGATCGCGGCGGTTGCCCCTGCCTGCCATCCATCACCTCCGTTGCTTGTTCGCGGCGATCCGCGCGTCGATCATCGACCAATATTCGTGGGGCGTGGCCGACCAGAACTGGTCGGCGCTCCACCCGAAATTCTCGAGGGCAAGGCCCATCAGGCGGCGCCAGCGGTCCTTCTCGGCTTTGCTGGAGCCGCCTTCGCTTCCCCCGATGCAGTGCGACCGCCCGACGCCGCGTCGACCAGGCACAACGTCAGCCGCGCCATCGCGCGAAAGACGCCCTCTTCGAAGATCAACTCGCCGATACGCTCGTCATCGACCTGCGCGGTGAGCTCGTCCCCCTGGGCAGCGCCGGCGCGGATCAGTTCGCCGGCGATCTGGCCCAGCTGCGTCAGGGTCAGGCCGCCGACATTGCCCGCGCGGTACAGGTCCATGATGCTGCGACCCGTCACCTCCTCGATGGCGACGATCGCGTCGTGCGACGGGCGCAGCCGATAGGTTACACCGGCGAGCGTCAGTTCATGCTCGCCGCGCTGGGCGTTGGCGGCCCTCCCTGCCGCCCGACGACGCGCCGTCATCAGGCCGTCGCCGTCAGGTCATCGACGATCGGCGCGCCGACGTTCGACAGGTCGCAGCTGAAGGTCACCGCGCCAGTCTGCGGGTGCTCGGACGAGAAATTGCCGATCGCCACCGTGCCATGATATTTGATGATGCTGCCCTTCTTGATCTGAAGGTTGATTTCGGGCGGCTGCGCCTTCGATGCGTCCGACAGCAGCTTGAACGCGGCATCGGGCAGCTTCAGATTGCCCGACGGGCTGATCGTGATCTTCTGCTTGCCATAGCTGGTGCCGCCATAGGCGCCGCTATCCTTGTCGGAAATGTCGATTTCCTGCGAGGAACGGCGGAAGCTGAAGCCGGTTTCGCCGCCCAGCGCGGTGAATACCTCCGCCTCCTCGCCGTCGCCGAAACAGACGCGCCAGTCCTGACCATATTCGTTTGCCATGTGATGTCTCCCTGCCGGTTAGGCCGGCTCTGCGATGAATTCGAAGGTGCTGATGCCGGCATAGGTGACGCCATCGGCGCCGGCATTGCTGACGGTCGCGCCCAGATAGATGGGGCGCTGGAACGCGATGCCGTCGGCCTCCAGCGCTGCGCCCTCCAGGCAGACGCGCGCCGCGTGCATCAGCGCCATGAGCGGGGCCCGGCTTGGCCCCCGGGTCACGAAATGCAGTTCGACGGTCATATTTTCCGCCTGCGCGCCCTTGCTGCCTTCATTGGCGGCGTCGATCGACCCGACCATGACGAAGGGCGGCTGCGTGTCCTGCTTCACATGCTGGTGCACGGATCCCAGCGCCGGCGGCACGCCCGCCTTCAGCTTCGCGATCACCGCGTCCTGCGATGGCGTGAAAAGGTCGACGAAATCGCTCATGGATCAGGCCCCGGCCTTGGACAGCGTCTGATCCCAGAAATTGACGAGGCGCTGCGTCGCCTCCTCCTGGGCATTGGGCACGAAGATGAAAGGGTGCGGCGCGCGCGCCTTCACCTTCATGGAATAGGTCGATGCGATATCGGCGGCCAGCTTCCGTCCCCGCGCCTTGCGCAATATTGCCTTCTGCTCGCCGCCGCCGATCGCGACCTTCACCCGCCGCCGGCGCTGAACGATGACCGTCTGCGCCTTCCGGCCGAATTCGATGATGCGCCCGTAGAACAGGTTGCTCTTGCCGCGGCCCTGCGTCAGCAGGCCGATGCGGACCTTCAGCTGCTCGAGCATCAGCCAGACGCTCAGCCCGCCGCGCAGCGCGCCGGTGCGCTCCGGCGCTGCCGCCTGTTGCCGTTCGCGCAAATCCCGGCCGATGATCGCCAGCTCGACGCCCAGCTGATCGTGCGCGGCATCGCTGATCTGGTCGAAGCGACGAAGCACCATCTCCGTGCCTTCAAGCCGCGAATATTGCATCATGGCGCATCGCTCCGCGCGCCCTCGGTCGTGGCGATGATGATCAGATCGCGCCGGGTGCCGATCGGGTCGACAGCGGAGGTGATGTTCAGGTTCAGCTCGCCGAAACGGACTTGGTCGGCCGTCTTGATCTTGTCGGTGTACCGCGTTCTGAATCGATAGACGGCGATGCTCTGCAGGCTCTGATCCAGCATGGCCTCTCGACCGTTGAGCCCTTCCGCTTCAGCCCAGGGCTCGGCGATCGTCGTCCAGCTGGGGATATACGCTCCCTTGCCGTCTTCGATCTCCTCCACCCGTCGGATCAGCAGCTTATGACGCCGCTTCCGGCTATCCGACCATCGGTTCGCGCTCATAGCCAGATTCGATCATTCACGGTGGCGGCAAAAAGATCGAACGTTGTGCCGTCGAACCGGGCTCGCACCGCTTCCTTCAAGGCGATCGACAGGGAAGGCGGGAGGCTTTCCCCATATCCTACCTTCATGGTGACGCGCACGCTGCCTGCAACGGGTACCGGCCAGGACAAGCCTGGCGCTGGGCGAATGCCGCGATCGAGGTCAGTGCCAAACAGTTCATAGGCACCGTCCGCGACCGCGATCTCTGCGCCGGAACGATCGCGATAGGATAGCGAAACCACCTCCGCGACAGGTCCGACATTGAGGTGACGGAGATCATCGAAATTGTCGGCCTGGATCTGGACCACCTGCTCCTGCAGGCGAATGGACGTCATTCGCTCGATCTCGGCCGCAACGCCCGTCACATAATCCGCGATCTCGCCGTCCAGGTCGTCGCCATCGATGCGAAGGAACAGCTTCATCTTCGCCGGGTCGATGACATCGCCCTCGGGTGGTGTGACGACGATCGGCGCGCTGAGCATGGATCAGGCGTCCGCCGGCGGATCGGTCTCGAACGCGAAGCCCGCGTCGATGAGGCGCTGCGCTTCGGAAGGCTCGCCATCGGGACCGGGCTGATCGCAGAACGGATGTTTCCAGCCGGGCGACAGCGAATATTGGGTGCCCGAGATCCCGACCTTCATTTCGAGCCAGCGTGTCGGCCCTTCGGCAGATTCGACTTGGCCAGCAACTGCCGCCCCCGGCTGAGTTGCTACATTGGCCGTCGGGGCAGGTGCCGCGGCGGAACGGCGCGCAGGACGCGCGGTGGATGTCTTGTTGACCATGGGAGTTCCTCTCTCGCGCCGGGAGCGGCAACGCCGCTCCCGGGTTTCAGAGCGGCGCTTACGCCTGCTTCAGGTGCTTCACCGCGGCCGCATCGAGCAGATCGCCGTCGTAACGGATGAGACCCGCCATGCCGACCTTGGGCCAGAAGCGTTCCCGTACCGTGCCGATCAGGGGCGATCCGACCTTTCGGACGGTATAGCGGCTGAAGTCGCCGAACAGCACCGATCGGTTGCCCGTCGCCATCTGCGGCACGTCGTCGTTGACGGAATAAGGCTTGCCGAGGATGATGTCGGGCGCGTTGGCACGGACATCGCCCATCTGCCACAGGAAGTTGCCCTGTCCGTCCTTGAGCTTGCGGATCGCGGCCAGGGTGGTGTCCGAGAACATCCAGCGGCACGAAGGGCTGCGGCGGTAGGCCTGGTTGACCGAATGCTGCAGGTCGATCAGCTCGTCGGCGACGATCGCGGTCGCCGAGGCGGCGGTCTTTCCAATGGACGAGGCGACGACGATGCCGCGGGCCTGGTTGACGCCGGTGCCGATGGTCAACTGCCGATTGGCACGCCGGCCGAGGCGCTCGCCCAGCTTGCGGCCGACGAAGCGCTCGATGTTGAACACGGAGTCCTGGAGCAATTCGAAGCTGATCTTCAGCCAGGGCGTCGCGTCCACATAGGCGCTGAGGCTCGCCTCGCCGAATTCCAGATCGCCGCTGTCGTCTTCCAGCAGGTCTTCCGCCTCGTCGAGCGCGTCTGCGCTATTGCCGGTGTCGTCGTTGGTCGGGATGTCGAAGGGGTTGCCCGAACTGGTGACCATCTCGTCGGTGATGCCCGGATCATACATCGGTCCCCAATCGAGCATGGTTTCGACGATGCGGTTCGCCAGCGTGGTGGGAACCGTGTAGCCGCCGGCAGCCGGCGAGCCCGCAGTCTGCGTCCGGTTTTCCACGTAGCCGCGACGCAGCAAAGAGCGCTGTTCGGCCGTGAGAGCGCCGACGTCGCCGCCCTCGCTCAGCATTGCGTAGAAGACATCGCGATATTCCGCCTGCAGCTGTTCGTCGCTGCGCTCTTCGCCTTCGCCGCCTTCCTGGCCGCGATGATGCACATCACGACCACGCGGGCGGTTGCGCGATCGGCGTTCCTCTTCATCGCGCTCGGCGGCTGCGGTGCGCTCTTCGCGCTTGATCCGCAGATCCAGCGCATCGACTTTGCCCATGATGGCATCGTGGCGCTGCTCCAGCTCGGTAGCCTTGCTGGTGTCGGTTTCCTTCTCGGCCTGGCTGAGCAGGTCGCGCGCCTCCGCGACGAGCTGGCCCCGCTCCTCATAATATTGGGTGAGAATAGTCATCTCATGCTCCTGATAAAGAAAAGGCCCCGGCTCGCGGGGCATGCAGGGCGAGAAGCGGGTGCTTTCGCCACCTCCGGCCTGACCGGGAACTCAGATCTTGCGTTCGGCCTGCGCCAATCGCATGCGTTTGCTGGCAATTCTTCCGATCGCACCGGCCTTGTTGTGGCTGCGGCGTTCCTGGCGAGCGCCTTCAAGGGATCGCAGCCCGACCTCGGTCTGGCTCCATACCGGCACCGGGGTGTAGGTGATCTCGTAAAGCTCGCCTTCCAGGATCGTGCGGCGGGGGGGATCTACGGAATCGTCCCACTCCTGTTTCGTCGCGCGAAATCCGAAAGACATTCCGGGGATGTCGCCGCGCTCGATCTGCACGGCCAGATCGCGCCCGTCCGATGTGTCGGGCAGCGGGTTTTCGAAGGCGAGCCCCTTGGCGTCAGACCGCAGCGACAGAGTTCCGGCATTTTTCCGACCCAGAACCCGTCCTGTGTCATGACTATGGATAGCCAGGACGTCCCGCTGCTGCAGGGACTTGTCGAATGCTCCGGGCGCGATCGTCTCGATCCAGAGATCGAAGACATTCGCCTCCTGGTCGTACAGCACGGCATAGCCGGCGGCGGTCCGGGTGTCTGTCGCGCCTTCGAGCGAACGGAGCTCCAGCCCTTCGGTCAGCGCACGGACCTCGCGATCGTCAGTCTTGGGTTTTGTCGGTGTCGGCATCGTCGCCGCTCTCCTCATTGTCGTTGAGCGGAGGACCGCCATTGTGTCCCAAGGGCGCAGTGCCGAGTGGCACCGTGGCCCCCTGAATATAGAGCTTGGCGCCGGCGCCGGATGGATCGGGCGGCCGATCCTCGAGCGCGCGCCCCTCATCCGGTGTCATCTGGCCGGTCATGATAGCGCGGGCGATACCCTCGATTCTGTCCTTGAACGCCCCGCGCTGCATGCCATCAAGGTTATGCTTGACCTTGCGGCTGCGCCGGCGCTGGCCGAACAGCTTTAGGTTGAGCTCGTCCTCGAAGGCCTTGGCCCATTGGCCAAGCGTATGTTTCACCAGCTGCAGATCCTGCTGCTCGGTGTTGGAAAAGGTGCCCTTCGACAAATCCTGGACGAACACTGGAGGCAGGCCCCAGATTCGGGCCACCTCCTGGATCTGAAAGAGGCGCGCTTCGGTCATCTGGCCCTTTGCGGGCTCGATGCCGATCGGCTTCAGCGCGTGTCCAGGCGGCATCCCAAAGAAGGGCGCGCCGGCCTTCTTCGCCATGTCGATTGCGCGCTTGATGTCCGCCTGCGCCCGCTTGAACGCCTCCGCGCCTTGCGGCAGAGGCCCTTCCAGAGAGAGCGGAGGCACGCCGCCGCTCGCGAAAAAGCTGCCGGCGAAATCATTCATGGCGATAGCCAGCGCGATCGCCTTGCGACCGAGGAAGATCGGGCTGTAATGGCCCACCAGGTCGGACTTCGGCATAAAGCAGACGTCGATGACATCAGCCGCGCGATATTCGCGTCCTTCGTAGACGAAGTATTTGCGGCCGTCGCGTCGCCGGATCGAAGCTTCCTTGGGGTCCATGGGCCAGATCGCGACGGGTTTGGTCCCGACGCGTTCAATGTAACTCATGCCTCGGCCGCCGGTGAAAACCTGCTGCCACTTGTGGCGGCGCCATTCGAAGCTGGACGTCTCTTCGTTGGGCGCCTCGTTGAGCAGCATGGCGAGCTGGCCGTCCTGCTTCTCTCCGCCTTCGCCACCGCGGAAGGCGTGAAGGGGAAGGCTGGCCAGTGCGCGCGATAGGAACCCCACTGCGCACATAACACCCGGGACGCCGAGCGCCGCGTCGATCGAAACCGGGGGCAAGGCTCCGCGACTGTCCAGCACCCCCAGCATCGCCAGCAACGCTTCGGGATTTTCGCTCAGGCGATAGGTAGGATCCTCGAGCGAGCGCATTTCGCGGCGCGCAAGGTTCTGCCGGACATAATCATCGGGCGACATCAGGCTTCGTCCGCCCCGCTAATGCTGAATTCCGGATCATCCCAGGGCGATGCAGGCACTTCGTCTTCCTCCTGGCCCATGTGGACGCCGATCGCGCTCATCAGCGCGACCGGATTGTCGATCTTCAGATGCGCCTGCCCGTCCGGCTTGTTCGGGTAGACATTGTCTTTCTTGTCCGGCGTGCCGACCACGTTGGAGATTTCCCACTCCATCACCGGGTCGCCGCCATGGATGATGAGGCGGGCCCGCATCGCCGCGTCCAGCTGCTTCATCGGCTCGCTGAAGTTCAGCACCGTTGGCCGGTATTCGACCACGGGAAATCCCTCCTTCGCCAAGCGCGTGGAAAGCTGTGTAGCCTGAAACGGGTCGTAAGGGACCGCCACGATCTCCAGGACCTGCTGCAACTCCTTCAGCAGATCCTCGATCTCGTCATAATCGACGATATTGCCGATCGTGACGTCCAGAAGGTTCTGGCTGTCCCATCCCTGATAGTGCGGCACGTCGGCAACGGTGTCCGCCGGCAGGAAATAGAACCCGAAGCGGATATAGGGATCGTCTCGGGTGGCCTTCTCGCCGATCGGCAGCACGAGTACCTCGACCGCAGCGATATCGACCTTCGACGCCATGTCGAGACCGACGATCGCCTTCCGGCCGCGCAGCCATTCAAGCTTCAGCGCATCCCGCGCCCGTTCGGGCACTTCCGGATCCTTGCATTTGCGCCAGGCTTCCACATCGAAATAGGCGGCCTTCGCCGACACCCAGAGATTGAGGTGCTTCGTCTTGAAGACGCCGGCCTTCCGGGGCGTGGCGACGGCATCGCGTTGTCTCGCGCGCAGGAAGTCCATCGACACCGAAACATCAGCGTTCGGATTGGCCTTGCGGAGCGCGGTCTCCGACTTCCAGTCGTCCGCCTCGTCGATTGAATACTCGACGAAGAGCGTCTCGTCATCGAGCGGTGGACCGCCATCGTGGCCGATCCCGGCCAGTTTCTTCCGTTCCTCCTGGATCAGGGCGTAACAGGGGCCGGCGAGGTTGTCGCCGGCGGTGGTGATCAGCAGTTGCAGCGGTTGGTCGCGCGCGCCCATGCCGGTGACCATGGTGTCGACCTGACCGTCATCGGCATGCTCGTGATATTCGTCATGGATCGAGCAGCTGGGCGATTGGCCATCGCCGGGATCTCCGATGATCGTCTCGAACTTCGATCCGTCCTGGATCCGGCTGATCGCCTTGGCGGTGAGCTCGATCCCGAAGCGCCGCTTGAGCGCCGGCGTTCGGTCGACCATCAATCTGGCAGGTTTGAATACTTCCCACGCCTGCTTTTCGTTTGTCGCGCCGGAATAGACCTCGGCGCCGAACTCATTGTCGGCGCACAGCATATACAGGCCGATGCCGGCGGCGATCGCCGACTTACCGTTCTTGCGAGGAACGACGAGAAACAGCCGGCGGAACCGGCGCAGCCCCTTTTGCGCCCCGGCCTTATGCAGCCACCCGAAAGTGGTGCAGATGATCCAGACCTGCCACGGCTGCAGGACTAGGCGCTCTTTCGTGCGCGCCCATTTGCCCTTCGAATGCGGCAGCTTCTCGATGAAGCGACATGGCCGCGCTGCGGCGTCCTCGTCAAAGACGAAGGGAAACTTCGCAGCACGATTCCGGCTTAGCTTCAGTTCATCCAGGAACCGACGGCATTGAAGCCGAATTTGCAGGCCGGCGGGCTGCTTGCCGCTGCAGACGTCGCTCGCATATTTGCGGGCGATCCCCGCATAATCTCGAGCCTCCGACACATCAGAAGTCGTCGAAGTCGCCGGCTTCCTGCTTGTGCCCGCTGGCGATCTTCAGGGCGGCAGATGGGTTAAGCATCAGATCTCCGAGGAGCGACTGTGCGTGCCGCAGCGCCTCGGACAGCATCGCGACAGCCGGATGCGCCTTGATCATGACCTGGATCAGCCCACCTTCGCCCTTCTTTTCGCTGCGATAGGTGCAGCCTTCGATGTCGAGCACGGCCTGGTACATGGCGATTTGCTCCAGCCTGACCGCGAGCAGTCCGACATGCTCGGCGTAATGCGGGCTGGACCGCTTCTGCTCGGCCAGGATATTGGCGATCGTCTCAAAATGACCGCGCGCGATTTCCGACAGGTGCAGCGGCGCGATCATTGGGCCGAGCGGGACGTCGTCATTGACTTTCCCGTCGCGATCGTCGCGAAACGTGCCTTGCACGACCTTCAATTCCGGCGCTTTGCGCTTCCGGCCCGCACCTGGACGGGATCCACCACTGGCCATCCCGCCCCCTTTTTTACCCTTTGAATTCGACCGCGCGCAAAAATGTTTGACGAGCGGTGTGGGCCCCGGGATCGCCCCGGAAATCACCCCTCCCCCTCCCCGATTGGGAGCCGACGGCGGACCCGAGGTCATCCGGCGTCATCCGCTGCGGCGGCGGGCCCTGCCGGACTCCTTCGCCGTCTTGGCCTTGCTGTGCGGCCAGCAGAGGCCTTGATAGTTTGATCGGACCGTCTTGCCGCCTTCCGCTTGGTTGACGATGTGGTCTGCCACGGCGGTAGCTCGGGGGGGAACGACGCCTTCCGCCAAGCACTGACGGCAGATTGGCTCCTCGGCCATCACCAGCTTGCGCATCGCCCGATGGTCGGCACCATAGCCTCGCTGCTGCGCCGACCGGCCCGTGCTCGTCGCCCAAGGCTCAGGCGCCCGCCAACCGGGAGGACGAAAGCGCGGTGCCTGCGTCGGCACCGTCAGGCCTCGCGCGCCGTCTGCGCCTCGATCTCGGCCAGCAGCCGCTTGCCGCTGTCATCCACTGCGCCAACGCCCAGCGCCACCAGCGCATGGCCGGGCACGATCATCGAATTCTCGTCCAGCGTATCGAGCCAGGCCCGCCCAGGCGCACCAGCGACGGCCACGGTCAGGCGATGCTCGGCGCAGGTGAAGATGCTCGCGCTCACATCCCTGCTGCGCCAGCACACTACATCGATGGCGCACCCGGCAATCTCGGCCGACCGTTCCAGCTGACGGATAAGCCGCTCACCAGCGACTAGCTCGGGGCTCATGCCGCCGCCACGTCGATGGTGATGGCTTCCCATGCAGCCTGGGCATTGGCCCGCTGATACATGCGGATATAGCGCTTGGAGCCAACCACGCGGATGCTGTCGCGTATGGCCTTCATCGCGCTCTGCCACCGCCCGTCACCAATGTCATAGCGCAACAGCGAAAAGAGCGCGCTGCGGTTCAACCGGCCCTGGCTGTCCACGTCGAAGGCGCGGGTTATGATCGCGCGGATCTCGGTGCGGCTGTCGGCCGACCATTCGCGCAGGCATTCGTCGACCAGGCCCTTCGCTACCTGCAGTTCCGGCCCGAACAGGATATTGTCCGCCACCGCGACCTTGATTTGAAAGCAGCCGTCATAGGATGTGAAGACGAGGTTGCCCTTCGCCCCGCCGCGCTGCGCCTGATATTCCTGCTCCAGCAGGGCGACCAGCGCATCGACATCATCAAAGCTGTGCTGGCGAAAGCGCGCGATCTGCGCCGACAGGGGCAGCGCATGGCCGATGATCTTGCGGACCAGTTCGTCCTGCAGCTTGTCGATCGGCTTGACGACGTCGTCGGGGATCAACCCGCCATCGGCGTTCGTCCAATAGAGCTTGCCGTCGATCTCGCGCTGGCCAGCCATTGGCGACACAACGCCGTCGCCGGGCCCGGCGCTCGTTGTGCCATCGCCATTAAGCACGGTCACCGCGATCCGCTCCCGTACATGCGGCCAAAGATGTCGCGAGCGCGATCAGCCGCTTCGGCCGCCTTCAGCTGCGCCACGACAGTGCGCAGCCACCGCTTCGTCACGCGGACTTCGCCCTCGCCTTCCGCCACCTTTTCAAGCGCGGCGATATCGACCTGAGTCACGACGCGGCGGCCCGGCGCAGATCCATCACGCGCGGCCAGCGATAGCCGATCGGCGCACATTCCGGCTCGGGTCCCAGGATCAGTCCGCCGCGCGCCACGCGCACCGGGCGTTCGCGCCCCAATAGATCCTTGACGATGCGATAGGGCGTGCGCGCATAGCCGCGCGCCTTCAGGCCGCGAATTTCCATCCGGCGGGTCAAACTGCTCATGATGCTCTCCAGGCTCAACCCCACCAGCCGCGCGATGCCTTGCCGTCCGTTTCGAACGCGATCGGCGCGGCCGACGCGTCCCCGCGAAAGGGGGCGACGATGGAGGCCGCGATCGCCCGGGCCCGCTCTTCAAGGTCGGCATGATGCAGATCATGGCGACGGCGGGGGTTCAGGCGGGCATCCCGGATCAGCTCGTCCAGCGCATGGCTGGCATTTTCCAAACTGTCGGGTATCGAAGGCCGGGTAGGCGTCTGAGCCATGATCGAACCTCCATCGACGCGAAAAAGCCCGCCGATGGGGGGATCGGCGGGCTTCGGACGCACTTAGCGCGGGGTCGTTTCTGGCACTTTCATGGCCATTTTGGCAGGCCCGTTTTTGTACCGCTCCGCACTTTACGTGGGCAGCAGCCCTAGCAGAGCCGATGCGCACCCGGCCACGAAGAGGATAATGCCGACACCTGCCATCGCCATGCCTCGAGCATAATGACGTTTACCGCTGCTGTTATGCGCGATCTCGGCCGAGCGATCCATCTGCGGTTCGTCCATGACGATGGCGCGGTCGAAACGCTCGGCCTCTTCCATAGCCTGAAAGTAGAACATCTGCTGCGACAGAAAGGCCATGATGTGCGCAGCGAGCGTGAACGCGAGGCCCAGAACGAAACAAACGAAGGCGGCCCAGATCGGCACCACCGACACATGGATCGGTGAGCCTTGCTTGCCGATGAGATTGCCCAGAAATGTGAATAGTCCAATGATCGCGCCACCATTGGCGATCATCAAAGCATTGAGCAGCTTTTCGGCAAAGCTGGCCTGGAACCGGACGCGCTCTGCGGCATCGGCATAGGCGGCATCGCGCGATCGAACGATGTTGGAGCGGCTGCGGCCTTTTAATTCGGTCATGGCATCCTTCTACAGCAATCCCGCATGGGCCGCGACCAGGTCCGCCGCACTGACTTCCTTGCGCACATCGCGATGGACACGCGCCCACATATGCAGCGCTTCGACCAGCAGCCGGCGCGCCCGCCGCACATGCACGCCGTGCGCCGCCGCCGCGCGCGACAGGCCGACATCGTGCAGGATGACGTCCAGCGCCAGCGCCGCAACCTTCGGTGCCAACTGCGCCCGCCACCGGCCATAGGCCATTTCCAGCCGCACCGCGCCCAGCGCCTCGAAGAACGCGTCGCCGTGCCGCGACGTGTCGACCCGTGTTTCCAGCGATGCCGTGCGCACTTGCGCATCCGCCATGATCCGCTCGGCCGCCGCAGCGATCTCCTGCGACCAGGCCACCTCATCGTCATCCAGCAGCCCTGACGCATGCAGCCGCGCGATCGCACCCGCGCGCCGGCGGCTGTGCGCCTCGTGCGTTTCCGGTGTGCCTTCGCGCTTGTGCGACCAGCGCTTCAGCATCGCGGCGCGCTGCTTGCGCAACCGGCGCTGTTCCTGGTCGGTGCGGCGGCGCGCCGTGGTGGCGGGATCGGCGATGGCGGGGACGGTCTGCATCATCATCACCGCAATATGCCCGCGCCCGCGCGCGCGCGGCAGGACCGCTTCTGTACCGCTTGCCCGATGGTCGACCTAATTGATGGTCAACCGGCCGCGATCGTCCAAGTCCAGCAACGGCGGCGCCGGCGCCGTCAGCTCCCGGCGTCCGGGATTGACGATGTAGCCGATCGCCTGCAGCTGGCGCACCGCCTCGTCATGGGCGCTGATCGGCGTGATCCCGCGCGTCTTTCCCGGCTGCCGGTTGATCAGCTGATCGCGCTCCAGCTTGCGCACCGCGTCCTGGATCCGCGATCGCGCGCAATCGAGCGCATTGGCCATTTCCGTGATGGTGGGCCCGACCCCATGAGCGGAATAGAAGGCGCGGATGAAGTCCAGCAGCTGCAACTTGCGGCTGACCATCGTCGGCGTCAGCCGGATCGCCTCGACCTTCATCGCGAACTGCCTCCCTGCGCGTGGGAGAACATAAGGGGAAAGCGTTGAAAAAGCTAGGCTGTGTAGAACAATGAGGCTCAACCCGACGCGGCCGAAAGGAATAGTGATAGAAGCACGAAGGCGAAGACTATCAATCCGATGATGATCGCGGGGTTATTGTTATCCTTCAGCGGCTCCATATGGACGGATGACATTGTCGCAGGAGACGGCGGGGTTTCGTCAGGAACTTCCGGTGTCGGCGGCAACATGGCTGTCTGCCTGTCGGCGCCGCAATAGCGGCATTTGGTCGCCGCGCGCTTGATCGTCTCCGCGCACACGTCGCAGGTCACCTCGTCGGACACGCGCGTCACCGCCATCCCTCTCGCCTTCAGGCTCTTCCAAGACGTGAAGCTGATCCCGCTGTCATATGTGACGTCGACGACTGCATTAGCACCAACCTTGGCAGCCAGAGCCCGCAGGCGTCCGTTCGCTTCTTCGATTGTCGGTGCCGGCATCAAGGCGTTGGATGCCTCGCACTTGACCTCCAGAGCGCGGATCGGCGTGAATTCGAAGGTCGGTTTTCCGACAATGATCTCGATGTCTTCCAGCTTCATGAATGCCCCCCTCCAAATTCAACGTTGCGCTTCACTTCGCGACTTCTTCGACAGCGGCGATGATGCTGAGCGGGATTTGTAGCAGCAGCGTGTTGGCGGAATTCTCACCCCTCACCTGGATTGGTACGATCGTGCCTTCCGCATATTTCTTGATCTGCTGCGGAGTAGGAAAAGCGATAAAGCTCTCTGAATAGGAGCATCCATAGCGACAGCTAATTACGTCTCGGTCGATATTTGTGAACTCCACGGCCTCGCCGCCCTTGAAGATCGCGCTGTCATATCGATGCCAGTCGCCAGAGTAGGTCACGAAGCCTTGGATGGACAATCGCGCCGTTTGGCCGGGTCGTATAATCTTCGCCACCATGAACTGACCACGCTGTCGGCCGCTGCCTTGGATGTCGAACTCCCCCGACGAATATTCCTTTCGGCCAGCAAACTCGTCCGTGGACACTTTCACTGCTAACCCGTTGCTGGCGACGATGCTGCTCTCGACCATCTGTGCGGATGCCGTCGGCACCACGCTTAACGCTAGCAAAACTGTCGCGACGATTCCCCGCATTATTTCCCCCTTAACCGCAGACATATTGGCGCGCTAAGCCGCCATCCAGCTACTTAGTCTTTTCCCCTCGATATCCCCGCGCGGGGGCGTGCACCGTCTGAGACGGCACTGGACCTCCCGCCATTGTCCTGGCGATCTGCAGCAAAGCCCGGCGATCGGCCGAGGTCAGATTTTTAAAACTGTCGATTAGATCGCGTTCGTCCGCATCGAGCATTGGCAGCGCTGGTGCGTCCCCCTGCGGATCGTCCGTTTCCCCTGAGAGATAAGCCGGAGTCGTTTGCAACTCGCGCGCAATCTTGTGGATGTGCTTGGAGCCATAGCCGAGCCCTGAAACGAGCCTGTAGATAGTGGCTTGGCTGACGCCTACCCGGCGTGCCAGCTCAGACTGAGAGAGCTCACGATCAGCCAGAAGATGCGAAAGGCGCGTCGGTTCGATCACGCGGCTAAACTAAACCTTTTCGTTTAGGCTGCACGAAACGTTTAGATGTTGACTCCGTTAAACGTTTTCCTTTAGCTACACGCATGAGTTTGACGCTGTCCCCGATTCAAGCGCTGCAACAGGCCGTTGAGACCGCCGGCTCGCAGTCGGCTTTGGCCCGCCTTCTGAAGGTATCGCAGCATGCTGTCTGGCACTGGCTCAATAAGGGTGACGCCGAAAAACCCCTCCCCGCCGAACACGTTCTGAAGGTGGAAGAAGCCACCGGCATTTCCCGCCACGATCTTCGCCCCGACCTCTACCCGCGCGAAGCGATCCCATCGCCACAAGGCGACGACGATCGTCTCGAAGGGGTGCGGCCATGATCGCATCCCTTTCCGCTATGGCGCTAGCACGCCCCCGTCTCTCCCAATCCTCGCGCGGCTTTGGGCTGCGCGTCCTGACCCCCGGCTCCCGACACGCCGCCGGGCACACTGCCGCCGCCGGATCCGCCCTGAACAACCGTTATCCGGCGGCGGCCTTCCTTCCTGTCCTTTTGGGGTGCACCGGCCATCCCCGTCCGTCTGCAGCCCGCATCCTGGCCGATGCACCACGCGCGACGGCAAAGCCCCGCTGTTGGCTAAAAGGCCTTCGGGTCGCACCGATGCGGGGTGCCGGACAATGACGAAGGAGCGCGCGCCCATCTCGCTCGACGCAGCGCTCGCGCGCATCGCCGGGCAATTGCCGGGCAGCTGGGCCGACATGGCGCGGCTCACCGGCTATGCCGAACGCACCGTGCGCGCCTGGGGCGACGAGGACCGGGACGAGCAGATCAACCTGCCCGCCGCGATCGCGCTCGACATCGCCTTTCAGGCGGCCGGCGGCGCTGGCCTGCCCTGCTATGAGGCCTATGGCTATATGGTCGGCGCGGCCCAGCGCACATCCTTCGTCAACGCCTTCGACATCCTCCAGCTCGCGTCCGTCGTCGTCCGCGAAACCGGACAGGCCGAAGCCGCCCTGATCGACGCCGCCCTGCCCGACGCCACCGCAGGTGACCGGCGGGAGGCGCAGCGCGAACTGATCGAGGCGATCGAGTCGATGAAACGCGCCCTGCTCGTCCTCGAACAGGTCGACGCCCCACGCGCCCAGGCCCCGCCCTGATCGCCCGGCGGGACGCCGCCGATCAAAACCCGATGAAGAAAGCCCAGCCACCCGGCGCACCGCGCTTCCGGGATGGCCTTTCTGTTGCCCGCTTATGGGAGCGCCGCCCGATGATGACCCCCGGCACCTATCTGAAAAAGCGCCGCGTCGCCGCTGGCCTGACGATCATCGACCTGGCGGCCATGGTCCACACCAACCCGCGCTGGGGCGGCGTCGACAAGGTCGCGTGGATCGACCGTATCGAGCGCGACATCGCCGCGCTGAGCCCCGACGTCATCGCCACCCTGGCGGATGCCTTCCGCTTTTCCCGCACCGTCCTGGGGCAGCTCATCACCATCCGCAGCTATGGCGAGGACGCGATCGACCCCGCCCCGCGCCTCTGCATGACCTGCGGCTGCTCCGAGCAGGATGCCTGCTTCGACGGCCATGCCACCTGCAGCTGGTCGGGGCCCGACAGCTGCACCGCCTGCGTCCCTGCCCCGTCCCGGTCCTTCGCAAAGGAGAACTGATCCCATGAACGCGCCCTTCCGCCCCAGCAAGCATGGCCGCCGCGACTATGCGCTGGATGATCCCGACACCGCCTTCTGGCATCAGCCCGCCCCCCGCCTGACCTTTATTGACGATACGGACGCGGACATCGCCGCCGATCTGCGCGAATTCAACCGCCTCTGGATGGCCGGCACCATCGCCGGTTTGATCGTATCCGCCCTGTTCTGGTGGTGGCAGGGATGATCGGGCCAGCATTGTCCGAACAGGTCGTTCAGCGCCTCAAGGAAGCGACAGTGGTCGGTCTGGAGCCGGAACTTCGCGAAGTGGCCCAGGACGACAATATCCCGCCCGATCAAATGATCTGGTCCTTGCTTCAGATGCATCTCGAAGGTGCCGTGGCCGTGGTCGCGAGTGCACCGCAAAATATGCGCTTCGACATGAGCACCGCAGTCGCGGCCTTCCTCGGCTATGAAATGGGGCGCCTGATATGAGCGAAGGCAACATCGCCGCCGATCAGCTGCGCCAATATATCGAGCGCATCGAGCGGCTGGAGGAGGAAAAGAAGGGCGTCGGTGACGACATCAAGGATGTCTATCTCGAAGCAAAGGCGACCGGGTACGACGGCAAGATCATGCGGCAGATCATCCGCCTGCGGAAGATGCAGCCCCATGATCGGCAGGAAATGGAGGCCATCCTCCAGACCTATCTCGCCGCGCTGGGGATGGAATGATGATCGATCATCCACTCTCGGCCTTTGAGGCACTGCTGGGGCCGATCGTCAACCGCGACGATCAGGATTTCCCGCCCATGTCGCAGCCGGCGCTTTTGACGGATAAGGGAACGGTCTTTGCACCACACCTTTTTTATCCCGGCATAACGGTCGAACTGCCGGTCTCGAGGGGCACAGGTTTGGCATGGGCGCCGATACCGGAAATCTCGAATGTTCTGTTGCTATTGGCTGGCGGTAATCCTGCGGAGCCAACGGACGAGTCGATCGCAGTCACGCTGAGCCACGCCGGTGTGAAGGCGTTGATCCGCGACCTTCAACTGATTGAGCGGCAGATGGAGGGCATGTAGCGATGGCCACCCGCTCCGCCACCCGCGCCCGCCGCGCCGCGCCCTACACCGCCGACGAACTGCGCGCCATGTTCGCCGCCGGCGACAGCGTGTCCCAGATCCACGGCCGCGCCTACCGGCTCGACCGCACCATGACAAAGGATCGCCTCCGCGCGATCCTGTACGCGCCCGTCACGGCATGATGTGCGTCGGCCTGCACGATCGCATCGCCGCCAGCCACGCCCGGCTGCAACGCGGGCGTGTCTGGTGCCGGTCCTGCGGCCGCTCCACCCGCGTCGATCCGGTCGGCGCCCTGCGCCACGGGTGGCCGCGCTGCTGCGACGCCACCATGACGATCGACGCGCCTGGGGAGAGGGAGGCGATCCCGTGAGCAAACAGTCAGTGACATCCATTGCGGACGCTGCCGCCGTTGCGGACTGGCTGGATCAGCAGGGCGAGCACAAACGCGCGAATGACGTGCGGCGGATATGCCGATCTAACGTATCCCTGCGGAACACCTGCTCGCTGCTGTACAAGGATAACATGGCGCTTCGCGAGACGCGTAAGTGACCGCAACCGCCGCCCTCTGCGCCTGCGCCGAATGCCGCGCGCTCGATGCGCAATTTCCCAATGACGGTCGCCAGCTGCTGCTGGTCGCCTCCCCCGACGCTGCGTCTGCCACTTCCCCAGGCTCGCCCCGGCAGGCGCTGCGGGTGCGGACCGGGCCTACGCCCTCCCGGTCCGCACCATCCAATCCCGAAACCAACCGCACGCCAGAAAACCGCACAGAGGAGTGCATATCCAGGAGAACACCCATGTCCGTTACCACGATGACCATCGACGCGCTATGCGTCTCGCCCTTCAATGTTCGCACCAACCAGGCCGACGCCAACGCCGTCGACGGCCTTGCCCAATCCCTGCTGAAGCGCGGGCAGCTTCACCCGCTGACCGTCCACCCGATGAAGAACGGGCGCGGCAAGAAGCGCACATGGGGTGCGATCGCCGGCGGCCGCCGCCTGCGCGCCTTCCGCAAGCTGATCGACGCCGGCAGCCTGCCCGCCGACCACCCGATCGACGTCGTCATCACCGACATCAGCGACGAAGGCGAATTGCGCGAGCTCAGCCTCGCCGAAAATCTTCCGCGCCGCGACCTGCGCTCCTACGAAGTATATGCTGCCGTCGCCAATGCCCACGCCGCCGGTCGATCGTTGCAGGAAATCGCCGAGACCAACGGCCAGACCGTCGACGTTGTGCGCGGTTGGGCGCGGCTCGGCAATCTGCACCCGACGATTTTCGCGGCGCTGGAGGCCGGCGAGATCAGCCAGGATCAGGCCAAGGCCCTGGGCGCGACCGAGGATGTCGCCCTGCAACTGCACGTCTTCGAACAGATCAGCCGCCACGCGATCGGCGATTGGCGGCGCGGCGCGGCCGAAATCCGCAAGCTGATGAAGGTCGGCGATCGCGAACTGGAAAAGATGCTGCGCTTCGTCGGCGCCGATGCCTATGCCGCCGCCGGCGGCCGCTATGAGCTCGATCTCTTCGCCGACCAGGCCGACCAGCGCGGCCGCGTCGCCGACGAAGGGCTGCTGCTCCAGATGGCCGACGCAAAGCTGGAGGCGATCCGCGCCCGCGTGCGTGGGCAGGTCGCCAACGCCGGCGGCCCCGCCGTCCTGAAATTCGAAAGCGTCGCCCCGCGCCTGATGCTGGGCAGCTATGACCAGGGCGTCGATCATGCGCTGGAGATCCTCGCCGAAGCCGTCCCCGGCGACGCGGCCGACGCGCAGCTGCAGGCCTGGCTTGGCTATTGGATGGGGCGGATGGAGGATCAGGCGATCGCCGCCCTCGATGACGCGGATCTCGATGAGGCGACCGTCGCCCACATCATCGCCGCGATCGACGAGCAATATGAACCGCTCGAAGCAATGGCCGATCAGCTGCAGGACCGTCTGCATATCGCCCTGCCGACAAGCAGCGCTTATGCGACGCTGATCGTCACCGACGATGGCGATGCCGAATTGCGCTTCTGGTGGGCGGACCGCAAGGCGAAGCAGAAGGCCGAAGCCGCCGCCCGCAAACTGCCTGACGCCCCGGACGCCAGGCCGGTGTCGGCCGGCCCGATCGCCAGTGCGATCGCTGTCACTAAGGTCGCGCCCGCGCCGCTGGCCGGGTCGGGCGAAGCGATCGAAAATGGCGGCGGCTGGGACAAGCGCCGCATCGCTGACGAAGCGATCCGCGACGAACATGGCCTGACGGCCGATGGCGTGCAGATCATGCGAACGCTGCGCCGGGAAATGCTCCGCGCGATGCTGGTCGAACAGGCCGAAGGCGTGCCGGCGGGCGATACGCCGCTGGCGCTCGACTATCTTGTCTGGTCGCTGGCGCGCGATCGCCTGACCGCCGCCGGCATCATGCAGCCGGGGCGACAGGCGCATGAGCGCGGCATGGCCGGCCTGTCCGTGCGCCATGAACTGGTCGCCGGCGCGGCGGCCTTTGTCGACGCGACCCAGGCGCACTCGACATGGAAATATGCGGTCGAGCGGATCAAGGCGCATCCCAGTATGGCGGGGCCGGATCTGATCGAAGCCTTCGACGCCTACCGCGCCGAGGGTCAGGACTTCCGTGCCATGGTGGCGGCGATCGTCGTCGGCTGCGCGCTCGAACGCTCGGCCAACGCACCCGGTTATCAGGTCGCGCTGCATGATCGCCTCGCCACCCTGGCCGGCTTCACCGATGGCGATCAGCACGAACTGGTGGAACCGACCGAGGAACTGCTCGACCTGCTGCCCCGCGCCAAGCGGCTGGAACTGGTCCACCCCCATGTCACCCATGGCGAATATCTCGCCATCGAAAAGCTCAAGGCCTCCGAACTGTCCGCCCCCGTTGTCCGCGCGCTGCGCCGGGTCAAGACATGGGTCCACCCCATGCTCCGCTTCTCACGTGAAGCCCCCGGCACCTTGGCCCGGGCCTATGAGGAGCAGGCGGCATGACACAGAAAATCCGCTACGCCGCCGCCAAGGGCAGCCTGCCCGTCCTGCAATATCTGACCCCCGGTCAGCTGCAGGTCGATGCCAGCTACCAGCGCTCGATCGAAAATGGCCAGAGCCGCAACCTGATCGCCCGGATCGCCAAAGACTGGAATTGGGATCTCTACCAGGTGCTGGTCGTCTCCCGTCGCGGCGACCAGGGCCTGTTCGTCGTCGATGGGCAGCACCGCCTGCAGGCGGCGAAGCTGCGCGGCGACATTGGGCAGCTGCCCTTCGTCGTCGCCACCTATGCCTCCGCGCAGGAGGAAGCGGCGATCTTCGCTCAGCTGAACCGCCAGCGCACGCCGCTCAAGGCCCTGGACATCTTCAAGGCCGCGCTCGCCGGCCGCGATCCCGAAGCCTGCGCGGTCATGAGCCTGATCGCCAATGCCGGCCTGTCGCTGGCGACCAGCACCAACAATGTCGACCAGGCGCCCGGAGCGATCAGCAATATCGGCGGCATCCGGGAAGCGCGGCGCAGCTGGGGCGACAAGTCGACGCTGAAGGCGCTCCGCGTCATGGCCCGGGGCTTCGACGGTCAGGTCATGCGCTATGCCGGCACCATCTTCGGCGGCATCGCCGGAACGGTCGGCGCAGCCGACAAGGCGGGCCGCCCGATCAGCGAGGCGCTGCTGGTCGCCGTGCTGGGCGGTCAGGAACAGACCGATTGGTACCGGGATATCATGAGCCACAAGGCCAAGTTCCCGGAGATGCGCACACCCGACGCCGCCGCGCACATCATCACCACATCCTACGAAGAGGCCGCGGCCGACGACGAGGAGATCGCGGCATGAGCGACGATTGGAAAGTCGGCGATCTCGCTGTCTGCATCGACGACCGCTGGTGCGGCTGCGGCCGCGCCGACTGTGGAATGAAGGCGGTCGCCCCGCGAAAGGAGCAGCTGCTCCGCGTCAGCGCGGTCCACAGCGTCATCAACCGGCAGTTCCTGCGCTTCGACGAAGGCCCCGCCGATCATTTTTGGCACGCCGTCGCCTTCCGCAAGGTGAAGCCCGACACAGGCGCCGCCGACGACGCGCTATGGGTGGAGCAGCTCCAGCATCTTCGTCGCCGGGTGCCGGCATGAGCACACCATGGATAGCCGGCGTCACCACCGGCCCGGACCTGGTCGCCAGGATCCGCGCCGCCGCCGCGCGCCGATCGCTGCCGGTCGAGGAGTTCCTCCGCCCGCTCGTCGGCAACAAGGGCGGGGTCAGCTGGCTGAAGGAACTAGGCCGCGCCCACTACCCGCTAGCCCGCACCATCACACGGGTCAGCGATCTGGTGGAGGGGCGACCGATCACGCCGGCGCGTACCTACCAAAGACAGCCCTCGGCTGGATCGACCGACCGGGCCGTCCCGGTCGACGACCCCGTGTCCGCGCCCATCGACCGCGAGCCCTGCTTCAAATGCGGCGTGCGCGGCGACATCGGCTGCCGCCATCGTCCAGCAGCACCGGCCAACATCCATGGTTTGTGAGACGATCCATCTTGAGGGCGGAGGCCGCGCGATCGTCTGTTCCTCGCGTCGTCGCCCGCGCTGCGCCTGTGGCCGCCCCGCCCCATTGCTCTGTGACTGGAAGGTGCCGGATCGCAAGAGCGGCACATGCGACGCCCCGATCTGCCACGACTGCGCGACCGAAGTCGCGGCCGACAAGCATCTTTGCCCCGCGCATGACAGCGCATGGCGGGTCATTCAGGCACGCCGCGCGGCGAGGGCCAACGATCTAACAGGAGAGGAAGAATGAACGTCGCGACGCAGATCGCGCCGGACGACCGGCTGCTGACCCTCAAGCAGGTCCGCGAGATCGTGCCGAAGGACAAGGCCACGATCTACCGCTGGATCGGGAAGGGCATTTTCCCTGACCGCTACCGAATCGGCCCTGGCAGCGTGGGCTGGCTACGCTCCGAAATACTCGCCTGGGTCGCCGAAAACACCCGCCGCCCGCCTTCCTGACGGGATCATCCTCGGGGGCATCGATCAAAATCAAGGAAGGCAAAACCAATGTTTAACGTCACCAATGGGGGCAACACCGAATCCCACCCTGTCCGCCAGATTCCGCCGATTATCGTGTTTTCAGATATAATGCCCGGGCCTCACTTCCTGCAAAGTAAGGACGGTGCTCGCCTCGGGCGCATGGTTGTCGGCCTGACTTATGATCGCACGCGGATCGATCGCATGGCTCAACAACAGACCGCATCGATCCGGGCCATTCCAGATCACCGTGCCGCACACTTCCAGATGATCGGCGATCAGCGTCACCCGCTCGCCCACTACCGGCAGCCAGGCGCCACTTACCAACGCGCCATAGATCGAAATATTGCAAATGCGGACAGGCTGGCTCGTGCCTTCCCAATTGAGCGTCGCAGGCACATGCGCGGCGAACCGCTGTTCACGCCTGCGTTCTGCTCGGGCCCGACAAACACTCTGTTCCATGTTTCACTCCCGGTTCGCCCCCCGGAATGAGCACAGAGTCGCTGTCGTTTCTTGCCAGCTGCTTACTATCCATGGTTAACGGCGCGGATGACCGCGCCGTTATGGCAGGGTCAGGCTAACGCCCCGTGACAATGCTTGTATTTCTGCCCTGACCCACAGGGGCAAGGCGCGTTGCGGCTGATATCCAGATTGGAGAAGTCTCCCCCTTCGACAGTCGGGGCAGGCGCGCGCGGAATGGTCGTGGTGATGCTGCCCAGTTGCCCGGCGTCGATGTCGGCGCTGTTATCCTCACCCGAAAACGGGTCGATATGCGTCGTGATAAAGTCGGGCAGCACGGGAAGCGCATAGTCTTCCATCGCTGGCTGCTCCATCCGGAACTGCACGCGCGCAATCGACCCGGTCACATCCTCGCGGATATTTTCGAGCATCCGCTCGAACAGGGCAAAGGCTTCCTGCTTATATTCATTGATCGGCGTCTTCTGCGCATAGGCGCGCAGGTGCACGACCTGGCGCAGCGCGTCGAGCGTCGAAAGATGCTCTTTCCAGTGATGGTCGAGGCTCTGGAGCAGGATCGACTTCTCGATCATGTGCCAATCGGCGGCGTCAATCTCCTTGACCTTCTCGGCAATGGCGGCGTCGGCCATCGCCACCAGCCGCTCCTCGATCATCTCGGGGTCGACAGCGTCCTCGGCAAGCCATGCGTCGAAGTCCGGCTCCAGCCCCAATATCTCGGCCGTGCGCGCCTTCAATCCGTCCATATCCCACTGTTCGGGATAGGTGCCCGGCGGGCAGGATGCGCCGACCAGATCATTGACCGTCTCGTGCCGCATGTCTGTCACGACATCGTCCACCGTGTCGGCATCCATGATGTCGCTGCGCTGCTCATAGATAACCTTGCGCTGGTCGTTCATCACATCGTCATATTCGACGACCTGCTTGCGAATGTCGTAATTGCGCGCCTCGACCTTTTTCTGCGCCGTCTCGATCGCCTTGCTGAGCCATTTCGAGGGCGGCAGGGCCTCCCCATCCTCCAGATTGGAGCGGATCATCTTGGCGAACATGGTGTCCGGACCAAAGATGCGCATCAAGTCATCGTCGAGGCTGAGGTAAAAGCGCGACAGGCCGGGGTCTCCCTGACGGCCTGAGCGTCCCCGCAGCTGGTTGTCGATGCGGCGGCTTTCGTGCCGCTCGGTCGCCAGCACGAACAGCCCGCCGGCCGCCAGCACTTCCTGCTTCTCGACCTCAATCTCCGCTTCGATCCGGGCAATGGCTGCATCGCGGCCCGGGCCTTCGGGCATGTCGCGCAGTTCGTCCTCGACACGCATCTCCAGATTGCCGCCCAGTTTGATGTCGGTGCCACGACCGGCCATGTTGGTCGCGATTGTGACCGCGCCCTTGCGGCCCGCCTGCGCCACGATATGCGCTTCGCTTTCGTGAAAACGGGCGTTCAGCACCGCATGCTTGACGCCCTCCTGGTTGAGGAATTCCGAAAGCATTTCCGATTTTTCGATCGACACCGTGCCGACCAGAACAGGCTGCCCCTTTTCGGCATGGACCTTGATGGTCTTGGCGATCCCACGAAATTTATCTTCCAGATTCTTGTAGAATGTATCTTCCTCGTCAACGCGCTGGATCGGCCGATTGGTCGGGATCGTCACCACGTTCATCTTGTAGATTTCGTAAAATTCCGTCGCTTCGGTCGCGGCGGTGCCGGTCATGCCCGAAAGTTTGGGATACATGCGGAAATAATTCTGGAAGGTGATGGACGCGAGCGTCTGGTTTTCCGGCTCGATATTGACGCCTTCCTTGGCCTCCACCGCTTGGTGCAGGCCATCGGACCAGCGGCGTCCGTCCATCATGCGGCCGGTAAACTCGTCGATGATGACGACCTTGCCGTCCTTGACGATATAGTCGATGTCGCGGCGGAACATGACGTTCGCGCGCAGCGCCTGGTTCACATGATGGACGACCGCGGTATTTTCAAAATCGTAGAGATTTGCGCCCTGCAACAGGCCCGCCTGTTCCAGCAGCCGCTCGATCTTCTCCGTGCCATCCTCGGTCAGCGTGACGCTGCGCTGCTTTTCATCCTTTTCGTAATCGGCTTCCGTCACCTGCTTCACGATCGCGTCGACCGCGACATAGAGTTCGGACTTGTCGTCCGTCGGCCCGGAGATGATCAGCGGGGTGCGGGCTTCGTCGATCAGGATCGAATCCACCTCGTCGACGATTGCGTAGTTGAACGGGCGCTGGACCATCGACCCGCGGTCGAACTTCATATTGTCGCGCAGATAATCGAAGCCGAGTTCATTATTTGTCGCGTAGGTGATGTCGGCATTATAGGCGGCGCGCCGCTGGTCCTCCGACAGATTGGGCACGATGACGCCCGTGGTCAGCCCGAGGAAGCGGTAGACCTGCCCCATCCAGTCGCAGTCGCGGCTGGCGAGATAGTCGTTCACCGTGACAACATGGACGCCCTTGCCTTCGAGCGCGTTGAGATAGGTGGCGAGCGTCGCCACCAGGGTCTTGCCCTCTCCCGTACGCATTTCAGCGATTTCGCCGCGATGCAGGACGATGCCGCCCACCATCTGCACGTCGAAATGCCGCATGCCCAGAACGCGCTTGGACGCTTCGCGCACCGTCGCGAAGGCTTCCGGCAGCAGATCGTCCAGCGTCTCTCCCGCCGACAGCCGTTCGCGGAACCGAACCGTTTGCGCTGCCAGTTCCTCGTCACTCAGCGCCTGGATCGAAGGTTCAAAGGAAGCGATCCGATCGACGATCTTGCCCAGCGACTTGACATAGCGTTCGTTGGACGATCCGAAAATGGATTTGGCGAGTGCGCCGAACATGAGCTCTCCCTGAGCGAAAAGACAAAAAGGGCGCAACAAGCCACGCCGCAAACAATTGAGCGGCAAATAGGCATCGGCCGGGCGCGCGTCAATTCAAGCTGGGGCAGCGGAATGCTAAAAGGCTGTCAGCCCTTCACGTTTCTGCGGGCATCCGCCTCGCGCAGCACTTCGGCCCAGCGTTCGGCGATCCGCGCGCGCCCATAATGCGCATGGAGATGCGCTCTGCCTGCCGCCAATCGGTCCTGTTCCCTCTCCCAGCCGAACGCGTAGCGCTCAAGGCCCGCCTGCCAGTCATCCAGCACGATGTAAGGATGCAATTCCTCATAGGAGTCTATCGAGTCCGCGATAACGCCAAGCCCAGCCATGATGGCCGTGGCAGGGCGATTGATGGACTTGCCCACCGTATATTCATTTTGTGGCACCGGGATGATGGCGACGCGATGCCGGCGCAGGGCATTCGGAAAACTGGCGAGCGTCCAGGGGATATAATGATGTGGAATGCCCCACTCGGCTGACGCCTTGCGGTACAGCCCGGGCTTGTTGCTGATGATGGTCAGCGTAACCGGATGGCGCGCCGCGAAGCGCTCAAGCTCGACAATCCGGTCGCGCAGCTGGCACAGGCCGGCGATGCCGGGCATCGTGTTGCCAAACCAGACACAGTGCAGCGCATCCGGATGCCGGGCGAGGAACGTGTCCAATTGACCCAAGCGCCACCGGTCGATCAACGGCAACCGCGTCGCCCGGTCCGACAGATCATCGAGCATGTCGGGAACAACCCGCACACGATCGCGGATTTCCGGCGCCGATTGGACTAACAACTGCCCCATCCGCTCCGTCGGAACCGTCACTATGTCCGCGCGACAGAGCAGGTCATTGGTGCGAGCGCTGTGGCGCGCAGAGCCTTTGCAGCGATTATTGGCAAACCGGTTGTCGCAAATATCAAAGATCAGGCTGGATCGTGCGGCGGCGGCCGCTTTGGCGACCCGCATCGCACCCCGGCCAAAGGCTTTGGAAATGACCACCACATCATAGCCGATCGCTCGACGAATCCGCGGGTAGCGCACAACGCCCAGCCCTGCCTCGCTCAACGCCGCCAGTGGTTCCAGCACGCGCAGCCTGATACTCGCCTTGCGAGGCGAAAAGCGCTTGGCATAAAAGGCGAACCGACCCCCGCCGACATGCGTCATACCCAGTGCGACCCTAACATCTATCAAATCTGACAAGCATGACGCCGCCGTTGATGCAAGTCCGCAGTCGCATCGCCATTTAGCGACGGCGCGGGCTGGCTTTCGGCCAGCACGCATTCTATGGCGGCGCCATGGACAGATCGCCCCTCGCCCCCGCCGCCTTCCCGTCCCTTCCCGCCATTGCCGGGGTCACGCTGCGCACCGCGCGCGCCGGCTACAAGGCATGGGAGCGGGCTGATTTGACCTATATCGAATTGGACGCGGGAACGGCGGTCGCCGGTGTCACGACCCAGAGCAAATGCCCATCCCCCGAAGTCGAATGGTGCCGCGACGCCATTCCCCTGGGCGCCGCCCGCGCGCTGGTTGTGAACGCCGGCAACGCCAATGCCTTCACCGGCAGCCGCGGCCGCGCAGCCGTGGAGGCGATCGCCGCCAAGGTCGCCAACCATCTGGCGTGTCTGCCGTCGGACATATTCATTTCCTCGACCGGCGTCATCGGCGTGCCGCTGCCGGTCGAAAAGGCGGAGGCCGGGCTTGACGCCGCCTTTGCCGCCGCCCCGTGCGATTGGGAACAGGCCGCGATCACGATCGGCACAACCGACACCTACCCCAAGGGCGCGAAGGCCAGCGCGCTGATCGGTGAAACGCGAGTGGATCTGGTCGGCATCATCAAGGGCTCGGGCATGATCGCGCCGGATATGGCAACCATGCTGGGCTACATCTTCACCGATGCCGCTGTCGACCCGGGGCTGCTGCAACAGATGCTCGCGGCGGCGAACAAGCGCAGCTTTTCCTGCATCACCGTGGACAGCGATACCTCTACCAGCGACACGGTGCTGGCCTTTGCCACCGGAAAGGCGAACAACGCGCGGCTCCGGTTGATGGATGATCCGGGCGCGGATGCCTTCGCCGCGGCGCTGGCCGACCTCTGCCGCCAATTGGCGCATCTGGTGGTGCGCGATGGTGAAGGCGCGACCAAATTCATCGAAATCCGGGTGGAAGGCGCGACCAGCGACGACAGTGCGCATCGCATCGGCCTGTCGATCGCCAATTCGCCGCTGGTGAAAACGGCCATCGCCGGCGAGGATGCCAATTGGGGCCGCGTGGTCGCAGCCATCGGCAAGGCAGGCGAGCCAGCCGATCGCGACCGACTATCCATCCGGTTCGGCGCAACCCAGGTCGCCACCCATGGTCTGGCGGTGGAGGGCTATGACGAAGCTCCGGTCGCCGCCCACCTCAAGGGGCAGGAGATCGAAATCGGCGTCGATCTGGGGCTGGGCGAAGGCCGGGCGACTATCTGGACCTGCGACCTGACGCATGGCTATATCTCGATCAACGCGGACTATCGCAGCTGATGCCGTTTGACCTGCACGAACCCGTCGCGGCGCTGATGCGCCAGGTCGCGCGCGAGATCGTCATGCCGCGCTTTCGCAATCTGACGGCCGATGAGATCGCCGAAAAGGCGGCGAATGATTTCGTCACCATCGCCGACAAGGAAAGCGAGTTGCGCCTGTCCGAGGGATTGAGCGCAATCCTGCCGGAGGCTGGCATCATCGGCGAGGAAGCCTGCGCCGCCGATCCCGCCATACTGGAGCGCGCGGGCGATGGCCTGAACTGGATCATCGACCCGATCGACGGCACCGGCAATTTCGCCGCCGGCAACCCGCCCTTCGGGATCATGGTTGCGCTGGCCGATGCGGGCACGACGCTGGCGGGATGGATTCTCGACCCCCTGACCGGCCGGCTGTGCCACGCGCTGCGCGGTGGTGGCAGCCATATTGACGGGCAAACCGTTCGCGCCAAGGAGAGTGGCGGCGACCTGCCGATCGCGGCACTCGCGGTCTATTTCATGACGGACGAGGAGCGCGCGGACATCCAGCGCCGCGCCGATGGCGCCTTTGTCCTCGTCGACATTCCCCGCTGTGCCGCCGAACAATATCCCCGTCTGGTGCTCGGTCAGAATGACGTCTCCGTCTTCGCCCGCACCCTGCCCTGGGATCACGCCGCCGGCACCCTGTTCGTCAACGAAGCGGGTGGATGCTGCCAGCGGCTGGATGGCACGCCCTATGTCGTGGGCGATGTGCGCCGCGGCCTGCTGGGCGCGTCGTCGCCTCGTCTCTGGGATCAGGCGGCGCGGCAGCTGTTCGGTTGAACCCCGACAGCGATCGCGACAGCTGCCACGATAGGCCCGTCGAACAGACAAACCGCGTGCAGCTGTCGCAGTCGCTGTCCTGAGCTGTAAAAAAAAGCCGCGCCGTCAAAAGCTTGACGGCGCGGCTTCCCATTCACCCGGCGAGCGTCAGCACATTACAGGACGCTTTCGATCCAGCCCTTGAGCGCGCTCTTGGGCGCAGCGCCAACCTTGGTCGCGCTGACTTCGCCATTCTTGAACAAGATCATCGTCGGGATACCACGCACGCCATATTTGCCCGGCGCGTCGGGGTTTTCGTCGATGTTGATCTTGGCGATCGTGACCTTGTCGCCCAGTTCCTCGGAGATTTCCTCCAGCGCCGGACCGATCATCTTGCACGGACCGCACCATTCCGCCCAGAAATCGACGAGCACCGGCTTGTCGGCGGCGATCACGTCCTGTTGGAAGCTGACATCGGTAACTGCCTTGGTGGCCATGAGTAAATCTCCTTTGCTTGGCGCAATATCTAGGATGATCGAGCCGCCGGCTCAACGGGCGGGAGCGGCAAATTTCCCTGCGCCTCGACAAAGCCGGGCTTGTGCGCCGCCAGTAGCTCTGCTGGCAGCGCAATAAGGCGCGGGACGCTGGTATAGAGCAAGCCGGCCTCGATCCGGCGGCCGGGAAAGATGACGCCCAGCGCCGACGCATAGGCCGCCATCTGGCGCAGGTGGGAGGTCGGCACGTCGTCCAGCGTCGCCGGTGCGATCCGACCCGTCTTGAAATCGACGAACTGGACACGATCCGGTCCGATGCACAGGCGATCCACCGTGCCGGCGATCACCGCTTCGCCCACCACCGCCGCTATCGGCGCTTCTGCGAGAGCGTCCGGTCCAAACAGGTCCTTGAAATCCGGCGCGCCGATCACGCGCAACGCCTGTTCGATCAGCATCTGTCTCGCCGCTGGGTCGGCAAGCCCCTGATGCGTCAGCCAGCGGTCGGCAGCCTGGGCGCGCTGATCCGGCGCAAGGGCTGGCAGCCGTTCGAACAGGGCATGCAACCAGCGACCGCGCTCCGCCGCCGCTCGCATTGCAGGCGTGGGCGGCGGATAAGGAACATCATCCTCTACCTGAGCCGACGGCGCCAGCGGTCGCGGCGGCCGCGCTTCGGCGGGCGCGGCCTGTCGCAGCCAGGACGGCATGTCGATTGCCAGTTCGGCAGACGCATCCTCGACCATTGCCTCCTTGGGAGGCAATGGCTCCGCGCCGCGCCAGCGCCGCGAAGCGCCCCATAGCAGGTCTGCCTCCCACTCCGCGCCGAGCGATGCCATCGCACCTTCGACTGCGGCGAACCAGCTTTCCGGCTTCACTTCCCCCTTTGCCCGTGGCCCCAATGATCCGGCAACCACCAGCTTTTCTTCGGCCCGGGTCAGCGCCACATAAAGCAGGCGCCAATGCTCCTCCCGCTCGATCGCGGCCGCCTCTTCCGCCACCTCGCCGATCGGTCCCTGCCGTTCCGCCTTGCGCGGTGGGAGGATGGGCAAACCCTGCCATTCCAGCATGTCGGCGCGATTACCCGCATCCGGGTCCAGGCAGGCGTCGGCTAGGATGACGATCGGCGCTTGCAATCCCTTCGCGCCATGCACCGTCAGCAACCGCAGCATATCCCCCTGCCCTGCCGCATCGCGCACGATTTCCACCTCGCCCCGGTCGAACCAGTCGATGAAGCGTTGGAGCGAGGGATGGTCGTCCTGTTCGAAGGCGAGCGCCGCGTTCAGCAGTTCCTCGATCGGATCGGCGGCTTCCGCCCCCAGACGCGCGATCAGCTTGCGACGGCCGTCCATCGGCCCGGACAATATCGCCTCCAGATAGCGGTAGGGCGTCGAAAAATCTGCGACCCCCAGCAGATCGCGCAAGGGCTGTAGTGTCCCGTCATCCAGCGTCTGGGTCAGATGCCGCCACAGACCCGTCCGACGCCCGACCAGCCGCTGCATCAGCTCTTCCTGCGTCCAACCGATCAGCGGCGAGACGAGCAAGGACGCCAGGTTGAGTTCGTCCTCGGGCTGAACCGCGAACCGCAACGCCGCAAGCAGGTCACGCACGGCCAAGGGGGCATTGAGGCGCAGCCGGTCGATACCCGCGACCGCGACCTGTTCTTCATACAGGCGCGCAACGATAAGCCGCGCCAGTTCGCTGCGTCGGCGCACCAGGATCATGATGTCGCTCGCGCGCACTGGCCGCCCGCGGCTTTCCAGCATCACGCCATCGTCGATCCATTGCCGGATTTGGATTGCGATCTGTTTGGCCAGCTTTCGCTCCTGCTTATCTGCCCAATCCTCCTCGCCTTCCAAGTGTTCCGATATGTCCGGTGTAATTGGCTTCCATAATTTTACTTCGCCAGGAAAACGGTTTGCACTTTCATGATGAACGTCAGCATTGTCTAACCCAAGACGCTCGCTACGCAGGAACGAGATAGTCCTGTCCACCACTTCGAGCACTGCTGGCGTAGATCTAAAACTTCGATCAAGCGACAAATTGAAAAAGTCATGTCCAGCCTCTACGGCATGCTTATTAAATACCCTTTCGGCTAATCTAAATGACTGAGGGCTAGTTCCTTGGAAGCCGAAGATGGCCTGTTTATAGTCGCCGACCGTGAAGATAGTTCGAATTCGGCCTTCCTTCGCGCCATCTCCAGCAAAAAATTCTCCGGCCAAAGCGGCGACAATCGTCCATTGCCGAACGTTCGTGTCCTGTGCTTCGTCGACCAATATATGGTCGATGCGCTGGTCGAGCTTGTAGCGTATCCATTCGGCGATGCCGGGTTGCTCCAGCAGCGCGGCCGCGCGCGCGATCAGATCATCGAAATCGACCGCGCCGGCCATATGTTTGGCCCTCGCATAATCGCGCGCATAGGCCCGCCCGGCGTAGAGGGCCTGGGCGAGCAGGGCGGCATAGTCTGCGCGCAGCTTAAGGGCGATCAGTTCGCCGCAGCGACTGTGCAAACGCGACGCCATGTCGCCATAGCCGTCGATCGGTGGCACCCACCCCTTGGCATCGATGATGTCGCCATCCGCCTTGGCCCAGGCGCGATGCAAATCGGCCAGCCCCGCGGCACGGTCCGCCGGGTCGAGCGCGCGCCAGGCGGCGATGCGGTCGCATCTTTCCAGCCCACGTCCCTTGCCCCAGTCGACATTGGCGCGCACGATCCAGTCAAGCGCCGGCATGTCGAATATCTCGTCACGGCACTGATCGGCCAGCCATTGGTCCACGTCACCGTCCGGCAGGCCGAGTTCAGCGGCGATCCATGGGCCGATGTCTGCCGGCAAGGCGTCCAGCGCCTCTGCGCGCGCAGCGCAGCGCAGCAGGAAGCCTTCCGCACCCCCTTCGCCCAATCGCAGGCTGAGCGCTTGCAGCGCGGTCATCAACGCGTCGTCGCCCTCTTCCTGGGCGCGCACGACCAGGTCCGCCAGCGTTTGACGCGCCAAGGCGGATTGCTCGCGCTGGTCCAACGGGCGGAACCCCGGCACCAATTCGGCCTCCAAGGGAAAGGCCGTCAGCAATTGCTGGCAAAAACCGTGGATGGTCTGAATGCGCAGCCCGCCGGTGGACTCCAGCACCTCGGCGAACAGACGGCGGGCGTGATTCTGCATGTCCGGGCCATGATCCTCGCCCAGCGCCATCAGGTCCGTGGCGAGCGATGGCCCATCCATCTGGACCCAGGCCGCCAGCCGGTCATGGATGCGGTCGGCCATTTCGGCCGCGCCCGCTTTGGTGAAGGTCAGGCAAAGGATATTTTCCGGCCGCACCCCCTGCAGCAGCAGACGGAATACGCGCGCGGTAAGGACGTGAGTCTTGCCCGTGCCTGCCGATGCCGAAAGCCACACATGGGCGTCGGGCGCGGCAGCCCGCGCCTGATCGCCTAGCAGTTTCTGAAGCGCGCCCGCCTTAGCCATCGTCGCGGCCATACCATTCTTCCAGCCGCATCAGCTGGTCATAATCGCCATAGTTGGCGACCTCCGGATTGAGCTGCGCGACGAATGGGGCGCTACCGAGCAGATAGTCGTTCGCCAGCGTTTCAAAATGCGCATGGGCATGGGCCCTGAACTCGTCTGTGACGATCTTGTCGCGCTTGCCCATCGGATCGACCGGCCGTTCACGGTAGCCGAACTGATCCCCCTTCTTCGCGAGCGACCAATATTCGAAATCGCCGGCCTTTGGCATCGGCTCTAGCCCCTCAAAGCCGCCCATTTCCGCGATCACGCCAAGAAGGCCCAGTTGCAGGGAAAAGCCCGCCTTCACCTGCCGCGCGCTGGGCGGTTTGCCGGTCTTGTAATCGATGATGCCGATCCGACCGTCCGCCAGCCGATCTAGCCTGTCGGCTTTCCCCATCAGCGTGACTCCCGCGACCTCCGCCCGGCCTTCTTGTTCGACCGAAAGAATCACGCGGCCTTCAGCCTTGTCACGCGCAACTTCTTCCGCGATCCACCGGATGGATTCGATGAGGCGCGGTTGCCACAGGGCCTTGAGCAGCGGGTGGACTTCGGGCTGGTCGAACATGGCGCGGGCCCGTGCTTCGAGGTCGGTGGGGTCAAGCGTGCCTGCTTCCGCCCAGCGTTGTAGCACGTTATGAACCGCCGTCCCGCGCCAGGCCGGGCCGGCGTCGGCATCGACAGGATCGAGCCGCGAAAGGCGCAGGATGCGGCGTGCGTAAAAGGCGAAAGGGTCGGCCTTCAACCGGTCGACATCCGTTACGGGAATGACGCGCGGCCGGGCAGTCAAAGGGGGCGACGGCGCAGGACGTCTGGCTGGGGCATAAGCCGATGGCGCATCCATGCCTCGAGCCATTGCTGCATAGCGATCGGCGGTCTTCCATTGTGGTCCAGCCATGGCCTTGAGCCGCAGCCAGAGGCGCGACGCCACCGCTGGACCGCCACTGCCCCGTCGCGCGCGCGTGATCAGCACCCGTGGCGCCCCCAATGCGCCGGCAAAATCATGCGCGGCAAGACCGATGCGCGTCTCCAATCCTGGCAGGCCCAGGTCGCGACGGATGCGTGGTGCGAGCCAAGGGTCCGGCGCTGGCAGGCCCGGCCAGACCCCTTCATTGAGGCCGCCAAGGATCATCAGATCAGCTTGAGTGAGGCGCGCTTCGATCAGACCCAGGACGGCCAGCCGCGGATGGCCGCCCTGCGGCGGGCGAACCGACAGGCCGCTCATCATGTCATCCAGCAGCGCGGACAAGGCGCGGACATCAGCCTGCCGTGGCCCTTCCGGCGCGGCGGCCTCCATCTCCGCGAACAGATCGGCGGCGGCGTGACCATGATGCCCCGCCCAGATCGCATCCGCTGACAAGGCGCTCGCGCTCTCCCGCAGCGCGGCGAGCTGACCGGCGAGGCCAGATGGCGCGGCGAACGCGTTTTCAAGCGGCTCCAGCAAGACGCGGGCCGCTGGCCACCAGGCGCGCACCTGTTCGCGTAGCGCGCGATGCCGATCGTCATTGCGGGGCCGCAGCAGAAGGTCTATGCCCAAAAGCCCGGCCTGCGGACGCGGCCCACGGAGCAACAGGTCGAGCCCGCGCACCCCTTCCAGCCAGGCGATCCGCCCGTCACCACGCATTACCAGCGGATGCTTGAGCAATGTCAGCAGCGGCACCGGCGCAAACCGTTCGGCCACTGCCTCGGCGATCGCGATCAGCAAGGTTCCGGGAGGGAGGCGCGAGAGCGGCTGCCCGGCGCTATCGTCCGCTTCGATGCCCCAGCGGCGCAGATGCGCCGATACGCGGGTCGCCAGCGACCGGTCCGGCGTCACGAGCGCTGCGGTGCGACCCGGCGTTTCCAGAGCTTCCCGAAGGGCGATGGCGATCGCCTGCGCCTCCTCACCCGGCGTTGCCACTTCCAATGCCTCGACCCCCGCGAGAGATCGATCCGCCGTCTTGAGGTCGCGCCAGCGGCTTGTGAAGCGGGGTGGCAGCATCGCGTTGGAGATATTGCGCCCCCGCACCGCGCGCGCGTCATGCTCGCTGCCCCAGCGCCACTGCGCTACGTCGTCGCGCGTCGCGCTCATGCGGTCGAGTAACCGCTTCAGCGCATATTGCGGATGGCTTTCATGGCCGGGCGCCCGCTGTCCGGTGATCGGATCGGCCTCGAACGGGCCAATGGCGTCCCAGGCATCGGCATCCATATGCTGGTCCAGGCCGGCGAACACCACCATGCCGCGGGGCATCTGGGCGATACAGCGCAGCAGGCGCGCGACCGCGGGCGCAGTGGTGGAAATGCCGGCGGCGGTGACAAGACTGGCTGGCGGATGGAGCGTCCATCGAGCCGCGAGCCGATCAAACAGCCGGTTGCGCCGGTCAGCCAGATCGATGCACCCGATCCGTTCCAGCTCGGCGGGCCAGCGCGTGATCAGTATTTCGAACAGCGCCAGCGATGCCTGCCAGTGCCGTGACAGGTCGGCTGAAAGATCCAGATCGCGCAGCGCGTGGGGTTTCACCCGTTCAACCTGCATTTGGTCGAGTACCGAGCCGAGGGCTTGGCCAAGTTGGAGAGCCTGACCGGCATCGACGTCGGGCCGAACATCCTGCACCATGCGCGCCAGCATCATGTGCCGCCGCATCGGCGAGATAGCAGGTGGGATCGGCTCCTCTTCGCCCAGCGGGTCGAGCGCGCCCCCAACTTGTTCACCCAGATCGGGATCGCCAATCGCTATCAGGCGGGGAAGCAGCAGTCCGCCGCCCGATTGCCGCACGAAAGCGTCGCGAACGGCACGAATGGCGCGATTGTTGGGCAACAGGACCATGGCCTGTGCCAGAGCCATCACGTCGCCGCGATGCTGTGCCAGCAGCCCCGTCACCAGCGCGTCGGCAAAGGCGCGGTGCGCCGGAATGGTGAACAGGGCAGGCCGGCCGCGTTCACCCATAAGCGAGCGTGGATTCCACCACCGGGATCGCCGCCGGCGTCCCGACATCAAACCATAATCCCTGGTGAGATACGCCGTATAACCGGCCCGCCTCGATCGCCCGATTCCAGAAGATATTGGTGGAAAAAACGTCCCCCGGCGGGTCGGCCAGCAGCGTGGGCGACAATATCTGAATGCCGATATAGACGAAAGGCGCCACATGCCCTTCCCGGCGCCGGGTCAACCGGCCATCCGCGTCCATCCGAAAGTCGCCCATTCCGCTATGGCAATAGGCGCGCGCCTGCGGCACGAGCAGCAGCAGCGCATCCATGCGGACAGGGTCCCAGACCCGGCGCATCATGGCAAAGGTTTCCGCTGGCCCATCCACCCAGAAATTGTCGCTGTTGACGCAGAAGAAGGGCTGATCGCCGAGCAAGGGCTTGGCCTGCATGAGACCGCCGCCTGTTTCCAGCAGCTTGGCGCGCTCATCAGAAACGATGAATTCCATCCCGCACCGCCGCGCCTTGAGATGGGCTTCGACCGTGTCAGCGAGATAATGGACGTTGACGACCACCTTGCGCACGCCCCCGGCCTCCAGCCGATCGAGGGCATGGTCCATCAGGGGCTTGCCCGCCACTTTGACCAGGGGTTTTGGGCGTGTGGCGGTAAGCGGGCGCATCCGTTTCCCCAGCCCCGCCGCCATCAGCATCGCCGTATCGATCATAGTCGCCGCCTTATGCCAGCGCGTGGGCTTCAAGCGCGCGATGCCGCTTTTCCGCCGGGATATTCTGGGCAAACCACGACGCGACCGGCGCCAACGCGGGATGGGCCAGATCGCGCTCTAGCAGACCCCACATGCGCGGCAGATAGGACAGATAGCGCGGCTTGCCATCGCGCTTCCAAAGGCGCGTGAAGATGCCGATGATCTTGGCGTTGCGCTGAGCGCCCAATACGGCATAGGCCGCGTCGAAGTCCGCGGGCGGCGACGCGATGGCGCGATAATGATCGAGCATCGCAGCTTCCACCGCCAACGGCACGTCGCGCCGCGCATCCTGCAACAGGGATACAAGATCATAGGCCGGATGGCCGACCAGCGCGTCCTGGAAATCGAGCAGCCCCAGGCCGTGCGACGTCGGATCGTCGATCAGCATGATATTTTCGGCATGATAATCGCGCAGCACTGTGACCGGCGCGCTGACCGATTGCTCGACCAGAGGTAGCACCTGATCCCACGCGCCGACATAGGCATCGACATCGACCGAGAGGCCGACAGAGGGGCAGAAATATTCCGTCAGCAAACCGGTTTCGCGCTGGTAGACAGCGCGATCATAGGGGGGCAAATCGGCGGGCGGCAACCGATGCAGTTCCGCAAGCAGGTCGACAGCGCGCGTATAGACGGACAATTCGTCGCCTGGATGCACGTCCAGATGTTCCTTGACGCGCAGGTCGCCGAAATCCTCGATCAGCACCAATCCCCGTTCCAGATCGCGCGCCAAGATGCGCGGCGCGGCAAAGCCGTCCTGTCGCAAGCGTTCGGCGATCGCGATGAAGGGACGCGGATCTTCCTGCGGCGGCGGCGCATCCATCAACACGGCCTGCCCGTCTGACCGGACCACACGGAAATAGCGGCGGAAGGATGCGTCGCACGCCAGCGGCAGGATTGCTGCATCACCCCAGCCCGCCTGAGCGAGAAAAGCAGGGGCGGCAACGGGCGGGATCAAATCTGGGACCATCGGTCCGTCCAAGCGTCCGGCACGTCCGCTGTCAAGCGTCGCGCGCCGTCCTCCAATATCTCTATGGTAAGGCGCAGGCTGTGCGGCCAAAGCGAAGCTCCCAGCCGGTCGGGCCATTCGATCAACAGCAGCGCGTCCATCAGATAGTCGCCCAGCGCCAGTTCTTCCGTTTCCGCGACATCGTCCAGCCGATACAGATCGACATGCGCGACCGGCAGCCTGACTTCCGGCACATCATAGGGCTGGACGATGGCGAAGCTGGGGCTGGGCGCTTCGCCTTGCAGACCGAGCGCTTCCAGCAACCCGCGCGCCAGCGTGGTCTTACCCGCGCCAAGCCCGCCCTCCAGCGCGATCACGTCGCCGATCCGGACGTGCCGGGCGAGCCGCCGACCAAGATCCAGCATCTCCGACTCATGCGGCAGGTCGATGGTCCGGTCAGCCACGGGGCAGTTCGATCAGGATCATCGTCCCCTGCCCCTTTTTCGACACCAACTCCAGCGTCCCGCCATGGGCTTGCACCAGTTGGCGGGCCAGTGGCAGACCCATGCCTGCTTTCGCGCCGTTTCGCGCTTGTTCTGCCCGCACCAGCGGCTCGAAAATGGCCTGCTGCCGCTCGGTCGGAATGCCAGGCCCATTGTCCGAAATGACGATGCGCGCCCGGTCGGCCGTGCCATCGCCATGCAGCAGGATGCGCGCGCCCCGGCTGCAATAGGTCAATGCGTTTTCCAGCAGATGGTCGATACATTGGCCGATCCGCCGCTCGTCCCCGCGCACCACGCCCATAGCGGGCGTGAGGTCGAGCGCCAGGTCCATGCCCTTGGACGCAGCTTCCCCCCGCAATCGTTCGACGCGCGCACTGGCCAGCGCGCCAAGATCGACGGGAAGTCGCTCAATCGGCAAGGTGCCTGCCTCGCTCTGGGTCAGGTCCAGCACATTGTCGATCAGCATCGACAGACGGCCCGTGCTTTGAAGGATACCGGCGACATAGTCCCTGGCCGGTTCTGGCAGCTCGCCTGCATAGCCCGCGCTCATCATTTCGGCGAACCCCGCTATGGTCGTCAGCGGCGTGCGCAATTCATAGCTCATATTGGTGACGAAGGCGGTCTTGATCTTGTCCGCCTGCTCCAGCGCTTCATTGCGATCGCGCAGCACCTGCTCGACCCGGCGGCTGTCCGTCACATCCAACATGGTGAACAGCGCATTGCCGTCGGGCAGCGGAATGGCGGCAAATTCGAAAATGCGGCCATCGGCAAAGCCGACATGCCCCATGCGCTGCTTGCGCTCCACCGTGGCGGCGCGCACCAGTTCGCGGACCAGATTGCCTTGCTCGGGCTTGGCGAGGCAGGATTGCACATCGCGCATGAGGTCGTCGATGCGCGGATGGGTGGCTAGCAGTTCCTCGCTCGCGCCCCAGATCATACGGAACCGGCTGTTCCACATTTGCAGGCGACCATCCGCGGCAAAGACGCCGATCGATTCGAACAGATTATCAAATGTCGCTGTCCGAACGCGCAGCAGCGTGTCCCGCGCGCTCGACAGTTGCACCTGTTCCGTCCGGTCCTCGAAAATCAGCAGCAACCCGCCATCGGGAAGCGGCTGGGCATAGACGCGCAAATGGGTGCCGTCCTGAAGCAGCCAATTCTCTTCCAGAGGTTCAGGCGACAGGAACCAGTCGCGCCGCTCGGACCGCCAGGCCGGGAAATCACGATGCTCGGGCAGGCGGCGGGCGTCGCGCATCTGGTCCAGCACCCGCTCGAAAACCGGCGCGTCCGCAAGCGCCTCCTGCCGCAGGCCGAATAGGCTCATGAACGGCTGATTCCAGAAGCGCAGCGTGCGGTCGGGGCCGAAGCGGGCGACGCCTGCGGACAAGCGGTCGAGCAGGTCGCGTTGCGCCGCTTCGATGCGCCGGCCCTCTACCCGCGCTTGTTCCAGTTCGTGCTGATCGACCGCGTAACCAGCGATGCCAGCCTCCCCCAGCGGCACGTCGACGACGCGCATCATCCGGCGTTCGCCGTCAATCGTGGCGGGCACCATGCGTTCGACCAATTGATCGCGCGCCATCGCATCGGCTGCGGCGGCTTCCGGTGGGACGCCGCCCACCGATTCGACCAGTTCGATGCCCTGAGTGATGACATCGGCAGCATCCTCGGCATCGACGGCGCGGACATAGGCGCTGTTGACAAGGCTGAGCCGCAGGTCGGAGGTGCGATGCCACATCGGGAAGGGCGCCGCTTCCACCAAGCCCGCAAGCGCCTCCAGTGCCTCCCGCAATTGCGCGACCTGACTTCGCAACGACTGGATTTCGGCCTGACTGTCAGTAGCGTCAAAAACCCATAGCAGTGCCCCGCCGCTCTCCGCCAGTTCGGGCCCAGCAGGCGCACCGCGAACGAGCAGAAGCCGGGTGGAATTGACGCCACGAACAGCACGGGCAAAGCTTTTGCCGGCGCGCTGGGCCGCGGCAATATCCTGCGAAAGCGCCGCGGCGTCTTCGGGCTCAATCCCGCCATCTTCGGCGGTCAATTCTGAAAGAAAATTGGGCGCGCGGGTGCGGCCGAGCCATTTGGCGAGCCTGTCCGCCGCCTCCAGTCGTCCATCGGGATGGACAATTACCGGCGCCGCCGGCGCTGACGCCAGCAACATGGTCAGACGGTCGATCTTGCCCTGCGACTGCGTGCCGTCCCGACGCATGCGCTGACCGCTCATCACCGCCCAGATGGCCGCGCCCAGCCAGAGGGCGAGCACAATGCCCAAAATCATCGCGGCTACAGGCGACAGCGCCGTCATCGGCGATTGGCCCCCATCTGCGCTACCTGCCCGTTGCTCGTCATATCTGCGACCGACCTAACGCAGAACGCGCGGAGCGGGAAGCGGTGGACTCAAAGATTCATAGGTAGAATGGGGTCAATGGGCGTAAAAAAACGTATGGCCCGCCCCGTTTGCAAGTAGGATTTTACGGTGTTCTGATCAGTCTGCGTCAACGTATGCGGTCTCACGGGAGCATCCCGTGGCCAAGATGGACATCCGCACGTCTGGAGCCACAATAAGGGAACCGGCAACAGGTGCCATTTTTTTGCCCGGGCTTTCCAGACGCCGATCGACTGTCAGGCCATCTTCACGATCCTTCCTGCAAACATCGTTGGGCTACGCGCGCAGAAGCACGCAGCCGATCCGTTATGCCGCTGCTGGATAGCCGCGTTCGAAGCTCACTTCTTTGCGAAGGGCTGCCCAAGCGATCCGCGCCAGTTTATTAGCCAATGCGACGACGATTGCGTTGCGATGAACTCCTCGCTCGATCATTCCTGTCAACCAACGTCCCAGCGGGGTTTCGCTGCGCGCCAGTGACGGTAATGCTGCCCGGGCGCCATGGATGAGCAAAGTGCGCAAATAGGTGTTGCCACGCTTGGAGATGCCGAGCAGCCGGGGCTTGCCGCCGGTAGTATGTTGCCTGGGTACCAAGCCGAGCCAAGCACCCAAGTCTCGCGCTTTGGCAAAGCTGCTGGCATCGCCCACGGCTGCAATCAAAGCGGTTGCGTTCAACGTGCCGATGCCGGGGATGGACGTGAGCCGCCGGGCAGCTGCATCATTGCGAGCCAGTTCGACAAACTCGCCGTTCAGTGCCTCGACCTTGGTATCAAGTTCGTGCCATTCGGCGCGCAGTTCACCCACCAGTTGCTTCAAGCGTGGTGATAGGGCCGTATCTTCGGCGGCCAGCATGGCATCAATGCCCAACTCCAGCTTGCGCCGGCCGGCCGGAAAAATGGTCCCCCGCTCCAGGAGGATCGCCCGCAGTTGGTTGATAAGGTTTGTGCGCTCGGCTACCAGGCGGGACCTGACGCGGTGGAGGGTCTGGATGTCCAACTGCTCCTGAGTCTTGAGTTCGACGAAGCGCATAGTCGGGCGCGAGGCGGCCTCGGCAATCCCCTCCGCATCACGATCATCATTCTTCTGCGCTTTGACATACGGGCGTACGTACTCCGGCGACATCAATCTGATTTCGTGCCCCTGCGCGGCGAAAAGGCGACCAAGGTTGTGGGCACCACAGCACGCCTCCATTGCAATCACGCAAGCCGGAAGCTTGGTCACGTAATCGATAAGTGTCTGTCGGCGCATCGACTTACGCACGATGACAGCGCCTGCTGCATCAACGCCTACGACACTGCAGGCATTCTTGCCCAAATCAACGCCAAGGATAACAATAGACATCGGTCCGCTCCTTTCCTTTTCAAGCACCGGCATCATACCTGATGCCGGGGAAAAGGGGCGGGCCATCCCATAAGGGGAGGCATTTCGCCTCCCCTTTTCAGGTGTCGCGCTTAGTAGCGATAATGGTCGGGCTTGAAGGGGCCTTCGACCGGCACGCCGATATAGTCGGCCTGCTTTTGGCTCAGCGTGGACAATTTGACGCCCAGCTTCTCCAGATGAAGCGCGGCGACCTTCTCATCGAGATGCTTGGGAAGGACATAGACCTCGTTCTTATAGTCGTCCGCCTTGGTCCACAGTTCGATCTGGGCCAGCACCTGGTTGGTGAAGCTGGACGACATCACGAAGCTGGGGTGGCCGGTCGCGCAGCCTAGATTCACCAGGCGGCCCTTGGCCAGCACGATGATCTTCTTGCCATCGGCAAATTCGACCTCGTCGACCTGCGGCTTGATCTCGGTCCACTTCATATTGTTGAGGCCCGCAATCTGGATCTCGCTGTCGAAGTGACCGATATTGCAGACGATCGCCATATTCTTCATCGCGCGCATATGATCGACGGTGATGACGTCGGCATTGCCGGTCGCGGTGACGAAGATATCGGCGCGGGGGGCGGCCTCTTCCATCGTCACGACCTCATAGCCTTCCATCGCCGCCTGAAGGGCGCAGATGGGATCGACCTCCGTCACGAGAACGCGTGCGCCGCCATTACGGAGCGAGGCGGCGCTGCCCTTGCCCACATCGCCAAAGCCGGCGACGACCGCGACCTTGCCCGCCAGCATGACGTCGGTGGCGCGACGGATCGCGTCGACCAGGCTTTCCTTGCAGCCATAGAGATTGTCGAACTTCGACTTGGTGACGCTGTCGTTCACGTTGATCGCCGGGAACGGCAGCTTGCCCTTCTTGGCCAGTTCATACAGGCGGTGGACGCCGGTCGTGGTTTCCTCCGACACACCCTTGATCGCCTGAACGGTCTTGGTGAGGTAGCCGGGCCGTTCAGCCAGAAAACGCTTCAGCGTCGCGACGAAGATTTCCTCTTCCTCATTGGTCGGGGTGAACAGCTCCTCGCCCGCCTCGACCCGTGCGCCCCACAGGGCGAACATGGTGGCGTCGCCGCCATCGTCCAGGATCATGTTGCAGGTCGTATCCTGACCCCAGTCGAAAATCTTGACGACATAGTCCCAATATTCCTCCAGCGTTTCGCCCTTGATGGCGAACACGGGGATGCCGCGCGTGGCGATGGCGGCAGCGGCGTGGTCCTGGGTCGAAAAGATGTTGCACGAGGCCCAGCGCAGTTCCGCGCCCAAATCCGCCAACGTCTCGATCAGCACGGCGGTCTGGATCGTCATGTGCAGCGAACCGGTGATCCGCGCACCCTTCAGCGGCTTGGTCGAACCGAATTCCTGGCGCAGGGCCATGAGGCCGGGCATTTCGGTTTCTGCAATCTCGATTTCCTTGCGGCCAAAGCCGGCAAGGCCGATGTCGGCAATCACATAATCCTGGGTCTGGGCAGCGGGGGCGGTGGCCACGGGCGTCTCCATTCTTGAAATATCAGATGCGCGCCGGCGGACGATCCGGCGGCGGGATGAGCAGCGCTTTACCAATCGGCGCCAACCAAGGCAACTCAATATAAAGTTTTCTTTATGTAGCGTAATGCCGGCGCATCATGCCAATCCCGCCCCACCGACCAAATGCGTGGAATCCACGCCCGACGCCGCAAAGATCGCCGCCCATTTGCGGCGTGCCGGCGTGTCGAACAAAAGGTCAGCGTTGCCGGGCGCCAGAAACCAGCTTTCGCCGGTCATTTCTTCCTCAAGCTGACCCGCGCCCCAGCCAGCATAGCCCAGCGCGACGAGATAGCGGCTGGGCCCGCGCTGTTCGGCGATCGCCTTCAATATGTCGAGAGAACCCGACAGACCCCAAAGATTATTGACCTGCATCATGTCCTGCCCGGCCCAATCGAGCGAATGAAGCACGAAGCCCCGTCGCGGCTCCACCGGGCCGCCGCGCAGCACGGGTGTGTCCGGAACCTTGCTGGCGTCGATATCGAAGCTCTCCAGCAACTCGCGCAGCCCAAGACCCTCCATCTCCTCACTCACAGCGATGCCCAGCGCACCATCGGCATCGTGCACGCACAGGGCCAGCACCGAATGATCGAACCGCTGATCCTGCATGCCGGGAAGCGCGAGCAAGAAATTGCCGCCGTAAAATTGGGCTTGATCCATATGAGGAATATAGAGGGCTTCCCCGGCTTGCCAAGCACGGCCGGGCTGCCGAGCGGGGCGACCCGCCATATTCATGCGGTCACGCCTTGACATCCCGCCGGTCGCAACCGACCTCCCGCCGCGTAGATAGGCAGGAGACACAGCATGACGATTTCCAAGGGCGAGCGCATCCCAAGCACCACCTTCACCAAGATGACGGAAAACGGCCCGGAGCCGGTATCGTCGGATGATTATTTCAGCGGCAAGACGGTCGCCATCTTCTCCGTGCCGGGCGCCTTCACACCCACTTGCTCGGCCAAGCATCTGCCCGGCTTCATCGACAAGGCCGATGCGCTCAAAGCCAAGGGCGTCGATGAAATCGCCTGCACCGCCGTCAATGACGCGTTCGTCATGGGCGCCTGGGGCAAGTCGGCCGGCGCAGACGGCAAGGTGACGATGCTGGCCGATGGCAATGGTGAGTTCGCCAAGGCAGTGGGCCTGACCATGGACGGCAGCAAATTTGGTCTGGGAACGCGGGGCCAGCGCTTTTCGATGATTGTCACGGACGGCGTCGTCGAAGATCTCAATGTCGAAGAACCGGGTGATTTCAAGGTTTCCTCGGCGGAATATATGCTCGAAAAGCTTTGATTCTCCTCCCCGCGCGCCACGTTTCATCGAACTGGCGCGCGGTCTTCCTTCCGTCATCGAAAGGCGGTAACGGGAGGTGATGACAAAGAGCATCGGCAAAGCCACGGTCGGGCAACTCGACCAGATTTATCAGACCGCGATTGAAACGCTGCGCGAGGCGATGCGCGCTTATGCACGCGATGGCAGCGTGCCGCCCCCGGAAGCCCGCAGCGACCGCCGCTTCTGCTATCCCGAGCTGCGCATCACTTACCGGCGCGACAGCGACGTGCCTCCGCTGGGCCGCTCTTTCGCGCGCCTGTCCAAACCGGGGCGCTATGTGACCACGATCACGCGGCCCGCCATGTTCGCGGAATATCTCGCCGAACAGATCGACCTGCTGGTGCGCGACTATGGCGTGGAGGTCGAAGTCGGCCCCAGCGACCAGCAAATCCCCTTCCCCTATGTTCTTGATGGACTGGACATCAATGCGCTGGACGGGACGCCGCCGACGGAACTGGCGCGCTATTTCCCGGCGACCGAATTGGCGGAAATTGGCGATGAAATTGCCGACGGCCTGTTCATGCCGGATGCCGATGGCGACAGGCCCCTCGCCCTGTTCGATGGCTTGAGAACCGACTTCTCCCTGGCGCGGCTGAAACATTATACCGGCACACCGGCCGAGCATGTTCAGCGCTACATCCTTTTCACCAACTATCATCGCTATGTCGATGAATTCGTCGCTTGGGCGTGCGGTGAACTGCAACGCGAAGGCAGCCGGTTCACGGGCCTGTCGGGCGCGGGCGGCGTCTATGTCTCGAAAGACACCGCTGATCCCCATGCCGCCATTGCCGAAGGCGCCTGGCGCAAGCATCAGATGCCGGCCTATCACCTGATGGCACCCGATCGCAGTGGCATCACACTGGTCAACATCGGCGTCGGACCGGCCAATGCCAAGACGATCTGCGATCATCTGGCCGTGGTGCGTCCCGAAGCCTGGCTGATGATCGGCCATTGCGGCGGACTGCGCCCCAGCCAGCGCATCGGCGATTATGTGCTGGCCCACGCCTATCTGCGCGATGACAAGGTGTTGGACGCGATGCTGCCGCCGGAAATTCCCGTGCCGGCGATCGCGGAAGTGCAGGTTGCGATGGCAAGCGCCGCGGAAACCGTGCTGGGCGGCAACGATGCCGAAGATTTCAAGCGCCGCCTGCGCACCGGCACCGTGGTGACGACCGATGATCGCAACTGGGAATTGCGCTATTCGCATTCCGCGCTGCGGTTCAGCCTGTCGCGCGCCGTCGGGATCGACATGGAATCAGCCACGATTGCGGCGCAGGGCTATCGCTTTCGCGTGCCGTACGGAACGCTATTGTGCGTGTCGGACAAGCCCATTCATGGCGAACTCAAGCTGCCGGGCCAGGCCAACCGTTTCTATGAGGAGGCGATAGCCGGGCATTTGCGCGTCGGCATCATGACGTGCGAATTGCTGCGGCAGCAGGGCGCGAAACTGCACAGTCGCAAGCTGCGCGCCTTTAACGAACCGCCATTCCGCTGACAGGACAGGTCAGGCGGCGCTGGCAATGCTGACGCGGTTCTTGCCCAGCTTCTTGGCGGTGTAGAGCGCCGCGTCGGCGCGATGGACCATGTCTTCCAAGGTCCGATCGTCGGCAAGCAAGGCGGCAACGCCAAAGCTGGCGCGCAACGTGCCATCGGGGACACGCGGCAAGGACAGATGGGCGACCTCGAGCCGCACCCGCTCCATCACGTCGGCGGCCGCCTGCGCGTCGCTATCCTGCAGCAACAGGCCGAACTCGTCGCCGCCCATCCGCCCGACGATGTCACCGCGACGCACCGCCAGCGTCAGTAATCGCGCGAAGCCCTTGAGCGCATGATCCCCGGCAATATGCCCGTACGTATCATTGAGCGCCTTGAACCCATCAAGGTCGCAAATGACGAGGGACAGGGGGCGGTCATGGCGGCGCGCCTGGGCGATGGCCTGAGCCGCGGCTTCTTCCAGCCCGCGACGATTGAGCACTTCCGTCAGCGAATCATGGCGCATCTGGCTGCGCAATTGCTGGGCAAGGTCGCCCGCGACCACCAGCACAGCGGAAATGGCCGTGCCGACATAGATTGTCGGCATACCCAGGCTCAGGATATTGCGGTACAAATCCTTCCCTTCAGTCGCACTGCGAATGAAGGTCGCCGAAACAGCCAGCGCCAACTGACACAGCGCAAAGAGGATGAGGCAGGCGAAAAGCGCCTTTTCCGGGGGCGTCATCGCCCGGTCGAGCGGCCAGAGCGACGCTGCGCTGACGAGCAGCAACAGCCCGACATAGGTCGGAATGATCATGCCTTGCATGATCTGATTGCCAAAAACGCCAATCGCGACCGCAATCGCGACACATACGACGGTCGCCGGGACGGCAAAGGCCATGATGTTCACGGGCCGACCGGACCGTTGCCGGATGCCGATCGCCAGCAGCGACGCACTGACGATCAGCGTGATTCCGGTGACGATGAACATTGCGGCGCTTTGCAGGAAAAAGCCGGCGGCATTGGCCAGCCACTGCAGGATGCCGGCACCATAGGATGCGGTCCATGTCAGGACATGCCTTTGCCTCCCGAAATGTGCGAAGGCGATCGCCAGGGCGATCGTCGTCACAACGGCAGTTCCAAAAAGCAGCGAAAGAAGGATAGCCGGCCCACTCATTAAGCGGCCGTTTACCGACTTTTACTCCGGCTTACCAGCCACAAGACTTGCCTTTATTCTGTTCGATCAACCACTTCTGCAATGGCGCGAAATAATTGACCAACGCCTTGCCCGACATTTCCCGCTTGCCCGTGAAAGCCTGCAACGCGTCGGGCCATGGTTTCGACGCGCCCATTTCCAGCATGGCGTTGAGCTTTTCGCCCACCTGCTTGTTGCCATAGAAGGAGCAGCGGTGCAGCGGGCCCTTCCAGCCAGCCTGGCGGCAGGCCGCTTCGTAAAACTGGAATTGCAGCACACGGGCCAGGAAATAGCGGGTGTAGGGCGTGTTCCCGGGAATATGATATTTGCCGCCCGGATCGAACTTCGTTTCATCACGCGGAACTGGCGGCACGATGCCCTGATATTGCAGACGCAGGTCGTTCCAGCCCTTTTCATATTGGTCCTGCGGGATGGACCCGTCGAACGCGCCCCAGCGCCATTTGTCGATCAGCAGGCCAAAGGGCAGGAATGCGACCTTGTCCATGGCTTGGCGCAAGAGCAGCCCTAGATCCTTGTCCGCGCCGGGCACCTTGGCAGGATCGAGCAGGCCGATCTTCACCAGATAATCGGGGGTGATGGACAAGGCGATGAAATCGCCGATCGCTTCGTGGAAGCCGTCATTGGCCCCGTCCAGATAGAGCGGTTTCTGAATCTGGTAGGCGCGCTGATAGTAATTATGTCCCAATTCATGATGGATGGTGACGAAGTCGTCGCCATTCACCTTGGTGCACATCTTGATGCGGATATCGTCCTTGTTGTCGAGGTCCCAGGCCGATGCATGGCAGACGACTTCACGGTCCCGGGGCTTGACGATCTGAGAGCGTTCCCAGAATGTCTGCGGCAACGGATCGAAGCCGAGCGAGCTGTAGAAACCCTCGCCGGCCTTGACCATCTTGACCGGGTCATAGCCCTTGGCGGCTAGCAATTCGGTAACGTCATAGCCAAGGTCGCCGGCGCCTGCGGGCGCGACGATATCATAGATATTGCCCCATTCCTGCGCCCACATATTGCCCAGCAGGTCGGCGCGGATCGGCCCGGTCGCTGGCTGCACCGCATCGCCATATTTTTCGTTCAGTTTGGTGCGCGTGTAGCAATGCAACTCGTCATAGAGCGGTTTGACCTCGGCCCAGATCTTGTCGGTCAGCTTGGCGAAGTCGTCGGCGGGCATGTCATATTTCGAACGCCACATGGCACCTGTATCGGTAAAGCCCAGTTCCTTGGACCCGGCGTTCGCAATGCCGACCAGTTTGACATAATCGTCGCGCATGGGCGCGCCGACATTGTCGTGCCAGCTGACCCACATTTCCTTGAGCTCATCGGGATTGCGGTTGATCCCCATCTGCTCCTCAATATCGCTGCCGTTGATCGGCTGGCCCTTGAGCGTTCCCTTGCCCTTGCCATAAGCCGACTGAAGCTTCGTCGCGAGTTCGTTCAGTTCCTCAGCGGCGCCGGGCGTTGTCGGCGCGGGCAGCGTCAACGCGGTCTGCAACAGGTTGAGCCGTCGCTTTGTTTCAGCGGACAGGCCCGGCGCGGCGGCATATTTCGCCGCCTCCAGCGCGAAATCGACCCGCTGCCTGGTATCGATCGCCCCGAAATAGGATGCGATCGCGTCCGTGTCGTCGGTGATATAGGTTGCGTTGATCCATGCCGCCCGGCCGCTGATGATCGACTGGTCGAACAGCGCCTTTTCCGCCTTGGTCAGGAAGGCTTCCGCTTCCGTCGCTGTAGGCGCAGCGGGGGGTACGGCCTGCGCCAGCGCAGGCGTTGCAACAAGGGCGGCCGCAAGCGCGGCCAGCGAAATCGCGATTTTCATGGATAGTCCCCTGAACGTTATGCCGGGAGACTGACTTGCTCCACCGACACAGTCAAGCGGTGAGGAAATCCACCATCGCCTGCCCCAGCTCCTTGCGCGTCACGGCGTTCATATGATTGCCGGGCACTTCGAGATAGCGGCCGTCGCGCAAAATGTCCGCCAACTCATGCGCGCTGCCGTTGCTGTCGTCGTCCGCACCGCAGATGACAGCCGCGCGCTGCGGGAAATTGGCGATGACGTCAGCGGGCGTGTCGACAAAGGTCTTGAGAATATGCAGTAGCGCGACCGGATCGCCCTTGGTCGTTTTCAAAAAGGCTTCGGTCATCCATTCCGACGTGCCGCGCGTGAAAGTGCCGAGATTGGTGAGGACATTGGTGTAATAGCCGCCATTGTCGAGCGTCTGGGTAAGGCCGCGCAACCCCATGCCGCTCAAGATCACGCGGCGGGGTGTCGCGCCGCGCGCCAGCATCCGCACAGTGGTACGCGCGCCGAGGGAATAACCGCCAAGGTCATAATCGGTCAGGCCCAGCTGTTCGATAAGTCCGAGATTGTCATCGGTCAGTGCGTCTGGCGGATAGGCGGCGGCGTCATGCGGCTTTGCACTTTCCCCGTGACCGCGCAGGTCCGGCAGGATCAGCCGAAATCCCGCCTCTACCAGCTTTGCAGCATGGCCATAACGGATCCAGTTGGTCCATGCATTGGAGAAATAGCCATGGATCAGCACCAGGTCCCGCCCCTGCCCGACCATATGCACGGCGATTGGCAGGCCGTCGACCCCCTTGATGTCATGACGTTCGATCGGCAGGTCGGTCATCAATGCTGTTCCTTTTCCGGCAAATGCAGCTTGCCGATATGGGGTCGCCCGCCTTGGCGCAACAGGCGTATGACTGTCAGCGCAGCGCCGGCCTGCGCGATCGCCATATCCTTTTGCGCATCCCAGAGATCGCCCTGCTGACCATTATGGTAATCGGCCGTCCCGCCCGCCGCGACGATGGTCAACAGCCATTCGAAGACTTCATAGAGCGCGCTGCCAAGCCCGACGGCGGCAAAGGCGAAGGCGAGGCTCCAGCGGTGTGCCATCCTGCCATACCTCTGCACGACTTCCGCCAAGGGCGCCATCAGCAACGCGCCGAATGCAAAATGCGCAAGGCGGTCAAAGCCATTGCGGCGCAGGCCCAGAAGCCCGGAGATATCATGACCGGTCAGCAGTCGCGCCCAATCGTCATAAGGCACATAGCTGTAAATCCACCTGGCGGCGAAACTATGGAGCAACAGAAACAGCCAGACGCAGCCCACCGCCCGATCGGACAAGGGCCAGCGCTGCAGCAACCAGGGGGCGACTAGCGCGAGAACAAGGGTCGGGCCATGTTGAAGCGGTGCGAGATCGGGAAAGGGTTGCGCGACATTGGCGATCGCGATGGCCGCCAGCAGCAGCAGGATCATCCGGCGTTGCGGGCGCGGCAAAGAACGCCACGCTCCGCCAACGCCGGCTACCATCGGGCGATCAGCCCTTTTTGAGGTGACGGCGTCCCAGCAGTTCGGCGATCTGCACGGCGTTCAGAGCCGCGCCCTTGCGCAGATTATCGCTGACGCACCAGATGTTGAGGCCGTTTTCGACCGTCGAATCTTCCCGCACCCGGCTGATGAAGGTCGCATAATCACCGACGCATTCGACAGGCGTGACGTAACCGCCATCCTCCCGCTTGTCGACGAGCATGATGCCCGGCGCCTCGCGCAGGATATCCTGCGCTTCCTTCGCCGAAATCTCCTTTTCAAACTCGATATTGAGCGCCTCGCTGTGGCCGACAAAGACCGGCACGCGCACGCATGTCGCCGTGACCTTGACCTTCGAGTCGAGGATCTTCTTCGTCTCCGCCACCATCTTCCATTCTTCCTTGGTCGATCCATCGTCCAGGAAAACGTCGATATGCGGGATCACGTTGAAGGCGATCTGCTTGGTGAACTTCTTGGGTTCGGCCTGATCACCGACGAAGATGTTGCGGCTCTGCTCGAACAACTCGTCCATGCCAGCCTTCCCCGCGCCGGAAACCGACTGGTAGGTAGCAACGACGACACGCTTGATCGTCGCTGCGTCATGCAAAGGCTTCAAGGCCACCACCATCTGCGCGGTCGAGCAGTTGGGATTGGCGATGATATTCTTCTTCGTATAGCCATCGACCGCTTCCGGGTTCACCTCCGGCACGACCAGCGGAACGTCCGGGTCCATGCGATAGAGCGAGCTATTGTCGATCACGACGCAGCCGGCCGCCGCAGCCTTGGGCGCATATTCAGCCGTTGGGCCGGACCCGGCGGCGAACAGGGCGATATCCCAGCCGGTAAAGTCGAAATGTTCGATATTCTTGCATTTGAGCATCTTGCCGGTTTCACCGAATTCGATTTCGGTGCCCTGCGACCGCGGCGATGCGACCGCCGCGATCTCGTCAATCGGGAACTCGCGCTCGGCGAGAATGGTCAGCATTTCGCGGCCCACATTCCCGGTGGCTCCGACGACGACGACCTTGTAACCCATGACTGAAAACTCCACTCCGATGCACATATTGCGGAGGGGGCGGCATAGCGATACTGGGGCGTTTGTCCAGAAAGAAGGGCTTTTCGATCCCATAGCGCGCCACTGCCACGTCCTTAGTCGACCGCCCTTCCCCTTCCTCCTGTCATCGGAAAATCCATTGATGTCGTCCCGTTCGTTGCCCCCCCTGCCCCAGCAATGGTTTCACAGTTTCGAATTTCCCGATGGCGAACAGGTGGAAGGCATCAAACCGCTCGCATCGCTGCGCGAGGAGGCCGACCAGATTTTCAATCAGCCGCTGGCCGGTCGGCGCGTGCTCGACATCGGTGCGTGGGACGGATTTTTTTCCTTTGAAGCCGAAAAACGCGGCGCGGCCGAAGTCCTGGCGACGGATCATTTCTGCTGGTCGGGTCAGGGATGGGGCGACAAGAGCGGGTTCGATCACGCGCACGCCCGCTTTGGATCAAAGGTCCGATCGCTTGACCTGGACGTTGCCCAGCATCGGGTAGAGGAACTGGGCCAGTTCGACACCGTCCTGCTGCTCGGCGTTCTTTATCATGTCACGGACCCCTATCGCATTTTGGAAGCCGCCGCCGCGATGAGCCGGGATCATTTGGTGCTGGAGACGGTGACGGCGCTGCGCCACGAACCGGTGCCTGCGATGCGTCTGTTCACGGAACTGGAACTCGACCGCGACCCGACCAATTTCTGGGCGCCCAATATCCTGGCCCTGCGCGAGATGTGCCGGCGTTTTGGCTATACGCGCTTTGCCGTTATGCCCGAGGCGCTCGACAACAAAGGGTGGCGCAAATGGGCCATGCCCTTCCGCCGCAAGGACCGCTATCGCCGGGCGGTGTTCCACGCCTGGCGATAGCATGATCGCTTATCGGGTTGTCGGGCCGCCGGCATGGTCGGCCAGGAAATTCTCAATCGTGCGCCACAGATGCACGCCGATGCCCGGCCCGCCGACGCGGTGTGTTTGCCCCGGATAGGCCATCATCTCGAACGGCACCGCCCCGCTCTGCATCTTCGCCATCAGTGCCGTGGCATTGTCGAACACGACATTATCGTCCGACATGCCGTGGATCAGCAGCATCGGATCGCTGATCTTGACCGAGTCTTCGACCGCCCCGGCAGCCGGATAGGCACTCGGCTTGTCCTGCGGCTGGCCCAGATAGCGTTCGGTATAATGGGTGTCGTACAGTTCCCACTTCGTCACCGGGGCGCCCGCAACCGCGGCTGCAAATGTCCCTGGCGCCTTCTCCAGCAATTTGAGCGACATATAGCCGCCATAGGACCAGCCATAGGTGGCGATCCGATCGGCATCGACAAAGGGCTGATTTTTGAGCCATTCGACGCCGGTCAGTTGGTCCTCCACCTCGACCGTGCCCATCGCCCGATACAGATGGTCCTCGAACGCCTTGCCGCGATCGGGCGTGCCGCGATTGTCGATCGCAAAGACGATCCAGCCGCGATCGACCAGATATTGATTGAGCGCGCCCGACCAGCTGTTCGTCACCTGCCGGCCGCCGCCGGGGCCGCCATAATGGATCATGAAGACCGGGTAGCGCTTGCCCGGCTCCAGGGGCGGCGTCAGCATCTTGGTATAGAGCGTCGTGCCATCCTTCGCTTTCACCGTGCCAAAGCGCGTCTTGACGTGACTTGCGACATAGGGCGCGTAGGGATGATCGCCCGTCAGCGCGTTCTGCGACAACCATTGCAATTGCCTGCCGTCGCTATCGGCCAGATAAACCTGCTTGGGCTGGTCCGTATTCTGGCGCGACACGACGACCCGGCTTGCCGCATCGTCCATGACGGCATCATTCCACCACCCCGCACTGGTCAACAGTCGCGCTCGGCCCGGCGTGGCGAAGGATGTGACGTAGAGCTGTTGCTCAAGCGGGGTTTCGCGATTGCCCGTGAAGTAGACAAGGCCTTTGTCCTCGTCCACGCCGACAACGTCCCGCACTTCCCAATCGCCGTTGGTGAGCGCGGTCCATTTTTTTCCGTCAACGCGATACAGATGGCCATGGCCCGAACGCTCCGACCACCACAAAAAGCTGCCGTCACGCAAGGGATGGAAATTATTGGACAGGTTGATCCAGCTTTTCGCCGTTTCAGTGAGCACGATCCGCGCCTTGCCGGTCATCGGGTCGACGGCAAGCAGATCGAGGCGCTTCTGGTCGCGGCTTTCCCTCTGGACAAAGAGCGTGCGACCATCCTTCGACCAGTCCACGCGCGCCAGGTAAATATCCTTGTCCGGGCCAAGATCGACCTGGACCTGCCCTGACCCGTCAGGCTTCATCACGAACAGGTCGACCATGGCGTTGGGCGTGCCAGCGGCGGGATAGCGCTGTTGATAGACCTTCGTGCCCTCGCCGCCGATCGCCGTGCGGGTAACGATGCCGACGGGGCTTTCGTCCACGCGCGCGACGGCGATCATCCGGTCATCGGGCGACCACCAATAGCCGGTGCGGCGATCCATTTCCTCCTGCGCGACAAATTCGGCCACACCCCAGCTCAGGGTGTCGCTTGCACCCTGCGTGATTTGACGTTCCGCCCCGCCGATGGGCTGGACGAACAGATTGCCGTCGCGCACGAAAGACACGAAACCGCCCTTCGGGCTGACCACGCCGTTGAGTTCTCCCCCCGGCGTATCGGTCAGCCGCGTGACCTTGCCATCAAGCGCCGCCAGATACAGGTCGCCGTCAACAGGCACCAATATGGTTTTGCCATCGGGCGACCAGTCATAGTTGGTGATGCCCGTGCTGCCGGCAACCGATCGGTCACGCTCACGCTGCATTTTTTCCGCTTCGCTCAACGCAGCGCCGCTGCCCGTCTTCTTGGAGTCCACCAGCATCCGCTCCGCCCCGGAGCGCGTATCGATGGCCCACAGGTCCAGCCGCTCCTTTTCGTCCGCGCGCGGCTTCAGCAAGGTGACGAGCGTGCCGTCGGGAGAGAGTTTGAGCGCACGTGGTTGCGGGCCGGCAAGATCGGGACTGGCGAAAACCCGTTCCAATGTCAGCTGGCCATTCTCGGCCGCATGGCTCGGCACGCTGTTGATAACCAGCAATGCGCCAAGAGCCGCGCCGAATTTCAGATAAGGGGGCATGATCGTCCTTTCCACTGGGCGCGCTGCCGCACCGCATGATGGCGCTGGCTTAGCGTCATGGACAAGAAAAGATCAATGCTGGGAAATATACTGTCCAACCATCACCGCGAAGGATGATGGTGGGCGCGACAGGGATTGAACCTGTGACCCCACCCGTGTGAAGGGTGTGCTCTACCGCTGAGCTACGCGCCCCCTGTAAGGAGGAGGCGGCCTTTGGCATTGGCGACGTAGCCTGTCAACCGCTTCGCGCGGATCGGACGCAAAATGCTTTACCCGATCCTGGATTATCCTCATTCTCGGACAACACAACGATGTACAGGCCTATTGCAGGTTGCGATTGATGGCGGCCAAGTGGCGGGTCAATTTGACGCCGTCGCAATCCGCCTCACCACAGTCACACACATCAATCGTGTAGCGCACGCCACACATGACAAGCACGTCTTCGTCAAAGCTGTAATTGGATATCCCCGCCCGCTCGACCTTTTCCATGGCCCTGGCCTTGAGAGTCATCCCAGTCGCTCCTGTCGAAACCAATAACTAATCATTCGTTGTGCGCTGCACAATGTCAATTGACCCACATTGGTTCCGGCACAGCTTTGAAATATATCTGTCGTATTAATGACACAGGTGACGGTGGGAATGCCGTCTCTTGCGCGCCTCCGCCCGGCGTCCCATATCGCGCGGCATGACCGATCAACCTCGCGCATCCTCCATGCCCGTTTGGCATGGCACCACCATCATGTCCGTCCGAAAAAATGGCAAGGTCATCGTAGCCGGTGACGGCCAGGTGTCCATGGGCCAGACTGTGATGAAGCCCAACGCCCGAAAGGTCCGCCGCCTCCATGATGGCAGCGTGATTGGCGGCTTTGCCGGCGCGACCGCCGATGCTTTCACGCTGTTCGAACGGCTGGAAGCAAAGCTGGAACGCCATAATGGTCAGCTCATGCGCGCCGCCGTGGAACTGGCCAAGGATTGGCGCACCGACAAATATCTGCGCAACCTGGAGGCGATGATGATCGTCGCCGACAAGGACGTGACGCTGATCCTGACCGGTAACGGCGACGTTCTTGAGCCGCTGAACGGCGTCGCAGCGATCGGGTCGGGCGGCAACTTCGCGCTCGCCGCGGCCCGGGCGCTTATGGACTATGAGCAGGACGCTGAAACCCTGGCGCGCAAGGCGATGGCCGTGGCCGCCGACATTTGCGTCTACACCAATGACCAATTGACGATCGAAACGCTCGACAGCGTTGCCTGACCCACAGTTACCCAAGAAGAGATCATGAACGACAATCTTACGCCCAAAGCCATCGTCGCTGCGTTGGACGCGCATATCATCGGACAGCAGGATGCAAAGCGCGCCGTCGCGGTCGCGCTACGCAACCGCTGGCGCCGGCAGCATCTGTCCGCCGATCTGCGCGACGAGGTGACGCCCAAGAACATCCTGATGATCGGCCCGACGGGGTGCGGCAAGACGGAGATCAGCCGCCGCCTCGCCAAGCTGGCCGACGCGCCATTCGTGAAGGTGGAAGCGACCAAATTCACCGAAGTGGGCTATGTCGGTCGGGACGTCGAGCAGATCGTCCGCGATCTGGTCGAGGAAGCGGTACGGCTGGAAAAGGATCGTCGCCGCGAAGCTGTGCGCGAAGCCGCGTCAGAGGCCGCCATGGCGCGTCTGCTCGATGCGCTCACCGGCAAGGAAGCGAGTGAGGCCACGCGCCTGTCATTCCGTCAGAAGATCGAGAATGACCAGATGAACGATGTCGAGGTGGAGGTCGACGTCGCCGACAGCCCCTCCCTGCCGATGGAGATACCCGGGATGGGCGGTCAGGTCGGCATGATCAACCTGTCCGACATGATGTCCAAGGCATTTGGCCAGACCCAGAAAAAACGGCGCAAGATGCGCGTCGCCGATGCCTGGGACAAGCTCGTCGAGGAAGAGCAGGACAAGCGGCTGGACCAGGATGACGTCGCGCGCGTCGCCATCACCAGCGCGGAACAAAATGGCATCGTGTTCCTCGATGAAATCGACAAGATCGCGGTCAGCGATGTGCGTGGCGGTTCGGTAAGCCGCGAAGGCGTACAGCGCGACCTGCTGCCACTGATCGAGGGGACGACCGTGGCTACCAAATATGGCCCGCTCAAGACCGATCATATCCTCTTCATCGCGTCCGGCGCGTTCCATGTCGCCAAACCCAGTGATCTGTTGCCCGAATTGCAGGGCCGCCTGCCGATCCGTGTCGAGTTAAAGGCGCTCACCGAAGAGGATTTCGTGGCGATCCTGTCTGACACCAAGGCAAGCCTGGTCGCGCAATATCGCGCGCTCCTGGCAACCGAGGAGGTGACGATCGACCTGACACCCGAGGGCATTCGCGCCGTTGCCAAGATCGCCGCCGAGGTCAATAGCGAGGTCGAGAATATCGGCGCCCGCCGCCTTCAGACGGTGATGGAAAAGCTGCTGGAAGATGTCAGCTTCGATGCGGAGGACAGGCGCGGCGAAACCCTCGTGATCGACGGCGCCTATGTTGAAAAGCAACTGAGCGCCGTGGCGCGGGACACGGACCTCAGCAAATACGTACTCTGAACCGCTCGCCGCGAGCAAAGTGGAGATGATTTCCCTTTTTGCTCGCGGCAAGCGACCTATGAGTAAAAGTCAGTAGCTACGGCCAACCAGCACCCGCTCGACCGCTGCGCCACCGGTGAAGATGCAGCCACCGTCCGCCGGCGCCGCATCGCTTGGCACGTTGCGCAAAGTCAGCTTTTCGCCCTTGAGCCATTGCACGACTTTTTCCAGGTCCGCCCCCGTGGGCTTGGCCCATTGCACCAGCGCCCACCCTGGCTTTTTGCTCGCCCCGAAATAGGCTTTCAGCGCATCCAGATCGGTGATTGAATCATCGATCGCGCCATTCAGCCTTGCCTTTGCATCGGCGAACAGGGCGGCTTGAACCTCTTCCAGCATCGCAACCGCGTTTTCGACCAGATCATCCTTCGCGACAATCTGGCTGTCGAGCTTGCCATCCGCCCGATACAGCCGGTCGCGGCGAATGACCGATACATTGCCGCCCGCCACATCGCGGCTCCCCACTTCAATGACAATCGGGGCGCCCTTCTTGACCCAGCCCCAGCGTTTCGTCGCGGCCTTGGCCGGACGTTTGTCAAGCAATGCGCGCACCGGCTCGCGGAATGCGTCCAGCTGGTTCAGTCGATGAACCAGATCCGCACAATATTCGACGATCGCCGCATCCTCGTCCGTATCGCGCAGCATCGGCACGAGGACGATCTGATAGGGCGCGACGCGCGGCGGCACGCGCAGACCATCGTCATCGCCATGCGTCATGATGAGGCCGCCGATCATCCGCGTCGACACGCCCCAGCTGGTCGTTTGCGCTAGTTCTTGCTGCCCTTCGGCATTCTGGAATTTGATATTCTGCGCCTGGCTGAAGGTCGTGCCCAGAAAATGCGAGGTGCCGGCCTGCAGCGCCTTGCCATCCTGCATCATCGCCTCGATCGAATAGGTGGCGACGGCACCGGGAAAGCGCTCATTTTCCGGCTTCTCACCCGCGACCACGGGCATTGCCACGCAATCCTCGGCAAAGACGCGATAGACTTCCAGCATCTTGAGCGTTTCGTCCATCGCCTCGTCAACCGTGGCGTGCGCGGTATGCCCTTCCTGCCACAGAAATTCGGCAGTGCGCAGGAACATGCGGGTGCGCATCTCCCACCGCACGACATTGGCCCATTGGTTGATGAGCACGGGAAGATCGCGCCAGCTTTGTACCCAGCGGCTGAACGCCGCGCCGATCACCGTCTCCGATGTCGGACGCACGACCAGCGGCTCCTCCAGCTTCGCTTCGGGATCGGGGACCAGCTTGCCGTCCTGCTGAATCAGCCGGTGATGAGTGACGACCGCCATTTCCTTGGCGAAGCCGTCGACATGCTCGGCTTCCTTTTCAAAATAGGACAGCGGGATGAATAGCGGGAAATAGCAATTTTCGTGGCCGGTCGCCTTGATCTGCTCATCCAGCAGCTTTTGCATCCTCTCCCAGATGCCATAGCCCCAGGGACGGATCACCATGCAGCCGCGCACGCCGCTTTCCTCCGCCATGTCGGCTTCGGCGATGACGGTCTGATACCAGGCGGCGAAATCCTGTTCGCGGGTGACGGAAAGAGCGTGCTTCACAGAGGGCTGACCTTGGCTGATCGATTGAGGAAGATGGCGCGCCATAGGCCAGACGCGCCATCCCTGTCGACCCTTTGCCGAAGCGGTCAGCTCAGCTTGTCGATCTTGGCGTTAAGCGCGGCCAATTGCGCCTTGAGTTCGGCGATCTCGTCATCCTTGGCGCCTTCCGATGCGCTGGCCGCTGCCGGTTGTGCGCCGGGCATGCCTGGCATTCCCGGCACGCCGTTACCAAAGGCGCTGGCGGCCGCTTCGAACATCTGCATGTTGCGCTTGGCGATCTCGGCGAGCGGGCCGCCGCCGAACGCACCCTTCATCGCTTCCTGAAACTGCTGCTGATTCTTGCGGAATGCGTCCATCGACGCTTCGAGATATTGCGGCACCATGGATTGCATCGAATCGCCGTACATGGCGATTAGCTGGCGCAGGAAGTTGACAGGCAGCATATTCTTGCCACGCTGTTCCTCTTCCATGATGATCTGCGTCAGCACATTATGCGTGATGTCCTCGCCGGTCTTGGCATCGACGACGACAAATTCCCGCCCCTCCCGCGTCATTTGCGACAGCAGGTCCAGGGTGATGTAACTGGATGTTTCGGTGTTATAGAGCCGCCTATTGGCGTACTTCTTGATGACGACCGGTTCCGAACTGTTGGCGGCCTTTGATTTGGACATGGATACCTCTCCCACACCTGCAGATGCCGCAATAGCACAGGGCGTTGCCGCACCGCAACATGGCCCCCGGCCTTTGCCCCTTTTTCTCAATATTTTATGGCGCGAAACGGAGGGCGATCCAAACCTGCGCAAGCGCGCGCTTGCGGGACTGCGCAAATATCAGGTCGCTCATCGTGCGCCACCACATGAGGCGGGGCGCTGTATCGCCAAGGCCGGTCCGGCCCGGTTGCTGCAATATGGCGCGGGAAAGCACGGCGTTCCGGTCGTTTTCATTCCCTCGCTCATCAATCCGCCCCGCGTGCTCGATCTGTCGGAGCGTCGGTCCTTGCTGCGCCACATGGCCGCAGCAGGGCATGACGCCTATCTGGTTGACTGGGGCGCGCCGGGCGCTGCGGATGCGACGCTTGGCCTGGACCGGCATGTGACGGAAAGACTGCTGCCGCTGCTCGCCGCCCTTCCCTGCCCGCCCATCCTTGTCGGCTATTGCCTGGGCGGCAGTCTGGCGCTGGGGGCGGCGGCGCTCATCCCCGCGACGGCCGTTGCGACCATAGCCGCCCCTTGGCGCTTCAGTCGTTTTCCTGCCGCCGATCTGGATTTGATCGCCGGGCTGTGGCGTGGCGCGAAGCCGATGTGCCAGCGGATCGGCTATGTTCCCATGGAAGTGCTGCAATCCGGTTTCTGGGCGATGGACCCTGCGCGCACCATCCGCAAATTCGCCGCCTTCGCCGACGCCGAACCGGGATCGGACGCCGAACAGGCATTTCTGGCGGTCGAGGATTGGGCGAATGAAGGTGCGCCGCTGACTTATGCGGCGGGCCGCGACCTTTTTGAATCCTTTTACGCCGCGGACACGCCTGGCCGGGGGCAGTGGCGCATCGAAAACAGGGTGGTTGCCCCCGAAGACCTCGCCTGCCCTACCTTGTCGATCCGCTCGACCACCGACCGCATCGTTCCCGCGGCCGCCAGCCCGAACCTGCGTGACGTGCGCAACTTGTCCCTTGGCCATGTCGGCATGGTCGTGGGTGGGCGCGCGCGCGACCTGTTATGGGTACCTTTGTCCCATTGGCTTTCCAGTCATAGCGGCTGATGCTATTGCGCCTGCGAAAACCCATCCACCATCGAAGAGGATAGAGGCCTTGTCAGACATCGTCATCACCGCCGCGAAACGCACCCCTGTGGGCAGTTTCCTTGGCGCCTTCAGCACCACGCCGGCGCATGTCCTGGGCCAGACCGCGATCCAGGCCGCGCTGGAGCAGGCGGGGGTTTCTGCCGACGAAGTGGATGAGGTGATCCTGGGCCATGTGCTGACCGCGGGCCTGGGCCAGAACCCCGCCCGGCAGGCAGCGGTCGCCGCCGGCATCCCGGTGGATCGCACCGCCTTTGCGATCAATCAGGTGTGCGGGTCGGGCCTTCGCGCAGTAGCGCTCGCAGCACAGGCGATCGCGCTCGGCGACGCGCGCATCATGGTTGCAGGTGGGCAGGAAAATATGTCGCTCGCGCCGCATGCCCAGTTCTTGCGCGCCGGCCAGAAAATGGGCAATGTCAGCCTGGTCGATACGATGATCGTCGACGGCCTGACCGACGCCTTCAACGCCTATCATATGGGCATCACCGCCGAAAATCTGGCTGAAAAATATCAGATCAGCCGGGAAGCGCAGGACGCATTCGCCGTTGCCAGCCAGAACAAGGCTTCGGCGGCGCGATCTTCCGGTCGCTTCAAGGATGAAATTGCGCCGGTAACGGTGAAGGGGCGCAAGGGCGACACCATCGTCGACACAGACGAATATATCCGCGACGGCGCGACGGTGGAGGCGATGAGTGGGCTTAAGCCCGCTTTCAAGAAGGACGGTACCGTCACGGCTGGCAATGCCAGCGGGCTGAACGATGGCGCCGCCGCGCTGGTGCTGATGACGGCCGATGAAGCCGCAAAGCGCGGCGCGACGATCCTGGGTCGTATCGCGGGCTTTGGCACGTGCGGCGTTGACCCGTCGATCATGGGCATCGGCCCGGCTCCCGCGAGCCGCAAGGCCTTGGCCAAGGCGGGCTGGTCGGTTGCCGATCTTGACCTGATCGAAGCCAATGAGGCCTTCGCCGCGCAGGCCCTGTCGGTCAGCCAGGAACTGGGATTCGACCCTGAAAAGGTCAATGTGAATGGCGGGGCGATCGCGATCGGCCATCCCATTGGCGCATCGGGCGCGCGCGTGCTGACGACCCTGCTCTACGAAATGGGCAAGCGCGATGCCAAGAAGGGATTGGCTACGCTGTGCATCGGCGGCGGCATGGGCGTTGCCATGTGCATCGAACGCTGATCCCCCGTTGCATGATCGGAAAAAGGCTGCCGGTCGATAGCCGGCGGCCTTCTTCATGTCGGTTTCGACCGTCGGCAGCGTTCCGAACAATAGATGACCTGATCCCAATCGCGCGCCCATTTCTTGCGCCAGGCGAAGGGCCGCTGACACACCGGGCATGTCTTGGTCGGCAGATCGGCCTTGGCTATGCCCCGCGTCATCAGGCCCACGACCGATCATAACGCGCGCCAAGCCCTGTCAGCAGTTCATATTGCGACAGGCCCGATGCGGCCGACGCCCGGCGCAGGTCATAGTCTATGTCGACCCAGTCCCCTTCGGCCAGATCCGCCCTGGCGCTGACATCGATCGCCACCAGGTCCATCGATACCCGGCCAAGAACTGGCAGGCGCGCACCCCCTGCGCTCGCCTCGCCCGTCCCCGAAAAGCCCCGCAGATACCCATCCGCATAGCCAAGGTTCAAGATGGCGATCTCATGATCGCGCGTCGCCGTGAATGTCGCATTATATCCGATGCTGTCGCCCGCGATCAGGCGACGCCGCTGCAATATCTGCGCCTGTGGCTGGACGACCTGGCGAATATGCCCGACCGCTTTGACATGAGGCACGCCGCCATACAACGCTATGCCCGGCCGTGTCAGGTCGAAGTGATAGTCTGCGCCACGGCAAATGCCCGCACTGTTCGCCAGGCTGTGGCGCTCCCCGGGCACGCGACGGGCAATGTCGGCGAAGCGGTCCAGCTGCACCCTATTGAGCGCCACCTCTTCATCGGCTGAGGCGAGATGGCTCATGACCGTTTCAACAGTCAGCCCATTGAGAACAGCCAGAGTCTCGCTCCGCCAGTCTAGTCCCAGCCGGTTCATGCCGGTATCGATCATGACATCGCACGGCTTACCGCCCGCATCGCGCCATCGCGCAATCTGGGCGGGCGTCGACAAAACCGGCTTGGCGCGCGACTCGGTAGCGATCGCCATATCCTCGCCCCGCACGCCATGCAGAACGGACAGGCGAACGCCATCCGTCAACAATGGCTCAAGCGCCTGCGCCTCCCCCCAATTGGACACGAAAAAATCGCGGCACCCTGCGCGGATCAGGCGCTGCATGACGGCCTCCGCGCCAAGACCATAGCCATTGGCCTTGATCGCAGCGCCGCAGGCCGCAGAGCCGCTCATTTGTGCAAGCCACCGCCAGTTGGACACCAGCGCCTCGCCATCCAGGCGCAGCCGAAGCGGAGCGATATAGCCGTGCATCGGGACGCGGATAGCGAGCCGCGCCTCCGTCGTCGAGGGGGAAGGCAAAGCGTTCTTTGTCATCGCAGAGGGCTTGTTCGGCAAGCCCTCTGCGGAACCCCTCCTATTCCAGTTCCAGGATCACGGCGTCTACGGGAAGGCTCTCTCCCTGTGCAGCCGACACGCTCTTGACCGTCCCGGCCTTGCCCGCGCGTAGAATATTCTCCATTTTCATGGCTTCGATCACGGCAAGCGGCTGGCCAACCTCGACCTTGTCGCCTTCCTTGACATTGAGCGCGACCAGCAGGCCAGGCATCGGGCAGATGAGATATTTGGACAGGTCTGGTGCGACCTTTTCCAGCATGTGCGCAGCATAGGGCGCAGCATGGGCGGGCAGTATGCGCAGGCGGTGGCTCGCGCCATGGGCGGTCAGGACAAAGCCCGACCGTGCCGCCGCGATCCGCACAGTCAGTATGTCATCGCCAAATTCCGCCTCGATCAGCCGATCGCCGGGCGTATATTCTAGCGCCATATCGACGCTCTCGCCGTCCACGGTGACGTCATCGCCATCAATCACGACATCATGCAGCGCGTCGCCGATCTTCACCTGCCAGCCAGTGGGCGGAGACAGCCGCTTGCCCAACTGTCCTTCGATCCGACGTGCGCGATCGGCCTGCGCCATCGCGGCAAATGCGCCGATGGCTGACAGCCGCTTCAGCAGTTCCGGTGACGCGGGCGCGCCCTTGAACCCTTCGGGATATTCCTCGGCGATGAAGCCGGTGGTGATGTTGCCGGAACGGAACCGATCATGCTGCATCAGCGCGGACAGGAAATCGATATTATGCCCCGGTCCTTCGATCTCGAACCGATCAAGCGCCTCGATCTGCTTGTCGATAGCTTCGAGGCGCGTGGGCGCCCATGTCACCAGCTTAGCGATCATCGGGTCGTAGAACATGGAAACTTCGCCACCCTCGGCCACGCCATCGTCCACGCGGACCTTCGCGCCGGTTTCGTCCGTGCCTTCCTCAGGGGGATTGTAGCGGACAAGGCGGCCGGTTGAGGGCAGGAAGCCGCGATAGGGGTCCTCGGCATAAACGCGGTTCTCGACCGCCCAGCCGTTGAGCTTCACCTCATCCTGGGTGAAGGCCAGCTTTTCGCCATTGGCGACGCGGATCATCTGCTCGACCAGATCGACGCCGGTGATTTCTTCGGTGACGCAATGCTCCACTTGAAGCCGGGTGTTCATTTCCAGGAAGTAGAAGCTATCGCCGGTCTTGTCCGCGCCCGACACGATCAGTTCGACCGTGCCCGCGCTGAAATAGCCGACCGCGCGGGCGAGCGCGACGCACTGCTCGCCCATCTTGCGGCGCATTTCGGGGCTGACGAAGGGCGACGGCGCTTCCTCGACCACCTTCTGGTGGCGGCGCTGGATCGAACATTCGCGCTCGTTCAGATAGACGATGTTGCCATGCTGGTCGCCCAGCACCTGGATTTCGATATGGCGCGGGCTTTCGATGAACTTCTCGATGAACACGCGGTCGTCGCCGAAGGAGGCCAGCCCCTCGCGCTTGGTCGCCTCGAAGCCCTCGCGGACATCCTGCTCGCTATAGGCGAGACGCATCCCCTTGCCGCCGCCGCCGGCCGACGCCTTCATCATCACCGGATAGCCGAATCACCGGATAGCCGATCTCGTTGGAGATACGGACGGCGTGGTCGGTGTCCTCGATCTCCCCCACGAAGCCGGGGACGACATTGACGCCCGCTTGCTTGGCGAGCTTCTTGGACTCGATCTTGTCGCCCATCGCGGCGATGGCATTGGCGGGGGGGCCGATGAAGATAATGCCCTCTGCGTCGAGCGCTTTGCGGAAGGATTCGCGCTCGGACAGGAAGCCGTAGCCCGGATGGACCGCGTCCGCGCCGGTCTGCTTGCACGCCGCGATGATCTTGTCCGCGATCAAATAGGATTGGGCGGCGGGCGACGGGCCGATATGCACGGCTTCATCGGCCATCAGCACATGCGGCGCGCGGGCATCGGCATCGGAATAGACCGCGACGGTCTTGATGCCCATCTTCTTGGCCGTGCGCATGACACGACACGCAATTTCGCCACGGTTCGCGATCAGGATCTTGGTGATTGGCATATCGTTCTAATCCTTGCCCTTATTCTTTAACCGGCGAATTACGAAGACGTACCCCACCGCTCCTAAACATAACCCACCCCAGAGGATGGGCCTTGAGGCCTCCCAACAGGCGTCATCCCCATAACTTCTGCAATGGAACATGACGGAGATCAGCCCCAAAATTGTCAGTGCACACCACCAGTAGGCTAACGTCACGATCGCGTAGCCGAGCGGTGTGACACCCTTCATTTCAAAACTTCGACATCTTGATGCTTGTCATGCCGGACTTGATCCGGCATCCCGCTTCTTGCCTGGCAGCGCCGAAGAAGAAGCGGGACCCCGGATTAAATCCGGGGTGACGAAGCTGGGCGCGAATGTCACTCCGCCGCCTCCAGCTCTACCTTCACCTCCGCCTGCATCGGCACGACGCCAAGCTTCGCGAACAGTGCCGCGTCCTTGTCGTCGCCCGCGTTGGCGGTGGTCAGCAGCTTGTCGCCGGTGAAGATGCTGTTCGCACCCGCCATGAAGCAGAGCGCCTGGCACGCCTCGCTCATGCTCTCGCGCCCGGCTGACAGACGCACCATGCTCTGCGGCATCACGATCCGCGCGACCGCGACCGTGCGCACGAACTCGATCTCGTCGATCTTGGCGAGCGGCGTGTCGGCCAGCATATTGCCCAGCACCGTGCCCTTGACCGGGACCAGCGCGTTGATCGGCACGCTTTCGGGATGGCGCGGCAGCACGGCCAGCGCGTGCAGAAAGCCGACGCGATCCTCGCGCGTCTCACCCATGCCCACGATGCCGCCGCTGCACACATTGATGCCGGAATTGCGGACATTTTCCAGCGTCACCAGCCGGTCGTCGAAGGTCCGCGTCGTGATGACCTTCTCATAATGTTCGGGCGAGGTGTCGATATTGTGGTTGTAATAGTCGAGGCCCGCATCGGCCAGCATCTCCGCTTGGCTTTCGCTGAGCATCCCCAGCGTCATGCAGGTTTCCATGCCCATCTGGCGCACGCCCTTGACCATCTCGACGATGGCGGGCATGTCGCGGTCCTTGGGGTTGCGCCAGGCCGCACCCATGCAGAAGCGGGAGGAGCCCGCGTCCTTCGCCTGCGCCGCCGCCTGCATCACGGCCTGCACGCTCATCAGCTTTTGCGCCTTCAGGCCGCTTTCGGCATGGGCGGACTGGTTGCAATAGCCGCAATCCTCCGGGCAGCCGCCGGTCTTGATCGACAGCAAGGTGGACAGTTGCACTTCGTTGCGCGGGAAGTTGGCGCGATGGATCGACTGCGCCTCGAACATCAGGTCATTGAACGGCAAGTCGAACAGGGCGGCGATTTCCTCGCGCATCCAGTCGGTGCGAGCGCTGGCAGCGGTCATGCGAAAGCTCCGTTCGTTTCGAGCGAAGTCGAGAAACCATAACCCTGCACTCTACGCTTCTCGACTGCGCTCGAAGCGAACGGATAATAAGTTAGCATTACGCAGCTTCCTCCAGCCCCGCCGGGGGCATATTGTGGCCAAGGAGGCGCAGCACGTCGGCGGCGCACTCCACGACATTGGACCCCGGCCCATAAATGCCCTGGACGCCCGCGTCACGGAGGAAGTCATAATCCTGCGGCGGGATCACCCCGCCCGCGATCACCTTGATGTCGCTGCGGCCCTGCTCGCGCAGCTTCTGGATCAGTTCGGGGATCAGCGTCTTGTGCCCAGCCGCCAGGCTCGACGCGCCGACCACATCGACATTTCTGTCGAGCGCCAGCACGACCGTTTCCTCCGGCGTCTGGAACAGCGGCCCTGACACCACGTCAAAACCCATATCGCCAAAGGCCGATGCGATGATGTTGGCGCCCCGGTCGTGTCCATCCTGGCCCATCTTCGCAACGAGAAGCTTGGGCTTTCGACCGAGGCGCCGTTCGACGGCCTGCACGCCGTCGAGAACCTGTTTCCAGCGACTGTCATCCTTGTAAGGCGCGGCATAGATGCCCTTCACCGGGGTGGGCTGCGTGCCATAACGCTGGAAGCTGTCCTCCATGGCGGAGGAGATTTCACCCAAGGTTGCACGGGCGCGCGCCGCTTCCACTGCATGGGCGAGCAAATTATTCTCGATGCATTGCGGCCCTGCCGCCGCCAGGCGCAACGCCTCAAGCGCCGCCGCACAGGCCGGCTCGTCCCGCTCCGCCTTGACCCGATTGATTCGGGCGATCTGCGCCTCGCGCACCTTCGTATTGTCGACCTCCAGCGTTTCGAGCAGGTCTTCGTTGGCGAGGCGATATTTGTTGACGCCGACGATCACGTCCTCGCCCCGGTCGACCCGCGCCTGACGGGCCGCCGCAGCGGTTTCGATCATCGCCTTGGGCCAGCCGGCCGCGACCGCCTTGGCCATGCCGCCTTCCGATTCCACCCGGTCGATGATCTCCTGCGCGGCGTCGACCAGCTGCTGGGTCAGCGCCTCGACATAATAGCTGCCGCCCAGCGGATCGACGACGTTGCACATCCCGGTTTCTTCCTGGATCACCAACTGGGTATTGCGGGCGATGCGTGCGGAAAAGTCGGTGGGGAGCGCAATCGCCTCGTCCAGCGCGTTGGTGTGCAAGGACTGGGTGCCGCCCAGCATCGCGGCCATCGCCTCGATCGTGGTGCGCATGACATTGTTATAGGGGTCTTGCTCGGTCAGAGAGACGCCCGATGTCTGGCAATGGGTGCGCAGCATCTTGGATCGTTCCTGCTGCGCGCCCAACTGCGTCATCGCCCGATGCCATAGCACGCGCGCGGCGCGCAGCTTGGCGATCTCCATGAAGAAATTCATGCCGATCGCGAAGAAGAAGGACAGCCGCCCGGCAAACTTGTCGATGTCTAGGCCCGACGCCACGCCATATTTCACATATTCGATGCCGTCCGCGATCGTGAAGGCCAGTTCCTGCACCTGCGTCGCGCCCGCTTCCTGCATATGATAGCCGGAAATGGAGATGCTGTTGAACTTGGGCATCTCGCGCGAGGTATAGCCGAAAATGTCGGAGATGATCCGCATCGAAGGTTCGGGCGGATAGATATAGGTGTTGCGGACCATGAACTCCTTGAGGATATCGTTCTGGATGGTCCCATCGAGCAGCGCGCGATCGACGCCCTGCTCCTCGCCCGCGACGATGAAGAAAGCGAGGATGGGGATCACCGCGCCGTTCATGGTCATGCTGACCGACATCTTGTCGAGCGGGATGCCGTCGAACAGGATCTTCATGTCCTCGACGCTGTCAATCGCCACGCCAGCCTTGCCGACGTCGCCGGTCACACGGGGGTGATCGCTGTCATAGCCGCGATGCGTCGCCAGATCGAAAGCGACCGACAACCCTTTTTGCCCGGCCGCCAGATTGCGGCGGTAGAAGGCGTTGGATTCCTCGGCGGTGGAGAAGCCCGCATATTGACGGATGGTCCAGGGACGCCCCGCATACATGGACGCGCGCACGCCGCGCGTGAACGGCGCGAAGCCCGGCAGCCCCGGATCGACCGTCACATCCTCCGCCGTGTAGAGCGGCTTGACCGTGATCCCTTCCGGGGTTTCCCAGGTCAGATCCTTGCCCTTCACCTCCTTGGCGGCAGCGGCGGCCCATTGATCCAGTGTCGGCTTTTCGGTCATTAGCTTCAGCCCAATCCAAACTTGATCCGTTCGCCCTGAGTAGAGGCTGAGCCTGTCGAAGCCTCGTATCGAAGGGTCTTGCCGTCGCTGTCCTTCGATACGCCACTTCGACACGCTAAGTGGCTACTCAGGATGCACGGTGATGTTAATGCCCGGCACCAGCCTTGGGCGTTTCCATGATCTCGGTCAGCACCCCGTTCATATCCTTTGGGTGCACGAAGAAGATCGGCGTGCCATGTGCGCCGATGCGCGGCTCGCCCAGTATCTTCTTCCCCAACCCTTCGAACCAGGCCTTGGCTTCCATGATATCGGCCACTTCATAGCACATATGATGCTGCCCGCCGGCCGGGTTCTTGGCCAGAAACCCATGGATCGGACTGGCCTCGCCCAGGGGTTCGATCAATTCGATCTGCGTTCCCGCCGTGCCATTCTCGCCGGGCGTATCGACGAAGCACACCTTTACCCCCTGCGCCGGCAGATCGAACGGCTCATGCTCAAGCGTCGCGCCCATGACGTCGCGATAATAGGCAAGGCTCGCCTCCAGCGATGGCGTCGCAACCCCGATATGATTGAGCCGCCCCAGCTTCATGCCACCGCCTCGATCACCATCGCGATACCCTGGCCGCCGCCGATGCACATGGTGATCAGCGCGTAGCGCCCGCCGGTGCGTTTTAGTTCATAGGCCGCCTTGATCGTCAGGATCGCGCCCGTCGCGCCAATGGGATGGCCAAGCGAAATGCCCGACCCGTTGGGATTGGTCTTGGCCGGATCAAACCCCAGTTCCTTGGCGACGCCGCAGGCCTGCGCGGCAAAGGCTTCGTTGCTTTCGATCACGTCCATCTGGTCGAGCATCAAACCCGCGCGGGCAAGCGCGACCGGAACCGCTTTCACCGGGCCCAGCCCCATCACGTTGGGCTCGACGCCGGCATGGCCCCAGGCGATGATCCGGGCGAGCGGCTTCAATCCCTTTTCCGCGACGGCCTTGCCGCTGGCCAGCACGACAGCGCCCGCGCCGTCATTGATGCCAGATGCATTGCCCGCCGTCACCGTGCCATCTTTCTTGAACACGGGACGAAGGCCGCTCATTCCCTCAAGCGATGCGTCCGCGCGGACATGCTCGTCGGTGTCAAAGATGGTGACGCCCTTGCGCGTCTTTATTTCGACAGGAATGATCTGCTCTTTGAAATAGCCTGCCGCGATGGCGGCTGCCGCGCGCCTGTGGCTTTCGACCGCCACGCCATCCTGTTCCTCCCGGCTAATCCCGCAGCGTTCGGCGACATTTTCCGCCGTCACGCCCATATGGATATTCTCAAAGGGATCGTGCAGCGCGCCGAGCATGGCGTCGACCATCTCGATATTGCCCATCTTCTGCCCATTGCGAGCAGACAGGACCATATGGGGGGCGTTGGACATGGACTCCGCTCCGCCCGCCACCGCGATGTCATGCTCGCCCAGCACAATCGCCTGCGCAGCCGACACGATCGCCTGAAGCCCCGAACCGCAGAGCCTGTTGACGTTCATCGCCGGTGCGTCGATCGGCACGCCAGCATTGACCGCCGCCACCCGGCTGACATAGGCGTCTTGGGGCTGCGTCGGGACCACGGTGCCGATGACGACATTTTGCACGTCCGCGCCGCTGATACCCGCTCGCTCGATCGCTTCCCTGATAACGATGGTGCCAAGTTCGGCTGGCCGAAATGACGACAGCGACCCGCCGAACGATCCGATAGCCGTGCGGGCGCCCGCGACGATGAAGATATCCTGCCCATCACTCATGAAATTTTCTCCGCTGATGACCATGCCGCTTACAGCGGAATATTGTCATGCTTCTTCCAGGGGTTTTCCAATTGCTTGTTCCGCAGCTTGCGCAGGCCAAGGGCGATGCGCTTGCGGGTCGAATGCGGCTGGATCACCTCGTCGATGAAGCCCTTGCTTGCCGCCACGAACGGGTTGGCGAAGCGCGCCTCATATTCGGCGGTCTTTTCGGCAATCTCTTCCGGCGTCTTCCCGCGAAAGATAATCTCCACCGCGCCCTTTGCCCCCATCACCGCAATCTCCGCTGTGGGCCAAGCATAGTTGAGGTCGCCGCGCAAATGCTTGGAACTCATAACGTCATAAGCGCCACCATAGGCCTTGCGCGTGATGACGGTAATCTTGGGCACTGTCGCTTCGGCATAAGCGAACAGCAGCTTTGCGCCATGCTTGATGATGCCGTTCAGTTCCTGCGCGGTGCCCGGCAGGAAGCCCGGCACGTCCACGAACGTCACGATCGGGATTCCGAAGGCATCGCAGAAACGCACGAAGCGTCCCGCCTTCTTCGACGAATTAATATCCAGCACGCCGGCTAGCACCATCGGCTGGTTGGCGATGATGCCCACGGTCTTCCCTTCGATGCGGCCAAAGCCGCACAGAATGTTGCCCGCATGAGCCGGCTGAATTTCGAAAAACTCCCCTTCGTCCACCACTTTGCGGATCAGTTCATGCATGTCGTAGGGCTGATTGGCGTTGGCCGGGATCAGCGTATCAAGGCTGGGCTCGATCCGGTCCCACGGATCCGCGCTGGGCCGCTCAGGCACCGGGTCGCGGTTGGACGCAGGCAGGAAGTCCACGAAATCGCGCACCGCCAGCAACGCTTCGATATCGTTTTCAAACGCCACGTCAGCAACGCCTGACTTGGTCGTGTGCGTCACCGCCCCACCCAGTTCTTCCTGCGTCACCACTTCGTTCGTGACCGTCTTGACGACGTCGGGGCCGGTCACGAACATGAAGCTGCTGTCCTTCACCATGAAGATGAAGTCGGTCATGGCCGGGGAATAAACCGCGCCGCCCGCGCAAGGCCCCATGATGACGCTGATCTGCGGCACGACGCCCGATGCCAGCACGTTGCGCTGGAAAATCTCTGCATAGCCGCCCAGCGACGCCACGCCTTCCTGGATGCGCGCGCCGCCGCTGTCGTTAAGGCCGATGACGGGCGCGCCGACCTTCATCGCCATGTCCATGATCTTGCAGATTTTCATCGCATGTCGTTCGGACACCGCGCCGCCATAGACGGTGAAATCCTGGCTGAAGACGAAGACGAGGCGGCCGTTGATCGTGCCCGACCCCGTGACGACGCCATCGCCGGGCACATGGGCTTCGTCCATACCGAAATCGACGCAATTATGTTCGACATACATGTCGATCTCTTCGAAGCTGCCCTCATCCATCAGCACTTCGATCCGCTCGCGCGCGGTCAGCTTGCCCTTGGCGTGCTGGGCGTCGATGCGGCGTTGGCCGCCGCCCAGACGCGCGGCGTCGCGCTTGGCTTCCAACTGTTCGATGATGGCGAGCTTCGACATAAAGGGCATCTCTCCAAAAGCGGCTCAGACCGGTTGGCGTCTCTCCTAGCCAGCGCATGCGCCTCTTCGCAAATGCGAATTTGCCAATTTGCAAATCACGACTTTGCAAATTATGGCCGTCAGATGGCACGCGGCAACCGTATCTTCGCAGGTCCTCGCCTGCGCCAGCTCCGCCTGGACCACCGCATGGACCAGGCGACGATGGCGCAGGCGCTGGGCATATCCGTATCCTATCTCAGCCAGCTTGAGAATGACGATAGGCCATTGACGGCAAAGGTGAAGGCCGCGGTGGCCAGCGCCTTCCCCACCGACTGGGCGAGTTTCGACAGCCGGGAGGAGGAGCAATTGCTGGGCGCCTTCACCTACGCGCTGGCCCATCCGGAACTCCCCGGCACGCCGATGGAGCCGGAACGCATCGAAAAGCTGCACCTGCAATTTCCTGAATTCGCCGCGCGCTATGTCGACCTCTACAACGCCCATATGCGCGCCAATGAACGGATCAACATGATCGAGGAAGCAATCGCCAACGATCATGAGGTTCAGGCGCGCCTGCCTTGGGAAGCGGCGCGGGACTGGTTTCATGAGGCGGGAAACTATGTCCATGGGCTCGATTGCCTGGCGGAGGACATGGCGGACAGCTTCACCGCCGGCCAGGTGCTGGACGAGGGGATGCTGGTCGAGGCGCTGGCGCGGCGCCATGGCATCGAAACATTGATCGCCGAAACGCCCGACAGCGCGCTGCGCGCCTATCGCGCCGCCGATCGTCGGCTGTTCATCAATGCCGCGCTGCCGACCGAAAGCCGCAAGTTCATGCTGGCCCACCAATTGATGATGCTGGAGGGCCAGGCGGTGATTGCCGATGTCGTCGAAAAGGCGGCCTTGCCCGTACCGGGTGCTGACCGGTTATTGGCGATCGGCCTTGGCAATTACGCCGCCGGTGCGCTCCTGATGCCATACGCCGCTTTTCGCGAAGCTGCACGGGCGATGCGGCATGATATTGATCGGCTCGCCCGCACCTTCGGCGTCAGTTTCGAACAGGCCTGCCACCGCTTGTCGACGCTGCAACGGCCGGGCCTGCGCGGCATCCCTTTCTTCTTCTGCCGGGTCGACATGGCGGGCAACATCACCAAGCGGCACAGCGCCACGCGCCTGCAATTCGCCCGCTTTGGCGGCGCCTGTCCGCTCTGGAACGTCCATGAGGCTGTGGCCGTCCCCGACCGCATCAACGTGCAGCTGGGCGAGACACCCGATGGCGTTCGCTATGTGTCGATGGCCAAGGGGCTGGTCAAACCATCGGGCAGCTACAAGCGGACGCCGCGACGCTACGCCGTGGTGCTGGGCTGCGAAGTCGCCCATGCCGCCAATTTCGTCTATGCCGATGGCCTCCATTTGCAGGAGGAAGGTGCGGCGACCCCGATCGGCATCACCTGCCGCCTGTGCCCGCGACAAAGCTGCGACCAGCGCGCCTTTCCACCGGCCGACCGGCCGATCCATGTCGATCCCGACAATCGCCAGATCGTGCCCTACTGGATCGGCTGAGGCGCGCGATCAGCCCTGACGTCCATCCTTGTGCAGTTTCGCCCACAGGTCGGCCGTGCCCGCCTCCTGCGCCCGCGTCGTGAACTGAGCGGCGACCAGCCAGCCCTTGATCGGACGCAAAGGCAGGACGGTCGTCAGGATCACCACGGGCAGGCCCACGGCCAGATGCACCCACCATGGCGGCCGGGCCATGATCTCCAGCATCAGGATGAAGATGACGCCGGGCACGCAGGCGAACAGCTGGACGAAAACGGCCGGCCCATCCGCCGGGTCGGCGAAACTATAATCCAGCCCGCACACCTCGCAATGATCGCGGATCGTCAGGAAACCCCGGAAAATATGCCCCTCGCCGCAGCGCGGACAACGGCCGAGGCCGCCAGTTTCCAGCGCCGGCCGTTTCTTCCAGCGTCCGCCATGCGCGTCAGTCCAGAACGCGTCGTCCTGTTCGATGTCCTGCTCTGCCATGTTCCTCTTATCGCGCGCGCCGGCGGCCCTGTCGATGGCGCCATTTGTCCAAGGCTGGCCTTTGCGCGCGCAAGGCGCTATCGGCGCGTCCATCACACCGATCTAATAAGGCAGTCAAATGGGTTTTCGTTGCGGTATCGTCGGTCTTCCCAATGTGGGCAAGTCCACCCTGTTCAATGCGCTGACTGAAACACAGGCGGCGCAGGCGGCGAATTATCCCTTCTGCACCATCGAACCCAATGAAGGCCGCGTCGCGGTGCCCGACGATCGGCTTCAGACCATCGCCAAGATCGGCGGCAGCGCCAAGATCATCGAAACGCAGCTCAGCTTCGTCGATATCGCGGGTCTGGTGCGCGGCGCGTCCAAGGGCGAAGGCCTCGGCAACCAGTTCCTCGCCAATATCCGCGAAGTCGATGCCATCGTGCATGTCCTGCGCTGTTTCGAGGATGACGACATCACCCATGTCGAGGGCAAGGTCGACCCGATCGCCGACGCCGACACGGTCGAAACCGAACTGATGCTCGCCGACCTTGAAAGCCTGGAAAAGCGCGTGCCCAATCTCGCCAAGAAGGCGGCGCAGGGCGATAAGGAGGCGAAAGCCGCAGCTTCGGTGCTGGGCCAGGCGCTCGACCTGCTGCGCGACGGCAAGCCCGCGCGGCTGACGGTGCCGCGCGACCCGGAGGAAGACCGTCTGTTCGCGCAGGCGCAATTGCTGACGTCCAAGCCCGTCCTCTATGTCTGCAATGTCGAGGAAGAAAGCGCGGCCACCGGCAACGCCCACAGCGCCCGCGTGTTCGAAAAGGCAGCGGCCGAAAATGCCAAGGCGGTGATCGTGTCGGCTGCGATCGAAGCAGAACTCGTGACCATGCCGGTCGAAGAACGCGCTGAATATCTCGAAGCGCTCGGCCTCACCGAAGCCGGCCTCGCCCGCATCATTCGCGCAGGATACGAGTTGCTCGGCCTCATCACCTTCTTCACCGTGGGGCCAAAGGAAGCCCGAGCCTGGACTGTGGCCAAGGGGAGCAAGGCGCCCCAGGCCGCCGGCGCGATCCACACCGATTTCGAAAAGGGCTTCATTCGCGCCGAAACCATGGCCTATGCCGATTATGTCCAGTATAATGGCGAAGCCGGGACCAAGGAAGCGGGCAAGTGGCGCTCCGAAGGCAAGGATTATGTCACCCAGGACGGCGACATCATGCTGTTCCGCTTCAATGTTTGAACATTTCCCGTCATGCCAGCGCAGGCTGGCATCTCAGGCGGCTACGCGTCACCGCCTGAGACCCCAGCTTCCGCTGGGGTGACGAGCTAGAAGATGCCGCTGAAATTCGCCTTCCCGCCCAGCGTCGATGCCGCAACCCGCGTGCTGGTCCTGGGCAGCCTGCCGGGCGATGCGTCGATCCGGCAGGGCGAATATTATGCCCATCGCGGTAATGCCTTCTGGCAGCTGATCGGCGACGTTGTCGGCGAAAATTTGCGGGCACAGCCCTATGCCATGCGCCTCAAACGGCTCCGCGCGCATGGCGTCGGCCTGTGGGATGTGATGGAAAGCGCCCAGCGGGACGGCAGTCTCGACAGCAGCATCCGCCAGGCTGATCTGCGCAATCTGGTCGATTTCGTGGACCGCCTTCCCGATCTTCGCGCCATCGCTTTCAATGGGAAGACAGCCGCCCTGCATGGCCGCAGGCAATTGGCGGATCGCCCCGGCGTCGCGCTGCTTGACCTTCCCTCGACCTCGGGCGCCTATGCCAGCCTCTCGCGGGAAGCGAAGCGGAACCAATGGCTCGCCCTTCGCGATCATCTGATCTGACAGGCTGGGACAATCGGTCACTTTACCATCACATCCTTGCTGCTAAGCGCGGCGCATATCTCTTGATAAAAATAGAGTCGCCATGTTTCGTCTGTCCTTCCTTGCTCCTGCCCTCCTTTGCCTCGGCGCCTGCGCCACGGTCCCCTCGCAGCCTGGCGCTACTGTGGCGACAGCGGAACAGCGCGCACCCGTCACCATATTGGTGTCGATCGACGGCTTCCGGTCCGACTATCTTGCGCGGGGGGTCACGCCGCATCTTGCCGCGCTCGCCGCTGACGGCGTCCAGGCGTCCATGCGCCCCTCTTTCCCGACAAAGACCTTCCCCAATCATTGGGCGATCGTGACGGGGGACCGGCCCGATCGCAACGGCATCGTCGCCAACAGCATGGAGGATGCCAGCCGCCCTGACGACAAGTTCACCATGGCGAGCGATGACCCCTATTGGTGGAACGAGGCCGAACCGATCTGGGTGACGGCGGAAAAAGCTGGCGTGCGCACGGCCACGATGTTCTGGCCTGGTTCCAACGTGCCCTGGGGCGGCACAAAGGAACAGGCCTGGCCCTATGCCATCACCGGGGGCACGCGCCCCAGCGACTGGGCGCAGTTCAATCAGGCGATCGACGGGACGCAACGGGTCAACATGGTGCTCGACGTGCTCCGCCGTCCCGCCGATATCCGTCCCAAATTCGTGACGCTCTATTTCGACACCGTCGATACGGCCGGGCATATCTACGGCCCCGATGCGCCTGAAACGACCAGCGCGCTGGCGGAGGTAGACGCGCGCATCGGCGATCTGCTCGACGGCCTGAAGGCGATGGGCCAGCCGGCGAACCTCGTCATCGTGGCGGATCACGGCATGGCGGCCAACTCCAGCGACCGCGTGGTGGCGCTCGACAGGGTCGCCAACCCTGCGGATTATCGGGTTGTCGAAAGCGGGCCGTACGCGACCCTGGCTGCCCTGCCCGGCCATGAAAAGGCCCTTGAGGCCGCGCTATTAAAGCCCCACCCCCATATGCAATGCTGGCGCAAGAGCGAGATTCCGCCTCGCTTCCATTACGGCACCCATCGGCGTATCCCCCCCTATTTCTGTCTTGGGCAAACCGGCTGGGAAGTGCAGGCGACGATGCCCACAAAGCCCAGATCGGGTGGCAGCCATGGCTGGGACAATCAGGCGCCCGAAATGCAGGCGCTGTTCATCGCCAACGGCCCGGCCTTTGTGAAGGGGGCGACTCCCGCTCCTGCCTTCACCAATGTGGATGTCTATCCGCTGCTCGCGCGGCTGATCGGGATTGCGCCCCGTCCGTCCGATGGCGACCCCGCCGCCCTTTCCAGCATCGTCGCGCCATAAAGGACCGATCATGTTCACGCGCCGCCAGCTTCTCACCATCGCTTCTTCGACGCCGCTGATCGGCGCGCCGGCCATCGTCCGTGCGCAAAGCTGGTTTGCCGGCTATCCCTTCGCGCTGGGCGTCACGTCCGGCGATCCAGCGCCCGACGGCTTCGTCATCTGGACAAAGCTCGCGCCCGAGCCATTCGAAGCGCATGGCGGCATGCCGATGGTGGCGTTGCCGGTATCATGGGAAGTCGCGGGCGATGACCGGTTCAAAACCATCATCGCCAAGGGTGAGGCGATCGCGCGACCGGAACTTGGCCACAGCGTCCATGTCGAAGTCACAGGGCTCCAGCCCGATCGGCCCTATTGGTATCGCTTCACGCTGGGGGGCGACCGGTCGATGCGCGGCCGCGCGCGGACATTGCCGCTAACGTCCGCCAGCCCCGCCCGCCTCAAATTCGGCGTCGCTGGATGCCAGAATTACGAGGACGGCTATTTCACCGCCTTCCGCCATCTGGCCAAGGAGGATGACCTCGCCTTCGTCTATCATTATGGCGACTTCATCTACGAATATAAGCAGCGCGGACCGGATTATGACAAGGATGGCCTGCCCGTCGATCAGGTCCGCCATCATATCGGCCAGGATTGTTTCGACCTGGCTGACTATCGGTTGCGCTATGCCCAATATCTGAGCGACTATGACCTCCAGTCCGCGCGCGCCATGCACAGCTGGTTTCCGACCTTCGACGATCATGAAGTCCAGAATAACTGGGTCGGTGACATTGACGGGCGTGATCAGTCGCCCGCCGAGATATTCCGTTTGCGCCGGCAGGCCGGGCTGCAAGCCTGGTATGAATATATGCCCGTCCGCGCCGCGATGCTGCCCCACAACGGCATCATCACCGACATATATCGGGAAGCGCGCGCAGGCGACCTGCTCTCCATCGACTTTCTGGATACCCGCTCTTTCCGCAGCGACCAGCCCTGCGGCGATGGCTTCAAGCCCTTTTGCGCGGCCATGGACGACGGCAAGGCGCAAGTGCTGTCGCCTGAGGAAGAAGGCTGGCTGACTCGCAACCTGACCCGCGGCAAGACGCGATGGAACTGCCTGGCGCAGCAGGTGATGATGATGTCGCTCGATCGCCGGCGCTATGCCGACGAAAAGGAAGCCATCTACAATATGGACACATGGGCGGCCTATCGCGTGCCACGCGACCGGCTGCTGGCGAAGATGCGCGGTCTCGACAATGTCGTGGTGCTGACCGGGGACGAGCATCAAAATTATGCCGGTCTGCTGGAAAGCGGCGACAAGCCGGTGGCGGTGGAGTTTGTGTCGACATCCATTTCGTCGGGCGGCGACGGGTCGGACCTGCGCGCTGGCAGCGACATGTTGCTGCGCGATAATGCGCAGCTCAAATTCATCAATGACCAGCGCGGCTATCTGATTTGCGACGTGACGCCCGACGCCTGGACCACGCAGTTTCGCGTTATGGATCGCGTGTCCACGCCGGATGGCGATATTGCCACGCGCGCCAGCATCACGGTGCCGCACGGACAGGCATCGCTGACGATAGCCTGACATTGACGTAAACGGAAACTCCTCCTACGCCATTGCCGACAAGGAGACGGACGATGGCGCAGGACCCGCATTATTTCGAAGACCTGGAAATTGGCGACAGTTTCGAATTTGGCCCGCTCACCATTTCCCGTGAGGAGGTGATCGCGTTCGCGTCGGAATACGACCCGCAGCCTTTTCACCTGTCCGACGAGGCGGCGGCGCAGACCCATTTCGGCACCCTGTCCGCCAGCGGCTGGCACACGACCGCCCTGTTCATGAAGATGTTCGTCGCCCACATGCAGGCAAACCCTGAACGGCAGGCGGCCAGCCTTGGCGCCATGGGCGTTGATGAATTGCGCTGGCTGCGTCCCGTGCGCCCCGGCGACACGCTGCGCGGCCACACGGAAGTAATCGACAAGAAGGCATCGCTCACACGTCCGGAAATGGGCATCGTCCGCAACAAGGTGACGATCTTCAACCAACATGACGAACCGGTGATGACAATGATCCCCATCGCCATGTGGCGCACCCGCCCGGCCTGAACCCGCTGCTATTTTCGCCCGAACAGTTTTTCGATGTCGCCATGGCCCAGCTTCACCCAGGTCGGGCGGCCATGATTGCACTGACCGGATCGGGGCGTCACTTCCATCTCGCGCAGCAGAGCGTTCATTTCCGCGACGCTCAGCATCCTGCCGGCGCGCACAGACCCGTGGCAGGCCATCGTCGCGGCGACCAGATCCAGCCGTTCTTTCAGCGACAAGGCGCTGTCATAGGCCACCAGATCGTCGGCGAGATCCGTCACCAGCCCATGCACGTCCGATTGTCCGAGCATCGCGGGCGCTGCGCGCACCAGCATCGCTGACGGGCCAAAGCGCTCCAGTTCCAGCCCGAACTCGCGCAACTCGCCGGCGCGCGCCTCCAGCCGGTCGCAGGCAGGTTCGTCCAGTTCCACGACTTCGGGCAGCAACAACGCCTGGGCGGCGACGCCCTGCCCCTCCATGGCGCGCCGCATCCGCTCCAGCGTCAGCCGTTCATGCGCAGCATGCTGATCGACGATGACAAGCCCATCCTCCGCCTCGGCCACGATATAGGTCCGCGCCACCTGACCCCGCGCCACGCCCAAGGGAAAACTCGCGCCTTCCGGCGCAGGCGCGGCGGCCGGTTCCGCGCGGGCCTGAGGCAACGGCGCCTGAAAAGCCGCGCGGCGATCGGCGACCGTCTGGAACAACGGATTGTAGCTGACGGGCTGCCCGGCTGCCTCGAAGATCGGCATTGCGCCGATCGGTGTCGGCGATACCGGCTCAGGCCGCCAGGCCGAAAGTCCTGCCGGATCGGCATGCTGCACCGCGCGAAACCCCTCGGCATCCAGCGCGCGCCGCAAGCCGGACACGATCATACCGCGGATCAACGCCGGATCGCGAAAACGCACTTCGGTCTTGGCCGGATGGACATTGACGTCCACCTCCTGCGCCGGGACATCCAGGAACAGGGCGACCACCGGATGCCGGTCGCGCGCCAGCATGTCGGCATAGGCGCCCCGCAGCGCCCCGATCAACAGCCTGTCCTTCACCGGTCGGCCGTTGACGAACAGATATTGATGATCGCCCACCCCACGATTGTAGGTGGGCAGGGACGCCACGCCGGACAGGCGAACGCCCTCCCGCTCCAGGCTGACGATGACATGATTGTCAGCCAGTTGACGATCGGTCAGCGCGGCGACCCTGTCTTCGCGCGCCTCGCCCTCCTGAACACCCAGTACCCGGCGGCCGTCATGCTCGACGGAAAAGGCGACGGCCGGATGCGCCATGGCCAACCGCCGGATGCAATCGAGGCACGCGGCATATTCGGCCTTGGGTGAACGCAGGAATTTCCGGCGCGCCGGCACCTTGGCGAAAAGCTGCTCGACGGCGATGCGCGTGCCGGGCGGCAGTGCGGTCGGGCCTTCCGCCACCAGTTGCCCGTTATCGACCGTCCGATTCCATCCATCCGCGCCGCGTCGGCGGCTGTCGATCGACAGCCGCGCCACGCTGGCGATGGATGGCAGCGCTTCGCCCCGAAAACCAAGCGTCGCCACATTCTCGATCGCATCGTCGGGCAGCTTCGATGTCGCGTGGCGCTCGAGCGCCAGCGCCATTTCGGCCGAATCCATGCCGCAGCCATCGTCGGTCACTTCGATCCGGTCCAATCCGCCATTGGCCAGCCGCACCGCAATGCGGCGCGCGCCTGCATCCAGCGCATTTTCGACGATTTCCTTCAGCGCGCTGGCGGGTCTTTCGACCACTTCACCGGCAGCGATACGATTGACCAGATGTTCGGGCAGACGGCGTATTGACATTGATTAGTGACTAGCCCAAGCGAGCGCTCTCCGCGAGCCGCGAACTCAAAGTTTTTTTGCACCGCAAGGCGCAAGGACGCCGGGCAAGTGGCCAAGCGAACCGTAATCCGACCGGCCCCTTTTGCCTCACGGGGACGGCGGGCGAAACAGGATAAGGCATGTCGATCTTTTCGCGTCTCTTGAAATTCTCCTCTCAGGATATGGCCATCGACCTCGGCACCGCGAACACGGTCGTCTATGTGCGCGGCCGTGGTATCGTGCTCAATGAACCGTCGGTCGTCGCGGTGGAAACGCTTAACGGCGTCAAGCGGGTGAAGGCCGTGGGCGAAGATGCCAAGCTGATGATGGGCAAGACCCCGGATTCGATCGAGGCCATCCGCCCCCTGCGCGATGGCGTCATCGCCGACATCGACGTCGCCGAACAGATGATCAAGCATTTCATCACCAAGGTGCATGGTGGCAAGCACAGCCCCTGGCGCGCGCCCGAAATCGTGATCTGCGTGCCATCGGGATCGACCAGCGTCGAACGCCGCGCCATCCGTGATGCGGCCAGCAACGCGGGCGCCAGCCAGGTTTTCCTGATCGAGGAACCGATGGCCGCCGCGATCGGCGCCGACATGCCCGTCACCGAACCGATCGGCTCCATGGTGGTCGACATTGGCGGCGGCACGACGGAGGTTGCCGTGCTTTCCCTTCGTGGCCTGGCCTACACCACATCGGCTCGCGTCGGCGGCGACAAGATGGACGAAGCGATCGTCTCCTTCGTGCGCCGCCACCACAATCTGCTGATTGGTGAGGCGACGGCGGAACGGATCAAGAAGCAGTTTGGTGTCGCCCAGCCGCCCGAAGATGGCGTGGGCGAAACCATCCACATCAAGGGCCGCGACCTCGTCAACGGCGTTCCCAAGGAAATCTCGATCAACCAGGGCCAGATTGCCGACGCGCTGGCCGAACCCATCAGCACCATCGTCGAAGGCGTGCGCATCGCTCTGGAAAACACAGCGCCGGAACTGGCAGCCGACATTGTCGACCAGGGCATCGTTCTGACCGGCGGCGGCGCGCTGCTCCAGGGTCTGGACGATGAACTGCGCGATGAAACCGGCCTGCCCGTCACCATCGCGGAAGATCCACTGACCTGCGTTGCGATCGGCACCGGCCGCGCGATGGAGGATCCGATCTTCCGGGGCGTGCTTCAGACCGCCTGATTGAGGGGGACCGCACATGGCGCGGCCACCCAGCCGCCGCCCCGGCATCAACCGGAAGGCGCAATATAGCCTGTTTGCAAGCTATGTCGTCGCGGTCGTCGGCGCTGTAGCGGGCCTGCTGCTGGTCGTGATCGCGATATTCGATCCGACCGGCTTTGCTGGCCTGCGCACGGTGACGGCCGAAGCGACGCGGCCGATATCGGTCGGGCTGAAGAATATGGTGAGCGGCATCAGCTCCGTTGATGAGGTGCTGGCCGCCTATTGGCGTGCGGGTTCGCAAAATGTCGCGTTGCGCCGCCAAGTAGAGACAAATCGCAACCGCATCATCGAAGCGCGCGCCATCGCGCAGGAAAATGCGCGGTTGAAACGGCTGCTGAAGCTGGTGGACGAGGATCAGAGCGACCTGCTGACGGCGCGGCTCATCAGCTCCAGTTCCGGCAGCACCCGTCGTTTCGCCCGCCTCAACGCCGGACGCTGGCAGGGCGTCCGCCCCGGCATGCCCGTGCGCGCGGCCGAAGGGCTGGTGGGGCGGATCGACAGCACGACACCCAACACGTCCGAAGTATTGCTGCTGACGGACACAGGGAACATCGTCCCCGTTCGCCGCGCCAATGACAGCGTGCCGGCCATTTCCACCGGTGCGGGCGACGGGTCGCTGGAAATCCGCGCCTTGTCGGCTGGTCGCAACCCGTTCAGGCCCGGTGACCTGCTGGTGACGTCCGGCATCGGCGGCATCTACCAGCCCAATATTCCTGTCGCTGTCGTTGTCCGGGTCCAGGGCGAAATCGCCTGGGGCTTCCCGCTGGCCAACCCTTCGCGCATCGACGCGGTCGTGGTCGAACGCGCCTTTGAAGAGGTGGTCACGCGGCAGGACCCGGCCGTCGCGCCAGCGGGAGATACGCCGTCTGGCAATGCGAGCGCGCCGTGATCGACCCGCACCTCCACCATGTGCCGCGGCTTGGGCGTCACCCGGGCCGCTTTCGCCTTGCCGGAACGCCGGTGATCGTGGTCATGCTGGGGTCATCCCTGACGGCGCTGCCCCTTATCGCTCAGTCCCCCGTCCTGCCGCCTTTTGGCCTGCTGTTGCTGCTGGCCTGGCGTCTGTTGCGTCCGGAACTGTGGCGGGCATGGATCGGCCTGCCGCTCGGCCTATTCGATGACCTGATGAGCGGGCAGCCTATCGGATCGGCCATGTTCCTGTGGACCGTAACCCTGATCGGCGTCGATGCGTTCGAGCATCGGCTGGTATGGCGCAGTTATCGGCAGGACTGGTTAATTGCCTGTCTTGCCATTATCTTCTGCCTCATTGGTGGATGGTTCTTCGCCCGGATCACGGGCGGGGGCCGCGTAGAATTGCTTTTGGTCGCGCCGCAAATGCTCTGGTCGATGCTGCTTTTTCCCTTCATAGTCCGGCAGTGCGCGCGGATCGATCGCTGGCGCGTCATGGCATGAAGTTTCCGTCCAAGCGAAAGCCCGTCACCGAAGCCAGCCAGACCTTCACCTTCACCCGCCGCGCGATGGTGGTGGGTGGATTGCAGGGCGCTATCGGCGCCATGCTGATCGGGCGGATGGCGTGGATCAGCGTAGCGGAAAACGAACATTATACCGCCCTGTCCGAAAGCAACCGCGTCAACCTCACTTTGATACCTCCCAGGCGCGGCTGGATTCTCGACCGGCATGGCAAGCCGCTGGCGAACAATCGCACCGATTTTCGCGTCGACCTCATCCCCCAGCGGATGGTCGATGCAGACGGCACGATCCGCCACCTCGCGCAACTGCTCAGCCTGGAGGCGGATGAAGTCGACCGCATCCGCGATGAACTGGAAAAATCCGCTGGCTTCCGCCCGGTGCAGGTCGCCGACAAGCTGACCTATGATCAGTTCGCTGCGGTGAGCGTGCGCCTGCCCGACCTGCCCGGCGTCGCGCCCAGCCAGGGATTCTCCCGCTATTACCCGGCCGGAGCGACGGTCGGCCATCTGCTGGGCTATGTCGGCGCCGCCACGGCCGAGGAATATAAGGAGCGCAAGGACCCGCTGCTCATCACGCCAGGCTTCAAGGTCGGCAAGGACGGACTGGAAAAGGCATTCGACCGGCATCTCACCGGCAAGCCTGGCGCAAAGCGTGTCGAAGTCACGGCGCGCGGCAAGATCGTGCGCGAACTGACCACCCGGCCGGACACTCCTGGCCGTTCGATCAAGCTTACCATCGACGCTGGTTTGCAGGAATATGCCGGCCGGCGCCTGGCGACGCAAAGCGGCGCCGTCGTCGTGCTGGATTGTCAGAATGGCGACGTGTTGGCCATGGCGTCCATGCCCAGTTTCGATCCCAACAGTTTTTCCGACGGGATCAGCCATCTGGAATGGAACATGCTGTCCCAGGACGATCATGTTCCATTGCGCAACAAGACGTTGCAGGGGCTGTATCCGCCCGGCTCCACCGTCAAGCCGATGGTCGCGCTGGCGCTGCTGGAGGCGGGCGTCGGGCCGCAGGAAACGATCAGCTGCGGCGGCGCAATCCGGGTCGGCAACACGCTGTTCCACTGCCACAAAAGGCGCGGCCATGGCCCGCTCAACATGCGCGGGGCAATCGCCCAGAGCTGCGACATTTACTTCTATCAGATGGCGCAGCGGATCGGGATGGACCGCATCGCCAACATGGCCCATCGTGTCGGCATGGGTCAGCGCTTCGATCTGCCCTTCCCCAGCCAAAGTTACGGCACGGTGCCAGACCCTGCCTGGAAAGAACGGAAATATAATCAGAAATGGCAGGTCTATGACACGGTGAACGCCACCATCGGTCAGGGATATATGCTGATCAACCCGCTGCAAATGGCGGTAATGGCGGCCCGCCTTGCTACCGGGCGGCAATTGATGCCCAATTTCCTCTACGGTGCGCCCCGCCCGAACCCTGCGCTGGTCGGCGCGAGCGAGGACCATCTGGTCATCATACGTGACGCGATGAGCGCCGTCGTCAATGGCGGCGGCACCGGTGGCGCGGCGCGCATGAACATCCCGAACGTCCTGATCGCGGGCAAGACCGGCACGGCGCAGGTGCGTCGCATCACCATGGCGGAACGCGCCGGCGGGGTGCGCGGCAACAGCTCGCTCGCCTTCAAGCTGCGCGATCATGCCCTGTTTCAGGGCTTCGCGCCCTTCGACAAGCCGCGTTATGCAGTGGGGTGCATCATCGAACATGGCGGCCACCTGATCCGCAATGAGGACGCGCCCATGATCGCCAGCGATACCCTATCCTATCTGTTTGATCCTGAGCGGGCGATGGAAAAGCTGGTCACGCTGGAAAAAGGGTGGGGCGGAACGCCGGCCGAGCGGCAAAATAGGCAGATGGCGGCCTTTCGCATGGCGGAAGCGATCCGAAAGGGCGAGGTTCCGCCGCCCGAGGCAGCCGACGCCTCCAATGCCGCCAACGCGACCGAAGCCGCCAACGCCTCTGTTCCCCTGCCAGAAGATGGCAACGACGCGGCCGACGCCCCATGAGTATCGTTCCGCAACCCCTCACTCAATTCCCCTGGCGCGTGCTGGCATTGTTGTTGGCCATCGCCGGCTTCGGCACCATCGTATTGTACAGCTCTGCTGGCGGCAGCATTTTCCCCTGGGCCGCCAATCAGGCAGTTCGCTTCTGCATCTTCACCGTCATGGCGCTGGTGCTCAGCCGCATCCCCGTTGAAGTCTTCGCCCGCTATACCTTTCCGGCCTATGGCGCGGTGCTCGTCGCACTGGTGCTGGTTGAGTTGATCGGTGGGGTAAGGGGCGGCAGCCAGCGATGGATCAATCTGGGCTTCATGCAGCTTCAGCCGTCCGAATTCATGAAGCCGATCATCGTGCTGACGGTGGCGCGCTTCTATGCGCTGCTACCAGTCGGCGAAATCCGGCGATGGAATGCGATATGGCCGGCATTGGTGCTGATCGGCTTGCCCTGGGCGCTGGTGTTGGTGCAGCCCGACCTTGGCACCGCAACGATGATTGCAGCGGGCGGCGTCACGGTCATGTTCCTGGCAGGCCTGCCGTTACGCCTGTTCATCGGTTCGGGCCTGACGGTTGCGGCCGCCATCCCTATCGCCTTCAGCTTTCTGCATGATTATCAACAAAAGCGCGTGCTGATTTTCCTCGATCCCGAAAGCGATCCTCTGGGCGCTGGTTATCACATCAGCCAGTCGAAAATTGCAATTGGGTCAGGTGGCATCTGGGGCAAAGGGTTCCTGCAAGGCACGCAGAGTCACCTCGACTACCTGCCTGAAGGCCATACAGACTTCGTGTTCGCCACCATGGCGGAAGAATGGGGCCTGCTGGGCGGCGTGCTGATGATCGGGGCTTTCCTGCTCCTGTTCCGCTGGGGCCTGCGCGTATCCATGCGCACGCAGGACAAGTTCGCACGGATGGCCGCCGCGGGCCTCACCACCACCATTTTCTTTTACGTCGCGATCAATCTCATGATGGTAATGGGCCTGGCGCCCGTCGTCGGCATTCCCCTTCCCTTCATGTCCTATGGCGGATCGTCCATGCTGACCGTTATGCTGTGCATCGGCATCATCATGGCCATCGACCGGTCGGGCAGACGACAGCGGCGGCCCGGTGACTGGGCCTGATCGCAATTTCGGTAAAAAACACGACAAGCTGTAAATAGGGGTTTGCAAAACATGCCGTCGCTGTTAGCAGTCCGCCCACTTCGGAACGCTGGCATGATCGGCGCCGCCCGGATGGACGCATAGCTCAGTTGGTAGAGCAGCTGACTCTTAATCAGCGGGTCCTAGGTTCGAGCCCTAGTGCGTCCACCATTTTTCTTCGCATTTTTTTATCACATGTATCAGTCGTGACTGGCTCAGAATGAGTCTGACATGACGCTGACACATCCCTTTACCTGATATTTCTCGCCTTTTGAGCAGTCGGCTTTTCGCGCAACCAGCGGCATAATGCGCACTTAGGATGCACAACTTCACCAAATGGTCGACAGGCAATGCGTCAGCGCGAGATACACAGCGGCGGTGCTTCTCCAAGATCAAAACATCGTCCCCCCCCGGGGGGACCAAGCAGTCTATTAGCAGAGTGGCGGATTGCCAAAAAGCCCCGGGAGACTTCCGCTTTTCACAAGACGCTAAAGCGGCGGTTAACTAGTGAAAATTTGGACGAGTATTGACTGCTCCTACTTCCTGGAATAGCTTGAACATTGAGATTAAAGGAGAATGCTATGCGCTTGAGGCTCCTTCTGCCGCTCTTTGTCGCCATTTCGGGCCCCGCGGTCGCTCAGGGAGGGCATGCCGTTACTGGGATAACCGGCATAAACTTCAATGCCGGTTATGACTTTGGCACTCTTTCCTCCAGTAGCACCGCATATTCCGGTGACGGGGCTTTTAGTGGTCCACCTGACCGGAAGCCGGTTGGCGCCTTGCAGCTTGCTCGTGAATTGGTTGCGCAGGGAAAATATGCCGAGGCTGATCCTATTCTGGACCGCTTGATGGGTCGCACACCGAGCAAGGATGTGCGCTTTTTACGAGGCGTGACCAAGCTTGGACTTGGCGACGCCGATGCCGCGCGCCGATATTTCGAACGCAGCGTGCATCGCGGTTTCCACTATCATCCAGGGTCCTTGAGCGGATTGGCGCTTGCGGAAATAAAATTGGGGAATGTCGATGCTGCCAACGACATTCTCGCGCGATTGCGGAAGCAACAGGCGGCGTGTGACAATCGCTGCGAGCGCGCTCCGGCGCTTGACGCAGCTATCACCGTCGTCGAGAAAAATTTGACCTAAGATCGTGGCGGGCAGAAATTAGCTGCCCTACCCTCTCAAATATGCGCTTTTGCAAAACGCGCGAATGTCGCGTCCGAAAGCCGCACCTCGACATTCATGACGTCGGCGCTTATGGTCGAGTGTAGCACTTCGCCATGTTCATGCAGCCAAGCCAGCGCTGCGCCGTCGGATACGGGAATGCGGAGGTCATACACTTTCGCCCCGCACGTCATGTGATCGCTGATCATGCGCTGTAGTCTATCGACCCCCTCGCCGGTCAGCGCGGAAAGGATGACGACGTTCTCGCGCCGCGCCGCCTGCTCCTGGATCAATTCTGCGGCTTCTTCGTCCAGGAGATCCAGCTTGTTCCATGCCTCGATCATTGGGGGCGGTGCCGGGTCCCCCTCCCCGCGATCGAGCGCGCCTTCGCCGGCGACGCCCAATTCGCCAAGAACTTCCAGTACGTCGTCGCGCTGGGCTTCGCTGTCGGGATGCGCGATGTCGCGCACATGGACGATGAGGTCTGCGGACAGGACTTCTTCGAGCGTCGCGCGAAAAGCGGCAATCAACTGGGTGGGAAGGTCCGACACGAAACCCACGGTGTCGGACAGGATCGCCTTGTCCAAGCCGGGCAACGCTATCTGCCGCATCGTCGGATCAAGCGTCGCGAAAAGCAAATCTTCCGCCATGACGTCAGCGCCAGTCAGCCGATTGAAAAGCGTCGATTTTCCAGCATTGGTATAGCCGACCAGCGCAATGACCGGCCAAGGCGCGCGCTGCCGACGCGCGCGATGAAGCCCCCGCGTGCGTGTCACCTGGTCTAGTTCGCGCCGAATCTTGGCCATGCGATCGCGGATCATCCGCCGGTCGGCCTCGATCTGCGTTTCGCCCGGACCGCCCAGAAACCCAAAGCCGCCGCGCTGCCGCTCAAGGTGCGTCCAGCTGCGCACCAACCGGCCAGCCTGATAGTCAAGATGGGCCAATTCTACCTGCAACCGCCCCTCATTGGTCGCGGCACGTTCGCCGAAAATTTCAAGAATGAGGCCGGTACGGTCTATGACCTTGGCTTCGCATGCCTTTTCCAGATTGCTTTGCTGAACCGGTGACAGGCTGTTGTCGACGATGATCAGCTCGGCGTCTTCCTGCCGCGCAAGCGTCGCAATCTGGTCCACCTGGCCGCTGCCGAACAGGGTTGCGGGCTTGAGGTCGCGCACGCGAAATGCCTGTGCGGCGCGCACGTCGATGCCGATAGCAAGCGCCAGACCCCGCGCTTCTTCCAACCGGGCATCGCTGTCCCGGCGATCCAGTCCGCGGGTTTCTGCGTGGACGACGATCGCACGTGCGCCACGCGATACTTCGTCCTGCGAATCGCGATTAAAGACTGCCATGCTGGATCTAACGCTCTAGAATGCGAGATGCTCCCGTCCGTGCAGCGACCAGCATGAGGGACTGGAGCGCCGGTCGAACGGGAGCATCGTCAATGAAAGGCAGATAGCGTGACGATCAGTCGTCCTGCTCATTTTCGCCGGTAAGGTCGAGCGCATGGAGTGGCTGGACCGTCGAAATAGCGTGCTTGTAGACCAATTGAACCATGCCGTCGCGCTCCAGCAGCATGCAAAACAGGTCGAAAGCGGCAATCTCACCCTGCAGCATCACGCCGTTGACGAGGAACATCGTCACCGGGCTGCCCGATTTACGAACGGCCGACAGGAAGATTTCCTGCAACAGCTTCGGCTTGCCGTTGCCATCGCTGGACTTGCGCAGGTCGGTCAGGTCCATCGGCTGGGCAGGCATGACCGTCGAAATGGCATGCTTGTACACCAGTTGCGACTGCCCATCACGACGCAGCAGCACGGAAAAATTGTCGAACCAGGTGATGATGCCTTGCAGCTTTACGCCCTTTACCAGGAACATGGTCACCGGGGTCTTGCTCTTGCGCAGGCTGTTCAGGAAAATATCCTGCAAATTGTTCACTTTATCGGCCATGGTCGTCGCCAGTCCTATATTCTTGGCGGGACGTTACCCGCTCGTCGCGCCCTTAAGCAGGGCGTCTTGCCTGCCTCCGCGGACCGGAGACGCACGAGTTTTACCGCAATTGCGAAGAGCCGTCCACCGGCAATCCCGCTCGCTAGTCCTTGTCTTCGGTAATGCCCAGCAACTTGAGCTTGCGATGCAGCGCAGATCTTTCCATGCCGATGAAGGTCGCCGTACGCGAGATGTTGCCGGAAAAGCGGCGGATCTGAATGCGCAGATATTCGCGCTCGAAACTCTCGCGCGCTTCTCGAAGGGGGGCGCCCATGATCGCCGATTGACCGATCCCCTCCCCGCCGCTGTCGCTGGTCAATTCCGATGGCAGCATATCAAGCTCGATACGCCCGATCCGGTCACCCGGCGCCAGGATCATCGTGCGTTCTATGACATTGCGTAGTTGACGGACATTGCCGGGCCATTCGTTGGCTTGCAGGGCCGCCATAGCGTCACTTGCGATTTCAGGCGGGGGAACGCGGCGATCGGCGGCAAATCTAGCGAGATAATGTTCGACCAGCGGCGGAATATCGTCGCGACGCTCGGACAAGGGCGGAATAGCCAGAGGCACGACATTGAGGCGGTAGAAGAGATCCTCCCGGAATCGTCTCTCCTCGATTTCCGTCGCCAGATTGAGCGCCGTGGACGATATGACGCGCACGTCGACCTTGACCTGACGCTGGCCACCCACACGGGTGAAGCTCTGGTCCGTCAACACGCGCAATATCTTGCCCTGCGTGGTGAGCGGCATATCAGCGATTTCGTCGAGATAGAGCGTGCCGCCATGCGCCTGTTCCAGGAAACCGGGGCGCACCAACCCGCTCGGATCCTCAATGCCGAACAACTCCTCCTCGACCCGGTCCGGGTCCATGCGCGCGGCGGCAACGATGATGAAAGGCGAGTCGGCGCGTCCGCTCCAGCTGTGCAGCATGCGCGCGGCCACTTCCTTCCCGACGCCGGCCGGGCCGGAAATCAGCACGCGGCTGCCCGTCCCGGCAACCTTCTTGATGGTGGCGCGAACGCCGTTGATGGCGGCCGACGTCCCGGTCAGTTCATCATCCTGCCCAAAGCGCGCGCGCAAGACCTGATTCTCGCGGCGCAGCCGCTCCGTCTCCGTAGCGCGCGCGACGAGGTGGAGCAGGCGATCCGCCTCGAACGGCTTTTCGATGAAGTCGGCCGCGCCCTTGCGGATGGCGGCGACGGCGGTGTCGATATTGCCATGGCCCGAAATCATCAACACCGGGACCGTCGGGTCGCGTCGCTTGATCTCATCGAGCAACTCCAGACCATCCATGCGCGATCCCTGGAGCCAGACGTCGAGCAGCACCAGCGAAGGACGGCGGGAATCCAGCGCGTCGATCGCGCTGTCGCTGTTCGCGGCTGTGCGTGTGGTAAAGCCCTCATCTTCAAGCACACCCGCGACGAGATCGCGAATATCCTCTTCATCGTCGACAATCAGAATATCAAGCGCCATGGGCCGTCACTTTTCCTTTTGGCAGCGCTGACGGCTGCCCCTCTTCCAATTTTTCCAGTGCCCCTGCGGCAAATCGCAGGGTCACGCATGCGCCGCCGCCTTCGGCATCGTCAAAGCGGATTTCACCAAGATGTTCTTCGACAATCTTCTTGACGATGGCGAGGCCCAGACCCGTGCCTTTGGTTCGCGTCGTCATATAGGGCTCCAGGATGCGATCCCGTTCGGGCGGCAGGCCAATGCCATCATCGCGAACCGTGATGACAATGTCCTCCCCGTCTTGGGAAAGCGCCATGCAGACATGCCCTCGCGGACCGCCCGTTTCAGATGCGGATTTAGGTTCAATGGCTTCAACGGCATTCTTTACTATATTCGTGAGCGCCTGCCCTAGCTGGCGGCGATCACAGACCAGTTCCAAGTCGCTATCGTCCGCCACATATTCAAATCGAATGTCGGGATGGGCTACTTCGTGGAGGAACAGGGCGTGGCGGGCAATGTCGCCAATCGCCTCGCGGCGGAAGACAGGCTTTGGCATCCGCGCGAAAGAGGAAAATTCGTCGACAATCCGCCGAAGATCGCCAACCTGGCGCACGATGGTGCCGGTCAGACGGCTGAACGTCGCCTTGTCGCTGGTCACCTCATCGGCATAGCGCCGCTGGAGTCGTTCGGCGGCCAGCTGAATGGGGGTCAGGGGGTTCTTGATTTCGTGGGCGATCCGGCGTGCGACGTCGGACCAGGCGGCACGGCGTTGGTCCGACAGCTGCTGAGTAATATCATCAAAGGTGAGGATGTGGCGCGACGCATCGGCGGCCAGCTTCACGGCCAGGGTTCGGACATCCCCATGGGCGCGCACCTGTACAATGCCGGCGTCCTCACCCGACGCCACAAAATCCGCCAGTTCGGGAGAAATATCTGCCAGCCTCCTGCCGACCGGATCATCCTCCTCTCCCACCAAAATGGCCGCTGCCGAGCTGTTGAGGAGCAGGATCACGCCCTCCAGGTCCACTGACAGGACGCCTGCACTGACGCCCGACAGGATGGCTTCGATGAAGGCGCGGCGTTCGTCCAACTGACTATTGGCTGCCACCAAGGCGCCGGTTTGCGCTTCCAGGCGCTGCGTCATCCGGTTGAAGGCCGACGCAAGCGTGCCGATTTCGTCGCGGCTCAGCGGACTGGTGACGCGGGCCGACAAATCACCGGCAGTAATGCGCCGCGCGGCCGTCACCAACTCATTGACCGGGCGCACCATCCAGTCGGCCACTGCCAGGGCGATATAGACGGCGATCCCGACCAGCAGCAATGAGCCGACGAACAAGGCCACGTTGAAGCGCAACTGAAGCGCGCGCGATTGCGCCGCGAACAGATCATAGTCGGCAATCACCTTTTGCGCCCGCTCCACGTTGGAGAAGGATGACGTGCCGGCGTTGCGCGTGGCGTAGAGATAGACCTTGCTATTGGGATAGAGCAGGGTCACGGCCTCGACCTGATTGGGGCGCGCCTGCACCACAATATCCTCCCCGGCCGCCAGTCGCCGCACAACGCTGGCTGGCAGCATTTCCGACACCGGGCGATTTTCCGGATCGACGGTCGCGGCGGTGCGGGCGATCCCGTCCTTTCCCACCTCGATAATGGCCGACCGGTTCAGCTTTCGCGTGACGACTTGGTAGATATAGCCTTCCGCAAACCGCGGGCTGGAGACGTCGGTCTGGCTCAGATAATCGCGAAGATCACCAGCCATGGTCAGCGTCTCGTCGCGTACCTCGCGCAGATTCTGTTCATAATAGCCGCGCGCCAGGTCGCTCGCATTTTGCAGCATCCCCCGCGCGCTGTCGGAAAACCAGAATTGCACGCCATATTGGAACAATAGCGACGCGAATATGACGACCAGCAGCATCGGCACGCTCGCGACAATCGAGAAGATCGCGACGAGCCGCACATGCAATTGCCCGTCGCTGCCGATCGCCGACGCGCTGGCCCGGCGTTTGGCGACGCGGCGCCCGAGCAGAACCAGCAAGGCGATAGCAGGCACCAGGTTCGCGACGAGCAACAGCGCGACGATCGGGGGCGTCAGCAAGGTGTAGGATTGACCGCTGCCGGACAGCAAATGGTAGGTCAGCCCCGCCATGCCCAGGAATAGCGCGAGTGTGACCCCTTCCACCAACGCTGCCAGACGCCCGCCGCGCAGGAAGGCCGGCATCAGCCTCCGCCACGCTGCGGCCCGCCTGGGGAGGATATTCGCGCCGTTCATAGTGGCTTTGTTACAACAAGCCCGTGCCCGTTCAAACACAGTATTTCATCGGAGCGCCGTCGCTGGTCGATGCCACCCGTCACTTCGTCCTGCCAAGGGATCTGATCAGAGTCAGTCGCCCATGCGAAGCTGCAGGGGATCAAGGCCGTAATCGGTCAGCTTCTTGCGCAACGTGTTGCGATTGATACCGAGCAAGCCGGCAGCCCGGATCTGGTTGCCATCCACACTGGACAGCACCTCCTCCAGCAGGACTGGCTCTACCACTGCGAGCAGATCATCATGCAGCGCCCGTTGCGGCCGGGTGATGCCGATACCCAATTGCCGCTTTGCCCAGTCCCGGACCGCATGCACCAGTTGGTCGGTCGGCGCGATAGTGTCGGCGGGCCCATGTTCGATCGGCAGCATATGCCGCAATATGTCGGCCGTGATGACATTTTCCCGGCTCAGCACGGACAGTCGCTGCATCATATTCTGCAGTTCGCGGACATTGCCTGGCCAATGCCATGCCATCAGCAATTGCGCGGCGTCATCGGCCAGCGCCTTGCGGGGCAGCCCATCCTGCGCGGCGCGTTCCAGAAAATGGCGCGCTAAAAGGATCACATCCTCTCGCCGTTCACGCAGAGGCGGCAGCGCGATCGGGACGACATTCAGCCGGTAATAAAGGTCCTGCCGAAAACGCCCATCTTCAATCAGTTGTGGCAGATGCTTGTTGGTCGCCGCGATGATCCGGACGTTCACTCTGACTGGCTTTGAGCCACCCACGGTCGTGACTTCACCCGATTGCAGCACGCGCAGCAGGCGCGTTTGTGCTTCCATCGGCATGTCCCCAATCTCGTCGAGAAACAGTGTGCCACCCTGCGCCTTTTCAAATTTACCGGCAGTCCTGGCATGCGCCCCGGTAAAGGCGCCCTTTTCATAACCGAACAGCTCCGCCTCGATCAGTTCGCGCGGGATTGCGGCCATGTTGATCGCAATGAAGGGCTTGGTCCGGCGTTTTCCCAGGCTGTGAATCGCTTCAGCGACCAGTTCCTTTCCGGTTCCCGATTCCCCCAGTACCAGGATCGACAGATCGTTGGACAAAACGCGCGCGATAGTGCGATAGACTTCCTGCATCGCAGGCGAACGGCCTACGAGGGGCAATCCATCATGAGGCAGATCACCCTGATCATCCGCTCCTTCTGCGGCAGCGCGCGTGCCGAGCGCGTCGGAAACGGCGCGCGTCAGTTCATTCAAGTCGAACGGCTTGGGCAGATATTCGAATGCGCCCTTTTCCGTGGCCCGGATCGCCGTGTTGAGCGTGTTCTGCGCCGAGAGAATGATGACATTGAGGTCAGGGTTGCGCTCAAGAATGTCGGCCACGCCGTCCAGTCCGTCGCCATCAGGCAGCATAACGTCAGTGATGAGGACGTCGGGCGAAAAACTGTCCATCAGGGCGGCGCGTTCGCGAATGGACGCGGCGGTCTTCACCTTATGCCCCTGCCGCCGCAGCGCTTCGCCGACGACGACGCAGATCGCGGGATCGTCATCGACGACCAGGATGGCGCCCGACGCCCTCATGACGCCATGCCCATCGGAAGCAATATTCTGAAGCTGGATTCCCCTGCTTCGGTATCGCGCGCATATTGGACGAAGCCGTTCATGTCGCGCACCAGCTTGTCGACCAGTGCCAGGCCGAGCCCCTGCCCGTCCCGCTTCCCAGTGATGAACGGGTTGAAGAGATGGTCGAGGATATGCTCCGGCACGCCCGGACCATTGTCGATGACCAGAATTTCGATGGGCAGCACGGCGCTGCCCCTGCCACTACCAGTCACGACCGAAACGCCATGGCGAAAGGCTGTTTCAACCCGGATGACTGGCTTTGCCACATGATCCAGGGCTTCGGCCGCATTTTTCAGCAGGTTGATCATGACCTGCACCAGCGCATCGTCATTGATCGTGGCAAATGGCAAGGATGGGTCATAATGTTTTATGATCTTTATATTTTTAGCAAATCCTGCGGCCGCAATTCCAGCGGCGCGGTCAATCAACGGATAGATGTTGCCGGGGCGGCATTCCAGGGTGCGATCGGTGGTGAAATCCTGCATCCGGTCGATCAGTGCCGCGATCCGATCCACTTCGTTGCAGATTAGCTGCGTCAGCGCCGCATCGCGCCCGTCCTGCCCGGATTCCAGCAGTTGCGCCGCGCCGCGAATACCTGACAGGGGATTTTTGATCTCATGCGCGAGGATGGCGGCCGCCCCCATGGCGGAACGGGCCCCCCCGGCCGAGCCGCGATGGCCGATCTTGCGCGCCTGGCTTTGCGCGTGGATCGACACCACACGCCAGCCGTCATGATCCACGATCGGCGAGATCAGCAGGTCGACTTCCATTTCCGCCGTACGGCCGGCATGAACCTTGATGTCATAGGCCGCGACTGCCTTGCTGCTATGCCAGATATCGAAACGCGCCCCGGCTTCGGCGATCCGAATGGTGCGCGCCACGTCACTGCCGATAATCGCGGAGCGCGCCATATTAAGCAGAGTTTCGGCGCGGACATTGGCGTCGGCGATGCTGTTGTCCGGTTTGACGATCAGGGTCGCGACCGGCAATGCGGTCATCTGTTCGGCCAGCGATGGTCCGTCCTGCGCAACGCGAAGCGGCGGGACCGACGTCAGGGCGCTGGTCATGCCGCCTTGCGCTGCTCCGCCGGATCCAGGCCGCTGGCGATCAGCGGCTCATAGAAGCGGGCAAGCATATCGAGCACGATGTCAGCATCGGGCTCTTTGTTGACGGCGTTGCGGAATTCCGCCGATCCGGTCAGGCCCTTGGTATACCAGCCGATATGCTTGCGCGCCATGTTGACACCCGTGTGCCTGTCATAATGATCGAGCATCGCACGGTAATGCTCGACGATCACACGATATTGCTCTTCCAAGGACGGGTCGGGTACGCGCGTTCCGTCGGTCAGCCAGGCCATGACCTGACCGATCAGCCATGGACGGCCATAGGCGCCGCGCCCGATCATCACGCCATCCGCACCGCTCTGCTCTAGCGCTGTGTCGGCATCCTCGATCGAACAGATATCGCCGTTGACGATGACGGGCAGCTTCACCGCGTCCTTGACCTTGCGGACAAAGGCCCAGTCCGCCGACCCCTTGTACATCTGGTTGCGGGTGCGGCCGTGCACCGTGATCAGCTTTGCGCCCAGATCCTCGGCGATATGTGCCAATTCGGGCGCATTGAGGCTGGAATGATCCCAGCCCATGCGCATTTTGACCGTCACCGGCACATCCACCGCCTCGACCGTCGCCTTGATCAGCGACGCCGCGAGCGGAAGGTCGCGCATCAAGGCGCTGCCGGCGTCACCATTGACGACCTTCTTGACCGGGCAGCCCATGTTGATGTCGATGATGGCCGCGCCACGATCGGCATTGAGCTTGGCGGCTTCGGCCATTTCCTTTGGCGAACAGCCGGCCAATTGCATCGACACCGGTTCCTCCAGCGGGTGCCAGGCCGCCTTTTGCAGCGACTGGCGGGTTTCACGGATCATCGCTGCCGATGCGATCATTTCCGTGACGTTAAGGCCCGATCCATAGCGGCGCACCAATGTCCGGAACGGCATGTCGGTGACGCCGGTCATCGGCGCCAGAACGACGGGCATGTCGATGGTCACCGGACCGATGGAGATGGGGGAGAGCCTGCGCATGATCTTTACTTCATAATGTGCCTAAAAAACAGGCAGCCTGTAGCGGAATTGGCAGGGCCCGACAAGCGCTGTGGCCTGTCCCCCTTTCGAACGCTTGCCGGACCGGCTATGCGCCGCGCATGAGCTTATCCCCCAAAGTCGTGGCCCTGATCGTCGCTGCTGGCCAAGGCAGCCGCGTCGGCGGTCATGTGCCGAAGCAATATCGCACCATTGCGGGCAAGCCCGTTCTGGTGCACGCCCATGATGCGCTTGCCAGTCACAATTCGGTCAACGCGATTTTTGTTGTCGTCGCGAAGGGGCAAAAGGATGCTGCGCAGGCGATGCTCGGCGCGGATGTCCAATTGGTCACGGGCGCGGACAGCCGCCAAGGGTCAGTATATGCCGGGCTGGAGGCAATAGCCGCGGCGGGCGGCGCGGACATCGTCCTGGTCCATGATGCGGCACGCCCCTTTCTTCCCCTGTCGGTGATCGATCGGCTTTTGGATGCGCTGACGGAAAAGCACGGTGCGATCCCGGTCCTGCCTGTCTCCGACACGCTGGTGCGCGGAGCAAGCGATATCATGGCCGATACGGTGGATCGCGCTCAATTACATCGGGTCCAGACGCCGCAAGCCTTTCGTTTTGGGGCAATTTTAGACGCGCATCGCGCCTGGAACGGAGCGCGCGAAGCGACAGACGATGCCCAGATCCTGCGCGCCCATGGTCATGACGTCATGTTGGTGCAAGGCGATGAAAGGCTAGGGAAATTGACCTATGAACAGGATTTTGCTCGTGCCGAAGCCATGCTCGCGCCTGCATGGATCACGCGCGTTGGTATGGGATATGACGTGCATCGGCTTGCCGAGGGCGAACCGCTGTGGCTGGGTGGTGTTCTTGTTCCCCATGATCGCGGCCTGGCCGGCCACAGCGATGCGGACGTCGCCCTCCATGCGATCGTCGACGCGCTACTGGGCGCGCTGGGGGATGGCGATATTGGCAGCCATTTTCCGCCATCCGATCCGCAATGGCGCGGCGTATCCTCCGATCGCTTCCTTGCCCACGCGCGCGACCGGGTGGCGGCGCGTCGCGGCCGGATTGACCATGTCGACCTGACCATCATCTGCGAAGCGCCCAAGATCGGTCCGCACCGTGACGCCATGCGTCGGCGGATTGCGGACATCTTGGCCGTGCCGCTCGACCGGGTCAGCGTGAAGGCGACGACAACCGAGCGACTAGGTTTTGCGGGCCGGCGCGAAGGCATTGCCGCTCAGGCAGTTGCCACCCTCTCCCTCCCCGCGCTATCCTGAGATTATGCCCGATACCGTTCTCCCGACCCAATTGGTCGAACTCGCCGAAAAGGTCATCATTGCCAACCGCCGCGCTGGGCGCACGGTGGCGGTTGCCGAAAGCTGCACTGGCGGCCTTGTGTCAGCCGCGCTCACTGAGATCGCGGGCTCTTCCGACGTCTTTGAGGCAGGATTTGTCACCTATTCCAATGACATGAAGGCAGAACTTCTCAAGGTCTCTCATGATGTGCTGGATACGTTCGGCGCTGTGTCGATCGCCACCGCCTGGGCCATGGCGCAGGGCGCTCTGAAACAAAGTCATGCTGATGTCGCCGTCGCGATCACCGGAATCGCGGGACCAGGAGGCGGCACCGAGCAGAAGCCCGTCGGCACGGTCGTCTTCGCGCGTGCCGAACGCGGCGCCAGCCCGGACAAGGTCGTCGCCGACATGCGGCATTTCGATAATGACGGCCGGGGCGGCGTCCGCCTTCAGGCGGCGCTGTGCGCGCTGGAACTGCTGCTGCCCGGAGACGCATAGAGCTGCGCCGCACGCTCTTCAAACGCCCCGATCATCTTGCGCAGCGCCTTGTCGAAAAACTGCCCGGCCAGCATTTCGAAGATGCGGTTCTTGAATTCGAACTCCACCTCGAAATCGACTAGCACGCCGCCCTGCCCGTCATCGCGAAACTGCCATTCATTGTGCAGATGCTTGAGCGGACCGTCGAGATAATCCACCCGCACATGATCCGGCCGCTCCTTGAGCACCCGTGAGGTGAAGCTTTCCTTGATCCCCTTGAAGCCGACAATCATGTCGGCGACCATTTCCGTCTCCCCGTCCTTGCGCACGCGGATCGCGCTTACCCAAGGCAGGAATTCGGGATAGGCCGCGACATTCGACACCAAGTCGAACATCTGGGCAGGCGTGTAGGGAAGGTGACGCGTTTCGTTGTGGCGGGGCATGGCGCAGTCAGGCTTTCGCCGCAGCCTTGGCCAGCTGCGCCTCACGCGCCGCCTTCATCTCGGCAAAATCCTTGCCGGCATGATAGCTGGAACGAGTGAGCGGGCTGGACGCGACTTGCAGGAAACCCTTGGCGCGCGCGATGCCGGCATAGGCGTTGAATGCGGCGGGCGTCACAAACTCCATCACCTTGGCATGTTTTGGCGTAGGCTGGAGATACTGGCCCATGGTCAGGAAATCGATATCGGCCGAACGCATGTCGTCCATCACCTGATGGACCTCCAGCCGCTCCTCACCCAGTCCCAGCATGATGCCAGACTTGGTGAAGATCGACGGATCGAGTTTCTTGACCGTCTCCAGCAGGCGCAGCGACGCATAATAGCGCGCGCCCGGCCGGATGGTCGGATAGAGGCGCGGCACGGTTTCCAGATTATGGTTATAGACGTCCGGCCGGGCAGCGACGATCATTTCTACCGCCCGCTCATGCTTGTTGCGAAAATCGGGCGTCAATATCTCGATGGTCGTGTTCGGCGTCGTGCGGCGCAGGGCCTCGATCACCTTCACGAACTGGCTCGCACCACCATCGGGCAAATCGTCGCGATCGACCGATGTGATGACGATGTGCTCCAGCCCCATTTCGGCGCAGGCATCCGCCAGATTTTGCGGTTCGTTGGGATCGACCTTGCGCGGCATGCCGGTCTTGACGTTGCAGAAGGCGCAGGCGCGGGTGCACACGTCTCCCAATATCATGACCGTCGCATGCTTCTTGGTCCAGCATTCCCCTATATTGGGACAGGCCGCTTCCTCGCACACTGTTGCCAGCTTCTTGTCCCGCATCAACTGGCGCGTCTCATTATAGCCCTTGCTGGTCGGGGCCTTGACGCGAATCCAGTCGGGCTTGCGGGCGCGCTCGGGCTGGGCCGGCGCCGTCATGGGGGAAAGCTCGTTCATGGGCACCAGATAGCGACGCGGGCCCGCTCTTGCCAGTGCAGAGTTTGTCAGGCACATCGTCGCCATGATCGACTTTGCCGAAATGCTGGCGGGCTACCGCCGTTTCCGCGAGACCGGCTGGGCGCAGCAGCGCGAACGCTGGGATGAACTCAATGAAGGGCAAAGCCCCCGGGTGATGGTGATCGCCTGCTCCGACAGCCGGGTCGACCCCGCACAGATATTCGACACAAGTCCGGGCGAAATCTTTGTGGTCCGCAATGTCGCCGCGCTCGTCCCGCCCTTCGAAACGACGCCCGGACGCCATGGCGTATCGGCCGCGCTGGAATTTGCGGTACAGGTGCTCAAGGTTGGCGAGATCGTGGTCATGGGCCATGGCAAATGCGGCGGTTGCAAGGCGGCGCTCAGCGGTGATCTGAAAGGCGCGCCCCCGGGCGAAGGCGGCTTCATCCACAACTGGATCGAATTGCTGGACGATGCGCGCGAGACGGTGGTGGATCGCTACGGCGAGCGCCGCGACCGCGAGGTCGAACGGGCGATGGAGCAGGAAGGCGTCAAGGTGAGCCTTGCCAATCTGCGCAGCTTCCCCTGCGTGCGCGAAAAGGAAAAGGCGGGAGAGCTGCGGCTCATTGGCAGTTTCTTTGCAATTGCAGACGGGCAGCTTCACATATTGGACGAGGCAAGCGGCGCCTTCTCCCCGGCTGCCTGACGCAAGGATATGGCCATGGCAACGCGGCAGGAAGGGCGCGGCAACATCGCGCTGCTGATCGATTCCGATAATGCGTCGGCGGCCCATTTCGATTCGGTGATGACCGTGCTCGCCGAATTGGGAACCGTGAATATCCGCCGCGCCTATGGCAATTGGAGCAAGACCACACTGAAGGCCTGGGCCGCGCTGTCGATCACGCAGGCGATCGAACCACAACAGCAGTTCGACCTGGCCAAAGGCAAGAATGCCACCGACATGAAAATGACCATCGACGCGATGGACCTGCTGGCGAGCGGGCGGGTCGATGGCTTCGGGTTGATGTCCAGCGATAGCGATTTCACGCCGCTGGTGACGCGCATCCGGCAGGATGGCATTCCCGTCTATGGGTTTGGCAATGCCAATACGCCCGAAGGATTTCGCCGCGCCTGCACCCGTTTCATCGACGTCGCTGCGCTGGAACCCGCAGAGGTCCCGGCGGCCAAGTCGCCACGCAAGAAAGAAACAAAGCCAGCTGCGGCCAAGACAAAGGCTGCGACCGCTTCCGAAACCAAGGCCAAGCCGATTGACGAAGAGGTCGTCAAGCTGCTGATCGATGCCTATGACGCGGTTAAGCGCGACGAACATGGGTTTGCGGCGTTGGGAAGTGTGGGGCAGCTGGCCGGCAACCGTTCGAGCTTCGATACACGCAACTATGGCTATAAGCGCCTGTCTGATCTCATCCGCGACGTGCCCAATTTCACGGTTGAGGTGCGCGAAGGCGGTCAGACCTGGATCAAGCGAGTTCATTGATGACCCGGGTCGCCCGCCGCCTGACGATTACGGGACAGGTGCAGGGTGTCTGGTATCGTGCATGGGCCGTCGAAACGGCACAAGGCCTTGGCTTGACCGGATGGGTACGCAACCGCTCCGACGGCAACGTCGAAGCCGTGGTCGAAGGGGACGAGGCCGTGATTGAGCGCTTCATCAGCCTGGCACATATTGGATCGCCCGCCGCACAGGTGGACAGGATTGCGATCGACGATGTTGCCGATGGCGGTCATCAGGACTTCACCAAACGCCCGACCGTTTAAGGCCGTCCCGCCTCAGCCTGTGGGCTCCAGCAAGCGCGTTAACCTCACGCGCATATCGTGACGTTGCATTTGGTCCGGCCGATCGTTTAGCCCTTGATCGATCACATGACGGATGGCTGCCTCAAGCTCCGCAATGCGCGCGTCACGCAGGGCCAGCCCGGTTTCACCGTCTGATTGATTGGCGATCGCGCGCTCCTCTACGAACCGTTCCATCGTGTCCCATGTCTCGAAAAGCGAGCCTTCCGACGAGGGGGCAGGTCTTTCAGCGGGGAGCGAGGCGGGTGAATATGTCATGGCCACTGCTATAGCTACATAATACGGTCGCCATATGACAGCACATAAATCAACAGTTTAGCCGATTAGTGACACGCATTTAGCGCTCAAACAATTGATGCCGCGCCCGTCTACTCGGCGGTCAGCCTAGCGACCAAAAAAAAGGGCCGGTCATGTGACCGGCCCGAAAGTTTTTAGGAGAGGATGCCTGAAAGGCAGCCAAGATATGCGATGGTAGCGCCACCATCGCAAGTGCGAAAAAGCGCGGAGCGATTGCAAAATATGCAATCGCTCCGCGATCCCGACAAATCAGCGCGTCAGTTTCTTGTAGGCCAGGCGCGTAGGACGATCGGCCGCGTCGCCCAGGCGGCGGCGCTTATCCTCTTCATATGCCTCGAAATTGCCCTCGAACCATTCGACATGGCTGTCGCCTTCAAATGCAAGGATGTGCGTGGCGAGGCGATCGAGAAAGAAGCGATCGTGGCTGATTACCACGGCGCAACCGGCAAAATTCTCGATTGCTTCTTCCAGCGCGGCCAGCGTTTCAACGTCCAGGTCATTGGTCGGTTCGTCGAGCAGCAACACGTTGCCGCCTTTCTTCAGCATCTTGGCGATATGAACGCGGTTACGTTCACCGCCCGACAGCTTGCCGACATTCTTCTGCTGGTCCTGCCCCTTGAAGTTGAAGGCGCCGACATAGGCACGGGTCGACATGTCGTGGCCGTTGACCTTCACATAATCGAGTCCGTCCGACACTTCCTCCCAGACATTCTTGCTGGCATCCAGATGGTCGCGGCTCTGGTCGACATAGCCCAAGCGCACGGTCGATCCGATATCGATCTCCCCCGAATCAGGCTGTTCCTGACCAGTGATAAGCTTGAACAATGTCGATTTGCCCGCGCCGTTGGGACCGATAACGCCGACGATCCCGCCGGGGGGCAGCATGAAGGACAGGTCTTCGAACAGCAGCTTGTCGCCATAGGCCTTGGAAATCCCCTTGGCCTCGATCACCTTGCCGCCCAGACGCTCGGGCACCTGGATAACGATCTGCGCCTTGCCGGGCGCGCGATTTTCCTGCGACGCGACGAGTTGCTCGAACTTGGCGATACGCGCCTTGGACTTGGTCTGGCGGCCCTTTGGCCCCTGCCGGATCCATTCCAGTTCGTCATTGATCGCCTTCTGCCGGCCGGTCGCTTCGCGATCTTCCTGCTCCAGACGCTTGGCCTTCTTTTCCAGATAGGTGGAGTAATTGCCTTCGTAGGGGAAATATTTTCCACGATCGAGTTCCAGGATCCAGCCCACGACATTGTCCAGGAAATAGCGGTCGTGGGTGATCATCAGCACCGCGCCGGCATATTCCTTGAGGTGGTTTTCCAGCCAGGTGACGCTTTCGGCGTCCAGATGGTTGGTCGGCTCGTCGAGCAGCAGGATGTCAGGTTTCTGGATCAGCAGGCGGGTCAGCGCGATCCGGCGCTTTTCACCGCCCGACAGGCTTTCCACGCCCCAATCCGACGGGGGGCACCGCAATGCCTCCATCGCGATTTCCAGCTGATTGTCGAGCGTCCAGCCATCGGCCGCGTCGATCTGCTCCTGCAATGTGCCCATTTCTTCCATGAGCGCATCGAAATCCGCGTCCTCCGGCGGATCGGCCATGATCATGCTGATCTCGTTGAAGCGATCCAGCTTGTCCGCCATCTCGCGCGCGCCGTCCTTGACGTTCTCCAGGACCGTCTTGTTGGGGTCGAGTTGCGGCTCCTGCGGCAGATAGCCGACGGTGATATTCTCGCCCGGCCAGGCTTCACCCGAAAAATCGGTGTCGATGCCGGCCATGATCTTCATCAGGGTCGATTTGCCCGCGCCATTGGGCCCGACGATGCCGATCTTGGCGCCGCGATAAAATTGCAGATTGATCTGATTGAGAACGGGCTTCGCCGCGCCGGGGAAGCTTTTGGTCATGCTCTTCATGACATAGGCATATTGCGATGAGGCGGACATGGGTGCGCGCTGCTCCGAAAGTCTAAGGTAGAAAAAAGCGGATCGGAAAATTTGCGCCGGGTTAGCGGACGCGGAACATATTGGCAAATAGGGGAAGGCCGGTTACGCCCTCACTTATGCAGAAAATCCGATCGGGCACGCTGGCCGCCCTGCTCCTAGGCAGCATCTTCACCCCTTCCCTGTCTCTCGCCGCGCCTGCGGACAGCGACGCGATTCGGGAAGCGGCGTTAAAGGACGATGTGGCGTGGAACTTTACCGAAGGGCTGACGACGGAAGTCGGCCCCCGTCCCGCCGGCACGCCGCAGGAAGCGCGGGCGCGCGACTGGGCGGTCGCCAAGCTCAAGGCATTGGGTTTTTCCAATGTCCGCGCCGAGCCCTACACCATGCCGGTCTGGCTGCGCGGGCGGGACGAAGCCCGTATCCTGTCGCCCTTCCCGCAAAATCTGGTGCTGGCTGCTCTGGGCAATAGCGGATCGACCTCGGACAAGGGCATCGAGGGCGAGATCGTGTATTTCCCCAGCATCGACGCCCTGGAAGCTGCCCCCGCCGCCAGTCTGAAAGGCAAAATCGCCTTTGTCGACCATGGCATGGGCGCGACGCAGGATGGCTCTTCCTATGGCTATTATGGCGCCGCGCGGCGGCAGGGTCCGAGCATTGCGTCGAAAAAAGGGGCGATCGCCATCCTGATCCGGTCGATCGGCACGGATCATCATCGCGTGCCGCATACCGGCGTCCAGATGTGGGCGGATGGAGCTACGCCGATCCCGGCCGCCGCCCTGTCCGTCCCGGACGCAGAGCAGCTGGTGCGCATCGTGAAGCGGGGCGAGCCGGTGAAGGTGCACCTGACGCTGACGTCCAGGATGTTGAAGGATCAGCCATCGGGCAACGTCATCGCCGAGATTCCGGGCAGCGATCCGGCCGCCGGCGTGGTGGTGGCCGCCTGCCATCTCGACAGTTGGGATCAGGGCACTGGCGCGATCGACGACGCGACCGGCTGTGGCATCGCCGCCGCGTCCGCGCTTCAGGTCGCAAAGGCCGGCCAGCCACGCCGCACGATCCGCGTGCTGATGGCGGGCGCGGAGGAAGTCGGGGGCGACGGCGCCCGCGCCTATTTCAAGGCGCATGGCGCGGAGCGTCATGCCCTTGCCATGGAATCCGACTTTGGCGCTGACCGCGTCTGGCGCGTGGATTTCAAACTGCCGCAGGGGCATGACGATCTGGCCAAGCGGATTGCCGTGGCGCTCGCGCCTCTAGGCGTTGGTGCCGGCCGACAGGAAGCGGGTGGCGGCGCAGACATCGCGCCGCTGGTGAAGGCGGGCGTGCCCGTCATTGATTTGCAGCAGGACGGCACCCGCTATTTTGATCTGCACCACACCCCGGACGATACGCTGGACAAGGTCGACCCGGAACAGTTGCGGCAGAATGTCGCCGCCTGGGCAGTAACGCTGAACCTGGTCGCCAATGCATCAGAAAGCATGAGCGCTAACTGAACTTTTATAGTAGACAACACTCCGTCGCGTGATTCTGCCACTTCACCGACTTAGAAAAGCATTGATTTGTGCAGCGCACACGTTAATGCGGGTCGCTCGCGTAGGGTCACTCTGTAACGTGCCAGACGCGGCATAATGCTATGGGAGCCGTACACAATGAAGAAGATCGCTGTTGTTTTCGCTTCGGCCAGCCTGATGGCCCTCGCCGCTTGCGGTGAGAAGCCGGCCAACGAGACCGCGAACGCTTCGAACGCTGTCGTCGAAAACGTCGTCGAAAACGCCATGAACGCTTCGGACAACGCTATGGACGCCGCGAATGTCGCCGACAACGCCGCGATGAACGCGATGAACGCTTCGAACGCGATGTAATCTTCGCATTAGCGAGATTTCAGAAAGGGCGGGTCCTTCGGGGCCCGCCCTTTTTCGTGGCGCGGTCCGGCAGATATCAAAAGGGCTTCGGGTGTTTACCGACGCTGCTCCAGGCTATCCGTCGAATTTGCCTCAATCCAAGATCTTTCAACGAAGACTGATTGACGGCTCGCCTGTTTCCCAGCTAGGGGCCACGCAGTCGGGGAGTGGCGCAGTCCGGTAGCGCGCCTGCTTTGGGAGCAGGATGTCGCAGGTTCGAATCCTGTCTCCCCGACCACCTAATGCAGCAGACTATCCGCCAGCAGCCAGCCTGGCACAGCGGCCAGCGACAGGAACGTGCCGAGCGGAACACGCGCCGCAGCGGACTTAGCGCGCCCACTCGCCAGCAGTACCACCAGAGCCAGGCTTGACGCACATAGCAGAATGAATGGCAGGGCCTGCCAACCGAACCAGGCCCCTAGCGCGCCGAGCAGTTTGGCGTCGCCCAAGCCCAGTCCGTCCCTATGGCGCAGGGCTCGATAGCCAAGTGCAATGATCAGCAATGCGCCATATCCCACCACCGCTCCCGCGACACGGTCGGTCAGGCTGACATCAGTGACGTAAATGCCAAGCGTCAAGCCCAGGAAAAAGAGCGGCAGCGTCAGGGCATCGGGTAGCCAGAAGTGACGCCAGTCGAGCACCGCCAGCGTCAACAACAACCAGCCCAGCAGTGCCCAGCCAAGCCCACTCAAGTCAGGGGCCAGGCTGATCGCCATCCCCCCGATGATCGCGCAGCCAGCTTCCACCCGGCCATGCAGCGGATCGATGCGATTGCCGCAGGACCGGCAGCGCCCACGGCTCAGCAGGGCACTGACCAGAGGGATGAGGTCGCGAGGGCCGAGCGTGCGGCCACAGCTGTCGCACTTGGACCGGCAGCGCATCACCCCCTTGCCCTGCGGCCAGCGCACTATCACCGTTGCAAGGAAACTGCCGAGGATCGCACCGGCCAGCGCGCCGATCAACGCCGCCAGCGGATCAATCACAATGTGCCTTCGACCTTCAACATTCTGGCGTTCCCCTCTGCGGCAAAGCCAGCTTGCCCCAACGTCGTCGCCAAGGTGGCGTCGGTCGTTTCGACCCGCATTTCGGCGACATAGCGGCCCGATCGCCACAGGCGCAGCGTGATCTTTTCCAGCCCCGACTGGCTGACCAGGGGCAACAGCAGCGCGTCGCCGTCACAGGCAGCGACACCCGACAGCCCTTGCGACAAATTGAGGCCCGGAAACTGCCCGGCCAGCCGCGCGCGCACGCGACCTTCGGCATGGCCACATCGTTCGCCCGAGAAATAGCCGCTGACATCCTCCATGATCAGGCTGCTGACCGGCAGTGGCGCGAACGTGCGTCCCAGCGGCACGGCGCCGGTCACATCATCGACGCCGATCCGTCCGAACCCCACCGTGATCGCCCCGGCGATATCGTCGGGCAGTCCCTTCTGCCGGGCGATGTCAAAACGTGCGCGGCCCAGGAACGGGCTAATCGGCGACAATCCGGCGCGGACGGACCCCAGCGGCATGTTGCCGAGCATCAATTGGTCGATCCGCCCGCTCCACACCGTCCCGCTTATCGCACGGGCGGACACGCCCAGTCGCTCCAGCCCAGCCAGTCCCAGAGCGATCCGCATCGGCAGGAACAGCAAAAGCCCAAGCAGCAGCGCAAGAATGAGGATGACGCGCATGCGGCGCGAGAGGGTAAGGCCCATCATTGCCCTTCTCCCCGCTCCAGCACGACCTGCACCGAAATGCTCCCGGCGGTGGGCGACGGCCGCGCATTCATGGTAACGACCCGCACGCCCTGCGCTTCCAGACCCGACAGCCAGGAAAATAGCGCGATCGGGCGCACCGATGCGATGGCGATGTCCATCCGGTCATTGCCCTGCGCCTGAGCACGCTCCAGCGTCAGGCCGGCCTCCCCGGCGCTTTGCCCGACAAACTGGTCGAGCGGCACGGTGGATCCGGCATTGGCGGATGCGCGCGGCAACGTCTTGAGCTGGGCGACGGTGGCGCGGACCGCGGCATTGCGCTCGGTCGCCTCCACCAGCCGGTCGCGCGCGTCGCGCTGGGCCCGGTCTAGCGGCAGGGCAACGCCAAACCAGAGGATGACGATCGCCAGCAGCGCGAACATCACCCCCAGCAGCCAGCGTTCCCGGGTCGAACGCTCCGCCCAGTAGCTTTCCAACCTGTCCATCATGCGTGCACCGTGATTTCCGCCAGCGTCCGACCGCCCGGATCCTGGGAGGGCGTGGCCGTGATCGTGAAGCCCGCCGCCTGAAGCGCGAGCAGCACGATGTTGATGTCTTCGGCCTTGGCGGATGCCAGTGTGGCGCGCACCATGCCGTCGGCGTCCCGCGACAGGGTTGTCAGAGCGACGCCAGGCGCGTCCTGCATGGCCGACAGCAAGGCAGCGACTGGCGCGGTGAAAGCGCGGCCGCCCGCGCCTCGTGCGGCCAGGCGACCTTCCAGTTCGATTTGCGCTTGCGCCGCCTCCGACGCGTCGGGCAGAATCTGTTGCGCCAGCGCCAGGCTGTCGCGATCCAGCCGGCTCGCCTCGCTATGCTGGCGCGCGAGCCCGATCAGCGATGTCGCCAGCAGCAGCAACAGGATCATCCCGCTCCACAGCGCAATCCGTTGCAGCGCGCGACGATCCAGGGCCGGACGCACGCGTTTGGCGAAATCGCCCTGCCGCATGTCGAGGGGCGGCCTGTCCAACGCCGCGATGGCGCGTCCCTCGACCATCCCCGGCGCGACATCGACGATTGGTGCGTCGGCGATCAGTTCGGGCAGCGCCATGTCTTCGGGCATGGCCATGTCCTGCGCCCGCAAGACCGACGCGCCGCCAATGATCGCGCGACCGAACCCCTTTTCGGGCGCTTCGATCAACAAGGGCGCGGGCACGATGATGTCCGGATCAAGACCATGATGCTGCGCCCAGAGAAGCCAATGCTGCATATCGCTTCGGCTGGCCAAGGCGATCAGATGCGGCGTCGACGGGTCGTCATTTTCATCGGCTGCCGCGAACAGCTGGTCGGCCGGGACCAGACCGCTTGCCAGTACTGCCAGGCGCGCGGCCGCCCGGCCTTGGCGCGCAGGAAGATCGGGATAGGCCATCCAGTGCAATGTCACCAGCGCGGCCGGTGGAACCAGCAGCACGCGTGCCTGATCTGGCAAGGCGGCTATCCCGCAAGCGGCAAGCCAGTTGGCACCCTCACCCGACTGGACCAGCGCGCTATCGATCACCCGCATCCAGCGCACCGGCCGTTCCGCGGTTTCTGGCAGAAACAGGATCAGGGCATCGCGACTGCTCACGCGCCCGCGCCCCAATCGCGCCGGACCAGTTTTGCCGGGCTTTCCCGCGCATCGATCAGCGCGCGCTCCACCACCTGCGTTCCCCCGACATCCACCGAAACCGTCACTCCAAAAAAACCCGTCTTCAACTTCACCTGCTCGGCAACCTCGGTCGCCGGCGACAGGCCGGCAAGGGAGGGCAGCATCCAGAAGCGCACCGTGCTGCCGTAGCCGTCCGCCGGTCGCTGCGCCAACAATTGCCGCGCCTGCGCGACGCTCAATTGCCCAGGAAGCAACATCGCGAAAAGGGGCGCCTGCGCAAGCAGTAGCGTATTGATGTTGATCGGCGACAGGTCCGTGACAGGCAAGGCGCAAATCCACGGTTTCACCAGATCATAGATGGCGGGCGTCACCCCCGCCACGGCGCGCAGCTCGCTGGGGTCGATCATCATGCGGTTGGCGGCGCGATAGGGCCGGGCCATGCCGGCATAGGTTTCGTCCTCCGCGCCACCCGGCTGCGGCACGGTGTCGCTGTCTATCCAGTCGGCAACGCCGGCCGCCGCCGTCGCTGCCTGCCGCGCATCCACGCCCAGTGCCTCCAGCAGCGCCTGAAACTGCGAGACGCCGACTGGACGAACCTTGAGCGCGGCCTCGTTTTGCCCGCTCACAACGCTGTTGAGGTTGAAGCAATTGCCGCCATCGGTCACTTGCGCGGTCGCGATACCGCCGGGCACAGGAATTGTCTGCGGCGTGCCCATCCATCCGCCCGCCAGCGTGATTTTCGCGGGGTTGGACTGGACCAGATCGTTGATCCGCAACCGCGCCATGTCCGTGCCCGCATCGGCGAAGGCGCGCGCCTGGTCGACCGCGCCGCCATTGCCGGTCATGCGGGTGGCGAGCGCAACGCGCTCCAGCGCGGTGGAGGCGACCACCGCCATGACCGCAACCAGCAACAGCACCGTCAGCAGCGCCGCGCCGCGTTCGCTCGGCTTGCCGGGATCAGGCATCGGCTGCCGCCTCCACGCCTTCCAGCTTTTCGACCGGCCCGGGCGCGACCAGGAAGCGCATCGTGACAGGCGGCTCGCCGGTGCGCGTCACCGTCATCTCGACGGCCTTTGGGAGCAGGTCGGGCTGGCTTGGTGTCCAATCCTCCTGCCACTGCCCCTGCGCATCGCGAAAGCGCAGTACCACGGCCTCGACATTGTCGAGCAAGGTGGCGGGATCATCGCCGGCCGCACCATCGAGCTGCGCATAGGTGCGCCGCTCCAGCCGCCCCTGCCGGACCCAATATTCGACCTTCTGCAAGGATGGCCGTGGCAGGTCGCCCAGATTGTCCCAGCCGCCGCGCACAAATTGCAGCACCGGCTTCGCGTCCCCATCGTCATGCGCCCAAAAGGCCGGGGCCAGCGTGCCTGCCTCCGTCCGAGTGATGCGCGGCACCGCTTGGCCCAGGTCACTCGCCAGCGCGCCGCCAGCCCGTTGCACCGCGGCCATATCGTCCAGCCGCGCCTTGACCTGCGCTTGTGCCGATACGCTGTTCCCCAGCAGCAGCACGCCCGCGCTCGCCAGCATTGCAAAGATCATCAATGCGACCAGCAGTTCGATCAGCGTGAAGCCGTGTTCGGCGGAACGCTCAGAAAACGTAAAGCCGTTTACGGCGGAACGCTCAGAAACATCGAACCCGTGTTCGGCGGAACGCTCGGAAAACGTGAAGCCGTGTTCGGCGGAACGCATAGAGAGGCTGAAGCCGTGTTCGGCGGAATGCCGAGCAGACCTGTTGCTCCGCTTCATTCCACCACCCGCACGAAGCTGAGCGCGACCGGCGATGCGCCCGGCTGGCCATCGACGGTCAGGTCGACCTGAAGCAGGCGGCGATCGTCTGTCGGTTTCACCACGCGGGTCCAGTGCCAGCGACGCCCGCCGTTGATTGCCTCGCCATCCTGTTCCCCGATCGAGGGCGGCACGGGATCGGTCTGCACCTCCACCATCAGGTTGCGCGCAACGATCTGGCCCATCGCCTTGCTGTCGAGGTCCGCCGCCGTGCGTAGCGTCACGCCCTGCAACCGCACGAGCGCCAAGGCGGCTAAGCTGAATACGGCCAGCGCCACCAGCATTTCCAGCAGGGTGAAGCCCCCTTCGCCTTGCCGCGCGCGCTCAGCCATCGACCATCACCTTGCCCGCCATGTCGATGCGGACGGATACGCGCTCGCCTTCGCGCGCCAGGGTCACAGTCATGGCGTCGGTGGGCAGGCCGGTGCCGTCGAAGCCGATCTGCAAGCGACCGTCCCGTCCGACCTGTGCGCGCGTGCCCGGCTTCCAGTCGGTCGTGACGAAGGGCTTTTGCTCCAGCGGCGTCCATTGGCCGTCATCGCGACGCTGGAAGCCATAGCCGGATGCGGACACCCACAGGCCCATGGGACGCGCGGTCACGACCGCTTCGTCGCGCGCGGCGGCGACGCGCGCGGCAAAGCGATCGGCATCCTCGACCACGCGGCCGCGCGGATCGGGGATGGCCAGTACGACGGCCGCTGAAATGAAGCCGATGATCGTCAGCACGACCATCAGTTCCAACAGCGTGAAGCCCTGTTGGGCGGAACGCTCACATGACGTGAAGCCCTGTTGGGCGGAACGCGCCTTTGGAGCGCGTTCCGCCCGGCATGTCCCGTCACAGTTCGCTGGAATAGATGTCCGCATTTTCCTGTTCCCCGCCCGGCTGGCCGTCGGCGCCCAGCGAACTGATGTCGAACGCGCCCCGGCGACCCGGAACGGTGTAGACATAGGCGCGACCCCACGGATCATCGGGCAGCTTCTTGATATAGCCGCCGCGACGATAGCGCTGCGGCTGCGCCAGAGAAGCCGGCGGATTGATGAGCGCCTGAAGTCCATCCGATGCCGACGGATAGGTCAGATTGTCGAGCCGATACTGCTCCAGCGCCTGTTCGATCGTCGCAATGTCGGCCTTGGCCTTCTCGATGCGCGCCGTATCGGTGGCGGGAATGACGTTGATCGCCACGATGGTTGCCAGCAGTCCGATGATGACGATGACGACCATCAATTCGACCAGCGTGAAACCGTTTTCCACCGGACGGCGGGCGGCAATCTGCGATCGCCTCTCGGCCAGCGCGACCCGGATTTTGTTCAAATTCAGCATATTCACTCCTTCAAGCCCCGGTCAGGCTTTGCAGCTGCAGGATCGGCAGCAGGATGGACAAAATGATGACGGCGACGATGCCGCCCATCGCTATGATGATCACCGGCTCCAGCATGGCCAGGGCAGCAGAGGTGAAGCTATCAAATTCGCGCTCCAGATAGTCGGCGGCGCGTTCTAGCATCGTGTCGAGCCGCCCCGCGCTCTCGCCGCTGGCCGCCAGATAGACGAGCAGCGGCGGAAATACGCCGGCGCGGCGCAGTGCCGCCGACAGGCTGCCACCACCCCGGATCGCTTCGACAATATCGTCGGATGCGCGGCGCAGCACGCGATTGTGGACGGTATTCGCGGTCAGCGACAATCCCTCCATCAGCGGCAGGCGGCTCGCCACCATGGTCGACAGCGTCCGCGCCATTCGCGCCGCATGCAAGTCGCGGATCAGCCGGCCGAGCAGCGGGAGGCCCAGCAATGTAGCGTCAAACCGGTAGCGAAAACCGTCGACCTTCAACGCGCGCCAGAACGCAAAAGCCGAGATGCCCAGCAACAGCAGCAACAACCACCAATATGCCGCCAGGAACGCGGACAGGCCCATGACCATGCGGGTCAGCAGCGGCAATTCCTGTCCCACCGTGTCGAATTGCTCCACAACCTTGGGCACGACGAAGATCATGAGCGCGGCGACGACGCAGACGGCGAATGTCGCTAGGACCGAGGGGTAAGCGATGGCGGTCAGCACTTTCGAGCGCATCAGCGCCTGCCGCTCCATCAGGTCCGACAGTCGCTCCATGATGGTCGGCAGACTGCCCGAGCTTTCGCCTGCGGAGATCATGGCGCGATAAAGCGGCGGAAAACTGCGCGGCTCCGCGCCCAGCGCATCGGCCAGCCGCCGCCCTTCCAGCACCCCGCCATGCACCGTGCCCACGATGGCGCGGACATGGTCCTGCTCGCTCTGGCGACCGATGGTCCGCAGCGATTCCTCCAGTGGACTGACCTGAATCAGCGTTGAAAGCTGGCGGGTGAACAGCGTCAATTCCTTGGCGCTGAGCCGTGGCGCGCGCAGCGACAGCCCCGCCCGTTCCCGCGCTTTCGTCGCCGTTCCGGGTTCCAGCCGCACGATGAACAGCTTGCGCGCGTCCAGCCGGGCACGGGCGTCATCGACCGTATCGGCCTTGACCTTGCCCGACCGCTCGCGCCCCGCCGGGTCGATCGCCACATAGTCGAAATCAGCCATCGGCGATCGTTTCCACCTCGGTCGCGTCGCGGCGCGACACGCGGATCGCTTCTTCGGCCGTCGTCTGTCCGTCGCGCACCAGGGCGCGCGCCGCCGACCCCAGATTGGGCGCATTGAGGAAAGCATGGCGCGCAATCAGCGACTCGTCCCCGCCATCGTTGATCAGGCGACGGATCGTGTCGTCCACGCGAATCGCCTCGAACACGCCGATGCGGCCCTTATAGCCCGAACCCCCGCACTCCTCGCACCCGCGCGCCTTGTAGATGATGGTGCCGGGGTCGAAACCCAGCAGCGCGCTCGCTGACTTGTCCGCCTGCACCGGCTCGCGGCAATGCTGGCAAAGACGGCGCACGAGCCTTTGGGCGATGACGGCGCGCAGGGTAGAAGCGAGCAGGAAAGGTTCGACCCGCATGTCACGCATCCGGGTGATCGCGCCCACGGCATCATTGGTGTGGACGGTCGACAGCACCAGATGCCCGGTCAGCGACGCCTGCACCGCGATCTCGGCTGTCTCGCGGTCGCGGATTTCGCCGACCATGACGACATCGGGGTCCTGGCGCAGGATCGCGCGCAAACCCGCCGCAAAGGTAAGGCCAACCTTGGCATTGACCTGCGTCTGGCCGACGCCCTCGATCGCATATTCGACCGGGTCTTCGACGGTCAGGATATTGCGGCTGCCATCGTTGAGCTGCCGCAAACCGGCATAAAGCGTGGTCGTCTTGCCTGACCCGGTCGGCCCGGTGACGAGGATGATGCCATTGGGTTCGGAAAGCCCTTCACGGAAGATACGATCGGGCGCGCCCGTCATGCCCAGCAGGTCCAGATTCATGCCCGCATTCTCCTTGTCGAGAATACGCAGCACCACCCGCTCGCCCGCACGGCTTGGCAATGTGGACACGCGCACGTCCAGCAGCTTGCCGCCCAGCGTCAGGCCGATGCGCCCGTCCTGCGGCACGCGCCGCTCGGCGATATCCAGCCGCGCCATCACCTTGATGCGGCTGACCACGACCGGCGCGACGTGCGGCGGCATGCGCAGCGTTTCGCGCAGCACGCCATCGACGCGCATACGCACGATCAGGCCCGTTTCATAGGGTTCGATATGGATGTCCGACACGCCCTGCCGCGCGGCTTCGGCGATGATGCCGTTGATCAGCCGGATCGCCGGCGCGTCATCGGCGCTGTCGAGCAAATCGTCGGCGGTGGGAATGTCGGCCGCCAATATGTCCAGCTCATCCGCGCCTACCTCGAGCGATCCGGCCATCGCCGCGGCGCTGCCCTCCATTGCATAATGGTTGGACAGATGCCGGTCGAACTCGGCCGGTTCGACGAAGCGCACGTCGAAACTGCGCGCCAGATGACGGCGCACCTCCAGCAGCACGCGCGGGTCGCTGCCCGCCCTCACGGCAATCATGATCCGGTCGCCATCCTGCGGCAAAAGAACAACGCCATGCTTCCGGGCAAAGACGTAGGGAATGTCGATCGGTCGCGATGGCGGCGGGGGCGCGGCTTCCTCCCTTGCTAAGTCGCTCATCGCTGCTCTCCGCTCGCGGGGATTTCAACCGGGCGCACCACGCCGCTGGACTGGCGGACGGTCGGCTCGATGACGTCGGGCTGCGCGCCCGCCTGCGGTCGCACCACCATGTCGCCTGGCTGCGGCGGCGCAATCGGCGGCGCCGCACCCATATAGTCGCGCACCAACTCGTCGATTGTCGGCTCGGAGTCCGGATCGCGCTGCAACTGCATGCCGCGAATATAGCCGTAGCGCTGCTGCGTCAGCTTTTGCGCGTCTTCCTTGGATCGCAGGATGGTCGGGCGGATGAAGACCATCAGGTTGGTCTTGGTGCGGCTACGGCTGCGGGACTTGAAGAGTTCGCCGATGCCCGGAATGTCGGACAGCAGCGGAATGCGCTCGATCGTCTTGCGCTCATTGTCGTCGAGCAGCCCGCCCAGCGCCAATATCTCGCCATCGTCGACGGTGACGGTCGTTTCGATCTCGCGCTTGTTGATGATGAGGTCGCTATTGTCATTGCTGACCGGCCCCGCGACGCTCGACACTTCCTGCCGCAGGAACAGCTTGATCGCGCCGCCGGTATTGATCTGCGGCTTTACCTCCAGCTTGATGCCGACATCCTGGCGCTGCACCGTGCGGAACTGATTGTCGAAATTCTGGCTGAGCGCCTCGCCGGTCGTTACCGGCACCTGCTGCCCGACCAGGATCGACGCCTTCTGGTTGTCCAGCGTCATGACCGAAGGAGTCGAAAGCAGATTGCTTTCGGTGTCGGATTTCACCGCGTTGATGATCGCACCGAAAATGCCGTTGCTGCCGATGCTGCCGCCCAGGCCGGCGATCGCCCCGGTCGCGCTTTGCAGGCTACTGACTGCCGCCTGTTGCAGGGTGCTGGCCAAATCGCTGTTGGTCTGGGTTTCCGTCGTCGTGGTCGAACCATCCGCCGCGACCACGGTCGTCGTTGTGGTGCCCAGCCGGTCTGCCGCATAGGCTCCGGCCAGCGTCAACAAATTGGGTGACGCATTGCTATAGTTGGTCGCGGCAAAGCCGGTCTTTGTGCTGCCGATCAGAAACTGAACGCCCAGCTTCTTGGCGGCGGCATCGCTGATTTCGACGATGATCGCCTCCACCAGCACCTGTTCGCGGCGGGTGTCGATCTGACGGATGGTTTCGCCGAGCATGCGCTGCACATCGCTGTTGGCGGCAACGATGATGGCATTCGCGCCCTCATAGCGAGTGACGATCGCCGGACCCCGCGTGTTGATCCCGCCGCCAGATGAGGATGAAGACGAAGCCGACGCGACTGGAGCGGCCGCCTGCGACGCAGGTGCTGTGCCTTGCCCGCCACCCGATGCGGGCGTCGAAGACGTAATCGGCTCGCTGGTCGATTGGCCGACCAATTGCTGCAAGACCGGCAATAATTTCTCGGCGTCCGCATGTTCCAGCCAGTAGACCCGGATTTCCGTGCCGCTGGCCGCCTGCCGATCGAGTTCGCGCGCCATATTGGCAAGTCGCGCAACCGTTCCGGCATCCCCTCGGATGGCCACGGAATTGCTGCTGTCGATCGGCACCACGGTCGCGGCCGACGGCGCGGCATTCTCGCCCCCGCCGCCATTGGTCACCAGCGCCTGAAGCGACGTCGCGATCTCGCGCGCGCCGGCATTTTTCAGCGCCACCATCTGCGTTGCCGCCGTATCCCGATCGATGCGGGCGATCACCTGCCGGATGCGCGCGACATTGTCGGCATAGTCGGCGACGACCACGCTGTTGCCCGCGCGATTGGCGGTCACGGACCCTTCCTTGCTGACGAGCGGGCGCAATGTTTCCAGCGCGCTCGCCGCGTCGATCGAGCGCAGGCGGAATACCTCCGTCACGAAACTGTTGCGGTTGGCCGCGCGGCCGACGCGGCTGGGCTGGCCCGCCGCGCCATCGACCGGCTGGATGCGATACGCGCCGCCCGGCGCCGGCACCGCCACCAGCCCGTTGGCGCGCAGGGTCGACAGAAAAATCTCGAAATATTCCGATCGGCTGAGCGGCCGGTCGGTGACGACCGACACTTTCCCTTGCACCTTATTGTCGATGATGAAGGTGCGGCCCGTGACCCGTGCCGCGTCCTGAATGAAGGCGCGAATGTCGGCGTCACGCACATTGAGCGTCTGCTGCGCCTGAACCGAAGAGATCGGCGTCACCAGCGCGAGGGCCATGGCGGCGGAAAGAAGGAATTTGCGGGTCATTGGCCTTGCACTATGAGGTTGACCGACGCGACGGCTGCGCCGCGCTCGACAGTCAGGGACAGGCGCGCTCCGGGCGCGATCTGGTTCTGAAGGCTTTGCAGGTCGCCGACCGTCTGGCCGTTCACCTGTGTCACGATGTCGCCGGGGCGGAAGCCTGCGGCGGCGAAGCCCGGCCCCTTAGCCGCGACCACCAGTCCCGTCACCCGGCCATTGTCCATCCGGGGGGCGAAACCAATGTCGCGCCTCAGCATATCGGCGGTCACGCCGCCCCCGCCACCGGGCGCAGCAGGCGGCGGCGGCGCGGCGCTGGTCCACCCTTCGCCCGCCGGTGGAGTTTCGGCGTCGGCTGCCGGCGTCGACTGATCCAGAAACGCCTGTTCCTCGGCCCCGCCGCGATCAATGGTGACATGATCGAAGGCGACGGCCTTCAGGACCACGCCGGGCATGATCTCGTCCCCCACGGCATAGCTGTTCTGCACGCCATCGGGGGTTGCGATGATGGCCGACCCCAGGCCCGACCCTTCATTCAGGCGGATGCCATAGACTGTCAGCGCCAGGGAGGTAACGACGCCGCCCGACTGCTGCGGCGCTTCAGCCCGGAAAAACGGGTCGAAGCTGCCGAACAACAGCGCGCGCGCCTGGGGGGACAAGAGCTGCGCCTGGCGTCCTTCCCATGGGCCGAAGCTGCCGACGGGCGTCACCACGGCCCAGATCAGCCGGACGAGCAGCAGCGCCAGGACGACCAGCAACGCCTTTTCCAAAAGGCCCAGCCAGTCGACGCCCCGCACGGCGGGCCGGGCGCGACGCCACCGGTCAATCCTGTCCCCAATCGGCACGCGCATGATGTTCGACAAGCCCCCGAATTCTGCGAGCCTGCTAGGCGCGGCGCTTTACAGCAAAATGACGCTAATGTTGCGGTGATATGACAGGCTTGCGCGCGCAGCCTGTCTTGCGCTGAAAGGCAGCATTTGCGCGATTCCCAAATTATCGCTCTATCGAGGACCTATGACGTCGAAGCCCCTCCACCAGCCTGCGCCCGCCGGTCCCGACGCCGATCCGGCATGGATCGCGGCGCACCCTCGCGCTCAGCGCGTCCCCAGCAAGGACCTGGCGCTCTTCATCTCGAAGGGCTTTTTGAGCGCTGAGGAATGCGCACAATTGATCGACCGAATCGACGCGCAACGCCGTCCATCGACCATCGCCGATCATAATGGCGACGGCTATTTCCGCACGAGCGAAACATGCGACCTGGATCATGACGATGCCTTTGTGGCGGGTATCAACGCGCGCCTCGACGCCTTCACCGGCATATCGACCGAATATGGAGAACCGATCCAGGGACAGCGCTATTCGGTGGGGCAGGAATTCAAGGCTCACACCGACTATTTCGATCCCAAAGGCGCTGACTTTGATCGCTACTGTGCCGTCGCGGGCAATCGCACATGGACGGTGATGATCTATCTGGACCAGCCCACTGCCGGCGGCGCCACGCGCTTCACCCGCATCGGCAAGACGGTCCAGCCTGAAACCGGCAAGCTGCTGGCATGGAATAATCGCTTGTCATCAGGCGCCCCCAACCCCGCCAGCATCCACCACGGCATGAAGGTGCGCAGCGGCGTCAAGCATGTCATCACCAAATGGTATCGCGAGCGTCCCTGGGGCTGATCGCTATCGCCAGAAACGCGAAGCCGATGCGAAGCGATCATGCGCTTTCCCGGCCTTGCGCAGCAATGTCTCCTCCGATCTAATGTCCAAGCCGGTATCGTCAGCCAGATGGTAGCGCGCGAACAGGGCGGGCGCAGTCGCCAGATCGTTGAGATCGCCCAGCCGATCCTGCAATTTGGCCAAGGCCTTGACGTAGGTGCCATGGACCTTGCGCGCCCCCTTGTCCGCATAGACGCCGGCAAAGAATTCAGCGCCATAGCGCAGTTTTTTGGCATCCTTTCGCACCTTGTGGCGCTTGTCCGGTGGCAGTTTCTTCAGGCCATCGCCGCCCCTGGCGACGCGCTTGTGCAGCTTTTTCAGGCGACTGCCCGCAAAGTCCCAAACCTGCGCATCCGCAGCGCCGCTGCATCCTGCCCCCAGCGCCAGCCATTCCGCGATATCGAGCAGCAGGCCGCGCACCCGCGCCGAGTCGAGCCATGCGCGCACCCGCGCCTGACTATCGGCACGAACCTCGGCAATTTCGGCCTGCGCGCCCGGCACCAACCGCCCGTGCAATACGTCCAGATCGCGTGCCTCGCCCAGCATCCCGGCCAGCCACCGCAACTCCCGTTGAAAGCGCGCCACATCGGCTTCCAGCAGTACTGGTTTGAACAGGGTGAGCGCACTGCGCATCCGGCGCACGGCCACCCGCGCCTGATGCAGGGCGCGCTCACGATATTCGATCAGCAACAGCGCTTCGTTCCGGCGATAATGACGCAGGCACGCGCCCGCGATCGTCAGAAAGGCCTCGCGGATCGTCATGCTGGCGTTCACCGACACCGGCTCGGCCTTGACGGCTTCCGCCACCGGGCCGCGCAGCGCATAGCCGCGCTCGGCCTTGCTCAGCACCCCCGGGCGCACCGGCACTTCGCCATCAATGCGGCGCGCGATCGCAAAGAGTGCGGCCGGTGCGCCATCGACCAGTTCCAGTTCCACCTCGCACAGCGGCGCTTCACGTGCGCCTGCCCGCACCACCCCCCGGTCGATCACCATCTCCACCCGCACGTCCCCTTCTTGGATCAGCCAGCGCGTGCGCTCGACATCGGTTTCAAACAAAGGCTCAATCTGGCTGATCGCGTCACCCAGCGCGTCTTGCACCGGGGTATCCCCATCCAGCACGGGCGATTGTGAGCGGACGGGCCGTTCCCATTCCTGACGCGCGAAAAGCCCGGCCGCAGAGGAGCCATCGCCCTTGATAGTCTGAACCCTACGCCGCCCGGACTGGCGGATGCGCAGGCTGAGGCCCTTGCTGGCCAGCCGGGCATCGGGCGTGTCGAAATAGGTGGCGCGCAGGCGCGTCACATCCTCGCGCTCTGGCAAGCCGTCCCACCGGCACAGGCGGCTGGCGGCATCCTCCGTCAGATCCAGCTTGAGTTCGATTTCGCGTCCCATGCATCCTCCGTCATGCGCCGCAAGGGGCGGATGCACAGCAGGACGCACGGATGCCCTCCCTCGTTCCAGAATCGCAACGGCCGGCCCGTCGAAGGACGAGCCGGCCGCGACTTTAGGGGACGATCAGGGTTTCTTGGATCAGGTTTAGAAGGCTACCGTCAGCGACGCAGCGATCGTCGTGCCGATCTTGTAGCGGTTGTAGAATATCTTGGTGCCGCCAGCTTCCTGGAATTCCTGATATTTCCGACCGGTAATGTTGCGGGCCTCAAACTTGAACTCGCTGTTGATGCCGCCCGGAAGGGTCACACCCTGACGCGCGACGAAATCGAGCGTCAGGCCGGGCTTTTCCTTGATGTCGGGTTGCAGGTTCGGACCACGGCTGGTGACGCGGGGGCTGGCATAGGTCAGCAACAGCGTCTGCTGCGATAGCTTGTCCGTGTCCTCCAGGCCGATCTGGACATTGACCAGATGGTCCGACTGCCCCGTCAGCGGGGCGCCATCGACGAAATAGTCCGACGCGGCCGGCAGATCGCCCGTGGTGTAGGTGTAGGGGATAGTCGTGTCGCCATCGCTCACCTTCAGTTCCGACTGGGTATAGGTATAGTTGCCGATCAGCACCACGCGGCGGGTCTGGAAGAAATTGGAGTCCATCCCATCGAGCGGAATATATTTCTGCGCTTCCACTTCAAAGCCGTACAGCGTCGCTTCGGGCGCATTGGCAAAGCTGGTCGTCACCGCATAGGTATCGGTGATGGTCGTGAAGGTTTCGATCGGATTGTCGATCTTCTTGTAGAAGGCCGAGGCCGTCAGCCGCTCGTCGCGGCCCATATACCATTCCGCGCGAATATCGGCATTCCACAGCTCGCTATCCTGAAGGAACGGGTTGCCGCGATAGAAGCGGTTGGACTCGGTGTCGATGAAGGGCTGTGCGATCAGTTCGCGGAACTGCGGACGGGCGATCGTCTTGGACCCCGATGCGCGGAACTGCAAACCGCCTCCCGCATCATAAGTCAGCGTAACGGCCGGCAGCCAATAGTCGTTCTTCACCTGATTGAACGGGGTTTCGCCGGTCGAATAGACATCGACGCCTGTCACTGACTGACGACCATTTTCGTAACGCACGCCAGCGTCGATGCTGAGGCCCGGGAACAGCTCTGCCTTCACCTGCCCGTACCCGGCATGAACGCGCAGCGCCGCGTCATAGACCGGGTAAGGACCGGAAAAGTCGAGCAGACCAAGATCGTAAAGCTGGATGGTCGCATCCGACAACAAATAGTCGGGCCGCAACTGCTGCACCGGCACCGGCAGGTTCACCGCATCGAAATGCAGCTCATAGCGTGACGAGGTGCGCTTCGTATCCGTATAGGCATAGCCTGCCGTCACGGTGAAGCTTGGCGCGATCTTGTAGCTCAGGTCCGCGCCGCCCGACCACAGATCTTCGTTCAGATCACTGAACGTGACGGAGGCATCGCCGCGCTGACGGTTGAGCGCATTGATGAAGCGGTCACCAACCGGGTCGATATCGAGATCGCGGTTCGACCGGACATAGACGAACTCCCGTTCATACGGGGCTTCGCGCTGCGAATTGGCATAGCCACCCCGCACGTCGAGGCTCAGCGCATCGTCAAACTTGAACTCGCCCACGAACTGCGTGTCGATCAGCTGCCGCTCATACCAGGCGGTCTGCTGCGTCAGATAGTCCGCACCTTGGATAAGCCCGTCATTCTGGCCGATCGCCAGCGAAGCGCGCTTCAGCGTGTCGCGGATATAGAGGTTTGTCCAGCGCAGCTTCTGCTCGCCCCACTCGACCCCGACGCCCAGCAGGCCGTTGACGGTGATCTGATTGTCGGTGACGACCTGATTATAACTTTTGCCAGCGCCTTCCTCGACCGTCAGCGACGCCTGCTGCAAATTGTCGCGCGTGCGCCATTTGTTGCTGTAGCCGGCCGTCGCGATGATGCCGACGCGCGCGTCGCTGCCGACGTCGAACGCCGTGCCGCCATTGATCGACCCGGAGAAGTTGAACGGCAGGCTGTTGGTGCGCTGAAGCACCGACGTCTTGCTGTTCAAAAACTGCATCGCGATCGCCTGCTGGTCGGCACGATCGATATTGGCGAACGGCACGCCCGCGCCAAAGGCGTCCTTGAGCAGCGGCGGCACGTCGCGCGAACTATCGTCAAAGCCGGTCCAGTCGGACTTGCTGCCATAATAGGTATAGCCAAGCTGTCCCGAGGTTTCGGTATTGGCCGAGCTGCCCACGCCGATTTCCAGATAGGATTCAGTGGGAATCGCCTTGGTCGTCAGGTTGATGACACCGCCGCCAAATTCACCCGGGAAATTGGCCGAAAAGCTTTTCTGCACCAGGGTCGATGCGATCACGCTGGTCGGGAAGATGTCGAGGGGGACGACGCGCTTGAGCGGTTCAGGGCTGGGCAGCGGCGATCCGTTGAGCAGCGCCAGCGAATAGCGATCGCCAAGGCCGCGGACATAGACATAACCGCCCGACACGACCGACAGGCCGGTGACGCGCTGGAGCGATCCGGCAATGTCGCCTTCGCCCGTGCGCTTGATGTCGGCAGCCGAAAGGACATTCACCACCTGCGGCGCGGCCTGCGAGATGTTGCTCGTCCGGCGGCCCGTGACGACAATGTCGGATCCGGGAATGGAAACGTCGACATCGCCCGACTGGGCGGCTGCTTCGTCGGCGGTGCTGGGCGTCGTCGACAGGCCCGCGTCACCGGCGGACGAGGAACTGGTGTCGGTCTGCGCCATCGCCACGGGAGCGACCAGCGCGGTGGAAATCAGGAGCAGGCGCGCCAAGGTCAGCGGCTTCGACATGCTAGGGGTCCCCCTTTGGGAATATGCAGTGCAAGAAAGGCGGGGAAGCGTCGGTTCACGCTCCCCCGCCCCTATTGAGGTCAGGTGCCGATCAGGCGGTCGGGATGGCCGTGCAGTTGCCGCTGCCGCTGCCGAAGCTGGCGGTCACGGAATTGCAGGTCCAGCCGGCATACCAGGTGTCACTGCTGTCCTTGACTGCACCGACATAGTTGGTGGTGGTGAAGGCGCTGTCGATCGTCTTGGGATCGGTCGCGGTCAGGGCGGTTTCGGTCGCGCCGTTGATGAACAGGCTGGTCAACGACGGCGTGTAGTTGATGCTGCTGTTCGGGCCGGCTTCGAAGATCGACTTCACGACAGCGACGTCGACACCACCGGTGCCCTTATAGGGCGTGCTGTTGCACTGCATGACCACCGAAATATAGCGCGGCTTGCCGGCGTCCTGCAGCGTCGTGTCGGCGTCGCGAACGGTCGCGGTGCTGTTGATGCGCAGGCAGCTCTGCTCGGGGCTGACGATGATGCCGTTGACCAGCGCCAGGTCCGCGCCGCCACGCAGCAGCATCGACGCGCCGTCATCGCCGGTGTTCGACCGCTGGATATGCGTGAAGTTGGCGACCTTCAGATACTGGCGGGGCAGCGCATCTTCGCTGGCGTTGCTGTTGCTGGTCGAACCGTTCGAGTCGGTTTCCAGGAAGGTGTCGCCGATATTGTTGTTTGCGCGCTGGACCGAAATCAGGAACTGCGCGGTGCCGCGGAAACCGACGTCGGTGTCCAGGTTGTCGTCTTCGTTACCGGTCAGCACCAGATATTTCATGTTGGCCGAACCGCCAAAGGCTTCGATGCCGTCGTCCGAGCTGTTGTGGACCTGAACATGGTCGATGACGGTGCCGGTGCCCACGCCCGAGGGGGTCAGCCCCTGCAACTCCTTGCCATCGGCCAGAACGAAGCCCGAATAGCGGATCTGCACATAGGACAGGCGGCCCGAGCTGTCGGCATCGTTCGCGCCGCCATACAAGGCGTTGCTGGTGCCTTCGGTGTCGCGTTCACACGCCGTCGTGCCGGGCGCGGCGGCGGGTGCTTGGCAATCGGTGATCTTGCCGCGACCCAGCAGTACGATGCCACCCCACTGGCCCGACGACTGGTCGGTTGAAGCGCCGGTGACGTTTTCGCGGCTGGTGAAGATGATCGGCGCGCTGGCGCTGCCCACGGCATTGATCTTGTTGCCGCGATTGACCGCCAGATAGGCGTTACCCGTGCTGGCGAACACGACAACGCCCGGATCGATGTTCAGCGTGACGTCGGTGTTGGTCGTGGCAGCGCCCTGATCGGTGCCAACATCGACGCGGCCGGGCAGCGAGTAGATGACGCCCGCCACCTTGGCGATCGCCGTCGTCGCGGTAAAGCGCGACGGGAAGCCGCAATTGCGCCAGGTATTGGTGCCGTCGGTGATGGTGCCAAGGTCGCTCAGCTGGTTGGAGCCAGCGATCGTAGGGCAGCTGTCCGCCGGCGTCACAGCCGTCGGAGTGGGGGTCGGCGTCGGAGTAGGCGTCGGCGTGGGCGTCGGGGTCGGCGTGGGGATGACGATGGTGCCCTCACCCGGCGAAGCGATGTCGTCCGCGCCGCAAGCGCTCAGACCTACGCAGGCGCAGCTCGCCATCAGGATCGTGTGAATACGGTTAATCTTGGCCATGTCATCTCCGCTCCGGCTTTGCCGGCGTTGTGGAACCGCGGAGCGCAGGGGAATTTACGAATCGGACAACGCCCCCTGTCGCCCTCCCGACGGGCCACTAAGGGGCGCAGGTGACAGGCTCATTCCGCTTCTGTGACGGTCTGGCGTCTTTAAAATGACGGTTGCGTGACACTCATGTCAGGCAAATGACAATGGCTGTGGGGGCATGATAAAAGGGCGCCATCCCCCAGGATGACACCCTCCCCCTCATGAACGCAATGAAGCGGTCAGCGCGCGGCAAAACTGGGGTTGAGGCGGCTCATCGCACGGCGGGCGATCACGCGCGACGATTCTTCCTCGCCATTGGCCAGCACCAGCATCATCTCTGGCGCAAAGCGCGCGGACCGATAGGCCTCCCTCGCCTGCTTCATGCGGCCGGCACCGGCATAGGCATTGCCCAGGTTGATAAGGCGCGCCGGATCATTGGCGCTGAAGGGCTGCATCGGCTCCAGCCGCTCGATCGCGGCGTCAAACTGGCCCGATGCAATTGCATTCGCGGCCAGATTGCCATCCTGTACGCCAAGGACGACAAGGCTGTCGGGAGCAGATTGCGCCATGGCAGGAGCGGCCACCGCTAGCGAAATCCCGATCATCATAGCGGCTTTGAACATCTTTCATCTCCCGAAAAAAACTTTCCAATATAGCCAGGAGTATTTCATTTAGATGACAAGCACGCAAGCTGCCGACGAGGACGCGACAAGAACTTTCTTTCACATAAAGTCAATGCGTTAGATGTTTTACGCCATAATGTCATAAAAGCGTAATCGAAATAGCAGTGCAAATCTGAGGCACCACGAATCGCTTTTCCGCGGCGCGGACAATGCCGCACTTGGCCAGAAAGCCTGCGCTCTCGATACGTCGACGTTCGGGGAAAGTCCGGAGGCTTCTGTTGCCCGGCGCCTCCGGGTGCCGCTGAATTCCCTTCTGTTGCCCGGTGGGTTCAACCGCGCTATTTTAGAGTAATGTCAGGCCGTGAGGCCCTCAATTACGCTGCAATGGCGAGTGCTTCGTTATCGTTGGCACTTGTGAGTTTTGCACAGTTTAACGGCTTACACGGGCCGGGTGAAAATATCGCCTTTCAACACACGTCGATCCTAGTTCGGCCCCGTCATCTTCCCCGCTGTGCGAGAGAGGTGGTGGAGCCGCCGGGTACTGCCCCCGGGTCCGCTGCGTCTATTATACGACACACTTTATCACCATAGCCGGGCGAACCCGGCACATGAGCATATGGGCGCAAGCAAATGATTCTTCAAGCGCCGCGCGATGCGGTGTTCGCTTCCGGCATCTTTCCACCACGGCCCTTAGCCGCTAGAAGCTGCCCATGATCCTCGTCATCGACAATTATGACAGCTTCACCTGGAACCTGGTCCATTATCTCATGGAGCTGGGCGCCAAGGTGGAGGTCGTCCGCAACGACGCTATTTCGGCCGGCCAGGCGCTCTCGAGCGGCGCCAAGGCGTTTCTCCTGTCGCCCGGTCCCTGCACCCCCAATGAGGCCGGTGTCAGCCTGGATCTGGTCGCGGCCTGCGCGGACGCGGGCGCGCCGTTGCTGGGCGTGTGCCTGGGCCATCAGGCCATCGGCCAGCATTTCGGGGGCAAGGTCGTGCGCGGCGGGCTGATGCACGGCAAGACCTCGCCGGTCAGCCATGACGGCACCGGCCTGTTTCAGGACCTGCCCTCCCCCTTCACTGCCACGCGCTATCACTCGCTGATCGTGGAGGACATTCCCGACAGCCTGGTCGTCAACGCGACGAGCGAGGATGGGTCGGTCATGGGCTTCCGCCACGCCAGCCTGCCGATCCATTCGGTGCAATTTCATCCCGAAAGCATCGCCACCGAACATGGCCATGCAATGCTGGCTAATTTCCTGACGCTGGCGGGCCTGCCCGTACGCCGACGCGAAGCCGCCTGATCGAAGCGACGGGCACCGCAAAAAAGATCGCCCGCCCGCCTTGCCCCTCGACTCTCCGTGCCCGCGCTGATTAAGGCGAGCCGTCATGACCCGTCTGCCCGATCCTTCCACGCCCCTGTCCGGCGAAGCCGCAACGGTCGCCTTCGACCTGCTGTTCGATGCCGACCTGCCTGACGAGGATATCAAGGCGTTTCTGGTGACGATGGCGCGGCGCGGTGAAACGGCGACCGAAATCGCCGCTGCCGCCCGCGCCATGCGGGCGCGCATGATCGCCGTCAGCGCGCCGTCTGGCGCCATCGACGTGTGCGGAACCGGCGGCGATGGCCACCATACGCTGAACGTCTCGACCGCCGTCAGCCTGGTCGTGGCAGCCGCCGGCGTGCCCGTCGCCAAACATGGCAATCGCGCGGCTTCGTCAAAGGCGGGTGCGGCCGATACGCTCGAAGCGCTGGGCCTCGACCTTGATCGCGCCGCCACCACCGCCGAAGCGACGCTGGCGGACCTGGGCATCGGCTTCCTTTTCGCGCAAAATTATCATCCTGCGCTCAAACGGCTCGGCCCCATCCGCCGCGCCATTGGCGAGCGCACCATCTTCAATTTGATGGGGCCGCTTGCCAACCCGGCCAATGTCCGTCGCCAGTTGGTCGGCATCGCCCGGCCAGATTACGTGCCCGTCTATGCGCAGGCGCTGGCGGAACTGGGCGTCGACCGGGCGATGGTCGTATCGGGCGACGAAGGGCTGGACGAATTGTCGCTGGCGGGCGGCAATGCCATGGCGGAAGTCAAGGATCATGCGCTGGTCGCCGCGCACCGTTTGAATGCGGCTGACCTCGGCCTGCCCAACCGCCCCGTCTCGGCAATCCGGGGCGGTGATGCGGCCTATAATGCGGCGGCTCTGCGCGCCTTGCTTCAGGGCGAGCCGGGGGCCTATCGCGATGCCGTGCTGCTCAACGCCGCCGTCGCGCTGGTGGTGGCGGATGCCGCCGCCGACCTGCGCGAAGGGCTGGAGGAAGCGGCCGAAACGCTCGATCGCGGCCTTGCCAATGCGCTCTTGAATTGCTGGATTGCCTATACATGACCAACAAGCTGATCGAAATCTGCGACGTCAAGCGCGAGGAGGTTGCGCGGCGAAAGGCGACAACCAGCATCGCAAGCCTGCAAGCGCGCGCTGCCGAACAGACACCGCCGCGCGGGTTTCGTCGCGCGCTGGACGCGGCATCCGCGTCTGGCTTCGGCCTGATCGCAGAGGTCAAGAAGGCCAGCCCGTCCAAGGGGCTGATCCGCGCCGATTTCGATCCGCCGGCGCATGCCGCTGCTTATGCCGCGGGCGGCGCCGCCTGCCTCTCGGTCCTGACCGACGAACCCTATTTTCATGGGTCGGATGACTATCTGGTCGCCGCCCGCGCCGCTTGCCCCCTGCCTGTGCTGCGCAAGGATTTCATGGTCGATCCCTGGCAGGTGCTGGAAAGCCGGGCGTTGGGTGCAGACGCGATCCTCATCATCGTCGCCGCATTGGATGATGGCCAGATGCGCGAAATAGAGGATGCCGCGCTTGGCCTTGGCATGGACGCGCTGATCGAGGTGCATGACGAAGGCGAACTGGACCGCGCCCTTGCGCTGCGCTCGCGCCTCATCGGCGTCAACAATCGCGACCTGCGCGATTTCAGCGTTGATTTCGCGCGCACCTATGAACTGGTGGGCAAGGCGCCGGCAGGCTGCACCTTCGTTGCCGAAAGCGGGCTTGGCAGTCATGACGATCTTATCGCCATGTCCGCTCATGGCGTCCGCTGTTTCCTGGTCGGCGAAACGCTGATGCGGCAGGCCGACGTCGAAGCCGCCACGCGCACATTGCTGACCGGCGCATGAGCGGCCTCACCCATCTCGACGCCGAAGGCTCGGCCCGCATGGTCGATGTGTCGGCCAAGGCCGTCACCGCCCGCGAAGCCGTTGCCGCAGGCCGGATCGACATGAGCAGTGAAGCCGCCCGCGCGATAGCCGAGGGCCTGGTGAAAAAGGGCGATGTGCTGGCGGTTGCGCGCGTCGCCGGCATCATGGCGGCCAAACGCACCGCAGACCTCATCCCGCTCTGCCATCCAATCGCGCTTAGCGCGGTGACGGTGGACTTCGCCCTCGACGATCATGGCGTCGCGGTCGAAGCAACCGCGCGAACAGCGGGCCAGACCGGCGTGGAGATGGAGGCGCTGACGGCCGCGTCGGTCGCCCTCCTCACCATCTATGACATGGCCAAGGCGCTGGACAAGACCATGGTCATTCGCGATGTCCGGTTGATCGCAAAGACAGGCGGCAAGTCGGGCGACTGGCGGCGGCCGGAATGAGTCTCCTGCCGGTCGCGGAGGCGCAGGCGCGCCTATTTGGACTTGCAGAGCCCTTGCCGACACAGACGCTGCCTGTTGGCGAGGCGGTGGGTCGCTGGCTGGCAGAGGACCTGGTCGCGCTGCGTGACCAGCCCTGGGCCGACCTCTCGGCAATGGATGGCTATGCGGTTCGCGCGGGCGAATATCCTGGGCCTTGGCGCGTGACGGGCGAAAGCGCCGCCGGCGCTGCCACGCCTTCACCGCTCGCGGCGGGCGAAGCGCTGCGCATTTTCACCGGCGCGCCTGTTCCGCCGGGCGCCGACGCCATCCTCATTCAGGAAAATGCGACGCGGGATGCTGGCATGCTGACGGCCAGCGCCGATCCCTTGCCCGCCGGCCGCCACATCCGCGCGCGGGCATCCGATTTCGCGCGCGGGGCCATATTGCTGGAACGGGGTTCGCGCTTGGGTGCGGCGCAGGTCGCCCTTGCAGTACTTGGCGGCCATGGCCGCGTCCCGGTGCGCCGACGTCCGCGCGTGGCCCTGCTTTCGACCGGCAACGAACTGGTCCCGCCCGGCGCGGATACCCCGCCCGGCATGCTGCCCTCGTCCAACGCCCCGATGCTGGCCGCCTTGCTGGCCGATGTGCCGTGCGAGCTGATGGATCTTGGCATCGTCGCGGACGATCTTGACGCCATGACCGCAGCTTTCCACCGAGCCGCACAGGCGGACATCATCGTGTCGACGGGTGGCGCGTCGGTGGGTGATCATGATCTGGTTCGCCCCGCCTTCGCGGCGGCGGGCGGCAGGCTTGACTTCTGGAAGATCCGCATGCGCCCCGGCAAACCATTGATGGCCGGAACGCTGGGGCAGGCGCAATTCCTCGGCCTGCCCGGCAATCCTGTTTCGGCCTTCGTCACGGGCATCCTGTTCCTGCTGCCGCTCGTGCGCCATTTGTCCGGTGCCGCGCATCCCCTGCCTTTTCTGATTGACGCGGCGCTCGCCTCCCCGCTACCCGCCACTGGCGATCGCGACGACTATCTGCGCGCGTGGCGATCGGCCGAGGGAATCGTGTCGGTCACGTCACAGGATAGCGCCGCCACCGCCGCCATGGCAAAGGCGGATTGCCTGATCGCGCGCCCGGCGCACGCCCCGCCCGCACGACCGGGTGATCGCGTCACCATCCTGCCGCTTTGAGGAAACCACGCTCATCGCCGCCTGGCACAGTCCGCGGCGCTTGACTAATCTCCTTGTGTTTCCTATGCGTTCCTTATTCGTTCCACAGAAGGATCGCAGCGATGTTGACGCCCAAGCAGCAGGAATTGCTGAGCTTCATTCATAACCGGCTGGAGGAAGGCGGCGTTTCGCCTTCTTTCGAGGAAATGAAGGACGCGCTCGACCTGCGATCCAAGTCCGGCATCCATCGGCTGATCAACGCGCTGGAGGAGCGCGGCTTCATTCGCCGCCTGCCCAATCGGGCCCGCGCGCTTGAGGTTTTGAAGTTGCCCGATGCGATGCACCGCGCGCCGGCCGCACCCATCGCCCTGCCGCCAAAGGCTGCGGCCCCCATCCCGATTGCCGCCAATGACGTGCTGGAAATTCCCTTGCATGGCCGAATCGCGGCCGGCGTTCCCATTGAGGCGATGGAGGGGCAGACCATGTTGTCCGTGCCAGCGGCTCTGCTGGGTTCGGGCGATCATTATGCACTGGAGGTGTCGGGCGATTCCATGGTCGACGCCGGGATACTGGACGGCGATTTTGCGCTGATCCAGCGCACCGATGTCGCCCGTGAGGGACAGATTGTTGTCGCATTGATCGACGACAATGAAGCCACGCTCAAATATTTCCGGCGCGATGGTGGCCGGGTCCGGCTCGACCCTGCAAACCCGGCCTATGAACCGCAAGTCTATGATCCCCGCCAGGTGCGTATCCAGGGCAAGCTCGCAGGACTGTTGCGTCGCTATAACTGACGGGAAAGGCGTCGTTTTCGGGGCTGCGGCGTCGCAATCCAGGGATGGTCGTCGCCCGGGCGATGAACGGTGTGAACTTTGCCTTGTGCCAGGCTGATCGACAGGCCGCCCGTCCGCGCCAGCAGCCAGCGATCAATGCGTAACCAGCGGGGTCGGCACCAGCGCGGCAGGCGACGATCGCTGATGACGATGTCCGCCTGCGCACAGGCTTGTTCGAAGACCGGCCGGTCGATCAGCATATCGCTGCGCGTCATCAGCAAACGCCATGTCCGCCCGGCTGCGTCGGTCGCGTTCAATGCGCAGAGATCGGTTGAGCAGCGGGCCGTCGGCAGATCCGCGATGGCGCTGAGGTCCCCTTCATATCCGGCGCTCTCCGACAGCGTATCTCTTACATAGTCCCCGGCCCGATCGCGCAATATCGCCATGCCGCCCCCCGAACGGATCGCCACATGCCGCCCATCGCCCGTCACCAGCAGGTCGGGCGAAGGCGCTGTAAGAACCAGCGTCACGCCGACGACAACCGGCGGCAGGCCAAGCCAGCGCCACCGGGTGCGCCAGAGGAGGCACCAGAGCAGGCCAGCGATCACCATGGCAAACAAGCCCGGTCGCATGGCCGGCGCCAGTAGCGTTGCCAGCGGACTTGCAGCCACGCCATGGGCTAGCGCCAAAAGCAGATCGAGCGCATGCCGTGTCATCCACCATAAGGGCGCGCCAAGACCGACCAGATCGAACAGCAGCGCCAACACCTCTAGAGGCATGACGACAAAAGTGGTGAGCGGAATGGCGATCAGGTTCGCAAAGGCCCCCAGCAGGCCGGCCTTGTGAAAGTGGAACAGCGCTATCGGCATCAAGGCCAGTTCGACGACCAGCCCGGTCGCCAGCGTCACTGCGAGGGCGCGCGCACATTTGCGCGGCCAATGCTCTTCCCGTGCCGCGGCAAAGGCCCGAAAGCGCCGATGTTCCGCCAAGGCGACGATCGCGGTCACGGCCGCGAAGCTCATCTGGAAACTCGGCCCGACCAGAGATTCCGGCCAGAGCAACAGGACTATCAGCGCTCCCGTGGCGACCAGCCGCAAGGTGATAGCGTCGCGCCCCAGCGCCAGCCCGCCCAGCACGAGAAGCGCCGCGATGCAGGATCGCACGGTCGGCACCTCTGCCCCGGTCAGCCAGGTATAGCCGATGCCGACCAGCGCCCCGCCCCCGGCGGCGATCAGCATCAGAGGCCAGTCGAGCGCAGCCCTGCGGCTGAGCGCCATGACGCGCATCAACAGAAAAATCGTCGCACTAATCAGGGCCGTCACATGCAGGCCGCTGATCGACAACAGATGCGCTAGGCCGCTGCGCCGCATCGCCTCGGCGTCGGCTTCGCTGATCGCGCCCTGGTCGCCGGTGGCCAGCGCGGCGGCAATGCCTTCCGCCGGTCCTTCCACCTGCTCCAATATATGCGCGAACAATCGCGCGCGCAGCGGGGGCGCTTCGCGTGTCGGCTCCAGAACGGTAATCGGCTTCAATGCCTTTCCCGTCGCCCCTATGCCCTGAAAATAGGCGCGCGCTGCAAAGTCATAGGCACCCGGCACGGCTGGCGGCGCCGGGGGCATCAGCCGCGTGCGAAACCGGATGACAGCGCCTTTGCCCAACCCATCGGGCACATCTTCGACCGGAATATTGACCCGCACCAGGGTCGGCAGCGCAGGCGCATCGATTGGCCGGAGCATGGCGCGGACCATATCCTGCGCGGGCACGGAGCGCACCGACTGCACCCTGGCGGTCATGTCCACGAATGTCGCGCGCGCCAAAGGAGGTTGCCCCGGCAGCGCGGCCTTCCCCCATATCAACAGGCACCCGATGGTCGCCAGCACGGCGCCGGCGATCAGGATATGGCGCAGACGGCCAGATGTCGGCGACAATCCCCCGAGCGCGGCGACGCCCAGCGCAAAACAGCAAAAGGCTAGCCACTGCGCGGGATTGAGCAGCAGAAACCAGGCAACGATGCCCGCGCCAAGCCCGACCGGCGCCCACAGCGCGACCTGCTCACGCTCTGTCTCCAGCCAGGTTTCCAGCTTTGGGAAAAGCTGCGCCGCATGCGTCACGATCCGCCCGCGATAGGAGGTTTGTCGTGGCTCAAAAGCCATGCTAGGGGGCGTCGGATTCATCGATCAGATAAGGCGAATGTCAAAGAATATGACGGCGAGCGCAACGGGAAAGAACAAGCAGGTGGTGACCCGTTTCGCCCCGTCCCCCACTGGCTATCTGCATATTGGCGGCGCACGGACCGCGCTGTTCAACTGGCTGTTCGCGCGCCACCATGGCGGCAAGTTTCTCCTGCGGATCGAGGATACGGATCGGACCCGTTCCACTGACGATGCAGTCGCGGCCATTTTCGACGGACTGGAGTGGTTGGGCCTTGGCGGCGATGAACCGGCGGTTTTCCAGTTTGAACGCACGCCACGCCATGCCGAAGTCGCCGCGCAACTGCTTGCGGCCGGGCATGCCTATAAATGTTTCGCGACGCCCGAAGAACTGGCCGAGCTGCGCGAACAGCAGCGCGCCGCAAAGCAGCCCATGCGCTATGACGGCCGCTGGCGCGACCGCGATCCAGCTGAAGCCCCCGAACGCGCACCTTATGTAATCCGCATCAAGGCGCCGCGAGAGGGCGAAACTGTCATCCAGGACGCTGTTCAGGGTCGCGTGGTCGTTCAGAATGCCGAGCTTGACGACATGATCCTGCTGCGGTCTGACGGCACCCCCACCTATATGCTGGCCGTCGTCGTCGATGATCGCGACATGGGCGTCACGCACGTCATCCGTGGCGACGATCACCTCAACAACGCGTTCCGCCAGCTGACGATCATCAAGGCCATGGCCAGGATCGAGGATGGCTGGGACGAACCCGTCTATGCGCACATCCCGCTGATCCACGGATCGGACGGGGCGAAACTGTCCAAGCGCCATGGCGCGCTTGGCGTCGATGCCTATCGCGACGATATGGGAATGCTGCCTGAAGCGGTGCTGAATTATCTTCTGCGGCTTGGCTGGGGGCATGGCGACGAGGAGATCATCTCGATCGATCGCGCGATTGAACTGTTCGACATCGACGGCGTCGGCCGTTCTCCTTCACGGTTCGACATCAAGAAACTGGAAAATCTCAACGGTCATTATCTGCGCGAGGCCGACGATGCGCGCCTCGCTGCCCTCGTCGCGCCCCGCGTCGAGTCGCGTCTCAATACGCAACTCACCCCTGCGCAGACCGATATTCTGCGCCTGGCGATGACCCCGCTCAAGCCGCGTGCCAAAACGCTCGATGACATTGCGGAGGGCGCGGAGTTCCTGTTCAAATCTTGTCCGCTCGACTTTGACGAGAAGGCCTCCGCTCTGCTAGATGAGCCCGCGCGCGCGCTGCTGACAAAGACAGCCGACGCTCTGCGGACTGCTCCGTCCTGGACAGTCGAAGCGATCGAAGACGTGATACGCCGCGTGGCAGAGGATGCTGGCCTGGGGCTTGGCAAGGTGGCGCAACCGCTGCGCGCCGCCCTGACCGGCCGCACGGTCTCGCCGGGCATTTTTGACGTCCTCTTCCTTTTGGGAAGAGAGGAAAGCTTGGAACGGCTGACCGCAGCAGGGCACGCTGCGGCCGGTTGATGGCACTCAAGGAGAAAAACATGTCGGATAACAAGGCCAGTTTGACAATCGGGAGCGATGCCCAGGATTATGCCATCATGGATGGCACCATGGGGCCCCAGGTCATCGACGTTCGCAAGCTTTACGCCAACACCGGCATGTTCACCTATGATCCGGGTTTCACGTCCACCGCCAGCTGTGACTCGGGGCTGACCTATATCGACGGCGATGAAGGCGTGCTGCTGCATCGCGGCTACCCCATTGGCCAGCTCGCCGAACAGTCCAGTTTCATGGAGGTGAGCTACCTGCTGCTGAACGGCGAATTGCCCTCGGCCAAGGAACTGGACGAATTCACGCGCACGATCACGCGTCACACGATGATCCACGAACAGCTGACGACCTTCTACCGCGGCTTCCGCCGGGACGCCCATCCCATGGCGATCATGTGCGGCGTGGTGGGGGCCCTGTCGGCCTTCTATCACGATTCGACCGACATCAACGATCCGGAACAGCGCCGCATCGCCAGCCATAGGCTGATTGCCAAGATGCCGACGATCGCGGCGATGGCGTATAAATATTCGGTGGGTCAGCCCTTCGTTTATCCGCGCAATGACCTCAGCTACACCGCCAATTTCCTGCGGATGACCTTCTCGGTCCCGGCGGAAGAATATGAAGTCGATCCCGTCATCGTCGATGCGATGGACAAGATTTTCATTCTTCATGCCGATCATGAACAGAATGCCTCCACGTCGACCGTGCGCCTTGCCGGCTCGTCGGGTGCCAATCCCTTTGCGTGCATTGCCGCTGGTATCGCCTGCCTGTGGGGCCCCGCGCATGGCGGCGCCAATGAGGCCGCGCTCAACATGCTGCGTGAAATCGGCACGGTGGACCGGATTCCGGAATATATCGCCCGCGCCAAGAACAAGGACGATCCGTTCCGCCTGATGGGCTTTGGCCACCGGGTCTACAAAAATTACGATCCGCGCGCGACCGTCATGCAGAAGACGGCGAAGGACGTGCTGGAAAAGCTGGGCGTCGACGATCCGATTTTCGACGTTGCCAAGGAACTGGAGCAGATTGCGCTCAACGATCCCTATTTCATCGAAAAGAAGCTCTACCCGAATGTGGACTTCTATTCGGGCGTCATCCTGTCGGCCATCGGCTTCCCGACCGAAATGTTCACCGTGCTGTTCGCCCTCGCCCGCACCGTGGGTTGGGTTGCGCAGTGGAACGAGATGATCTCCGATCCCGCGCAGAAGATCGGTCGTCCGCGCCAGCTCTACACCGGGCCGACGCAGCGCGATTATGTGCCCGTCGACAAGCGCTGATCGGGACATCAGGCAACGAAGGCGGCGCCCGGATCGGGCGCCGTTTTTGTTTTGCACCCCAGGGGAGCGACGCTAATTCGTCGCCGGCAAGCTAAGGATGAACCGCGCGCCCTCGCCGACCGCGCCGCCAATTTCGATATCACCGCCCATCGCCCGGGCCAGACGACGGGAAATATAGAGGCCAAGGCCACTGCCACCGGCGTCATCGCGCCCCAGCCGTTCGAATTTTTCGAAAATCCGTTCCCGGTCCGCCATGGCCACACCATTGCCTTGATCGATCACCATGATCCGGGCTTGGCCACGCGCCTGTTCGGTGACCACCCGCACCATGCTGCCTTCGGGCGAGTAGCGGACCGCATTGCTGATCAGGTTGACCAGAATTTGCAGAACACGTCGAAATTCGCCGGTCGCCATCGCACTTGCATCTTCGGGCGGCGGAACGATCAATACCTGGCGATCCAGCGCCTTGACGCGAAGCAGACCGGCCGCGCGACGACCAAGATCGGCCAGATCCACGTCTTCCACGATGACCGAAAAATCCGGGCGATCAATCGCCTGAAGATCGACCAGATCGTCAATCAATGCCATAAGATGACGGCCGGCCGACGCAATGTCATTGGCATAACCAGCATAATCGGCCCGCAATGGTCCTTCCATCTGCGCGCTGATCGTGTCGGCATTGGCGATGATGCGCCCCAATGGCTGCCGCAAGGACCGGTCGAGCCGCTTGCCAAATTCTGCGGGATACAGCGTGACGTCAGGCTCCCGGACCAAGGGCGCCAGCACCATGTGATCCAGGGGGAAAGCTGATCCGCGATATCCGATCAACTGGCCTGCCAGATCGAACAAGGGATAGCCGGACAGTTGGAACAGCCGCGCAGGATCACTCGCCTGCGCTGCGACCTGATGCCGAAAGGCGCGGCGTTGCGCGACACCGCGCAGCATCGGCAGGTCGCCATCCTCTTCCGCACGCAGGTCAAAGAAGCCGGCAAAGCGCGACCCCGCCAAGGGTGGCGATGCGGGCAAGACGCCCTGAGGCCCGTGTCCGGCCGCCGTCATTTCGAACCGCAATTCGGTATCGATCTGCCACGTCCACCCTTCGGCGAGGGCGGCAAGATCAGCCTCGCGCCGGATCGTTTCCGTCGACTCCCCTTCAACTGGGCGTTCGTGCCAGTCGATGATCGCCATCGCTACGCCGCCCGCGTCAGGGCGCGCCCTCACCCACATATCGATCAGACCACGCTCGGCCGCCGCGATGACGGGACGGGACACCGCCCCATCCATCCGCTGGACCAGACGCGCGATGGCCGCGAGTTGCGGCACGGCCAACGCGGTGCCAATGTCGCCGCCCGCCTCCCTTTGCAGCCCCAATATGGGGGCGTCCGCGCTGAGCAGCCGCCCGTCCGCCGACAGGCTGGCGCGCAAAATGGTTGAGGGGCCGCTCATGACCCGAACCATAAATGCACGTCGTTAAAATGCACTAAACCGTGCAGGAGAAAATTCAGGCGCGCCGGCGCAGGATGAGCGCACCCGCAGACGCGATGGCAGCGAGCATGCTGAAGCGATAAGCCTCCTGCATGAAGCCAAGCGCGCCGCCGATGATCAACAGGCTCAGCAGCGTGGCGGGCGTCAGCACCATCCATGGCATTGCTCCACCCAGTCGTCGCCAGCGCAGCGCGACAACCAGCACCATCACGAGCAAGGCCAGGTCGAACGTGATCGCGCTGGCGCCAGCCAGGGTGATACCGATGAGGGCCAGGGCGGGCGTGGCAAAAGCGGTCCAGCCCTTCGGCGGCGGGCGCAATGCCAGTTCATCCAGATGGTCGGCGGAATCGGAAAGGAGGATTGCCAGCAGCATCAGGCAGAAACCCGGCAATATCCAGGTCAATTCGATGGGCACCAAAGCGATGGCAGCCAGCGCCATCGCGCCAATACGTACCTGAAAGGCCGGCACCTGCAGGCGCATCAAAGTCGCGCCGAGGGATCGCGCCACCGGGGCGAAGACATAATGTTCGACGCCGCCGCGATCATAGGCACGTGCCGTCTCCACGGAGGTAACGGCCTGCGCGACGAGGTCCGCTTGCTGCTGGCTCTCGACCATCGCTGCCCTGCCTTCCAGCAGGTCGGCCTCCGGCACCGTGATGCGTCTCGCGCCCTTCTGGACCGCGCTGCGCACCAGGGTCAGCGCAAGGTCCCAGTCGCCGATCATGTCGAGCGTTCCGAACAACAGACCGGGACTGATCCGGGCGAGCCCGGCCCAGCGTTGACCGGCATCGATCCGTTCAAGCGGAGCACTGGCGCGGGAATCGTCCGCGACCAGCAACGTATCCCCGGCCGCCGAGCCCAGATGATCGACATGCGCCTGGGCGACGATCGTCCCGTCCGCGATCAACAGTATATCGGTGTCGCGAGGTGCATCGCGCACCATCGACACCATGTCCCGCACCAGCGCGACGGCGATCCCGTCAGCGCTCAACCTGTCCACGGCCTGCGACAAGGCGGGGGTGATGACGCTTACCATCACGAAAATACGGTCTGCGCCGGCGCGTACCGCCTGTCGCGCCTGATATTCCACCAGCGTCTGCCCCGCAAAATGCAGACAGGCGCGCAGCCCCCCCGACGAATCAGCCGAAGCGCGGCTGGCGCTCAAAATGGCGGCGAAACTCATGATATGATGACGAGGACCCGTTCTTGACTGGCCATCTTTTCGCAAGGGCAAGCAGCGGACGCAAGTCCAGTGTCAATCGCGCGCCAGCATATCCAGCGTCGCCTGCAATCGCCGCAGGATTTTCGGATCGCCGGGGGCGGATTGCGCTGCTTCGTCCGCCAGTGCCATCAGGGATGTCAGTCCGAAGCTTGCCGCCAGACCTTTCAGCCGCCATGCGGCCAGATGCCAATTGGCATCACAGCGCGCACGCCCCAAAAGGTCAATCTGACGGGCGGCGCTTTCCAGGAACGCGACGCGCAGATCGGCGACGAGCGCCGTATCGTCGCCAACGGCGGCGGCCAGTGCCGCATCGAGAGCGCCAGGATCATAGGACATGGCGACCAACGCTATCTGGCTTGCGTTAAGTTTTGGTAACGGGGCATTTGCCTGCGCGCAAAAGCTGTTAAGGTGGTGAAATGACAGGGGGCAGCACAATCGTCGACTTTTGGCGCGATGAACCGATCGCGACGGAATCACAGCCGCAATCCGATGACATCCTGCTTCTCAAGCAGGCGGTCATGGACATTGATGAGGCCCCGACGGCGGATGATAGCGACGCCAAATGGATGGGGCCGGCGCCTGTCGCCCTGGGTGTCCTGGCCATTGGCTGGGTTGCTTTTGCCGGTTGGGGCATTGTGACGTCGGATGTGGCGCGCGCTGGCCCGGCCGGCTGGAGCCAGGCCATCGCCACTTTGGCTGCGCCGCTTATCCTGCTAGGCGTTCTCTACATGCTGTTCATGCGAAACAGCAGGACGGAAGCAAGGCGCTATCGCGACACATCGCGGGCGATGCGCGCGGAAGCCGACCTGCTCGAATTGCGCCTTGGGCATATCGTGACCCAGCTGGAATCCGCGCGCCGGACGATGCAGGATCAGGCCGAATTGCTCGACAGCTACGGCGCTGCGGCCAGCAGCAACATGGAAGCATCCGCCGAATTGATCGCAAGCCGCGCTCAGGTAACCGCGGAACGCGCCGAGGCGGCTGAACAGGCTGGCGCAGCGCTCATCCATCGGATGGACGCGCTGATCGAATCCATTCCGGCGCTGGAAGAGCGCAGTGCGCGCATTGCGGCACAAATCATGGACAATGGTCATGCGCTGGGCGAGCGGATCGATACGCTCGAAGCCAGGTTGCACACGCTGACGGAATTGTCCGACGATGCGCGGGCGCGCATGCTGGCCGCAACCAAAAGCCTCACCAGCCAGCTCAGCCAGCTTCAGGAAGCGACCCGCGCCTCCAGTGACGAAGTGGCGGGGATGGCCGACATCGCCGCAAACCGGATCGAGGCCACTGCCACCGGCGCGCGTCAGGCGATGGAGCAAAGCCGCGCGCAGTTGGAAGATCAATGCGCGGCGCTTTCGCAGCTGATGGAGAATATGCAGGACGGACTTGTGCGCTCCAGCGAGCAGGTGCGGACCGCCCTAGTTCATGGCCTGGAGACGACCCAGACCGCGATCGACGAGCGATTGGACGCCGTGGCGCAGAAAGCGCGGCAGACGCTGTCGACCATCGACGATAGCCTGACCCGGCGCGCCGATTCGCTGACGGCCCTTGTGGCGGCAGCGCAAACGGGAATCGACGCCAGCAGCGAACATGCGCTTGCCACATTGGCGCGCGACATGGACCAGATCGAGCAGGATTTGCGTGGGCGTTTGGGCGCGGCGCTGGATCAGGCGCAGGAAGCGCTGGCGCTCACCGATGGCCGTTTGAGCTTCCAGTCAGACGCGCTCACCGACCTTATTTCCCGTTCCCGCGCGCATCTCGACATGATCGGCGACCAGACCGTCGGCGGCCTGACCGAAGCGATCGGCGATGTCGAAGGCCGATTGCATCAGATCAATGATATCGTCCAAGGCCAGCGCTCGCTTCTCACCAGCCTTCATGGAGAACTTCAGGACAGCGCCAGCGTCGCCGAGACGCGGTTCGAGGCTCTGGAGCAGTCGGCAATGGCCAGAAACCAGAGGCTGACGGAAGCGCTGGAGCGACTGGCGGCGGAAGCGCGACGCATTGACGAGGCCCTGAGCGCTGGTGGCACGACGGCGGACAGGCTGATCGGCAATGCAGAAACGCTGATGGTCGCGCTTGATGCCAGCGTTCGCGAACTGGACGAAACCTATCCTGCTGCGCTCGACCGGTTCGACAACCGGATGGAGCAAAGCCGCAATCTGCTGGGCAGCGCAGCGCCCGAGATGGAGCGGCTGGAAGCGATTTCTCAGGCCCTTGTCGGCCGCGCGGAAGAAGCCGAAGCCTTGTTGCGGGGTCAGGGCGCACGGCTGACCGAATGGCTGGAAAGCACCCAGGGCGGATTGGAAGCCAATCGCGACCTCGTCAAGCGATTGCGTAGTGCGCTGGACGCGGCGCATCAGGATGCCACCCGAATTACCGAAGGCGCCGGCCCGCTGCTCGTCACGGCGCTCCTGCGCGTCAAGGACACGGCGGAGCAAGCGGCTGAACGGGCGCGCCAGGCGCTTGGGCGTGCCATTCCGGACGCGGCGAGGCAATTGGCAGACGCCAGTGAGGAAGCCGTTGAGAGCGTCATCAACGAAAAGGTCAGCGCGCAGATCGCTCAGATCGCGCAGGTTGCCGATCAGGCCGTTCAGGCCGCGCAACAGGCGTCGGAGCGCCTGACCCGCCAGCTTCTGACCATCGCCGATACCAGCGCCAGCATCGATCACCGCATCGAGGAAGCACGCCAGGCGACAGAGCAACGCGACCGCGATCATTTCGCGCGCCGTTCAGCGCTGCTGATCGAATCGCTCAACAGCACCGCGATCGACGTCGCCAAAATCCTGTCCAATGATGTTACGGACTCCGCATGGTCGGCCTATCTGAAGGGTGACCGCGGCGTGTTCACCCGTCGGGCGGTCAAGCTGCTCGACGCCGGGGAATCGCGCGAGATTGCCCTTCACTATGACGAGGACGCGGAATTTCGCGATCATGTGAACCGCTATATCCACGACTTTGAAGCCATGCTGCGGGTCATCCTGTCCGCGCGGGATGGCAATGCGCTCGGCGTCGCGATCCTGTCTTCCGACATGGGCAAGCTGTATGTCGCCCTTGCGCAGGCGATCGAACGCCTCCGGCAGTAGACCCCCGCCTATATTGCTCGCATGATGAAGCAGCGGCACATCCTGTCGGGGCACGGAGGCGCCAACTGACGCCGCCGATTATGACGCGGACTGATAGCCCGGCACCATGTCGATCGTGATCCAACCCTGGGTATAATTCAGATAATAGAGCGCAAATAGCAGCGCCGACAGGATGGTAGCCCTCAGGACCACCACCCCAGGGCGGAAATTGCTGGGCGCACTGTCAGCCTGCCCCCGCGTCAACGTCTCGCCCGTTTCGTCAGGCGTCCGCAGCCCGAAGGGCAGCATGATGAAGGCGCAGATCACCCACATCAGAAAATAGATGGCGAAAATCGCGTACCAGTTCATGCGTGGTCATTAGGCCCGAATAAGTAGCACGTCCACCAGAGGCTTCTTGCCGGTCCAGCGTGTTGCCGTCCGCCGCACCGCCAGGCGAATGCGCTCCCGCAAGGCTTCGTCTTCCTGAGATCCTTTAGCCATCACCGATCCGGCTTCCTGCGCTGCCTCTTCCAGGAAAGCCGCCTTATCTTCTTCAACGGGCACACCCTGGGTTCGCAACACAGGCGTCCCGATCAACTTGCCCTTGCGATCGATCGCCACCGCAACGCTGATCTGGCCATGAAGGCCGAGCTTGCGACGCTCGTTGATGGTCGCTCCGTCCGCAGGCAGGATGACGTCGCCATCCAGCACCAGCCGGCCCGTATCCTGCCGCCCGATAATCTCCGGCGCGCCGGGCGCCAGACGCAGCATATCGCCATTGGACTGAACCGGCGCATGGCGAATACCCGATGCGAGGCCAAGCCGCGCCTGTTCCGCCATGTGCCGGCGTTCGCCATGGACCGGCAGCAATATCTCCGGCCGGATCCAGCGATACATCGCCTCCAGTTCGGGACGACCAGGATGGCCGGATACATGCACCTCGGCCTGGCGATCGGTAACCATCAGAACGCCGGCGGTCGCCAACGCGTTCTGGATGCGGCCAATCGCGATCTCGTTTCCAGGGATCTGCTTAGACGAAAAGATGACCATGTCGCCTTCCGCCAGTTTGATCGGATGGCTGTTGAAGGCAATGCGCGACAGCGCTGCCCGGGCCTCCCCCTGCCCGCCGGTTGCGATGATCATCACCTCGCTGCGCGGCAGTGCCATCGCATCGTCCCAGTCAACGGTCGGCGGAAAGTCCTTCAAATAGCCCGCAGCCTTCGCTGTGCCGATAATCCGGTCAAGCGAACGGCCGGCGACGCACAATTTGCGACCTGCCGCGTTGGCCACCTCGCCCAATGTCTGCAAGCGCGCGGCATTGGACGCGAAGGTCGTCACCAGAACACGACCTTTCGCGCTGGCGACAGTCTGCATCAAACCTTCGCGGACATCACCTTCCGATCCGCTCGCCTCTGAATTGAAGACATTGGTGCTGTCGCACACCAGCGCGAGCACGCCGTCATCTCCGATAGCCGTCAATTCCTCGGGCGTGGACGGTTGCCCCAGCAAAGGCCGCTCATCCAGCTTCCAGTCGCCGGTGTGGAATATGCGCCCATAAGGCGTATCGATCAGGACCGCATTGCCCTCCGGAATGGAGTGCGCCAGCGGAACATAGCGAAAGCCGAAGGGACCAAGTGCGAAACTGCCTTCATTATCGATGACATTCAGTTCGACGTCATCGCTCAGTCCTTCTTCCTCCAGTTTCAGTCGGATCAGCCCGGCCGTGAAGGGCGTTGCATAGAGCGGCACGCCAAGATCGGCCGCCAGATAGGGGATCGCGCCGATATGATCTTCATGCCCATGCGTCAGCACGATGCCGAGCAGATCGTCGCGCCGCTCCTCGATGAAGCTGAGGTCCGGCAGGATCAGTTCCACGCCAGGATAGGCCGGGTCGGCAAAAGTGAGGCCAAGATCGACCATCACCCATTTACCTTGGCAGCCATAGAGATTGACGTTCATCCCAATCTCCCCCGACCCACCAAGGGCCAGGAAGAGCAACTCATTTCCAGGTGTCATTCTTTATTCAAACTCCGTTCGTACAACAGCGCCAGGCCCTGAATTGTCAGGTCAGGCGCTATCGCATCGAAAATATCGCTATTATCATTGAAGAGGACCGCCAGGCCCCCGGTCGAAATCACTTTTGCGGGTCGGCCGATCTCCGAGCGGATGCGCGCGACCAGACCTTCCATCATCGCCACATATCCCCAGAAAACCCCGATATGCATCTGCGCCTCTGTCGTCCGGCCAATCACCGATCGGCTTTCCGGCGGCGCGATGGCAATCTTAGGGAGCTTGGCCGCTGCAGCGACCAGGGCATCGAGTGACAAGTTGATGCCAGGGGCAATAATACCGCCTTTATACGCGCCGGTATAATCGACGACGTCAAACGTCGTGGCCGTGCCGAAATCAATAACGATCAAATCTTCGGCATAGAGATGGTGGGCGGCGATTGCGTTTACAACCCGGTCCGCACCAACGGAGGCCGGTTCCGCCACATCGAGACGGATGCCCCATGGCACTGCGCTCTGCCCGGCGATCAACGCCGTCGTCTTAAAATATTTGTCGGCCAGCACTTGTAGATTATGCAGTGCCCGGGGCACCACGGTCGCGATGATGACCGCATCGACATCGGCAATCGTGAAGCCTTCCAGCATCAGAAGCTGGTTAAGCCATACGGCATATTCGTCGGCCGTGCGGCGCGGATCGGTCGCAATCCGCCAGCGCGCCTTGATCGTGCTGCCCTCCAGCAGGGCGAACACGACGTTGGTATTGCCCGCGTCGATCGCGAGAAGCATGGTCCGATCCTTCAATTGAGGATGATGTCGCCCGCGTGAATGGCACGGCTCTGCCCATCCGCCAAGCGAAGGATCAGCATACCCTGGCGATCCAGCGTGTCGAAAGTCCCATCCACCTGCTCTCCATCCGGCTGGAGCACGCGCATCGCGGTCCCCCGGGAATGCGCGTTGAGCAGCCAGTGCGTCCTCACAGGGTCCAGCCCATGCGCGCGCCAGACGGACAACCAGTGCGCGAATAATGGAGCGAGGCGCTCTATCAGGTCGCCGGCTTCGGCTTCGCTCGCGCCCTGCGCATGCAGGCTCGTGACAGGACGATCCAGTCCTTCGGGGTAGCCGGTGACGTTGACGCCGATCCCGACAATGACTGCGTCCCCTGCGCGCTCCAGCAATATGCCGGCGATCTTTGCGCCATCGACCAATATGTCGTTGGGCCATTTGATCCGGGCGTTCCCGGCGCACAGCGGTGCAATCAGCGCATGGACCGCATTGGCAGCGACCAGCGCCAAACTATGCGCTGGCGGATCTCCCGCTGTCAGGCGAACCAGAGTGGACGCATGGAGATTGCCGGCCGGACTTTCCCAATGCCGGCCCATCCGCCCGCGCCCGCCGTTTTGCCTGCCGGCGCGCAGCCAGCTGCCTTCGGCCGCGCCCTGCTCCGCCAAAGCCAGCATATCGGCATTGGTGGAGCCGGTTTCGGCGACGAAGCGGATCAATGTCAGAAGAGCGACGCCGCGGCGGCGGCGCTGACAGCATCGAGCGCGGGGTTCAGCAGATAACCAAAGACGATCACGACTGCGCAAGCGGTCAGGATGACATTTTCAACCATCCCACCCTTTGCTTCATAAGCGGCGGCAGGCTCGTCAAAATAGATCGTCTTGATAATCTTGAGATAATAGAAGGCGCCAATCACCGATGCCGCGATACCAAAGGCTGCTAGCGCGGTCAGATCAGCGGCCACAGCGGCGTCGAACACCAGGAACTTCGCCCAGAAGCCGAAGAGCGGCGGGATACCCGCCATCGAGAACATGAAGATCGCGAAGGCGGCCGCCAGCCCTTTGCGCGACTGCGACAGGCCGGCCAAGCTGGCGATCGTTTCGACGGGGCGTCCCTGCGCGTCACGCATCTGCAGGATGCAGGCGAAGGCGCCAATGGTCATGACGACATAGATCGCCATGTAGCTCATGGTTGCGGCAACGCCAGCCGGCGTGCCGGCGGCAAGGCCGATCAGCGCAAACCCGACATTGTTGATCGACGAATAGGCCATCAGCCGCTTGATGTTCGACTGGCCGATCGCCGCGACGGCGCCAAGGATGATGGATGCCAGTGCAACGAAAATCACAATTTGCTGCCAGTCGAGGCCCGCCGGGCCGAGCGCTTCGATCGCGACGCGGACAGCCAGCGCCATGGCGGCTACCTTGGGCGCGCTGCCGAAGAAGGTGGTGACCGGGGTGGGCGCGCCTTCATAGACGTCGGGCGTCCACATATGGAACGGCACCGCGCTCATCTTGAAGGCAAGGCCGGCCAGCAGGAACACCATGCCGAACAGTTCGCCGTTCGACACGCCATCACCCATGGCAACCGCAATACCGTCCAAGGCGGTCGTGCCGGTAAAGCCGTACAGCAGCGCCGCGCCATAGAGCAGGATGCCACTCGCCAGCGAACCCAGCACGAAATATTTGAGGCCCGCTTCAGACGAGCGCGCATCCTGGCGCATGAAGCTGGCCAGCACATAGGCGGCAAGGCTCTGCATTTCCAGCCCGACATAGAGGGTCAGAAGGTCGCCGGCGGACACCATCATGCCCATGCCGATGGCGCTGAAAAGGATCAGCACCGGATATTCGGGCCGCTCCTTTCCGTCCGCCTGAAAATAGCGGGGGGCAAGAAGGATGGCGGCAGCAGCGGCTGCGTAGATCATGCCCTTGGCAAACGCGGAGAACGCGTCTGCCCGAACCAGGCCGTCGAAAGCAACCGGCCCGTTGGCCAGCGATGTCGACAGAGCCAAGCCCGCAATCGCCAGCGTCAGCACAGCGAGCCAGTTCACAAAACGACTGCTCGCTTCTCCGCCCCAGGCGGCCACGAGCATGAGCACCAGACCGCCAACGGTCAGGACCAATTCCGGCGCGACGGCCAGAAGGGAAGCGGATTCAATCATCAGTGCGCCTCCCCGTGCGCGCTTGCTTCTTCATGGGTGGCGCCGCCAGCAGGCATCGCCGCGCCCATCTTGATATGGGAATCACCTGCGGGCGCCGCAGGAGCGAGGCGCGCTTCGAGCGCGCGAATATCGGATCGCATCGGCGCGAGGAAGCTTTCGGGATAAACACCCATCCACAGCACCGCCGCGGCGATCGGGGCCAATAGCGCAATTTCGCGCATCGACAGGTCAGGCATCGCTGCCGCATCGGCATTGACCTGCTCACCATAGGCGATGCGGCGATAGAGGTAGAGCATATAGGCCGCGCCCAGGATGATGCCCGTGGTGCAGACCAGTGCAACCCAGCTCGACGCCTGGTAAATGCCCATCAGCGACAGGAATTCACCGACGAAGTTCGATGTGCCCGGCAAACCGACCGACGCCATGGTGAACAGCAGGAACAGCACCGCATATTTGGGCATGTTGATGCTGAGGCCACCATAGCGGCTGATCTCACGGGTATGGAGACGATCGTAAATGACGCCGACGCAGAGGAATAATGCGCCCGACACCAAGCCGTGGCCGAGCATGACCATCATCGCGCCTTCGATACCCGCCTGGTTGAAGGCGAACAGGCCAACCGTCACGATCGCCATATGCGCGACCGATGAATAAGCGATCAGCTTCTTCATGTCCGACTGCACGAGCGCGACGAGGCTGGTATAGACCACCGCGACCATCGAAAGGCCCCAGACCAGCCAGGCCAGCTGCGCCGACGCCTCCGGGAACATCGGCAGCGAAAAGCGGATAAAGCCGTAGCCCCCCATCTTCAGCAACACGCCCGCCAGAATGACCGACCCTGCGGTCGGCGCCTGCACGTGCGCGTCGGGCAGCCAGGTGTGGACCGGCCACATCGGCATCTTGACCGCGAAGCTGGCGAAGAAGGCCAGGAACAGCCAGGTCTGCGCGCCCGGAGCAAAATTATAGGCCATCAGCGCCGGGATTTCGGTCGTGCCGGCTTCATGGACCATCCACATCATCGCGATCAGCATCAGAACCGAGCCGAGCAGCGTGTAGAGGAAGAATTTGTAGCTCGCGTAGATGCGATCCGCGCCGCCCCAGATACCGATGATAAGATACATCGGAATGAGCCCGGCTTCGAACATCACGTAGAAGAGATAGATGTCCTGTGCCGTGAAGACGCCGATCATCAGCACCTCCATGAACAGGAACGCCGCCATATATTCGCCGACGCGCTTCTGAATCGCCTGCCAGCTCGCGCCAATGCAGATCGGCATCAGGAAGACGGTCAAGACGATCAGCATCAACGCGATGCCATCAATACCCAGCGCCCAGGCAAAGCGCCCGAAGATCGGGGCATATTCCTGGAACTGCCATTGGGCGGCCGTGCCGGCCTGGTCGAAATTCGCCCAGAGCACGATGCCGAGCAGCAAATCGACCAGCGTCGCGATCAATGCGATCCAGCGTGCGCTGTTTGCGCCCGCGAAGAGACAGGCGATGGCCCCCGCCATCGGCACTGCCATCATCAGGGAAAGGATGGGGAAGCCGTCCATTATCGTGTCATCGCCCAGGTTGCGGCTGCGGCGAGGCCAATCAGCATCACCAGCGCGTAAGTGTAAAGGTAGCCGGACTGAATCCGACGCGTGATCTTGTTGCCCTGCACGACCAGCGCAGCCAGGCCATTCGGTCCGAAGCGGTCAATGAAGCCGACATCCCCGAACTTCCAGAAGAAGCGGCCGATGGCAAAGGCAGGCCTGACGAACAGGAAGTGATACAGTTCGTCAAAATACCATTTATTCAGCAGGAACTGGTAGAGCGCACCGAAGGTCGAGACGAAGCGCTGCGGCCAGTCGGTGTTCTTGATGTAGGCAAGCCACGCGATCAGCAGCCCAATCGCCATCACCGTGAAGGGACCGAACTTGACCCAGGTCGGAACCGCATGGGCAGCGTGCATGAGATGGCTGTTGAAGGCGAGTGCCCCCTTCCAGAACTCCACGCCGCCTTCCGCGCCGATGAACTGATCATGGAAGACGAAGCCGGCAAAGACCGCGCCCAAGCTCAGCACGATCAGCGGGATCAGCATCACTAGGCCGCTTTCATGCGGATGATAGCCGCCGGTTCCCGTAGGCAAGGTATGCGCCGCGGCGCCATGCGCATGCGGCTCGTCCCCGGCATCTTCCTGCGCAGGCGCATTATCATGTTCCGACCCGTGGCCGTGCGTATCATGATCGTCATGCCCATGCGCATCGTGAAGCGCATGCTGGATATGTTCCGACGCGGCCCAGCGCGGTTTGCCGAAGAAGGTCAGGAACACCAGGCGCCAGCTGTAGAAGCTGGTGAGCAATGCCGCGAATACGCCGACATAATAGGCCCCGACGCCTGCTCCCCCGGCCGCGAAGGCCGCTTCCAGGATGCCGTCCTTCGAATAGAAGCCGGCAAAGCCAACGCCCACGAGCGGGATGCCGACGCCGGTGATCGCCAGCGTGCCGAGAGTCATCGTCCAGAAGGTGATGGGGATGCTTTTACGCAACCCACCATAATAGCGCATGTCCTGTTCATGGTGCATCGCATGGATGACAGAGCCCGCGCCCAGGAACAACAGCGCCTTGAAGAAGGCGTGCGTGAAGAGGTGGAACATTGCCGCGCCATAGGCGCCGACGCCCGCCGCGAAGAACATATAGCCCAGTTGCGAGCAGGTCGAATAGGCAATGACGCGCTTGATGTCGGTCTGCACCGTGCCGACCGTCGCCGCGAATAGACAGGTGGCAGCGCCGATGAAGGTCACGAAACCGAGCGCCGTGGGCGAGGTTTCGAACATCGGCGACAGGCGACACACCATGAACACGCCGGCCGTGACCATCGTCGCGGCATGGATCAGCGCCGACACAGGCGTCGGGCCTTCCATCGCATCGGGCAACCAGGTGTGGAGGCCAAGCTGCGCCGACTTGCCCATCGCACCGACGAACAGCAGCAGGCAGAGCACGGTCATGGTGTCGAAACGATGACCCAGGAACCCGATGGTCGAACCCGCCATCGACGGCGCGGCTTCCAGAATTTCCGGGATCGAAATGGTGTTGAACACCAGATAGGTGCCGAAAATCCCCATCATGAAGCCGAGGTCGCCGACGCGGTTGACCACGAACGCCTTGATCGCGGCGGCATTGGCCGACGGCTTGCGGAACCAGAAACCGATGAGAAGGTAGGACGCCAGACCCACGCCTTCCCAGCCGAAGAACATCTGCAACAGATTGTTCGCGGTCACGAGCATGAGCATCGCGAAGGTGAAGAGCGAAAGATAGGCGAAGAAGCGCGGCTGATCCGGCTCCTCGTCCATATAGCCCCAGCTATAGAGGTGAACGAGGCTGGATACGCTGGTGATGACGACCAGCATCACCGCCGTCATCGTGTCGACGCGTAGCGCCCACTGGGCATCGAAGCTGCCGCTTTCGATCCAGGTGAAGAGCGGCGTTACGCTTGCTTCGGCCTGGCCGGTGACGAACGGGATGAAGATCATCCAGCTCATCGCGCAGGCAATGAACAGGGCGCCAGTGGTTACGATCTTGGCGGGCAGCTTGCCCAGGGCCTTGTTGCCAAGGCCGGCAATGGCAGCCGCCAGCAGCGGGAGAAGGACGATAAGCTGGATCATGAAACGGCTCAGCCCTTCATCTGGTTGATGTCATCGACGGCGATGGTGCCGCGACCGCGGAAATAGATGACGAGGATCGCAAGGCCGATGGCCGCCTCACCCGCCGCGACGGTCAGCACGAACATGCTGAACACCTGCCCGACAAGGTCGCCCAGAAAGGCGCTGAACGCGACGAGATTGATGTTCACGCTCAGCAGGATCAGCTCGATCGCCATCAGGATGATGATGACATTCTTGCGGTTGATGAAGATGCCCAGCACCCCCATCACGAACAGGATGGCGCTGACCACCAGATAATGTTGCAGGCCGATCACAGCTCCACCCCCTGCCCCACGGGCTGATTGACATTGCGCACGGCATCCTGCGGCCGGCGCTGGTTCTGGCGCGCGATATTTTGCGGACGAACACCGCCGCGGGCGCGATGCGTCAGGACGATGGCGCCGATCATGGCCACGAGCAGTACAATGCCCGCCGCTTCGAACAGGAAGATGTAGCGCGTGTAGAGAAGCGCACCGATCGCCTGGATATTGGAAAGCTCCGGGTTCACCGGGCCGGCGCGCTGCGCCAGCTCGATCGGGCCGACGCTCCACAGGCCGATACCCAGCACGATTTCGGCCAGCAGGACCAGCGCCACCAGCAAACCGAAGGGCAGATAGCTGACGAAGCCCGCCCGCAATTCGGCGAAATCAATGTCCAGCATCATGACGACGAACAGGAACAGCACGGCTACGGCGCCGACATAGACGATGACGAGCAGCATCGCGATGAATTCGGCGCCCAGCAGGATCATCAGGCCAGCGGCGTTGAAGAAGGCCAGGATCAACCACAGGACCGAATGGACGGGGTTGCGCGACAGGATCGTCAGCGCGCCGCTGCACACCACGATCGTGGCAAACAGGTAAAAGGCGATTACATGGATCATTGGATATACTCGGCCCCCTCGGCCCCTACCCCGTTCATCCTGAGTAGCTGCTGAGCTTGTCGAAGCAGCGTATCGAAGGACGCGCACAGAGCCTTCGATACAGGACCTCGACAAGCTCGGTCCTTACTCGGGCCGAACGGCTCTTGGAGATTCCGCACGCCCATTACCGATAGGGCGCATCGGCGGCAAGGTTCGCGGCGATCGCGCGTTCCCACTTGTCGCCATTTTCAAGAAGCTTGGCCTTGTCGTAGATCAGCTCCTCGCGGGTTTCGGTCGAAAATTCGAAATTCGGCCCTTCGACGACCGCGTCCACCGGGCAGGCTTCCTGACAGAAACCGCAATAGATGCACTTGGTCATGTCGATGTCGTAGCGCGTCGTGCGACGGCTGCCGTCCTCGCGCGGCTGCGCCTCGATGGTGATGGCCTGCGCCGGGCACACCGCCTCGCAAAGCTTGCATGCAATGCAGCGTTCTTCGCCGTTGGGATAGCGGCGCAAGGCATGCTCGCCCCGGAACCGCGGCGAGATCGGGTTCTTTTCATAGGGGTAGTTGATCGTCGCCTTGGGCTTGAAAAAATATTTCAAGGTCAGGGCGTGCGCCTTCACAAACTCCCAGAGGGTGAAGGATTTGACGTAATAACCGAGGCTCATTGTGCGCCTCCATAGCGCGTCAGCATGAGGAAGCCCGACACCAGGAACACGAACAGCAGCGAGGTCGGCAGGAAGATCTTCCAGCCCAGTCGCATCAGCTGGTCATAGCGGTAGCGGGGCACCGTCGCCTTCACCCAGGAGAAGACGAAGAAGAAGAACAGGATCTTGGCGAACAGCCAGAGGATGCCGGGCACCAGATAGAGCGGCGCCCAGTCGAACGGCGGCAGATAACCACCCCAGAACAACACCGCGTTGAGCGCGCACATCAGGATGACGTTGGCATATTCGCCCAGCCAGAACAGCGCGAAGGCCATCGACGAATATTCGGTCTGATAGCCCGCGACCAATTCACTTTCCGCTTCAGTGAGGTCGAACGGCGCACGCGCTGTTTCCGCCATGGCGCTGATCAGGAACATGATCGCCATCGGGAAGAGCAGCGGGTTGAAGCCGTTGCCGTTCAGAAAGCCATAATAACCCTTCTGGCTTTCGACGATGTCGGTCAGGTTGAAGCTGCCCGCCCACAGAACGACGCAGATCAGGATGAAGCCGATCGAGACTTCATAGCTGATCATCTGCGCGCTGGCGCGGATTGCAGAATAGAAGGGATATTTGGAGTTGGACGCCCAGCCCGACAAAACGACGCCATAGACGCCGAGCGAACTTATCGCGAGGATGTAGAGCAGGCCGACATTGATGTCCGCCAGCACCACGCCCACCTGGAACGGCACCACCGCCCAGGCCATCAGCGCAACGGTGAAGGTGATGATCGGCGCGATCAGGAACAGGGTCTTGTTCGCGGCGGAGGGAATGATGGTTTCCTGCAGAAAGACCTTGAGGCCATCCGCGAAGGACTGGAGCAGGCCGAACGGTCCAACGACGTTGGGCCCGCGGCGCAACGCCATCGCCGCCCAGATCTTGCGGTCGGCATAGATGATCATGGCGACCGCCAGCATGACCGGCAGCGCGATCAGCAAGATGCCGATGACGGTGGAGAGCAGCCAGGCGCCTTCAAACGGCAGGCCAAGATTTTGGAAAAAGGCGGTCATGCTTCCCCGACCCCAGAACCGTTCGGGCTGAGCCTGTCGAAGCCCAGTCCTTCTTCAAGAAAAGTGCAGCCCTTCGACACGCTCAGGGCGAACGGAGATTTACGCGGGGCCATCATTCCGCAGCCTCCGCGTAGCTTTCACCATGGATCAGTTCGGCCGAACATTGCTGCATCGTCGGACTGGCGCGGCAGATCGCGTTGGTCAGGTAGAAATCCTTGATCGGCGAACCAAACTCGCCGGTCGCGCCGGTGGGCAGGCTGGGCGTTGACCAGCCGAAATCGACCAGACCTTCCCGACCCAGCGCCGGCACAGCCCTGGCCATTTCAGCGCGCAACTGTTCGAAGCTATCGAAAGGCAACGTCACGCCCATGACATCGGACAAGGCGCGCAGGATCGACCAGTCTTCGCGCGCATCGCCCGGCGCGAACACGGCCTTTTCACCGCGCTGCACCCGGCCTTCCAGATTGACATAGGTGCCAGGCTTTTCGGCATAGCTTGCGCCCGGCAGGATCACGTCCGCCGCATGCGCGCCCTTGTCGCCATGATGGCCGATATAGACTTTGAAGCTGCTGCCGAACGCAGCATAATCGACCTCGTCCGCGCCAAGCGCGAAGAGCAGCTTCGGCGCGGCCTGTGCCATCGCCTTGATGCCGCCATCCATCGCATAGCCCAGCATCAGCCCGCCCATGCGCGAAGCGGCGAAGTGAAGGACATTATAGCCGTTCCACTGGTCCTTGACCAGGCCCAGCGTCTCGACGAGCGCCAGTGTCTCGCCATGCGCCCCGTCCTTGGCGAGCACGCCGCCGCCGACGATCATCGCCGGACGCGCGGCTTTGCCGAAGGCATCGAGCACGGCTTCGGGCAGCTTGGCGAGCAGCCCGGCATCATTGCCCAGCCATTCGACCTTGTAGGTGAGATCGACTTCCGGTCCGACCGCAAAAATCCTGGCGCCTCGCTTGATCGCCTTGCGGATGCGGGTGTTCACCAGCGGCGCTTCCCAACGCAGGTTGGTGCCGACCAGCAATATGACGTCCGCCGTCTCCAGATCAGCGAGCGGCGTGTTGAACACAACCGACGACAGGCTCGACACATCATAGGCGAGGCCGGTCTGCCGCCCTTCCAGCATGGTGCCGCCCAGCTTTTCGACGAGCAGCTTGCCTGCAAACATCGTTTCGCAATCGAGCAGGTCGCCAGCGATCGCCGCGACGCTGCCGCCATGCTGGACAGCGGCGATCGCCTGGAACGCCTCTTCCCATGTCGCGGCGATCAGCTTGCCGTCCTTACGGACGAATGGCTTGTCGAGCCGCTTGCGCACCAGCCCGTCGACATTGTGCCGGGTCTTGTCCGACGCCCATTCCTCATTCACGTCATCATTGATGCGCGGCACGGCGCGCAGCACCTGACGCCCGCGACTGTCGAGGCGGATATTGGTCCCCACCGCGTCCATGACGTCGATCGCATGGGTCTTTTTCAGCTCCCATGGGCGCGCTTCGAACGCATAGGGCTTGGACGTCAGCGCACCGACCGGGCAAAGGTCCACCACATTGCCCGACAGCTCGCTCTTGGCGGCATGTTCCAGATAGGTGGTGATCTGCATGTTCTCGCCGCGATAGATGGCGCCGATTTCCGGCACGCCCGCGACTTCCTCGGCAAAGCGCACGCAGCGGGTGCACTGGATGCAACGGGTCATGACCGTCTTGACGATCGGCCCCATATATTTCTCTGTGACGGCCCGCTTATTCTCTTCGTAGCGGCTACCACCCCGACCATAGGCGACCGACTGGTCCTGCAAATCGCATTCGCCACCCTGGTCGCAGATCGGGCAGTCGAGCGGGTGGTTGATGAGCAGAAACTCCATCACCCCCTCGCGCGCCTTCTTGACCATTTCGGTCTGGGTGAAGATTTCCTGATTGTCGGCGGCGGGCAGCGCGCAGCTCGCCTGCGGCTTGGGCGGCCCGGGCTTCACCTCGACCAGGCACATGCGGCAATTGCCGGCGATCGACAGCCGCTCATGATAGCAGAAACGGGGGATTTCCTTCCCCGCCAACTCGCAGGCCTGCAGGACAGTCGCCCCTGCCGGCACTTCGAGTTCTACGCCGTCTACTTTGACTTTAGGCATTGGGACGACCCCGGAATAGATTCCAATTCGGCGCGACGACCGCGACGAACATGACAAGAAACAGGGCATAGCCCCAGGTAAAGCCCCATGTCTGGGACAGGAAAAAGCCCTTGATGACCTGAATGCCCGCGCCAGCCACATAGAGATAGACGCCAAGAGCCTTGGCCAGCCCGGTCAGGTAGGCGCCGAACACCGCCATCACCATCCCAACCAGCGTCGCGATGACGATCGGTTCGCCATAGAGGGACGGCGCGTCCGCCAGCGCGAACACCAGCGTGACGAAGAAGGCCGCCCAGATAAGGGCAAAACCCCATCCGAACACCCGCAGCGTCTTGTAGCCGGTGACAGGCTGCTCGATCACTCGGCAGCCTCCATCACCGGCGCGCCGCGTTCGGCGATCCGGCGTTCGATCTCCGGGCGGAAATGGCGGATCAGGCCCTGGATCGGCCAGGCCGCCGCATCACCCAGCGCGCAGATGGTGTGACCTTCCACCTGCTTGGTCACCTGGAACAGCATGTCGATTTCGCTCTGGTCGGCGTCGCCGGTGCGCAGCCGCTCCATCACGCGCCACATCCAGCCCGTGCCTTCGCGACACGGCGTGCACTGCCCGCAGCTTTCATGCTTGTAGAAATAGGACAGGCGGGAAATCGCGCGGACGATGTCGGTCGACTTGTCCATGACGATGATGGCGGCGGTGCCAAGGCCCGATCCGAGCGCCTTCAGCCCGTCAAAGTCCATCGGCGCGTCCATGATCTCCTTCGCCGGCACCAGCGGCACCGACGAACCGCCGGGGATCACCGCCAGCAGATTGTCCCAGCCGCCGCGAATGCCGCCGCAATGGCGATCGATCAGCTCGCGGAACGGAATGCCCATGGCCTCTTCGACCACGCAGGGCTTGTTCACATGACCGCTGATCTGGAACAGCTTGGTGCCCAGATTATTGGGCCGCCCGATGGAGGCGAACCATTCGGGCGAGCGCCGCAGGATGGTCGGGCCGACCGCAATCGATTCGACATTGTTGACCGTCGTCGGGCATCCATAAAGGCCCGCCCCCGCTGGGAAGGGCGGCTTCAGGCGCGGCTGGCCTTTCTTGCCCTCCAGGCTTTCGATCTGCGCGGTTTCCTCGCCGCATATATAGGCGCCCGCGCCGCGATGGACGAACACGTCGAAATCATAGCCCGACCCGCAGGCATTCTTGCCCAGGAACCCCTTGGCATAGGCCTGCTCGACGGCGGCGAAGAGGACCTTCGCCTCGTAGATGAACTCGCCACGGATATAGATATAGGCCGCGCGCGCGCGCATCGCGAAACCGGCGATCAGCGCACCTTCGATCAGCTTGTGCGGATCGTGACGGATGATTTCGCGGTCCTTGCACGAACCGGGTTCGGATTCGTCGGCGTTGATAACTAGGAAGCTCGGCCGGCCATCCTTGCTTTCCTTGGGCATGAAGCTCCACTTCATGCCGGTCGGGAAGCCCGCGCCGCCACGACCGCGCAGGCCCGATGCCTTGATGCGGTTGATGATTTCGTCCTGGCCCATCTCCAGCAGGGCCTTGGTATTGTCCCAGTCGCCGCGTTTCATCGCCGCGTCGATGCCCCAATCCTGGAAGCCGTAGACGTTGGTGAAGATGCGGTCCTTGTCCTCCAGCGGGCCGACGAACGGCGGCGGCGGGGGCGGAGCGGTTTCGTCAGTCATGCGAAGAGTCCCATCTGACAGCCGTTCGCCCTGAGTAGGGGCTGAGCGAAGTCGAAGACCCGTATCGAAGGGTCACGCGCAACAACCGTCCTTCGATACGCCACTTCGACAAGCTCAGTGGCTACTCTGGACGAACGGAGAATGTGGGGTGGAATGGTCATCACCAGCTCCCCCGATAGTCGTGATTTTCACCGACCATTTCCTGCAGACTGGTCGGCCCGCCCTCGGGGCAGCTGGTCTGGCGCTCGATCTGCGGCCCGATCTTCGGCTGCTTGCCGGCGGCCAGGTCGTCCAGGATCGCACCCATGCTGTCGTAGGTCAGGTCTTCGTAATTGTCGTCGTTGATCTGGACCATTGGCGCGTTGGCGCAGGCGCCCAGGCACTCGACCTCGGTCAGGGTGAACAGGCCGTCCGGCGTGGTCGCGCCCTTCACCAACCCCTTGTTCTTGCAGGCCGCGAACACATCGTCGGAGCCGCGCAGCATGCAGGGCGTCGTGCCGCACACCTGCACATGATAGCGGCCGACCGGCGCCAGATTATACATGGTGTAGAAGGTCGCGACCTCATAGACGCGCATATACGGCATATCGAGCTGCCGGGCGATATACTCCATCACCGGCACGGGCAGCCACCCTTGCGTCTGCGTCTCCGCGCCGACCTGCCGTTGCGCCAAGTCGAGCAGTGGCATCACCGCGGACTGCTGCCGCCCGGCGGGATAGCGGGCAATGACCTTCTCGGCTTGCGCGGCGTTCTCTTCCGTCCACGCAAACGCGCCCCAGCGCGCGCGGGTCTCGGCTTCGTCGGGGATATGGGGTGCGTCAGCCATGCGTTTTCTTCTTGCGGTCTAGAGCGGCAGTTGCGCTTTCCGTGTTCCAATATTCGCGGGCCAGCCGAAACTTCCCGACGCGATCATATTTCCGATCCTGCTCGATCGAAGCGCGCTTCATAACCACCCACCAGCGCCAACCAACAAAGGCTACCCATGCGGCCTGAGCGCTCCAAAAAACGCCTTCCGCCACCACGTTGCCGCGCGAGAACAAAGTCATCCAAATGGCGATGGTCGCGAAATTCGGAATTAGCAGCAGCCGATAGTTCCGCTTGCCGTCCCAACAGCTATCAACCCAAGAACAGATGCGGGCGAAGGCACTCACCGGTCACACTCCCCGAACACGATGTCCATCGCGCCGAGAACGGCGGTGGTATCGGCCAGCATGTGGCCCTTCATCATGAAGTCCATCGCCTGCAGGTGGCTAAAGGCGGTCGGGCGGATCTTGCAGCGATAAGGCTTGTTGCTGCCGTCGGCGACCAGATAGACGCCGAATTCGCCCTTGGGGCTTTCGGTCGCCACATAGACCTCGCCGGCGGGCACATGGAAGCCCTCGGTATAGAGCTTGAAGTGGTGGATCAGTGCTTCCATCGATCGCTTCATCTCGCCGCGCTTGGGCGGCACCACTTTGCGGTCGAAGCTCGCGGTCGGACCTTCCGGCATCTCATTGAGGCACTGCTTCATGATCCGCGCGGACTGGCGCACTTCCTCGACGCGGACCATGAAGCGGTCGTAGCAGTCGAAATTGGTGCCGACCGGAACGTCGAAGTCCATCCGGTCATAGACGTCATAGGGCTGCGCCTTGCGGATGTCCCACGGGATACCCGACCCGCGGATCATCGGGCCGGAAAAGCCCCATTTCAGCGCGTCTTCCTTGCTGACTACCGCGATGTCGACGTTGCGCTGCTTGAAAATGCGGTTGTCGACCACCAGGCTCATCGCATCCTCGAACAGACGCGGCAAACGCGTGTCGAGCCAGTCGGCGATGTCGGTCAGCAGCTTTAGCGGCACATCCTGATGCACGCCGCCCGGCCGGAAATAGGCCGAATGCATGCGCGCGCCCGACGCCCGCTCGAAGAAGTTGAGGCAATCCTCGCGAATCTCGAACAGCCACAGGTTGGGCGTCATGGCGCCCACGTCCATGACATGGGAGCCGAGGTTCAGCATGTGATTGCAGATGCGGGTCAGCTCCGCGAAGAATACTCGCAGATATTGCGCGCGCAGCGGCACTTCCAGGTTCAGCAGCTTCTCGACCGCCAGCACATAGCTATGCTCCATGCCGAGCGGCGAGCAATAGTCGAGCCGGTCGAAATAGGGCAAAGCCTGCAAATAGGTCTTGTACTCGATCAGCTTTTCGGTGCCGCGATGCAGCAGGCCGACATGCGGGTCGCAGCGCTCGACGATCTCGCCGTCCAGCTCCATGACCAGGCGCAACACGCCATGCGCCGCCGGGTGCTGCGGGCCGAAGTTGATCGTGTAATTCTGGATCTCGGTATCACCATAGGCCGGATCGGCCGCGTCGGTGCGATGGTCCAGTTCGTCCAGATAATCGGCCATTACGCCTTGTCCTCCGGCTTGGCTGCGCCCTTGCCCTCGTCGGTATGCTCTTCCGGCTTCACCGGCGCATCGTCCGACTTGGCGGCTGCCTTCGCATTGGCCGGCTCGCCAGCACCCGTATCGCTCTTGCTCTCCGTCGTCTTGGGCGTGTCGCCCTTCGCATCACCCTTGGGCGCAGCAGGCGGCGGCGGTGGAGCAGGCGCAGGCGTCGGCGCGCCGGGCGCCTGCCCGGCCTTTTCATCGCCCGGCAGCACATATTGCGCGCCTTCCCACGGGCTCATGAAATCGAAACTGCGGAAATCCTGCGCCAGGCGGACCGGCTCATAGACGACCCGCTTATCCTCTTCGGAATAGCGCAATTCGACATAGCCCGTCAGCGGGAAGTCCTTGCGCTGCGGATGCCCCCTGAACCCGTAGTCGGTCAGGATGCGGCGCAGATCGGTATTCCCCTCAAACACCACGCCATACATGTCGAACACTTCGCGCTCCAGCCAGCCGGCGACCGGCCAGATGTGCGTGACAGTCGGCACCGGCATATTCTCGTCCGTGCTCACCTTCACGCGAATGCGGTGGTTCCGGGTGACACTCAGCAGATGATAGCAGACCTCGAACCGCTCGGCCCGATCGGGATAATCGACCCCGGCAATCTCCATCAACTGCTGATAGTGCGCCAAGTCGCGCAGCGTGACCATGGCGTTCGCCAATTCCTCGCGCACGACAGTGAAGCTCAGTTCATCAGCATGATCGACGGTGTCGACCAGCATCGAACCCAGCAGGGCGGCGATTTCATCCGCGATGCCGTCGATGGTCGCGATCCGGGGTGCAGAATGGCTCATATTAACGCTCGATCGTCCCGATGCGGCGAATCTTCCGCTGCAACTGCATCACGCCATAGAGCAGCGCCTCGGCAGTCGGCGGGCAACCGGGGACATAGATGTCGACCGGCACGATGCGATCGCAGCCGCGAACCACCGAATAGCTGTAATGATAATAACCGCCGCCATTGGCGCAGCTGCCCATCGAAATCACATATTTCGGGTTGGACATCTGATCATAGACCTTGCGCAGGGCCGGCGCCATCTTGTTGCAGAGCGTGCCCGCGACGATCATCACGTCCGACTGGCGCGGCGACGCGCGCGGCGCAGCGCCAAAACGCTCCATGTCGTAACGCGGCATGTTCACATGGATCATCTCGACCGCGCAGCACGCCAAGCCAAAGGTCATCCACCACAGCGATCCCGTGCGCGCCCACTGAAACAACTCCTCGGTCGACGTGACAAGGAAGCCCTTGTCGCTGACTTCGCCGTTCAGCGCGTTGAAGAAGTCCTGGTCGGGTTGGGTGCCCACCGGCGGCATGGTGCCGGGGATGGGCCGCTCAAGTTCTACTCCCAATCGAGTGCTCCCTTCTTCCACGCATAGACGAGGCCGAGCACCAGCTCCGCTATGAAGATCATCATCGTCGCCCAGCCGGCCCAGCCGATCTGGTCCAGGCTGACCGCCCAGGGAAACAGGAACGCCGCTTCAAGATCGAAGATGATGAAGAGAATGGCGACCAGATAGAAACGCACGTCGAACTGGCTGCGCGGCTCTTCGAACGCGGGGAAACCGCATTCATATTCGCTGAGCTTGGCCGGGTCTGGCTGATGCGCGCCAGTCAGGCGGCCGACCAGCATCGGCAGAAAAACGAAGGTGCCGGAAAGCAGCAAGGCAATCCCGAGAAAAATCAGGATCGGCAGATATTGGGCAAGATCGACCAACGGAGTCCCCTGGGCGAAAAGGTTGTGGGCGCGCTTTAGGCCCGCTGCATATGCGAAGCAAGGGGCCAAGGGCATGAGAATGAATCGCAAAAAGGCCAAGTCATTGAAGCGCTTGGCCCTTGTCGGTCATCGCAACGCGCCAGCAACCAATTTATGCAATTTGGAATGGATCGCGTCATTGCCCGCGATCACTTCCCGGCGGTCGATCATCTGGTCGCCGCCGCGAAAATCGCTGACGAAGCCACCGGCTTCGCGCACCAGCAACATGCCCGCAGCCACGTCCCAGGGTTGCAGGCCACTTTCCCAAAAGCCGTCATAGCGGCCGGAAGCGACATGGGCGAGGTCGAGCGACGCCGCGCCAAAGCGGCGAAGCCCTGCAACCGAAGGCGCAACCGCGCCGAAGATGCGTGACCATTGCGCCATGTCGCCATGGCCCATGAAAGGAATGCCGGTCGCGATGACACAATCGGCCATGTCGCGCCGCGCCGACACGCGCAATCGCTGGTCATGACGCCAGGCGCCCCGGCTCTTTTCCGCCCAATAGCTTTCATCCGTCACCGGCTGATAGATAAGGCCAGTCGTCACTTCCCGCTTGTTGCCGCCATAGAGCGGCTCCTCGACCGCGATCGAGATGGCGAAATGGGGAATGCCGTGCAGGAAATTGGTCGTACCGTCGAGCGGGTCGATGATCCAGCGCGGCTTGGTCGGGTCACCGGCAATTTCGCCGCCTTCCTCCAGCAGGAATCCCCAGTCAGGCCGGGCCTTCTGCAATTCCTCGACCAATGTGCGTTCGGCCTGCTCATCGGCCTTCGACACGAAATCGGCCGGCCCCTTGCGGCTGACCTGCAGATGCTCGACCTCGCCGAAGTCACGACGCAGTTTCGAACCCGCCTTGCGCGCGGCGCGCTCCATGACGGTGAGAAGGCCGGAATGCGATACCATGTTCATTCTCCGCCGCCCGTACCGGCGGCTTGCTGGGTTATTTCTTGGGTGCAGCCGCAGGCGCAGCAGGCGGGCGATAGCCGCAGGCACCGGCGATCACGGCCAGCATCTGCGACGCGTCCTTGCGGTCGACCTTGCCGGGATTGGCGGCAACCACCTTGTCCACCGCGCCGCTGATCTGCGACACCGAATTGCTGTAGAGGCATTCGAACAGCTTGTTCTTCACCGGCTGTTCGACCTCATCGGACTGGAGCGCGCTGCTCATGACCCGCAGCACGAACGCTGCATTGGCAAGCTGGGCCTTGGACGGCCCGGCCTGCGCCTGAACCGCCGCCGGAAACAGGCCCGCCGCCAGCGCACCTGCCAGCATCATGCCGCGCCCCATGCCCATTACTCGGCCCGCTTCACATATTCGCGTTCGTAGACATCGACCACGATGCGCGTGCCGGTGACAATATGCGGCGGAACCATGACGCGCACGCCATTGTCGAGGATCGCGGGCTTGTAGCTGGCCGAGGCGGTCTGCCCCTTCACCACGGCGTCCGCTTCCACCACGGTCGCTTCAACCGTTTCGGGCAGTTGAACGCTGATCGGCCGTTCTTCATACATTTCCAGCATGACCATCATGCCGTCCTGCAGGAAGGCCGATGCCTCACCCACCAGATCCTGCGGCAGGTTGATCTGCTCGTAAGTTTCGGTATCCATGAAGACGAGCATGTCGCCTTCGGCATAAAGATACTGAAAATCCTTGGTATCAAGCCGGATGCGCTCGACGGTTTCGGCCGACCGGAAGCGCACATTATTCTTGCGGCCGTCGATCAGGTTCTTGAGTTCCACCTGCATATAGGCACCGCCCTTGCCGGGCTGGGTATGCTGGATCTTCACAGCGCGCCACAGGCCGCCGTCATATTCGATGTTGTTGCCGGGACGAATCTCGACGCCGCTGATCTTCATGGGAAGAGCCTGCCTATATGTCTGAATGGATAAAGAGCCGGCCTCATGGGAGGCTGGGCGCGCCTTTACCCGGTGATCGACAACAGGGCAAGGGGGGCCGCATTCTGCCGCCACGCTGCCAGGACAAACACCCGTCATTGGCGACGAAGCAGCGGGTAGGGATTGATCGGCGTTCCGCCATACCAGGGCTCGCCCGGCCGCATCTCGTGAATGGCGAAATGCAGATGCGGCGCCGCGTCGTCTGCATTGCCTGTGCTTCCGACCGTCCCGATCATCTGACCACGCCGCAGCCCCTGCCCTTCTCTCAGCCCTGGCGCATAGCTGTCGAGATGGGCGTAATAATAGATGCGTCTGCCATCAGGCGAGCGCTGATACACGGTCCGCCCGCCCTCCTCGCTCCAGAACAGTTTTTCGACGCGGCCGTCCGCGGCAGCGACAACACCCCTCCCGCGCGCGGCCATGATGTCGATCGCATCATGCGGTCGCGCGCCACCCGCCCGCGCCTGCGTGAACGTATCCACCAGAGCGGATGGCGGCACGCCCTCGACCGGAACGACCAGTTCGCCAGTCTCGGCCGATTGCGCGGGACGGAACGATCCCGGAGATCGCGGAGACGATGGCGCGTCGGCGGGGACGATGCGCACGCAGAAATGAGCAAATGCGATACAAAGGAGCAGCGCAGCAACGCCCCCGCCCCACGCCTGGGGCCTCACACCTGGAACTTCGCCTTGACGCCGGTCTTCACCATCTGCGCAAGCCGTGCGGCATCCCAATTGGTCAGGCGGATGCAGCCATGGCTTTCCGTGCGGCCGATCGTCTGCGGTTCAGGCGTTCCGTGAATGCCATAATGATCTTTGGACAGGTCGATCCACACAACGCCAACCGGGCCGTTGGGCCCCGGCTTCAATACCGCCTTCTCGTCCTTCGATGACGCATCCCAGAAGAGGTCGGGATTATAATGAAATTCCGGATTGCGGCTGACGCCCTTGATCGTCCATTCGCCGATCGGCAGCGGGTCATGCTGCGAGCCGGTGGTCACAGGAAATTGCGCGATCATGCGGTTGTCGGCGTTATAGACCTTCAGCAGCCCTTCTGATTTGTCCACGACAATATGGTCGGCCTGTGGCTGGTCCTTGGCGACGCCCAGGCTTGCCAGCGTTTCGCCCCAGCCGCGTTCATCGCCCTTGATCTGCGCGACCGGCTGATTGTCGATGGCGGGCACGCGGATGGTGGCATCCGCTCCGACCTTTGTCGTGGGTGAATTGAGCGCCACCAAGGCCTCGGGTGTCGTATGGAAGCGCTCGGCCAGCTTTTCCATCAGGTTGCGATAGGTCAGCGCCGGCAAGCTGGCCTGCTCGTTCAATCCCTTGGGGATGGTGAAAAACGGTCCGCGCGCGAAATCCGCCGGGATTTTGACCAGATATGTGGTCGGCCGTGCTTCGCCTTCCAGCAGCATATTGGCGGTCTTCTGGTCAAATTCCCCCGTCACCGGCAGGTCATGCGCTTCCTGGAAACCGCGCAGCGCCGCCTTATAGCTCATCCCATCCTTGCCATCGAGCACGCCCGGCGAAAATCCCCACCGATCAAGCGCCACCTGCGCCATCAAAATGCGATTGGGCTGTTTGGGGGTCTGTTCGGGAACGACCTCAAAATCATAGGCCGCATTTTTTGCCGCCATCTGGGCTGCCGCGTCATTGCCTGCCTTGGCGGCCTCCTGCGCCGGCTGGCTGTCATTGGCGTCGGTGACGGTCACATTGCAGGCGCTGCACAGGAAGGCGGCAAGCAGGACGGGATTTCGCAAGGCATATTCTCCATTTCGGTGCAGCAACAACGCCGCATGGAGAAAAGGGATGCGCGGCCCTAATGCGCGTAAATCATCTTGCGCGTCATCCCGCCATCGACCGCGATCTGCTGCCCGGTGATGAACGCAGCACCTTCCGAAGCCAGAAACGCCACCGTGGCGGCAATATCCCCCGGCTCGCCCACGCGGCCCACCGGATGCTGCTCGCGGTCGATATCGCGATGGTCCGCCGGCGCGCGCTCCGATGCCTTGGCCCATGGGCCCGTCTCGATCCAGCCGGGCAGGATGGCATTGCATCGGATATCGGGGCCAAGGCTGATGGCGAGTGCGTGATTGAGCGCCAAGAGAGCGCCCTTGGCTGCCGCATAGGCCTCACAATGCGGCTCCGACTGGATCGCACGCGTGGACGCCATCAGCACGATGCTGCCCTTGCGTTGCCGCAGCAATGGCACGGCGGCGCGCGTCATCAGAAATGCCCCGGTGACATGACTGTCCTGCCATCGCCGCCAATCCTCAAGCGCCAGCTTGTCGATCGGCCCGCTGACCGGATCGGCCAGACCTGCATTGGACACGAGCAGGTCCAGGCCAGAGGGCGCATCGTCCTTGATCCAGTCACTCAGGGCATCAAACGCTTTTGCCACCGCCGCTTCATCGCTGACATCGGCTTCCAGCGCCAGCAGGCGATCATTGGGCATCTCGGCCTTCAGATCACGGACAGCTTCGCCATCCTTGTCCATCGCGACGACGCGCCACCCCTCGGCAATCAGATGCTGAACGATGCCCTTGCCAATGCCCTGCGCGCCGCCGGTAACGATGCCGGTCCGGGTCATGATGCGTTCCTTTCGTCAGGCGCGCGGGGGCGGCGTCTTGCTCGCCAGAACGTCCGCGAACGCCGCGACCCCAGCGCGCGGCCCTGCCGGATGGTTCCACACCGCCCCGCTGACCGCCAGGAAATCCGCGCCCGCCGCTACCAGGGGGGCGGCATTATCCGCCGTGATGCCGCCAATCGCCACGCAGGGCAGTTCGAACAAGGTCGTCCACCAGCCAAGGATGGACGGCTCCGGGCGGTGCATCGTTTCCTTGGTCGACGTCGGGTAAAAGGCCCCGAAAGCGACATAATCCGCGCCCGCCTCGCCGGCCTCCATGGCCAGATGCCGGCTGTCATGGCATGTCACGCCAATCTGCACCTTGGGGCCAAGCAGCTTGCGGGCGACCTTGGGGTCGCCATCGCCCTGCCCCAAATGCACGCCATCCGCGCCCAGACGCTGCGCCAGCACCACGCTGTCATTAATGATGAAGGCCACATCCCGGTCCGCGCACAATGCCTGCAGAGGCTCTGCCGCGCGCGCGATGTCGTCGTCCGGTATTCCCTTGAGCCGCAGCTGAAAAGCGGCGACGTGCCCGCCATCGAAGGCCGTCGCAAGCCGATCGACGAAGCTCGCGTCGATCGCCGGAGGCGAAATCAGGTAAAGCTGGCAGGCGGGGCGAAAGCCCTGTTCGAACTGGGCTGCGAATTGCGGGTCGAGCGCCAGTTCCTCGTCGGTAAAATCGGTCATGGCCGCCTTATAGCTGCTCCGCCGCCCGCGCCAAGGCCGGCTATGGATCGAACCACAGCCCGCTGATAGCATGATCGCAATTTATTGGGGGATGTTTCCATGCGCTGCGTTCTGGCCCTTTTGCTTCTGTTGCCCGCCGTGCCGATCCAGGCCCGAACCGAAGATCGGCCCCGCGCGCGCGAAGCGGGCGTCACCGTCGGCATCCTTCGCCCCGGCCCGCTGAACGCCATCACCGATGTCAAAGGCGTCAAGGTCGGCCATGTGACATTGCCACGCAGCCGCGACGTGAATACGGGCGTCACCGCGATCCTGCCCCATGGCGGCAACATCTTTCAGGACAAGGTGCCGGCCGGCTTCGTCGCCTATAATGCGTTCGGCAAGTTCATGGGGTCGACCCAAGTCGTGGAACTGGGCGAAGTCGAAACGCCGATCCTGCTGACCAATACACTGAACGTGGCGGAAGCTGCAGCCGCTGCCGTCGAATGGACCCTGGCGCAGCCGGGTAATGAGGAGGTCCGGTCGGTGAATGCAATCGTGGGCGAAACCAATGATGGCCTGCTCAACGACATTCGCGCGCGCCATGTCAGCATCGCCGATGCGCGCCGCGCGATCGAGACTGCAGCCGCTGGTCCGGTGGAGGAAGGCGCGGTCGGCGCTGGCGCCGGCACTGTCGCCTTCGGGTTCAAGGCCGGAATCGGAACCGCCTCTCGCGTCCTGCCGGCATCGCTGGGCGGATGGACGATCGGCGTGCTTGTCCAGGCCAATTATGGCGGCGTTTTGACCATTGCAGGCGTTCCCGTGGGCGTGAAACTCGGCCGTTACGACTATCGGCAACAGGTGGAGGACAGGAAAGCCGACGGCTCCGTCGTCATCGTCATCGCCACCAACGCACCTTTGTCCGATCGCAACCTGCGCCGGGTCGCCGAGCGCGCCTTTGCCGGCATCGCCCGGACCGGGTCGAGCTTCTCCAACGGCTCAGGCGACTATGCGCTGGCATTTTCGACGGCACAGGCCGTGCGGCGAACCGCCGAGAGGCGCAAGGGCGTGGCCAATGTTGAGGACCTGCCCAACGATGATATCTCGCCGATCTTTCAGGCCACGATAGAAGCGACAGAGGAAGCCGTCCTCAACGCCCTTTTCAAGGCGCACACGGTCGAAGGCCATCGCGGCACCGCGCAGGCGCTGCCCCTGGACAAAGTACTGCCGATGCTGGAGACGGCTCCTTGACGCTCGTTAGCTTCAGCCTGAAATCAAAAGTCGCTGGGCGCTATCCGTTTCCACGCAGCGAAAGACGAGGTGAACATGGAAGGTTCGTCGAGACGATGCGCCAGAAAGCGGATTGATCGTCGCCCGTTTCGAACCGGGGGATCGAGTTCCAGCACAACATTGGGATAGGCGATCAACGCTCCGTTAAATAACCCGGCAGCCTGAAGCTCTTGCAGAGTCCATTCGCCGCGCAGTCCGGCGATCTGCTCCCAAGGGACTGTCAGGCTGCGCAAAAACCCGATGGGCCATGTCAGGCCTTGCGCGTCCACCCGCACAGGGTAATGGCGAAGTGAGCGAAGAAACAGAACAAACCAGCCGACCAGGGCTAGGCTGATCACCGACAGTATAAGAGCCGCCCAAACACTCCATAGTGCGACCAGCAGATGCACCACCATGGTTTCGAGCAGCATGAGGCCCAGCAGAACCCAAAGCATTGGCGCAACGGCACGATAGTAGGAAAAGGCGGCACCAGGAGAATCTATTTCTTTCCTGGGGCCGCCCCTCATATGGTTATGCCGCGACCGGCTGCTTTGCCGTCGACGCCGCGTGGATTTCGTCGATCGCCTCGCCCAGCGCCGCGTTGAATTCCGCGTCGCTCATCTGATGGCGCAGGTCGTTCAACAGCGCCCGGCTGAAGCTCGCGATGATGCCGCGGTTCTTCGCCAGTTCGGCGCACGCCTCGGTGCGGCTGAAGCCGCCGGACAGGGCGACGACGCGCAGCACCTTGGGGTGATCGACCAACGGATCGAACAGGCCCGCCTTCGCCGGCAGCGACAATTTGAGCATAACCTGCTCGCCTTCGGGCAAGCCATCCAGATTTTTGAGGATTTCTTCCAGAAGGATCTGATCGGCCTCGGCGCGTTCAGGCGACTTGATGTTCACTTCCGGCTCGATGATCGGCATCAGACCGCCGGCCAGCACTTGGCGACCGATATCGAACTGTTGCGCGACGACGGCGGCAATGCCTTCGCGATTGGCGAGATTGATGACCGACCGCTCCTTGGTTCCGAATACGCCCAGACCCTTTGCGCGGGCCAGAAGCGCGTCAAGTTCCGGCATCGGCTTCATCATCTGGACGCCATTGGCTTCATTCTCCAGGCCCTTGTCGATCTTGATGAAGGGCACGACGCCCCGATCAATCAGCGCCGCGGGGGTCGGTTTGCCGTCGACCGTGCCGTCCATCGTCCGTTCGAACAGGATCGCGCCTAGAACCTTCTCTCCACTGAAGGCCGGCGCGGTGATGATGCGGCTGCGCATCGCGTGGATCAGGCCGAACATTTCCTCATCATTCGACCAGGCACCTTCCTCGATCCCGTAGCCCTTGAGCGCCTTGGGCGTCGAGCCGCCGCTCTGGTCGAGCGCGGCGATGAAGCCGTTTCCTTCGGCGATCTTCTGCTTCATATCCTGATCCAGCATCTGCACATACCTTCTCTCATGGCGCTGCCCCTCCGGCAGCGCAAAAATCGGGCGATCCACTGCTTTAGTGGCGGGGATCGCACGGACGGATAGTCCGCCCTGCCCGTTGAGGCTGTTAGCGAGCGCCATGCCGCACCGCAAGAATGTTCGCCCCTTTTGGTCTTTGCGGCCAGAACAGCGCCTGCTAGCGATAGGACGGGGTGTGCAGGGGGCAACATTCATGCAGGTGATGCGCAGGTTCATTTTCCTAACAGCAATGCTGCTGGCATGGCCGACCCAAGCCGCGACCAAGCCTGTCGTTGGCGCCACAGCGCCGGATTTTGAACTGACGCTGGTCGACGGTCGCAAAATATCCCTCGCCGACCTCAAGGGTCAGGTCGTTGTTCTGAATTTCTGGGCGACATGGTGCGTCCCCTGCCGCAAGGAATTGCCGACGCTGGACAGCTATTATGCGATCCAACAGGCCCACGGCCTCAAGGTCTTTGCGATCACCACCGAGGACTCGGTGCCCTTGGCGCGCCTGAAAAAGCTGTTTGCCGCCATGCGCATCCCCTCGGCGCGGCGGATAAAGGGGCCTTATGGACCGCTGACAGGTGTCCCGACCAACTTCGTGATCGATCGGTCCGGCGTGCTGCGCTATGCGCAATCGGGCGCCTTCGATCTGGAAGATCTCAACCGGGTCCTTATTCCGCTTTTGCGGGAACCCGTGCCGTCCTGACTTATTGCAGCGCACAATTTCCCGGTGACCTAGCCTTGATTGGTTTCGCATGACCACCCATTAGGCACTGATGACGACATATCCCGCTTCGCCGCGATCCGACCTTGGCCGCCCTGTCATTTTCCTCATGGCGCTGGCGTGCGGGGTCATTGTCGCGAACCTCTATTATGCCCAGACCCTGATCGACGTGATCGGACCGGAAATCGGCATGTCCGCCGGCATGGCGGGCTTGATCACGACGCTCACGCAATTGGGCTATGGCCTGGGCCTCTTCCTGATTGTCCCCATCGCCGACCTATTCGAAAATCGGCGCATCGTTTTGGCTTCGATCGGCGTCACCGTCATCGGCTGCCTTGCCGTCGCGGCTTCGCAGGGGCCGGCCAGCTTCCTCGTCGCCTCGATCGTCACTGGCGTCGGCGCCACCGGCGCGCAGGTGCTGGTCCCGCTTGCGTCGCATCTGGCCGCGCCCGAACGGCAGGGCCGCGTCGTCGGCACGGTGATGAGCGGCTTGCTCTTCGGCATCATGCTCGCGCGCCCCGTTGCCAATTTCCTCGCCGGGTCATTGGGTTGGCGATGGATCTTCATTCTCTCTGCCATCGCGATGGCGCTGATCGGCGGTGCCTTATGGCTCCTCTGCCCGCAACGGCTACCGCGCGGCGACATGCGCTATGGCGAGGCGCTGGCCTCAACCTTCAGCCAGTTGCAGCAACATCGCGTCGTGCGGATGCGTGCTTTCTATCAGGCGATGATGTTTGCGGCCTTCAATCTGTTCTGGACCGCGGCACCTCTGGCGCTGATCCGGGAATTCAATCTGAGTCATGCCGAAATCGGAGCGTTTGCCCTGGCTGGCGCTGGCGGGGCGCTGGTCGCGCCCGTCGTCGGCTGGCTGGCGGACCGCCGCCTCACCCGCCCGACTTCGCTCGTTGGCCTTGCCGGCCTGTCGATCGGGTTCCTGCTGGCGGACTGGACCGTCGCGGCCGGCAGCCTCATCGGCTTCACGGTGATGGCGGTGATGATCGATGCGGCGGTGCAATTGAGCCAGATCACCGGTCAGAAACTGATTTTCTCCATCGACCCTGACGCGCGCGGCCGGATCAACGCGGCCTATATGACTGTCATGTTCGTTGTCGGCGCGCTGGGCTCTGTCATCGGATCAGCCACTTACGAAGCAGGGGGATGGTCGGCCAGCGCTCTCGCCGGCGCGGCCATCGGCGGCATCGCAACCCTTTGCTTCCTGCTGTTCGACCGGGGCGCCAGCGCATCGCACTGACGCCCTGACCGGCTTTTAGCCCATCAGCGCCTTGACACCTGGCAGGTCCTTGCCTTCCATCCATTCGAGGAAGGCGCCGCCCGCGGTCGACACGAAGCTGAAATCGTCCGCCACCCCGGCATGATTGAGCGCCGCCACAGTGTCGCCGCCCCCAGCTACGGACGTCAACTGCCCTTCCTTGGTTAGCGCCGCGGCAGTCTTGGCAAGGGCAACCGTCGCCGCGTCGAAGGGCGCGATTTCGAACGCACCCAATGGCCCGTTCCACACCAGCGTACGGCAATTTTTGAGCGCGTCGCCTAATGCTTCGACGGCGGCGGGGCCGACATCCAGGATCATCTCATCGTCGGCGACTTCATGCACATTGCAGGTCCGAAGCGAACCAGGGTTGGCGGCAAATTCCTTGGCCACGACAACGTCATAGGGCAGATGGATGGTGCATCCCGCCGCCTCGGCCCGATCAAAGATCGTATCGACGGTATCGCTCAACTCCTTCTCGCACAGCGATTTGCCGACATCGACGCCACGCGCGTAAAGGAATGTGTTGGCCATGCCGCCACCGATGATCAGATGATCGACCTTTGCGACCAGATTGTTGAGCACGTCCAGCTTGGTCGATACCTTCGCGCCGCCGACGACCGCCGCAACCGGCTTGACAGGCTCGCCGAGCGCCGCCTGCAACGCATCCAGCTCTTTCTCCATCGACCGCCCGGCAAAGGCGGGTAGCTTGTGCGCCAGCCCTTCGGTGGACGCATGGGCGCGGTGGGCCGCTGAAAAAGCGTCGTTGACATAGAGGTCGCCGATCGCGGCGATCGCATCAACCAACGCCGGATCATTCTTTTCCTCACCGGCATGGAAACGCGTATTTTCGAGGATAGCGATGTCGCCGTTCCGCATCACCTTGATGCCGTCGATGGCGGCTTCGCCCTGGCAGTCGGGAATGAACTGCACCTCGCGGCCCAGCACCTGCGTCAGCGGACGCGTGATCTTGCTCAGCGAATATTCCGGGTTCTTCTGTCCCTTAGGACGACCGAAATGCGCCAGGATCAGCACCTTCGCGCCGCGATCGGCCAGTTCCAGCACCGTCGGCATGGCAGCGCGCAGCCGCGTGTCATCCGTCACCGACCCATCCTGCATCGGCACGTTCAGATCCTCGCGCACCAGCACCACCTTGCCGGTGATATCGCCCATGTCGTCGAGTGTCTTGAACGGCTTGGCCATGATCGCTCCTAAATTTATTCTTGAATATCTTACCGCAGGCGAAAAACCCCGCCGGTCTGATCCGGCGGGGCTCATAAGAGGCTTACAGGAACTTCGCCATGACGCCAGTGGTATCGATCATGCGGTTGGAAAAGCCCCATTCATTGTCATACCAGCTGAGCACGCGAACCAGCGATCCGTCGATCACCGCCGTTTCCAAGCTGTCCACGGTCGAGCTGCGCGGGTCGCCATTATAGTCGATCGACACAAGCGGCTCGTCCGAATAGCCGAGCACGCCCTTGAGCGGACCGGATTCCGACGCCGCCTTGAGCAGGCCATTGACCTCCTCCTTGGTCGTCGCCTTCTTGGCGATGAACTTCAAATCCACGACCGACACGTTCGGCGTCGGCACGCGCACCGACGATCCGTCGAGCTTACCCTTGAGTTCGGGCAGCACCTCGCCGACCGCGCGGGCCGCGCCCGTGGTCGTCGGGATCATCGACAGGGCAGCGGCGCGGGCGCGACGCATGTCCTTGTGGATCTGATCCAGCGTGTTCTGATCGTTGGTGTAGCTGTGGATCGTGGTCATGAACCCCTTTTCGATCCCGATGGCATCGTTCAGGACTTTTGCCAGCGGGGCAAGGCAGTTGGTGGTGCAGCTGGCGTTGGAGATGACGATGTCATCGGCGGTCAGCTGGTCATGGTTGACGCCGAACACGATCGTCTTGTCGACATTGGTGCCGGGCGCGGAAATCACGACGCGCTTGGCTCCGGCGGTCAGATGGGCCCCCGCCTTGTCCTTGGACGTAAAGATGCCAGTGCATTCCAGCGCGATTTCCACGCCCAGTTCGGCGTGCGGCAGGTTGGCGGGATCGCGCTCGGCCGTCACCTTGATCTTCTTGCCGTCGATGACCAGGAAATCGCCGTCGACGCTCACATCCCCGGCCCAATTGCCATGAACGGAATCGCGCTTGAACAGCAGCGCATTGGCGTTGGCGTCGCCCAAGTCATTGATGCTGACCAGTTCCAGGTCATGGTCCGTGCGCGACAAGATGGCGCGCGCCACCAGGCGGCCGATACGTCCAAAACCGTTAATTGCTACCTTCGTTGCCACTGCACTAGCCTCCTGGTCTGTTGTTGTCGGTTAGGAATTGAGCGCCGCTTCAATCTGCGGCGCGATCTTCGCGGCGGTCAGGCCGAAATGATCGTAAAGCGCGGGCGCGGGCGCCGACGCGCCAAAGCTGTCGATCCCAAAACGCAGGCCGGCAATGCCGGTATAGCGTTCCCAGCCAAAGGTCGTTCCCGCCTCGATCGACACGCGCAGCACATGCTGCGGCAGCAGATCGTCCTTGTAGGATTGCGGCTGCGCCTCGAAATGCGCCCAGCTGGGCATGGAAATGACGTCCGCGCCAATGCCTTTGTCTTCCAGCGCCTTCGCGGTGGCGGCGGCGATTTCAACCTCTGACCCCGTGGCGATCAGCACGACCTTGCGCTCTGCCGTCGCCGCGATCAGGCGGTAAGCACCCTTTGCGCACAGATTCTCGCTCTTTTCGGTGCGAAGCTGCGGCAGGTTCTGGCGGGTCAGCGCCAGAACCGACGGGCCGGTCGAATCCTTGAGCGCCAGTTCCCAGCACTCCGCCGTTTCGACGATGTCCGCCGGGCGATAGACGTCCAGGTTCGGGATCATGCGCAGCGACATGACATGCTCGATCGGCTGGTGCGTCGGGCCATCCTCGCCAAGACCGATCGAGTCATGGGTCAGGACGTGGATCACACGCTGCTGCTGAAGCGCCGCCAGGCGGATGCCACCGCGCATATAGTCGGAGAAGACCAGGAACGTGCCCCCATAAGGGATGACCCCGCCATGCAGCGCCATGCCGTTCATCGCGCAGGCCATGCCGAATTCGCGGATGCCATAATAGACATAGCGTCCGGCATAATCGTCGCGGGTCAGCGGGCCGGTCGACTTGGTCTTGGTGTTGTTCGATCCGGTAAGGTCGGCCGAGCCGCCCAGCGTTTCGGGCAGCAAGTCGTTGATCGCGCCCAGCGCCAGCTCGCTTGCCTTGCGCGTGGCGACCTTTTGCGGATTGGCGATCAGGCTGTCGATATAGGCATCCAGAGAAAAGTCAGCGGGCAGTTCGCCGGCCATCCGCCGGGAAAATTCGCCGCCTTGCGCATGCCCTGCCAGTCGTTCCTCCCAGGCGGCGCGACGATCGCGCCCCTTCGCGCCGATCGCCTTCCACGCGGCGGCGACATCGTCGGGGATAACGAACGGTTCGGCGTCCCAGCCGAGGAAGGCGCGCGCAGCGGCGACCTCATCCTCGCCGAGCGCAGAACCGTGCACGCCCGACGTGCCCGCCTTGTTCGGCGCGCCATAGCCGATCTTGGTCGCGCAGGCGACGATCGACGGGCGCGGATCGGCAACAGCTTCCGCCAGCGCCCGGCGCACATCGGCGACGTCATGGCCGTCGCACGACACGACATGCCAGCCGGTTGCGGCATAGCGTGCCAGCACATCCTCGCTGCTCGACAGGTCGACCGCGCCATCGATGGTGATCTTGTTGTCGTCCCACAGGACGATCAGACGCCCCAGGTTCAGGTGCCCAGCCAGCCCGATCGCTTCATGATTGATGCCCTCCATCAGGCAGCCGTCACCTGCAATCACCCAGGTGCGATGGTCGACCAGATCGTCGCCGAATTGGGCGTTCAGATGGCGTTCGGCAATCGCCATGCCGACGGCGGTCGCAAGGCCCGAACCCAGCGGCCCGGTCGTGGCTTCGACACCAGCCAGTTCGAAATTTTCCGGGTGCCCGGCGCAGGGACTGTGCAGCTGGCGGAAACTGGCAATATCCTCGATCGTCGGACGAGCATAGCCGGTCAGATGCAACAGGCTGTAGATCAGCATCGATCCGTGGCCAGCCGACAGGACGAAGCGATCCCGATCGGCCCAGTCGGGCTTGCTTGGATCGAACTTCAGATGGTCACTGAACAGGACCGTCGCGACATCCGCCATACCCATGGGCATTCCGGGGTGCCCGCTATTGGCGGCCTGCACGGCGTCCATGGACAGCGCGCGGATGGCGTTGGCGAGCGACTTTTCGGAAACGGTCATGGTAGGCGGGCGTCTTTCCTGGGCTGGCGCGCTGCAAAAGGGCGCGCGCAAGGCGGCGAGTCGAGTTGCGGTTTCCTTTGTCGCGTCAAGTCCCATGCGTCAACCATGGCCGGGGGCAAAGCCGCGCCCGTCCGCATGCCGGCGGGCTTTTGCGATGGCTGCGCTTTGGCTATGACGAGTCCATGGCAAGTGAGCGGATGATGCAGGCGATCGGTGCGCTGGAACGGGCTGTCGGCCGGCTTGAGCAGGATGTGGCAGGCTATATGTCGGCCGCCGCGTCCCCCAACCCATCGATCGACGTGCCCGCGGCTCATGCCGCGCTCCGCTCGCTCGATGCCTTGATCAGCGAACTTAAGGGGCGCAGCGATGGCTGAAACGACGTTGCAAATCGCCGGGCGTCACTATGACATCCGTTGCCGCGACGGGGACGAACCGCATCTCGCGCAGCTGGCAAACTTAATAGAGGAAAAAGCTCGGGTCGCTCAGCGATCTACACCCGGCCTGACCGAAGTGCGCACGCTTTTGTTCGCCGCGCTGTTTCTGGCCGACGAACTGACCGATCTGCGCAAAGCGGAAGCGGGCCGCCAGGAAAAGCTGAGCCTGGAGGCCGACGACGATCAGGCGGCGCAGGCGGTCGAGCAACTGGCGGGCCGTATCGAAAAGCTGCGCGAGACCCTTGCCGCGGCGGCCGCGGCCGCTTAGATTGTAGGACGACGGGCACTGCGCGGCACGAGCTTTAGCGAACATCCCTGAGGCGATAATCACATCCACGGGGGCTGTCCCTGGGCGGGTTCAGGCCCGATCTACATGGTCCCCACCTGACGTTGAGGCGTCAGAGGATTTTCCAGCAAACGACCGAGGCGGTCCCGTCACCCTCCCCAGCCCGAACGCCCAGCCTGAACGAAAGCCGATGATGAGCGACCAGAGCCCCGCCGCCGACAAGGTCAGCCTGCGCGCAATGGCCCGCCAGCGTCGGCGCGAGTTCGTCACCGCGCTCGATCCCTTCGCCCATCGCTTCGCCTTCAAGGCCATGCCCTCGCCGCTCGTGCGAAGCCTCGCCGATGCCCATGTCGTGGCGCTCTATATGGGCCTCGACGATGAAGCGCCGGCGCAGCGGCTCGCGCCGCAGCTATTGGCCATGGGCAAGGTGGTCGCCCTGCCGCGCGTCCTTGACCGACTGGGCGGCATGGATTTTCTGGCATGGAATGGCGATGACACGCTGGTGCCCGGCCTCTATGGCACGAGCCATCCAGGCGCGGCAAGCGCCCCCGTCAGTCCGGACGCCATCATGGCGCCGCTTGTCGCTTTTGATCGCGCGATGAACCGGTTGGGTCAGGGCGGCGGCTATTATGATCGCGCCTTCGCGCGCTTTCCCGATGCGCTGCGCATTGGGATGGGCTGGTCGGTTCAGGAACTGGATGCCGTGCCGGCAGACCCCTGGGATTTGCCGCTGCATATGATCCTGACCGAAGTGGAAATGATCGAGGGGACAGAAGCATGACCATCGACCCCCGCCACCATCACCAACCCAGTTGGCGCAAGCCTGTGGGCATGTTGGCGATCGTAGGGCTCATTCTGGCATGGGCCGTCATGGTGGGCAGCCTCTCCGGCTGGATCGGCAGCCTGCCCGTCTGGGCGCAGGTGCCTGTCTATGTCGTGCTGGGCGTCGTATGGATCTGGCTCCTGCCGCTCAAGCAATTGATGCGGTGGATGGAAACCGGGATCTGGCAGAAATATTGATGTCCTGCCTCCATGGCAGGAATGGCGCGAGTGACGGGGCTCGAACCCGCGACCTCCGGCGTGACAGGCCGGCGCTCTAACCAACTGAGCTACACCCGCGCAGGGCGGCATCTTATCACGACCCCATGGTCGCCAGACGATGCATATCTGAAAACCTTTGTTCCGCTTTCCCAAACCTGGAAAAGTGGCGCGAGTGACGGGGCTCGAACCCGCGACCTCCGGCGTGACAGGCCGGCGCTCTAACCAACTGAGCTACACCCGCGTTCGGTGTGGGCGGCCGTCTATGCGGGACAGAAGATACTGTCAACCGTCCGCGCCATCTGTTTCGTCCTTATCCGCATTTTCTTTCACGCGCGGCACCGTCAGCGTCCCCTGCTCGAACAGGAAACCCGCGATATCGGGCGTTCCAGCCGCCGCCACGACAGTTTGCAGGATGATAAGCAACGGCACCCCCAGCAGTGCGCCGGGCGTTCCCCATACCCATCCCCAAAATGTGAGGGACACCAGGATCAGCAGGGGGTTCATGGTCAATCGCCGCCCCAGCAGCATCGGCGTGACGACATTGGCCTCGACCAGATGAAACGCGATCTGCAAGGCGGCGGGCAGCAGCGCGAACCACACGTCATCGAACACCATCAAACCGCCCAGCGCCAGCAAGGCGGCCGCCAGCATCGGACCGAAATAGGGCACGAAGTTCAGCAGGGCGACGATCCCGCCCCACATCAATGGCGAGGGCATGCCGATGAGCCACAGCGCCACTGCCACGGCCAGGCCAAGGCACAGATTGATCGTCGCGATCGTGATGACATAGGCCGATGTCGCATCGACCACATTCTGGATCACACGGGCGACCGCCAAAGCCCCGTCGAAACTGCCCCGGCTGTTGATCGTCCGCCGCCGCAGCCGGGTCCACCCCGCCAGGAAAAAATAGATGATCAGCAAGGCAAAGACCATCTGGATGATCGCCGCTGGCGCCGACGTCGCAGCAAATTGCAGCAGCGATCGCGGCGCGTCGACCACCGCCGTCTGCGCAGCCGCCACCGGCCCCGTCGCCAGCATCTGCACCGTTTCATCGACGAAGCGCTGCAAATTGGAATACAGGTCAATGACCGGAGCCAGATTGGCCTGAATCTGCGGCAGACGCTGGGGCAGCGCGCTGAACCAGTCGGTCGCCGGCACGACGATCAGGACCAGCGCCGTATTGGCCACCAGCAGGAACCCGATTACCGCCAGCAATGCCGCCAGTCCCGATGGCAGGCCGCGTCGCTCCATCCATTCCAGCAATGGCACCAGGGCGATCGCGATCACCAGCGCGGCCGTCAACGGCAGGAAAAACTCCGCGCCCGCGCGTAGGGCAAAGGGCAAGGCGACGATCAGCCCCAGTCCGGTCGACAGCGCGATCGACGCGAGCAGACGGTCGCGCCTGCGGTTTATTTCCTGTTGTTCCGCCGCCGTCACGCCCGATTCTCTCATCCTGCTCACACCAGGGATGTGCGCTGCCCGCTGCCCTACGTCAATTTGCAAAGCCTAAGGACTGTTGACAGGGAAAAGAGCCACTTAACCATTTTTTCGTTTCCAGCCGCTATCCGGGGCTGTGCCGGCAATTGGGGGGCGTGGCATGACTATCATATCGTTGCGGCTGGCCGTCCTTATGGCGATGCAGGGGCTGGCGGCGTCAGTCGCCCCGGCTTCCGCGCAAACGCCGCTGCGGCTGACGAGCCAGACCTTCGTCGAACGCGTGGCTGCGGACATTAACGGGCGCCCGCGTCGAATCGTCGCCAGCGCCAGGCAGGCAGCGCCCGGCGACCAGTTGATCGTCATTCTGGACTGGCGCAACGATGGCCCTGCCCCGCTTCGCAATGTCGTTATCACCCGCCCTGTCCCACGCGGGCTGGAACCAGACATAGATGACTCGATGATGCAGATGTCGGTCGACGGCGGCGCTCATTGGGGACGGCTGGAGGATCTATGGCTGTCAACGCCGCTTGGTGGCGTGCGCCGGGCCGTTCCCGCAGACGTGACCCATATACGCTGGCCACTGCCGCATGCCGCGCCCGGCCAGTCCGGCCGCCTCAGCTATCGCCTGCTCCTGCGATAAAGGCATCGTCAGGGGCTTGAGACCGGTCGCCAGCTATCCTAGGGCGATGCGCCGACCGGAGACCCATGATGCCCAAAGACGCCGAGCGCGCCTATCTCGCCAATCTTGGCGCGCAGGGCGTCGAACATTCGCTCAACAAGCCTTTTTCCGATCCGGAATGCGGCATTCACCTGGCGTCCATCGGCTTCATCATGCGGTTGCTGCCGCCCCCGCCTGCCCGCATCCTTGACCTGGGCTGTGGCGGCGGCTGGACCAGCATCTTCTATGCGCGCCTGGGTTATCAGGTGACAGGGCAGGATATCGCGCCGGACATGATCGCCGTGGCGCGCGACAATGCCCGGCTCAACGTCGTGGAGCCACGCACGGACTTCGTCTGCGGTGACTTCGAGCATCTCGATCTGAACGGCCAATATGACGCCGCTATCTTCTTCGATTCGCTGCATCATGCCGAGGATGAAGCGCTCGCCATCCGCTCCGCCTGGCGCGCGCTGAGGCCCGGCGGCATCCTGATCACCCATGAACCGGGCGAAGGTCACAGCCAGTCCGAGGAATCGATCGAGGCAATGGCGCGGTTCGGCGTCAACGAACGCGACATGCCGCCTCATCTCATCATGGCGCGCGGCAGGGAGGCGGGCTTCACCGGCTTTCGCGTCCTGCCCATGCCTTCGTTACTTTACAGCACCTTTTATCAGCCGCGCGACTATTCGGGCCGCTGGCTCAGCAAGCGCCGGTGGAAGATGCTGGCCCGTGCGGCCCGCATGATCTTCCAGCCGGACGTGCGGGAAGGCGCCGTCGTCGTGATGACGAAATAGGCGCCCGCCCTCTCCGTCAATCGACGAACAGGAACGCCGGCGCTTCCAGCAACTTGCGCACCGCCTGCACGAAACTCGCGGCGTCCCAGCCATCGACCACGCGGTGGTCGCAACTGATCGACAGGTTCATCAGCTTCGCCGCGACGACCTCTTTGCCTCGAAGCACCGGACGCTCGATCACGCGGTTGGGACCGATGATCGCCACCTCGGGCCGATTGATCACGGGCGTGGTGGCCACCCCGCCCAATGGGCCGAGCGATGTCAGCGTCAGGGTCGACCCGCTCAGTTCCTCGGACTTGGCCTTGCCGCTGCGCGCCGCTTCCGCCAATCGACGGATTTCGGACGCCAATTGCCAGACGTTGCGATCCTGCGCGTCGCGGATCACCGGCACCATCAGACCCGCATCTGTCTGCGTCGCCATGCCCAGATGCACCGACCCATGGCGCGTGACCACGCCCGCATCATCATCATAACGGGCATTGAGCATGGGAAAATCGGGGATCGCCTTGCAAATCGCGACGATCAGCAAGGGAAGCATCGTCAGTTTCGGTCGATCGCCGCGACCGGCGTTAAGCTGTTCGCGCAGCTCCTCCAGCGCGGTCACGTCGATTTCCTCGACATAGGTGAAATGCGGAATGTCACGCTTGGACGCGGCCATGTTTTCCGCGATCCGACGACGCATGCCGATCACCTTGACCTGCTCATTGGAGCGGCGCGCGGACCGCCCGGCGGGCGCATAGCCCTGCCCCGCCCCATAAAGCAGGTAGGCGTCCAGGTCGGCGTGGCGGATTCGATCGCCGCTCGGCTTCACCTGACCCAAATAAATGCCCAGTTCCTTCGCCCGGGCGCGCACGGCGGGCGACGCGAGCACAGGCTCGTCCTTCGCGACGGCCGGCTCTGGCGTGGGTGTGGGTTCAGGCGCAGGCGTCGGCGTCGGAGCGGGCGGTGCTTCCGGCGCGGCAGCCTCCTCCACCATGGCCTCGCCCGGCGTTTCCGCTTCGATCGTCTCTTCGCTCGGCGGGGGCGCAGCGGGGGCATCGCCCTCCACCTCGATTTCGACAAGCATCGACCCGATCGGCACCTGATCGCCCGGCTCGCCTGCCAGCCGCACGACGGTGCCCGCCACCGGGCTTTCCATCTCGACCGTTGCCTTGTCCGTCATCATGTCGGCGATGGGCTGATCCTCCTCGACCCGGTCTCCCACCTTGACGTGCCAGCCGACAATCTCGGCCTCGGAAATGCCTTCGCCGATATCCGGCAGCTTGAATGTAAAGAGAGCCATGCGCTCAATCCTTCATGATCTTGGTGATGGCCTCGCGAATGCGCACGGGTCCAGGGAAATAGGCCCATTCCAGGCTGTGCGGATAAGGCGTGTCGAAGCCGGTGACGCGCTCGATCGGCGCTTCGAGATGGTAGAAGCATCGCTCCTGCACCTGTGCGAGAAGTTCCGCGCCAAAGCCGCTGGTGCGCGTCGCTTCATGCACGATCAGGCAGCGGCCCGTTTTACGCACTGACGCCTCGATCGCCTCGATATCTAGCGGCACCAGCGTGCGCAGGTCGATGATCTCCGCGTCGACGCCCATTGCCGCGACCGTGTTCTCGACGACATGCACCATCGTGCCGTAGCACAGGATCGTCAGCGCTTCGCCCGCCCGCGCTGTGCGCGCCTTGCCCAGCGGGATGCGATAATAGCCCTGTGGCACCTGCGCCTGCGCATGCCCCGCCCAGCTTTTGGCGGGCGTATCATAATGGCCATCGAACGGACCGTTGTAGATGCGCTTGGGTTCGAAGAAGATCGTCGGGTCATTATCCTCGATCGCAGCGATCAGCAGCCCCTTGGCGTCATAGGGCGTTGACGGGATGACCGTCTTGACGCCCGACACATGGGTAAAGATGCCTTCGGGCGACTGGCTGTGCGTCTGGCCGCCAAAGATGCCCCCGCCAAAAGGCGACCGTACCGTCATCGGCGAAACAAACTCGCCCGCCGACCGATAGCGCAGACGCGCCGCCTCGCTCACCAGCTGGTCGAGCGCGGGATAGATATAATCGGCGAACTGGATTTCCGGCACCGGGCGCAGGCCATAGGCACCCATGCCCACCGCCACGCCGATGATCCCGCACTCGGTGATCGGTGTGTCGAACACCCGGTTCTTGCCATATTTCTGCTGAAGGCCCGCCGTGGCGCGAAACACGCCGCCGAAATAGCCGACATCCTCGCCCATGACGACGACGTCCGGGTCCCGGTCCATCATCACGTCCAGCGCACTGTTGATCGCCTGGATCATGTTCATTTGCCGCACGTCGGTCTTCGTTTCATCCTGCGTCATGTCCGCGTCCACGGCATCGATATCATGTGTCTCCATCACAGCCCGGCCGCCTTCCATTCGTCCAGCATCTGCTGCTTCTGTTCCTCCAGATGCCAGGGCATTTCCTCGAACACGTCTTCGAACATGCTCTCCATCGGATGGTGCAGCCCATGACCCAAAATGCCGTTCTTCTCCGCCTCGCGCGCGGCATCGCGGACATGCTCGGCCAGTTCCTTGTCCATCGCGGCGTGGCGATCCTCGTCCCAGATGCCCAGCGCAATGCAATGTGCCTTGAGCCGCGCGATCGGATCGCCAAGCGGCCATTGGCTGCTTTCCTCAGCCGAGCGGTAGGCGCTGGGGTCATCCGACGTGCTGTGCCCCTCGACGCGATAGGTGAAATGTTCGATCAGCGTCGGACCTGCATTGGCGCGGGCGCGATCCGCCGCCCAGCGCGTCGCGGCATAGACCGCCAGCACGTCATTGCCATCGACGCGAAGGCCGGCGATGCCATAGCCCACGGCGCGCGCGGCGAAGGTCGTCGCCTCCGCTCCGGCAAATCCCGAAAAGCTGCTGATAGCCCATTGGTTGTTCACGACATTCATGATGACCGGCGCGCGATAGACGCTCGCAAAGGTGCAGGCGGAATGAAAATCCCCCTCCGCCGTAGACCCCTCGCCGCACCAGGTTGCGGCGATGCGCGTGTCGCCCTTGGCCGCGCTTGCCATCGCCCAGCCGACCGCCTGGGGATATTGCGTCGTCAAATTGCCGGAGATCGAGAAAAAGCCGGCCTCCCGCGCCGAATACATGATCGGCAGCTGGCGGCCCTTCATCCGGTCGCCCTTGTTGGAATAAATCTGGTTCATCATGTCGACGAGGGACCAGTCCCGCGCGATCAATATCCCCTGCTGGCGATAGCTGGGGAAGCACATGTCGTCGCGTGACAAGGCCATTGCCGCGCCGATCGACACCGCCTCCTCACCCGTCGACTTCATGTAGAAACTGGTCTTGCCCTGTCGCTGGGCGCGAAACATCCGGGCGTCGAACGCCCGAGTCAGCGCCATGTAGCGCAACATCTTGAGCAATGTCTCGGCCGGCAACCGTGGGTCCCAAGGCCCCACCGCTTGTCCATCGTCATCCAGCACCCGCACCAGGCCATAGGCCATGTCGCGCATGTCAGCGGGCTGAGCGGCCTCATCGGGTCGCGGCTGCGCGCCAGCGGCGGGGATATCGAAATGGGTAAAGTCCGCCGCCTCACCCGGCCGCGCCGGCGGTTCGGGAACGTGCAGCTTCAGCGAAGGCAGGTTGCGCCTGGCCTGTCCTTCCACTGATCCAAGGGGATCGCTCATCCTGGCTCCTATGGTGCATTGCAATAATATTGCTTCGTGCAGATATTATATTTCAATGCGCCGGAAGGCAAGCCTTACTGACCCAAATTCCTTTTCACCTGTCGCTGTCGATGTCAGCTTTCACACGGCGACGGGCGCAGCAATATGGGCTTGCGGGCTATAATCCAGCACCTCGAAATCTTCGATCCTGTAGTCGAAAATGGATGAAGGCCGCCGATGGATCCGTAGTTTTGGCGCCCCTTGCGGAACGCGCGACAATTGCTCCTCCACCAATGCCGCGTGGTTGAGATACAGGTGCACGTCGCCGCCCTGCCAGACGACTTCGCCAGGCAGCAGGTCGCATTGCTGGGCCAGCATCCGTGTGATCATGGTCAGCCCGAAAATATTGAACGCAAAACCGAGGCCCAGGTCGCAACTGCGCTGAAAGAGCAGGCCGTTGAGCTTTCCGCCCGCGACCTGAAATTGATAGGTCATGTGACAGGGCGGCAGCGCCATCTGCGGCACCTCCGCCACATTCCATCCGGTAAACAGCAATCGGCGCGATCCGGGGGTGGAGCGGATCGCGTTGACCAGGTCGGCAATCTGGTTCCGGCCCTTCTCGGCCTTGCGGTACAGCCCGTCGCCCGCCGGTTCGTAGATCGGCCAATTCACCCATTGCGCCCCATAAACCGGCCCCAGGTCGCCCCATTGCCGGGCAAATTCGATATCCTCGATAATGCGCGCCTCAAAAGAGTCGCGGTCGATCGCCTCACCGGTGGCCCGGCGATAGGCATCGAGCGGCCAGTCGGTCCAGATATGCACGCCCTGCCGCACGAGCTCGCGGATATTGGTGTCGCCGGTCAGAAACCACAGCATCTCGCGCGCGGCGACCTTCCAGTAGACCCGCTTGGTGGTCAGCAACGGCACCGCATCATCAGCCAATGAAAAGCGGAGCGTCGCCCCCAATATCGACCGCGTACCAATGCCGGTCCGATCGATCCGCTCGTCGCCATGGGACCAGATGTGGCGCATCAGGTCGAGATATTGCTGCTCATAATGGGGCGCAGACGAAGCATGTGTCTCGGTCAAGATGATGTCCTGCAAAAAATGACTCTCGCGCATGTGGCTCTAACCCAGCCAGCCCCGCCCGCCAATCGTGGTTCAATATGGAGATTGTTGCGGCCGGTTAACTCCAAAGCGGAGAGGCTTCTGTCTGGTGCGGCGTCTTCTGTTGATCGCACTGTCGCGCCATGTCGGAAGCATCGGCCCTGTGCGTGACGGTATTGGATGAAGGCTGGCGTCCCTGCGGCCTGCTGCCGGTGGTCGACAACTGGACGACGCTCCTGCACAGCCTTCTACGCGAGGACCATCGCTGGATCGCCCTGTTGCAACGTCGCCCGGCCGGCGAGACAGCCACGCCCCGGCGCGACGACATTGCCCTGACGCGCGCAGTCATCCGGGGCATCAGGCCGATCGACCTTCTTCTCGCCGATCACCTCATTGCCGCGGGCGATCAATGGTTCAGCTTCCGCGCCGCCGGGCTTCTCTAAAGCCCCGCAAAAAAAGCGGCGCTGCCCGCTTGCCAGCCCGGAACGCCCTCTCTATAGGCGCACTCCTGCCTTACGGGGTCGCCGTCAAAAAGCGGCTTCGGCATCGGTCGGGGAATAGCTCAGCCTGGTAGAGCACTGTCTTCGGGAGGCAGGGGCCGGAGGTTCGAATCCTCTTTCCCCGACCACATTTCTTCTCACAAAACTTCATTGCGGGCCGGCTCTTTGCCGCGTCCGCTATCGATCGTTCTGCGCGCCCTTATCCTGCCTATCTGTTTTCGACAGATGACATATGTCGAAAGCGGCGGAACCAAAGTTGTGCGACCGTAAAAGATGTTTGACCCGGCTCGTCGCGGCGGCAATGATGCCGTCTTATCAAGCCAATACGGCCGGTGGCCAGATATTCGGCATAATCCGACCCGCATCATGCGGGCATGGGCAGGTGGGAGACACATCTTGCATAGACGCGATTTTCTGGCCTTCGGGGCCATGGGCGTGGGCGGCCTCGTGCTGCCGGCCGCTTTCGGGCGGGTCATCGCCGCAGAAGCGCTGGATAGCGCCATCGACGTGGCGGTGAAGAAGCAGTTGGCGGACGCTGCGATGAATGCGGCCAAGAGCGCCGGCGCGACCTACACCGACGTGCGGATCGGCCGATATCTGCGCCAGTTCGTCATCACGCGCGAACGCAACGTGGAAAACATCGTCAACACCGAATCGACGGGCGTCGGCGTACGCGTCATCGCAGACGGCGCATGGGGCTTTGCCGCAACCAACGACATGACGGCAGACGCCGTCGCCAAGGCCGCGCGCGAAGCGGTCGCCATCGCAAAGGCCAATGCACCGGGCCAGAGCGCGCCGGTGCAACTCGCGCCGGTCAAGGGCGTGGGCGAAGTCAGCTGGCGCACGCCTATCGTCAAGAACAGCATGACCGTGCCGATCAAGGACAAGGTCAATCTGTTGATGGGCGTCAACGCCGCCGCGCTGGATGCGGGCGCCAGCTTCATCCGCTCCACGCTGTTCCTCGTCAACGAACAGAAATATTTCGCCAGCACCGACGGCAGCTATATCGACCAGGATGTGCACCGCATCTGGGCACCGATGGAAGTGACCGCCGTCGATCAGGCGAGCGGCAAGTTCCGCACGCGCGAAGGCCTTTCCGCTCCCATGGGCCTCGGCTTTGAGTATCTCGATGGCGCGGCGTCTGGCAAAACCGTACTGCCCAACGGCGTGACGGTCTATGGCCAGTCCTATGACATGAAGGAGGACGCGATCGCCGCGGCCAAGCAGGCCAAGGCGAAGATCGCCGCCCCCTCGGTCAAGCCGGGCAAATATGACCTGGTGCTCGATCCGTCGCACACCTGGCTCACCATCCACGAATCGGTCGGCCACCCGCTCGAACTCGATCGCGTGCTCGGCTACGAAGCCAATTATGCCGGCACCAGCTTTGCCACCATGGACAAGCTGCAAAGCCATTTCCAATATGGCAGCGACAAGGTGAACATCGTCGCCGACAAGACCCAGCCCGGCAGCCTGGGCGCCGTCGCCTATGACGATGAAGGCGTGAAGACCAAAAAATGGGACCTGATCCGCGACGGCAAGCTCGTCGGCTATCAGGCGATCCGCGATCAGGCGCATATCGAGGGCAAGACGGAGTCGGACGGCTGCTGCTACGCCGACAGCTGGTCCAACGTGCAGTTTCAGCGCATGGCCAATGTCAGCCTGGAACCCGGCAAGCAGAAGATGAGCGTGGCCGACATGATCGCCGACGTGGAAGACGGCGTCTACATCATCGGCGACGGCAGCTTCTCGATCGACCAGCAGCGCTACAATGCGCAATTTGGCGGTCAGCTTTTCTACGAAATCAAGAATGGCAAGATCGGCCAGCAGATCGAGGATGTCGCCTACCAGATTCGCACGCCCGAATTCTGGAATGCGTGCGCGGGCATATGTGACGCCAGCGATTATCGCCTCGGCGGTTCCTTCTTCGATGGCAAGGGCCAGCCTGCGCAGGTGTCCGCCGTATCGCACGGCTCCTCGACCGCGCGGTTCAACGGCATCAATGTCATCAACACCGCGCGTTCGCTCGGCTGATACGCTTTAGGAGATAAACAGATGAGCATCCTTCCCGAAGCGCAGGCCAAGGCGATCCTGACCAAGGTCGTGGGCTTTTCACAGGCCGACGAATGCACCGCGCAACTGAATGGCGCGACGCGCGGCAATGTCCGCTTTGCCCGCAACGACGTGTCGACCGCCGGTGTGACCGATGACGTCCAGCTTGCCGTGCAGGTCGCGTTCGGCAAGCGCGTGGGCACCGCCACAATCAACCAGTTCGATGACGCCTCGCTCCAGCGCGTGGTGCGGCGCGCCGAGGAGCTGGCGCGACTGGCGCCGGAAAACCCCGAATTCATGCCTGCCGTACCGCAGCAGACCTACCTCAAGACCGACACGTTCAGCGCGCCGACCGCCGCCATCGACCCCGCCTATCGTGCCAAGGTCGCCAGCGATTCGATCGGGCCTTGCCGCGCGGAAAATCTGGTGGCCGCAGGCTATTTGGAAGATCAAGCGGGCTTCGTCGCCTTCATGAACAGCAAGGGCAATTACGGTTATCAGACCTCCACCAGCAGCGACTATACCTGCACCGTTCGCACGCAGGACGGCCGCGGCTCGGGCTGGGTCGGCCATAATGTCCAGGACGTCGCCCAGTTCAACGCGGGCGAGGATATTCGCGTCGCCATGCGCAAGGCCAGCGCCTCTGCCGGCGCGCAGGCGCTGGAGCCGGGCAAATATACCGTCATCCTGGAACCCGCCGCGGCCGCCGGCCTTGTCGCCTTCATGATGTATTTCTTCGACGCGCGGTCAGCGGACGAAGGGCGCAGCTTCCTTTCCAAGAAGGGCGGCGGGAACAAGCTGGGCGAACAGGTTTACGGTCCGCAGGTGACGATGTTCACCGACCCGGCCTATCCCGGCGCGGCGGTCTATCCCTGGGACGATGAAGGCCTGCCGCGCAAGAAAATGCCGATCATCCAGAACGGCAAGCTCATGAACATGAACTATAGCCGCTACTGGGCGCAAAAGCAGGGCAAGCCCGAACAGGCCGGCTTTGGCAACATCATCATGGAAGGCGGCACCAAATCGACCGCCGACCTCATCCGCACGACCGAGCGCGGCATATTGGTGTCACGCACCTGGTATATCCGCATGGTCGATCCGCAGACCGTCCTGCTCACCGGCCTGACCCGCGACGGCACCTTCTATATCGAAAATGGCCAGATCAAATATCCGATCAAGAATTTCCGTTTCAACGAAAGCCCCGTCATCATGCTCAACAATGTCGAGGAATTCGGCAAGCCGGTGCGGGTGAAGAGCGACGAATCGGATACGACCATGGTCATTCCGCCGATGAAGCTGCGCGACTTCACCTTCACGTCGCTATCGGACGCGGTGTAGTATTGGCGTTGACTACGAAGAGATGGTCCATCCTCCCCCTGTGGGGGAGGTGGCAGCCCGAAGGGCTGACGGAGGG
>NZ_ATDP01000081.1 GCF_000445105.1 Sphingobium lactosutens DS20 | reverse complement strand
TCCGTCTGGCTTCGCCAGACACCTCCCCTTCCAGGGGAGGATCGGCTGACTTTGACACATGACGCGCGCCGACTTTCTCCGGCTGATGGCGGGCGGTCTCTCCGGCACGATGCTGGCCGGGCCGCTGTCCGCGGCAACGGGCGGATATGATTTCTGGTTTACCCGGTTGCGCTACGATTCAGGTGACTGGGACGTTGACCAGCGCACCCCATCCAACATCATCACATCGCTCATCGATTACACCACCCTGCGCGTCGACCCCAAGGAGCATGTGATCGCGCTGTCCGACCCGCGCATGCTGACCGCGCCTTTCTGCTATATGGCCGGCCATAAGCTCGTCGAATTTTCGCCGGCCGAACGTCATAACTTCGAACGCTATGTGCGAAGTGGCGGCTTTGTCATGGTCGATGATTGCAACCATGACATTGACGGCCTGTTCGCCCGATCTTTCGAAGCCCAGATGGCCAAGATCTTCGGCCCCAAAGCCATGATCGAACTGCCCGACAGCCATGGTATCTACCGCAGCTTCTTCAAATTCGACGGGCCGCCCAACACCGCGCTCGAACTCAATGGCTGGGGCGACGACCTCGTCCATGAATATCTCAAGGGCATAGAGGTCAACGGCCGCCTGGGCGTTCTCTACAGCAACAAGGATTATGGCTGCGAATGGGACTATGATTGGCGCAACAAGCGTTTCCTGGCCGAAGATAACACGAAATTCGCCGTCAACATCGTGATGTACGCGCTGTCGGTGTGACTTTCCAATTGCGCGTCAAACAAGGGCCATCACTATCATGACCGAGCTTACCGAAGCCGATATCCAGGCACGCCTCGCACGCCTCACCGACCTGCGCGCCGCCATTGGTCAGGCGATCGTCGGCCAGGCCGATGTCGTGGAGCAGCTTTTGATCGGCCTTCTGGCCGGCGGCCATTGCCTGCTCGAAGGCGTTCCGGGCCTGGGCAAGACGCTGCTCGTCCGCTCGCTGGGCGAAGCGCTGAAACTTGATTTTCGCCGCGTGCAATTCACGCCCGACCTGATGCCCAGCGACATATTGGGCACGGAATTGCTGGAGGAGGACCATGGCACCGGCCATCGCAGCTTCCGTTTCCAACAAGGCCCGATCTTCACCAACCTGCTGCTGGCCGACGAACTCAACCGCACGCCGCCCAAGACCCAGGCCGCGCTGCTGGAGGCGATGCAGGAAAAGACCGTCAGCTATGGCGGCGTCACGCATCAGCTTCCCCGCCCTTTCTTCGTGCTGGCAACCCAGAACCCGCTGGAGCAGGCGGGCACCTATCCCCTGCCCGAAGCGCAGCTCGACCGCTTCCTTCTTCATGTCCGCGTCGATTACCCATCCGAGGAGGAGGAACGGGCGATCCTGGCCCAGACCACCGGCACGGGCGGCGGCGCAGTGCCGATGGTGATGGCTGGTGAGGAAGTGCTGGCGCTGCAAGGGATGGTGCGCGACGTTCATCTCAGCGACGAACTGCTTGGCTGGGTCACGCGCATCGTCCGCGCCAGTCGCCCGGGCGAAGCGGCGTCCGAAGACATTCGCAAATATGTCAAATGGGGCGCCGGGCCTCGCGCCGGCCAGTCGCTTATCCTCTGCGCCAAGGCGCGGGCCTTGCTCCACGGCCGCCTCGCAGCCACGCGCGAGGACATTGCCGCGCTGGCTGCGCCGGTGATGCGCCACCGCCTGCTGCTCTCTTTCGCGGCAGAAGCCGAGGGTCGCAGCGCCGACGACGTTGTCGCTGCGCTCGTCCGCGCGGTTCCGTTGGCCTGATCCGCCCCGCCATGGTCGATTTCCTGCCTACAGACGTGCGCAGCCGCCTTCGCGGCCTTCGCCTCGTCACGCGCCGGGCGGTGGGGTCGCATGGCATCGGCCTGCATCAAAGTCATAGCCGGGGCGCGGGCCTCGAATTCGCACAATATCGCGCGTACGAACCGGGCGACGAACTGCGCCAGATCGACTGGAAGCTGTACGCCCGCTCCGACAAATTCTTCGTGCGTGAGGCCGAGCGTGAAAGTCCGGTCGCGGTCTGGATTCTGATCGACGCCAGCGCATCGATGGATCAGCGCGACACCACCCGGCCCGATTACAGCCGCCTTGACGCTGGCAAGGCGATCGCCGCGGCCGTCGCAGAGCTTGCGATGCAGCAGGGCGATCGGTTCGGCTTCATGGCGCTCGGCGACACGGGCCTTCGCCTGCTGCCCCCCGCGACAGGATTGCGCCAGCGCGATCGCATGATGCTGGAGTTGCTGGACGTCAGCGCCGGTCGGGTCTTTGCTTCGGGTGAACAGCTTGGCCCTTTGTGGGAAAGGGTCGGCACGCATGATCTGGTGATCCTGCTCAGCGATTGTTTCGACGAACAAGCCGTTGCCCTGGCGGAAAAGCTGGCTTTGGCAGGGCGCGAGACACTGGTTATCGAAATGCTGACGGTCGCCGAAAGGGATTTTCCCTTCGCCGGCGGCTATCGGTTTCGCGACCCGGAAACCGGCGAGGAACTGCTGGCGGATGGCGCCGCGCTCCGCACCGAATTTCTGGCGCGCTTTGGCGCGGCACGGGAAGCGCTGCACGCCCGTCTGGATGCCGTCGGCATAGGCCATGTGACGCATGTGCTGGATGAGCCGGTCGATCTGCCTTTGCGTCGCCTGTTCTCGGCGCAGGGCACGGTGGGCTAAGCGCGATGGGTTTCGGTCTCTTATTTCCCGCCGCGCTGGCTGCGCTGGCCGCGTTGATCGTTCCGCTCGTCATCCATATCGCGCGCCGCAGCGAGCAACAGCCAACTGACTTCGCCGCGCTGCGCTGGCTGCGGCAGAGGCCTCGCCCTCGGTCGCGCTTGCGGTTCGACGAATGGCCTCTGCTGCTCGTCCGGCTGGCTTTGCTCACGCTGCTTGCGCTTTTCCTCGCAAGGCCCGTGCTGTGGGGCGCTGCCAATGACTCCCTCTATGTCGCGGTCATTCCCGGCGCCGGGATCGACCCCACCGCTTATCCCGAAGCCCGTCTTCACTGGCTTGCGCCCGGTTTCCCGAAAATCGACACCGAAGAGCCGCGTGGTCCCTTTCCCGTCGCCAGCCTGATCCGGGAACTGGACGCTGATCTGCCGCAGGGTGCCGCCCTTACCATCGTCACCCCTCAAATCATCAGCGGCGCGGACGCCGATCGCATCAGGCTGTCACGCACGGTGACTTGGCGCATTCAGCCGGGCGCCATGCCGTCAAGCCCTCCCGCCAAACCGCCTGCGACATCTCTTGCGATACGCCATGACAGGGCGCATCAGGATGGCGCACGCTATCTGCGCGCGGTCGCCAAGGCGTGGCAGACTGAAAAGGAAGCCGCTTCCGATAGTGGCGATCTGACCGCCCCCCTTCCCGATCGTCGCCGGGCGCTCGCGTGGCTGGGGGCTGGCGCAGTCCCAAAAAGCGTTGAGGACTGGACCTCTCAGGGCGGCACCTTGCTGCTGCCCCATGATGCCCGCTTGCCGGAAAATGTCCGTTTCGTCAGCGTCTGGCGCGACAAGCAGGGCTTGCCTCTGGCCGAAGCCGCGCGTCTTGGCCAAGGCTTCGTCCTTCGTTTGACGCGCCCGCTCCGCGCCGATGCCATGCCGCTGCTCCTAGACGCGGATTTCCCGGCCCAACTGCGCGATGCCCTTTACCCGGCACCCAGCCCACCGGATCGCGTTGCCGCCCGCGACTATGCGCCTTTGCCGGGCGCGCACGCCTATGACCTGCCGCCACAACCGCTGACGCCCTGGCTTGCCTTGCTCATCGCCCTGCTCTTCGGCGTCGAACGCTGGTTGGCGACCCGACGCAGCCGGAACCCGTCGCCATGAGCGCCGAGAGTCTTTTTGCACAATGGGTCGCCCCGGCGCGCCGGCGGTCGGTCCTTGATATAATTGGCCTCGCCCTGCCTGTCCTTGCCGCACTTTCGGCTATGGCCTGGCGCGTCTTCGGCCCTTCTGTCGCGCTCGCGATGGCTGTGCTCGGGGTCGGACTTGCGCTGCTCATCGCCCGCAAACGGGCCATTAGCCATGACCGCGCCTGGCTCATCCGCCGCCTGGATGCAACCCGCCCGGACCTGGAGGACAGCAGTGCCCTGCTTTTCCTCCCCCCTGCGATACCGACCCCCCTTCAGGCGCTTCAGCGCGCACGGATCGCCGATCGCCTCGACCAAGGGTCGCCGCACGACCTCGCTGCTCCTTGGTCAAGGGGGTGGTTGATTGCACTGTCGTGCGCAGCCGTCCTCATCGTCGTCGCCATGGTGCTGTGGCCGCGCCCCGGCGAAGGTCCGCCGCCCCTTGCGCCCAGCCAGGAAGGCATCGCCGCCGCGCCCGGCCTTCCGCGACTGATTGCCCAAAATCTCCGCATCCTGCCACCTGCCTATACCGCGCTTCCCAAGCGCGACTCCGCCAGGCTTGATGCGCAAGCGCCGCTCGGTTCGCGGCTGGAATGGACCTTGCGATTTGATCCGGCAGCAGAGGCCCCCCGCCTGTTGCTGGTCGATGGCAAGCCGGTAACACTTCGCCGCGATGGCGATAGCTGGATCGCAGGCATGACGCTGGATCGGTCCTTCCTGTACCGGGTCGATGCCGCCGCCGGTCGCGGCCCTACCCCGCCGCTTCATCGCATCGATGCGCTACCCGACAACCCGCCGCAGGTGAAAGCGCTCAGCCCGGCGTTAACCCTCGTAAAGCCGGGCCAACGCATCTGGACTCCAGCCTTTGCCGCGACCGATGATTATGGAGTGGCAGCATCCGCCCGCTTGCGCGTCACGCTTGCCATTGGCGAAGGCGAAAATGTGACCTTTTCCGAACGAGAAATTCCCGTCAGCGGCACCGGCGCAGCCCGCGATCGCCGTTTCGCCCCCAGTCTCGATTTTGCACGCTTCGGCTTTGCAGCGGGCGGGGACATGGTGGTGCAACTCATCGTCCGCGACAATCGCAGCCCCAGCCCGCAGGAGGTGCGCGGCCCCAGCGTCATTCTGCGGTGGCCATCGGCCCGCGCGCCGGAAAGCAGCGGATTGGAAGGCATGGTGAACACCACCCTGCCCGCCTATTTCCGCAGCCAGCGTCAAATCATCATCGACGCCGAAGCCCTTCTCAAACGCAAGGGCAGCCTCTCGGCCGATCGCTACCTCGCCAATTCCGGCACGATCGGCAACGATCAGCAAATCCTGCGCGGCCGCTACAGCCAGTTTCTTGGCGGCGAAGAGGAGGGCGAACCCACGCTGCCAACCGCCGATGCGCAGGGTCATTCGGATGGGGATGGCCACGATCATGGCCCGCCCGCCAAAGCGAGCGCAGGTTTCGGCGCCCCCGAAGATGTGCTGGCGGAATTTGGCCACCCTCATGACGAATCCCCTGCCTCCAGCCTCGACCCGGAAACGCGTGCGATCCTGAAAAAAGCGGTCGATGAAATGTGGGGGTCGGAACGCGAACTCAAGCAGGGGCGGCCAGACCTTGCCCTGCCTTATGCCAACCGCGCCCTGCGTTTCATCAAGGAAGTGCAGCAGGCAACACGCATCTTCCTGTCGAAAGTCGGCCCTGAACTTCCGCCCATCGATCCTAGCCGCCGCATGACAGGCGAGCGGGACGGCATTGCGAGCCGGACGCTTCCCCTTGCAGGCGTCAAAAGCAGCGATGGCCCCGCCGCATCGGCATGGCGTGCGCTGGAGGGCAGCGCCGCTCCCGACCTGACAGCGCTTGGGAACTGGGTCCGCGCCAATGAAGGGCGGCTGCCCGATCCGCTGGCGCTCACCGCCGCAATCGACACCCTGCGCCAAAGCCCGCGCTGCGCAGCCTGTCGCGCCCGTCTGCAATCCCTGCTCTGGACCGCCATGGAACGACCGATGGGCCAAGCCTTGCCGAGGCGACGTCCCGACGACATGGGCGCCCGCTATCTGCAAATGATAGGGGGGGGCGGTTCATGAGACTGGAGCATGTCACTGCCGCGATCCTGGCGATCGCCGTCCTGATTTCAGCCATTCGCCTCATCCTGTGGAATCGCGCATCGCCCCATCCGCGCTGGCCGCGATTCGTCGCGTTGCTCGTCTTGCAACCCACCTGCGCCGCATTGCTGTTCATGACTTTGTACCCGCCGCCGATTCCGGTCGAGAGCGGCGCTCTCATCATTGCGACCGCCGGCGCCCCTCGCTTCACCCCCAATTCTGGCGCACCCACGCTGGCCCTGCCGGAAGCCGGCCCTATCCAGGGCGCCGAGCATGTGCCCGATCTCGCCACCGGCCTGCGCCGCCATCCGGAGGCTCAGCGCATCACGGTGCTGGGGTCTGGCCTCACCCCCCGCGACATTGAGGCCGCATCGGGCCTTGCCGTGCGCTTCGACCCGCCCGCTCAAGGAAGCGGTATCCTGTCCCTGACACCACCAACTGCCGCCGCTCCCGGAGAAAGCTTCGATGTGGGCGCCACAGTCTCACCGACGAACAATGCAATCGTCGAATTGCTCGATCCGGCCGGACGCGTGACGGACAGGACAACGCCCGATCAGCAGGGGCATGTGCGCCTGACCGGCACGGCGCGCGCCGCAGGAAACAGCCTCTTCACCTTGCGTGTTCGAATCAAGGATCGCACCGTTGCGCAGGCGTCGGTCCCGCTGGTCGTCCTGCAGCCAAAGCCGCAGCGCCTCCTGCTCCTTGCCGCAGCGCCTGGACCTGAAATAAAATATCTTCGCCGCTGGGCCACCGACGCAGGGTTCGACGTCATGAGCCAGATCAGCGCAGGCGGCGGCATCTCGCTGGGGGATGCCCCGATCGCCATCAATGCCGCCACGCTCGGCCGATTCGACATCATTGTGATAGATGATCGAAGCTGGGCGGCGCTGGGCGGCCAGCGAACCGCCCTCATGGCCGCGGTGCGCAACGGCCTGGGCCTGATACTTCGCCCCACCGGCCCGCTGGACGCCGCGACTCTATCCCAGTGGCGCAATTTGGGGTTTGCCCTCACCGGCGCCAACAGCATTGCCCCTCTGGCCCTGCCAACAGCGGGCCCTGCCCCTATTGCGCGCACGCGCCTTGGCATCCCGACTGAAATTTTGCCGGATGATCTGCGTTTGCCTGCCGATTTCCTTCCGGACGTCAGCCGTCTGGCGCTCTCGCCCTTGGGCGGAACGTCTGCGGCCCTGCTGCACGATGCGGGCGACGCGCCCATTGCTGCGTGGCGGCCGCAGGGACGAGGGCGTGTCGCGCTTTTTACCGGCATCGACAGCTACGCGCTCGTTCTTACCGGGCGAACGCCCCTTTATGACGACTGGTGGAGAGGCCTCATTCGCGCGGTCGTCCGCCCCGCACCAAGGCTCGCCTCACCCCCAGCGATCAGTTGGGCAGGCGAACGTGTAGCGCTGTGCGGAACTGCTCCGCGCGCCTCCGTCGAGCAGCCCGACGGTCGCGCTATTGCTCTGCAACCCGTTGCGGATTGCGCCGCGTTCTGGCCTGCGCAGCCGGGATGGCATCGGCTCGTCACAAAGGCGGGAAGCATGTCCTTCTACGTCCAGCCGGACGATGCCCTGACCGCCATGAAAAGCATTCGTAACAGGGACGCAACAGCGTTGCTGCGCGGCGGCCCGACAGCCGCCGCCGAAGCGACGCGGCAAACGCCTGGTCCCGCCTGGCCCTTCGCGGCCGCCTGGCTGTTGGTGAGCGCCCTGCTCTGGTGGCTGGAGCGCAGCCGAATCGGCAGGGCTCAGCCGGCCCGGTCCAGCATGTAGAAATCACGCAGCGCCCGCGCATCGTGCAGTGCATTGTGCGGCACGCGGCTGTTGGCGGCCGCGCTGAAGCCCGCTGCGTTGATGAGTTCCAGCTTCAGGCCGAAATCGACGCCCGCCATCCGTCCCGGCCCCGTCACCAACAGCGCGCAAAAATGCGCCAGATCCTCCGGCCAGTCCGCGATAATCACCGGGTCGGAATCGCCGGCCAGATAGGCCGCGACGAGGTCGGCCGCCTCGACGCGATCCAGCTCATGATCGATACCCGGCGGCACATGGCGAAGATAAGGAATGACGTGCCCTGCCACCCACGGCTCGATCACTTCGGGCAACGGCAGCGAAACATAGCATTCCTGATCGCCATGTTCGGGAACCAGGGCAACGCTGATCAGCGTGCCGCCAAAACCGTTAAATTCTGTGTCGAGAAAATAGCGCATGGAAGGGAAATTTGCCTGTGTCGATTCGGGGGGGATGAGCGGCGGATAGCATCGCCGGCGCCGGTCGGCCAAGCACCGGTCCAAACGCGCGACGGCCTGTAGCATTTGCACGACGCAAGCCAAGCTGCCATGCGCAAGACGATTTTTTGAGCTGTTAGGACATCATGATGACGCCGCGCGAATATTTGGGCTCCGCCATCGTTCCGGGCGGGCAGGAACTGAAACTCTATCGGCGCGGCGGCGACCATATGATCGTGCTAGACCGAAACGAGCTGATGAGCAGCCGCATGAGCGGGTCGGAAAAGCAGCTTGCGCTGATGACGATCGACCGGCTGCGCGATGGGAAGGCCCCGCATCTGTTGATCGGTGGCTATGGCATGGGCTTCACCCTGCGTGCGGCGCTGGGCGCGCTGTCGGCGGACGCGCGCATCACTGTGGCCGAACTGGTGCCCGAAATCATCGAGTGGGCGCGCGGCCCGATGGCGGAGCTTGCGGCCGGATGCCTCGACGATCCGCGCGTGCATCTGGTAATTGACGATGTCGTGGCCGTAATTGCTAACGCGCAGGGCAGCTATGACGCGATCCTGCTCGATGTCGACAATGGACCCGATGGCCTCACTGCCGCCGCCAACGACCGGCTCTATGATGCAAAGGGCCTGCAAGCCGCGCGCGCGGCGCTTCGGCCAGGCGGCATTCTCGCCATATGGTCGGCAGGGTCGGATGACGCCTTCACCCGCCGCCTGCGCAGCGCCGGCTTTCGTGTCGACGAAGTCGCCGTTCGTGCCCGTGATAATGGCAAAGGGCCACGCCATGTCATCTGGTTTGCGCAAAAAGGCTGAACATGCGCCATTGCAGGACGCGGTTGGCCGCGCGAAAAGGACATATTCAATGATGCAAGGGATGCCGGCGTGATCCAGACCGTTACCACTACCCCCTTCTCCGACCAGAAACCCGGCACGTCGGGCCTGCGCAAGAAAGTGCGAGTTTTCGCCCAGCCCCATTATGCGGAAAATTTCATTCAGTCGGTGTTCGACAGCCTGGAAGGCTTTGAAGGCGACACGCTGGTTGTCGGCGGAGACGGCCGCTACCTCAACCGCGAAGTCATCCAGTCGGTACTCAAGATGGCGGCCGCCAATGGCTTTGGCCGCGTGCTCGTGGGTCAGGGCGGCATTCTTTCGACGCCTGCCGCGTCGCATCTCATCCGGTCGTCCGGGGCCTTTGGCGGCCTGATCCTGTCGGCTAGCCATAATCCGGGTGGCCCCGACGAGGATTTCGGCATCAAATATAATATCGGCAATGGCGGCCCCGCACCGGAAAAGGTGACGGACGCGATCGCCGCGCGCTCCCTCGTCATCGATCACTACACGATCGTCGATGCGGCGGACGTCGATATCGACAGCCCTGGCACCCGCCAGCTTGGCGACATGGTAGTCGAGGTGGTCGACCCCGTCGCCGCCTATGCGGACCTGATGGAAAGCCTGTTCGACTTCGGTACGATTGGGGCGATGATCGCCGGTGGTTTCACCCTGGCTTTCGATTCGATGAGCGCCGTGACCGGTCCCTATGCGACCGAGATATTCGAGCGCCGCCTAGGCGCGCCATCGGGAACCGTGATGAACGGCACGCCGCTTCCCGACTTTGGCCATCACCATCCCGATCCCAATCTCGTCCACGCCAAGGACCTCTATGATCGGCTGATGGCGGCGGACGCGCCAGATTTCGGCGCCGCGTCGGACGGCGATGGCGACCGCAACCTTATCATCGGCCGCCATTGCTATGTGACGCCCTCCGACTCCCTGGCGGTGCTGGCGGCCAATGCTCATCTCGCTCCCGGCTATGCCGGCGGACTGAAGGGCATCGCCCGGTCCATGCCGACCAGCGGCGCGGCGGACCACGTGGCGGAAAAGCTCGGCATCCCGCTGTATGAAACGCCCACGGGCTGGAAATTCTTCGGCAACCTGCTCGACGCTGGCATGGCGACGATCTGCGGTGAGGAAAGCGCAGGAACTGGATCCGACCATGTCCGGGAAAAGGACGGCATCTGGGCGGTGCTGCTGTGGCTCAACATCCTGGCTGCGCGCAAACAAAGCGTCGCTGCCATCATGGCGGATCATTGGGCGACCTATGGCCGCAATTATTACGCCCGGCATGATTATGAAGCGATCGCCAAGGACAAGGCCGACGCCCTGATGGCGGCTCTGCGGGACAAGTTGAATGCCCTTCCAGGCACCAGCAACAGCGGCGGCACAATCGGCAGCGCCGACGATTTTGCCTATAGCGATCCGACCGACCAGTCGGTCAGCCGGCACCAGGGCATCCGCATTCTGTTCGACGATGGGTCGCGCGTCGTCTTCCGCCTGTCGGGCACCGGCACGGAGGGCGCGACCCTGCGCGTCTATATCGAACGCTATGTGGGACCCGATGGCAATCTGGCCATGGAAACCGCCGATGCGTTGGCGCCTTTGATCGCCGCGGCGCAGGAGATTGCGGACATCCGCGGTTTTACCGGCATGGACAGTCCCAGCGTCATTACCTGATCGCCTGGCACAGTAAGTCACCACGCAGACATGGCCGGGAAACATCGGGGGCCTAAAGGCTGCTGCCTTGTTGCCCCCTGCCCCGGACCATCATGCACCGCCTGTTTCCATGCCTTGCCGCCGCCCTGATCCTGGTCGGTGCGCCCGCTTCCGCCGAAACGAGCCAGGACGAACAATTCTGGCTCAACCTCACCAGCATGGGATCGATCAAGGACGACCTTGTCTACTTCGCCGAAATACAGCCGCGCGTAGGCGATGGCGTATCCCGGATCGACCAGGCGCTGTTTCGCGGCGCTATCGGCTGGAAATTCTCGCCTTCGGTGACGTTCTATCAGGGCTTTGCCCATATCGCCGCGCCGGTCGAGGGCGGCAAGGACGTCAATGAGGAACGCAGCTTTCAGCAACTCAACTGGACGCTCGGCAAACCCTGGGCGGGCGAATTGTCGTCTCGCACCCGCCTTGAGCAACGCTGGCGGTCTGACGGCAATGACATGGGCTGGCGGCTGCGCGAAATGCTCCGCTATGAAAAGCCGCTTGAGCCAAACAGCGATGCGCTCAACGCGCTGGTCTATGCCGAAGGTTTCGTTGCACTGAACGACACCGACTGGGGTGCGCGCGACGGCTTCGATCAGCTACGCAGCTTCATCGGGGCGGAGGTGGGCCTGCCCGGCGCTTCCACGCTGGAGGTGGGCTATCTCAACCAGATCATCAATCAGCGCGGCGGTAATACGCGCGTCAATCATGTTGCGTCCGTAACACTGTTCTTCCGTCACTGACCAGGGGATCAGGCCGTCAAGGCCTCCACCAGCGCCTTGACCTTCTTCTGCCGCCATTGCGGCAGCGGCGCGATCAGCCAGTAAGCGAGCAGCGCCGGCGCGGCCTCCCCGACCTGGCGCACCCGCCCGGCGGCGATGTCCGCGTGGGCCAGCAATTGCGGCACGCGCGCGCGTCCAAAGCCGTTTGCCGCCGCCTCGATCGCAAGGCCGCCATCGGCGACGCGGATGACCGCCGGCCGGTCGCCAGCCGCACATCCCGGCCAATCGATCCGCAGATCAGGGCCGCCGGTGGCCGCCTCGACCGTCACATAGGCGGGTTCGCCGATCTTGACCCCTTCATGCTCGCCCGGACCATCCGCAAGCCGCAGCGCCAGGTCCAGATTGGCCTCGGTAAAATCGAGCGCGTCGTCCGCCGCGACCAGCTGAAATGTCAGGTCGGGCTGGCTCGCGGCATAAGCCGCAAGGCGCGGCTGCAACCATTTGGCGGTGATGTCGCGCGGCGCGGCGATGGTGAGCGCACTGCTCGACTGCCCGGCCTGCATCGCCCGCACCGCTTCCTCAAATTGCAGGAAGCCGGCGCGCAGGGCCTCCAGCCCGGCTTCGGTTTCCGGGGTCAGTTCCAGCCCCTTGGGCGTGCGCCGAAACAGCACGACGCCCAGCATATCCTCCAACGCGCGAATTTGCTGCCCGACCGCTGCCGGCGTCACGGCAAGTTCATCGGCGGCACGCGTGAAAGACAGATGCCGCGCGGCCGCGTCCAGAACGCGCAGGCCGTTCAACGGCAGATGCGTCCGCTTCATTCCGCGACCGCCGGGGCAATCAGCGCGAAATGCGGGATTTTCACTTCGAATATCTCGCCGTCCAGCCCGATCATGCGATAGCTGCCCTTCATCGACCCGGTCGGCGTGGCGAGCGGGCAACCGGACACATAATCATAGCTTTTGCCAGGCTGGACCACCGGTTGTTCGCCCACCACGCCGTCGCCATCGACGCTCTGCTGATTGCCGCGCCCATCGGTGATGATCCAGTGGCGGGTCAGCAACTGTACCGGGTGATCGCCCCGGTTCTCGATCCGGATATGATAGGCCCAGAACCAGCGCCCCCGGTCCGGTTCCGACTGTTCGGGCAGATAAGTGACGGCCACATGCACGCCAATATCGCGCGTCGTCGCGTGGAAGGGGAAAAGCGCAAAGCTGGTCGTCATGGCCGACAGATGCGCCCTGCCCCCGATAAGGTCAACGGCCTATCGCCCGCAGCGCCTGATCGAAATCGGCTATGACATCGTTCGGGTCTTCCAGCCCTACGTTCAGGCGCAGCATATCCTCGGTAATGCCGACTTCCAGCCGTGCTTCCTCGGCCATGCCATAATGGGTGGTCGACGCCGGATGCGTCATTAACGACCGGGAATCGCCGATATTGTTGCTGATATCGACCAGTTCCAGCGCATTGAGCAGGCCATGCGCCTCCGCGCGACCGCCACCGACATAGAGGGAGAAGATTGGCCCCGCCGCCTCCATCTGCCGCATTGCCAGCTTATGTTGGGGATGGCTTTCCAGTCCCGGATAATTGACCTTGGAAAGGCGGCCTTCCAGGAAGCGCGCCACCTTCAACGCATTCTCGCTCTGCCGCCGGATGCGCAGGTCCAGCGTCTCCAGCCCCTTGAGCACCACCCAGGCGTTGAACGCGCTCAGCGTCGGCCCGGTATTGCGATGGAAGGGCAGCAGCACCGAATCGATCCAGTCCCGCGTGCCGCAAATCGCGCCCGCCAATACGCGGCCCTGCCCGTCCATCATCTTGGTGGCGCTATAGGCCACGACATCGGCGCCATATTCCATGGGGCGCTGCAAGGCGGGCGAGGCAAAGGCGTTGTCGACAACGGTCGTGATCCCGCGCGCCTTGGCGATGGCGCACACCGCTGCGATATCCACCACGTCCATCGTCGGATTGGCCGGCGTTTCGAAGAAAAACACCTTGGTATTGGGCTTGATCGCTGCCTCCCAGGCAGCGGTATCGCGTCCGTCGATCGTCGTCGTCGCGATGCCGAATTTGGGCAGGAGCGTATCGACCAGCCAGCGGCAGGAGCCGAACGCCGCCTTGGCCGCAACGACATGATCGCCCGCTGAAAGCTGGCACAGCAAGGCGGCGGTCATGGCGGCCATGCCCGTGGCTGTGGCGCGACAGGCCTCCGCCCCTTCCAGCAGGGCAATGCGCTGTTCCAGCATCTCGACCGTGGGGTTCTGAAGCCGGCTGTAGGTCATGCCCGTCTGCTCGCCGGCAAAACGCGCGGCGGCGTCTTCCGCCCGGTCATAGCAATAGCCACTCGTTAGAAAGAGCGCCTCGGACGTTTCGCCATATTCGCTGCGCGCGGTTCCCCCCCGAACTGCGAGCGTCGCCGGTTTCCAGTTCCTCGTGATATCGGGATTCTGTCCGCTCTTCCGCTTCATATCGCCCTTCGCATATCCTGCTGAACGCGCGGCGTGCCGCCGCCCAATATTTCGGCCATCTGGCTTCTGTCGCCATTACCGCCCGACAGGATTACCGCAACCGTCTTGCCGCGCATTCGCTCCTTTTCCTGGATCAGCGCCGCCAGCGCCACCGCGCCCGCCCCTTCGGCCAGATTATGCGTATCTTCCCAATAAATGCGGATCGCGGCGGCGACCTCATCATCGCTTACCGCCACGAACCGGTCGGCGCGCGGCCCGAAATAGTCGAGCGCTTCCTGTACCGGTGTGCATACGGCGACGCCGTCGGCGAAGGTATGGGCGCTGGGGCTGGCCAGCAGCTTTCCGGCCTCGAACGATCGCTTGGCGGCGTCTACATGGGCCGATACGACGCCCACGACCTTGGTGTCCAGACCCAGCGCGTCACGCGCCGCGATCGTCCCGCAGAGGCCCGATCCGCAACCCACGGGCACATAGACGGTGTCGATGTCGGGCACCGCATCGAACAACTCCAGCCCGTAACTCGCGACCCCACGCACCAATTCGCCATGAAAGGCAGGCACCATATAGAGCCCTTTATCCTGCGCGAGGCGCAATGCCTCTGCCTTGGCGCTGTCGAAATCATGGCCATGTTCGATCAGTGTGGCGCCCAGTCCGCGCATCGCGGCATTTTTCTCCAGCGCATTGCCGTGCGGCACGACGATCGTGACGGACAACCCAGCCGCCCGGGCCGCGCGAACCTGCGCCTGCCCGTGATTGCCCCGCGTCGCGGTGATGATGCCGGTAACGTCAGGATGCATACGCCGCAGCCAGTCGATATAGGGAATGGCACCGCGCACCTTGAACGCGCCAGTGGGCGTGTGGTTCTCATGCTTGACCCAGACATCACACCCGGTCCGTGCCGCCAGCAGCGGCCAGGCATATTGCGGCGTCGGGGGCACCTGTGCATGGACCATGGCGGCGGCGGCGCGAAGCGAAGGGAGCGAAAGGTCGGTCATCCTTGCACTTCTAGGCTGCCGACATTTGGCGGCATAGGACCGATGCGCGCCGATTGGCCCCGTCAGGCCGCGATGCGAGTCTGTGGCGTCATCAGCGGGTGAAGATGCTGCTCCTCCCACGCCATCCGTTCGCGCAAGCCATCCTGCAAGCCCAATACCGCAGTCCGATAGCCTACCCAATCCGCCTCGATCTGCGCTGGCGTCCATATCTTGATATGATCGCTGTAGCGCAGAAACAGGGCCACGATCGCGCGGCCATGCTCGCGCAGCACCTGGGCTGCCTCTGGGGACAAAAGCCCTTTACGCAATTGCTGCACCATTCTGTCCTCGCGCGCCATATGCTCACGAAAAGCTTGGGAAAAGGCTATCCGCCGCTGCGTGACCTCCGGCATATCCTCCGGCCCCGCGCTCCGCATCATCAGCGCGAAATCCTGCATCATCCGGCGCAGACCATCATGATCGTGCCGTAAATCCGTCATCATCATCTTCGACCCCATTTTATCCTTAAATCGGATTGGGACCGGAAAACTTAAGCGCGCAGGTTGCTTTTGCGACGGATCGAGCCGTCACAACGCAGCCAGCACTGCGTCCCCCATCTCCACCGTCGTCATTGTCCCGCCCAGATCCACCGACCGGGCGCCATTGCGCAGCGCCTGCGCCACAGCCGCCTCGATCCGATCCGCCTGTTCAGGCAGGTTCAGCGAGTAACGCAGCATCATTGCGGCAGACAGGATCGTCGCCAGCGGATTGGCCTTGCCGCTGCCGACAATGTCGGGCGCGGACCCGTGGATGGGTTCATAGAGGCCCTGCCCGCTGCCATTCAGCGTGGCCGATGCCAGCATCCCGATCGACCCGACACACATGCTGGCCTGATCCGACAATATGTCGCCGAACAGGTTGCCGGTCACGATCACGTCGAACTGACCGGGATTGCGCACCAGCTGCATCGCGGCATTGTCGACATACATATGGCTGAGCGCCACGTCGGGATAGTCGGCCGAAACCTCGATCACCACGTCGCGCCACAATTGGCTTGTTTCCAGCACATTGGCCTTGTCCACCGAACAGAGCTTGCCGCGACGGGCGCGCGCGGCCTGGAAACCGGCATGGGCGATGCGCCGGACCTCCGCTTCATTGTACGACATGATGTCATAGCCTTCACGGTGCCCCTCCGCGGTCGTGCGGAAGCCTTTTTCACCGAAATACACGTCGCCATTGGTTTCCCGCACGATGAGCAGGTCGATCGAGCCAGCCACGTCGGGTTTCAGCGCGCTCTCATGCGCCAGTTCGGGAAAAACCTTTGCAGGGCGCAGGTTGGAGAACAGGCCCAGTTCCTTGCGCAGGCCAAGGATCGCCTGTTCGGGCCGCAAATGCCGCTCCAGCGCGTCACAGTCCGGGTCGCCCACCGCGCCGAACAGGATGGCGTCGGCGCGCTTGGCAATGTCCAGCGTTTCGGGCGGCAGCGGATGGCCCACCGCCTTGTAGGCGGCGCCGCCGACCAGCCCGTCCTCATATGTCAGCCCGTCGATCGCCAACGCATCGAGCACGCGCTTTGCCTGTTCGACGATTTCGGGTCCGATGCCGTCTCCGGGGAACAGGGCGATCAACATGGCGAAAACTCCTTATCTTGCGTGGCAGCGCCTTATGGAGACAGGAGGTTTCAGGCAACCGCCCTTTTCAGTCGCTCGACCAGTCTTTCGCGTGCCGCCAGCACGTCAGCGCGGCGGTCGGTCAGCACCGATCGCTCCAGAAAAAAGCCCGTGAGGCGCAGGCCATCCATGATCTCCGCCCATTCCCCTGTGCCGCCGGCAACAAGGAAGGGCGGCAGCGGCAGCAGGCGCTGTTCATAGCCCGATGCGCCCGCCCGGCTGACCGCCGCCGCGCTGCGCGGACTGACATAGGCCAGGTCATCGACATCACCGAGTGCGGCGCAGCGGCTCAGGTCGAGGCCAAAGCCCAGTTCCGCGAGCAGCAGCAATTCGTAGCGCACCAGCGCCACGGCCCAGCCGCGTGCCGCCGGCGCCGCCTCCACCGCGTCGAGCAGGCCGGCGAGCGCCTGATGCAGCGCCGGATAGGGCGTCGCTTCGGGCAGGGCGGCGGCGGTCAGCGCGCAGCCCCAGTCGATGGCGGCGGCGGGCAGAGGTTCGGCGAGCAGGGGCGCGCGGCTGTGTGCCAGTTCGACCGTCAGCCCTGCCAGCTGATCCTCCGTCCGCGCCCGGAAATCCGCCTTTACCACATTGCCCGGCAGCAGCACCGGCCGCATCGCCCGCGACCGGCCACCGCGCACATAGCCCGCCGTCAGCCCATGATCGGGCGTCAGCAGCCGGGCGATCGCCCCATGTTCGCCATGGGCGCGCACGGCGCAGACGATGGCGAAGGTGGAGAGGTGCGGCATGGGGCCAGTCTCTACTCCTTGATGCCCATGCTCTCAACGATGATGGGTTCAGCCTATTTGCGATAGACGCTCTTCAAATTCATGAATTCGTGCAGGCCGAATGGCCCCAGCTCACGGCCATGACCGGACTTTTTGACGCCACCGAAGGGAGCTTCGGGCGCGGAGGCCAGCATCTGGTTCACCGCGGTCATGCCCGCCTGCACGTCGCGGACGAAGCGTTCTTCTTCCTCGGGCTCCTCAGTCCACACCGACGATCCCAGGCCGAAGGGGATGGCATTGGCGATGGCGATGGCGTCGTCCATGTCCTTCGCCTTGAACAGCATCGCGATCGGCCCGAAAATTTCCTCACCCATCAGCGCAGGATCGACCGGCACGTCGGTCAGGATGCCCGCCCGCATATAGGCACCCGGCCCTGCCATGCTTTCCCCGCCGATCAGCGTCGCGCCGGCAGCTATCATCTTGTCGATCTGGTCCAACACGGTCTGTCGTTGCTCTGCGCTGGAAAGCGGCCCCATGTCGCTATCCTCCGCGAAGGGATCGCCCGGCTTCACCGCGGCCATGGCGGCGGCATAGCGCTCCAGAAATTCGTCATAGATATCGGCATGGACGATCATCCGCTTGCCGCAAATGCAGGACTGGCCCGTATTCTGAATGCGGGCGGTCACGGCCTGCTCGACCGCCGCGTCCAGATCGGCCGAAGGCATGACGATGAACGGGTCGGACCCGCCCAGTTCCAGCACGACCTTCTTGAGCGCCTTGCCTGCCTGCTCGGCCACGGCGCGGCCCGCCCCCTCGCTGCCGGTCAGGGTGACGGCGGCGACCCGGTCGTCGGCGATGATGTCCGCAACCGCGTCCGAACGAAGGGGCAAGTTCTGGAACAGCCCGTCAGGTGCGCCGGCCACGCCCATCATATCCTGCATCAGCGCGGCGACGCCCTGCACATTGCTGGCATGTTTAAGCAGCCCGACATTGCCCGCCAGGATGCAAGGCGCCAAGAAGCGGACCACCTGCCAATAGGGGAAATTCCAGGGCATCACCGCCAGCACCGGCCCGATGGGCAGCCAGACCAGATCGGCCTTGCCGCCCGAGGCCAGCGCGATGCTGCCGCCTTCCAGCATCGCCGGCCCCTCCTTGGCATAATGGCGGAAGGCGGCGACGCATTTGTCGACCTCCGCCAGCGCCGATTTGAGCGTCTTGCCCATTTCCAGCGTCGCCATGCGGGCAAGCTGTTCGCGATGGTCGTGATAGGCGTCGGCCAGCGCGGATAGCAGCGTGGTCCGCTCCGCGATCGGCGTTTCTCGCCAAATCCCAAAGCTCGCCTCCGCCCGGTCGAGCGCGGTGTCGATCTGCGCCTTCGTCATCTCCTGGTGGGTGGCGATTTCCTCTCCGGTGGCGGGATTGATGCTCTTCATGCGTGGCTCCGGATATTGTGATTCGCGATAGCGCGGGAACGTCGATACCCGCGCGAGATCACAACGAAATCGCCGGAGCGAAGTTCACAGTGTCGTCGGCCCTTTTTCGGCCCGAAGCGACCAGGACGCGACCGCGAAGCGACCGCAAGGCGACACCTCGCGCAGGATGCACTTGCGGCCAGTAGGGCAACCGGCGGGCAATGGCGCGGACGGACAAATAGGTCATCCGCCAGGGTAGATCAGAAGAAATCCTACATTGGAAGAGCATGGGCAGCGACGCCTGGGCGCACCGCCGCAGTCTGCTATCCCACCAGCCGCATGCCCGACCGGCGCGTGCGCGTGCGGTAGCCGTCGGCCTTCACGTCCATCCGCTCGAATTTGTGGATAGTCAGCCCCTTGATGGTTGCGATCGCGTCCACCTGATCGGCGCCCAGGCTATATCCATCACCCAGAAACACCCGCGCCGCCTGCCCGTCGCTTAATCGCGCGCGCAGGAAGACTTCGCTGCGGCCCCCGCCCGCGCCGGCCAATAGCGCCGCCAGCGCCTCGACCGCTTCGGCGCTTTCCACATCGACCGTCAATTCCATGCGCGACGCGCTGGCGATCGCGCGGAAGGGTTCGACGCTGCGCACGGTAACGCGCGGCGTTTCCTCGCCCGGCAGGCGGTCCAGTTCGACGATCAGCAGCGCGCAGTCGCCATCGCGCGCCAGTTCCTCGATCGCCTTGCAGCCATCCTCGTCGAAACAGCTGGCCTGGAACTGGCCGCTCTGGTCGGAGAAGGTGGCGCTGGCGTAGCGCGCGCCGCGCTTTGTCTCGCGCCAGCGCACATCCTCCACCATCGCCGCCATGATCGTCATCGCCCGCGCTTCGGCATTGGGCGCAGGCATGGGCGACTGGCAGATGAGGCCATAGCTGCGTGCGCCGCGCGCGTCGGCCAGATGCTTGTAGCGATCCACCGGATGCGCGGAGAAATAGAAGCCGAACGCTTCCTTTTCCTGCGCCATGCGGTCCGCCACCGTCCAGGCCTGATGCGGGGGGATGCGCACATCGGCATGGGGCGTTTCCACGTCGCCAAACAGGCCGCCCTGCCCGCTTTCGCGCGCGGCGGCGTTGCTGGCAGCGACGGACAGGATCGTCTCCGCCGCCGCATGGACCCCCGCGCGGTCGGCGTGGATGCCATCGAACGCGCCCGCCGCCGCCAGACTTTCGAGTTGGCGCCGGTTGAGCAGGCGCGGCTCGATCCGGTCCGCAAAATCGTCCAGGCTGTTGAAGGCGCCGCCCTTGTTGCGCTCCTCGACCAGCTGTTCCATCGCCTTTTCGCCCACGCCCTTGAGGCCGCCCAGCGCATAGCGCACGGCAAAGCCCAATCGCGCGTCTTCGCCCTCATAAGCAATGGGCTCGACGGTGAAATCCGCTTCGCTGCGATTGATGTCGGGGGGCAGGCATGTCAGGCCCATGCGCCGCATATCGTCGACGAACACCGTCAGCTTTTCCGTGAGGTGAATGTCGAACGCCATCGACCCGGCATAGAATTCGGCCGGGTAATGCGCCTTGAGCCACGCCGTCTGATAGGCGAGCAGCGCATAGGCGGCGGCGTGGGACTTGTTGAAGCCATAGCCGGCAAATTTGTCGATCAAGTCGAACAGCTCATTCGCCTTGGCCACCGGAATATCGCTTTTGGCGGCGCAGCCTTCGACGAAGCGGGAACGCTGCGCGTCCATTTCCGCCTTCACCTTCTTGCCCATCGCGCGACGCAGCAGGTCGGCGTCCCCCAGGCTGTAGCCCGCCAGGATCTGCGCGGCCTGCATCACCTGTTCCTGGTAGACGAAGATGCCATAGGTTTCTTCGAGGATCGGCTTCAGGAGAATATGGGGATATTCAATATCTTCCTGGCCGTTCTTGCGACGGCCGAACATCGGGATATTGTCCATCGGGCCGGGACGATAGAGCGACACCAGCGCGATGATGTCGCCGAAATTGGTCGGGCGCACGGCGGCAAGCGTCTTGCGCATCCCTTCCGATTCCAGCTGGAACACGCCGACCGTGTCGCCGCGCTGGAGCAGGTCATAGACCGCCATGTCATCCCAGGCGAGTGTATCGAGGTCCACCGTGACGCCGCGCGCGGCGAGCAATTGCACAGCCTTTTGCAACACGGACAGCGTTTTCAGACCCAGAAAGTCGAACTTCACCAGCCCGGCGCCCTCGACATATTTCATGTCGAATTGCGTCACCGGCATGTCGGAGCGCGGGTCGCGATAAAGCGGCACCAGTTGGCTCAACGGCCGGTCGCCAATCACCACGCCCGCCGCGTGGGTGGAACTGTGGCGCGGGAAGCCCTCCAGCTTCATCGCATAGTCGATCAGGCGCTTGACCTGATTGTCATTGTCATATTCGGCCTTGAACTCGCTGACGCCATTCAGGGACCGTTCCAGCGTCCAGGGGTCGGTCGGGTGATTGGGCACCAGCTTGGCGAGGCGGTCGACCTGGCCATAGCTCATCTGGAGCACGCGGCCGGTGTCTTTGAGCACCGCGCGCGCCTTGAGCTTCCCGAAGGTGATGATCTGCGCCACATGATCCGCGCCATATTTCTGCTGGACGTAACGGATGACCTCACCGCGTCGGGTTTCGCAAAAGTCGATGTCGAAGTCGGGCATCGACACGCGTTCGGGGTTGAGGAAGCGTTCGAACAGCAAGCCCAGTTGCAAGGGATCAAGATCGGTGATGGTGAGCGCCCAGGCGACGAGCGAGCCCGCGCCCGATCCGCGCCCCGGCCCCACGGGAATATCCTGATCCTTGGCCCATTTGATGAAATCGGCCACGATCAGGAAATAGCCGGGGAAGCCCATCTGGATGATGATGTCGGTTTCGAATTGCAGCCGTTCATAATAGGGCCGCCGCATCTCCTCACCCAGGATGCCGGCCTTTTCCAGCCGCGCTTCCAGCCCCGCCGCCGCCTGATCTCGCAGCATCGCGGCCTCCCCCTCGATATCGCCGGCCAGGCTGGGGAGAATGGGCTTGCGCTTGGGGGCGGCCACGGCGCAGCGTTGCGCGACGACGAGGGTGTTGGCCAGCGCTTCGGGCAGGTCGTCAAACAGGCGCCGCATCTCCGCCGCCGGCTTCATCCAAGCGTCGGGCGAGCTTCTGCGACGGTCGGCCGTGTCCACATAGGCGCTATCAGCGATGCACAGCATGACATCATGGGCTTCGTGGAAATGCGGTTCGGTAAAGCAGGTGGGATTCGTCGCTACCAGGGGCAGGCCGCGATCATAGGCCAGGTCGAGCAGCGCGCCTTCCGCCTTGCCCTCCACCGGGTCGAGGCGACGGCAGATTTCGACGTAGAGCCTGTCGGGGAACAGCGCCTCCAGCCGCTCGGCATAGGCCAAAGCGGCCTCGGGCTGATCCTCCGCGAACAGCCGCGCCAACGCGCCCTCGCCGCCCGCCGTCAGGGCGATGACGCCATCGGTGCGCCCCTCCAGCGCATCGAGCGTCACATGGGGCACTTCCTCCACCGGGCGATCGAGATGCGCCATCGACACGAGCGCGCAGATATTGTCGTAACCGCGCGCATCCTGCGCATAAAGCGCGATCCAGTCATGGACTTGCGCCGCATTGGCGGGCCGGCCGGGACGCAGCACGCCCAGCATCGCGCCGATGATCGGCTGCACGCCTTCCCCTTTGCAGGCGTCGGAAAAGGCCATGGAGCCGTACAGGCCGTTGCGGTCGGTGATCGCCGCCGCCGGAAAGCCGAGCGCTCGTGCCTGCTTGGCGATCTTCTTGGGATCTATCGCCCCTTCCAGCATGGTGAAGGAGGAAAAGACGCGAAGCGGGACGAAAGCGGCATGGGACATGACGGCACCTTAGGCGGCGCGCATGAGTCGACGCCAGCCCCTGCGGCGCGAAAGCTGTGGACGAAAGCGCATGCGGGCCGCACTTTCGTCCAATCTGCCGTCATGCTTAATCAATCGCCAACTTCTGACCGGTAGATTGCTGCCATGCGGCTTTCCACCATCACCAACTGGGCCTATGGCGCTACCGTCGCGCTGACACTCGTGTCCGGCGCGACAATGCTGCGCGCCTCGTCCGTCGAGGAGCAGGAGCGCGCCGCCGTCAGCCAGCGCGCGACCTTCGACCAGCTTACCGCCACGCTGGAGGAGGATGTCTATCGCCTGAGCGAGCAGGCGCGCGGCTTCGTCGTCACCGGCAACCCCAGCCATTTGATCGCCTATCGCCGCGAACGGGCAGGATTGCGATCGGTCGAGGAACGGATTGCGCATCTGAAGGACGCCGGCGCGAATTATGCCGAGCTTCAGGCATTGCGGCAGGGCATCCATTGGGCGGACGCGCTGATGGAGGAGCAGGAAGCAGCGCTGAAGGCCGCGCAAAGCGGCGACGCGCAATCCGCGCGGGCCATCCTGTTCGGCGACGAATATGGGCGGGAAATGGACCGGGTCGCCGCGCAGATTGACCGCTTTCAATATATGCTGGATCAACGTACCGATCAGGCGGTGGCGCGCGCGACCGAAAGCGCGCGGCTGTGGCGCACCATGTCGGAAATCATGCTGGGCGTTACCGCGCTGCTGTTCCTGTGCGTCCTCTATTTCATCCTCAAACAGCGCATTCTTCGCCCGGTGGTGCGATTGAGCGATGTCGTCACGCGGCTCGCGGCGCAGGATTATGATGCGGTCCCGCCCGACATGGCGCATGTCGACGAGATTGGCGATATGGCGCAGGCGATCCGCATCTTCCGGGAGAACGGGCTGGAACGCCAAAGGCTGGAGCGTGAGCGGGACGTGGATCACCGGATGCGCGACCTGTTGTCGCGCCTGACGCAGCGGTTGCAGGGATGCGACGATACCGCCGATCTGGTGGGCGTGGTGCGCCGCTTCGTGCCGGAAATCACGCCTGATTTTCCAGGCAGGCTGTATATCTATGACGCCCATCGCAATGCGATGGCGCAGGCGTGCCAATGGCTGGACCCCGCCCATTCGCTGACGGAATTCGCGCCATCGGCCTGCTGGGCCTTGCGCCGGGGCCAGACCCATCGGCCCATCGGGGAAATGGTGGACATTCCCTGTGAGCATCTGGGCGCGCGGGACACGCTCCAGACGATCTGCATTCCGCTCACGGCGCAGGGCGAGAGCATCGGCCTGCTCTACTTCGAGGAGCCGGCGGGCGCGAGCCAGGCGCATCTGGAGCGCAGCGGCACCTATCTGGAGATGCTGGCGGAAAATATCGGCCTGGCCCTGTCTAACCTGCGGCTTCGTGACGTGCTGCGCGACATGGCGATGGTCGATCCGCTGACCGGCCTGCCCAATCGCCGCCAGTTCGACATGCTGTTCACCAGACTGGCACAGGAGGCCGAGCGCAACGCCACGCCGCTGTCTTGCCTGATGATCGACATCGACCATTTCAAGCGGTTCAACGACAATCATGGGCATGATGCCGGCGATGCGATTTTGCGCGCGGTCGGTGGCTTGCTGAATGAATCGCTGCGGGAAGACGGCCACGCCTTTCGCCTGGGAGGCGAGGAATTTGTGGTCCTCATGCCCGGTTTCTCGCTGGATCAGGCGATGGCGCGCGCGGCGCAGATACAGCAGCGACTCCAATCCTTGCGGGTCCAGCATGACGGCAAGCCATTGGGACCCGTGACCGCCAGCTTCGGCCTGTCCGCCTTCCCCGATCATGGCCGCGCCGACCGGCTGATCCAGACGGCGGACGCCGCGCTGTTGCGCGCCAAGGCGGAAGGGCGCGACCGGGTACTGGTGGCGGTGGTGCGGGACGCAGCCTGACCCCCGATTCCGCTGCGTCAGGCCGTTTGCAAGCGCCCTTCGTGCAGGCGCACCACCCGGTCCATCTTCTGCGCCAGCCGCTCATTATGCGTGGCGACCAGCGCGGCGGAGCCTTCGCCCCTGACCAGCCGCAGAAATTCTGCGAGCACCACGTCCGCCGTCCGCTCGTCCAGATTGCCTGTCGGTTCGTCGGCCAGCACGAGCGCCGGCCGGTTGGCGAGTGCGCGGGCCACGGCGACACGCTGCTGCTCCCCACCCGACAATTGGCTGGGGCGATGGTCCAGCCTGTGGCCAAGCCCCAGCGACGTCAGCAGGGATTCCGCGCGCGACTGAGCCGTCGCCATGTCCGCATCACGAATGACCTGCGGCAACACGACATTTTCGGTCGCGTTGAAATCGGGCAGGAGATGATGGAATTGATAGACGAAGCCCAAAGCATCGCGGCGCAGCCGGGTGCGTCCGTCATTGTCCAGTTTCGCCGCTTCCTCGCCAGCGATGCGGATCGACCCTTCAAATCCGCCCTCCAGCAGACCGACCGCCTGCAAGAGCGTCGATTTGCCCGATCCCGATGGACCGAGCAGCGCGACGATCTCGCCCTCGCCCACGCGCAGGTCGACCCCGCGCAGCACGTCGATCGTCACGCCGCCCTGCGTGAAGCTGCGCGCGAGGCCCGTGACTTTCAGAACATCATTCATAGCGCAGCACCTGGACCGGATCGGTATTGGCAGCCTTGAAGGCCGGATAGAGGGTGGCAAGGAAGCTGAACAGCAGCGCCATGACGCATATCACCGCGATTTCGACCGGGTCGGGCTGAGACGGCAATTCGGTCAGGAAGCGGATCGAGGGGTCCCACAAATTCTGACCGGTCACGAACTGGATGGCATTGACCACATTCTGCCGGAAAAAGAGGAAGGTGAAGCCCAAGATCATGCCCGCCACCATGCCAAGCGTGCCGATGGTGACCCCGACCGTCATGAATATCTTGACCAGTCCCGCCCTGCTTGCCCCCATGGTGCGCAGGATCGCGATGTCGCGGGTCTTTGCGCGCACCAGCATGATGAGCGAGGACAGGATGTTGAACACGGCGACGAGCACGATGATCGACAGGACGACGAACATCGCCACCCGTTCGACCGCCAGCGCCTCAAACAGGGATGCGTTCATCTGCCGCCAGTCGGTGATGACCGCCCGGCCGGCGACCTTGGCGGCCAGCGGCTCCAAAATCTGGCCGACACGGTCGGGATTGACCGTCTCCACCTCTATCATGCCAACGACGTCGCCCAACAGGAGGAGCGTCTGCGCATCCTCCACCGGCATGACAACCATCGCCTTGTCATAATCATAGATGCCGACTTCGAAGATCGCCGACACCTGATAGGATATTTGCCGCGGGACGGTTCCAAATGGGGTCGACCGGCCTGCGGGATTGATGATCGTCAGACTGTCGCCCAGTTGCACGCCCAGATTTTCGGCAAGCCGTGAGCCGATGCCGACCTTCCCTGCGCCCGGCGTCAGGCTGTCCAGGCTGCCGGCAAGCACCTTGCCCTTCAGCGTCTTGTTCGCGCGAATGTCAGGCACCGTCATGCCGCGCACCAGAATTGCCTCGACACGGCCGTTGAACGTCGCCAGCAAGGGCTGCTCGATCATGGGCGTGGCGCTGGTGACGCCCGGCGTCGCCTTTGCCTGCTTGAGGATGGACTGCCAGTCGGGCAGGCGTCCGCCATAGCCCTGCACCACCGCATGGCCGTTCAAACCGACAATCTTGTCGAACAGCTCCGCGCGAAAGCCGTTCATCACGCTCATGACGATGATGAGCGCCGCGACACCCAGCATCACGGCGACCAGGCTGATGCCAGCGACCAGGAAGATGAAGCCTTCACCCTTGCCCGGCAGCAAATAGCGCTTGGCGATCATGCGTTCGTAACGGGACAGAATCATGTGGCGCGAATGGCCCTTGTCATGGAGATTTGGAACAGGCTCTAGGACCGGCCGGCACCCACGGCAAGCATTGCCGGATTGTTGCATCGTCGCAACAGGGTCGCAGCGAAAATCACAACATCCCGATTTTGCCCGTGACTCGCTGCGTCCGTAAGCATAGCAAGACAATCGAAGCACAGGTGAAAGGCCGTGGTTCAGGGATACTGCTTCCCGCTTCGAGCTTAGGGGGCTAAGAAGTGGTTGAGGCAGGCCAAGGGGGAGACGAGCAATCGTCCATTAAGCACCCGGATCATGAAAGCATGATCCGGGTGCTTTTTCTTTGGCCACATAGCGATCAGGCATCTGCGTCTTCACGTCTGCTTGCTGCGGCACAGCCAATATTGATCTCGGCCACGTGATATGTCTGTACCGGGCGACAATCGTTCGACAGAGGCGTGGGCGTCACCAGGAAATTTCGGGCGCCATCGGCCCTCTTGAAAGCCCTATTCGTCAAACCATATTCATGTCGTCCGGTCGCCGCATGGGACCGGGCTCAGTATCGCCGAACGCCAGTTTAACGGGTTCGGCATGGTTCATTTTGCTCTTTAGGAGATTATGACGATGCGTGCTTTTGACTTGACCCCCTATCGCCGCTCGACCGTGGGCTTCGATCGTCTGTTCGACCTGATCGAAAACAACGCCCGGTTGCAGCAGAGCGACAATTATCCGCCCTTCAATATTGAGCGCCTGTCGGAGGATCGGTATCGCGTGACCCTGGCCGTCGCGGGTTTCCGCCCCGACGAGATCGATATCACCGCGCAGCAGAATCTGTTGCAGGTGATTGGTCGCAAGGATGACTCCGCAGCGGATCGTTCCAAATTCCTGCATGTCGGCATTGCCAATCGCAGCTTCGAACGCCGGTTCGAGCTGGCAGATTTCGTACGTGTCGAAAAGGCCGATCTGGCCGACGGCCTGCTGGTGATCGAACTGGTGCGCGAAGTGCCCGAAGCGATGAAGCCCAAGAAGATCGCCATCAACGGCGGTCAACTGGTCGACATCAACGCGCAGGATCGCGACGCCGCCTGATCGGCGGATCATCGAAGATGATTGGGGCGCGGCCGTGAAGGTCGCGCCCTTTTTGATGGCCGGTTAGTGTAAAACGCGGGCCTAGATTTCGACCTGGCTGCCCAGTTCGACGACGCGGTTCGTGGGCAAGCGGAAAAACTCCATCGCGCTTTCCGCGTTGCGCAGCATCCAGGCGAAAATCTTTTCCCGCCAGAGCGGCATACCCGGCTTGGCCGATGGAAGCAGCGTCTGCCGCGCCAGGAAGAAGCTGGTGTCCATCATCTTGAACGCCTGCCCGCAGCCCGTGACATTCTTGAGCGCGGCAGGCACGTCGGGCTCCTGCATGAAGCCATATTGAAGCACGAGGCGGAAGAAGCCCCGGCCCAGATCCTCCAATTTGGCGCGCCCTTCATCCTCGACGACGGGCACGTCCTTGATCTTAACCGTCAGCAGGATGACCCGCTCATGCAGTACCTTGTTATGCTTCAGATTATGCAGCAGCGCATGCGGCACGCCGTCGGGCGTGGACGTCATGAACACGGCCGTGCCGGGCACGCGCACCGCGCTGTTGGCGGCTGACGCAACAAAGACCGGGATCGGCATGGCGGCTTCGCGCAACCGGTCCTGCACCAGTCTGCGCCCGCGCGACCAGGTGGTGAGCAGGGTGAAGACGATGAAGCCGATCAGCAGCGGGAACCACCCGCCGTCGGGCACCTTGGTCAGGTTCGCCGCCAGATAGGCGCCGTCGACCAGGAAGAAGACCGCCAGCAATGGCGCGGCATAATACCATTTCCAATGCCACAGGCGATAGAGCAGCACGGTGAGCAGCAGATTGTCGATGAACATCGCGCCCGTCACCGCGATGCCATAGGCCGCGGTCAGGTTGGACGAGGTGCGGAACACCAGCACCAGCAGGATGACCATCGTCATCAGGCCCCAGTTGATCAGGGGAATATAGATTTGCCCGGCCGCCGAAGCGCTGGTGTGCGAAATGCGCAGGCGCGGCATGAAGCCCAGCTGGATCGCCTGCTGCGTCACGGAAAATGCGCCCGATATGACCGCCTGCGACGCGATGATCGCCGCCATGGTGGCCAGGATGACCAGCGGCAACTGCCCCCATTGCGGGGCAAGATTGTAGAAGGGGCTGTCGAGGGCCGGCGCGCCTTCGCGGAACAGCAGGGCGCCCTGCCCCATATAGTTGAGCATCAACGCCGGCAGGACGAAGGCCAGCCACGACACGCGGATCGGGCTGCGGCCAAAATGCCCCATATCGGCGTAAAGCGCCTCCGCGCCGGTTACGGCCAGCACGACGGACCCCAGCGCCAGGAACGCAGGCAGCGGATCGGTGACGAAGAACATGAACGCCCAATAGGGGTTGAGCGCGAACAGGATGCCGGGGGTCTGAAAGATCGAAATCAGCCCCAATGTCGCGATCGTCACGAAATAGGCGAGCATGATCGGCCCGAACAGGGACGCCACCTTGTTGGTGCCAAGCCCCTGGATCCAGAACAGGCCGAGCAGGATCAGGATCGCCACCGGCAGGATCATGGGGGCCAGATTGGGGTTATAGACTGCAATACCCTCGACCGCCGACAGCACCGACACCGCGGGCGTAATCATCGAGTCGCCGTAGAACAGCGCCGTGGCGAACACGCCCAGCAGCACGATGCCGCGCGACCAGCGCTGGGTCTTCGTCTGGCCGTTGATGAGCGCGAGCAGCGCCAGGCTGCCGCCTTCGCCCTTATTGTCCGCCCGCATGATGATGCTGACATATTTGAGCGTCACCACCAGCATCATCGACCAGAACATCAGGCTGATGACGCCCAATATGTGATCGGGGTCGAGATCGAGATGATGATGGCCGGCGAAGGTTTCCCGGAACGCATAGAGCGGGCTGGTGCCGATGTCGCCGAACACGATGCCGATCGCACCGACGACCAGCTTCAGCGTAGCCTTCTGTCGCACATGGCCGTGACCGCCCTCTCCCTCGTCAGGCGACGAAGGAGCGGTATTGGGAAGAAGATCAGCCATGAATGATATGCCGAATGGTCATGCTCGTCTGGACACCCACTCGGGGGCATGGGCGGAACAGTCCGCTACCCCCGCAAACCGCCGCGCCCTATCACGGCTCCTGTCGCCGTGCAACGCGAACGCTGCACCGCATCATGGCTGACCAGACTGATTACCCGCCAGCATGGCGTCGATACGCGCGATGCTGCTCTCAAGTTCCTTGCGCACTTCGCTGTCGGCGGGTGCGCGCGCGACCAGGGGCGCCCACAGGTCGCGCGCCGCCTGCAACTGACCTGCGCGGGCGAGCGCCAAGCCGTAGAAATAGCGTGGCGCAGGCGCGTCAGGGTCGATGGCCAGCGCCTTGCGATAGGCAAATTGCGCGCCGGGCGACAGCATGCCGTCGCCATGCGCGACCAGGGCGTTGCCCAGCCCCAGCCACAGGTTCGCATCATCGGGCTGATCCCGCAGCGCCGACAGGAGCACATTGGCCGCCGCCTTCGTCTTGCCCTGCCGCGCCAGGCCATCGGACAGCATCATCCATTGCGCCGCTGGCCCAAAGCGTTCGGCAAGACCGCGCCGCTTTTCCGCGAGTGCCTCATCGAACGGCTGCGCATCAGCCTGCGCGTGCTGGCGCGGCGCCCCTGCCAGTCCGGGGTTGCCCTGCCAGGCATAGCCGGCAAGACCGAACAGCAAGGCCGCGGCGCTGATTTCCCATGCCGATCGCGGAATGCGGCCCAGCAGCACAAGGCCAGCGAGCACCAATGCCGCCAGGGCAAAAGCGATGAGCCAGCCGGTCATGGCTTCTTCCTCCCTATCCGCCCGCGCACGAGAAACAGGCCCAAGGCCAGCAGGATGAGCGGCGCGGCCCATAGCGGCCACAATATGGGATCGGCGGTCGGGGCGTAGCTCACCCAATCGCCATAACGGGACACCAGCCAGGCGCGGATCGCTTCAGGTTTTTCTCCCGCCATGATGCGTTCGCGAATCTGCGATCGCATGTCGGCGGCCATGCTGGCGTTGGAATCGGCGATCGACTGGCTCTGGCAGGTCAGGCAGCGGATGGTTTCCATCAGCGCCTTGGCCGCGCGTTCTTGGTCGGCGTCGGGTATCTGCCGGTCCGCCCAGGGCGCGGGCGGGAGCGCGGTCTGCGCCAGTGCAGGCGCGGCGGCCAGGGCCAGCGACATGGCGATCAGCATTTTCATCGCGCATCCTCCAGCCGGGCCAGGATCGCCGGCACATCGTCCGCGCGGATATCGCCGATATGCTGATAGGCGATGCGTCCCCGTCCATCGATGACGAAGGTTTCGGGCACGCCGGAGGAGCCGAGCGCGATCTGGACAGCGCTGCGCGCGTCCAGCCCGATCCGCTGATAGGGGTTGCCGTTGCGCGCCAGGAACGCATCGACATCGCTGCGCGCATCGCGAATGGCGATGGCGTCGATCGCGACGCCGGCCCGCTTCAGCGCCATGAGCTGCGGCGCTTCCACGGCGCAAGGCACGCACCAGCTGGCGAAGATATTGAGAAGACGGGGTTTGCCGCGCGCCATGTCACGGCTGCCAAGGCCGGGCCGGTCGCTCGCGGCGGCCGGCAGGTCGAAGTCCGGCAGCGGCTGACCGACCAGCCGGGACTGGATGATGCGATCGTCCGGCTGGAACAGGCCGCTTGCGAACAAGCCGATGAACGCGGCAAAAAGCAGCAGCGGCAGCCAGATGAGGATGCGCCTCATGCCACAACCCTCCGCGCGCGCCATTTCGCCAGCCATCCGCGCCGTTCCCGCCCGATCAGCGCAAGCGCGCCGCCAAAGGCGATCAATATGCCGCCAAGCCAGATGAGCGTCACAAACGGCTTCCACCAGATGCGCAGCTGCCAGCGGCCGCCTTCGACCTCTTCGCCCAGCACCACATAGAGCTGCCCGTTCCAGCGCGGCAGCAAGGCCGCTTCGCTGGTGGTCGTGGGCGGGGACGTGAAAAAGCGCGACTGCGGGCGCATCATCACTGCGCTGCCGCCACGATCGACGGCCAGGTCCGCCTGTAATGCCGTCCAGTTATCACCGGCCAGCGGCATGATCTGCACGAAGCGCAAGGCCCAACCAGCCGTTCGGATCGTGTCGCCCGGTCGCGCTGCTACCAGCTTTTCCACTGTGAAGGCCGCATCGCACGCCATGCCCGCCAGACTGACTGCGCAGCCCAGATGCGCGATCACCATCCCCCAGGTGAATAATGGCGTGCGCAGCAGCTTGCGCTTCCAGAGCGGGGCCAGGCTGGCGATGCCGACGCCGATTGCGACGGTCAGCCCGAAAAAGGGCAGCAGGCCCATCCGTCCCCAGGCCAGAGTGGCCAGGATAGCTGCCGCAAGCGCGCCCGCCGCCGCCGGTATCGCCAGGCGCCTGGCCACCGCAGGCACGCGATCGCGCCGCCATCGCGTCAGCGGCCCCGCGGCCATCGCCAGCATCAATATCAGCGCAATGGGGCCGGCAATCCGGTCAAAATAGGGCGCGCCCACCGATACCTTGTGACCGAAGGCTTCGGTCATCAGCGGGTAGAGCGTGCCGATGAGGACGATCCCCAGGATCACCGACAGCAGCAGATTGTTCACCACCAGCAGCGTTTCGCGGCTGACCAGCTCGAACGGCGCGCCTTCCCGCACCGACCCGATCCGCCAGCCGAACAGCGCCAGCGCTCCGCCGATATAGATGGCAAGCAGCGCGAGGATGAAGCTGCCGCGTTCGGGATCGACCGCGAAGGCGTGAACGCTCGTCAAAATGCCCGATCGCACCAGGAAGGTGCCGACCATCGACATGGAGAAGGCGATCACGGCCAACATGATGGTCCAGGCGCGCAAGCCATCGCGGGTCGCCAGCACGGTGACGCTATGCAGCAGCGCCGTCGCCGCCAGCCATGGCATCAAGGAGGCGTTTTCCACCGGGTCCCAGAACCACCATCCGCCCCAGCCAAGCTCATAATAGGCCCAGTAGCTGCCTGCCGTGATGCCGAGCGTCAGCAATATCCACGCGCCCAGCACCCAGGGGCGCATCGCCCGCGCAAAAGCAGCGTCGACCGTGCGGGTCAGCAGCGCGCCCACCGCGAAGGAGAAGGCGACGGACAGGCCGACATAGCCAAGATAAAGCGTCGGCGGGTGAAAGGCGAGGCCGGGGTCCTGCAACAAGGGATTGAGGCCCTGCCCGTCGGGTGGCGGCGGGTCGATCCGGGCAAAGGGATTGGAGGAGAAAAGGAGAAAGGCATAGAAGCCCAGCGACATCGCCGCCTGCGCGCCCAATGTCGCCATGTGCGTGTCGCGCCGCAAGGCCCGTTCGAACAGGGCCACCGCACCGCCCGCCACGCCCATCACCGTGACCCATAGCAGCATCGACCCTTCATGATTGCCCCAGGTCCCGGCGAATTTATATAGCCAGGGCTTGGCCGAATGGCTGTTCATCGCCACCAGCAAAACCGACATATCCGATCGCAGAAACAGGGTGATGAGCAGCGAGAAGGCGATCGCCGTAAGCATCCCCTGCCCCACCGCGACCGGACGCATCGCGGCCAGCAATTCCGCCTTGCCCCCCTTCAACCCGGCGATGGCGAGGAACAGCTGAAGCAGCGCGAGCGAGGCGGCAAGCCAGAGGGCGGCAAGACCGGCTTCGGCAATCACGGCGTCACCTTCATCTCATGCGTCGTTTCGTTATACTGCATCCCCTCCAGCTCGCGCGGCATATAGCGTTCGTCATGCTTGGCGAGCAGGTTGGTCGCGACGAAGGTTCCCTTGTCGTCAAAAGCGCCTTCGGCCACGACGCCGCTGCCTTCCTTGAACAGGTCCGGCGCGATCCCGCTGAATGTCGCGGGCACGCGTGCCTTGCCATCGGTCACGTCGAAGCGGATGGTGACGCCATCGGCCGCCCGCTTGAGGCTGCCCTTCACCACCATGCCCCCCAAACGGATCGCGCGGCCCGGCTCCACGCCCTTGGCCTCCACGTCGGCGGGCGCGTAAAAATAGGCGGCTTCATCCTTGAGCGCCGACGCCGCGAGAAGCCCCGCGCCGATGATCGCGGCCAGCGCCACAAGCGCCAGCACCAGCCTTTGATGCTTCGCCTTCATGCCCTGTCCGACAGCCTGTCCGCCGCGCGCTCGGCGCTTGCCATGGCGCGCCAGCTCATGATGCTCATGACGATCGTCGCGCCAGCCGTCACGGCATAGGCGGCGATCACGAAGGCCCACTGGTTCATTCTAGCCTCTCGCCAGGCGCTGCATTCGCGCCTCGACCTTGTTTTGCGCCAGTATCGCGCGCATCCGCATCAGGACGATCGCGCCGAACCACAGGGAAAAGCCCAACAAGGTCAGCCCCAATGGCCATAATAAAGTCGTTTCGATGGTCGATCCGCGCATCGTGATACTGGGTCCCTGGTGCAGGCTGTTCCACCACACCACCGATCGGTTGATGATGGGAATGTTGACCGCACCGACCAGGCCGAAAATCGCCGTCACATGACTGACGCCGCCCTGCCCGTCGCGGGCGCTGGCCTGAGCAAGCGCGATATAGCCGAGATAGAGGAAAAGCAGCACCAGCATCGACGTCATGCGCCCGTCCCATTCCCACCATGTGCCCCAGGTCGGCCGCCCCCATATGGAACCGGTCGCCAGGCAGATGACCGTGAACAGGGCGCCGGGCGCGGCGATCGCGCGTCCCGCTATGGCCGCCAGCGGGTGCCGCCACACCAGCTGCACCAAGGCGGCAAGCGCAATCCCCGTCCAGCCGCCCATGCCGAGCCAGGCAGCGGGCACGTGGATATAGAGGATGCGCACCGTCTGCCCTTGCAGATAATCAGCCGGAGTCACCAGCAGCCCGCAGCCAGCGCCAATCAGAATCAGCGCCAGGCCCGGCCAGAACAGCCACTGGGTCAGGGGGCGCGCAATCTTGAGGAAGCGGGCGGGATTGGCGAAACGATGCATCAGGGCTGCGTGTGTAGCTGCGCCGGGCGGGCTGCGCCAGTAGGGCTTTTTGCCGATAGCGCAGGTCGGGAAACGCTGCGTTGGGGCGGCCGGGCCGGCTTTTTTGTGACAGGGAGGCGACAAACCAGCCCCAAGCGACTATATGCGCGGTCAAACGCGGCCCGGACGGGCGGCAAGAACGGCAACGGAACCGGTTCGCACCCATGATCACGACCAATCCCTTCGACGACGACAAGTTGCGCGAGGAATGCGGCATTTTCGGCGTGTCCCGCGCCGAAACGGCGTCCGCTATCGTCGCGCTCGGCCTCCATGCGCTGCAGCATCGCGGCCAGGAAGCAGCCGGCATCACCAGCTGGGACGGGCATGAATTCCATACCCATCGGGCCATGGGCCATGTGGCTGGCAATTTTGACCGCGACGACGTGATTCGCGGCCTTCCCGGCGAAAGCGCCTGCGGCCATGTCCGCTATTCGACGACCGGCGAAACATCGCTGCGCAATGTCCAGCCGCTTTATGCGGAGCTGAATTCGGGCGGTTTTGCCGTGGCCCATAACGGCAATATCTCCAACGCGATGAAGCTGCGCCGCGAGCTGATTCGCCGCGGCTCCATCTTCCAGTCGACGTCCGACACCGAAGTCATCATCCATCTGGTGGCAACCTCCAGCTACCGGACCCTGCTCGACAAGTTCATCGACGCTTTGAAGCAGGTGGAAGGCGCCTATTCGCTGATCGTCATGACGCCCGAGGGCATGATCGCCTGCCGCGATCCGCTGGGCATCCGTCCGCTGGTCATGGGCACCTTGGGCGACGCGACCATCTTTGCGTCGGAAACCGTCGCGCTCGACGTCGTTGGCGCCGATTATGTCCGCACCGTCGAGCCGGGCGAACTGGTGATCGTCACCAACAGCGGCGAAATCCGGTCGCATCGTCCCTTTGGCGAAACCCATGCGCGCCCATGCATTTTCGAGCATGTCTATTTCAGCCGGCCCGATTCGATCGTGGACGGGTCCAGCGTCTATTCGGTGCGCAAGGCGATCGGCGCGCAGCTCGCGATCGAAAACCCGGTCGAGGCGGATTATGTCATTCCCGTGCCCGACAGCGGCGTGCCAGCGGCCATCGGCTATGCCCAGGAATCGGGGATTCCGTTCGAGCTGGGGATCATCCGGTCGCATTATATCGGCCGCACCTTCATCCAGCCGGGCGACAAGGTTCGTCACCTCGGCGTCAAACTCAAGCACAACGCCAATCGCGCGCTGATCGAAGGCAAGCGCATCGTGCTGATCGACGATTCGATCGTGCGTGGCACGACCTCGCTCAAGATCGTGCAGATGATGCGCGAAGCGGGTGCGGCGGAAGTGCATATGCGCATAGCCTCGCCGCCGACGAAGCATAGCTGCTTCTACGGCGTCGATACGCCCGAGCGGACCAAGCTGCTGGCGCATCGGCTCGACATTGGCGGCATGCAGGACTTCATCCATGCCGACAGCCTGTCCTTCATCTCGATCGACGGCCTGTACAAGGCGCTTGGCGAGGCGAAGCGCGCCGACATACGGCCGCAATATTGTGACGCCTGCTTCACCGGCGATTATCCCACCACGCTGACGGATCAGGACGAAGCGGTCGTGCAGAACCAGTTCGAACTGCTGGCCGAACGCGTCGTTTGACACGCATGCGCGGGCGGCCGGGGATGGCCGCTCGCTCTTTCCAGACATCAGACCAGCTCGGCCGGCGGCCGGCATGAACGGGAGTGCCATGTCCAATCTTCCTCTTTCCGGCAAGCTGGCGCTCGTCACCGGGGCCAGTCGCGGGATCGGCGCTGCGACGGCGCAGGCGCTGGCGAAGGCCGGCGCGCATGTCATTCTGACCGCGCGAACGCCCGGCGCCTTGGAGGAAGTGGAGGAGCGCATCCACGCCGCCGGGGGCAGCGCGACGATCGCGCCGCTGGATCTGATCGACGGCGACAGTATCGGCCGGCTGGCGCAAGCCATTGGGGGACGCTGGTCCGCACTCGACATTCTTGTGCTGAATGCGGCAACCCTTGGGTCACTGGCGGCGGTGCAGGCGATAGATGCCAAAGAATTTGCGCGCCTGCTGACGCTCAATATCGCCGCGCCGCAAGCCATGATCGCGGCGTTCGACACCATGTTGCGGGCAAGCGGTGACGCGCGCGTCATCGCCCTGACGTCGTCGGTCGGTTCAGCCCCTCGCGCCTATTGGGGCGCCTATGGCGCGTCCAAGGCGGCATTGGAGACGTTGATCGGCGCCTATGGCGAGGAAGTGCGCAACATTTCGGCGATCCGCACGCACATCGTCGATCCCGGCGCGACCCGCACGGCCATGCGCGCCCGCGCCTTCCCCGGGGAAGACCCCGCCACGCTGAAAGCCCCCGATGTTGTCGCGGACGCGATCGTCAATCTGGTGACGAGCGATACGCCGACTGGCCACAAAATGCGGGTCGAAGGCTGAACCTCATGCGGGCTTTACTAATGTCACCTGCGCGACGTCGATGCCGCCACCGCGAAAACCGCCTTCGCAATACATGAGATAATAGCGCCACAGGGCGACGAAATGCTGGTCGAAACTGGCGGGCAATCGTCCGTCTTCGATGGCGCGATCAAAACGCTGCCGCCACCGGCGCAGCGTTTCGGCATAATGGAGGCCAAATCGGGTTTCATCGCGCCATTCCAGACCGGTTTCCTGAGAGATTTGCCGGAACCGGCTTGGCGAAATCAGCATGCCGCCGGGGAAGATATAGGTCTGGATGAAATCGACGCCGCGCGCATAGCGCTCGAAAATCGCATCGTCTATCAGGATATATTGGATCGCGGCGCGGCCACCAGGTTTCAGAAGCCGGTAAATCGCCTCCAGATAGTCGGGCCAGTAACGCTGCCCCACCGCCTCCACCATTTCAACGCTGGCAACGCCGTCATAGGCGCCCTGTGCGTCGCGATAGTCCGTCAGTTCCACGCTTGCGCCTGACCCCAGCCGGTCGCGGGCATAGTCGGCCTGCTCGGTCGACAGCGTGAGGCCGGTATAGCGCAGCACCCGCCGCTCCATCGCTCGCTCCGCCAGCCCGCCCCAACCGCACCCGATTTCCAGCAGGGCGTCCCCATCCCCAAGGTCCAGACGATCCAATATGGCATCGACCTTGCGCCGTTGCGCCGCTTCCAGCGGCTCCAGCCAATTGCCCGTGTCAGCAAACAACCCACTGGAATAGTGCATGTCTTCATCCAGCCATGGCTGGTAGAAATCATTGCCCAGGTCATAATGAAAGGCGATGTTGTGCCGTGATCCGGCACGGCTGTTGCGCCGGAGCCAATGCCAGAGGCGGCCAATCCATCGGGTGGGTCCGTGCGGCCGCGCGACCTGGCCCAGACTGACGGCATTGCGCATGAACAGGGCAAAGAGCGGAACAGGATCGGGACTGGCCCATTCGCCCGCCGCCCAGGCGCGATACCAACCTGCCGACCCGCCGGTCGCCAGTCGCACCAGGGCGCGCCAGCTATGCAGATGAACGACGCAATCGGGTCCGGCTGCCCGGCCCCCGAGCAGCCTGCGCGTGCCGTCCGGCAGGGCCGCTTCCAGCGATCCGGCGTCCAGACCCCGGTCGATCCGGTCCAGCATCCGATGGAACAGGCGGGCGAGCCACAGCGACAGCCGGGCATTACCCAGCGGACGGGTGGCCCTGCGGATGGTCGGGGCCTGCCGGCCACGGCGAGGATCGGTCGCGTTCATGGCGGCGATCCTGCCGCAAGCCATCGCGCGCTGCAATCATCCCTTGATGCGGCGATAGGCCGCCAACGCGCGTTCACGGCCCGCCTTGTGCCCGATGATCTTGGCCGGATAGTCCTTCGGCCTGGCGTCATGGGCGTCAGGGTCATGGATGACGTCATCGGACAGGTCGCCCAGTTCCGGCACCCATTGGCGGATATAGTCCCCGGCGTCGAACTTTTCGGACTGGGTGAGCGGCGCCATGATGCGGCTGAACATATTGGCGTCGATGCCGCTGCCCGCGACCCACTGCCAATTGACGCTGTTATTGGCATAGTCCGCATCGACCAGCGTATCCCAGAACCATTTTGCGCCGTGCCGCCAGTCGATCAGCAGATGCTTGATGAGGAAGCTGGCGGCGATCATGCGCACGCGATTATGCATCCAGCCGGTGGCCCATAATTGCCGCATGCCGGCGTCGACGATCGGATAGCCCGTACGCCCCTCCTTCCACGCGGCAAAATCGCCGCGTGCCTCTCGCAAGTCGCGCCAGTCCATCCGGTCAAAATCGTCGCGCGCATTTTCCGACCCATAAGTCGGCATCTCACAAATCTGGCTATGGGTATAATCCCGCCAGATCAACTCCTTGAGGAATGTCTCTGCGTCAGCATCGGAAGATGTGACCCGATGCCAGACATAGGCCGGCGACACTTCGCCAAAGTGCAGGTGCGGCGAAAGGCGGGACGTTCCCTCGACCGACGGCAGGTTGCGCGCGGTAGGATAGTCGCCGACCTCGTCAATGAAAGCAGCGACATTGGCCCGTGCGCCGTCTTCGCCGGGCGTCCAGTCCGCGTGGAAGCCGCTGGCCCAATTGGGTTTGGTCGGCAGCAGGTCCCAATCGTCCAGCCGATCGCTATCCGGCCAGGACGCAGGCGATTCGATAGTCGCCGGGGTTCGGTTCGGGGCCGCCGGCGGCATCTGTTCCATCATGGCGCGGGCAAATGGTGTATAGATTTTATAGATGCCGCCCGACCCTGTCCGCACCGCTCCGGGCGGCAGCAACAGCATGCCGTCATGCAGGCAGAGGTCGAGTGCGTTGGCGACGGACTTTTCCGCATTGCGCCACCAGGGTTCATAATGGTGCAGGGCATGGACGCGCTCCGCCCCGCTCTCCTTGGCCAGCGCCTGGAGCACATCAGCGCATTTGCCGCGGCGCAGGATCAGGCGCGACCCCTTGTCCCGCAACGCCTTGTCGAGGCTGACAAGGCTATGATGCAGCCACCAGCTGGAAGCGCCACCCATCGCCCATTGCCGGGGCGTTTCGTCATCCAGCACATAGACCGGGATGACCGGCCCCTCCGCAGCGGCGGCGGCCAGAGCGGCTTGATCGGAAAGGCGGAGATCCTGGCGGAACCAGAGCAGGACAGGAGCGGTCATCCGCATCCAATGCCGCTTGGCCCATGGCGGTTCCAAATGTTCCTTCGGGCATCTTGCCGCATTTACCCCCAGACTGGCAGCGCCACGCCGATTCGGCCCATGGACGGCATCCCGCCCCCGAATTATCGTTGGCTGGCGTCATCAGGGCGGCGATGGCGGTTTTGGGGAAGAACTGCCGGACAAAGGCAATTGGGGATTTACGGACTTGGCGACCAAGGAACAGGAAATGGGGTATCGCCCCTGCGTCGGCATCATGCTCGTCAACAGGGAGGGTAAGGTCTTTGTCGGCCAGCGACTCGATAATGTCGTTGAAGCCTGGCAAATGCCGCAGGGTGGCATTGATGACGGGGAAGATGCCCGCACGGCCGCGCTGCGCGAATTGCGTGAGGAAACCGGGATCGACCGGGCGCATGTCGACATCATCGCCAAGGCGAAGGACGAGCATTTCTATGATCTGCCGCCCGAATTGATGGGCAAGCTGTGGGGCGGAAAATATCGCGGCCAGCGGCAATATTGGTTTCTCGCCCGCTTCCTGGGGCAGGACAGCGATATCGACATCGCGACCGAACATCCCGAATTCAGGGCTTGGAAATGGGCGGCGCCAGAAACGCTGCCCGACATGATCGTGACGTTCAAGCGCAAGCTGTATCGGGACATCGTACAGGAATTTCGGGCGCTTATCTGATCTTTTCGCCGCGAAAGGGGTTAATTTTCGCGGTCGATTCGATATGAGGGGCGCCATGCGCGCCGTCCTGTTACCGTTATCGCTCTCTCTCGCCGCCCTGCCCGTCACCGCTAAAGCCGCGGAGGATGCGCTATTGCCAGCGGCCGTGCGCGAGATGCTGGAAGCCGCCATCGCCAATGGCAACGAAACCGATATCGCGACCGTCGCAAAAATCGCCAAGCAGACCAATCCAGCATCGGCCGACCAGATCCAGCGCATGGTCAACAGCTGGAAGGAACGGACCAAGGCGACGCATGAAACCGTCATCCGCGAAGCCGGCATTGGTGACCTGTGGACCGGCCGGATCGAGGCTGGGGGGTTCCGGTCCACTGGGTCGACCAGCGAATTGGGGATCAGCGCATCGGCCACCGCCACGCGCACCGGTATTCAATGGACGCACAAATTGACGGCCAGCGCCGATTATCGCCGCGCCAATGGCGTGACGTCGCGCGAACGCTACTTCGCCGGCTACGAGCCGCGCTATGAATTTGATCCAAGGGGCTTTGCCTATGGCCTTGCCCAATTCGAACGCGACACCTCGATCGGCTATGCCGAACGCTACACGGCGTCGGCGGGCGTTGGGTACAAGCTGATCGTCAGCAAGCCCGTGGACCTTTCGGCCGATATCGGCCCGTCGATCCGTCATGTGAAATATCTGATCGGGGAACGCGAAACCAAATTGGGCGCGCGCGGCTCCATGGCACTGGCCTGGCGCGCCAGTCCGACCCTGACTTTCAAGCAGACGGCGTCGGGCTATGCCGAAAGCGACGTCTATACGCTGAATGCCCTGACTTCGCTGGAAACAAAGGTGAGCACGCGTTGGTCGGCCGCCTTCTCATACAATATCCAATATGAGTCCGAGACGGTGTTGGCCGCCCGGGATTTCGACACGCTCAGCCGGCTAACCCTGACATATGATTTCTGATCCGCGTAATTTTCGTGCGGGGGTGGAGCCGCCTTCCTGGCTCTGATAGATGATCGGGATGACCCGATTGTCTCCCCAAGAAGAGCGGCTGCTGGACCATGTGACGAGCGCGCCAATGCTGGATCAGGTGCAGCGATGGGCGGCGATCAACAGCGGATCGCGTAACTTGGACGGCCTGGCGCGCATGGCGACGATGCTGGCCGACGCGTTCAGCGCCCTGCCCGGCGCGCTGTCGCTGATTGATCCGGCGCCTGTCGAGAATGTCGCCCCGGACGGCCGGCTCCAGCCGCTTGCCCATGGCCAGCATCTGCTTCTGTCCGTGCGCCCGGACGCGCCAACACGCCTGCTGCTGACCGGCCATATGGATACGGTCTTTCCCGTCGATCATCCGTTTCAGGACCAACGCTGGCTGGAGCCGGGCGTCCTCAATGGTCCGGGCGTTGCCGACATGAAGGGCGGCATCGCGGTCATGTTGGCCGCGCTGACGGCGCTGGAGTCGACTGGCGGGGTCGACCATGTCGGCTATGACGTGGTCATCAACAGCGACGAAGAAGTCGGGAGCGCCTCGTCTGCCGCTTTGCTGCGCGACAGGGCGGCGGGGAAACTGGCCGCCTTCACCTACGAACCCGCGCTGCCGGACGGCACGCTGGCCGGCGCGCGCGCGGGCAGCGGCAATTTTTCGGTGATCGTCACTGGGCGCAGCGCCCATGCCGGGCGGAACCCCGACGATGGTCGGAATGCGCTGCTCGCGGCGGCGGATCTGGCGCTGCGTCTCAAGGCCGCCAGCGGCGCGGGATTTTCCTGTAATCCCGCCAAGATCGACGGCGGTGGGCCGAATAACGTCGTGCCCGACCATGCCGTTCTGCGCGTCAATTTCCGTCCCCGCACACCGCAGGACGAACAGGCCGCCCGCGCGCTTCTTGATCGCACGATCGCCGACATCGCGCGCGATCATGACGTCATGCTGCATCTGCACGGCGGCTTTGGCCGCCCGCCTAAGCCCATGGATGCCAAGGCGGATCGCTTATTCGGCCTCGTCCGGCAATGCGGCACCGACCTGGGCCTGTCGATCGGGTGGCGCGATACGGGCGGCGTGTGCGACGGCAACAACATCGCGGCGTGCGGCGTGCCGGTGGTCGATACGATGGGCGTGCGCGGTGGCAGCATCCATAGCGACGCCGAATTTCTGCTGACCGACAGCCTGCCCGAACGAGCGCGGCTGTCGGCGCTTTCCCTTTGGCGGATTGCCCAGGGCCAGTTTCAACCGGGACAAGAGAGAGGATGACCGCTTGAGCTTCATCATGCGCATCGCGCGCGCGGACGATTTGCAGACCTTGTATGAAATGGCTAAGCTGACCGGTGGCGGCTTCACCAATTTGCCGCCCGATCGCGCGTCCCTGTCGGCCAAGCTCGAACGAACCGAACAGGCGCTCGCCCGCACCAGCGATGGCATTGAGGACGAGCTGATCGTCATGGTGCTCGAAAATGTCGAGACGGGGCAGGTGCGCGGCACGTGCCAGATATTCTCGACCGTCGGGCAGAACTGGCCCTTTTATTCCTACCGCTTGGGCATGCTGACCCAGCATAGCCGCGAACTGGGCCGGACATTTCGCGCGCAGATGCTCTCGCTCACCACCGATCTGGAAGGATCCGTCGAAGTAGGCGGCCTGTTCCTCCATCCGCGCGAGAGGGCGGAAGGCCTGGGGCTGCTGCTGGCGCGCAGCCGTTACCTCTATATCCGCAATCACCGCGCGCGCTTTGGCGACCGGGTGATCGCCGAATTGCGCGGCGTCATCGACGAAGCGGGAGGGTCGCCCTTCTGGGATGGCCTGGCGGGCCGTTTCTTCGGCATGAGCTTTCAGGAAGCCGACGAGTTCAATGCCGTCAATGGCAACCAATTCATCGCCGACCTGATGCCCAAGACGCCCATCTACACCGCGATGCTGACCGACAGCGCGCGCGCTGTCATCGGCCTGCCCCACCCCAATGGCCGGGCGGCGATGCGGATGCTGGAAACCGAAGGGTTCGAAAATGCCGGCTATGTCGATATTTTCGACGGCGGGCCGACCATGGTGGGACAGGTCGACCAGTTGAAGACGATTGCCGCCGCGCGCGATGTCATACTGGCCGCCACGCATGATGGCGGTGGGCAGAAAATGCTGATCGCCTGCGGAACGCTTGCCGATTATCGCTGTACCTGGGGCCTTGTCGAGGAGGATGCGGACGGCGCGGTTTCGCTCGACGCGGACAGCGCAAAGCGGATTGGCCTTGGCATCGGCGACAGCTTCACCATGGCGGGGCGCGCATGAGCATCACCGAAATCAATTTCGACGGCCTGATCGGTCCCAGCCATAATTATGCGGGCCTGAGCCTGGGCAATCTCGCCTCCGCGCGCAATGCGGGCGCGGTGTCGCAGCCGCGCGCCGCCGCGTTGCAGGGGCTGGACAAGATGCGCGGCAATATAGCGCTCGGCCTGGCTCAGGGGCTTTTCCTGCCGCAGTGGCGCCCCGATGGCGCTTGGCTTGCGCGATTGGGAACGGACGTATCCGGCGCTGAGCCGCATATTCGCGCGGCCGCCATGTCGGCATCCTCCATGTGGGCGGCCAATGCGGCGACGGTGTCGCCTGCGGCCGATACGCGCGATGGGCGCACGCACCTGACCGTCGCCAATCTCGTCACCATGCCACATCGCAGCCATGAGTGGCCGCAGACGCTGGCGCAGTTGCGCCTGGCCTTTTCCGATGCGCGCAGCTTTGCCGTCCATGACCCGGTGCCGCCGCCCTTTGGCGATGAAGGCGCGGCGAACCATATGCGCTTGACCGAACGGCACGACCTGCCGGGGGTGGAAATATTCGTCTATGGCCAGTCTGGCGGTCCCTTCCCCGCGCGCCAGCATGTGGAGGCAAGCAAGGCGGTCGCACGGCTGCATGGCCTGGCCCCCGAGCGCTGCCTGTTCGTCCAACAATCGGAAGAGGCGATTGCTGCGGGCGCTTTCCACAATGACGTGGTCGCCGTGGCCAATGAACGTGTGCTCTTCACCCATGAGCAGGCCTTCGTGGACAAAGACGGTTTCTATGCGGACTTGCGCGACGCGCTGCCTTGCGTGGAGATTGTCGAAGTGCCGGCGAGCGCCGTCAGCCTGGCCGACGCGATCCGCAGCTATCTGTTCAATGCGCAGCTTGTCACCCTGCCTGACGGCGTCATGGCACTGGTGCTGCCGACCGAGGCGCAGGAGACGCCCGCCGTCTGGTCCTGGTTGCAGCAGATGGTGGCGGGCAATGGCCCGATTCGCCGGCTCATCCCCGTCGATGTGCGCCAGTCCATGGCCAATGGCGGCGGCCCAGCCTGCCTGCGCCTGCGCGTTGTTGCCGATCCTGCCACGATCGACCCGCGGTTCTTGCTCGACGAGCGCAAGCTGGACGAAATCGGTCGCATCGTCGCGACCTACTGGCCGGAGGAAATCGCGCCCGATGATTTGGGGGACACCCGCCTCATCGCCCGGATCGAGCAATCATGGTTAACGCTTGTTGACCATTTGCAGCTTTCCGGCGATCTTCTTCCCTGAGGGGCGACAAGCCGATGGGACGATGATGGAACGGATCAAGGGCCTTTTCACGATCAAGACCAAGTTCGAGGCGTTTCTGATCATCTATGCGCTCGCGCTTGGCGCGACTGAGCGCGGCGCTGTCTATATGCAGCAATATCCCGGTTTTGGCGGTCAGTTGTTGGCACTCGCCTGCACTGGCGCAGTCTTCATGGCCGGCGGCAAGATCATCGACGCGCTGGACTATCAGCGCGGGCTTTAAGTTGCCTCGCCTTGGTCGGTCGGGCATGGACGCGCCATGGGCGCGATCATGTTGCAGGGGACCGGCTCTGACGTCGGCAAGTCGGTTCTGGTCGCTGGGCTGTGCCGGGCGCTCAAGCGTCATGGCCATGATGTGCGCCCCTTCAAGCCTCAGAATATGTCGAACAATGCCGCAGTCACGATCGACGGTGGAGAAATTGGCCGCGCGCAGGCGCTGCAAGCGATAGCCTGCGGCGTTCCCGCGCATACGGACATGAACCCGGTGCTGCTGAAGCCGCAGGCCGACCGTAGTTCGCAGTTGATCGTGCACGGGAAAGTGCGCGGCACGTTGGGATCGGGCAATTTTCGCGCGGCGCGGGGCGCACTGCTGGACGAGGTTCTCGAAAGCTATCATCGGCTGCGCGCGCAATGTGACATCGTGGTCGTAGAAGGCGCAGGCTCTCCGGCAGAAATCAACCTGCGCGCGGGCGACATTGCCAATATGGGCTTTGCGCGCGCCGCCAATGTTCCGGTCGTGCTGGTGGGCGACATAGACAGGGGCGGCGTGATTGCTGCGGTCGTCGGCACGCGCGCGGTGCTGGACCCCGCCGATGCCAAGATGATCCGGGGCTTCCTCATCAACAAATTCCGGGGCGACTTGACGCTGTTCGAAGATGGCTATCGTCAGATCGAGGCGCTATCGGGCTGGCGCGGCTTTGGCGTCATTCCCCGGCTCGCTGACGTCGCGCGGCTTCCCAGCGAGGACGCGGTGGTGTTGGAACGCCCGGTGCCTTGCGCCGACGGCCCGATCATCATCGCCTGCCCCGTGCTGCCGCGCATTTCGAATTTCGATGATCTCGACCCGTTGAAGCTGGAGCCAGCCGTCGACCTGCGCATGATTGGGCCTGGGCAAGCCATTCCCGGCGATGCGGCGCTCGTGATCCTGCCCGGATCGAAGGCGACGATCGCGGACATGCGCGCCATGGTCGGGCAGGGCTGGGACATCGACATACGCGCGCATCACCGGCGCGGGGGCGCGGTGCTGGGATTGTGCGGGGGCTATCAGATGCTGGGGCGGACGATCCGCGATCCCGCCGGGATCGAAGGGTCAGTGCGGAGCATCAATGGCCTGGGCCTGCTGGAAGTGGACACGATGCTTGCTGGTGACAAGACGCTGGAGCATGTGCGTGGCCGCGCGCTCGGGGCGGATTTCCAAGGCTATGAAATGCATATGGGCCGCAGCGACGGACCCGGCTGCGCGCGGCCTTTTGCGATGCTCGGAAACAGGCCCGACGGGGCGATCAGCCCGGACGGGCGGGTGATGGGCAGTTACGTCCATGGCCTGCTTGCCAGCACCTCGCTGCGCGCAGCCCTGCTGCATCGGATTGGCGCGACGTCGATAGAGGCAGATTATGACCAGTCGGTCGAAGACGCGCTCGACGCGCTCGCCGACCATCTGGAACGGCATGTTGATGTGGATGCTCTGATCACGCTGGCGCAGGAAGGATAGAGGCCAAGAAAGCTGCTGTTGTAGCTTTCATCAGGGAAATGGCGCACCCGGAACGATTCGAACGTCCGACCCTCAGATTCGTAGTCTGATGCTCTATCCAGCTGAGCTACGGGTGCCGATTTCCGGCAGCCGGCTGAAAGCCGCACTGCCTGTGTCCAAATGGCGCACCCGGAACGATTCGAACGTCCGACCCTCAGATTCGTAGTCTGATGCTCTATCCAGCTGAGCTACGGGTGCGTTTGGAGAGGCGCAGATAGAAGCGCCCGGCCGATTGGGCAAGCCTTTTTTACACTTTTCCTGCGCCCTGATCCCGCCTGACGGCGATGGAGCAACCTTTGTCCCGGTCCGCCGTTCAAGCCGCAGGAAAGGAGGCCATCATGAGCTTCACCATGAATGACCTGGCGCTGTTGCTGATTGCCCTGATCATAGGCTGGATATTGGGGCTGATGATGAGCGGGCGCGGCAAATATAAGCGATTGTGGCGCGATGAGCAGATCGCGCACCGCACTGTCTTGCAGGAGCGGGACGGCGCCTTCCGGGATCGCGACGCCCGCATCGAAGCCGCCAATGCGCGGATCGCCGAGCTGGAACGCCATAACGGGCCGATTGGTCCCGGCACCGCAGCGGCCGTCGGCGGCGCAGTGCATGGCCGCGATGACCTCAGCCGGATCAAGGGGCTGAGCCAGGCGCAGGAAGTGGCGCTGAACGAAGCGGGCTATCACCGCTATGGCCAGATTGCGGCTCTCAGCGCCGAACAGGAAGCGACGCTGGAGGCGCGGCTTGGCCTGAAGCCCGGCACCATCGCGCACGAAGACTGGCGCGGACAGGCGCGCGCGCTTGAGCGGGGCGACAAGCCGGGCCTGCTGGGTCGCCTTACCGGGTCGGCCTGATCGGGCCGCGCTGTCTTTTCACGAAAAAGGGCGGGAGCATCCACTCCCGCCCTTTCTTATTTGCAGGCCAGCGCCGCCTGTGCGGCGGCCAGTCGGGCGATCGGCACGCGATAGGGCGAGGCCGAGACATAATCGAGTCCGGTCTTCTCACAGAAGGCGATCGAGGCAGGATCGCCGCCATGTTCGCCGCAAATGCCGAGCTTGATGCCGCTACGGGTCGCGCGGCCGCGTTCCGCCGCGAGTTCGATCAGTTCGCCCACCCCTTCCACATCGATGCTGACGAAGGGATCGCGAGCGAAAATGCCCTTGTCGACATATTGGGTGAGGAAACGGCCGGCGTCGTCGCGGCTGATGCCGATGGTGGTTTGCGTCAGGTCATTGGTGCCGAAGGAGAAGAATTCGCCGACTTCGGCAATTTCCCCAGCCTTGAGCGCGGCGCGCGGCAGTTCGATCATCGTGCCGACGAGATAGTCGACCGAGGCGTTCTGTTCGGCGAACACATCTTTTGCGACCTGATCGACGATCGCCTTCATCAGTTCCAGCTCCTTGCGGGTGGCAACCAGCGGGATCATGATTTCGGGGATCGGCGCGTCGCCGCTGCGCTGCTTCACCAGCAAGGCCGCTTCGAAAATGGCGCGGGCCTGCATCTCGTAGATTTCGGGATAGGTCACGCCCAAGCGGCAGCCGCGATGGCCGAGCATCGGGTTGAATTCATGCAGCTCGGTTGCGCGGCGCTTCAATGCCTCGACACCGACGCCCGCGGCCTTCGCCACTTCCTCGAACTCCGCCTCGCCATGAGGCAGGAATTCGTGCAGCGGCGGGTCGAGCAAGCGGATGGTGACGGGCAGGCCCGCCATCACCATGAAAATCTGGGCGAAATCGTCCCGCTGTTCGGGCAGCAACTTGTCTAGCGCGGCCCTGCGGCCCTTTTCGCTGTCGGCCAGGATCATCTCTCGCACGGCGGTGATGCGGGCGGCGTCGAAGAACATATGTTCGGTACGGCACAGGCCGACGCCCTCCGCCCCGAAATCGCGGGCGGTCTGGCAATCGAGCGGGGTTTCGGCATTGGCGCGCACCCTGAGCCGGCGGACCTTGTCGGCCCAGATCATCAGCGTGCCGAAATCGCCGGCCAGTTCCGGCTGAACGGTCGGCACTTCGCCGGCCATCACTTCGCCGGTCGCGCCGTCGATGGTGAGGACGTCGCCTTCCTTCAGCTCGCGGCTGCCGATGCGCAAGATCTTGCTGGCATTGTCGATCGACAGGCCGCCCGCGCCCGATACGCATGGACGCCCCATCCCGCGCGCAACGACTGCGGCATGGCTGGTCATGCCGCCACGCGCGGTCAGGATGCCCTTGGCCGCGTGCATGCCGTGAATATCCTCCGGGCTGGTTTCGACGCGCACCAGAATGACCGCGTCGCCCAGTTCGTTGCGCCGCTCGGCGGTGTCGGCATCGAACACGATAAGGCCGCTTGCCGCGCCCGGTGAGGCGGGCAACCCCTTGGTCAGCACGTCGCGCGGGGCGTCGGGATCGAGCGTGGGGTGCAGCAACTGGTCGAGCGCGGCGGGATCGACGCGCGCGACGGCTTCCTCCTCGGAAATCAGCCCCTCATGCGCCATGTCAACCGCGATCTTGAGCGCGGCCTTGGCGGTGCGCTTGCCCGAACGCGTCTGGAGCATCCACAGCTTGCCCTGCTGCACCGTGAATTCGATGTCCTGCATGTCGCGATAGTGGGTTTCGAGGATCTGGAACACCCGCGCCAGTTCGGCATAGGTTTCGGGCATTGCCTCTTCCATCGACAGCGGCTTGGCCCCTGCCCGTTCCCGTGCCGCCTTCGTCAGATATTGCGGCGTGCGGATGCCCGCCACCACGTCCTCACCCTGCGCGTTGATGAGATATTCGCCATAATAGGCATTTTCGCCGGTGGCCGGATCGCGGGTGAAAGCGACGCCGGTGGCCGACGTGTCGCCCATATTGCCGAACACCATCGCCTGCACATTGACCGCCGTGCCCCAGTCGCCGGGGATGGAGTTCAGGCGGCGATAGACCTTCGCGCGGTCGGCCTGCCACGATCCGAACACCGCGCTGATCGCGCCCCAAAGCTGGTCGTGGACGTCTTGCGGGAAGGGCTTGTTCCAGAGCTTCTGAACGAGTGCCTTATATTCGGTGACGAGCGCCTTCCAGTCGTCGGCGCTCATTTCGGTGTCGAGCGTATAGCCCTGATCTTCCTTGGCGATTTCGAGGGCTTCCTCGAACGCGCCATGATCGAGTTCGAGCACCACGTCCGAATACATCTGGATGAAGCGGCGATAGCTATCCCATGCGAAACGCTCGTCGCCGCTGACAGTGGCCAGCCCCACCACGGTTTCATCGTTGAGGCCGAGGTTGAGGACAGTGTCCATCATGCCGGGCATGGAGATGCGCGCGCCGGACCGCACCGACACCAGCAGCGGATCGGCCGCATCGCCGAAACGCTTGCCGGTCACGCCTTCGATATGGGCGATGCCGTTCGCCACTTCATCGCGCAGGCTGTCGGGATAGGTGCCGCCATCCTGATAATAGCGGGTGCACATTTCGGTCGTGATGGTGAAGCCCGGCGGCACCGGCAGGCCGATCGCGGCCATGCCATCCAGATTGGCGCCCTTGCCGCCCAGCAGATTCTTGTCGCCCTTGCCCCCGTCATTCACGCCGCCGCCAAACCGATAGACATAGCGGGTCATGCTGTTCATCTGGGCCTCTTGTGTCTTCACCATGTTCCGGCTCTCCCTGCACTGATTGCCGAGTTTTGTGCGTTGCAATAATGTGACCGCAATTAGCGGCTCAATGCACGATGGGATAGGAATATCCCGCCGATCTTCTCGAAAATTATGCTGGCGTTGGAATCTTCGGTCCTCAGCCGGCAATCTTCGAAAAGTCGGCGACATTGTGCACTGCGTCACGCACCCGCGCCAGCAGCGCAAGGCGATTCGCCCTCTTGGCTGGATCGGGATCGTTGACGGTTACGCTGTCGAAAAAGGCGTCGATCGGCGCGCGCAGCGTCGCCAGTGCCGCCATCGCATCCTCGAACCGCTCGTCCGCCACCGCCTGGGCCGCACGCGGTTCGGCGGCGTCGAGCGCGGTGATGAGAACGGCTTCGGCGGGTTCGGGGGTGTAGGGCAGAGCGCCGTGCTCCTGAGAAGGCAGGAACCCAGGGCCAGATCGCGCGTCGTCGCCCTGGGCTCCTGCCTTCGCCGGAGCACTAGTGGGGTCCGGCACCTCTTTCTTGAGGATGTTCGACGCGCGCTTGTAACCCGCGAGCAAATTCGTGCCGTCGTCGGTCGCGACGAAGGACTGGAGCGCCTTCACGCGGGCGAGCAGGCGGACGAGATCATCCTCGCCACCAAGCGCAAACACCGCGTCGATCAGGTCGTGACGAACGCCAGCTTCCTTCTGCTGGACCTTGAGGCGATCGATGATGAAACTGAATATGGCTTCCGCTTCAACGCGCACCATATATTCAAGGACTTCGGCGGTTCCCGTAAGCCCTAGCTCCGACTTAATGAGATCAGCAGAACGGCGGGCACGAAGTCCGTCAAACGCGCTACCCGCCGTGCCGACAGCTAATTCGGTTACGGTTACAATGGCGAGCTCGATGAACGAAAGCGAAGCCGATCGTAGCCCATTCAATTGGATGATACGAAGCGCCCCAAGAGCGGCTCGGCGCAGCGCGAATGGATCTTTCGATCCCGTTGGTTCCTGATCGATACAGAAAAAGCAAACAATCGTATCTAACTTGTCCGCCAAACTCACCGCTACCGTCACCGGCGCGGTTGGAACCTCATCGCCCTGCGCGACCGGCTTGTAATGGTCGCGGATGGCGTCGGCCACGGCGTCGGGCAGGCCCTCGGCGCGGGCGTAGTAGCCGCCCATGATGCCTTGCAGTTCGGGGAACTCGCCGACCATTTCGGTGACGAGATCGGCCTTGCACAGGCGGGCGGCCTGTTCGGCGAGGGTGGCGAGTTCCTCCGTCGTCATGCCAGCGAAGGTCGGCGGGAGGCGCGTGACTCCCGCCGACATCTCAGGCGTAGGCGCGCTGTCGCCTGAGACCCCAGCCTTCGCTGGGGTGACGGTATTGGTGGGGGTGACAATCCCCTCCTCCACCAGCCATCGCGCCAGCTTCGCGACGCGTTCGACCTTGTCGGCGACGGTACCGAGTTTCTCGTGGAAGGTGATGCGCTCCAGCTTCTTCGCGTGGTCCTCCAGCCGTGTCTTGCGGTCCTGCTCCCAGAAAAAGCGAGCGTCGGAGAGGCGAGCGGCCAGCACCTTGCGGTTGCCCGCGATGATCGCCGCGCCGCCTTCCTTCGCATCGATATTGGCGGTGCAGATGAAGGCGGGGGCGAGATTGCCCTCGCCATCACGCAAGACGAAATATTTCTGGTTGATGCGCAGGGTCAGCTGGATGACCTCGGGCGGCACTTCCAGGAAGGCCGGGTCGAAATCGCCGAGCAGCGGCACCGGCCATTCGGTGAGGCCCGCATTCTCCGCGACCAGCCCCTTGTCCTCGATGACGCTATAGCCGTGCGCGGCGGCGGCTTGCGCGGCTTTTGCCTCGATGATCGCCTGCCGTTCCTGATGGCTGGCGATCACATGGCAGGCGCGCAGCTTTTCCACATAGTCATGCGCCCCGCCGATGGTGATTTCGCCGGGGTGATGGAAACGGTGGCCGAGCGTCGCATAGCCTGATCGCAGCCCTTCAATTTCGATATCGACCAGAGCCTCGCCCAGAATCGCGACGATGCCCTTCAACGGCCGCACCCAGCGCAGGCTTTCGGTCGTCTGGCTTGCCGCGCCCCAACGCATCGATTTGGGCCAGGGAAAGGCGCGGATCACCGCCGGAACTGCTTGCGCCAGCACGTCGGCGGTGGCGCGGCCGGGCTTATTCACGATGGCAAACCAGACGCCGTCGCGATCCTCCAGCTGATCCTGCGTCAGCCCCGTCTTGCGCAGAAATCCCTCCAGCGCCTGCGGCGGCGCGCTGGTGCGGGGGCCTTTAAATTCCTCGCTGACGGCGGCGGTTTCGAGCGGCAGGTCGCGGGCGATGAGGGCGAGGCGGCGAGGCGTCACGAAACTGTCGATGGCGGACGGCTTCAATCCCGCCTTGGCCAGCTCGTCCGCGAACAGGCGCGCCAGATCGTCCGATGCCTTCACTTGCATGCGCGCGGGAATTTCCTCGCAGCGCAGTTCGAGGAGGAAGTCAGTCATGAATCAAACCCATATAAAACGCATCCTCCCCTTGAAGGGGAGGTGTCTGGCGCAGCCAGACGGAGGGGTGTCCCGCTATCGAGAGGGTCACACCCCTCCGTCATCGCCTTGCGATGCCACCTCCCCTGCGAGGGGAGGATTATAGAAAGACAAGTCACGCCGCCCACCCATTATGCTTCATCCAGGCTTCGCAGCTGCCGCGCGCCATGTCGCGCACCTGCCCCATATAGCTGGCGCGTTCCTGCACCGAAATGACGCCGCGCGCCTGCAACAGGTTGAAGGTGTGGCTGGCCTTGATCGCCTGTTCGAAGGCTGCGAGCGGCACACCGCTGTCGATGCACTGGTCATATTCCGCGCGGCAGTCCTTGAACCAGCGCAGCAGCTTGTCGGTGTCGGCGACCTCGAAATTCCATTTCGACATCTGCCGCTCATTTTCAAGGAACACGTCGCCATAGGTGACGCCGGCGTCGTTGAATTTGAGGTCGTAGACGCTGTCCACCCCCTGAATATACATGGCCAGCCGCTCAAGCCCGTAGGTCAGTTCCCCCGCGACCGGCTTGCAGTCAAAGCCGCCCATCTGCTGGAAATAGGTGAACTGCGTCACCTCCATGCCATCGCACCAGACTTCCCAGCCCAGGCCCCAGGCGCCCAGCGTCGGGCTTTCCCAGTCATCCTCGACAAAGCGTATGTCGTGGACCAGCGGATCGATGCCGATTTCGACCAGGCTTCCCAGATACAGCTCCTGCAAATTTGCAGGACTAGGCTTCATGATGACCTGATATTGGTAGTAATGCTGGAGCCGGTTGGGATTTTCCCCGTAGCGGCCATCGGTCGGGCGACGGCTGGGCTGCACATAGGCGGCGTTCCAGGCGTCCGGCCCCAGGCTGCGCAGCGTGGTGGCCGGGTGGAATGTGCCCGCGCCCACTTCCATGTCATAGGGTTGCAGGATGACGCAGCCCTGCTTCCCCCAATAGGCATGGAGGGTCAGGATCAGGTCCTGAAAGGAAAGCGCCTTGGTCGTCGCCACCGATGGTCCTTTTCGCTCGAAACTTGGCCTCGCGCCTTGGCGCATGGCAGGAACAGGGTCAAGGGGAAGCGGCGGCAAACAGGGTTAAGGCGCTTGCCCTGCGCGCCCGTGCTGCGCATGGATGGCGCATGACGATTTTCTCCACCCTGCTGCGCGCAGCGGCCGTTGCCTTCCTGCTGGCTGGCGGACATGCGCAGGCCCGCTCCGATGATGTGGCCACCCCCGCCCTCTGGCGCGTCAGCGACGCGGACACGAGCATCTATCTGTTCGGAACGGTGCATGTGATGAAGCCGGGCGTCAGCTGGTTCGACGGCAAGGTGAAGCGCGCCTTCGACGCATCGGACGAGCTGGTGCTGGAGATCATCGAACCGGACGATCCCCGCGCGCTGGGCACGACCATGGCCGGCATGGCGCTGGCCAAGGATGGAGTGAAACTGTCCGATCGCCTGTCGCCGCCCGCGCGCACTGCCTATCAGGCCGCGATGGAGGCCAATGGCATGCCCTGGCAGAGCTTCGAGATTTTCAATCCGTGGATGCCCGGCATGGCCCTGTCGGTCGCACCCCTGGCCCGCGCAGGCTTCCGCACCGACCTTGGCGCGGAAAAGATTTTGCGCGCGGCCGCCACCGACGCAGGCAAGCGAGTCGACGCACTCGAAACGATCGAGCAGCAGATCGGCTTCTTCGCGGGCCTGCCGATGGACCAGCAGGTCAGTTTCCTCAACGCCACCGTCGACGGCCTGCCGGATCTGGACAAGAGTTTCGATTCCCTGCTGCGCTACTGGAAGGCCGGACAGCCGGACAAGCTGGCGCGGGAGATGAATGAATCGCTGGAGGCAACGCCGGAATTGGCCCGCGTGTTGCTGACCGACCGCAACGCCAATTGGGCGCGCTGGATCAAGGCGCGCCTCGACCGTCCCGGCACGGTCTTCGTCGCGGTCGGTGCTGGTCATCTGGCCGGCAAGGGCAGCGTGCAGGAGCAACTGGGCACGCTCGACATCAAGGTCAGCCGGGTGAAGGATTGAGAACATGACCAGCCTTTTCCTCCGCTTCCTCGCGCTCTTTTCGCTGACGCTCGCTGTCGCCTGCGACAAGGCGCCGCCGTCCCCCACGCAAGAGCAGGGCGGACCGGCCTTGTGGCAGGTGGAGCGCGGTGCGCTCAAAGGCTGGCTGTTTGGCACTATCCATGTCCTTCCAAAGGACGTGGCATGGGACACGCCGCCGATCCGCGACGCCATGGCGAAGGCCGACCGGCTGGTGCTGGAAGCGGCCGACCTGCAAGACGAACAAAAGACGCTCGGCATATTCGAGGATATGGGCCGCAGCCCGAACCTGCCGCCGCTGGAGCAGCGGGTGCCCACGAAGGAAAGGCCTGCGCTGCTCAAAGCCATCAGCGATGGCGGCACATCCTCCCAGCTTTTGTCGGGCTATGAAAGCTGGGCCGCCGCGATGCTGCTGTCTGCTGCCAGCCAGCAGGCGCTTCATGTCAGTCAGGACAATGGCGTCGAACCTGTCCTGATCGCTGCCTTCAAAAACGCTGGCAAGCCGATCGGCGGCCTGGAAACCGTCGAGCGCCAGTTCCAGGCTTTCGACACATTGCCCCCGGACGCGCAATCCAAATTGCTGGTGCAGACCGTGAACGAGGCCAAGGGCATGAAGGCGCTCTACGACCGTATCCTGGCTGCCTGGCTGAAGGGCGACATGGAAGCGATCGCGAAGGAGGACCAGATTGGCGAGCAGCCCGATCCGGTCGTCGAGGAAGCGATCCTGACCGCGCGCAACCGCGACTGGGTCAAAGCCATCGAGCCGATGACCGGCCGCCCCTTCATCGCGGTGGGCGCGGGACATCTGACTGGCAAGGACAATCTGATCGACCTGCTGAAGGACCGCGGGTTCACGGTGACGCGCGTCCAATGACGCCGAAACCGTGACGGCGTTTGGCTGTCACTTTCGTCGTCAGCCTGCGTCACCCTACAGGCAGCGTCGCATGCTTGCTTTCTGCCCATATTCTGCTAATGGCGCGCCTTCCCGCGATGGTCATCCCTGGAGGCGTGGCGGGAATTTGTGCAATCAAGCTTTTGGAGACACGCAATGAGCGAGCAGCTTACGCTGTCGGCCGAGGCACGCGATCGGGCAGGCAAGGGAGCCTCCCGCGCTCTCCGCCGTGAGGGCCGCGTACCCGCCGTCATCTATGGTAACAATGAAGAACCCCAGTCCATCCATGTCGAGGAAAAGCTGCTGAGCAAGCTGCTCGGCACCGGGCACTTCTTCAATTCGGTCGTCATGGTCGAGGTCAACGGCAAGGCCGTGCGCACCCTGCCCAAGGATGTCGCTTTCCATCCCGTGACCGACCGGCCGCTGCACGCCGACTTCCTGCGCGTTTCGGAACATGCCACCGTCAATGTGAACGTGCCGGTGCGCTTCGAGAATGAAGACGCGGCGCCCGGCCTCAAGAAGGGCGGCGTGCTCAACGTCGTGCGTCATGACGTCGAACTGATCGTCGATGCCGCCAACATCCCCGAAGACGTCGTCGTCGACCTCAAGGGCTTTGAAGTGGGCGATTCGATCCACATCAGTTCGGTGACGCTGCCCAAGGGCGCGAAGACCGCGATCGACGACCGCGATTTCACCATCGCCACCATCGTCGCGCCGTCCGCTCTCAAGAGCTCGGAAGGCGACACGACCAAGGAAGGCGAAGGCGAGGCAGAGGCCGAATAAGGCCGTTGCCGGCCTTTCGGCTGGAAAAGATCATCCCGTCCGCCTACCCGGCGGGCGGGATTTTTCATGGGAGCGCGCGATATGCAGCTTTGGGTGGGCCTCGGCAATCCGGGCACGCAATATGCGATGCACCGGCATAATGTCGGTTTCATGGCCATCGACCTGATCGCCGACATGCACCGCTTTTCAGCGCCGAAGAAGCAGTTTCAGGGCTGGGTTCAGGAGGGCAGGATCGGCGACGAGAAAGTCCTGTTGCTGAAACCGGCGACCTTCATGAACGAAAGCGGCCGGTCCATCGGTGAGGCGATGCGCTTCTACAAGCTGACGCCCCAGGACGTTACGGTCTTTCACGACGAACTGGATCTGGCGCCGATGAATGTGAAGGTGAAGCGCGGCGGAGGCAATGCCGGGCATAATGGCCTGCGGTCGACCGACGCGCATATCGGCAATGATTTCCGCCGCGTGCGCATAGGCATCGGCCATCCGGGACACAAGGACAAGGTCCATGGCTATGTGCTGGGCAATTACGCCAAGAGCGAGATGGACGCGCTGGCCGACATGCTGGGCGCGATCGGCGCGGAAGCGCCCTGGCTCGCAGCCGGCGACGACGCGCGTTTCATGAACGAAGTCGCATTGCGCCAGCCATGAAAACAGCGCCCGGTCGCCCGGGCGCTGTTCGCTCATGACAACGACAAGCGGTCAGATCACGCCGAATTCGCTCGCCGTCATCGCCAATCCGGTACTGATCGTGGCGAATTGCACGGCAGCAATCGCACCCGTCCCATCGGCATCGAACAAGAGCGCGCCTGTCGCACTGTTGTAGATGATCCGATCATTGGCGTCGGCCGCTGCCGCCCCAACGACAAACGCATTTGCGGCCAGCGTACCGTTAGCCAATCCCGTGAATACGGCATTGTCGATCCTGATCTGATCATCAGCAACCGAATAGTCAGTGATTTTGTCGATATTTCCGCCACCAAGCGCAAAGGTGAAGTAAAAATAGTCAGATCCGCCACCGCCGGTTAGCGTATCAGCACCCAACTCGCCATCAAGAAAATCAATCTCCGATCCGCCGTCGAGCGTATCATTCCCGGCACCTCCATAAAGTTTATCATTGCCGCTTCCACCGCGCAGGAGATTTGCTGCCGTGTTACCGGTCAACACGTCGTTGAACGCGGATCCACCCAGGTTTTCGATCCCTGTCAAAGTGTCGGTACCCGCACCAACAGTCGATTGCGCGCCGCTGATTGCCAAACTGACAGTAACGCCAGCCGCAGCACTGGCATAGCGCGCCATGTCGGTCCCGCCACCGCCATTTATGACATCGTCGCCTTCGCCCCCTTCTAGAAGGTCATTACCGTTTCCGCCGTTGAGAATATCATTACCCCCAAGACCAGCAATGGTGTTGGCTCCGCTGTTTCCGTTGATGGTCTGATCGGCATCGTTGCCGGTCCCGTTAATATTGCCGCCCCCCGTGAGATTCAGGGTCTCTATAAATCGGCCTGTCAAAGAATAGCTGACTGAAGAGACGACCACATCCTGAGTTCCGCCTGCGGCTGAGCTTTCGACCACGTTGTCGCCGCTGGCATCAACGTAATAGGTGTCATTCCCGTCGCCGCCTGTCATCGTATCGGCGCCGGAGCCTCCGTCGAGGATATCATCCCCTGCTTGTCCAAGCAGAAAATCGACGCCGTCCAACCCCCTCAATATGTCGTTGCCAGCGCCGCCTTCCAGACGATTGGTTTCGGCCGAGCCGATAATTTCGTCATTACCACCACCGCCGATGACAGTTTCGACGCTGGAAAGCGCAATTCCGTAGCCAGGGAATACGGAATCTTCAAATATGCCGTCTGTCAAATTGACATAGGCATTCAAGCCAGACGTTCCGGAAAAGTCGAATATGTCGGTTCCGGCCCCACCCAAGAAAACTTCGCCGAAGCCGCCGTTCCAACCATTGAAAATGATCAGGCGGTCATTGCCGTCTTCACCATAGAAAATGTCCTGGCCGCTGCCCCCGTCAAAAACGTCATTGCCCGACCCGCCACGAAGCTGATCATTGCCAGAACCGCCGTAAATTGTGTCATTCCCAGCGCCGCCGATGAGCAGATCATTCCCGCTACCGCCATCAACGACGTCGTTGCCGTTGCCGCCGTCTATCTGGTCGTCGCCATCCTGCCCGTACAATGCATTTGCAGCATCGCCGCCCGTGATGACGTCCGCCAACTGCGTGCCATAGACATTTTCGACACCGGTTATTGACCATGGTCCGCCATATAAAGGGTTATACTGCCACGTCTTGTTGGCAAGATTGACGATGGCGCCATATAGATCGATTTGGCTGAGATCGAGCGTGTCGGTGCCGCCACCGCCATCAAGCGTGTCGCCAAATTCCGCGACCCCGCCGATCTGGCGCTGGATGAACCAGTCGTTCCCGGCTTCACCATAGACGGTGTCAGTGACGAAACCGCCATAGATGAAATCGTTACCGGCGCCGCCGTAAATGACGTCGGAACCGCCCCCGCCATCCAATATGTCGTCGCCATCGCCGCCATAGAGCGTATCGTCGCCCTCGCCTCCGGCCAGATAATCATTGCCGGCATCGCCATACAGCGTGTCGTTGCCGTCATTGCCGTAGAGGCTGTCATTACCGCCATTGCCGCGCAGCACATTGTCGATGCTGTTGCCGCTGATGACGTCATTGCCCAACCCGCCATTGGCATTTTCGATCATCGATGCGGTATTGCCCTGATAGAGCATCGCATTGAAGATATTGCCGCGCGCATAGACGCTGCTGCCATTATTGCCGAGATAAGCAAGCTGCGCCTGGCTGAACACGGAATAGCCGCCGGGATTGAGGTCCAGCGTCAGGTTGCTGGAGTAATTGGACAGGTCATAGGTATCGATGCCGCCGCCGTCCCAGATGGTCGCGAAGATGCGATTGCCACCCGGATCGATCGCGACTTCCCCGTTGATATAGGTTTCGCCGGTTGTCGGGTTCCAGGAATAGGTGGTGTTGCCCGAGTTGACGGTGAAGTCCGCGCCGTACATCGCCTGCAATGCGGCAATGTCGAGCATCATATAGGTCTGCGGCGCCCCCCATTGCTCGTAGGAATAGCCGCTGAGCGGCGCACCTACATAACTGCGATAGGTCATGACCGTGAATTCGATCGAATCCCATGCGGTCGGCAATGCGCCATAGGCGCCGCCCGTCTGACCATGCGCCAGGCCCAGTGAATGGCCCAATTCATGGAACATCGTGTGCCAGGCATAATTACCGGCGACGGGCGTCTTGTAGGAATTGATGGTCCCATCATAGCCATTGCCGAAAAATGTATCCCCGCCATAGATGCTGCTGCTGGGATAATAGGCATAGGCCGTGCCCGGATCGCTGGAATTTGCGCCGCGGATCGTCGCGATCGATGAACCTGCGCCATCGTAGGACAGGCTCAATCCCGTGAAGGATTCAACCCCGAAAGCAGTAGCTGCGCTCGTCTGGGTATAGGCGACTGAATTGAGCGCCGTATGGAAGGCCACCATCTGCATCGCAGTGAACCGGAAAAAGCCCTCATTCTGCGCGCTGATGCCGTCGCCATCGGAATCCGAAACATAGCCGGACTGATAATCCGCTGCTGAATCCGTGTCGCTATAATAGACGGTTTGCGACGGGTCCCATTTGATCCCGCTCAAAATGCCATCGATCAATTGATTGCCGGTAGCCGCCTGCGCCAGCGTGGTATTGCCGTTCCCGTTGAATTGCGGATCGTCCAGACTGCCTGGTTGTCCGACAGGATCGCCAGGGTCTTCCATGACATCCTGGGGATATAGCAACAGAATATCGCTGCGGACGGTTTCGTTGCCCATCATCGACCAAAGGTCGGCGGTGCTGCTGATGGAATAGGACGTAGGAGAAACAGACGCGCTATTGTCGTCTTCGTTGAATATGACCTTGGCCGGCCCGGCCCCCGAGAGCTTGAGCATACATCCTCCTGCAAGATGAGTTGGATGACACGTTCACTGTGCCCGTTGGCGACCCCTTACCCAAGCGGGTATAATCTCTATTTAGGTTTATTGCCAAACATAAGTTTTTAGTGGTTTATCATTATCATAGCATGTAGTAAAAACCAAGATATTGAAATGTCTTGACTTATTTTTGTCTTTGCCGACAACTAAAGTTTGACAATATTTCAATTGGTTAGCGTTTGACTGTCGTGGCGATCGCCATCGTTGTGACGAGCATGAAGTTCCCCCTCTATCAGCGCTGCGAATTGACCAATGAGTCGATTCTCTTTGCGGCATCCCGCGCCAGCGGATGGTCGGGATAGCGGGACATGAATAGCCGGTAGGCGGGCGCTGTGTTTTGCCTCACCGCCTCTGCATATTGATCGCGGATCGCCTTTTCAGCATCGCCTGGGGGCGGCATCACGCCGCCTGTTCCCGGGGGTGCGTGCAGCATGGTAGCAGGAACGGCATCATGGGCGGAGGCCGCGTTGGCGGCATTGCCAGCACAACCGCTCACCGCGGCGAGGATCATCAAGACCGGAATGGCATTATGGACAGGCATGGCGCGTCCCTCTCCACTTGATCATATGAGCGCTGATGCGCGCAACTCTACTCAAGCAGGCCGCTGGCTTTATTCGCGGAATGCCGTTTCGCTGAGGCGCGTCAACGGTGTCAAAATATAGGCCAGCACGGTCCGTTTGTCGCCCAGAAGATTGACTTCGGCGCCCATGCCGGGGCCGATCGGCAGCCGACGCCCGGCGTCATCCGTGATGGCGTTCGCATTGGTGCGGACCCTGACCAGATAATGGCTTTCCCCGGTCCGTTCGTTGAGCACCGCGTCAGGCGACACAGCGACCACCCTGCCCTTCATCGACCCGTAGACGGCGCTGTCATAGGCCGAGATCTGAACCTTGGCCTGCTGACCCAGCTTGACCGACGCGATATCCTTTGCCGCCACGGCGGCTTCGATCAACAAAGTGTCGTTTACCGCGACCATTTCCAGCAAGGGATCACCAGGACGGACGCTGCCACCGACCGTGGTCACGAAAACCCGATTGATCCGGCCGTCGAGCGGCGCGCGCACGACCGTTCGCCGCAGCTTATATTCATAGGCCGGCATCGTCGCCTGCCGCACGGACAACTCGGCACGCGCGGCCGTAAGCTCATCCGCCGCGCGGGCGAGCCAGTCCCGCTTCTGCTGTTGTGCGCTCGCCTGTGCTTCGGCCAATACCGATCGCGCCCGGCCGAGCGCCGCCGCCGCGCCCGCTGCCTCGCTCGCCGACACGGCATAGGCGCTTTGCGCCTGGAGAAGGGAACGGCGTGGCTCAATGCCCTCCTGGACTAGAGGCTGAAGGAGGGCGAGATCGGCTTTGGCGGCATCGCGCGCGGCAATACGCGCCTCCTCGGCCGCGCTCGCTTCGGCTATAGCGCGTCGGGCCTGGTCGACGCGGGCCGACGCGACATTGGAGATGCTGGCCAGTTCGGCCATTCGCGAACGGTACAGACCTTGCTCGACGGCGATCTGGCCGGCCATCAGAGCGTTGCGGGATTGCGGAAAGACAGGCGCCTTGCCGGCAATCTCGGCTGTCAGGCGGATGATCTTGAAATTCAGCGCATCGCTGCTGGCAAGATTGCTTTCCAGTTCGGCGCCCGGCTGAACCGGGCTGAGCCGGATAAGCGGCGTCCCTGCCTTTACGTCCTGCCCCACCTTCACCATGATCTGATCGACCACGCCGCCTTCCAGGTTCGACACGACCTGCAATTGCGAACTGGGAATGACGCGGCCGTTGGCGCGCACCGTGCGGTCGATTTCCGTCAACGCGGCCCACCCTATCGCGACCACCACGAACGCCAGGATGATCCACAGGATGATGTTCGCCGGCACCTTCGGCTTGATGGTCATGGGATGGCGAAAGCCGATCTGTGCGGTCATGCCGCCTTCCCCCGTGCAAGGCGTTGCAGGACCGCATCGCGTGGTCCGTCCGCCACGATCTTCCCGCCATCCAGGATGACGATGCGATCCACCAGCGCGAGCAAAGAGGTGCGATGCGTGATCAGGATCATCGTCTTGCCGGCGACTTCCGGCTTGAGCCGGGCGATCAGGTCCGCTTCGGTCTGCGCGTCCATGGCGCTGCTGGGTTCGTCAAAGATCAGCACCTGCGGGCCGCCTGCCAATGCGCGCGCGATCGCGATCGACTGACGCTGTCCCCCAGACAAGCCGTCGCCCCTGTCGGCCAGGCGCAGATCATAGCCATTGGCGATCTGCCCCATGAAGCGATGCGTGCCGCTGATTTCGGCGGCGCGTATCATCTCGTCCTGGTCGACGGCCGCCCGGTCCAGGCAGATATTCTGTCGCACTGATCCGGCAATCAGGACATTATCCTGCATCGCCGATCCGATCAGCGCGCGAAGCTGTGCCGGTGCATATTGGCGTACGTCGATCCCGTCGATCATGACCACGCCTTCTTCGGGTTCGTAGAGGCCAAGCACGAGACGAGCGAGCGTCGACTTGCCAGAGCCGACCCGGCCAAGAAAGCCGACCCGCTCACCAGGCTTGATGCCAAGAGTGACGCTATCGAGCGCGCGTTCGGGGGCGCCAGGATAGCGAAACCCGACATTGCGCAGCTCGATGGCGCCTTCAAGGCGTGCGGGATGCAGCGCATCGCCCTCTGGCCCTTCCGTCGGCGTCTCCATCAGCGCGCTGATCTGCCGGTAGGCCACGCGCGTAGCGGACAGGCGAGAGAGCAAGGTGGCGATCTGCGCAAGCGGCGCCAATGCCCGCCCACACAGGATCGAGCAGGCCAGCAACGCGCCAGTGGTGATCGTGTTGCTGCGCAACAGGCCGACACCCACGATGATGATGCCGCAATAGGCGATGGTCGACGCGCTGTTAGCAACCGTCATGGGGATGGCGGCGGCAAGGCGCTGGCCCAGCGAACTTTCCGAATGGCTGACCAACGCCGATTGCCAGCGACGGCTGAGCATCGGGCCAGCGCCGATCGCCTTGACCGTTTCAAGGCTGCCGATTGCTTCGACCAGCACCGATTGCTTGACGAGGCCATCGCCCAGGCTGCGCGACGACAGGCGATCAAGCGATGGGGTGGCCAGCAGCCCGGCGCCAATGACGACCGGGATCATCGCCAATGGCAGCACAACCAGAACGCCGCCCAGCATCGCAATCACCGCCAATGTGACGATGATGAACGGCACGTCGATGATGGCCGTCAGCGTGACCGACGCGAAAAAGTCTCGCAGCGTTTCCAGTTCCCGCATCAGTCCGGTCAATGTCCCGGTGGAGCCGCGCTTCTGGTCCAGCCGCAGCGCCAGCAATTGCGAGAACAAGGTTTCGCCGACATCATGGTCGATATTGGCGCCGGCGATATCGACGAAATAGACGCGCAACAGGCGCAGGACAAAATCGAAAATGATGACGAAGACGAGCCCGATGCTGAGGCCGATGAGCGAAGATGATCCTTCGTTCGGCACGATCCGGTCATAGACCGTCATCGTGAATAGCGAGGAGACGAGCGCGAAAATATTGATCAGCGCCGCTGCCACCGCGACCTTCATATAGGTCGCGCGATTGCGCAGCATCGGTTCGACCAGCCAGGGGGCGAAACGCGCCTTATGCGCCGCGAGCAAGCTGTCTTCCCTCATGGCATGCGCCTTTCGTCCTGCCGCTCGTCCGCCGGATCCACCTGAATATGCATCGCGTCCAGCAAGGCGCCTGCCTTGGCAAGCAGCACGAAGCGGGACAGGTCGCGCTCGGCCAGCGTCTGCACATAGGTAGCGATCGAGTAGAAATAATTGTCTTCGGACGTCACGAGGTCGAACAGGGTACCCCCCGATGTTTCGAACCGCGTGGCATAGACGTCGCGATTGTTTCGGCTGGCCAGATAAGCGGCCTCGGCGGCCGCCAACTGCGCCTCCAGTCCCTTCACATCGCTCCATGCCATTTGCACGTCCCGCAGCGCCTCCTGCCGGATGCGCGATGCGTAGGCGTCCGCTGCGTCCGCGCGCGCGGACGCTTGGTCTGCGCGCGCATTGAAGCCGGCGCCGATCTGCGCGCGTACGATCACACGCCCGCGCACGTCATAGTCGCCCGAATTTTCAAAGACGCCGTAGCGCCCTGCATCGACTCCGGCGGCAATGGTGGGGAGCCGTTCGGACCGGGCGGCGCGGGCATCCTGCCGGGCGGCGCGGGCTTCGGACTCGGCCTTCTGGACGATCGGCGCGCGCAGGGCCATGGCCTCCACAACGTCCTGACTGATCTGATCGGTCAGCGCCAGCGGAACACGATAGACAATGTCCGGCGCATCATGCCCGGAAAGCGCGCGATATTGCGCCTCCGCGCTGGCCCGGTCGCGCCGGAACATCGCCAGCCGGGTGCGGACATTGGCAATGGCGCTGTCAACGCGCGGAAGGTCGCCTGTTGCGGAAAATCCCTGTGCGATGCGCCGTTCGACCGCAGATCGCAGTTCAGCCTGCCGCGCTCCATAGTCGACCGCCGCCTGCTCCATCAGGCGCTGCGCCAGGATGCTGTACCAGGCCGTTACGAGGCGCAACGCCACATCGGTCCCGGACGCGAAAGTGGCGGCGCGCGCTGCGCCCACGCGCGCATTGCCAGCATTGATCCGGCTCGACGTCGCGCCAAAATCCAGCAGACGCTGGCGTACCGATGCGGTCGCGTCGGTGCGGCCTTCGGGTCGCGATCGTTCGATAATGTTACCGGGATCGTTCGAGAAATTCCGCGCGAGCGACCGATTGGCGTCGACCGTCAGATCCAATGAGGGAAAGAGCGCAGCGCGCGATTGGACGCGCGCGGCTTCAGCCTCCCGCTCGCCGGCGCGCGCTTCCTGCGTCAACATATTGGTTTGAACGGCCGCTTCCACTTCGCTGCGGAACAACGCCATCGGGCCGGTCTTCTGCGACATTTGCAGCAGGGGGTCGGATTGCACCGGCTGCGAAAAGGGCTCGGGATTGGGTGGCAGGAGAAGGCTCTGCTCCCCCGCGGCCATGGCGCTGACGTCAGGCAACAGAAGGAGGGCGAGCGTCGCGGTCACCCGCTGCGCCCAACCGGCATGGACGGCCGGCCTTCCCCAAGGCCGAAACTTCCTGAACAAAATGCCTGGCACCCCAAAAGCCGCAACTATTCCCCGCTTCCACAAGCCCCTTATTGCATGGTGACTCTGTGTAAGTGCGACCGACGCGGATATGCCCTAGTTCAAAAGCCAGCGCAATGCGGGCCGAGAGCATGAACAAACTTTGTCATCAACAGGAAAATGGTCACAAACGGACCGGATGGTGCGGGTGGTCGGGCTCGAACCGACACTCCTTTCGGAACCGGATTTTGAGTTCTCGAATCGGTGCTACGACCGACTACGCCAGGTTGCGCTGTAGTTGGAATAGTCTCTCTTTATCAGATACTTATCCGGCATTATGATGCTCCCAGGCTCGACCAACTACGCCATGCTTCGCTTTCCCGTGGCTCCTATGTGGCTCCTGGAAAATGGGCAGCCCGGAGACCGAAATGCCCACGCTCAAATTCACCAAGACCGCCATCGAAAGCGCCCGGCCCGAAAAATCAGACTACGAACTCCGCGACACCGTCGTTCCGGGTTTCCTATGCAAGGTTACGCCCAGCGGACGCAAGGTTTTCATGCTTTCCTATCGCACTGTCGGCGGCAATCGCCGTAAACCGGCCATCGGTCAGTTTGGCGAGCTGACCGTCGAGCAGGCGCGCTCGCTTGCTCAGGATTGGCAAGCGCTGGTTCGCGCCGGCGGAGACCCATCACTCGACAAAACCCGCGCGCGCGCCAACCCGACGATCCGGGAGTTTTGCGAGCAGTTCATCGAGCAGCACTCCATTCCGCATAACAAGCCTGGCACGGTCAGGCGCAACCGTCAGAACATCAAGAATCACATCATTCCGGTTTTGGGGAAGATCAAGGTCGCCGACCTCACGCGCCCGGACGTGTCTGCCTTGATGATGCAACTCGCTCACACGCCTGGCGCCGCCAACACGACCCTCGCCTGTCTCAAGAAGATGTTTAACTGCGCGGAACTCTGGGGCTACCGTGCCGACGGCACCAATCCGTGTCGACTCATACCGCGCTACCCTGAGCGCAAGCGTACCCGGCTCATCAAGAACCGGGAGCTGGAGAGCCTGTTTGCCTATCTCGATCGGGCCGATGCGGAGGGACTGGAGCACCCCTCATTCACTTTTGGGATCAGGCTGCAGTTCGCCTTTGCGGCCCGAATGTCAGAGATCATCTCCATGCAGTGGGAGTGGATCGATTTCCACGAGCGCAGGGTGGTTTGGCCCGACAGCAAGACAGGCGGTATCTCGAAGCCTTTGACCGAGGAAGCCATCACCCTGCTGGCCCGAGTCCCACGCAGGGAAGGATCGCGTTTCGTGTGCCCTGCGATCCACACGCATGACCGACATCTGAGCCATCATAGCTACTGGTGTGCTTGGAAGCGTATCATCGAAGCCGCCGGTCTCGCGCACGTCGGAACCCATGGCATTCGCCACCGCGCTGCCACCGATATCGCAAACTCGGGCGTTCCGTTGCGAGTCGGCATGGCGCTCACTGCACACAAGACGGTCACCACCTTCATGCGCTACGTACACATCGAAGATGATCAGGTGAGATTGGCTGCGGAGAAAGTCTCGAAGCGGCGTGCCGCGATCATCAAGGGCAACAACACGGCGAAGACGCCAACGATCGACGAAGACGCCGTTATCGCTGGGGGAATGCTTGACGCTTCCGCGCAGACGGAGGTGGGCTTCCATGGCTGAAGGACCAGACCGGCGGTTTCTGACACCGGATCAGCTGAACGGGGCGATTCATCTCAACGATGTGAAGCCGCTCCGCCTCATCACCCCTACCCTTGCCGCAAAATATCTGACCATTACCCGTCATTCGCTTGCCTGCTATCGAAACCTCGGCGGCGGCCCGGCCTATTACAAATTCGGCCGTTGGATACGATATTCAGTCGATGATCTCGATGAATGGGCCAATTTTCAGCGGCAGCCGGGTGGCTCGATGCCTCGAAAAGTGAGATCCGCTAAAAATCGGGTTGAGGAGCCCTAATCGAAGATAGCGCGGCCATATCGTTCGCGCAGCTTCGTCGCGACGGAACCGACGTAACGATGCTGCCGCCAACCCGTGGGGCTATGATAGACCCCTACGGCTTTCCAGTAGTCGCCAGTGGTTTGCAAGGCCGCGAGGAACAGCCATCGCGCGGCCTGCACATTGAAGCAGGGGTCGTTGATCAACCAGTATCGGACGGTAAGTGCCGGTCGGCCGGTCAACGCCGCGAACTTCGGAACCCAGGAACTGTTGACCTGAAGTGGGCCGAGGTCATGAGTGCCATTCGCATTGAGCACCTCCGCACCGATCCATCCAGCTTCCTGATCGCGCAGTCCCCAGAGCGTTTTTTCAAGCCATGGTTTTCCCGCCGATGCAGATTGAATGCATCGGGCGATCTCACGTTCTGCGGCGGCAGATCTTATCGGACCAGTCGCCGCTGCGACTGAACCGGGTTGGAGGATGAGGCCGGCTACGAGCGTCGGCAACGCATAGAACCCCGACCGCCGACGAGGGCGAGCAATGGGGGCGCTCATATGCGCTCCCCCCTGACGAAGACGGGTTCACCGCGGATTAGAGCAAGAAGCTGATCTCCCGATATGATCTGTATGTAAGGATACCGATTGAGCAGCTTTCGAGTCGATGGTCCGGTTCGGCCAGTGTGAATGAACAGGCCCGGTATATGCTTCACCGCACATAGCTGTGCGAACGCTTCAACATGTTCGGGCCGTATCGTATCTGCGTAGCGCTTGGCTTGGATAAGCCAGACCTCACCGCAGATCCTTATCCTTCCATCAACGCCACCATCACCGGTGTATCGCCGGTTTCGGGTCACTTTGATCGCGCGCCGCTCAAAACACTCCAGCAGCAGTTCTTCGAAAGCCAAGGGATCCATTCGGCGCAACCGGGCAAAAGCCATCACCGCCGGCTGAGAACGATCGCGGCCTTGCAATTGGCGGCTCATGGCCCGTGCCTGCCGACGCCGCCATCGATGTGTCAGCGGAGCGCGGGAACCACGAAGGAACCAGGCAAGGAGCACAATCGCGACAACGACAAGCCATAAGCCAACTTCAACGATCATGACCGCCTCCGTGATCTTGGGAGGGAGCGTGGGCAGGTTCGGGAGCCTGCGGCGACGGCGACTGTGGCTGGTGCCCATCGGCCCGTCCTATTGCCTGATCCCCACCACCACGAGCCCGCTCCAGGAGGGTGGTGAGCCACTGATCCAACGATCGGGCTGCCGCCTGCACTCGGGCCGCGAAATAAGCGGCCAGACTGTCCGGCTGCGGCTTCGCTCGTTCCTCTTGTGCCGCGCGCTGACGTTCCTTGTGCGCCTCACGTTCCGCACGTTGCTCATCGCGAAGACGATCCCAGCGGTCACCATGCTGGGCGCTCCGCCCCTTGACGCTGTCCCGTTCGATACGGCCTAGTCCCTGAAGCGAGGACGTCTTCTCACCTGACCGCAGCTTCAGCTTATCGACCAGCTTTTCCCGGTTCTCGGTCCAAAGTCTGGCTCCGAACCGGGCGCGAGTGATCGCGGTGTAGTAATTTTGCATAATCAGTAAGATGGAGGCAGCCACCAACTTCCTGAATTCCATTCAGGTCAACGACTGTCGTCTCGCTAACCGGATGGTGCAGATCGCGAAGGGCGACGACAATATGTCGGGGATCATCGAGGAGATGACCGGCTATCGTTCGGTCAAGCAGGGATTCGCGAAGAGCTACCAGCAAAGCCGTGAGAAGATCGAGGCCAACAACAACAACCCTACTGAGGATCTGAAGGACGCGCTCGCCAACTGCCCGGCGGAAGTGACCGATATCTTTCGCACCGGCTCGCTGCTGTCTCATGCCGCCTCGCGCGTCGGCGCGGAGGACTGGGCGAGCGTCATGCGCGCCCGGGTCGGCGACGTCTATATGCGCTGGGACGATGGCGATCGCGTGCCCTTGTTCACGGCCATTCCGCAATGTCCCGCACAGGACACGGAGAGTGCGCAGGACTTCCTGACAGGAAAGGTCCAGACCCGCTCGCTCAATTTCCCGCCGACCGGCGCCGACTGCTCGCAGGACGGGGCGGGGCGCGGCGCGCTCGTCCTGGCCCGCGAGCGTATGCAGTCGATCGCGACCAAGATTCGTACCCGTGCCGCCCTGTCAGCCGAAGAACGGCAGTTCGTGGCCAATGTCCGAACGCTGCCGGTCTATCGCATGCTCGAATGGGGTGTGCGGCAGGGCGTCGTCGACTCCGTGATCGCCGACACAGACGAGCTTGTCGCGCTTACTCTCGCCTATCAGATGCTCAACGACCTTACGCGTACCATCGATTACACGGTAACGAATGCCGATCGCGGGGCGACGGTGGCGGGCTCAGCCGATGGCAATAACAAAAATGTCTGCCAGACGCGGATCCTGTCCAAGGGTATCGAGCAACTGCGCGATCTGAGGGACGAGGTGCTACGCCAGCGCGCGCAGATGCGCCAGAGCTACATGGCTGCCCTCAACCAGGCCAACCTTTCCGCCAATTACGCCGGGCTCCTGCGGACACGCGACCGCGACGCTCGCGACGCCGCCGGCGCTGCCGCCCGCAACCAATAGGAACGAATGTCATGCGCAGGCTTGCGAGGCTGATTGCCGCCCTCCCCGCTTTTTTGCTCGCTTCGCCCGCGCTTGCGGTCGATACGAGCTTCCACACCTATGACGGGTTCGCCGAGACGGTCGACGCCTTCCGCCTCGTTTCGATGATCTTCGGCGATCCGCGCTACGAGACACTCGTGATGATCGTCGCGACTGTCGGCATCGGTCTTGGCGCGATCATCGCCAGCGTTCGCGGGACGGGCATGGGCCTGGTCGCTTTCGGTTTTCAGATCCTGGTCGGCGTGGGGCTCTTCGTCGGGCTTATCGCTACGACCGGCACGGTTCACGTCTATGACCGGGTGCGCAACGCCTACCAGCCGGTGGGCGGCGTTCCCAACCTTCTCGTCCTCGTCGCCGGCGCAACCAACATGATGGAACGGGCGATGGTCGAGACGATCGACGACAACACGCTCGATCCCAATGCCAAGATCGAATTCGGAGCGGGCGGGCACAGTTTCGACCTGTTCCTCAACGCGGTCAGCCCGCGCGGGCCGATGACCGATGTGTTTCTCGATGCCACCATCAAGGACTATGTCCGCCAATGCTATCCGGTCGCGCGCGTGTCGGCTGCCTATGGCGTCGACGACGATCAGCTGTTCCGGACATCGACCGATTTGCCGGCCTCGTTCGCGGCGATGGCGGGACCCGCTACCTTCTCGACGATCTATACCGAGGCCGACAAGGGCGGCACGACCGTGAGTTGCACCGATGCCTGGACGCACATCTCGGATCGCCTGTCCGATCCCGTGCTGTTCGACAATTACACCAGTCAGATTTGCGCACGCACGGGCTATGACACTGGCAATGCCCAGCAGATGGCCCGCTGCCGGGAGCAGCTAGGCGAAATGGGCCAGATGATGCTCGGCCGCCCACTGACCGCGCAGGCCTTCCTGACCCACATTCTGCTCGGCAACACGGTCGGCGACGTGCTGTTCGAGGATTCACCGGCCAGCGCGGCCAGGGTCATGGCCAATCGCGCGGTTATCTCGAACGGCCTCGCCACCATGTCGGTCGCGAACGAGTGGATGCCGACGATCCGTGCCACGGTGTTCGGGATCATGCTCTTCATGATCCCGATCGCGCTGCTGTTCATTCTGACGCCGATCAACCTGCGCGTGGCGAGCTTCGCGCTCGGCATGTTCGTCTTCGTGGCGCTCTGGGGTGTGATCGACGCGGGCATCTATCAGCTCACGCTCGGCCGAGCGACCGCGACGCTTGCCGAATTGCGATCCAATGCTCTCGCGGCGAACGCCTGGCTTCTTGCGCCCTCTGCCGCAATGAAGGCGCTTGCAATCTTCGGCAGTTTCCGCACGGCCGCCGCCGGGCTTGCCGGCGCCTTCGTGTTCACCGTTTTCCGTTTCAGCGGCAATGTGTTCACCTCCTTCACCTCGGGATCGCTTGGGGTCGCGAGCCAAGGGATTGCCGCGGCGGCACCAATGGGCACAGCGGAAGGGCAGGCTTCCGCGCTCGAGGCCCAGGCATCGGCCATCGGAACCCGCTCCCGCGCGGCGGCCGCTTCGAGCTTTGGGGATTTCGGGGAGCGCTCCGCTTTCAGCGCGAACCGAACCTATGGCGAGGCTGGCCACATCCTGGGCGAACGCCCCGGAACACCTGGCGGCACGGCTTTCGCGCTCGGCGGCATCGAGGGCTCGCGCCAGTTGGGGAGCCTCGCGCCCGCGCTGGGTGGCCGCGATCTTGCCGATCCAGCCGTCGCGCGCGCCGTCCAGGCCAATGCCGCGACCACCGCCATCCATCAGTTCGCCGAGAAGGATGCGTTGAGGAGTCTTGGGACCAGCTATTTCGGGCAAGGTGAAGCCGGTGAGAAGGCGTTTGCCGCCTTCAGCCAGAATCTTGTCCAGTGGCGGGCATTCGGCGACCAGCGCGCTTACGGCATGATGATGCAGGGGGCGACGCGCCATTTTGAACGCGCCGGCTATTCTCCCGCGGACGCACAGCTCAAGGCGTCGGGTGTGATCGGCGAGGCTCAGGCCGATCCCACCTTCGCCAAGCTGACTGCCAATGCTTTCGACCAGGAACAGATGTTCAGGAACGACCTCACGTCCGCGCAAGTCCAGGTGGGTGCGATGGAAGGCCGCCGGGATCATGCTGGCGACAATGTCGCGGGCATCGAACGCGCCAATGTCGCAACCGAGCAAGGTTGGCGCACCGGCAGCAATCAGGGCCAGCGCGAAGCCGCGTCGATGCTGGGCCTGTCGGTGGACGAGACATCCCGCCGCATCGGGTTCATCAATGCGCTGTCCGGCGAAGCGCGCAGCACGGCGATCAGTCAACTTTCCCGCGCCACCGGTCGTAACGAGGCACAGGTTGAGGCTGCGTTGGAGCGTTACAGTGCGGCGACGCACCTCGGCACCGCGGATGGCGCGACTGCCGAGGCGAGCCGCGAAGGCACGAGCGTCTACGGCCGGACGCGTGAGGCGGCCGGCTACGATTTCGCCGAGCGCTCGGGCAAGCTCGACGCGCAGCGCGAGGTCGGAACCTCCGGCACGCGCGACGCGGCGCGGATCGGCGAGCAACGCCGGCAGTCGGAGAATTTCGGCTTTGCCGAGGGCGCGGCTGCGGCAGGAGTTTCCACGCGAGAGGCAGCACGGCTCGACAGCTTCATCGAGGCCCTCAGCCGCACGGCTGGCAACCAGGTCGATCTGGCGGAGGGCGGTGCGGCCGGAATCGCCGATCGCGCGCGCAACGAGCGACTTACATCGATTGTCGATCGTGAACGCCTGACTCGCATGCAAGGTTTGCTCGCCGAGCACGGCATCAACCTCGGCAAGCGCCAGATTGCCATGGACCAGAATGGCGATCTCAGCCTGAACCTGACGCCGCAAACCGCCGCCGCCATGTGGAAGGCTGGCCTCATCAACGAAAGCCAGCTCGGCGCGATCGCGAATGGCGGCCACGCACGTTTCAGTTTCTCGCATAATGATCTGCTCGTTTCCAGCGGGACGGATTTCAGCCGCTCGGCTCGCAGCGACACCAGCACGCGATTTGAGGCCGGCAAGCAAGCTGGGCCGGACACGATCGAGCACTTCATGGGCGGCGGCGCCGAAGGTCAGGCCATGCTCTCAAACTGGCTGCGGGGCGGGTTCGAAATGGACCGCAAGGGCGAGTGGCGGCTCAAGCCACAGGTCGCCGACACGCTCCAGCGCGATGTGCAGGCAATAATGGCGCAAACTGGATGGCAGAGAACATTGTCACGATCGGCCCAAGATCAGACGACGATGGGTACAAGCGTAAATCTAGAACTCGGTCGTTCGGTCGGAGTGACCGAAAATGAGGATGTTGGTGGAGGTATCCCTGGGGCAGGCAGAAGAACGCAGGGTCGGCAGGCTCAAGGGCCACAGAAGGTACAATCAACGTCGGGGCGAGTTGGCGCGGGCGTCGGATTTAACAGCAGGGATACTGGATCCACGAGTGAGACTGCCGGATCAACGCTGGATATCGTCAACTATGACGTGCGGGAGTCGATTGCTGCCGCTGAGCGTTCCGCAGCGCGTTCAAGCGATCCCGCGACAACTTTCTCCCGTGAGTTGTCGAACCGCATCCTGGGAAGCGAAGGCGTGCGCAATCGCTACCTTCAGGATGCGGACAATGGGCGCGCCACATTTGATATCACAGGGCCGCTAACCTCCCTTGAGCAAAACTCGGTATTGGCAAAAGGCAGCTTTTCGACGGATATCGCCGGTAGTCCTGGTGACGGGGACAGTAGCTTCAAGAAACGCTAGCGGTGCTTTCCGGTATGGGGATCGATGTAGCCTGGATTGAGCGAGTTTAAAGGGTTGCCGATCCAGAGCGCCCCTGACCGAGGGTCGAACATATCTGTCGTGGCGGCAAGGTCTTCCATCGCCCGATCATGCTCTTCCCAAACACGCTGTCTCTCGGTTTCGGCGCCCGCATCGGACAGCGGCCTTCCCTCACCCTGTCTCACGAAGTTGTCGAGACGCTCCCGGACATAACCCACACCCAGTACCATAAGGGCGGTCGTCGGAAAGAAGAGGATATTCAGGTAGCCCGCGAGCGCTCCGCGATAAAATGTTTCCAGCGCGTCAATACGCGTAGATGCAACCATCCCAAGCCACCAGACGGGAATAACAGTCCACCAGAGCTTGGCATACCAAGGCGCCCATAGCCATCGCCCCCACATCAAGGGGAGCGGGTTGGTCGATCCTGCGCTCTGATTTTGGAAATTCTGCATATCGATATTATCGCAAAACTGGACCGCTTAATAATAGAGTCCAAAGCATGTCACTGCAACCATTGCGGAGGATCAGCAAACGCCTTCGAAAACGCTTGCCAAACGCGCCGCAGGCACTAGAGTAGGCAATATAACTATTTTCTGGATGAGTCAATGGAACAGGCAGTCTCAGCCGCTGACGCCAACCGCAAATTCTCCACGATCCTGCGGGGTGTCCGTGAGGGCAACAGCTATGTTGTAACGAGCCACGGCCGCCCCGTCGCGCGGATAATTCCCGCCTATCGTGAAGATGAAACTGCCTCTGGAGCCCGGGCTGCCTTGCTTGCGCGGCTTGAGCGACAGGATATTGTCCAGGCCGGGCGCTGGACGCGCGACGAGCTTTACGACGGACGATGAAGGTCGCGTTCGACACCAACATTCTCGCCTATGCCGAGGGCGTGAACGACAGCGAAAAGCGTGCAACCGCGCTTGCTCTCGTGCGCCGGATTCCGACCGATGGCGCGGTTATTCCCGTGCAAGTGCTGGGCGAATTGTTCAATGTCCTGGTGCGCAAGGCGGAGCGTCCCCGCGCCCAGGCTCGGGATGCGCTGCTAGCTTGGCGCGACACCTTTCCGACCGTCGACACCTCTGCCGACGTGATGATGACAGCACTCGATCTGGCGACCGATCATCGACTGCCTACCTCGGACGCCGTCATTCTCGCCGCCGCTTCCCATTCTGGCTGTCGCCTGCTGCTATCCGAGGATTTGCAGGATGGATTCACTTGGGGGGGCGTCACCGTGGCCAATCCATTCGCGAAGGAACGCCATCCCCTCCTGGAGGCCCTATTGAGCGGAGCAGCGGAAGAGCCGTGAAGACCGAACTTGACCATCTGCCGGCTAACAAGCGACGCGAACTTGATCGGGTCATCCAGATCCTGTTTGAGGAATTCGAGGACGCGCATGGCCAGCCCACCGGCCCCCGCAAGCTGGGCCGCATCCTGAAGATCATCCTCTACGGTTCATACGCGACCGGGCGTTGGGTCCATGAGCCGCACACCGAGCGCGGCTATCGATCGGATTTCGACCTGCTCATCATCGTCAACCAGAAAGAATTGACCGACCGGCTCGAATATTGGGAAAAGGCGGCTGAACGCCTCGACCGCGAGACCATGATCCTCAACCGCCTGCGGACACCGGTCAATTTCATCGTTCACACCCTGCAGGAGGTGAATGACGGGCTGGCGCATGGCCGTTATTTCTTCATGGATGTCGCCCGCGAGGGCATCGCCCTTTATCAGGCCGACGACAGCGAGCTGCACAAGCCCAGGCCGAAGACGCCGCAGCAGGCGTACGACATGGCCAAAGGCTATTATGACCAGTGGTTTGGGCTGGCCGTATCCTCGCGGATGACATATCAGTTCTGTTACTCGAACAAGCAGTATCCGGACGCTGCCTACAACCTGCAGCAGGCGTGCGAGCGGCTCTATTATTGCATCTTGCTCGTCTTCACTTTCTACACACCATACAGTCACAACATCAAATTTCTGCGGCAGTTGGCAGAGAGGTTGTCGCCCAAGCTCATAGATGTCTGGCCACGCGACAAACGGAAGCTTGAGGCACGTTTCCTGAAGCTCAAGGACGCATATGTGAAGGCGCGCCACTCCGACTGGTTCCAGATGACCGACGAGGAATTTTCGTATCTCTCGGAGCGAATTGAACTGCTGGGCAACGTCGTCAACGAGCTATGCCAAGAGAAGCTGGCTGAGTTGCAGGCAAAGATATAGACGGCCTCGCCCGCATCGAACAATTGCAACACAATGGGAGTTTTTGAATGAATAATAGTGATCTGGCCGACAAGCTGGCCGCCGAATCCGGCCTGAGCAAGGCCGATGCGCGCAAAACGGTCGATGCCGTGTTCGTCGCGATCGCCCAAGCCGCAGCAGGCGGCGAAGAGATTTCCCTCAACGGTTTCGGCAAGTTCAAGGTCAAGGAAACCGCGGCTCGCGAAGGTCGCAATCCGGCGACTGGCGAAACCATTCAGATCGCTGCGTCCAAGAAATTGACCTTCGCACCCGCCAAGGCGGTGAAGGACAAGCTGAACGCGTGAAGACGTGGACCGGCGACGCGCGGACGCCCGCTGCCGGTCTCGTCGCACTCCGGTCGTCAATGCGGTGGAACCGTCCCGCACATGACGACGGCTCGCTGAGGACTGCCCAGCGCCGCGCAGTCGCGCACGGTCACACAGCGCCGGGGAGCGAGTGAACGGGGCATCGCAACTATCGCGGCGGAGCAGGATCAAGGCGCTCCCCTGAGCCCAAGTCGGGATGCGGCTCCCGGTTCTTCTTTCAGGGCGATTGCGTCCAGTCATCCGGCGGCCGAGGCGGGGTTTTTCGCCATCGCGCCGGAGTTGTTCCTGTGGCCTTCCCAAAGGTGTTGGTGAAGTGCGCCTGATCGGAGAAGCCACATTCCAATGCCACTTGGGCAAGTGACATTGCGCTGTTGGTGAGGAGAAACTGCGCTTTCGCGACCCGTCTACCGAGGAACCAGGCATAGGGAGCAATGCCGACAGTATTGGCAAAGGCCCGTACGAAATAGGTTGAAGAAAGCCGACACAGGCGCGCGAGTTCAGCAACATGCAGAGTTTCGGCGAGATGATCGAGCATGAAGCGTTTCGCGATGCTGACCTGCCAAGGTGCAAGCAAGGGCCGGTGGTCGGCGCGGCTTCGGTGGTCTTGCCCTCGATGTCCGTCCGGCGCCTGCAAGTGCGCCGGAGACCGGAGCGCATATGCGCTCGACGTCATACGCATTCTGTCGCCATGGCGACCCCCATGGGTTGCGAGGCAGGCTTGCGCGCCGTGGGATTCAGGCGCTCTACCTCATCGACCACCACCTGCATGACGATGCGCGCACTAGCGCCCACGCCTCGTTTTGGGAGGAGGCCCTGTCATTCCCAAGGCTGTGACACCTGGGAAGGCGCAAAGACGCCCTGCTTCAGAAGAAATTTCTCGATCGCAAAATGGTCTGCCTTCAAACTGCGAGCGCCAGCCAAACCTTGAACTTGAGAATCACTCATGCCTCATGCGGCCGAGCAGCCTGCGCAGGTGCAGTTCCGTGCGCGCGAGATCCTTCTGGACAGATCGCTTGTGCATTCCGAACGCGACGGCGATCTCCTCGTTGGCCTTCTCGTCGCGCCATCGCGCCAGGAATATCGCACGGCTCTTCGGCGGCAATTGGTGAAGCGCGGCAATCGCATGTTCCATTTCACGGGAAGCCAGTGCTGCCCTTTCCGGATCCGGCGCGGCGTCCGGCACGGCTTCGAGTTCGGCCTTGTCGACGGAGGCTGTGCGAGCAGCCCGTCGCATGCTGTTAAGGGCCAGGTTTATAGCCATGCGATAGAGATAGGCCCTCGGTTGTCGAACGTCAGACACGGCAGGTCCAGATCGCAGTTTGAGGTAGGTGTCATGCAGCGCGTCCGCAGCCGCCTCTTGAGATCGCAAGTGGGCCGACAGTCTGGGAAGCAGTGTGGGATATTCCTGTTCCAGGACAGCGAGCAACCTGACAGCTGGGTCAGACGAGTTGCCAGTTCCTAGGCGCTCATCATTTTTCGCGATCGTGGTCTGGCTGTTCTCTGATCCGTCTGTCATTCGCTCTTTGGGTCCTGAGCGCTCAAGGCGTTTCCCACGCACTGCACCGCCACAGTTGCAATATTCTTAGCCTGACGGAACGTCGCAAGAGGTAAATGCTCGCCGGTATTTTTAGAGTTCGGTCGACACGGTCGGGGGCTTCATCTCTGCGAATGCAGCCGGAGCAAACCCCTCCTCGGCAAGGCTCCCAAAGCCGCCAGCCCCGCGAGAGCTTCCAACAAACTAGCTTTTTCCAGCATTGCTCGTCTGCCGGGATCTCATCCTCGTGGTTTGTGGCATCTACTCATTCCGAATAACATAACAGACATTCGAATCTGAGGGGTTGCGCAGTGCAGCAATTCGTAGAAGGTGGGGGTGCCTTTCAGGCATCCTCTCCCAATTGAGGTCGGCACCGCGCCGACCTCCCTTTTCTCTCCGAATTGGTCGAGAAAAGCGCTGCGGTTGGGTAGCGTGTATATTGCCGCCCTCCTACAGATCCATCGAAACGACTCATAGAGCGGCTGCACGGAAAACAGTTCGGGTCCGACGACGCAATTGGCGAGTTGCAGCTCGCTGCGCTGCAGCATTCATGCTATGATCGAGCCATGTCCTATGCCAATCTCTATTGCTACGCTATCGTTATCGACGAGGATGACATCGACTTCATGGGGCATGTAAATAATGCCAGCTATCTCAAATGGGTTCAGGCCGCCGTGTTGAACCACTGGCAGCGGCTGGCTCCAGCAGATGCCGTGAGGAGCCGTCTTTGGGTCGCCTTGAAGCATGAGATCACATATCGCAGGCCCGCTTTTCTGGACGACGAAGTGGTTGCCACCGTGTTGCTTGAAAAGGTTCAGGGGGCCAGGGCGTTCTACGAAACAATCATCAGACGAGGCGAGGAAGTGCTTGCCGAGGTCCGATCGAGTTGGTGCTGCATCGATGCGAGAACGCATCGCCCTGCCCGCCTTGCGCGCGATATTGTCGAACGTTTTCTGCCAAGGTCAGCGCCCTGATCATGAGAATTCGAATGAGCAGGTCGCTTGTCAGGCAATAGTTCCTGCAGGCGCATTCGCTTAATTGCGGATCGATCAGAATTCCGCAACTCGTCGGTGCGGTTGCCGCACCGCCGCGATCAATCGCGATCCTTGGATGATCCGGCCGCGCCCTCAAACCCAGGTCAACGAGCTTTCCATAGCCTGTTGAGTCGTCCCCACCTCCCGGTCTGCTGTTCGCACGATCGAACGGGGTCGATCGTTCCCAGCCAAAGAGCGCGCCGCTCTTCTAGGGAAAAACAAGCCTGAGGCGGGACACGCCGTTCTTTGTGCCGAGTTTCGAAAGAAATGGCGTCTTCGGGTAATAGCATGCTCCCATCGCGTGGCCGACGTAGCGCCCCTGATGATGCGCCGGATTAAGGCGCATCGCTCAGCCGTTCTGACCAAGCCCCTTCATCCGCCAAGAAACAGCCGCTCGACGGAGCGACTGAGCCGTTCTGCAAGCTGGGTGTCGTCGATACCCAGCTCATCCTTGATGACGGAGTTCATCATCAAGGGCATGGCAACCATGCCAATGAGGAGAAAAACGAGAAAATCCGGATCGTCTACTTCTACAAGACCGGTATCGCAGGCCTCGCGCATCAGCGGCTGGACCGTATCAAAATGCGGACGCCAAATATGTTCGAGTATATAGTCCCGCCTCTCGCCCGGCTTTGCCACTTCATCGGCAAAGAAACGCCCGAGTTCTGGGACCTCGGTGCTGAAAGCGACGAATTTTCGCAGCGCGATGCTCAGTCGAGCGGGATAGGACGAACCGTCTTCGCACAGTTCCGCGATCGGCGTGTGGACAGCAGCCATGCGTCGGGCAAGCTCATCTACAGTGGATTTCCACAGCCCCAGCTTTGATCCATATCTGCGAGAAACCAGGGCAGGATCGACATTGGCCGCAGATGCGATCTCACGCAGGCTCGCGCCTTCATAGCCCGAAGCCGCAAACGCGGCGAAGGCGATCCGCGCGACCTCCTTGGAGTCTGCCTCCAACCCTTGCCGCGGCCTCCCGCGACCACGCCTGTCATTTTCAACCCTGGTGCGACCCAATGGCATTGACGCCAGCCATCCTCTGATTTAATCAACATATGATGATTTATGGCATTCGCCCGGAGTTTGCAAGCATGCCGCGATACAGTCTGGTTCTTCATACGGACAGAGGCAGGACGGCCGCAAGTGATCTGATCGCAGCAACAGACGAGAAAAGCGCAGGCTGGAGCCGACATGTTCATACGCACCGCACCAACACGTCCCGAGATGGCACCACCGGGCTTTGCCGACGAGGCGACAAGCCCCTATAGGACCAGGCTTGCGGATCTCGAACTCGCGGTCACGAGCGCATTGCTTCCGCTCTCTCTGGTCAGCGACGACGCTATGCCAAATGGCGAGCCCGAGCTTCTGGGACAGTTTGCGAGCCTTTCGGCGCTTCGATTTGCCCGACTGTCGATCAGTGGTGTCGGCGCGCACTGGAACAGGAAAGCCGCCGACATTGGCAATTATGTGAAGCTGATTTTTATCACCAGGGGTCAGACCAGACTATGGCGCAACGGAAGCGCCCATATTCTGAAGGAAGGCATGTGGACCATCTATGATCCAGCCTGCCCCTACCGGCTCGATTCTGACGAACCTTATGATTGCGTAGCGGTAGCGATGCCGGTTGGAGCGATATCGATTCAAAGATTTCTTGCTGATGCAAACCGGGCCGAGCAAACCTATTCAATCGCCGGTAACATGGCGATTGCGTTCGAAACCATCAGCGCGTGCCTGGACGGTAAGGTCGAGGCAGGGCGCGACGACGTTGCGGCAACGGCTCATGCGATCGCGACGCTTATCGAGGCGGGCATACGTCGATCGATGGACAATGACGGTGCTTTCCTCGATATGTCACGCGAAACCCTTCTTCTCGCCCAGGCGCACCAGGCGATCCGCGCATACGGCGCCGATCCCGAATTCTCGGTGGAGGGTCTGGCGGACGTCCTGCATGTTTCCAGGCGTACCCTGTACAACGTATTGAAGCGGAACGGGCAGACGCCGTACAAGGCCATCCAGCAGTATCGGATCGATTTGAGCTGCGCCATCCTCTCTGATCCCGGCCAGTCCCACAGAAACGTCACTGATATTGCTCTGGACGCAGGGTTTCCCGATGCGACCCACTTCGCGAGGCTTTTCAAACAACAACTGGGTATGACGCCGACGGAATATCGGCACGCGAGATCGACGACAAAGGTGCCAAGAGAGCCTGGCTTGAGTTCACTCGCCGGGGAATTCGCTCGCCGATCCGCCTAATACCCTTCGTTGACCAGTATCAGCCTGTGGTCTGACACGATCGGTGTCATCGGGGCCGCACTCTAGCGGCCAATATGCGCGCCAGCCCGTCTCCCAATCGGCGGAAAAGTAGCAAGGTCTTGCCAGCGTACCCCCAAGGCACAGAGGCGACACATAGCCGCGGAATGTGCGGCAAATTGCTGGTCTGCCGAGACAGGCACGGGGCGGCGGACCGCCGAACAAAAGTTTCCGGACTCGATGCGTCTCGGGCCGCAACCAGGTGCGGGTTAGAGCCTGACCTCCAATTTCAACGCGACTGGCAGATACCATATCGACGATGGAGATTGGCTTCTGACCATTGAAGACCGGCTAGCGCGTCGGAGCCTCAATTTGAAGCCAACTTTGCACAAAATGGCATGAACACTGCACGCAACGGCGCGCAGACAAGTCGGTGTACGCTTATTAACGCTCAAAATCCTTTCGCCCGATTTGACGATGACGGGAATATTCAAGAACCCAGGCTGAAATGATTCCATCGATTACAATTTGTATGTCAAATAAGAGAGGCACTCACCCTTGGAAAATCAAACCGTAAAAGCGCAGACGGTGGTCGCATTTGGCGAACCGCTGGAGGAACGTATTTCCGAACTGCACAGGCCGACCGGAAAGCAAGTGCTGGTTCGAGTGCATTCCTGTGGTCTTTGTCATTCCGATCTGCATTTTCACGAGGGCCATCTCAATCTAGGTGGCGGCAATAGCTTGCCATTGGCGGCACTCGGCGTGAACCTGCCTTTCGTTCTCGGGCACGAGCCCTTCGGGGTCATTGTCGATTTCGGCCCCGAAGCGGGATTGGTCGAAGCTGACCGAGGCCGTCCGGTCATCGTCTATCCGTGGATCGGCTGCGGTGACTGCGAATATTGCAACCGAGGACTGGATCACCAGTGCGGCAGTCCGCAGGTTATCGGAATGCAGCAGCCGGGCGGACAGGCAGACCATCTCCTGGTACGCGAGCCCAAATTCCTGATCGAAGCGAGGGGCGTCGATCCTCTACTGGCAGGTCCCTATGCATGCTCCGGGCTCACCTCCTTTTCGGCCCTGAAAAAACTCGACGGACGACAGGATCAGTGGATCGCGATCATTGGTGCCGGCGGGGTCGGCATGATGGCGCTCGCCATCGCCAAGGGCTCGGGATTTCAGAAGGTCGCCGTGGTCGATGTCAATGACGAGAGATTGAAGGTGGCCGCCGACCAGTATGGCGCCGACCTCACGATCAACAGTTCAACGCCTGATGCCGCAAACCGACTGCGTGAAGCCACCGGCGGGCTGGCTGGTGTCGTGGATTTTGTAGGGGCGCCCGCCACCGCGGAATTCGCACTGGATCAACTCAAGACAAGCGGCAAACTCGTGATTGTCGGATTGTTCGGCGGCGAGGCCCATGTGTCACTTCCGCTGCTTGCAATTCGTCAGGTCAGCATTGCCGGTTCGTTCGTCGGCAGCCTCGATGAGATGGTCGAATTGATGACCTATGTCCGCGCCGGCGCCATCAAGCCTATTCCCGTGCAGGAAGTTCCAATCGGTGAGGTCAACGAAGCGATCCAGCTGCTTCGCGCCGGAAAGGTCAATGGTCGTCTCGTTCTCACGCACGATTGACACGCGCCCCCCCCCTTCTTAACAACGGACACACAACATGCCCAATTTGCGACTTCCCGACGATCCCTCGGCAGACCAAATCCGTGAGCAGCTCGATCGAATGAAACAGGCTCAGTTCGAAGCAGGGCCGCCCTCATCTGCCTTGCGCAAGGACCGCATCAGCAGGGCAATCGATCTGTTGCGGACGCATCAGGAGGCGATTATCGATGTCGTCTCGTCCGACTTCGGAACGCGAAGCCGACAGGAAACCTTGCTCGCCGACATCCTCGCATCCGTGGAAGGGCTGCGTTACAATCTCAACCATATCGACGAATGGATGCGACCCCAGCCGCAACTGGAACCATTCCCAGGCACCCGAGCCTGGGTCGAGTATCAGCCGCTGGGCGTGACCGGTATTATCAGCCCCTGGAATTTTCCTGTTGTGCTGGCCTTTGGCCCGCTGGCAAACTGCTTCGCGGCAGGCAATCGTGCTATGCTGAAGCCATCGGAACTGACGCCGGCGACGTCCCAGCTGCTGGCGGACCTGATCGACGAATATTTCGAGCAGGATGAACTGACCACGGTGCTCGGAGGCCCCGCCACGGGATCGGCTTTCTCTGCGCAGCCGTTCGACCATCTGATCTTCACCGGCAGTACACAGGTTGCGCATCATGTAATGCGATCCGCGTCCGAAAATCTGGTTCCCGTAACCCTTGAACTGGGCGGCAAATCGCCCGTACTCGTCTGTGCCGACGCCGACTTGCGGCAAATGGCCGAGCGGATTCTTACGGTAAAGACCTTCAATGCCGGGCAGATTTGCCTGTCTCCCGACTATATCCTGATCCAGGCCGATCGCGTGGAGGCTTTTGTCGAGGAGGCCAAAGCGGCGGTGGCCGCAATGTACCCCAGCCTGCGCGATAATGATGACTATACCTCCATGCTCAATGCGGGTGGATTCGCGCGGCAGCAGGCCCTTATCGAAGATGCCAGGATCAAGGGTGCGACCCTGGTCTCTCTCAACCCGGCAAACGAAGATTTGTCCGACCTTGGCAATCGCAAGGTTGCGCCGACATTAGTGTTGGGTGCGACCGACGAGATGCGCGTTGCGCAGGAGGAGATTTTTGGGCCGCTGCTGCCCGTCGTCACCTACGAGACGTTTGATGATGCGATCACTTACATCAATGCCCGTCCTCGTCCATTGGCGCTCTATTTGTTCAGCAGCAATGCGGACGACCAATCTCAGGTTGCTGCGCGGACCACATCGGGCGCGTTGATCGTGAACGATGCAATGACCCATGTATTTCTCGATACGCTCCCATTTGGCGGCGTCGGGGCATCGGGCATGGGCCACTATCATGGCGAATATGGCTTCCGCGCGCTGAGCCATACGAAGCCTGTATTCGTGCAGAGCGAAGGCGGCGAGTCGAACCTCCTGATGCGCGCGCCCTATAGCGAAGGCGCCGAACAGGTAATTGCCGGCTTGATCACGGCGTGACAGGGCGCGCTGCACGGCGAGGTCCAGGCGGATTTCGCCGTGCGGTGGCAGCCCATGCCGTCATGGAAGGCGCCTGGATCACGGGCCATACGCCCAACTTGGCTCAGAACCGTGTGCCTGGACAGCGATGCTGGCCCCTACTTGACAAACGCAGGCGCGGCCGCCGGTCCTGGGATGTCCCGGCAGGCAGTTTTCATCTGGCAGCCTGACGACTCACAATGAACCTAGTATAGAGGCGTACGCGATGACGATCGATACCAGCTCACGTCCTGGATCTAATCAACAGGTGGCCAAAACGAAGAAAACCCAGATCGTCGTGGTGGGCGGCGGTGCAGGCGGGCTCGAGTTGGTAAGAAAACTTGGTGCGCACTTTGGGCGAAAGAATCACGACATAATCCTCATCGATCGGAACCACACTCATGTCTGGAAACCGCTACTGCATGAGGTCGCGGCTGGCTCGCTCGATGCCAATCTTGATGAGGTGGGATATCGCGGTCATTGCCATCGTTGGGGCTACCGCTTCTATTACGGTACGCTCGAGACGATCGATCGGACAAAGCGCCAGGTCATCATTGCTCCGGTCCGTGACGAGGATGGCAGCGAGATCGTTGGCCGCCATGCGATACGATATGATTATCTCGTGCTTGCCATCGGCTCGGTCAGCAACGACTTCGGTACGCCAGGCGTTCGCGAAAATTGTATCTTTCTTGATGAACGCGCCCAGGCAGACCGCTTCCGATCGAAGCTGCTCGATCATTGCCTCAGAGTATCCCGACGGATGAGTGCTGACGGCACAGTCGATGAATATGTGCGGGTAGTGATCATTGGCGGAGGCGCTACCGGCGTCGAACTGAGTGCCGAGTTGTACAATGCCGCATCGGCGCTTCGTCTTTACGGCCTTGAGGTCTTCGACGAGAGCAGGCTCAAGGTCACATTGGTCGAAGCAGGGCCGCGCATACTGCCAGCCCTGCCAGAGCGTCTCGCCAAGGCCGCGCAGGCGGAACTCGAAGCTTTAGGTGTCCGGGTTCTCGCGGGCGTGCCCGTCACGAGTGCCGAAAAGCACGCCATCATTACCAAAGAGGGCGAACGGATCGACGCGGATCTCATGGTATGGGCGGCTGGCGTAAAGGGCCATGCCCTGTTGAGCCATCTTGATGGTCTCGAGGTCAATCGCGCGTCCCAACTTCTTGTGCGTCCCACCCTCCAGACGACAGAGGACGAGCGGATTTTTGCGTTGGGGGATTGTTGTTCCTGCCTCCTTCCAGGTACCGAGCGGCCGATACCGCCGCGCGCTCAGGCCGCACATCAAATGGCGTCGACGGTCTACCGAAATCTTTTGCGGCTCACCGCCAATAAGCCCCTCCTCGATTTTGTCTATCGCGACCATGGATCGCTTGTATCGCTCAGCCGCTTTTCGACCGTCGGTAGCTTGATGGGCAATCTGATAGGCGGACGCCTCGCGGTCGAGGGTCGATTGGCGAGATTCGTCTACACATCACTTTATCGGATGCATGTTCTGGCAGTCCATGGCTGGCTGCGGGGTCTCGCGTTGATGGCCGTCGGCAAGGTCAATCAGGTCATACGGCCGCGCCTCAAGCTGCATTGACGCATTGATGCGCCTCTCTTGATGTGGCGCCGGCGCACCTCACCCGCCCTCGGCATGGCGATGCGCGAACGATCGCATTGATCGGCCACTCACCAAGGGCACCAAGGAGCCGAAGTGGCGCTGCGGGAGTCTCGAGTTGATCATTGCCGCACCCGCAGCCATGTCCCGTAGTCCGGCGCCAAACCGATCGACCGTTGGTTGGCGTGATTTGATGCGCCTCGTTGAGTTGTGAGGCTTTTGTGCCCAGGTAGTGAGGGCATGGGCACGGCGGAGCGGTCGCCAGAACCTTTCTGCAAAAATATACCGGCCCGCAGTCCTTCGATCCACGGGCCGGTCGATCATAAACAGATCGCGCAAAACCAGGTCACGCGCTTGGCGCTGCTCTTGGTCAGTTACCGGCGCGCGTCCATGTCAGATACGACATGACGGTCTTCCCTCCAGACTGGATTGGCGACGCTGTGCTGAGGTGGAGCAGGTCGCCTTCCTGCCTGACGACGCGAGGCTGGGTCTGGCCGAGCCAGTTGGGAAAGTACGAAACGAACATGCTGTGCGTCAGCGTCTGATCCTCTTCATTCACATGGAAGGGACCGGAATAGGCTATGTAGTTCCCCGCCTGGCGATACTCGTCATCCGAACCGCCGAACCAGTCTCCTGACGCGAATTGCGGACGGCCCGATCGCATCAACTGGGCGGACATGAAACCGTCCGGCGTGTACATGATGATACCCGTTGCATCTTCGCCCAAAGGATGAACGGTTGGCGATCCATCGACCGGTTTTTCGACATAGGAGACCAGTTTCCAGGCGCCGATAAGGCTTTCGCGCAAGCTCTTGTTCATGTCACTTTTCCTTGTTCTGTTGGTTACCTGGGCCTGACGAGGGAAGATCAGGCCCGGGGCGTCGCCCCGTCAGCAGCGGGGAAGCCATTCCGGCTTGCTCGACCCGCGGGGCACGAGCGGCGTGGCGTAGAAGCCCGGCGTACGGGACATCTGCACCTGATCGGTAACGCCCTGGTAGTGCCCACAAGGTGTATCGGCTTCGAACATTTCAGGCGCCAGATACTCGTGGTCGCCGGGCGTGCCCGCGATCGAGGCCGCATAGGACTTGTCGAATATGCCCATCTTCAGCAGCCAGATCGACAGGCGCGCCAGCGAAATGCGGATGCGATAGCTGCCGCCTTCGACCGCGCGCCGTTGAAGCGCAGCCGCCACGGCGACACTCGAAATCCAGGACATGGCATAGTCGTTGACGACGAAGATCTCGGTCAGTTGCGGCCGCTCGGGCGTCCCCTCGCGGGCGAAGACGCCGCTGACGCCGCCGGCATTCTGGTCGAAGCCGATGCGGTCCGCCCAAGGCCCATGCCAGCCGTAGAGCGACATGTCGACGTGGATCAGCCCTGGCTTGAGTTCCGCCATCTGCTCTGCGGCCAGGTTGTAGCGACCAAGGAAGCCGGGACGGCGGTTGGAGAACATGATGTCGGCGTCCTGCGCCAGCACCTTGAAACGCGCCAGTTCGTCGGCGCGCTTCAGGTCCATGGTGGCCGACCGCATGCCGACATTGGCCGTGTAATAGGTCAGATCCATCTCGAAGTCGTTCGGTCCCCAGATATTGAGAACATCCGCCCCATGATAGGCAAGCGCGCGCCCGAGCCCGGCGCCCGCGATCACCCGGCCGAGGCCGAGCGCGCGAATGCCGTCGAGCGGTGTCTTAGGATCGGCGGTAAACGGAACGGGATCGCTGTCACCGATCTTCGTGATTTCGACGAGCGGCATGTCCTTGAGATAGCCGAACTGCTCGGTCGCCACGAATTCCTCCGCGGTTCGCACAAGTGTCGCCTGCAAGCCCGCCTCGTTAAAGCGCCGTTCGAGATCGAGCCCATCATATCCGCGCACGGCAGCGGAGATGGCGCTGACGCTGTCATTGCAACCCAGCAGGGCCAGCGCCGCCGATTTGGTCCGGGGGTAGATATTGAGCAACTGGATCCAGCGCCCGTCACGCGTCTGATACATGTGGCTGGGCATGAATGGATTGGTGGGATCGGACGGTGTGCCCGGGGCATATCCGTTCAGCATCTCCCATTTCTTATCGTAGAAGGGGCAGAGGCGGTGCAGGACTTGCCGCAGGTCTACGGACAGATCCTGCCCCTCCCCGGTCCGCGTCTTCCATATGCCGGCAAAGGCCACCGCCTTGGCCATCAGCGATACACCGGCCATGGTAGCGAGCGGCCAGGGGCTGGAAATCACCGGGTCCTTGCCAATGAAACTGATAGTACCGCCGGCATCGTGCGAATTCAGGCCGACCGAGGAAAGGACTTCCTGTAGTTCCTTTGCCGGATCGATCCTGTCGTCGGACGTCAGCGGCTCCGCCAGCGCCGTCTTGATGCGACCTTCGATGATATTGCTCATCACATCATTCCTATTCAAAAATTGATTGCTGGTTCAGGGCAGTTCGGGGGCTTGAGCCTTGAGCGAGAGCAACCGGATAAGTACCTCGTCGCGCTCATCCTGAAGGGCGGCCAGCGCGCGGCCGCTCAATTCCTCTTCCACGCCTGCAACGGCCTGCGCCCTTACTTGCGGGGTGAAGGAAAGATCGCCCAGATCGCGCCACCAGGATTCGATCGGGGGGCCGAGATGGTCGATGACATGTCCGATGCCGCCGCTGCCGCCAGAGAGGTGGAGATTGAGGAACGGCCCCAGCAGTGCCCAGCGCAGGCCCGGTCCATGGGCGATCGCCGTATCGACGTCGGAAACCGAAGCAATTCCCTGATCCACAAGATAGAAGGCTTCGCGCCAGAGAGCCGCCTGAAGCCGATTGGCCACATGCCCCTTCACTTCGCGGCGAATGTGGATGGGCTTCTTGCCGATGTCCCTGTAAAAGGCGAGCGTGCGCTCGATAACTTCGGGCGTGGTGTCTTTGCCGCCGACAACTTCGACCAGCGGGATGAGATGCGGCGGATTGAACGGGTGCCCAAGCACCACGCGTTCGGGATGGCTTGCGCCGCCCTGGATTTCCGAGATCAGGATGCCTGATGATGAGGTGGCGATGATCACATCATCCGCCACCGCGGCCGAAATCTCGGCAAGGAGGGTCCTTTTGATGTCGACCCGCTCAGGGCCATTTTCCTGTACGAAACCGGCGCCCGAAAGCGCTTTGGAAGGATCGGGATCAAACGTCAGACGATCCATGGAGGCGCCTGGCGCCAAACCGATTTTGACCAGGGCGGGCCAGTACTGGGCGACAAGTTCGTGCAACCTTTGTTCGGCGCCGGGAGCAGGATCGGTAGCGCCCACATCGAAGCCGCGTGCAAGATAATAGGCTGCCCAGCTGGCGCCTATGACGCCGCATCCAACAATGCCGATTTTCTGAGGTATATTCACCTGTCTGCTCCATGAAATTGCACCCGCTCCATCGGGACTAGGCGATAAGCGGTGCGTTGTTTCTCGATGAGCCCGGCTGCTTGCCATCGAGCTCAGGCCTTGATTGCAAGGAGGAGATAGGTCGCGGTTGCCAGACTTACCAAGACTTGATAGCGCTACTAGCCATGCTCAGGAGGCATGGATGGAGCTTCGTCATATCCGGTATTTTGTGGCCGTTGCGGACGCAGGGAGCGTGAGCGGGGCGGCGCGGTCCCTGCTTCACACATCGCAGCCTTCGCTCAGCCGACAGCTTCTCGAACTGGAGGATGAGCTTGGTATCCGGCTCTTCGATCGACGATCGCGTGGCATCGTCCTGACCGATGCTGGCCAGGTCTTTCTTGAACATGGCCGCCGCATTCTCAAACAGGTCGAGGACGCAGCGGCGGCAGCTAAAAATACGCCCGCCATCCTTCGCCTCGGTGTGCTTCCTGGGCTTGAACTATCCATATTGCCCCGGCTGATGGAACTGGCACACGGCTACTCTGCTGATGCCGATATTCGGGTCATGAGCGCGTCGTCTCCACGCATCATAGATGAACTGCGCACGGGCAATCTTGATATGGCGTTCATGCGTCAGGATGAAGATGCGGCCGATATTCATTTCGAGATTGCCGGTCACCATCACGTCATGGTCTTCCTCCGGGAGGACCACCCTCTCGCTGCAAAAGCGCAATTGGACTACGCCGACCTGATCGACGAAATATATGTCTCTGTTGGCCGACGGTCGGCACCGGCTTTACGGTCAGCCATTGATGCATGGGCTCAGCAGAAGGATCTGTCTCTTGTCGCGGTTCATGCTGCGGCCAATATTGCATCCGCCCTGTCACTCATCCTCTCGGTGGGCGGCTTCTCACTCCTGCCGGAATATGCAGCGCGCCTGCTGCTCAACGGCGTGGTGACACGTCCCCTTGTCGGAGGCCCCACTCCTATTCCTCTCATGATCGGACACAGGCCCAAAAATCCATACAGATCAAAAGATCTTATGGAGGCTGTGAGAACTGGGTGGAGCGCCAATTTCGTCTGATGGCTATCAAGAGAGCCGCAGACAGTCACCTCGCTGTCCATAGTGGCGGATGGCGCAATTGATCAACGCCTTAGACAGAATGCGCTATTCCGCAGGCGGCAGGATTGAAAGGACACAGGCGCGGCACCCATCAGTTAGAACAGCGTGCAGCCTATGATGCATATCTGCGCGCGCTTCGGACGAAAGAGGATAAGAAATATCAGTCGTGTAGCTTATGAATAGCTTGGTCGTGCGCACCGTTAGCGGAGGCTGGAGATATCCGATTGTGTCCCATTCGACATGAATGTTCCGGATCGTGCGTAACGCATCTCGGAATCGGGCCCGATATACCTCCTCCATTTTCCGCCCAGCAAATTCCACGCCCTGCTCGCGAAGGCCACGGCGCAGGAGGTTAGCAAATCGCCTTTCCGCACGATGGCGATCGAACCACCATGTCGGCGCATTGAGCAGGCCGATCTCGATGCTCCAGAGAATGAAGAGCGCGCATTCTGAATCCAGGCGGTCGTTAGCATGAGCATCGTAGGTCCGATAGGTCGTCAATATCGCCTGCTTCAACTCCTCAAAGCGACTGCCGAAGGCACATTCCGCGCGCTTGCAGGCATCAAGCAAGGGAAACCAGTTCATTTGCCAGCGTCGGTTGAAGTCGGCGCCGGATGTGCGCTCAGCACATAGTGACCGCGCCGCGACCAGAAACCCACACCAGCCGTAAACCAGCCACTTGGTTCAAGGAGCACGAGCATCCCAGGGCGTCCTAAAGCTTCCGCGATGGCCATCGATGCGACCTTCCTGGCATGCCCCTCGTCCGAGGCCTCAAGAGACATGATAACCGGCACTTCATCCGGAGCCGTGGAAAATGTGAGATCGAACGGCGGCACGCCTGCAACTCCAATTCATGCCATAAATCATCATGTGTTGATTTAACCTTGAGATGCTGGCAGGTCAATGCCGCAGGGTGGGAAACGTGGAGCGACATCGATCGAACGGAGCCGGTTTCACATGACCCGTATGCTTGCGGCGAAACAAATCCTCTCGTCTCAAGGCACTGTATCGGTTGACGGCGGACTCTCATCGAAAGGACGAAGATTATGAGACTCTTTGACGGTAAAGCAGGTTTTGTCACCGGCGCGGCGAGTGGCATAGGGCGTGCAACCGCCGTGGCTTATGCGCGCGAGGGAGCCAGGGTCGTCATCGCCGACATCGAAGCCTCGCGCGCGAACAGCGAGGAAACCGTGGCCATCATCAAGGCGGCGGGCGGAGAGGCCTTGTTTCTGCCCACCGACGTGTCGAAGGCCGATCAGGTCAAGCAACTCGTCGACACGGTCGTTTCAACCTACGGACGGCTTGATTTCGCTTTCAACAACGCCGGCATCCTTGCCACCGGCTTCACCGCCGACATCGAGGAAAGGGACTTCGACCGCATCATGGCGATCGACGTGAAAGGTGTCTGGCTGTGCATGAAATACGCTATTCTGCATATGAAAGCGCACGGCGGCGGCGTGATCGTCAACACCGCATCAGAAGCGGGGCTGGTCGGCACGCCGAATGCCGGGGCCTATGTCGCCGCCAAGCACGCCGTGGTCGGGCTGACCAAGACAGCCGCGGGCGAATACGCCAATATGAAGATCCGCATCAACGCCATCGCGCCTGGGGCGATAGCCACGCCGATGGTGCTCGACCTGCCCAAGGAAGCGCAGGACGTGCTGATGGATCCGCAGCCGCTGCATCGCTTTGGTACGCCGGAAGAAGTGGCTGAGGCGGTGATCTTCCTGTCCTCCGACAAGGCGGCGTTCATCATCGGGGCGACGCTGTCGATCGATGGCGGCGCCACATCCAACGCACAATCTTACAATTCAAAGCTCAGTCCTTCGACCTGAGACCAAAGACGAGGTTCCGGGCGCGGTATGTCTAGGTTGATAGCGCGAGGCGCCTCAACATTCACGCACTGGTCGACCATCTCTTCAAATTCGTGACCCACTGGAAAGTGGAGTCTGTGCGAGGCGATAGAGCGCCTGATCGGTGCACCGACAAATTGAACAATGGTATCTGATGACCGGCCGCACTCGCGACGGCGCACCCTTGGATTGAGGTGCATGACCGACTTCGATTGGGTGGCCAAACAAGTCTGTGATCGCCCGGCCTGCCAGATAGCAACGCAGTCGACGTCCCCGTTCTGTTCCTCGGGAAGCTTCGCCGGAGCGGGTGCAAGATACGGTGGCGGTTCGCGGTTGACGCCCCGTCGAGAGGCTGGCTACCTCGCCATCCAAACTTAGGAGAAAATTGCTCGCCGCAGGCCAAGATCGTCGCGAAAACCGTCAATCCTGTGACGGATCAACGCGAGAAAAGCGTCGAGCGGCATATCGGGATCATCAACCGCCCCGATACCGCGCGAAGCGGATATCAGTACGGGACCGGTTGGAGTTGAGAGGGCCGAGACCGTATCCGGGTCTCCTCCCTGCGCCCCGAGGCCTGGGGCCAGAAAAACTGAACGGGGCATTGCGAGACGCAATTGCTGCCCTTGCTTAGGATAGGTAGCGCCGACGACGGCTCCGACGGCGCCAATGCCATTATTACCCTGCGTCTCGCAGGCCCAGGCTGCGACAGTTTCGGCAACACGTTGAGATATGGATTTGCTATCGACAATCTGATCTTGCATCCAGCCCGATCCGGGATTTGATGTCTTGACCAGAACGAACAAACCCTTGCCGTGTTCACGCGCACGCGTGACGAACGGCTCGAGCGTTTCAGGTCCGAGAAAAGGATTGACCGTTAGGCAGTCTACTTCAAGATCCGAGCCATTTGGCGTAAGATAGGCGTGCGCATAAGCCTCCGCAGTCGAACCGATGTCACCTCGCTTTGCATCCAGGATGATAGCAAACCCTCGTTCGCGAGCGAGGGCGATACATCGCGCCAAGCTGGCTATGCCAACACTGCCAAATGCTTCGAAATGGGCTGACTGGAACTTCACGAACCCAATTTTTCCCGCCGCACCTTCAAGGAGCACGGTGGTGTAGCCTTCAAGGAATCGGTCTGGTTCGGACAGGAGCAGCTTGGGGACGCGATCCGCTGGCGGGTCGATCCCGAGCACCAGCGGCCCAACCTCTTCCACCTTTGATTTTACCCTGTCGCCCCAGTGCATTTTAGTCCCCAGTGATCTAAGCAAATCGGCATTTGCCATTTGATAGCGATGGCTGCAAACGAGCAATGTTAAAGCGGGTCGATCTGCCAATCTGACGAGCCCTATTTTGTCATTCTGCCATAAATCCATACCATGAATCTTTGGCCGCTCGCACAGACTCCACTTTCCAGTGGGTCACGAATTTGAAGAGATGGTCGACCAGTGCATCGATGCCGACGACATGATCGGTCAACCAGAGACCGTGATAGCCCATGTCTTCGAAGCGCGCGGCAGCGCGCACCGCTTCAAGGCCAGTCGCGCCCTGGTTGGGAACAACAATATCGACGCGCATGGGCTTCTCCAAATGTCGATCGATCCAGCCAGCGGGAGTGCCTCCCTCGCGAACCGGCTTTGCAGGGAACCGTTTCCTCAGTTCGCTTCGATCCGTTCGGCCTCTGTCAGGGCCTTGGACAAGAGTTCGAGCGCTTGTGTGAAGTCGCTCATCCGCTCCTGATCGAGCGCGCCGAAAACCTGCTCCAGCAGCGCGAGTCGCATCGGTTCGGTGGTCTGCATGGCATCGCGTCCGGCATGGGTGATCGTGACCAGCTTCACCCTGCGATCCGCCGGATCGGGCCGGCGCCGAACCAGTCCGTCGCGCTCAAGCAGGTCGAGCGCCTGCGTCACAGTGCGAGGTGCGAGGCCGTAATATTCGGCAATGTCGGTCGCACAGGCGTCCTCTTCGGCCTTTTCCAGAAAGCACAGCAACTTGGTTTGAGCCAACGAAGCGCCCTGTTTCGCCATGCGGTTATCGAGGAAACGGTGAAGCCTCCGCCCGACCTCTCCAAATTCGGTAGCAACCGTATCAACGGACTTCATTACCGCGTAACCTCATTTTATGGGGTTGCGCCAATTCCCGCGACGGCATAAATAGCGCGTAGCCTCAATAAGCGGGATAGCGCTATTTCTCAAGCGCCTGTTTGCGAAGTTTACGCACCGCAGGAAGGCGCAGTCGCATTCAGGAGCAGATGATGAGCACAGTCCAGACCGCCTCTGCCGCGTATTTGCCGACTCAGGAGGAGTTGGATGTGACGCAGCGTAATCGCGATCATGTTCGTTGGATTTATGAATGCGTTAACAACGGGGACTTCGCTGGCCTCGCGGCGACGCGCCGACCCGACTATCGCTTGATGCAAGCGCCGGGTCATCCTGCCGCCGGCACCTGGATCGGCGAAGAAGCGACTGCGGTTGGAGGGCGGGGTTTCGCCGCGCTTGGGACCAGCAGCATCACTGTGCATGAAATCGTCGCTGACGGACCGCATCGCGTGATCGGTCTGATCGACCTCCACGGCACCGACGGCGACGGCAATCCGTGGACGATGCCGGTCGCGGAGTGCTGGTGGTTCGAGGATGGGTTGATGGCGGAGGTCCGCCCCTTCTATTGGAACATGATCGAGGTGCAGCGCATCGTGGGCAGCCGCAGCGACGCGGGGAGTCCGCCTGCCCTACACGGGCCCAATTGAGCTGCGAGATTCGCGAGCGACCATGCGGCTTGACGCCAATGACCGCGAGAGAGTTCCAGGCAGGGCTTGTCCTGTAAAGTCGATCCGTGGATCGGACGCTCCAGCGTCGGCCCGTTCGCCTACTCGAAGCCCATAATCGCTGCGTTGGTGCGTCGCATCGGCCTCTCCCACCGGCTTCGCGTCCAAATAGAGCGCTACCTCAATACGCGTATTCGCGGGTTTTTGCGAACGGCTCTCCTTTCGCGTCAGCTTCTAGGACTTGATTAGATGGCAGATAATGAAAGCGGGGCCGACGCTCCGGGATCAGCCCAAGAGGACGGCTCCCCGAAAGATCGCGAGGGGCACGAAACCGACACATCGAGCAAGATGTCCGCGCTCAAAAAACCTTGGCTGAGAATCGCTCTGGGCGTGACGGTGGTGCTTGCCCTGATCGGCGGTGCGGCTTGGATCATCGAATATCTGACCGTCGGCCGCTACCAGCAGGACACCGATAACGCCTATATTCAGGCGGACGTCGTGACCGTCTCACCAAGGGTGGCGGGCTACGTCGAAAAGGTCTTCGTGACCGACAACCAACAGGTCAAGGCGGGACAACCGCTCCTCCAGATTGCCGCGCGCGACTACAGCGCCCAGGCCGAACAAATCAGCGCCCAAATCGATGTTTCGCTGGCTAATATCGACGCCGCCAATGCGCAAATTGGAGAGCAGCAGGCGGCCATCGATCGCGCCCGAAGCGACCTTGCAGCAGCGCAGAGCAGCGCAGCCTTCGCACAGGGCGAGGTCTCACGGTACGCGCCTCTTGCAGCGACCGGTGCGGAAAGCCGCGAGCGCCTGACCGAGTTGCAGGATCGGGGCCGACAGGCCCGGGATCAGGTGTCGGGCGCTCGCGCGGCACTGTCGAGCGCCGAGCGACGGATCGCGACGCTCCAGGCCCAGGTGAAGCAGGCGCAATCGCAAGGCAAAGCGTCGCGCGCGCAGCTCGCCGCTGCCAACGTCAATGTCCAGGCGACGTTGGTTCGGGCGAGCGTGGATGGGCGCGTCGGTGACAAGACCGTCCGTGTCGGCCAGTTCGTGCAGCCGGGGACGCGGATGATGTCGGTCGTGCCGCAGCAGAACGCCTACATCGTCGCCAACTTCAAGGAGACGCAGGTGGGCCTGATGCGTGCCGGTCAACCTGTCACCTTCGAAGTCGATGCACTTCCCGGCGTCGAGATCCACGGGCGAGTCGACAGCATCGCTCCCGGCACCGGCGCCCAGTTCTCGATCCTGCCGCCGCTCAATGCGACCGGCAATTTCACCAAGATCGTGCAGCGGATCCCCGTGCGGCTCGCCATCGACGCGAGCCCGGAGGTCCGGGGCCTGCTCGTGCCCGGCATGTCCGTCGAAGCCAGCGTCGATACCCGCTCGGGCAAGAGCGTGTTTGACCGCGCGCGGCGCGATCAGGCGCGCCACGCCGAGCGGTCGGGCGCAAGGGAATGAACGCGAGCGTCGCGGTCGGCGCGGCCGCGCCACCCCAGCGCGCCGATGCCGCCGCATGGATGGCGGCGATCGCAGGCAATATCGGCGCCCTTATGGCCTCGCTCGATATTTCCATCATCAATTCGGCTTTGCCGACCATCCAGGGCGAGATAGGCGCAAGCGGGACCGAGGGAACGCGGATCGCCAGCGCGTTCATCATCGCGGAGATCGTCATCATTCCGCTGACGGGTTGGCTGGTGCGGATGCTTGGGCTTCGCACCTTGCTGCTCGTTGCGGTGACAGGCTTTACAGCCTTCTCCGTGATGTGCGGTATGGCGACCACCCTCAACATGATGGTCGTCGGCCGCGTTGGCCAAGGGCTGTTCGGTGGGACTCTGATCCCGACCGCGATGATGATCATCGCTACGCGGCTGCCGCCGCCCCAGCAGCCCGCCGGCATGGCGCTGTTCTCTGTGACGGCCGTTTTCGGCCCACTGGTGGGGCCGCTTCTGGGTGGATGGCTGACCGAAAATTATAGCTGGCACTACGCCTTCTTCATCAATGTCCCGATCGGCATCATTCTCGTTATCTTGCTGTTCGCGAGCATACCGCATCAGAAGCTTCGGCTCGGCGAACTGCGCCAGGCCGACTGGCTTGGAATCATTGGCATGGCGGTGGGCCTGGGCTGTATGACGGCCGTGCTCGAAGAGGGACAGCGTGAGCAGTGGTTCGAGTCGGGCACCATCGTCCGGCTCACGATGTTCTCGATCTTCGGCTATGCCCTGCTGGTCGCAGGCCAGTTCATCGCCACCAAGCCCGTCATAAGGCTGAGCCTGCTGTTCAATCGCCAGTTCGGCAGCGTCATCGTCATGACCTTCGTGGTTGGCACCGTCATCTACGGCCCGGCCTATGTCATCCCGCAATTCCTATCGAACATTGCCGGCTATAATGCGCTGCAATCAGGCTATGTCGTGTTGATCGCCGGCATCCCTTCGCTGCTGTTCATGCCGCTCGTTCCGTGGGTCATGAAGACTGTCGATATGCGAATCGGCGTCGCGGCAGGTCTTGGCTTCCTGGCAGTGGGTTGCTGGATGGACACCGGCCTTACGGCGGACAGCGTCGGCAGCGATTTTACCGTCGGGCAGGTGGTGCGCGGCTTCGGCACGCTCCTCGCCTTTGTGTTCCTCAACCAGGCCGCCATCTCGTCGGTGGCGCCCGAGGACGCGGGGGATGCGTCGGGACTGGCGACCGCAATGCGCAACATCGGCGGCTCGGTGGCGCTCGCCGCGATCGCGGTCCTGCAGGACCAGCGCGACTGGCTGCACAATCGACGGCTCGAGGAATTCTTGAACGCCAACTCGATCGCGGTTCAGGATTATCTGGCCGGTATGAGCAGGACGCTGGGCGACCCGTCCGCTGCGCTGCGCATTTTTGACCAGGCCATTCAGCGTGAGGCGCTGGTGATGACGTACAGCGACCTGTTCTGGCTGCTGGCCGTCGGCATTGCAGCGGTCATCCCGCTCGTCCTTTTTCTGCGACCCTTGCCCAAGGGCATGTCGGCCGCCGCGGCTCATTGAGGCTGGTCATGCGTATTCCCATTTCCCTTGTCATCACCGGCGCGCTGAGCGCCTGCACGCTCGGCCCGGACTATTCCGGTCCTCCAACGGTCGGCTCAAGCGGCAGCACGCCGCGCAGTTTTGCGAGAAGCACTCCGGCGATTGCCGAAGTGTCGCCGATGCTGGATCACTGGTGGACGTCGCTCGGCGACCCGACGCTCGACGAACTGGAGCGGCGCGCGATCGCCTCGAATCCGACGATCGCGATCGCGCAGGCGCGGCTGCGCACGGCGCGGGGAGCCGTGCGGCTCGAGCGCGCCAACAGCCTGCCGAGCGCTGGTCCGAGCGCGACCTACATCCGGGCCGAGTTGCCTAGTGGGACGCTGGGCAGCAGCGACGACGGTGGCGGGCAAAGAGACAGCCTGAACATCTATAATCTCGGTTTCGACGCGAGTTGGGAGATCGATCTTTTCGGCGGGCAACGCCGCACGATCGAGGCGGCGCGTGCCGGGGTCGGTGCGGCCCAAGCCAATGTGGCCGATGCGCAGGTCAGCCTGACGGCCGAGGTGGCGCGCGCCTACGTCTACTTCCGCAACAGTGAACAACAGATCGTCCTGGCCCGCGATGCCGCCGCCGTTCAACGGCAGATGCTCGCACTGATCGAACAGCGATACCGGCGGGGCGCGTCATCCGATCTCGATGTCGAGCGCCAGCGCAAGGAGGCCGAGACGGCCGAAGCGCAAATCTTGCCGCTCGCCGCGGATCGCGATGCCTATCGCAATGCGCTTGCCGTGTTGACGGGCGCCGAGCCTGGCGCCGTCGATGCTTCGCTATCCGCGCCGGGTCGGGTGCCGCTACCGCCCGCGAAGGTGGCGATCGGCGATCCGACTGCGCTGCTCCAGCGCAGGCCCGATATCCGCGCGGCCGAGCGCCAGCTCGCCGCGACGACCGCCCGCATCGGTGTGGCTGAGGCAGCGCGCTTTCCGCGCATCTCCTTCCAGGGCCTCATCGGACTGGGCGGCAGCAATCCATCCGATGTTGCGGACCTCGACAATCTGATCGCACTGGCGGCGCCCTCGCTGAGCTGGAATGTGCTCGATTTTGGACGCGGAGCGGCTCGTGTCGAGCAGGCGAAAGGTTTCCGCGACGAAGCCGATGCCGCGTATCGCCAGACAGTCTTGGCCGCCTTACGCGACGCGGAAGACGCGCTTGGTCGCTTTGGCAATGGACGTCAAAATCTGTCGATCCTGGCCCGCGCCAGAACGGCGGCCGATCGCGCCGCGTCGATGATGCGGCAACGCTATGACGCGGGCACGGTCAGGCTGATTGATGTGCTGGACACCGAACGACAGCGCGTCGCGGCCGAACAAAGCCTGGCCACGGCAACAGCGGACTTTACCGGCGACTATGTGGCTCTTCAGAAGGCATTGGGGTTGGGTTGGCAAGCTGCCGGGCCAAGCGGATTACAGTTCGTTCCTATATTTAAACCAAGCCCATCGGCTGACGAGGCTCGTCCGAATCGCTGATGCTCGCGCCGACGGCATCGATCGCGAACATCGTAAGAGCCTTCCCCCGCCGTCCGTCTCCAGCGAAAACTCCGGTTACGTCGTGGGCATACCGACTTCAGTCGCTCACCGAAGGGGAACAACAGCACGTTGACGAAACCCAGCGATCCTATCAGGGCCACCGACGATGACAAGCGTCAGGACCGGATATTGAAACATTCCGCACCGCGCATGTGGTCCGCAGCCTGTTGATCGAGGCCGAGGTAACGACAAGGCGCCGACTGTTCCGGTTCATCGGGATCGAGGCGCATCGCGAAGCGGTCGGCACCGTCAGCAGCGACTGTTCGCGGAGGAAGGCGAAGGCTATGCCGACAGTCCCGAACTTGTGCAGCGGTCTGCCAACGAGAAGCCGGACCGGCTCAGAGCGTCGTATCGCAGAAGGTGAGTCTTTCGCTGCAGGCGAAAGAGTCAGACCTGTCCAAGACGACTAGTTGGTGCGATGATGCAAGCTCCGCCTATTGTGGCCGCAACCTGTTTACTCTTCCTGAGTGAGCGCGGCGACCCCGCATTCGGTGCAGAAGAGATGTACCGTTGTGGATTGCCAGCCTATCTGAACTTTCCGGAAGCCTTCAGGCGGGACGAACGAGACATGATCCTCGTCATCATTCGCAGCGCGATGAGTGCTCGTGGCCAACGAAGCTCGTTTGCGACATTTGGGACATGTGATCGACGTCATTCCATGCTGCCTCGGGCTATATTTATGGAGGGACCTGGTTTTTCAGCCCGAGGCGAAGCAATCAGAAGTGAAAGCTGATACCACCGGTCACGATCAGGGGATTGATCTTGATCTTGGCATCGGCAGGCACACCGCCGACATTGCCACGGGCCGTCGTATCGAGGATGATCTTCTTGGCGTCGACGAACAGACCAAAGCGGTCATTGATCATGGTTTCCGCACCTGCCTGGAAGGTCACGCCAACAGGGCTCTTGACGCGCAGGTTCTGGACCGCCCCGTCCTTTTCGCTAAGGATGATCGTATAGTTCACGCCAGACCCGATATAGGGGATGAAGCGCGGACCGAAATTCGTGAAGTGATACTGAATGGCTGCCACCGCGGGTCCGTAGGTGATCTTGCCGAGTTTGACGCCGGCAAGCGGACCGGTACCGACCAAAGTGGCTGTCGGTGGGGCGCCGACTGTAAGGGAAATCGAGACATTGGGATTGAAATAATAGCCCGCCTCGATCTCGCCGGTGAAGTTGTTCTTGGCAGTCACGCTTGCGCCAGGCACGGTTTGGCCACCAAGCCGGATCTTCGCGCCCTCATCATAGATGACCCCGGCCGGTCCGGCGCGAACGAACCAATGTTTGAACGCGGGCGCATCGCCGTCGGCGGCGAGGGCCGGATTCGCCAGCAAGAAGCTTGCGGCGATACCTCCGAAAATGATCAGTTCCTTCTTCATACATCCTCCCTATGGCGCACGGATTACGGGCGCTCTTGTTGATTGACGTCGGGTTCGTGGGTCAGTTCAGCGGCGCGCGTCCCGCAACGCCTGTATCCCGATCGCGAACAGTGCGATCATGACGAGAACACCGAACAGATAGGCCGGCGCCAGCGCCAGGAAACTGAAGATGTTCGCCTCGCCAAAGCGGTTCGCCGTAAAGTTGAGCCCGCGATTGGGTGCGAAGTTGCCAAAGAAGTAGAAGCCGGTGTTCGACCAGCCGTCGAGCACGACGATGAGGCCCCAGATCCGCGCCCATTTAGGCGTGAAGGAAAGCAGGGGAAGGCAGAAGGCGACGGTGATCACCATGAGACCGTTCAGCACCGGTCCAGTATGCGCGCGCGCCCACCCTTCAGCGGTGCCGGGAAGCTGGAAATCCCAATGAAAGCCGGGGAAGATCGGAATGAAGCCGCCGATGAGATACATCCAGAGGCCGAGGCCGCCGACCAGCGCGGCGAAGATCATCAATACGCCATTGCCGATCATCATCTTGCGAAGCGCCGCGCGCTCGCGCTCTAAGTCGGGCGCAGCGTCCACCCCACCAACCGGGGGCTGTGCCGCCAGAGTTGCCATAACATCTCTCCTATTTATCGTTATGCGATTGGATCAGGCCGCGTTCGCCATCGGCAGAACGTGGAACTTGCCGCCGTGAAAAATGAGCGGTGGATTCTCGTCGAAATAGGCACTTTCGATGATACTGTCAACGGCGGAGCAAAAGTCGGCCATTCGGCGGCGTAAAACCAGGCCATCGTGTTACATGCCGGGGGGAGTGGCGTGAGGGCGTAGCCCGAGGGCCACTCCCCCCGGCATTGGTGTAATTTTCAGGGTCTGGTTTTGGCCTTGCGGGCCCGGCTGTGCGCGAGGCGATAGCTTTCGCCGTTCATCTCGAGGATGCTGACGTGATGGGTCAGGCGATCGAGGAGCGCGCCTGTGAGACGCTCAGATCCGAAGGTTTCGGTCCATTCGTCGAAGGGCAGGTTGCTGGTGATGAAGGTGGAGCCGCGTTCGTAACGCTGGGAGATCAGCTCGAACAACAGTTCGGCGCCGGTCTTGGAGAGCGGCACAAAGCCCAGTTCGTCGATGATGAGCAGCTTGTATCCGGCCATCTGCTTCTGGAAGCGCAGAAGACGGCGCTCGTCGCGGGCCTCCATCATTTCGCTGACCAGCGCTGCCGCGGTGGTGAAGCCCACCGACAGTCCTTTCTGGCATGCTGCCAGTCCGAGCCCCAACGCTACGTGCGTCTTTCCGGTGCCTGATGGCCCCAGAGCGATGGCGTTCTCACGCCGCTCGATCCACTCGCAGCGCGCCATCTCGAGCACCTGCATCTTGTTGAGCCTGGGGATGGCGGCGAAGTCGAAGCTGTCGAGGCTTTTGACGGCGGGGAAGCGCGCGGCCTTGATGCGCCGCTCGACCATGCGACGCTCCCTGTCGATCATTTCCATCTCGACGAGGCGGGCGAGGAAGCGGATATGATCGACGCCTTCAGCGGCACATTGCCGCGCGAGCTTGTGATGCTCACGCAGGCACGTAGGCAGCTTGAGCGCCTTGAGATGGTGAGCGAGAAGGATCTCCGGGGCCTGATCGCTCATGCGGCCTCCTGCCGGTCGGAGAGCAGGCTCAGATAGGCTCTGGCAAAGGTCTTCTCGACCGTGGTGCGTGGCAGGAAGGGATAGACGTCCAGGTCCAGCCTGGGCGGTACGCGTTCGATCCGGCACAGGACGAGGTGCTTGACGGCATCGAAGCCGATGGCGCCAAGATCGATGGCCTGTTCGACCGCCGCCTGGAGATCGGCGAGGGTGAACGTTTCCAGCAGGCGCAGTACCTGCACATATTCGCGCCTGCCATGTTTGTGCATGCGCCCTTCCATCAACCGCTGCAGTGTCGTGAACGCTTCGGGCAGGTCCCAGCCCTGCAAAGGCGCAGCCTGGTCGAATGCGTTGATCTTCTGCTCGATCAGCGGGAGATAATGGAGCGGGTCGAAGACAACCTCCTCGCGGGCATAGCAACGAGGATGACGGGCGATGACTTCGCTGCGGCAGCCGATCACCACCTCATCGACATAGGCCCTGATCCAGACCTCCTGATGGCCCCAGGCCACCGGAACCGAATAATCGTTGGTCCTGTAGCGCACCAGGGATTGCGAGGAGACCCTCCCGCCTTTCTGATCGCAGGCCTCGAAGGGTGTAGCGGGCAGAGGCTGCATGGCCGCGAGATCGCGCTGCAGCCGCTCACCGATCGTCTCGCTCTGCCCGCGCACCTTGTCCTGCTGGCGCTTGCGGCATTGCTCCTCCAGCCACAGGTTGAACGCCTCCCAGGTCGGGAACTTCGGGATCGGCACCATGAAGTTGCGCCGGCAATAGCCTACCAGCCCCTCCACATTGCCTTTCTCGTTCCCCTTGCCCGGGCGAGCATAGCGGTCGCGGATCACGTAATGTGACAGGAAAGCGCTGAACAGCGTGGCACGCTGCCGCGTGCCGTCGGGCAGGATCTTCGTCACAAGGCAGCGATCGTTGTCATAGACGATCGAGCGCGGTACCGCGCCGAAAAACGCGAAGGCATGCACGTGTCCGTCCACCCAGGCCTCCGCCACCGCCGCCGGATAGGCCCGCACATAGCAGGCATCACTGTGCGGCAGATCGAGCGCGAAGAAGTAGGCCTTCTGCTCCACCCCGCCGATCTCCACCAGCGCTTCCCCGAAATCGGCCTGCGCATCTCCCGCAGGGTGCGCCAGCGGCACGAACATCTCCCGGCTGCGCTGTTCGCGCTCCCGGATGTAATCCTTGATGATCGTATAGCCGCCGGTGAAACCATGCTCGGTGCGCAAACGGTCGAATACCCGCTTCGCCGTATGGCGTTGCTTGCGCGGGACACTGCGGTCACCCTCAAGCCATCCATCAATGATCGCCACAAACCCGTCCAGCTTCGGGCGCTGCGGTACGGACTGGCGCCGGTAACCCGGCGGCGATGAAAACGACAGCATCTTGCGTACCGTTTCGCGCGACACATTGAAACGCTTCGCCGCCGCCCGTTGGCTCATGCCATCCGCGCAAGCCAGACGGACCTGAAGATAAAGTTCCACGCTGTAGATCCCCACACCTCCCTGACTCGGCAGAAAGGCTTCAAGGTGGACGACTTTTACGCCGCCCGCAGCAGGACTATCCCGCCGCTACCGTGGTCGAATATTGCTCCGCCGTTCTCA
>NZ_ATDP01000080.1 GCF_000445105.1 Sphingobium lactosutens DS20 | reverse complement strand
TGTTGATTTCCACTGAGAAGTGACCCGGGTTTTCCATCGAGAAGTGACCCGTCTGCGGATTATGTTTCGGGTGTCACGGGTGGGTCAACCCGTGGTTTTCTCTTTTGGGTTCTGGCCTGCTTGGCAGAGCTGTTTTTGAAGCGGAAGCTATCGTTGCCGGTCTCCAGGATGTGGCAGTGATGGGTAAGCCGATCGAGGAGCGCCGTGGTCATTTTGGCGTCGCCGAACACGGTGGCCCATTCGCTGAAGCTCAGGTTTGTGGTGATGATGACGCTGGTGCGCTCGTAGAGTTTGCTCAGCAGGTGGAAGAGCAGCGCGCCACCTGAAGCACTGAACGGCAGATATCCAAGCTCATCCAGGATAACGAGATCGGAGTGCAGGAGGCGATTGGCGATCTGACCGGCCTTGCCCTGTGCTTTTTCCTGCTCGAGCGCATTGACCAGTTCGACCGTCGAGAAGAAGCGGACGCGCTTTCGATGATGTTCGATGGCCTGGATGCCCAGCGCCGTTGCCACATGGCTCTTGCCGGTGCCAGGACCGCCGACCAGCACGATATTGTCGGCGATGTCGATGAAGTCGCAGCGATGCAACTGACGCACCAGAGCTTCATTGACCTCGCTACTGGTAAAGTCGAAGCCGGCCAGATCGCGATAGACAGGGAAGCGCGCGATCTTGAGCTGATAGGCCACAGACCGAACCTCCCGTTCTGCTGTCTCGGCTTTGAGTAACTGGGAGAGGATCGGGATGGCGGCTTCGAACGCTGGAGATCCCTGTTCCATGAGATCGGTGACGGCCTGCGCCATGCCATGCATCTTGAGGCTGCGGAGCATGACGACGATGGCGCCGCTGGCAGGGTCATGACGCATGACGCTTCTCCTTGCGCAGATCATCATAGCGTTCGACATTGGCCATCGGTTCGCTGACCAGCTTGAGCGCCTGGGGCGCCGTCACCGGCGGCGTGGAGATCGGTTTTCCGTCGACCAGCCTATAGAGCAGATTGAGGATATGGGTCTTGGTCGGAACGCCAGCCTCCAGCGCCATGGTGACCGCCGTCAGCACCAGTTGCTCATCATGATGAAGAACCAGCGCCAGTATTTCGACCATTTCCCTGTCGCCGCCGGGATTGCGCAACAGATGTCGCTGCAGACGCTGGAACGCATCGGGTAGCTCAAGGAAGGGCGCACCGTTGCGCAGGGCGCCGGGCTTGCGCTGCACGACCGCCAGATAATGGCGCCAGTCATAAACCGTATGACCTGGACCGTCGTGAGAGCGGTTGATGATGCGCTGATGTGCGCAGATTGGCTGCCCCTCGGCGACGACCTGGAAGCGATCAGGATAGACGCGCAGGCTGACAGTGCGATTGGCGAAAGAGGCCGGTACGCTGTAGCGATTGCGCTCAAAGTGGATGAGGCACGTCGGCGATACCCGTTTGCGATATTCCACAAAACCATCGAAGGGCCTGCCCGCAACCATCAGACACTCAGATTCATCGGCCCAGGCATTGGCAACCGATCCGGGTTCGATCCCGTGAGGGATGTCCTCCCATAACGCCTTGCAGCGCTCCTCCAGCCACAGGTTCAGCGCATCAAGGCTTTCGACCTGCGGCGTGGGTTGCCACAGACGGTGCCGCGCATCCTGGACATTCTTCTCGACCTGCCCCTTTTCCCATCCCGCAGCCGGGTTACAGAACTCAGCTTCGAACAGATAGTGGCTGACCATCGTCAGGAAGCGTGCGTTGACGGTGCGTTCCTTGCCACGCCCGACCTTGTCGACGGCCGTGCGCATATTGTCATAGATACCCCGGCGCGGCACGCCGCCCAGCACGCGGAAGGCGTGATTATGGGCGTCGAACAGCATCTCATGGGTTTGCAGCAGGTAGGCGCGCACGATGAATGCCCGGCTGTAACTGAGCTTGAAATGCGCGACCTGCAGCTTGGTCCGAACCCCGGCGATGATTGCCCAGTCCTCACTCCAATCAAACTGGAAAGCTTCCCCCGGCGCGAACGACAGGGGCACGAATGTCCCACGCCCGCCAATCTGTTGCTGGCGCCGATAATCTTCGCGCCAGTCCCGAGCAAAAGCGGCAACCCGGTTGTAGGATCCTTCATAACCCAGGCTCACCAAATCGGCGTGAAACTGCTTGATCGTGCGCTTCTGCTTGCGCGATCGGCCCATATCGCGCCGCAGCCAGGCCGCCAGATGCTCAGCAAATGGGTCCAGTTTGCTTGGTCGATCAGGCACCTTGAACCGCGGATCGATCGTCTCGGACCGCAAATATTTGCGGATCGTGTTGCGTGATAGTCCGGTGCGCCGCGCTATCTCCCGGATCGGTAGATGATCGCGAAAATGCCAGCGCCGGATAACGCTCAATAACGCCATGTCCAACACTCCATATACCCTCGCTTGTCAAAGCCAGGGACGAGTTCAACATGGGTCAATTCTCAGTGGAAATTTACGCCCTACCCGGGTCACTTCTCAGTGGAAATCAACACCGGAAGTGGGGATGGTTCAGGCAGGGAAGTCCGTCAGTGCCGCTGCAGCTATCATCCATTGCCGCAAAGATCGCATCGGTCGTTCTTGCTTGGTCCTCGGGCGATGCGTGTCTGGACGCTCAAGCGGTAAAGAAGAAAAATACCGGCCCGCGACAGGTGCAGATGTTGCGGGCCGATAGGGAGGGGCTCTTAGAACTTTCCCTGCAGGCGCACGCCATAGGTTCGGGGCGCTGCGAACTGGTAGAAGTTGGTGCCGGTGAAGGAGCCGATGCTGGCGCCGGTCAGGATCACCGAGTTGGTGAGGTTGCGACCATAGGCCTGCAGGCTCCACGCGCCATTCGGTGCCGTGTAGGTCAGGCTGGCGTCGACGGTCTCATAGGCCTTCTGACGGTCGTTCGGATTATTGTAGAAGGTCAGATAGGATTTGGAGCGCCAGGTCGCCTGGACGCGCGGCGTGATGTTGCCGCCATTGGGCAGGTCGAACATATGTTCATAGCCGCCTGACAGCGCCCAGTCGGGCGCCTGGATCAGGCGGTTGCCGGCGAGGTCGACATTGACACCGCCGGTGTTGACCTCGAACGTCTTGAATCGAGCGTGCAACCAGTTGATCGATAGATCGACCGAGTCACTGTTGCTCGCCTTCCATTCGATCTGCGCTTCTAGGCCCTTCACGCGGGAACTACCCGCGTTCAGCACCTGCACGCCCTGGGTCGTGGTCTGGCTAACCTGCTGGTCGCTATAATCATACAGGAAGCCGGTCAGATTCAGCTGCAGGCTGTTGTCCAGAAGGCGGTTCTTTGATCCGATCTCATAGGCGATCACGGTTTCCGGGCCATAGGCGTTGATCGAGGTGAAGCCGCCAGATTTGTAGCCCTTATCGACCTTCGCGTAGATCAGGTTGCGCGAGGTCGCCTGATAATCCAGCCCGATATGGTAGGAGACGTCACTGTCGCGCGAACGGTCATCGGTCGGCGCATAGTTCAGCACCGGCTGGGTGACCGGCGGGTTGACCAGGCTGGGGCCGTTAAGGGCATAGCCGGTGCGGGTCTTGGTGTCCTGTGACCAGCGGATACCGGCGCTGGCTTTCAACTGGTCAGTAAAGGCATAGGAGACCTGACCGAACGCCGCCTTGGACTTGACGCCGACATCATAATGATAGTCGCGCAGCAGGACGATATCGCCATTGGGGTTGACGTAATTTTGCGAGCGGACCTCGAGATCCTGCTTGTAATAATAGAGGCCCGTCTGCCAGGTGAAGGGACCATCATTGTTCGATGACAGACGCAGCTCATGGCTATAGTCGTCAGAAAATTCGCCGGCGTGGAAGACATATGACTTCGTGGCGGTACCATCATTGTCGAAGGTCTGGTCCTTGTCGACGCCGACATAGCCGAACAGATAGGTCAGCTTGGCGGGACCGAAATCATAATCGACCTGTGCCGATGCGGTCTTGCGCGTCAGATTATAGTCATTGTCGAAGTTGAGCGGGACGTTGGACACTTCGTCCGGATCGGTCGGCGGGGTTGGGCGGGTCGTGGGATAGCCCGCCTGCACCGGGCCGAAGCCGGTCTGCTTGAGATAGCCGCCCGACAGCAGCACGCTCAAATTGCTGGTCGGCTTGAACAACAATTGCAAGCGGCCGCCGCGCGAATTTTCGTCATCGCCACGACGGCCATTGCCCACGCTGCGATAGCCTTCATGGTCGCGACTGATGCCCGACGCGCGGATCGCCAGCTTGTCCGACAGGGGCACATTGACCGCGCCTTCGATGTTGATCGTGTTGTAGTTGCCGGCATCAACCGCCGCATAGCCACCAAAGTCGTCGAGCTGCGGACGTTTGGAGATGACGTTGATAACGCCGCCGGTCGCGTTGCGGCCATAAAGCGTGCCCTGCGGACCGCGCAGAACTTCGATCCGATCAAGGTCGAAGAAGGCGGCGTTCATACCGGCCGGGCGCTGCAGGAAAATGCCGTCCATGTTGATCGCGACGGCGGGATCGCCAATTTCCGAGGTGTCGCGGCCAGATACGCCGCGCACGGTGACGATCGTATTCGCGCCCGACTGGCCGAACTGTACGCCCGGCGCGACCGCTTGGAGCGATTCCATGTTGGCAACGCCATTCTTGGCAAGCTTGTCCGAGGTCACGACGTCGATGGCGATCGCCGTTCTCTGGACGTTCGCTTCGCGCTTTTCGGCGGTCACGACGATATCGGCCAGTCCGACTCCGTCATCTTGCTGTGCGGCGGGTGCGCTGTCCTGCGCATGCGCGGTAAGCGGCATGGCAGCAGCGAGCGCCAGCAGGCTGACGGCGTGAAATGTGCGAAATGCCTTCATGACTCAGAACCTCTCCCTGATGAGCGATGGGTCGCCCTTTTCAATGGGGTGTTCGCTAGGTCAGAGCAGGCCGCGCCGTCAACGATTTGTATCCCGAATTGTCTGAAATCTGCCGATTAATGTTAAATTATCGCATAAACCGCCTTGAATGGGATACAAAATATTGACGAGTAAGGGTGCTTCTCCTAGCCCGGCATGCGAAAGGATATGGGTCCGTAGCTATCCATGAGGTCCTTGGACAAATAATGAGGAGCGGGTGATGGGAGACGATAACAGCGCTGCGAGCCAGGCGCGCCGACGCTATCTATTAATTGCGCTCGTCTTTTTCGGCACCGTCCTCAGCTATGTCGACCGCCAGGTTCTGGCGCTTCTCAAGCCGACGCTGGAGGCAACCTTTCATTGGAGCGACGAGGATTTTGCGCATCTGGGGTCCGCTTTCAGCCTCGCAATGGCGACGTCCGTCCTTTTTTCCGGTTGGCTGGTCGATCGCTTCGGTGTGCGGATCGCCTATGGCTGGGCGGTCGCGATCTGGAGCCTTGCCGGCATGGCGCATGCCGCCGCGGCGACGGTCACGCAATTCGTTCTGGCGCGGGTGACGCTGGCGCTGGGCGAATCGGTCTCCGGCCCGGCGACGGTCAAGGCAACGGCGCAATATCTGCCGTTGCGCGAGCGCTCCTTCGGCCTTGGCATCATCACGACGGCACCCAGCATCGGCGCAATCATGACACCGCTGGTGATCCCGCCCGTCGCCGTGCTGTTCGGCTGGCAGTCAGCCTTTCTGTTGACCGGTGGCCTTGGCGTCATCTGGGTTTTTCTGTGGGTGGTCGGCACCCGCCATCTGCGTGCCCCCAGAGCGGTTTCCGTTGCGCCTGCGAAGGCCGGCGTAGACTGGGCTGCGCTCTTTTCCGACCGGCGCACCTGGGCGATTACGGGATCGAAAGCGATGGCCGACATGGTCTGGTGGTTCCTGCTGTTCTGGATTCCGGACCTGTTCAGCAAGGTGTTCGGCCTGAGCCAGGCGCAGATCGGCGGGCCCGTGGCGTTGACCTATGCGATGGCGGCGCTGGGCGCGCTGGCAAGTGGCGGCCTTTTCCCTATGTTTCTGCGCAAGGGCCTGTCTTTCAACGCGGCGCGCAAATTGTCGATGCTGTGCTTCGCCGTGCTGATCCTGCCGCTGCCGCTGGCGCTGTTCATTGGCAGCCCCTGGGCGGCGGCGGCGATCATCGGCGTTGCGCTGTTCGCGCATAATGGCTTCGTCACCAACATCTTTGGCGTCACAGCCGATATCATCCCTCTGCAGCGCGTCGGCACGGTGACAGCGCTCAGTTCGGTTGCCGGCAATCTCAGCGGCATGGGCATGATCGAGTTTGCCGGGTGGTCGCTGACCAACGGGCATGGCTATTGGCCAATGTTCGCGGTGGCCTCGGTCGCTTATCTGGCAGCGACCCTGTTCCTGCATCTGGTTGTACCCAGCATCGTCCCGGTACATGACATGCCGGGCGCGGCCGGCTGAGGCGGAGGGAGGGGCGCATGCCTGCGGCGTTGACAGCGGCCCGATAATCCCGCTCTGGTCCATCGCATGAGCAACACGACGCTGGAAAATACTCTCAAGGAAATGATCCTGCGCGAAGAGTTTGCGCCGGGCGAACGGCTGACCGAGGCGGGGCTTGCCGAGCGGCTGGGCGTGTCGCGCACGCCGGTCCGCAACATTTTGCCGCTGCTGGCCGCCGAGGGGTTCCTCAGTCCAGTGGGCAAGCGCGGCTATGTGGTCAGCGCGTTCAGCGAGCGGGAGATCTACGAAGCGCTGGATTTGCGCGCGACGCTGGAAGGCTGGGCCGCGCGCGCGATTGCCGAGCGCGGCGCCGATCTCGATCTCTTGCGGCAGTTGGACGCGTGCCTGTCGGAGGGCGACGCGATCTTTGAGAAGCATCATCTCGATCGCGAGGATGAACTGCAATATGGCCGGATGAACGAGCGCTTCCATCAGTTGATGATCGATGGCTGCCAGTCGCCCATATTGTCGATGTTCATCGAGCGGCTGAACAATGTTCCTTTCGTCGCGCCGTCGGTGATTGTCTTCGACCAGGTGGGATTGCGCCACGCTTTCACCATGCTGCATCGGGCGCATGGCTTTCACCACGCGATCGTCGACGCGGTTCGCAAGGGCGACGGCGTGCGTGCGGAAATGCTGTTTCGTGAACATGCCAATCATCAGCGGGTGAGCATGTTCGAACGCCGCAAGGCGGAGCAGGCGCCGAGCGCTGATACACCTCAAAAGCCGGAGCCGAGGCGTCGCCGCAAGCCCGCGAATGTCTGATATCGTATTTTTGGGATCCTGAACTGCGATAATTGTCGGAAAAATTCTGGATTTTTCTACGTAACGTATCCTAAATTGATGATGGGCATGTCGACGGCTTTGGCCGTCGGCAGGCGGCGATGTTCCGTGTGCCGGTGCTGCATCTGCCCGAGGCGAATCCAGACAGAAGCGAGACAAGCATGCCGTCCTCCCGTCCTCCTTTCCGCGCCGATCATGTCGGCAGTCTCCTTCGGCCCCAAGCCCTGCGCGAGGCGCGCGCGCGCTGGCAGGCCGGGGAGATCGATCGCAGCGCGCTCGCCGCAGTCGAGGACAGGGCGATCCGGGATGTCATCGCGCTACAGGAATCGGCCGGCCTTCAGAGCGTGACGGACGGCGAGTTTCGCCGCACCGCCTGGCATCTCGACTTCCTGACCGGCTTCGAGGGCATCGACGCGACGGGCGAGGGCTATGCGGTCAGTTTCAAGAGCGCCGATGGGCAGGTGGCCTCCACCTCCTCGATGCTGCGCGTTACCGGCAAGATCACGCGCCCCAAACCGATCATGGTCGACCATTTCGACTTTCTGCAGGCGAACACCAGCCGTACCGCCAAATTCACCATCCCGTCTGCCACCTATATCCATATGCGCGGCGGCCGATCCGTGGTGGACGCTACCGCCTATCCCGATATGGACGAATTCTGGTCGGACCTTGCAAACGCCTATCAGCAGGAAGTGGCGGATCTGGCGGCTGCCGGCTGCACCTATCTGCAGATGGACGACGTGTCCTTTGCCACCATATGCGACGAGAATGTACGCGAACGGGTCCGCGCTGATGGCGAAAATCCCGATGATCTGCCCACGCTCTATACCCGCATCGTCAATTCGATGGTCGCAAATCGGCCCGAGGGCATGGCGGTGACGGTGCACACCTGCCGTGGTAATCATCGCAGCATGTGGATGGCCGAAGGCGGCTATGAAGCAGTCGCGGAAGCCGTGTTCAGCGGGCTGGAGGTCGATGGCCTGTTCCTGGAATATGACACGAACCGTGCCGGCGGGTTCGAGCCGCTGCGTTTCGTGCCGAAGGGCCGTCGCGTGGTGCTGGGTCTGGTGTCCAGCAAGGTGGCCGCGCTGGAGGATCGTGAACAGATACTACGCCGCATCGATGAGGCGTCTAACTACATCGATGTCGATCAGCTCTGCATCAGTCCGCAGTGCGGCTTCGCGTCGACCGAGGCGGGCAATGCGCTCAGCGAGGACGATGAGAAGCGGAAGCTGGAGCTGCTGGTAGATGTCGCCACGCAGGTCTGGGGCGAACTGTAAGGCGTGCCGCGCGGGCGACGATGTCGCCCGCGCCTCAGTCGCCTCATGCCACCGTGCGCGATGGCTCCGCTACGCCTGGATCGGCTGGCCGTAGCATCCAGGGCGACAGGCTGTTGATGCCCATGTCGATCTCTTTGAAGATCGCGGCTAGCGCGCCGAGTTCGGTGGCGTTATCGGCAATCTCAGCTACGCGGAATTCCGTACCCGCGCCCACCGCCTTCAGATTGATGATCTCCGAAGAGGCGCGCAATCCGCCCATGACGATGTCACCGGCATGACCCAACACGCCACCTATCGCGATCACGCGCGGCCCCATCACCCGGACCACCGTCGCCAGCGCCTTGCCAAGCCGCAGCCCGGTTTCGGACAGGACGCGCTGGCAGGCGGCATCGCCGTGCTGAGCGCTGTGGATCACCTCCTCCAGCGAGCGCTTGGGTACAGTCTGATGGGGAAGGGCATTCAGGATCGCGCGTTCGGTCGCCAGGCTGGTAAGGCAGCCCCGGCTGCCGCAGAAGCACAGGTCGCCGGCATCCTCTATCACCATATGGCCGATCTCTCCGGCAAGCCCGGTGCCGCCATGATAGATTGCGCCATTGATGACGAAGCCGCCGCCAATACCCTGCGCGCAGGTGATGTTGAGGAAGTCGCTGCATCCTCTGCCCGCGCCCCAGGACCATTCGGCCAGCGCCGCCAGATTGGCGTCATTGTCGACGATGACCGGGATGCGTAGGTTCTTGACGAAATATTTCTGGATTTCGACCTGTTTCCAATGGGGTAGGCGCTGCCAGGCCCAGGGCGCGATCGCACCCGTCGTTCGGTCGATCGGGCCCATGATGGCTATGGCCGCGCCGACCAGCGGTGCACCGCGCTGCCGGGCGATCGACGCGAGCCGGTGTATGAGGTCCAGCGCCATGGACGGGGTGGGGGCTGCATCGTGATATTCTGGCAGATGGGTCGAAAGCAGGTCGGTCCGTTCCTGAACGCTGAAGTCGAACAGGATGGCGTGCACCGCGCTTTCGGTCACGGTGACCGTGACGATCGATTCCTTCGTAGAGGCCAGACAGACCAGCGCTTCGCGCTTGTTCTTCCATTCATATTGGACAGCGCCCTGATCGCGCAGGGCCTGGACGATATGATTGACGGTCGCGCGCGATAATCCTGTCGCGCGCGAGATCGTCGCCTGGCTCGACGGGCCGGTCGCGCGCAGGAAATTCAACACTTCCTGCACATTGCCGCTGCGATCGGCGCGCGCGCTGCGCTTGCTGGAGGGGGCGGTCATGAGCGCATGATGTGTTGGACTCGATGGATCGTCAAGGATGATTGTACGGGATGTGATCAAATATCCAATAAATGCATTATAATCGTTCGGGATAACGCGCTGCGGTACAGGGTTATCATCGCGGAACTGGCAGCGTTATACCTGGATTAACCGCCTTTTCATGTGCGCTGCAGCATGAAACGATCGAAATCCGAACATTTTTCAAGTTGATAAATCTCGCTGTTCGGCGCTTTTTGCGGCCGTCCGGCGCAGCTCAAGCTGATGGCGAGTATAAGCGTTCGGTTTATAAATGATTCTTCGGGAGGAAGTCATGAGAGCGTTCCACTTTACCAGTTCGGCGATCGCCCTAAGTTTCGCCGCGCTTCAGGCTGCGCCGGCTTCGGCGCTGGATAGCGCGGCTGTGCCACAGGCTACTAATGATGCTGCACCGGACACGGCCGAGATCGTCGTTACCGCGCTGCGCCGCGACCAGGCGCTCAGCAAGGCGCCCGTCGCCATTGCCGCCGTCGGTGGCGAGAAGCTGATGTCAGAAGGCGTCACCAGCGCAAAGGACCTGCAGAACGTCATTCCAAACGTCCAGCTCGGGCCGGCGGGTTTTGCCATTCGCGGCGTCGCCAGCTCGGACTTTTCGGAAAAGGGCGACCCGTCGACCGCCTATAATCTGGATGGCGTGAATATTGCCCGCCCGACCGAGCAGACGCTGACCATGTTCGACGTCAGCCGGGTCGAGGTGCTGCGCGGGCCGCAGGGTACGCTTTATGGCCGCAACGCCACCGCCGGCGTCATCAACGTCATCACCAACCGTCCGACTCAGAGGTTCGAGGGGTCGGGATCGATCGAATATGGCAATTACGACACCGTCCGCCTGAACGGCATGGTCAATGCCCCGATCACCGACAGCATCGCCTTCCGCCTGGCAGGCGCCTACAATAATCATGACGGTTTCACCGAGACCCATGACGGTCATGGCAAGCTGGACGACCAGAATGATTTCGGCCTGCGCGCCGGCCTGCTGTTCGACATTGGCAGCGCGACCACACTTTTTGTGTCGGGCGATTATGAGCAGTCGCACACCAATGGTCAGGCTCGCATTGCCGTGGAGCGCGCTGTCGCCCAGAATGACGATCACAGCCTGCGCTACCAGAATCCGGGCGTCGACACCTATAGCCGCTTCAATTCAGGCGGCGTCACCGCCGAACTCAATTCGGACCTCGGCTTTGCCAAGCTGACCTATCTATTCGGATGGCGCAAGTCGACCTGGCGGGAACGGGCGAGCCGCAACGATATCCCGGCGGATGCGGGCGTGCCCAATGGTGATTTCATCTCTTACCAGAATCACCAGCAGGATTCGCACGAACTGCGCCTCGCCTCGCAGGGTAGCGGCCCGTTGTCCTGGGTCGTGGGCGCTTATTATTTCCATGAGAAGACCTACACGGCACCGATCCTGGACTTCGTGAACCAGGGCTTCACGCTCAGCTACGACCTCAATGCCTCGGCCAAATCCTATGCCGGCTTCGGGCAGGCCACCTACGAAGTAACGCCGGGCGTTCGTGTGACCGGGGGGCTACGCTACACCAAGGACAGCAAGGATCGCACGGGCACGCAATATTTCACGCTGAACGCACTCGATCTGACCTTCCCGTCCAACTATGACGGCCATTATCCGGGCGGTGGCATTTCCGGATCGCGCTGGACCTGGAAGGGCAGCGTCGAAGGCGAAATCAGCGCGTCCATCCTGGCCTATGCCAGCGTGACGTCGGGCTACAAGGCGGGTGGCTTCAACGACGGCAGCCCGGCCGACCTCAGCTCGGTGCCCTTCTATTACAAGCCGGAATCGATCATCTCCTACGAAGGCGGCATCAAGGGTACGGCGCTCGACCGTGCGCTCTATTTCAGCCTGACGGGCTTCTATTACGACTATCAGGATCTACAACTCGGCCTGGTCAAGACCACCGGTGGCGCGGTCACGCTCAACGTGCCCAAGGCGAAGGTCAAGGGCATCGAGCTGGAGGGCAATTATCGTGTCGGCTCCGGCACGAAGATCGACTATTCGCTCGCCTATCTGGACGCGACCTATGGCGACTTCCGCCCGCTGGAGAGCGATCCGACGATCAATTTCAAGGGCACGCCGCTCGATCGTTCGCCCAAATGGACTGGGCGCATCGGCGTGACACAGGACTTCCGGTTGGCCAATGGCGGGCGGGTTTCCGGCAGCGCGGCACTCAAATTCTCCAGCTCCTATGTGGTGACGGACAACAACACCGCGAACCAGATCAAGCAGGGCAGCTATACCCGCACCGATCTGCAGCTTGGCTATTTCGCGCCGGAAGACCGCTGGTACGTGCAGGCCTACGCCAAGAACCTGGAAAATAAGCGATTGCTGGGCGTCTACGAACTCCAGTCCTTCACCCTGTCCGATCCGCGCCAATATGGCGTTCGGGCGGGCTTCAAATTCTGATCGGGGTCACGGCCTCTCCCTCGGGCGCCCGCAGGTCATGCCGGTGGGCGTCTCTCTCTTGCTACTGGAATTGAACGACCCGATGGACAGGCAGTTTGATGTGATCGTTGTGGGTTCCGGCGCGGCCGGCAGCTTCGCCGCGATGGGCCTCACCGAACAGGGGCTTGATGTTCTGCTGCTGGAAGCGGGCCGGACGATCACTACTGATGATTTTCCCATCAACCTTTCCGGCCCCAAGGAAAAGGGCGTTCAGCTTTGGGCTCGCATCCGGGCGTCGGTGACGGGGCAGCCGCTCCAGTCGCGCGTCGCGCTCTATGCGCAGCAGCAGCGCCATCTGTTCGTCAAGGACAGCGATCACCCTTATAGCACCGACAAGGATGCACCTTTTCTCTGGATCCGGGGCAAGCAACTGGGCGGCCGGCTGCATACGTTTGGCCGCGTGCTGATGCGCTGGTCCGACGGCGACTTCAAGGCGGCGAACCGTGACGGCTTTGGCGAAAACTGGCCGATCGCCTATGCCGATCTTGCCTCTTACTATGCCCGCGTCGAGGAGACGCTGGGCGTGCGCGGCTGCCCGGAGGGCGTGCCGAGCATCCCCGACGGTCACTATGCCGGCCCGTCAAAGCTGACGGCGGCCGAGCGCGACTTCAAGCAAGCGACCGAGCAGCATTGGCCGGGGCGCAAAGCGACCTCCTGGCGCTATATGCCGCCCAATATCAAGCGCGTGCCGGTGCCGATCCTGAAGGCACAGGAGACGGGAAAGCTCACGATCCGTTCGGAAGCGATCGCTCGCCGCATCCTGACCGATCCGGCGACGGGCGCGGCGACCGGCGTCGAATTTGTCGATGCCCGCAGCAAGCAGGTCGAAACCGTGCGCGCGGGCGCCGTCATGGTCTGTGCATCCGCGATCGAGTCCGTGCGCCTGCTGCTGAATTCCGCAGGTGGCAAGCATCCTAACGGCGTCGGCAATAACAACGATATGCTGGGTCGCTATTTCATGGACCAGATGCCGTCCATGATCATGGGCACGGTGCCGGGGCGGACCGGTTGGGAAGCCGATGACACGGTGCCGGCCGATCCCTTCTACGGCGTGGGCGGCGGCGTCTATATCCCGCGTTGGGAAAATGTCCTGTCGCAGACCAATGGTGATTTCCTGCGTGGCTATGGCTATCAGGGGACGATCGGCCGCCTGTTCTCGCCCGAGGGCAATGCCGCCAAGTTCGGCATCATGGGCTTTGGCGAAATGCTGCCCAATGCCGACAACCGCATCAGCCTGCACCGATCGCGCAAGGACAGATGGGGCATCCCCATCCCGCATATCCGCTGCAAGATGGGCGACAATGATGTCAAAGTGCTGCGCGCCCAATCGAAGGCGATCTTCGAGATGGCCGAAAATGCGGGGCTGGAAACGGAATTTGTCGGCAACGGGCTGGGGCTGGAGGAGCATGGGCGCGGGATCTTCCCCGATGCCGACTGGTTCAGCCGGATGCTGGTGCGGATGAACTTTACCAAGAGCATGGCGATGGGCGCGGCGATCCACGAAAGCGGCGGCGCGCGTATGGGCAGCGACCCGGCGACGTCGGTGCTGAACGGAGATAATCAGGTCTGGGATGCGCCGAACCTGTTCGTGACGGACGCGAGCAGCTTCACGACCGGCGGTACCAGCGGGACGACGCTGACCATCATGGCGCTCAGCCTGCGGGCGAGTGCGCGCGTCGCCAGGCTGTTGTCGGCAAGACAGGCCTGATCCCACGACGCCACGGAGAAAATATATGCCAGGGATCATAGCAGGCGCGCAGACGGAATTGAGGCCGGTCGGGTTCGGCGAGATGGATGGGCGCGTGCCTTTCCTGCTCGCGCGGCTCAGCCTGGTGACACTGGTCGAATTCATCGTCTTTGGCGCCTGGTTCGCGACACTGGGCCTGGTGCTCGCGAGCAACGGGCTCGATAGCATCATCGGCCCCGCCTATCTGATCAGCGCGATCGCGGCGATCCTGTCGCCCCTGTTCCTGGGGGCGCTGGGCGATCGCTATCTGGCGCCGCGCAACGTTCTGGCCATTGCCCATGCCGTGGGCGCGGTGCTTCTGGCGCTGCTACCGCATGCAATAGAGTTGCATAACGCCACGCTGACGCTGGCGCTGATCTTCGTCTATATGTGCAGCTTTCAGCCGACGCTGGGCCTCATCAATTCGATCTCGCTGACGCTGCTGGGCGAAAACCAGAAGCATTTCCCTTATGTCCGGCTGTTCGGGCCGCTCGGCTGGGTCGTGGCGGGACTGGCGATCGGCTGGCTGGGCCTGTCGGCTTCGACCGGCCTTTTCTATTTCGCGGCGATCTTTGCGGTAATCACCGCCATGTCCGCCTTCACCCTGCCGCGCACGCCACCACCGGCCAAAGGCGCACGCTTCTCTCTGGGCGACCTGATCGGCGTCAAGGCGTTGGTGCTGTTCCGCAACCGCACCTTTGCCGTGCTGATGATCTGCACCTTGCTCACCTCGATCTCGCTGGGCGTCTATAACAGTTTCGCGTCGCCCTATCTGGCGGTGCTGGGCATCGACAATGTCGCCGGCGTGCTGGCGCTGGGGCCGATTTCCGAAGTCGTCTTCATCGGCACCATTCCATGGGTTCTGGCGCGCATCGGCATGAAATGGGCGCTGTTCTTCGGCATGCTGATGTGGAGCGTGCGCTTTGCGCTGCTGCTTTTCGCGGCAAAGGGCGGCATGCCCTATGCGATCGGCGCGGTGGCGCTGCATGGCATATGCAACGATTATTTCATTGTCGTCGCCGCCATGTTCATCGCCCGCATCGCCCCGGCCGAACTTGCCGCGCAGGCGCAGGGCTGGCTGATCCTGATGGTGTCGGGCTTTGGCGCGGCGATCGGTTCGGCCGGTTCCGGCGTCATCTACGGCGCGTATGTCATTCCCGCTATGGCCAGCCATGGTGCGTCCGCCTGGTCCCCCATGTGGGTCGGGCCGATCGGCATGGCGATCGTCACCTGCCTGCTGTGGTTGGCATTGTACCGACCGGAACAGCCGAAGCCCGCATGACGGAACGACCCTCCATCCTTCTTCGACAGGATCATAGGCATGTTTGATAATTATCTGATCCGCGCCGACAGTTTGCACAATGACGTCATCGACGGCGAGATCGTCGGTTTCCAGATGGCGGTGCGCATCGCCAATTATCGCGGCGTCTATCTGTCGCTGCACACCGGCTATTTTCTGGAAGTCGACGGCACGCTCTACCCGCGCGAGGCGCAGAGTTTCGAGGTGAACGGCAAGCCGCCGCGCGGCTTTGATGAGATCAAGGCCGCCGTCCGAGAACATTGGGACTATGACGACGAAGCGATCCTGCACATCCGTGCGCCCGGCGGACTGTCCGCGGGCGCGCATGTCGTGCGTTTCCAGCAATGCGTGATCGCCGCCTATGGCTATCTGCCGACCGACGAAGCCTGGGTGAAGGAACCGCCGACGCCAGGCACCGGCGCAGGATCGGACAAGACACCGCAGATCATCACCTATCATCTGACACTCACCGAAACGGCGGAGGCCTGACATGAAGACCGGTGTTTCGCTCTACAGCTATCAGCAGTCGCATTTCTTCAAGGAACTGACGCTGGAGGACCAGATCCGCGAGGTCAGTGAAAATCTGCCCGGCGCCGACGGGATCGAGATCGTTGACGAAATGTCGCTGCGCTACCCCGATCCAGGCGACGCATTCGTGGTGCAATGGTTCGATTGGATGGAGCGTTACGGCACGGTGCCTGTGTCCATGGACGTGTCCTTCGACGTATTGCAGTTCCGCGATCATGTGATGGATCATGACGAGGTGGCGGAACGGCTGCGCCACGATATCAGGCTGGCGCATCGGCTCGGCTTTGCCAATGTCCGCGTGCTTTCCACCTGTCCGCTGGACGTGATGGTGAAGGCGTTGCCGGAGATCGAGCGGCTGGGCATGCGGCTGGGCAAGGAAGTGCATCAGCCCATGGCGCTGGAAGGGCAGCAGGTCACCGAGATCATCGACTATGCCGAAAAACATAGCACCAACGCGATCGGCATCGTGCCCGACTTTGGCATTTACGGTTTCCGTCCGAGCGAAGTGCTGCTCGCCCAATATGAGCGGCGCGGCGCACAGCCGGAGGCGAGCGCGGCCTCGGTCGAACTTTCCGCGCTGCTGCGCGCAGGGCAGGGGCCGTTCGACTTTGCCGATATTGCCAAGCAGACCGCCGGCAATCTGCGCAGCGAATACAAGCGATTCCTGACCAGCGGCGAGGCCATTACGGCGCTCAAGGGACCGTTCGAGGCGGTGCGTGCCTTCGCCGACGCCCGCGTGCCGCAGGCCAGCGAGCTCGACTATATCGTCGTTGCCGAAGCGATCATGCAATCGCACACATCCTTCGATACGCTGCGCCAGCTGGTGCCGCATGTCGTCAGCTGTCATGGCAAGTTCAACAATATGTCGGAAATTCCCGGCCGGTCCGGCGAATATCAGGACATGGCGATCGATTATGAAGGCACGATCAAGGCGCTGAAGGATGGCGGCTATACCGGCTATATCAACACCGAATATGAAGGGCAGCGCTATTCGCAGGACCGCAGCCGGGCGGAGATGATGGACGAAGTGGAACAGGTCCGCCGCCATCACGAAATGCTGAACCGCCTGATCGCGGCCTGATCGCATGAGCCATGCCGCCCGCCTGATCGCTTATGTCGGTTCCTATGGCTGCGCACCCGGCGCCACGGGCGGAGGCGTCTATGCGCTCGCCGTCGCGGCGGATGGCAGCGACCTGCGCCTGCTGTCGCGGGTCGAGGAGCCGAAGGAGGCGGGCTATCTGGTCTATGCGCCGGAGACGCGGACGCTTTATGCCGTGGACGAGCGCAAGACAGATGGGCGCGGCCCGGTCGATCCGCCCGCCGCCGTCCATGCTTTTGTGGTAGAGGGCGACGGTGCCCTGCGCTTTCTGAACAGTCAGAATGCGCCGGGGCCACGCCCGACCTTCCTCGACTATCATGCGGGCAGCCGATCGCTGGTCTGCGCCAATCATGGCGACTTTCAGCATGTCGAGAAGGTCGTGCGCCTGCCCGATGGCGGTTGGGGCACGGACTATGTCTATGACGATTCCACCCTGCTGCTCTATGGGCTGGAGGTGGACGGACGCATCGGCGCGCTGCGCGATGTCCATGTCTTCGATGGCCATGGTCAGGATCCTAATTTCTCGCCACAAAATGGCGGCCATGCGCAGGCCAGTCCCCACGCTCATTGCGCGGTGATCGATCCGTCGGGCCACCATGTCATCGTCTGCGACAAGGGTACCGACCGTATCCACAGTTTCCGCTTCGGCGACAGGCTGGAGCCGGCCGCGACCTTGCAGATGGCCCCGGAAACCGGGCCGCGCCATATCGCCTTCGACGCGACGGGCGGACACGCCTTCGCCACGCTGGAGTTCGCGTCGGAACTGGCAGCCTTGCGCTTCGATGCGGAGACGGGGGCTTTCACGCTGGTCGATCGGATGTCGACGGTCGCAAGCGACCCCGGCCGTGTCAACGAACCCGCCGATGTCCGCATCCATCGGCGGAGCGGCTGCATCTATGTCAACAATCGCGGCGAGGACAGTCTTGCCTGGTTCGCCTTCGACGGAGAGAAACTCAGCCGGCGCGGCGCCGTGCCGCTCGCGCCGTCGATCCATCCGGGACTCGCCGCGCGCAGTTTCGCCTTCGATCCGTCGGGCACGTTTCTGCTGGTAGCCGATCGCCCGGCGCATCTCGTGCGGGCCTACGGCGTCGATGCGACGACGGGTGATCTGTCGCCGCTGACGGATTTCGCGCTGCCCGATCCCGCCTTTATCGCCTTCGTCGAACTCGATGGAGCGCAACAGTCTGCAGGAGACATTGGATGACCACCGTTTCCGGCCAGCCCCCTCGAGTCGCGATCCTGGGCGCCGGCATGATCGGCGAAGTCCACCGGCGCGCTGCCCTGCTCGCCGGCGCGGAGCTCGTCGGCGTGATGGCATCCTCGCCCGAGCGTTCGGCCGAGGCCGCTACCAAATGGGGCGTGCAGGCGATCGGCTCACTCGATGATCTCGCTGCGCTCGAGCTGGACATGGTCCATGTCTGCAGCCCCAACAATCTGCATGCCGCCCATGTCGAGGCGGCAGTCGCCGCCGGCGCGCATGTGATCTGCGAAAAGCCGCTGGCCGTGGACACGCAGGAGGCGCTGCGCCTGCACGCGCTGGCCGCCGATGCAGGCAGGGTCGCGGCCGTGCCCTTCGTTTACCGCTTCCACCCCCTGATACGCGAAATCCGCGCGCGGCGTGAGGCTGGGGAGTTCGGCGCGTGGCAGCTTCTGCACGGCAGCTATCTGCAGGACTGGCTGCTCTCGCCACAGGCGACGAGTTGGCGCGTGGATTCGGGCGCGGGCGGTCCTTCGCGAGCGTTTGCCGATATCGGATCGCACTGGTGCGACCTCATGGAGTTCGTGACGGGTGAACGGATCGTGTCGGTCATGGCGGCCATGACCATCACCGTGCCGGAACGCCCGGCCGCTTCGCAGCGCAGCTTTTCCGGTGGCGACGCCGCGGGGCCGCTGGCCAAGGTCGATACCGAGGATGCCGCCACGATCCTCTTCCGCACCCAACGCGGCGTACTGGGCAGTGCGGTGATCTCGCAGGTGTCGGCGGGTCGCAAGAACCGGCTTTGGTTCGAGTTTGACGGCGCCAGCAAATCGGCCGTGTTCGATCAGGAAACGCCCGAGACAGTCTGGCTGGGCAGTGAGGACTCGATCGTAATCCTGCAGCGCAGTCCGGGGCAGGGGGCGACCGATGCCCGTCGCCTCTCCAGTCTGCCGTCCGGCCATGCGCAGGGTTATGCCCAATGTTTCGAGAATTTCGTGGCGGACAGCTATGCCGCCGTCCGCGGCGAAGGGCCGGCGGGCCTGCCGACCTTCGCCGACGGCCTGCGATCGGCGCGGATCATCGATGCAGTCATCGCGTCGGCGCAAAGTGGCGCATGGGTCGATGTGCCTGCCGAACCGCAGAACTGACGGACGAGAAGGAGTATCATCATGTCGAAAGCCGCGCTTCCCGTCACGCTGTTCACCGGCCAGTGGGTCGATCTGGCTTTGGAAGAGGTCGCCCGCCTGGCCGCCGAATGGGGCTATGACGGGCTGGAAGTCGCCTGTTCGGGGGAGCATCTCGACATATGGCGCGCGGCGGAGGATGACGCATATCTCGCCGATCGGCGCGCAATCCTCGATCGCCATGGCCTGAAACTCTACGCCATCTCCAATCATCTGACCGGACAGGCGATTTGCGATGATCCGATCGACTTCCGTCATCAGGCGATCGTGCGCCCGAAAGTATGGGGCGATGGCGACGCCGAAGGCGTGCGCCAGCGGGCCGCCGAGGAGATGAAGCTGACCGCCAAGGTCGCGCGCAGGCTGGACGTCGATACGGTGGTAGGCTTTACCGGGTCGAAAATCTGGCCCTATGTCGCGATGTTCCCGCCGGTGCCCGATGCGGTGATCGAGGCAGGGTTCGAGGATTTCGGGAACCGCTGGAACCCGATCCTCGATGTCTTCGACGGCGAGGGCGTGCGCTACGCGCATGAAGTGCATCCGGGCGAAATCGCCTATGATTATTGGTCCAGTGTGCGGACGCTGGAGGCATTGGGCCATCGCAAGGCATTCGGGTTCAACTGGGACCCCTCGCACATGATGTGGCAGAATATCGATCCGGTAGGGTTCATCTGGGACTTTCAGGACCGCATCTATCATGTCGATTGCAAGGATACGCGGCTGCGTCCGCGCAATGGTCGCGCCGGTGTGATGGGGTCGCATCTGCCCTGGGGCGATCCGCGCCGGGGCTGGGACTTCGTGTCGACCGGCCATGGCGATGTGCCATGGGAGGATAGTTTCCGGGCGCTGCGCGCGATTGGCTATGCTGGGCCGATCTCGATCGAGTGGGAAGATGCCGGCATGGACAGGTTGCATGGCGCGAAGGAAGCGGTCGGCTTTGTCCGCTCGCTGCTGTGGGATTTGCCTGGTGCCCGCTTCGACGCGGCGTTCGCGAAAAATCAGGAATAAGACGACCGCCTTTCAGGTGAAAGTCTTGGCGCCTCGCGATCTGCACGCCGCGGGGCGCCGCCCATCAGGTCGATTGTGCCAGTGTCGCGGTCAGTTTTTTCAGGAACAGTGCCTGCGGCTCAGACGGCGCATGGCGTTTCAGCGATATGACCCCGATCTGCCGTTTGGCATCGGGGAAATCGGATTGGATTACGGCCAGCCGCGTCCTCAGTGCTCGCCGCTGCCGCGCCGAGTAGGTCAGCAGGCCGATCGCATCGCTTTCCAGCACCATCCGCTCGGCGAGCGGAAAGGTCACCATCTCGCAAATCTGGAGCGGCGGCGTCATGCCATGTTCCAGCAGCACCGCCTCGAAATATTGCCGTGTCGGGGTGCCGTGCGGGCCAACGATCCAGCTATGATCGACCAGTTGTTCCAGGCTGACCGGGCCTTGGGCCAGGGCATGGCCGGGATGCGCGACGATCGTCAGATATTCGTCGAGGAGCGGCCGTTCGGCGAGCGTGGCGGACGCGTCGCCCCCACGCAACGGCCCGATGATGAAGTCGATTTCCCCGCGCCGCAACGCGTCTGTCAGGGCTGCGTAGCTGCCGGTCACGCCCTGCAACCGGACATGCGGATGATCGCGCAGTATGTGCGCGAACACTTGGACGATGACGTCCTGCTCGGAAAAGGGAAGCAGGCCGACAGCGATGCGCCCGGTCATCTCGCCGGTAAGCGCGCCCAGCATTTCGGGGATGCGGTCGGCATCATGGCGCAACTGGTCGCGCAGCCGACGCAGGATTGCGGCGGAGGGCGTTGCCTCCATGCCCGCCGCATTGCGGGTGAAGAGAGCATGGCCGACGGCTGCATTCGCCTGGGCCAGCGTCCGACTGATCGTCGGCTGCGATATGCCAAGTCGCGCGGCGGCGCCCGAAGCGCTGCCGCTCGTGCATACGGCATCGACGGCATCAAGCAGGAACCAGTTCAGATGATAGCCAAGGTCGGTGCCGCGCGTCCCGGGCGGTTGCAGTTCTCTCTGCGCTGCTGTGATCGCCGTCATCATGCGCCGCGCATGGGCGATCACGATGGCGCCGGCCGATGTCGGCTCGGTCCCGTTCCAGCCGCGCTGGAACAGCCTATGGCCCAGATGCCGCTCGGCTTCCGCCACTTGCCGCGACAGGCTGCTCTGACTGAGGTTGAGCTGCTGACTAGCGCGCGCCAGGCTCGCCTGCTCGGCGATCGCGACGATCGTGCGCAACTGCTTGATGGGTAGGGTGGGGCGGTCGCTTGCCATGGGTTTCCGGTCATTTTCACCATTATACCTATTCTGCAAGGATAGTTTTGCAAATTGCATAACCCGACTGCCGGCCCGGACGTTAGATGTATGCGATGCACTAGCTATGGCGATGCGATCTGGCTCGCCTGCGCATGGGAGAGGTCATGCAGGATAAATATCTGGATGCCGTCATCGTGGGACGGCGTCATCTGACGGACAGGATATCGGAATTTCTCATTGGTGCGGCCAATGGTGTTGCCTTGCCGCTGGCCGAGGCCGGCAGCCATGTCGAGATGCGCTTTGGTGGCGCGCAGGGACGTTTCCTGCGCCATTATTCGGTGGTCGGCCCGCTGTCGCCCGATCAGCCATCCGAACCCTTCTGGCGCATCGCCGTGCAGCGGGAGGATCGCGCGCGCGGCTCCGCCTTCATTCATGACAATTTGATCGTCGGATCGCAGGTCCGGGTTTCGCGTCCGCTCAACGCCTTCCGCCTGTCACGCCATCGGCCGCATCACCTGCTGGTCGCGGGCGGCATCGGCATCACACCGATCTTCGCCATGGCCCGGTCGCTGCTGACCCGGCACGAAAATTTCTCCGCCTTCTACGCCGGCATGGATCGCGCTGCCATGGCTTATGCCGATGAACTGGAGGCGCTGTGCGGCAATCGGTTGACGCTGCACGAGTCTCGCACGGCCGGCCTGCCGGATCTGGACAGACTGCTCGCTGCGCAGCCTCAAGGCACGCAGGCCTATGTCTGCGGCCCGCCCGCCATGATCGATGCCCTGGTCGCCGCCGCCGCGCGGCGCGGCTGGGACCCCGCGCGCATCCGCTTCGAGGTTTTCAACGCCGCGCATAAGCCGGAGGATACCGCCTTCGATGTGAAGCTGAAGGACGGCGCGACCATCCCGGTCGGCGCCGGCACGACGATCCTCGACGCGCTGGAAGCGGCCGGGCTCGAAACCTTTGCCGACTGCCGCCGGGGCGAATGCGGCCTGTGCACCACCGACGTTATCGGCTGCGACGGCGTGCTTGATCATCGCGACCATTTCTTCAGCGACGCGGACCATGAGGCCGGGCGGCAGGTGACGATCTGCTGCTCGCGCATCACTGGCCGCGTGCTGGAACTCGACATCTGACATTGCAGGGAAAGGACAGGCACCATGGTCACGACCGCATCGCCGCAGCAGAAAGAACATGACATCTTCGCCGCCATGGCGCCACATGACGCAGGCTCCTTCGCGAACAACCGCACGCCTTTGATCCGCAACTGCTGGTATGCCGCTGGCCGCGCGAGCGAGATTTGTCGCACGCCGCTAGCCCGCAAATTCCTGGGCGTCGACGTGGTGCTCTATCGAACCGAGAACGGCGATCCTGTCGCGATGCGCAATCGCTGCCCGCACCGTTCCTTTCCGCTGGCGCGCGGCAAGTTGGTCGGCGACCGACTTGTGTGCGGCTATCATGGCATGGAATTCGGTTCGGACGGCGTCTGCGCGCACATGCCCGCGCTGCCGCATGTGCCTGCGACCGCGTCGGTCAAGACCTTCCCGATCGTCGATCGCGGGCCGCTGACCTGGATCTGGATGGGGTCCCCGGACCTGGCTGACGAAGCGCTGATTCCCGATACTTTCTGGCTCAGCGATCCGGCTTGGGGGACCGTCTCGGGCGATTTCCACATCAAGTCCGACTATGTCGCGATGCATGAAAATCTGATCGACCAGACCCATTTCCCGTTCCTGCATCCCGATACGGTCGGAACGCCGGAATATGCCCGGTCCAAGCTCACCGCCTCGACCGAGAATAACCAGGTCGTGATCCGTCGCGAGTTGCGCAACGCGCCGCCGCCGGGCGTTTATGGCAAGCCCGCCAACATCATGCACAAGCTGGTCGACCGCACGTCGGAAGCACGTTTCGTGTCCCCTGCGCTGCACACTGCGTATGCCCGCGTCAGCGTGGTTGATCCCGATCCGGGTGAACCCAGCCTCTATCGCTACAACATTACCCATGTCTTCACGCCGGAAACGAACGACTCCATCCATTATTGGTGGTTCAACTCGCGCGACTATCTGCCCGGTGATGCCGCCATCGACCGGTTCATGCTGGAAGCCCACACCCAGGCCTATTCGGAGGATGTGGAAGCGCTGGAATGGATCAACGAAGTGGTCCGCACCGATGGCGAGGAACAGTTCGACCTGAGTTTCGCGCCCGACAAGCCCGGCCTGATGGCGCGACGTGTCATGTATCGTCTCGCCATGGCTGAACAGGGCTGAGACGATCGGCGCTGGCCTCTCCGCAACGGCCGGCGCCTCCGCATTTTGATCAGATTTCGACAGGACTAGACATGGCCACCATTATCGGCGCGATCGCCAGTTCGCATACGCCGACCATCGGCTTCGCGCTTGACGCCAACAAGCAGGAGGATCCGGCCTGGAAGCCGATCTTTGACGCCTATCTCCCGATCCGCACATGGCTCGAAGATAAGCGGCCCGACGTGCTGCTGATGATCTATAATGATCACATCACCTCTTTCTTCTTTGACCATTATTCTGCCTTCTGCCTCGGGGTGGATGATAGCTATCGGGTGGCAGACGAGGGCGGAGGCCCGCGCCCGATGCCTGCGATCGGCGGCCATGCGGCGCTCTCCCGCCATATCGTCCAGTCGCTGATGACGGACGAGTTCGATATGAGCACCTTCCGCAACAAGGGGCTGGACCATGGCATTTTCTCGCCACTGTCCGTGCTCATGGAGAATGACGGGCAGCGTTGGCCAACAAAGATCGTGCCGCTGCAGGTGGGCGTGCTGCAATTCCCGATCCCGTCTGCGCTGCGCTGTTACAAGCTGGGGCAGGCGCTGCGCCGTGCGATCGAAAGCTATCCTGAGGATATTAAGGTTGCGATCGTCGCCACTGGCGGCTTGTCGCATCAGGTCCACGGGGAGCGCTGTGGTTTCAACAACACACCTTGGGACGCGGAGTTTCTCGATCTGCTGGAGAAGGACCCGATAGCTTTGACCCGCCTGACCCATGCCGATTATGCCCGGCTCGGCGGGATGGAGGGCTCCGAAGTAATCATGTGGCTGGTGATGCGCGGCGCGCTCTCGGCGAGCGTGCGCAAGATCCACCAGAGCTATTATCTGCCGTCCATGTGCGCGATCGCGACCGCCATTTACGAGAATGAGGCCGCGCCGATGACAGAAAGCGATGCGGCGCATCATCTCCATATGATGGGTTCGCAGTTGGCGGGTATCAGCCGACTGGAGGGGACTTATCCCTATACGCTCGATCGCAGTGCGCGCGGCTGGAAGGTCAACAAGTTCCTCCACTCGCTCATCGATGCCGGCCATCGTGCCACATTCCGGGCCGACGAGGATGGGACATTGGCCGCCGCCGATCTTAGCGACGAGGAGCGTCGCCTGATACGCAACCGTGACTGGCGCGGGCTTATTCACTATGGCGCCATCTTCTTCCTCTTGGAAAAGCTGGCCGCGTTGAGCGGTGTGCCCAATCCGGCGATCTATGCCGCAATGCGCGGGCAATCGCTCGAAGAGTTTCAGAAGACCCGCAATCAGCAGGTCAGCTACGGGGTCGCTGCGCCAGCCGGCAACTGAAGACTATCGCAATCCAAAACAAAACAGTCCGGGGCCAACGGGTAGCGCGGCCTCGGAGAGGAGAAAATATATGGAAGACCCCCGCGCGATCATCGCGCGCGAGCCGATGCACTATCGTCAGGTGCTCACGGTCGCGACCGCGACGGCGCTCAATGCGCTCGACGGTTTCGATGTCCTTTCGATCAGTTTTGCCTCGCCCGGCATCGCGCATGACTGGGGCATTACCCGGGCGGCGCTGGGTGTCGTGCTGTCGATGGAACTGATCGGCATGGGTATCGGCGCCTTTCTGCTCGGCAATCTGGCCGACCGGATTGGACGTCGTCCCACGATCCTGACCTGTCTCGTCATCATGGGCAGCGGCATGGGGCTGGCGTCGATCGCCGGTAATGTCATGATGCTCTCGCTGTTCCGCCTGTTCACCGGGCTAGGCATTGGCGGCATGCTGGCAGCCACGGGCGCGATCGTCGCGGAATGTTCCAATGCCCGCCGTCGCAACCTGGCAGTGGCGATCATGGCCGGGGGCTATCCGGTCGGCGCGATCGTGGGCGGCAGCATCGCCTCGCTATTGCTGGCATGGACCGGGCGGTGGCAGTCGGTCTTCGAGTTCGGCGCGCTCGTGACGCTCTGCTTCATTCCGCTGGTGTTGCGGCTGGTGCCGGAAACCATCGCCTTCCTGTTGCACAGGCGGCCGGCGAATGCGCTGGAACGGATCAACCGCACCATGGTGCGGCAGGGGCGCGCACCCTTGGCGGAATTGCCCCCGCCCGATCCGCAAGTGGCGGGACCGGGCATCGCCCAACTCTTCAACCCGGACGTCCGCGCGCTCACCATCCTGCTGACCCTGGTCTATTTCGGCCACATGCTGAGCTTCTACTTCTTCGTGAAGTGGATTCCCAAGATTATCGTCGACATGGGCTTCGCCGCTGGGGCGGCGGGCGGCGTGTTGGTGTGGGCCAATGTTGGCGGAATGCTGGGATCGCTCGGCATCAGCCTGCTCAGCCAGCGGTTCAGCGTGCGTCGGCTGGTGGCGATTGCCATGTTCGGTGGCGCGGTAGCGATTTGCGTCTTTGGCGCATGGCCGCGCACCCTGTCCGAATTGTCGATCATGGCGTGTATCGGCGGCGTCTTCACCAATGGCGCGACGGCGGGGCTCTATGCGGTGATCGCCCAATCCTTCCCGGCGCGGCTGCGCGCGGGCGGAACCGGGCTGGTGATCGGGATAGGGCGGGCTGGCGCTGCACTTGGGCCGGTGCTCGCCGGCCTGCTGTTCACGGCCGGCTGGTCGCTGGGGCCGGTTGCCCTGATGCTCGCCTGCGGCACGCTGATCGCCGGGATCATCCTGCTGACCCTTAACTATCGCGAAAGCGCCATCGCCTGAACCGCGCCGCACGAGCGGTTGATCCAAGTCGGAACCATCAAGACCCGGCTGCGGCCAGCCGGGATCGGGAGACTATTGCCATGTCTTATCAAGATCGCCGTGCGCTGATGGCGGCGGTATCGCTGCTCTGCGTGACAGTGCCCTGCAGTGCGTTCGCCCAGTTCGGCCCTGCACCGGTACCCGCCGCACCGCCGGTGCCCGAACCGGTGCCCGGTGGCATTCCGGCGACATCGGGTGTGCCGCAGAGCCTGCGATGGACCGAGGATTGGGGCATTGCGGCCGACCCTGCCTATCGCCGTGACAATCCGCTGGAACGCCTGCGCAACCTGCCGATCTCCGATCCGGATATTCGCCTCTCGATCGGCGGAGAGATGCGCTATTATTATCAGAGCTGGACGCACCAGAATCTGGGCGCCAGCGCAAATGACGCCAACCACAATCTAGGCCAGCGGCTGCGGCTCGTCACGGAATTGCGCGTGACGCCCTTTCTGCGCATCTTCAGTGAACTTGGCCACAACAAGGAATATGACGCGACAACGGCTACGCCGCCCAATCGCGACAAGCTGGAATTTCAGCAGATATTCGCGGACATCACCGTGCCGCTCGGCGATCAGGCGCTTTTCACGCTGCGGCCGGGCCGGTTTGAAATGCCGCTGGGCAATGGCAAGCTGGTGGGGTTGCGCGATGGGACCAATGTGCGCTTCACCTATCAGGGTGTGCGGGGCACCTTCATCCTCAAGAACCGCCTGCGGATCGACGCTTTCGCGGTGCGGCCGATGCAGTTGCTAGCCGGCTCCTTCGACGACAAGGCCAATCCTGATCGCCATTTCAACGGCGTGACAGTCTCCGCCGCCAAGGGACTGCTGCTGCCCGACACCCAAATCGACGTCTATCATTATGACGTCTTCAACAAGGTCGCGAAATTCGCCCTGCTGACAGGCGAGGAACATCGTGAAAGCTGGGGCATGCGCATCGGCGGCAAGAGCGGCGCCTGGGACTATGATGCGGAAGGGACGTTCCAGACGGGCCATTTCGCCGGCGATCGCATCCGCGCCTGGGGCTTCAACAGTGATCTGGGCTACAGTCTGCCGCCCACGACGCCGCTGCGCCCGCGCGTCGGTCTCCGCTTCGATGCGTTCAGCGGCGACGGCAAGCCCAATAACGGCACCCTGGGCACCTTCGCGCCGCCTGCGCCGCGCCTGCCCCTGTTCGGCGACGCGGGCTATCTCAATTTCTCCAACATCATCGATCTCTATCCGAACCTGACCGTCAAGCCGGCCAAGGCGCTGACGCTGGTCGCGGGACCGGAATTTTTCTGGCGCGAAACGAAGGAGGACGCGACCTATGCCGGGCCAACCAACTATCCCGGCGTGCGGCCGGTCGGGTCGTCCTATGTGGGGACCGGCTATAATTTCCAGGCCGACTGGATCGTCACGAAAAATCTTAGCTACCGCTTCTTCTTTACCCGCTGGATCGCGAGCGAGGCGTTCAAGGCCGGCGGGGGTAAGAGCAGCGATTATGTCGGTATCTGGCAGCAGATCCGCTTCTAGTGCATTTCCTCCTTGGAGCAGATCAGGGGGGCAGCGTTGGCACATTTCAATCAGCGCTTTAGATGCTGCCTTAAGATCGATCCATGAAATCGATACAGGGTGCGTCGCGCATTTTTTATCGGGCGAGCAAGAGCGGCTAATTATTTCAGCCAATGCAAAATTGTACTTGGCCCGGTTTGAAGAAATGATAGCGACAATCGAACCGTGATGCACGACGGTAGCGTTGCGCCCATCGTTGCAGTTCGACAGCGATATTCTAATCCCGGGAACGGAAACGCAAATCGGACCGGGGCAGGGACTTCGACGACCGGCGCTTGGCAAAGCCGACCCTTCAATGCCGTTCAACCGCGAATTTCACGCACCCGCATGCGGACGGACCGGTTTTTCATCGCGCACTAGCAGAGTTGCACGTGATGAGGCTCGCCGCAGCCGGTTGACGAAACAGATCCTTTTACATAACAGGATATATATCACGTTATGGAGATCGGGTATGGACGTTATTCGTGAGGGAGGCATCGGCTTTCTGGGCAGCCGGCTGAAGCGGCTCGGTGAGCGAATGCAGGCTGGGGCGGCGCGTGTTACGGCAGATGCCGGCCTACCTGTGCAGCCCGCCCACATGGCCTTTCTGGCAGCGCTGGACGGCGACGCACAGACGATCGGCCAGTTGGTGCAGGCCGTAGGAATCAGCCAGCCAGGTGTGACCCGCTCAGTCGGCCAATTGGTAGAACTGGGCCTGGTTCGCTCCGAGCAGGGCGAAGACCAGCGACAGCGCACTATTTCGCTGACCCCGGAGGGCGCGGCGGTTCTGGCAAGGGCTAGGGTCCATGTCTGGCCACCAGTCGAGGATGCGGTTCGCGCGCTGCTCGGCAAGGACGCCGATGCCTTCATGGCGCAGATCACAATGTTGGAAACGGCGCTGGCGGAAACCCCGCTCGAAGTGTTGGCGGCCCAGTCCAGCCAGCCGATCCTGGTGGTCCGCGAATATACCGACTCGCTTGCCCATCATTTCGCCGACATCAATGCCGAGTGGATCAATGAAATGTTCCATCTCGAGGCGGCGGACCAACTGGTTTTAGACAATCCCCGCAAACACATCATCGATGCCGGAGGTACGATACTGTTCGTCGAGGCTCGGGGCCTTGGCATCGTGGGTGCGGGGGCGTTGCAGCCGTCCCATGATGGCGGGCTTGAGTTGACGAAGATGGGAGTGCGGTCAAGCGCGCGTGGGCTGAAGGCTGGTGAATTCCTGCTGGCGGCGCTGATCGAGCGGGCTCAATCGATGAAGGGCGATCCGTTGTACCTGCTCACCAATGCTCGTTGTTCGGCCGCGGTCCATCTCTACGAAAAATTGGGCTTTCGCCACGACGCAGAGATCATGGCCCGTTATGGATCGCGATACGAGCGATGCAATGTTGCGATGCGCTATCCGATTGCCGGATAGCCCATTTCACTCGGGAAGACGTTCTGAAACGGGGGAAACATTATCGCTTCGTTCTTCTCCGACCCATTCTTCCCGTTCAGACGCCGATTTGCCTTTCCCAGGAGCAGCCCGTCCGCTTTCCCATTCCGGGTTCAATGCTCGATCTGTTCGAGAAAATTTTGTTTCCCGGCAGGACGGGAGCGGACCGGCCGAAACGGAATGACGCCAAAAATCGAATTGTCAGGTTTGAGGAGTGAGGCGATATTCGAACCCGCAGTAGAGGTAGCTACGCAGCCTGACACGCCCTATGAAAGTTTGCGCATGATCCGATATGCCTGCATCGCCGCTGCGCTCACCCTCGGGATTGTAGCCCCCTTGGCCGCGCAGAACGCTTCGCGGACATACGATTTTCAGGAACGAACTCGCACACTCGCATTCGATCCCGCGCGGTTCTTTCCCGAAGGGTTCGAACTGGCGATGTCAGTTCGTTACCTGGGAGACGACTACGGTTATCCGGTTTACGCGGTCGCCGTTCACAAAGGCTGCACCGCTGACGACCGAGGCGAGGCACGCCGAACATGCGGTGAGCGCTTAACTGCCCGAATGGTCCGTTCACCCTACGAAGGGAAACCACCAAGACCACGGGCCCGGGGGCAGCGGCTATTTGCCATGATCGCACAGTCCAAGCCACAAAGCGATGACGCCCTTCTTCCTCTACTCGATAAGGCGGGACTAGAGTGGCGTGAAGCAGACATTCGCAAATGCCCCACTGCCATGGCGCACCTCAGGAGCGGCCAAGACCTCAGGTTCTCAGCTGTGCTCGGCGAGGCCGCCCAGGCGCCCCAGATAGTGCTGCACGCGGATAAAGTTTCATTTGAGATTGGCGGCTACCTGACGCGATCGCGCTATGAAGGCTGGCTCAAACCGGGCAGTCCGGGCGAGTGGGCTGATGATTTTGTTGCGAGCTTGGAACCTTGCTGGACGCCTTCCATGGCGCTCGTCCCCTGGCGAGTGATCAAAGGATAACTCAACGCCCTTTCCCGGCATGACAGGTCCCGTCTTACTCGCGTGAAACAACCGGCTTGGGGTGAAAAGCGGCCATCTCCGCTGTCGACCCTTTGTCGCCATTCAGCGCCGGGCTTTCGCTCCCCAGCAGCAGACCGTCCGCTATTCCGGCGGGTGTCGACCAAGATGCGTCGTTCGCCGGTCGCGCTTTCAACGACAGCTTCTGCCAAAACCTGCCGCTCGGTCGCCGTGAAACCGTCTAGCAGCAATGCGCCCTAAATTCGGACGTTCGGCCTTGTAGCCGACGATCCCGAAAGCCGCCATTCGTTTCGCCAGCGCTCAACTGGTTCAGACCCGACATTGCGCTCACGGCCCAACAGGCGTGGCCACCATTATTTTCGGAGTGCAGCAATCAGGGCGTCCCGAGCCATGGCCACGCGCGGGTGTCGCAGCGATGAGCGTGCCCAGACGAGGTAGTAAGCGTTGCGCGGCACCGTGACCGGGGCAGGTATCTCGATCAGCGTGCAGGCAGCGCGTTCGCTGCGGGTGAGATAGCCAGGCATCACCGTCCAGCCGAGACCCGCGCACAATCCCGACCGTAGCACCCTCAGATCGGGCGCGGTCAACGCGGGCTGGCTCGTCAGCTCGATCTGGTTTGCATGGAGCCAGGTACGCAGCAGCGGTCGGTCGAGGTCGTACGCGAGGTGGGCCGTCCGGTTGAGCCCGTCGGCAAGCGGCAATTCGGCAATCCGCATGGCAACGGCGGGCGAGGCTACGGCGCGCAGGTGCTCTTCGCCCAGCGGATGAAAGGCCAACCGCGGATCTTCGGGCTGCGAGGCGGTGACGGCTAGGTGCACCTTGTCTTCGAGCAGCAAGGCATAGAGCGCCTCGCGCCCGCCGATATGCAGGCGCAGGTCTAGCCCCGCATCCAGCAGCGGCGCCAGTCGGGGCGCGATCATCTCTCCCAGTAGGTCCGACGGCGCGGCGATGTGGACCGTGCCCGAGATGCGCGACGATCGGGCCCGCGCGCTGGCCAGTGCCGATTCCGCCGTGTCGAGGCTGCTTCCGATCGAAGCCGCGAGATCGTCGGCAATCGCTGTTGGTCGAACACCCCGCGAATGGCGATCGAACAAGGGACGGCCCAATTGCGCCTCGAGCGATGCGATGTGCTGCGACGCAGCCGGTTGGGTGATGCCGATTGCCCGGGCCGCCTCGCTCAGTGAACGACGGCGGTAGACTTCGACGAAGGTGCGCAACTGCAGGAGGGACATTCCGGTTCCATAACCGGATTTATGGCCGTCCGCCATTCCCGCTGGATTTCATGATGCCGTTCCCTGCGTATCTAAGCCGCCGAAAGGAACGATCGAAGCAAAATCGCCGCCAATTGCTCCAAGCCCTCACCGCTGTCCTGGTGGCGGGCGCGGCGCCGGCGGGTGCGTTTGCTCGTGTTTCCGACATCACTAGAAAAGGACAACTGACGATGACCCGCATTCTCATGGTGGCCACCTCCGCCGACCGCATGACTCCCGGCACCGAACCGACGGGCGTCTGGCTCGAGGAACTTACCACCCCGTACTACGCGTTCCGCGATGCGGGCGCCGAGGTTACGCTGGCCTCGATCAAGGGTGGCGCCATCCCCGTCGACCAGCGTAGCGTCAACGCCGACGGCGAGAACGACGCTTCGGTCGAGCGCTATCTGAAGGACGAGGCCCTGAAGGGCGAGGTTGCCAGCACCCTTGTATTCACAAGCATCGATCCCGCCGGCTACGACGCGCTGTTCCTGCCGGGCGGCCACGGCACCATGTTCGATTACCCCGTCAGTGACGAACTGGCCCGCCTGGTCGAACGCTTCGACCGCGAAGGCAAGATCGTCGCCGCCGTCTGCCATGGACCGGCAGGGCTGGTCTCGGCGAAGAAGGCCGATGGCACGCCCTTCGTCGCCGGCCGCCGTGTCGCGGGCTTCACGGACAGCGAGGAACGCGCGGTCGGTCTCGATCAGGCGGTGCCGTTCCTCCTCGAAACGCGTCTCAAGGAACTCGGCGGCAAGCACGAGGGCGGCCCCGATTTTGCCCCCTTCGCCCTGCGCGACGGCAATCTGGTGACCGGCCAGAACCCCGCCAGCGCTACCCTCACCGCAGAGCTCGTGATGGAAGCCCTCAAGGACAAGGTCGCCTGATCATGCGCTATCTCCACACCATGCTGCGCGTCGCCGATCCCGAGGCAGCGATCCGGTTCTTCACGCTGCTGGGTCTTAAGGAGACCCGGCGCATGGAGAACCAGGCCGGGCGTTACACGCTGATCTACCTTGCCGCCGACGAGGATTTCCGCGGCGACGGCGAGCAGGGCGATGCCGAGGTCGAACTGACGTACAACTGGCCGCCCGAGGACGGCAGCGCTACCGAGACTTACACGGGGGGCAGAAACTTCGGCCATCTCGCCTACGGGGTCGACGACATCTACGAGACGTGCGCGCGGCTGCAAGCGGGCGGCGTGACGATCAATCGCCCCCCGCGCGACGGATACATGGCGTTCGTCCGCTCGCCGGACGGGATCTCGATCGAACTGCTCCAAAAAGGCGAACACATGGCCCCGGCCGAACCCTGGGCCTCCATGCCCAACACGGGCGCATGGTGATGGCGCGCCTGTTCGAACCGCTCGAGGTCGCGGGGCTGCGGCTTGCCAACCGCATCGTTATCGCGCCGATGTGCCAGTATTCTGCCGAGGACGGCGCGATGACCGATTGGCACCGGATGCATCTCGGCCAGTTGGCGCTGTCGGGCGCGGGCGCGCTGACGATAGAGGCGACCGCTGTCAGCCCCGAAGGTCGCATCACCTACGGTGACGTCGGCCTGTACGATGACCGTACCGAAGCGGCGATGCGAAGCGTGCTAGAAAGCGTCCGTCAGTGGTCGGACATGCCGCTCGTCATCCAGCTGGCCCATGCCGGCCGCAAGGCGAGCAGCGCCAAGCCGTGGCACGGCGGAGCGCAGCTTCCCCCCGATACGGAGAATGGCTGGCAGACCGTGGCACCCAGCGCCATTCCCTTCGCTCCGGACGACCATCCCCCTGTCGAACTGGACAAGTCAGGGCTTGCCCGCATCCGGGAGGCGTTCGCGGATGCCGCCCGGCGCGCCGGCAGGCTCGGCATCGAAGCCGTCCAGATCCACGCCGCGCATGGCTATCTGCTTCACGAGTTTCTTTCGCCGATCTCCAACCGGCGCGGCGACGAATACGGCGGCAGCCTCGACAACCGGATGCGGTTCCCGCTGGAAGTGTTCGATGCCGTGCGCGAATCGTTTCCGGCCGACCGCCCGGTGACCGTTCGCGTTTCCGGGACTGACTGGGTTGAAGGCGGCTGGACAGCGGAAGAAACCGCAAGGTTTGCGCAGGAACTGAAGCGGCGCGGTTGCGCGGCGATCCACGTCTCCGGCGGCGGGCTCGACCCGCGCCAGCAGATCCCGGTCGGCCCCGGCTATCAGGTACCGCTGGCCCGCACGGTCAAGGACGCGGTCGCTATGCCTGTAATCGCTGTCGGCTTGATCACCGATCCGCACCAGGCGGAGCGCATCCTAGAAGACGGGCATGCCGACGCCATAGCGATTGCCCGCGCTGCGCTGTGGGATCCGCGTTGGCCCTGGCACGCCGCCGCCGCGCTTGGTGCATCGGTCAAGGCGCCCCCGCAATATTTCCGGTCCGAGCCTCACGAAGTGGGCCGCATTCTCAAGGAAATGACGCCATGAAAATCTCCGTCAAACTGCTTCTGGCCGCTGGCGCTGCCCTCTCGCTTGCCGCCTGCGCGACGACCCGGGAGGGTGCATCCGCGCCCCGGATCGAACAGGTCGCGACCTTCGATGGCGCGATGCCGACTGGCGTGACCGTCGCCCCCAACGGGCGCATCTTCGTCAACTTCCCGCAATGGGGCGACAACGCGCCGTTCACGGTTGCCGAGCTGGTCGACGGCAAGGCGGTGCCTTATCCCGACGCCGCGACCAACCGGCCCGATCCGGCCGACCCGGCGGGGCATTTCATCTCGGTGCAGAGCGTGGTGGCAGACGGCGCCGATCGCCTGTGGGTGCTCGACACGGCGGCGCCCAAATTCTCTCAACCACGGGCCGGCGGTGCAAAGCTGGTGGCGATCGATCTTGCGACCAACCGGGTGGTGAAGACGATCGTCCTGCCGCCCAGCGTGGTGCTGCCCACGACCTACCTCAACGATGTGCGCTTCGATCTGCGTCAGGGCGCCGAGGGCGTCGCCTACATCACCGACAGCAGCAACGACGGCGTCGGCGGCATCATCGTCGTCGATATCGCCAGCGGGCGTGCGATCCGGCGCCTGTCGAACCATGCGACGACCAATCCCGAGCCCGGCTTCACCCCGGTCGTCGACGGCGCGGTGCTCATGAACCGCCCGGCCGACGGCCCCGCGACGCCGGTCACGATCGCAAGCGACGCGATTGCGCTCAGCGCCGACGGCAGCCTGCTGTATTACGGGCCACTGTCGGGCCGCACGCTGCACGCGGTGCCCACGGCGATGCTGCGCGATCCCGCGGTGTCCGAGGAGGCGTTAGGCCGCGCGGTCCGCAGCCTGGGGCGCAAAGGCGCCTCGGACGGGATAGCCGAGGACGACAAGGACCGCGTGTTCGCCGGCGATTACGAGAACAACGCGATCCGCGTGCTCGACCAGGGCCGCTGGACGACGGTGGTCAGCGACCCGCGCATCAGCTGGCCCGACACGCTATCGATCGGCACCGACGGCTACCTCTACTTCACCGCCAACCAGCTCCACCGCCAGCCCGGCTTCCACGGCGGGCGGGACCTGCGCCGCAAGCCCTACGAGCTGCTCCGCATCAAGGTCGGCGCCGCTCCCGTCCTGTTGCGCTCGCGGTGAACCCATCAGGCCGGGCGGGCTCGCGCGGGACCGCGATCCGGCGAAAAATCAACAACTGACTTGAAGGAATACAATCATGACCAAAGGTATCGAAGGCAAGGTAATTCTCATTACCGGCGGCAGCAGCGGCATCGGCGCGGAAACTGCGCGTCTTCTCGCTGACCGCGGCGCCAAAGTGGCCATCGCCGCGCGGCGCAAGGACAGGCTCGACGAGGTCGTCGCGGACATTGCCGCAACGGGCGGAACGGCACGCGCCTATGCGCTCGACGTCACCGACAAATCGGCGGTCCAGTCCGTCGTCGCCGCAATCATTGCCGACTTCGGCCGCCTCGACGTGCTGATCAACAACGCCGGGCTGATGCCGATCCGTCCGATGGCCGAGGTCAACACCGACGAGTGGGACCAGATGATCGACGTCAATCTGAAGGGTACGCTCTACGGCATCGCGGCGGCCCTTCCCGGTTTTCTCGAGCAGGGCAGCGGTCACATCATCAACTTAAGCTCGGTTGCGGGCATCAAGGTCTTCGCACCGGGCGGCACGGTCTATTCCGGCACCAAGTTCGCCGTCAGCGCGATCAGCGAGGGCTTGCGCCACGAGGTGGGGGAAAAGGTCCGGGTCACGTCAATCGAGCCTGGAGCTGTCGAAAGCGATTTGAAGTTCACGACCTCTGGCGCGGCCGCCGAGACGGTGCTGGACTTCTACAAGCAGGCCATCCCGGCGGCATCGGTGGCGCGTGCTATCGCGTTCGCTGTCGAACAACCTGATGACGTCGATGTCAACGCGATCGTCATCAGGCCGACTGCACAGGAGTTCTGATTTCGACGAGGAGGCGGGGCCGCGTGTGCTCCGCCTCGTGGGGAACGTACCGGCCCGCTCGTCCGTTACTTTGCCGAAGAATAGCTGAGCGTTCAACTTGAGGAGTGATTTATGCCCAAACTTGCCCTGTATGTACCACTGAAGGCCAAGCCCGGAAAAGAGCGCGATGTCGCCGATTTCCTGACCTCGGCATTGCCGCTCGTTCAAGCTGAGCCGGGCACTCTGACCTGGTATGCGATCGAGGAAGGTCCCGGTGCGTACGCGATCTTCGATACGTTCGACACGGAGGAGGATCGGCAGGCCCATCTTGACGGCAAGGTTGCCGCCGCACTGATGGACAAGGCAGAAGAACTGTTTTCTGAACCGCCGCAGATTCACAAGTTCACCCTGCTGGCCGCGAAATAGCCGAGCGGTCGGCACCCTAGCGCGTCGCTCTCATCGCCCGCGTGGGGGGCCCGGGCGCGGCGGCGTGCGTTGAGCGGCTTTCCCCGAACCGGCCACGGAGATACTCCATGCGCACCACCCAGACGCTCGACCTGAACGACGCGCGGACGATCATCGATTTGGGGATCGCGGAGGCCGAGCGGACAGGCAACCCGATGAACATCGCGGTGGTGGACGCGGGCGGCTGCCTCCTAGCGTTCGCGCGGATGGACGATTCGTGGCGCGGCAGCGTCGACATCGCGATCGGCAAGGCGTGGGCGGCGCGCGCGTTCGACGTCGAGACCAAGGCGCTGGCGAAGCTCGCCCAGCCGGGCGCCGACTTCTACGGCATCCATGCCTCCAACGACGGCAAGGTGATGATCTTCGCCGGGGGCGTGCCGATCAAGGAGGGCGAGACGGTGATCGGCGCGGTGGGCGTGTCGGGCGGCACCGGCAAGGAGGACGAGAGCGTGGCCGAGGCAGCGGCGCAGGCGTTCGCGCGCGGCTGAGCCTTGGAGCGCGGAGCTGGGCGCGGCGGTGCCCGCTTAGTCGAAGGCGGTTCAGTCGACGGCGGCGGGCGCGCCTCCCGCGCGGCGCGGGTCGCCTCCGTTTAGAGCGTTATTCGGCCATTCTGGCCCAGTTATTCAGAAAACCGCCGTGAATCGATCCCAGGATAGCCCACGGGAAGGAACCTCTCAGGTAGCACAAGGTTCAGGAAACTGAGATCACTTGGAAGGGTGCGATGTCCTCCGCCGCTGCGATGGACCGGATCATCAGCAAGGTCTCGATTTGATGACGCGTTGAGAAGAGCTGCGAAAGGAAAGGATCCGTGAAAGCTGTCGTGTACAACGGGCCCAAAGATGTTTCTGTCAGTACCATCGATGATCCCAAGATTGAAAAGCAGACCGATGTTATCATCCGGCTGACCACGACCAATATCTGCGGGTCGGACCTTCACATGTATGAGGGCCGTACCAGCTTCGAAAAGGGCCGGGTCTTCGGTCACGAAAACCTTGGCGAGGTCATCGAAGTTGGCGCTGCCGTAGATCGTATCAAGAAGGGCGATCGCGTGTGCATGCCGTTTAACGTCGGTTGCGGTTTCTGCGAAAATTGCGAACGCGGTTTGACGGGTTTTTGCCTCACGACCAACCCTGGAACCGCCGGCGCAGCGTATGGCTTTGCCGAGATGGGTCCGTGGCAAGGTGGTCAGGCCGAGTTGATGCGCGTTCCTTATGCGGACTTCAATTGTCTGAAGCTGCCTGAGGACGCTGAGGAGAAGGAGGATGACTATGTCATGCTCTCCGACATCTTCCCCACCGGTTGGCATGGCGTCGAACTGTCGGGTTTCCTGCCTGGCGAAAGCATTGCGATCTACGGCGCCGGTCCGGTCGGTCTAATGGCCGCGCACTCGGCCGAAATCCGCGGCGCCTCTCAGATCTTTGTCGTCGATTCTCACGATGACCGTCTGAAACTGGCCGAGGCGATGGGCGCTATTCCGATCGATATGCGCAAGGGCGATCCCGCCCAGCAGATCCTTGACGCGACTGGCGGCCTCGGGACCGACCGGGGGGTCGAGGCGGTCGGGTATCAGTGTTGCGATCGCCACGGCAAGGAGCGCAGCAATTACACGATGAACTGCCTCGTCAAAAGCACGAAGGCCACCGGCGGAATCGGCGTCGTCGGCGTGTTCATTCCGGAAGACCCGAACGCGCCCGACGATCTCCAGAAGGAAGGCAAGATGGCGTTCGACTTCGGCAACTTCTGGTTCAAGGGCCAGAAGATTGGCACCGGCCAGTGCAATGTAAAGCACTACAACCGGCGACTGATGAAGCTTATCGAGCAAGGCCGGGCCAATCCTGCCAAAATCATCTCGCACCGACTGCCGCTCGATCAGGCACCAGACGCCTACAAGCATTTCGACGAGCGCGATGCAGGCTGGACGAAGGTCGTGCTCAAGCCGGGCACCTGACCTTAGTCTTCGACGGAATAGGAAATAAATTATGACTTTGGAAGGCAAATCGGTTGCCATTCTGATTGCACCCCGAGGGACGGAAGAACCAGAATTCTCGAAGCCCAAGCAAGCTGTCGAGGACGCTGGTGGCAAAGTGACCGTGATCAGTTTTGAACCGGGCAAGGCTCGCACAGTCAATAGCGATCTTGACGAGGGCGCCAGCTATACTATCGACAAGACGTTTTCCGAGGTGAAAGCCGACGTGTCAACGGCGGAGCAAAAGTCGGCCATTCGGCGGCGTAAAACCAGGCCATCGTGTTACATGCCGGGGGGAGTGGCGTGAGGGCGTAGCCCGAGGGCCACTCCCCCCGGCATTGGTGTAATTTTCAGGGTCTGGTTTTGGCCTTGCGGGCCCGGCTGTGCGCGAGGCGATAGCTTTCGCCGTTCATCTCGAGGATGCTGACGTGATGGGTCAGGCGATCGAGGAGCGCGCCTGTGAGACGCTCAGATCCGAAGGTTTCGGTCCATTCGTCGAAGGGCAGGTTGCTGGTGATGAAGGTGGAGCCGCGTTCGTAACGCTGGGAGATCAGCTCGAACAACAGTTCGGCGCCGGTCTTGGAGAGCGGCACAAAGCCCAGTTCGTCGATGATGAGCAGCTTGTATCCGGCCATCTGCTTCTGGAAGCGCAGAAGACGGCGCTCGTCGCGGGCCTCCATCATTTCGCTGACCAGCGCTGCCGCGGTGGTGAAGCCCACCGACAGTCCTTTCTGGCATGCTGCCAGTCCGAGCCCCAACGCTACGTGCGTCTTTCCGGTGCCTGATGGCCCCAGAGCGATGGCGTTCTCACGCCGCTCGATCCACTCGCAGCGCGCCATCTCGAGCACCTGCATCTTGTTGAGCCTGGGGATGGCGGCGAAGTCGAAGCTGTCGAGGCTTTTGACGGCGGGGAAGCGCGCGGCCTTGATGCGCCGCTCGACCATGCGACGCTCCCTGTCGATCATTTCCATCTCGACGAGGCGGGCGAGGAAGCGGATATGATCGACGCCTTCAGCGGCACATTGCCGCGCGAGCTTGTGATGCTCACGCAGGCACGTAGGCAGCTTGAGCGCCTTGAGATGGTGAGCGAGAAGGATCTCCGGGGCCTGATCGCTCATGCGGCCTCCTGCCGGTCGGAGAGCAGGCTCAGATAGGCTCTGGCAAAGGTCTTCTCGACCGTGGTGCGTGGCAGGAAGGGATAGACGTCCAGGTCCAGCCTGGGCGGTACGCGTTCGATCCGGCACAGGACGAGGTGCTTGACGGCATCGAAGCCGATGGCGCCAAGATCGATGGCCTGTTCGACCGCCGCCTGGAGATCGGCGAGGGTGAACGTTTCCAGCAGGCGCAGTACCTGCACATATTCGCGCCTGCCATGTTTGTGCATGCGCCCTTCCATCAACCGCTGCAGTGTCGTGAACGCTTCGGGCAGGTCCCAGCCCTGCAAAGGCGCAGCCTGGTCGAATGCGTTGATCTTCTGCTCGATCAGCGGGAGATAATGGAGCGGGTCGAAGACAACCTCCTCGCGGGCATAGCAACGAGGATGACGGGCGATGACTTCGCTGCGGCAGCCGATCACCACCTCATCGACATAGGCCCTGATCCAGACCTCCTGATGGCCCCAGGCCACCGGAACCGAATAATCGTTGGTCCTGTAGCGCACCAGGGATTGCGAGGAGACCCTCCCGCCTTTCTGATCGCAGGCCTCGAAGGGTGTAGCGGGCAGAGGCTGCATGGCCGCGAGATCGCGCTGCAGCCGCTCACCGATCGTCTCGCTCTGCCCGCGCACCTTGTCCTGCTGGCGCTTGCGGCATTGCTCCTCCAGCCACAGGTTGAACGCCTCCCAGGTCGGGAACTTCGGGATCGGCACCATGAAGTTGCGCCGGCAATAGCCTACCAGCCCCTCCACATTGCCTTTCTCGTTCCCCTTGCCCGGGCGAGCATAGCGGTCGCGGATCACGTAATGTGACAGGAAAGCGCTGAACAGCGTGGCACGCTGCCGCGTGCCGTCGGGCAGGATCTTCGTCACAAGGCAGCGATCGTTGTCATAGACGATCGAGCGCGGTACCGCGCCGAAAAACGCGAAGGCATGCACGTGTCCGTCCACCCAGGCCTCCGCCACCGCCGCCGGATAGGCCCGCACATAGCAGGCATCACTGTGCGGCAGATCGAGCGCGAAGAAGTAGGCCTTCTGCTCCACCCCGCCGATCTCCACCAGCGCTTCCCCGAAATCGGCCTGCGCATCTCCCGCAGGGTGCGCCAGCGGCACGAACATCTCCCGGCTGCGCTGTTCGCGCTCCCGGATGTAATCCTTGATGATCGTATAGCCGCCGGTGAAACCATGCTCGGTGCGCAAACGGTCGAATACCCGCTTCGCCGTATGGCGTTGCTTGCGCGGGACACTGCGGTCACCCTCAAGCCATCCATCAATGATCGCCACAAACCCGTCCAGCTTCGGGCGCTGCGGTACGGACTGGCGCCGGTAACCCGGCGGCGATGAAAACGACAGCATCTTGCGTACCGTTTCGCGCGACACATTGAAACGCTTCGCCGCCGCCCGTTGGCTCATGCCATCCGCGCAAGCCAGACGGACCTGAAGATAAAGTTCCACGCTGTAGATCCCCACACCTCCCTGACTCGGCAGAAAGGCTTCAAGGTGGACGACTTTTACGCCGCCCGCAGCAGGACTATCCCGCCGCTACCGTGGTCGAATATTGCTCCGCCGTTCTCA
>NZ_ATDP01000079.1 GCF_000445105.1 Sphingobium lactosutens DS20 | reverse complement strand
TAACTATCGTCCTGGCCCTTCCCGCGAACGATCGCGGTTCCTAGATCGTTCGCTCTGCCGCTTCCGCTCCATCGCGGCTACCGATCGCTCATGAATTGTAGGCGTTCGCCCTGCCCCCACAAATTGCCGCACCTGGTCGGCAAGCTGGCGGTCAGCTGGATCGCTGCTTGCCTCAAGGCGCTTGGCGGCGGCTAGATAGCGGTGTTGCGTCTCATTCCATGCCTGCCGCCCGCGCACCACGAAATCCGGAGCGGTGGACCGCCCCGCCAGCTGGTCTCGCGCGGCCGCAGTGATCTTCTGATTGGCAAACGGCGCAGGTGCGGTGCCGGCCATGTAGCGCTGCCTCATCCGATTCAGGGCCATGCTCTGACCGGCTCGGCCGACACCACGCGCTGCGCGAGGCGTTGCCTCGGCAGTAACCCCCCTCGCCCGCAATTCCTCTGCAAAGCGCTCCCGGTAATGATGCAGCGTTTGAGGTCGCGGGTTGAAGCGTTGCCCTGTGTCGCCGCGCGCGGCAACCGTCACATGCACGTGGGGCCGCGGTGTGTCCGTATGCAGCGCCAGGACGTAATCCCACTCATGCCCGATCTCGCTGCGCGCGACCTCGCGCACCGCTGAAAGAACCTTGTCGGGGTCTGTCCCTGCCGGCATCGAAAAAACCATGCTCACGGCGGCTACGGTAGAATTGTCACGCCAATAGACAGGATCGCCCCAATCGCGCGCCAGCTCCGCCCGAGCTTCCTTGTCAGTCAGTATGTCGCCATCACGCGTTTCAAGCGGCACATCGCCTTTCCGGCCGATATAGTCGAAATGCGCAGCCGCGTGGTTCTTGCCCTTCGGCCTGCCCGTAACCTTGACCATGACCTCCGGGGCACGGCTGACAACGCGAGCAAGCCGCGCCCGCGTGCTCCCGCCCTGGCCTGCCCGCCTCGAACTCAGCGAGCGCAGCAACATATCGGCCCCGCGCCTGTTCGGGTCGCTGGTCAGCTTTGGTTTGAACAGCGCGGCAAGCTGTCCCGCCTCAAAGCTGCTATCAAAGTCGCTCACTGGAAACCTCCCAATAGGACAGGTCAGCTTTCGTAGCGGCGCCGATACCTTCGACGGCCGCGCCGATCGCCGCGCGCAGGTCGTTGACCTTTTGCAGCTCGCCGGCGATCTCCGCTGCATTGTCCGCCAGCGCCATCTTGTTAGCGGCTCGGGCGATCTGATTCACGTTGCGCCCAATGCGCTGCAACGCCTGACGGCAATTCAACAGCTCTTCGCGCAATTCGCGATCGACAGGCGCGGCAATGCCGATGTGTCGCCGCACAAGAGCCATGGCCCAGGTCGCCGGGGTCATGCGGCGCTCTTTTGCGCGATGGCGGATCACGGCCAGTTCGGTTTCGGTCGGCCGAAGATAAAGGCGATGCTCGCCAGCGGCCTCGCGGTCAACAAGAGGTGCGGCCTCGCTGGCCGCCCCGGACTGCCGGAGCACGGCGTCAACCAGTTGACGCATGAAGGGGCCGCGCCCTCCCCTCGTCTGCGCAAGCGCGTCAATCTTTGCGAGCTTGGTTGCCTCGATCTTGAAGCCCAGCGTCTTTTCCATGTGGGGTAGGTATCTCCCAACCGTGAAGCGCGATCCGATAGGATTGAGCGTATCGGTTAACATTAGCCGCCGCAAGGCTTATCCTGCCATACAGTAGATACCTACCCCACAAACAAAAAGCGGTGGCAACTGCCACCGCTCTAAATTCCACGTCGCCTCGATGCTGAGAGAACGTGGACGGTAAAAGCTATCAGAAGTCGAAGGTTTGGGGCGCGGCCTCGCCGTCGAACCGAACCGTGACCTGGCCACTTAGAACAATCCCGCGACGGCCCTGAATGATGATAGCCGGTGCGTCGGTAGCCTCTTTCGGCTGACGGGGGGCGCGCGGCTTGTGATCGGAAGGATCGGCAAGCACGGCCCCCTCCCCTTCCCGCTCGTCGTCGTGAGCGTCCAGTTCAGGCCGCTCCCGACGATCGTCCGTCGCACTGGTAGCAGCTGCCACCAAGGCGCGCGATTCTTGGGGCGACGCTGGATCGTCGATCGCTTTAGCGGCACCGGCCTGCGCGGTCTCTTCCTCGGGGCTGCCTTGGAGCGTAGCAAGAAACTGCTCACAGGCGGCGGCTGTCGGATTTTCGTTTGCTGCCACGAAATTGCGCGTGGCCTGCTCGTCCAGCTCGATCGCGTGTTTGATCGCGACGGCGGCACGCGGAGAACAATTCTTCAACGCGGCAAGAATGTCCTCGGGCAAGGTGCGCAGCGAGTAGAGCCGCTTCACTTCCGAATGCGGCTTGGCGATGCGCGCGGCTAGATCCTTTGTCGAGAGCGTGTCACTGACGCGGCTCGCGATGAAACTGACGCGCTCAGCCAGACTTAGGGCTTGGCGTTGCTCGTTCTCAAGAAACTGGTCGAGGCCAATATCGCGCTCGGCGTCCGCCTGATCCAGAACGGTGTCGATCTGGTCGAAACCAAGCTGGCGGCACGCGCGATAGCGCCGCTCTCCGTAGCGGATGATGTAGCGACCGTTCGATGTTGGCGCGACAACGATGGGTTGCAGCAAGCCGCGGTCCTTGATGGTTGCGGCCAGTGCATCAATCTCGGCCTGGTCGAACTCCCGGCGAACCTGCGTGGGGTCTGGATCAATGTCATCGAGCGGAAGGCGCTGAAACCGTCCAGCTGCCTTGAACTCGGTATTCGCGGGGACGGCCGAAAAGTCCATCGCGTCCATATCGAAGTCGGCAAAGCTCTTCTTCGCCGGTTTGACAGCTGCCTTGCTCATGCGGCTTCCCTCTCAGCTTGATCGACAATGTAGGAGACGACTTCGCGCACGATCGGCGCGCTACGCCGCGTGTCCTTTGCCAAGCGCCAAACGGGAATTTCGAGTAAAGCCGCCTCGCGCATGTGCTCGCGGTGCGGAATGGTGTGCGGCACCACATTGGCAGGAAGCGCCTGCCCAATGCGGTCCATCAGCATTTTTGAAACTTCGCTCGTTGTCTGAACGCGGTTGAACACGATCCCGAACCGGGTCGCGTTACCCTCCCCGCGCACCTTGTTTGCAAGGCTGATGCTTTGCGAGATTTCGTTGAGCGACTGACGCGCGGTTTTGTCGGGGTCCAGTGGGACCGCGACATAATCGGACGCAATCAGCGCCATGAGGTTCCGGCCATCCCACGCGGGCGCAGTGTCGATCACGCAGTAGTCGTAGTGCTTGGCAAGGCCGGCACGAATGGCGCGGACATAAGCGCCGATGTGCTGGCCTTGCTGCGGGCTGTCAGTCGTCAACTCGACGATCTGCCGTGTGTTCTTGAAACAGGCCAGCGCCGGAGGTTCTTCGTTCGGGTCGAAGTCAAGAATCGACTGAACCGGGCCGATCTGCTCGAACTCGGCTTTCAGCATCCCGGCACTGTGGCATTGCTTGTCCAGGTCCAGGACCACGACACGCTTGCCCTGCTCGGCCAGATGCCACGCAATATGACAGGTAAGCGTGGTCTTGCCGATGCCGCCGCGCTCATTGGTCACTACGATTGTTCGCATTGAGAATCCCTTCAATGGCTGCGCCACGGGCTACTTGTGCCAGCGGTTATGAGCGGCGCTGTTTCCCGATCCGAAGCGATACTGCGACTGCATATACCATGGGTTCGGATCGTCGTTCAGGTTGAGGCCCTTGCCCTTGCGGCGCGGGCCGGTCTGTTCGGTTGGTGGGTCTTTGCCGAAGAAAACGATCAGCACGAAGACGGCGACGGCTCCCACTCCTAGCCAGCCAAAAGCGAAATAGGCCGCGAGTCCGACTGCAAGGACGACGATCAGCGCGGTTGCCGCGATCGCAAGCCACAGGGCAAGCGATGCCCAAAGCATGACAGTCCGTAGCACGCTGGCTGCGCGCCGAAGTTTGCTGGCAATCTCACGGCGCATAGCGGCCTCCTAAGCTGTTCGGCTCTCGCCTCGCTCGGAGCCGATCAGCTTAGGGAAAGGCTGCTCCCTGAAGATGTTCGGCACCTCGGTTCGCAGGGCACGCGACATACGTAGCGCCGTCAGCAAAGTGGCGTCCTGTCTGCCGTTCTCGATGGCCGCGACTGTTTCAGGGGAGACTTGAATCCTCGCTGCCAGCTCGGATTGCGTAAGTCCGGAAGCGACGCGCAAGCTCGCTACACGATTGAACAGTTTGGCTGCCACACATGCCTCACGTAGTTAAACCCTATTCTTGTTAGGGTCTGTGAAAAGCATTGTCCACAAAAAAGGGCGGCCACCAGGCCGCCCGTTTTAGGTGAAAGGGGGGGGGCTTAGTCAGCCCCGCCCCGAACCAAGATACCCAGCCCCTCAGCGATCAGGTCCACCGAGTAGCGGGTTTCGCCATTGCTCTCGTAGCTGTTCTGGCGGACCCGTCCGGTGATGTGAACCAGGTCGCCCTTGCCCAAGTCAGCGGCGCGCTCTGCCAGCTGGCGGAAGAACGTCACGCGGTTCCAGTGCGTATCGGTCTTCCATTCATCGCCATCCTTGCGGTTGTAGTTCGCGGCGACGGAAACATGGGTGACTTTATCGGTCGTATCGACACTGCCAACGCGGCCGATGATCCGAAATTCAGCGATGTTCTGCATGGTAGTCTCCTTTGGATAAGCGTTGCTGACGGATTTTTTGCGGCGGAGCTGAGCTACGCGGGCAAGCTGAAAATGGGAGGGTCCGCTTGCGGAAACCCAAGGCCGAAGGCCGGTTTTCTGCTTGCCCGCATTAGTGGCGATGTGGAGTTCGTATCCGTCAGACAGCAACGCCCAAAGGAAACGGCCCGAGTAGATGCAGCAATTTGGACTGGCGGCGGTGGCAGCTGCCACTGGCCATTGGCACCCATAGGTCGCTGCGCTCGATCGGCACGGCGGGGATTGGAAAACCCTGTCGCGGCTCCGCCGCTCTTTCCGTAGCTGGCAGTCCGTTGACGCGAGCAGGGGACTGCCGGTGGCAGCTGCCACCGGCTTGAAGCCGAACAGAAAGGGCAATCAGCGGTTCCGCTCACGATGATTTCGCTGAGGGCTGGGTTCTTGCACCTGGGCGGCACGATGGGCCGCCCACACCCGCTTGACGGTGCTGCGGTCGCAATCGGCCAGCTCTGCCGTTTTGGCAATGCTCTTGCCCGCTTCGCGCAATGCCACAATGCGGGCGTGCGTTGCCCGATCGCCTTTGCGCCCTCCGCTGCGCCCTGCGGCCTTTGCCAAGGCGATACCTTGGCGCTGTCGCTCGCGGCGATCGGTGTAATCGTCGTGAGCCATCTGCAGGGCGATCTTCAAGAGCATCGCCTGAACAGATTCGAGCACGATGCGGGCGATGCCCTCGGCGTCGGCCGCGAGGTCGGACAGGTCCACGACGCCGGGAATGGCAAGTCGCGCGCCTCGCGCACGAATTGTCTCAACCAGCTGCTCGGCCTCGGCCAAGGGAAGACGACTAATCCGGTCAATCTTCTCGGCAATCACCACTTCACCGGGTTGAAGATCGGCAATCATACGCAGCAACTCGGGGCGGTCGGCACGGGCACCCGATGCCTTCTCCCGATAGACTGCCGCGACATAATAGCCCGCTGCCTTCGCCTCGGCTACGATGGCATCCTGTCGGCGTAAGTCCTGTGCATCGGTGCTGACGCGCAAATAAACGCGGCCGATCTGCGGCGCGAAGGCGGGGGACGGCTCAATATCAGTGGCCATCGTTTGTTGAAGCTTCCTTGCCTAGCTGGGGACCATCCGGGGGCGAGGCCAGCATGTTGGATATGCTGGCTTCTGCGCTCGCGATCGCATCGCGGATTTCATCGGCCTGTTCGCGCAGCGCCGCCAATTGGCGGTCGCGCGGCAAAATTGCCCTCAGCCAATTAGCGCGCTGCTCGATTTGAGCGATCTGTTCGGCAAAAAACTGAGCGTCGGATCTCATCCGATCAAGCTCAGCCTGCGCCACGCGTAGTTTGCGGTTCCAAGCGGAATCGCGCGCCTTCGCTCGCCTGACCTCGTCCCGGTCTTGCTTGGCTTTGCGCTTCCGCTCCTGATCTAGCGCCTTTTGCAAGGCATCGCGTTTCCTGATCCGCTCGGCCTCAGCCGCTTCATCACGCCTGCGCGCGATCAAAGCATCCAGCGCCGAACGATCGTGAATGTCTATGTTGTTGCAGACCCATCTGATCCTTCGGAATGCCTTGTCCTCGATTTGGCCGATGCGGCTTGGCGACACACCGACGATCTTTGCAGTCGCGGCAAGAGTGAGCGCGGGAGAGGGGCCAAGCCCGATCCGCAAGCGGACAACCTGTTGCTCATGCGGTTCCAGCATCGCGATCAACCGCTCGACGGTTCGATGGTCGGTGATCGGCCTCTCTACATCGCGCTTTGCAAGCCGAGCTGCGAACAGCTCCATGGCCGATTTCATCGCGTCGTCCTGACCGTCCATGCAGGGTTTGAACCTCGCTCGTCCAAATATGGCGCACAATCTATACCATCTGCGCTAGGCGCGAAAGCCATGGCACAATTAGTTGCTTGAGCAACCCTATTGCGCCATGCTGCCTGTGCCGACATTCTGCGCCTAGCGAGAAGGACGCGAACACGATGCCAACCATATACCTGAAACGAACATCGCCGTTGATGACCCAGCTCGGGGCCAACATTGCGCGCGAACTAAAGAAGCTAGGCATAACTCAAGGGGAGTTGTCCGAACGCTCGGGCGTTGCGGCGTCGCATATTTCATACATGGTTCGGGGACAAGGCAATCCCACGCTTGATACCTTGGAGAGCCTTGCCGGTGTTTTCAGATTATCGGTTGTCGAATTATTGGCAGAGGATAGCATTTCAGACGATCAGTCCTGAAAGGCTGTCGCTTTTTTTGATTGGAATGATCTATGTCCAGTAACCCGCCCCCCGAATTTGACCGTCTGCCACAAGATGCGCCACTGGTGCGGGCAATGGGTGGAGCGCTCTCGATCTTTGCCACCCTGCTTGCGCGCCAAGGCATTGTCGAGACGGAAGAGGTCGCAAACTTGCTGGGTATCTATGCGGTCGCGACAAGCGAAGTCGATAATGAAGAGGGCATGATTTTGGGATGCTGGGCAGCTATGATCCGCGACGTAGCGGAGCAACAGCGCAAAGCTGCTCGCGGCTAACCCTGGCGCGTATGGCGCCCCCCGTGCGTCGCCTCGATCTGCTGGGCCAGCTCGGCCAGGTGATCGGAATCAAGTAGATCCTCTGCGGCAAGATCGACCGCGAAAAACTCGCGTTCGCTGGGAGGTGCTCGATCGGCAGCGAAAGCGGCCAGATAGGGCCGCGCCTCGACCGTGGCGATCCAGCGCCAGAAAGCATTGCCCTGGCCGAATACACCGCTCTCGAACATATCCAACCGTGCTTGTGCGAAGTCGATCAATTTGCGCCTCCTGACAATCGGGCGGTTCGGCAAAAAAACGTATGGCCCGCCCCGTTTGCAAGTAGGATTTTACGGTGTTCTGATCAGTCTGCGTCAACGTATGCGGTCTCACGGGAGCATCCCGTGGCCAAGATGGACATCCGCACGTCTGGAGCCACAATAAGGGAACCGGCAACAGGTGCCATTTTTTTGCCCGGGCTTTCCAGACGCCGATCGACTGTCAGGCCATCTTCACGATCCTTCCTGCAAACATCGTTGGGCTACGCGCGCAGAAGCACGCAGCCGATCCGTTATGCCGCTGCTGGATAGCCGCGTTCGAAGCTCACTTCTTTGCGAAGGGCTGCCCAAGCGATCCGCGCCAGTTTATTAGCCAATGCGACGACGATTGCGTTGCGATGAACTCCTCGCTCGATCATTCCTGTCAACCAACGTCCCAGCGGGGTTTCGCTGCGCGCCAGTGACGGTAATGCTGCCCGGGCGCCATGGATGAGCAAAGTGCGCAAATAGGTGTTGCCACGCTTGGAGATGCCGAGCAGCCGGGGCTTGCCGCCGGTAGTATGTTGCCTGGGTACCAAGCCGAGCCAAGCACCCAAGTCTCGCGCTTTGGCAAAGCTGCTGGCATCGCCCACGGCTGCAATCAAAGCGGTTGCGTTCAACGTGCCGATGCCGGGGATGGACGTGAGCCGCCGGGCAGCTGCATCATTGCGAGCCAGTTCGACAAACTCGCCGTTCAGTGCCTCGACCTTGGTATCAAGTTCGTGCCATTCGGCGCGCAGTTCACCCACCAGTTGCTTCAAGCGTGGTGATAGGGCCGTATCTTCGGCGGCCAGCATGGCATCAATGCCCAACTCCAGCTTGCGCCGGCCGGCCGGAAAAATGGTCCCCCGCTCCAGGAGGATCGCCCGCAGTTGGTTGATAAGGTTTGTGCGCTCGGCTACCAGGCGGGACCTGACGCGGTGGAGGGTCTGGATGTCCAACTGCTCCTGAGTCTTGAGTTCGACGAAGCGCATAGTCGGGCGCGAGGCGGCCTCGGCAATCCCCTCCGCATCACGATCATCATTCTTCTGCGCTTTGACATACGGGCGTACGTACTCCGGCGACATCAATCTGATTTCGTGCCCCTGCGCGGCGAAAAGGCGACCAAGGTTGTGGGCACCACAGCACGCCTCCATTGCAATCACGCAAGCCGGAAGCTTGGTCACGTAATCGATAAGTGTCTGTCGGCGCATCGACTTACGCACGATGACAGCGCCTGCTGCATCAACGCCTACGACACTGCAGGCATTCTTGCCCAAATCAACGCCAAGGATAACAATAGACATCGGTCCGCTCCTTTCCTTTTCAAGCCCCGGCATCATACCTGATGCCGGGGAAAAGGGGCGGGCCATCCCATAAGGGAGGCCGAAGCCTCCCTTTGTCTTACTGGAACAGTTTGATGAAAGCGGGCGCAAGGCCGATGACTGCGAGGACGAAACCGACGCTGCCGATGACCCAAGTTTGTGCCGTCAGCTTGCTTTCGATTCCCTTGTTCGCCTCCTGAACCTTCACGGCGATATACTCCTCAATAGCCTCTACAACTTCCGCTGCGGCGTCGTCGGACAGATTAGCCGCTTTCAGTGCTCTAAACAATTTGATGTGCATCCGGTTCTCCTTCTCGTTGGTGACGGGAGACACCCGGCATGGGCACCGGCGCCGGCTGTCAGGGACCGCGAAGCGGCCGCGTCAGCGGGCGGTGGGGGAGCCGATTTGCGCAGCAAATTGGGGGAACCGCCGATCCTTGAAAGCTGGCGCGCACCCATGCCAAAATGCCTCGACACACAGAGAGAAGAGATTGCGGGGGGCGGGGTTCGATGCCCCGCCCCCCGCTCCATGTAGCACCGAGATCATCGGTTTTGCCCAACGGGCGAAAAGGGGCGGGCCATGCCCGCCCCTCCGGCGTCAGCCGGACTGACCGCGCTTCGCCTTGGCCTCAAGGACAAGGGCGACAAGCTGCGGGTCGAAACACTCGCCGCGCTCAATGTTGCGGATGCCGGGACCGTCCAGCACATCATTGATGCGATCCGCAATGATCTGCGCCAGCTCGTCGGACACAGCCTCAATGTCGGCGCTCGTTTTGCCGATGAACATCGGATCTTTCGGCCACATGCTTTCGGCCTCAAAATGGTCCTTATCGTTGACCGCATTTCTCAGGGCGTCGATCGCAGCATTTCCAAGCGCGCGCTCGAAAGCCAGCTGGGCGAACAGACGATGAGACATAACAACCTCCTTGTTGCCGGAATTGGCAAGGCCAAGGGGAGGGTCGCGCCGGGTCGGGTCAGGGACCGCGAAGCGGCCGCGCTAGCGGGCGGTGGGGGAGCCGATTTGCGTAGCAAATTGGGGGGACCGCCGATCCTTGATGCGGCCTGGTGCGTCCCTCATGCTAGGAAGACACTGACGGGGGGATTTAACAAATCAACGCCTGCCCGAAGGGCAGACCGCTACCTTGGGGCTTCCCTCGCCCGCACCATGGCGCTGTATTCCAGCAGTGCTTGCCGGACATTCTCATCATCGGTGACGGTAAGGGCATGGCTGGTTGCGGACGCATGATCCGTCCGCATTTCAAGCCACGAGATACGCGCTGCATCTGGCTTCTGACGGTCCTGTTCCAGTGCGATTTGTTCGCTGTAACCGGCGATCACGTCATTGATCGCCTCAAGCGCTGCCTCATAGGCAATGGCCTGATCTTGCGTCCACAAGGGTTCTTTGGGGGCGTCCATAGTCACAGGTCGATTTACGGTCTCAAACCGCCTGACGGCAAGCTGCACTCCATCACCATTTTTGAGCGAGCCAAGCGAGTTGCTGGCCGATTCCAAGCCCTTCCATCGGCGCGGATGCGCGCCGCTCGATTTGCGGCCACAAAGGATCGCGATAGTGCCGGCCTGCGAGAACGATCAGCGGCGCGGCGGCATCAATCTGATCGGCCATCGCCTCGATCACGCGCACGCCCCAAAGGCGGCGCGCGCTTGCCTTCATCGCGCCTAGCGTCTCGTCATAAGGCGCGATCACGGTTTCCGGCGCGATCAGGCCATGCTTTGCGGACAGGATGAACCATTGCCCTTCCTGCCGTTCGACATAGGCGCGAGCCTTCCGAAACCATGGCGATGCGTAAAGATCGCGAGCCGGGGCGGGGCGGTCCAGCTTCGCGGCAACGCAAGCGACAAGGAAAACCGGAGCCGGGGACGGGGCCGGGTTGATGGCAGGCAAAGGGGCGGACTCAAGATCAGCAATGACGGTGCAGCGGCCCCATTTCTGCAACTGGCGCTGCCAGCCTTTCGGTGGTCCCTTGCGCTCGGCAACATGGGAAAGGGTCGGGCCTCCGAACAGGTCGGGTTGTTCCCCGATGCGTTGCACCGGGGGAACGTAGCGGGGTTCTCGGATGCAATGGCGCGCCATGCTCGATCCCCTCAAAAGGCGAAAGCGGTCTGGCCGCTCGCCTCGGTGAAGCTGGCGCTATCGCCTGCGGCGTAGCGGTCGCGGCCCTTGGGGGACCATTGCAGGAAACCGGCACGGTCATAGGAAAACCAACCGTCCTCGATCCCGACGATGAAGGCCCATGCCTCATCCTCGGCGCAGATGCCGTGAGCGTTGATCGCCCAATATTCGGCGCTGCGGTCTTGCTTGCACGGGGACGGGGCGGAAAGGCTTAGGATCAGCGCGGCGCGGTCGGTCGGCTCGGTGGCATCCATCGCGCGCATGATCTGGCGGGCCTCGGCGGTGTTGATATGACCGCTCGCCCTCTTGTCCTCATGGTGCGAGTAGCGAAGGCCATAGGCAACGGCCTTGAAGATGTTGCGTGGTTCGGTGAACTCCTGCGTTTCGAGCAATTCGCGCCATTTCCCGGCGCTGATAAGGTCCACCGCATGATGCCAGAGCGAATGAGCGCGGTTGCTGTAGCCGTGGCGGTTCGTCACGCCATCGCGGGCGATCTCGATCCCTAGCGCGCGCTCGACGTGCTGCACGAAAGGATGGGCGGCAAGCAAAGGATGGCGAAGGCCGATCTTGCGCGGCTCGTCCTGCTCTGCGCGGATAACCTCGATGGGGAATTGGAACAGGCGCGACGGCAGATTCCACGGTGCGGAAAGGGGAAAGTCGCGGGGCACATCAAGCGCCCCGTTAATGTCCAGCAGAAAGCCGCTTGTCGCGAAGCCTGCGGCAATGATCTGGTCGCCCAGCTCGTCGGCCTGCGCCGTGCGGATCGCGGGGGCAGCGCTCATGCGCTCAACTCCGCATAGGTGGCGCTGCATTCGTAGCGGATCGCATCGCCATCCCACATAGGACCGCAAATGCCCTTGAATTTCGGTGCGCCCTGCAACTCAAGCCGCTGGCTCGGATTGCTGTTGTAACCGCTGCATTGAAACCCCTCGACCGCTGCCCGGTTGACGATGGTTTCAAAGGTCGCGCCCTCGATCTCGATCCGGTCAAAGTCCTGCTCGGTCTGGCGGTAGATACGGATTTTCATGGGCTTTCCCTTCCTAATTGAGCCGAAGGCGATGACGGGTCATCGACTTCTGCCGAAAGCGGGCGACGCTGGGCCGGGGAATGCCGCAAACGGGGCCGATCAGGGGGGAGGGGGATCACCCGTCCTGCACGGAGCGTAGCGAAGGAAGGGCGGGGAAACCCGCCTGATCGCCAAGCGGAGCCGCGCAGCGGCGGAGACGGTCTAGCCCTTGCGGCAGGGGGCAGGAACAGGCCCCAAAACGCGCCAGATCAGCGCGGCGGCTTGCCGCCTCAATCTGCGCCAGGACAGGCGGTGGCAGCTGCCACCGCCTGCACCGATCAACCCGGCTTGCGGATCGCAAGCAAAACGGTGTTCACGTTGGTTCCAGCGTGGGCGAAAGAACCGGGGGGAAGGTCGATCCATTTACGACCGTGAAAATAGATCGCCTCGCAACCGGCGATCATGCGGTGTAGCGCCTTGTGGCGCTGATCCTCGCCATACTCTGCCCGCGCGCTCATGATCGCCACCAGCACGCCTCCCGGTTTGAGAAAGGCGAGGGCATGGCGCACATGGTCACAGTCGCGGCCTCGATCAAAAGGCGGGTTCATTATCACTGCGTCGAACGGTGCATAATGGGCCGGGTCCAGTGCGAGAAAGTCGCCCTCGATCGCATCGGCAAAGCCATGGATTACCCGTAGCTCATGGGCGAAGCCGGGTTGCAGCTCCACGCAAGTTACATCGGCACCGGCGTTGCGTGCGGCCGAAGCGAGCGCGGCCTTTCCCGCGCTAGGCTCTAGAACGCGCTGGCCTTTGCTGATTCTCGCATGTTCGATGACCTGGGCGGCGATCTCCGGAGAAGTCATGAACGCGCCGAAATTCTTGGCGGGCGTGATATGATAGGCCGGGGCCGCTTCTGCCTCGGTCGTCTCATAGCCGTCACCGATAGCCTCGCCGTAATATTCCGCGAGCAACAGATTCACACTCTGCAAAAGGTCGTCACGCTCGAACCATATGTGCAGATTGCCATTCTTGAAGACGCGAACTCGGAAATAGTCGCCCTCGATCACCGTTGGCAGCGATCCGCGCACGCGCGCAGCATCGGCAACTTGTGAGGCGATGCTGTGGCCCTCTGAAACAGGGGGCTTTTCGTCCAGTTCCAGAAAGACGCGCTCCACGTCCCGCAACGTGTCGCGGCGCTCGTATCGGTCCCATGATCCCCATTCGTTCAAGGCGCGGTCGATGATGAGACGCGCGCCGATCTTGAAACCGTTGTGCGAGCGAAAGCGGCGATCCAGCTTGGCGAAGACGTTGGCGATGCCGCGCAAATAGAGGTCGCGCCGGTTGGTCCAGATATTTCCGAAAGTCGCGGCGCAGTTGTCGGGCGTGAACGGCACGGGATCATCGCGCAAGCCGTCATGAAACTCCTTTCGGGCCTGCTGGTCTAGCAGCTGGTCGAAACCCAGCTGCTCCATGAGGGCCGCCCAGCACCGGCGGTCCATCGTGTGCGTCAAGACGCGCTCGAAATTGTCGCGTGCGTCGATGGTCTGGCGCGCTCCCGTCTCCTTGTCGCGCTGGTCGATAGGCTGCGACTGGATGAAAGCGCGAGTCAACGTGTCCTCGGTCCAGTCGCGGCCACATGACAGCGATAGTGGGCCGCCAAGGGTCAGGCGCGCCGCCTCGTCGCGGGTTGCATGGTAGGTGTCATAGAGGCCGAGCCAAAGGGCTATGGCCTTGTCTCGGCCGTCGCAAATATCCGCAATCTGCGCGGGCGTCATAAGCTCCTGGCCCATGCTCACGCCCCCCCGAGGATAAGAGCACCAAAGCCGAAGCCCTCGGCGGCGTCCTCGATGGTGGTCACAAGGCCGTCAAAATCTTCATCCGGTCCTAGTAGGTCGGCAATCTCGATGACGGCGGGAAGGTCAGCGCCATGATTTTCGGCAAGGTCTTTGATGTAGCCGAAGCGGTCAAAATTGCCCTCTTCCTCATAGCGAGCGAGCGGAATGGTGCGTGCGGCGTTGATCCGAAGAATCGTTGCCAACGGAATGTCGGTCATGTGCTGTTTTCCCTGCCTAGAATGGAGCCGAAGGCGATGACGGGTCATCGACTTCTGCCCAGCGGCGAGCAGGGCCGGGGAATGCCGCAAATCAGGGCCGATCAGGGGGGAGGGGGATCACCCGTCCTGCACGGAGCGTAGCGAAGGAAGGGCGGGGAAACCCGCCTGATCGCCAAGCGAGGCCGCACAGCGGCCGAGACGGTCCAGCCCTTGCGGCAGGGGGCAGGAACAGGCCCCAAAGTCGAACAGCGGACGCGGCGGCATTGCCGCCTCAATCTAGGGAAAAGCGCCCGCCAGGTCATAGCATAGCGGTGACCTAGAGGACGCTGCGGCATGTCGCCGGCGACATGCCCAACGGATAGCGCCGGAAGCATCCGAGCAATCGGATCCTCCGTCATTTTAATTGCCCGAGCGGTTGCGCGACACGTCCGCATAAGGCTTGCGGCGGCACTGGCTGCACCGAAGCCGCGCGATCAGCTCGTAAATGCGGGTATCGAAAGAAATGCGGCGCGAGCGGGCGAAGTCGCCCAGCGGGGCGACAACGCGGCGACCGCAAGCGCAATAGATGCGCAGATAGCAGCCTTGCCGATACCAGATAGGATCAATGGGCTTGGGGCGGTTGTAGTTCGCGGCCATTGGGCGCTTATGCGCCAAAGGGAACAGACGGGGAACACCTCGCGCGCGCGTCGGTTATTGGATTGGCAAGGGAAAAGGGCTATATAGGCAATGCTTCGTGTGCTGATTCATTTCACGCACCTACCTGAACCCGCCGTGCTGTCACACGGCGGGTTCAAACATTTAGGGCGGGCGGCCCTGTCAGACCACCCGCCCCGCTAGATCAGCCCTTATCGGACTTCCCCAGCTTCACAATTGCGATCACGAGCGCGACGGCTGCGATCGTCAATTGAGCTGCTTCATATGCTGTCAAATCACATCACCTCCTTTGAGCGAGAGGATTTGCGAAGGGCCGCTGTCACAGTCCCTCGCCCTCGCTCGATGGGGGCTATACAACGGATTGGCGAGAATGCGCGCGAAACGCGCTTCACATTTTCGTGAAGCCGTTGGATGATCGCCGGCGACCGTTGATGAAAAGGGGAAGCTATGGGCCTCGTATCGCAGGTTAGCGCCGATGACCGGGAAAGTGCATGGCGAATAATCCGTCATCGCGAAATCATGGAACGACTGATTCCGCTTTGGGCTGTGCTTGGCGTTGCGCTGGTGCTGATGGGCGTGGACCTGGGCGGGCGTCTGCTGTGGACGCTGCCAATGATCGGATATGTCTTTGGGGTGATGGCGGTCGATCACGGCCCTGATTACCGCGCCGCGAATTATTGGGTGCCGGTCCTGGGAAGCCAAGCGGCGGCGCTGCTGCCTCTCATCGCCAGATTCTAGATCTCTCTGGAGCGGTGGCAGCTGCCACCGCTCCACGCGCGTCAAGCTCTGGCCTCGAAGCGGGCGATCAGCTGTTCCGCTACGGAAGTAATTTCGGCGGGGTCGGCGGTTTGAGTGCAATCGCCGCCTACAACAGCGCCGAGCGTGCCGCCGTCCAGTTGGACAACGTGGACACGCCACACGTCGCGCCGGAGTTCGTATTGATCGGGAAGCGGCCTCTGCATGATTTCATGAAACACCAGGTCAACCCATTGGCGCGCGTCCGGATCAGAAGACGCATCGGCGTAGTCGGTGCGGCTCGCTATGACGCTGTATCGGTCGCCTAGCATGAATTGGCGTTCGCGCGCGCGTCGGTCCTGCTCGATCCGCGTCACGCGATCTTTTTCCGCCCGCTTCATGGCCTGTTTCATCCGAACATCGTCGGCGCTGCGCGTCAGCGCCGCCATGATGTTGAGGACGCGCGCGGGCATATAATGCCCCGCGCGCTCGGCCGCCTCGATCACAAATTGCAAATCGCTGATCTCGGTGGGGGAGAGGGTGACGCGAACGGCGCTCGCCGTGTTGCTGATTTTCATGGCTGCGGCTCCGGCTCTTCCTTCGCCTTGTAGGCGGCAAGGCCGATCCACGATCCGTTATCGCCGCGAAACTGGCGCACAACATCGCCACCGTCCCAATGGCCGGTGAAGATGCCGCGCCGGTTGATGCCGCCGACGGGGCGCGTGCGCGCCGCCAGAAGGCGGGCGCGGCGCGTGTCTCGATCTAGGTGGCGCATGGGTTGCATGGTCAATCCTTCCTATTCGCTGGCGGTGTCGAGTTGCGTGCCGATCTCGTCGGCGTCGAAGTCTTCAAGGGCTGAAATCGCGCTTTCCAGTTCGGAAACTGCGGCGTCCATCGCCTGCGCGCGTTCGCTGTCCTCAAGACTGGGTGGCAGATTTTCGCGGGCGGCCTGCTCGTCATCCTTGACGGTTTCGAGCATGTCGCGCGCCTCATCCAACAGGGCCTTGCCCTTGTCGATCAGCACGCGGGCGGCGGCGATCTGCTTGCGGCGTTCGCGGTTCATGCCTCTGCCCTCACGTCGCCGCTGTCGATCTGGAAGCCTGCGCGGGCCAGCTCGTCACAAAGGGCGCGCTGCCGATCCTCGCGGGTGCCGCTGGTGGCGATGTAGCTGCACCGGCCATCGTGGAAGGCGAAGCCTGCGCGTTTCAGGCATCCGCGAAACCGCTGGTGGGTGCGGTCGCTCCAATCCAGTGTGCCCGCATAGTTGCGGAAGGCGGCGACAGCGCAGACGGAACCGTAATTCTCATCACGCCAGCTAAGCTCGATCACGGGGGGCGATTTGGTCATGGTGGCCTCCCTCAATATTCGCTGGTTAGGAGAATGGTGAGCACGCGGGTTGTGGCATCGGGATTCCATGGTTCGGCGCTGCCAAATTCAAGATCGCGGTCGTAATAGTCGAACTTCCACATGACCGAGAGGGCTGGGCGCGTGCTGTCGTCAGTCCAGCGGGTATGCCATTGGCCGATCACATCGCGATAAAGGAAACCGGCGTCATGCTCGCCGTGAGGATCGTTGTCGGGTGTGAAATCCTCAAAGCCCTCGATCATCTTGAGAATGTCGGACTGCGTATTCTCGTCCAGCGCCGCGATGCCTTGCGTAATCACGGTGCGACAAGTCACGCCCATCGTTCGCCGCGCAATGTCGTTCAGCGCCGCAACGGTGGCGATCTGGTCAGTTGTCGCTTCCATTTTCCTCACTCCTTTAGGCGAAGCCGCTGCCTGCGGCCTGCGGCTCTGACCCGCTGGCGAAGCGCGGGATGGGGAGGGGGGAGCAAAATCGATGGGAGTGGTGCGGGCGGCGCGACTAGGGAGGCCCCGGCGCGCGCGAGCGCGCCGGAACTGGCCGAACTTGTCGGGCAACCCGGTCCTGTCGATTATGCTTCGGGAACGAAAGGGCGGGTGCCCTTGGTGTTCCCCCGGTGGCAGCTGCCACCACTGACGGAGCGCGGCCCTGGGCCGCTCGATCCTATGTGGCAGCTGACAGACTACGAAGCGTGCGGCCCTGGCCGCTCATTTTCAGCGCTCGCGGTCCTTTGATTTCTCGGCGGCCGGCGTCGGTGATTTGCCTTCGCGCAATGTTGCGGCGACATGGGCCTTTGCGCTTTCGACGATCTGCGCCAGCTGTTCCTTCGATGCGCCGCGCTCGGTAGCTGTCGCGACGCGCTTATCAATGGCGAGCTGGAATTGCGCGAACCTGGCATCGGCGCGGTTCTGCTCAGGCGAGTTTTTCTCGAATTGCGCAGCAAGGCGTAGATCAACCTGACTGACGCCGGGAGGCATGACTTGCAGACGTAGCGCGCGATCGGCGGCCTGAATGTCGCGGTCGGTCATTTTCGAAAGGAAATCTGCGGCGCCCGCGCTGATGGCGCGGACTCTTTGCAGCGGGTCCATACCCTCGGACCAATTGACTTCGATCTGATGATAGCGGCGTTGCTCAATCAGCTGAAGGTGGTGCATCGGCCCTTTGGGATCGCGGAAAAAGGCAAGCTCCTGCGCTGAACGCGCGGCCAGCTGGCGCATGTCAGCGGACGTTTCCGCGATCCGATTAAGCTGCTCATGCTGCCGCGACGCAACGGTTTGCGCAGTAGGTAGGTAACGGCTGATTTGATCCTTGGCCTGCTCGATACTCATTGCGCGTCGTTCGCCAACTGGCATGAGAGATTCCATCGAGGGTGGAAACGCGATGCCCGCTGGCCCACGCGCTGGCTCGACGCGGTTCTGTTCGAGGGGCATGGCATCACGGATGACTTTGGCGAGGGAGGCATGATTTCCGGTATGGAAGCTGTCGCGGCTCGCCTCCATCCAGTCCTTCGGCCCCATTGCCTGGATCGAGACGAATTTTTCGGCCGCAAGGGAATGTAGCTGCAAGTGCAGCCGCATGGTGCGACCATTGCCCTCACGGAACGGATGAACGGCATTTAATTCGGAAATATGCCGCCCCATGGTATCGGCAAAGCGATCACGATCCATCGACTTGAGGGTTTGGAGGTCGGGCAGCTGCTTAAATTCGTGCTCCATGCTGCGGGCAATGAAGTGCGCTCGGGCAAAAGTGCTGCCGGGTTTGCTTATGTCCACAGTCCGAAAGCGCCCCGCCCAATCATATACGTCCTGAAACAGATGATTGTGCAGTTCGCGATACTCGCGCGCGTTCGTCGCCGGCGCGGCGCGCTGCACGACCAGCTCGCCATGTCGGACAACCGAGAAGAAAGCTTCTCGCTCCTTGAGGATATTATCGTCGCGGATTCCCAGCTTGTTCCGAAGAACGTCGCTGTTACGCCAGGTGTAAGGGTCGCTCACCTGTCATGCAGCGAGTTTCTGGCGGGACAGAACATCACGGTTGTAGTCCTGCGCCAGACCAATCGCCACATCGACGGGAATTTGGGTTTCGACCAACAGCAAACAAAAAGAGTGGTCATCCGAAACCAATTCAAGTCCTTCAATCTTGCAATTTGCGATTGCTTCGCAATAAGCTGCCATCACGTCAGGAATCTCTTCCTGCCGACGCGGCTCATACCCCATCGCCTTGATGCGATTCCTGTAGGTGTCGATGATATTTTCCATTTTGCACCTAAAAACGACCTGCTCCCGCCCATAGTTAACATGTCGGGATTTGTATATAAACCACATTGAGTAGCCCCCATATTTCACTTTCCTGAAATGGGACGCCGCGCTTGCGCGGCGTCTCGTGCATTTAGCAGGGCGGGTCATTCAATCCGCTTGGTCGGTCATCATCGCCAACAGGTAGTCGGCGGCGTTCTGAGCCTCACGGGCAGCCTCGAAAATCGCGCGCTTGTCGTTGCGGAGCGCGGTCAACCAGTGCTCGATATACGCGGCATGGTCTTCGCGTTCCTCGACCTTGAAACCGACAATCGCGCCGATGAAGGATGCGCCCAGCTCGGCTACGAGCTCGTCCCTCGCATAGTCGGCGCGGCTCGTTGAAATCAGGGTTTTCCGGTTGAGGCGGCTTTCATGCCCTGCATGATGCACGGCCTCGTGCGCAAGCGTGGCATAGTAGTCGTCGGCGGAATGGAACGCTTCAAAAGCAGGCATTTGGATATAGTCGTCGCGGGTGTGGTAATAGGCTTGCGATCCGCCGATGCGAACGGTTGCGTCGATGCGAGAGAACATCACTTCAAGCTCAACGTCGCGGGTTTCGGGATTGGTAATGATCGGGGCGGGCGCGGGATATTTGCCGTCCAGTCCCTCGACCTGATCGGCATTGAAAACCGTGTATCGTTTCAGAAACGGAATGGCGCGCTCGTCGTCCGTCTCGGAGTCCTTCACGACAAGCTTGTTAGCATAGACAACGGTGGTCCCCTTGCTGCCCTTCCGGACATTGCCGCCAAGCTCCAATGCCTGTTTGAAGGTCAGCCAATAGGGGGAGGCGAAGCCCTGACGCATGGCGCTGGCCCAAAGGCTGAGGACGTTGATCCCACGATAGGCGACCCCATTGTGCCGGAGCGGAATGGTCGGCCCACCGCTCCACGGCTTCACCCAAGGCTTGGTGCCCGCTTCGAGCATCGCAAGAATGTCGTCGGTGACGGCCTGATAAATGTCGATCCGGTTCGTTTCCTTAGCCATTTTCCTCACTCCTTTAGGCGAAGCCGCTGCCTGCGGCCTGCGGCTCTGACCCGCTGGCGAAGCGCGGGATGGGGAGGGGGGAGCAAAATCGATGGGAGTGGTGCGGGCGGCGCGACTAGGGAGGCCCCGGCGCGCGCGAGCGCGCCGGAACTGGCCGAACTTGTCGGGCAACCCGGTCCTGTCGATTATGCTTCGGGAACGAAAGGGCGGGTGCCCTTGGTGTTCCCCCGGTGGCAGCTGCCACCACTGACGGAGCGCGGCCCTGGGCCGCTCGATCCTATGTGGCAGCTGACAGACTACTAAGCGCGCGGCCCTGGCCGCTCATTTTGGCGGCGGCTTGCATGATTTTGTGCTGTTCGTCGCACCCATCGGGATTTTCTTCCTCAACAGGCGCATTCGCTAATCGCAAAGGCGGGGCGGTGGCAGCTGCCACCGCCCCCAAGTTTGCGGGGAGCGCGGGAGTGAAGCGCGCTCCCCGTGCCGTCATGCCGCTTGGCTTTCGCTATCGGCGGCATCGGGCAAGGCAGAGGGTCGAAGGGCGGGGGGCAGGATGCGCCGCCCCGCAAGGCGCTCGTTGACCGTCACGGCAAGGTCAGAGCGCTTCATGGTCTGGCAATTCTCTACAGCGTCGTTGCCGCAACCTTCGGCCAGCAGCTTCAAGAGCGTGGCCTTGCTAAGCTGGTCATAGAATACCTGATTAGGTTCCCACTTGTCGGCCATGTTGATCTGCGCGGCTCCGACGATCTGCGCCAGCTGGCGGTCGCGGTCGCTGTGGAACGAAAGGCTCGTGATCTGCGAGGCAACGCAGTAGGCCAGCAGCCGCAATTTCGCTTCGCTGTCCATCTGGCGCATGTCGTCCAGCGTGGGTGTTTCGGCCAAGCGGTCAAGATCGGCCCTTGCGATCTCGTCAATGTCGGCAATCGTGGAATGGCCCATGACCGCATCGTCAACATGGAAGCGGTTCTTCTCGGCGGTGATTTCGGCGGCTTGTTGCCACGAATAAGCGTTGCCGCGAACCTGCCCCAAGAGGCCCGTTAAGAGCACGTCCAGCGCCAGCTCCGGGTCGCTGGCAAGGGCTTCCCGAACCGCCATCGTGCGGATGCCGCCCAGCTGATCCATGACTTTCTGCGAGTAGTCGGGGCGAGGAGGCTTGGGGCCATCGGCGGCGGTGCCCTTGGCGGTGCGGGTGAACGCGACCTGTTCGATACCGTCATGGCCGATGAAGACGATAAGCGAGTGCTCGGCCTTCTGCTCGGCGGTGAAAACGCGGCAAGCCGATACGATAGCGTCCTGTTTGCGGGTCAGGGCGCGCAACTCGTCGTCATAGTCGTGATCGTCCTCGTCCACCTCGCTTTCCCGCTTGGCGATTGCCGCCTCGATCTCGACCAGCTGCGCGGCTTCTTCCTCGGTCGGATCGCGCTCGCCAGCGGGTTCCAGATGGCCGCGCATCCAGTAGGAATCAGGCCGGTAGAGCTGCCCTTCTGCATCGCGCCAGCCATCTTCGCGCGCCGCCTTGGCGATGGCGTCGAGCCGATCTTGCACAAGGTCCATGACAAGGCCCGCATCATCGCAATAGCGACGTTCTCCGAAAAGATCGGTGGTGAAGGTGCCGCCTGCGGCGCAATAGGCTTCCTCGCCTACAATGCGAAAATGCTTGTCGGTATCGGCAACCTTCTCCTGGGTGAGCATGGCGCGGATTTGGTGGGCGTTGTCGCCGGTGCGCTTGAAAACCTCAAGCTGGCGGTCCTGATCGTCGGTCAGCGCGAAAGCCTGCGCCGCGCCCATGCCGATTTCGTCTTTCTGGAAGGCTTTGAGAATGGTCGGGTGCAGCGCCGCCAGCTTCAACACGCGGCGGACATAGGCCGGGGAGACGCCGAACGATGCTGCAACATCGTCAACGTCCTTGCCGCTGTCGATGATCGCCCGATAGGCTGCGATGGCATCGGCGGGGTGCATGTCCTCGCGCTGCGCGTTCTCGGCAAGCGAGATTTCCAGCGCCTCGTCCTTGCTGCGGATTTCAACGGGAACCTCGAAAGTGCCGGGGATGGCCTTTGCCTTCTGCAACAGCTTCAAGGCCCGGTAGCGCCGCCCTCCGGCGCAAATCCTGATTTTGCCGTCTTCATCATAGCCGATCAGGTTTTGCAGCACGCCCCGCGCCTGAATGTCGGCGGCGAGGGCTTCGATTTCCTTGGGCTTCACCTTCCGCACGTTGAGGTCGGAAAGCGCCAGCTTGTTCAGTTGGATGGTCTGGATGGTCATTTTTCACTCCTTTAGGCGAAGCCGCTGCCTGCGGCCTGCGGCTCTGACCCGCTGGCGAAGCGCGGGATGGGGAGGGGGGAGCAAAATCGATGGGAGTGGTGCGGGCGGCGCGACTAGGGAGGCCCCGGCGCGCGCGAGCGCGCCGGAACTGGCCGAACTTGTCGGGCAACCCGGTCCTGTCGATTATGCTTCGGGAACGAAAGGGCGGGTGCCCTTGGTGTTCCCCCCCGGTGGCAGCTGCCACCACCGGCAAGGCGCGGCCCAGGGCCGCACATTTAGCGGCTAGAGAATGGCGAGAGCGAGAACCGCAACGATTGATCCGCACAATGCGGACAAGAGCATCAGGCGTGTCGTCGCGGCATTGATCGCGATCGCAGCGCCGGCACAGGCCCATAGCAGCGCAATCGTGGGTCCAGCGCGGTAGATAAGGAAGCCGATATAGCTGTTCGGCAGGAGCCGCGGATAATCGACGATCAGGCGTGCAACGATACCGCCGCCTGCGAGAATGAGCGCGGCGATCAGCCATGCCGCGATTGCCTCGACGCGCGGCGATGCACTGTGCCTGGGCGCGGCCTGCATCGTCGTTCGCATCGCATCATTCATGCTAATCTTCCCTTATAGCCCTGACCGTCACCCGAATGGGCGGAGACGGCTTTGCTGGCTCCGTGGAGCCGCGCGGCGCAGCCGTGGGGTGGAATAGGGCAGGTTCCCGGCTCCGATCATTTGCACTTGTTCGGCAACTGGCCCCTCTCGATCGCCAGATTCCTCATCGCCTCGTAATCGACACCCCAAAGGCCTCGCCGCTCGTCGGCTGCATCTTTCATGAAACGGGCATAGGCCAGCCCTGAATGTTGCCTGTAATCAACGGCATATCCATGGCGCACCATCGTTGCCGAAACAGATGCCCCATTCGACCGAAACCGGCACGACAGGTTAGACCGGCCCCAGCTTGTCCGCCGCGTGTTGCATATCGGCTCGATCGTCAGCTTTTCGTCCTGAAAATCGCTCGTGCAATCCATGCCGCCATTTTGCTTCACCAGCTCTTCCAAATAGAGCTGCGCTGCGATCTTGGGCACATTGCCCTTACCGTCCTCATCCGGCGCATCGATTCCCGACAACCGCACCCGCTTTTTATCGAGCGTTTCGAGCGTATCGCCGTCGATAATGCGCGGGTTCTCGACGTGGATCGAAACTGGCTCGCTATTCCTTGCTTGCATCTGATTGAACAGCGCACCGAAGGCGAAAACAGAGAGAATTGGCAACGCGATTTGCTGATTTCGCGGCCATTTTTTGAAACCTCGGATCAGCACCTGGCTCTCTCCTGAAGAATGTCGTTCCAGTCCATCGGCGCCGGGGCCGGCGGGAGGATGATTTTCAGTTCGCGGTCGTTGGCGGTGAGATGGTCGCGCGCGTCCTCTATGGCCTGTGCAGCTTCCTGGCCGTGTTGCGAGTAGATGACGATTTTGCGGATGCGTTCCGGAATCGCGATCAGGCCATAGCGGCGAATGCCGCCAGCGCCCCACACCTTGAATTTTCCGTCACTAAGCTGGGTGACGGAAACGGCTTCCTCGAAGCCTTCCGCGAGGCGCAGAACATCGCCGGTTGGCTGGCCGCCGATCCGCATCGCGGCGTGTCGGACCAGGCCGAGTGTCAACTTCGCCTCGCGCAACGCCGCATGGTAGCGTTTCTCGCCCGTTGCTGGATCGAGCAAGATCCGCTGCACGGCGATTATGCCTTCGTCGGCCTCGAACGGCACGAGAAGGGCAGGATGCTCTTCGCGGGCGTCGGGCGGGCCAACGATGCAACGCGGAGCAAAGCGGACCTTGAGGCCGACCGGGTCGATCGCGCGCGAACGCAGGTAGCGTTCAGCCGCGGTGCCTGCGATCGGCACGGCGGAATCCCATAGGTGCAGGGCGAGCTTCCGGCGCGACGGTTCGGGCGCGCGATCGACCGTCTCGCCGCTGGTGTGACGATTGATTTTGCGGCTGTTGAGCGCGGACCATACGGCTTCCTGGCTGCAACCGGCCCAACATTTGAACAGGACGGCCTTCTTGCCGGGGGTGACTTGGAGCGACGGATTGCGGTCGTTGTGGGCTGGGCAGCAAACCATGCCATATGAGCCGCGCCAGTGGCCGCCCATATCCGCTACGATCTGACGTGCGCGTGCTTCGACGTCCATCTGCATCGAACTTCTTTCGTCAACGGTATCCCGACATTGGGATTTATACACATTTCACGGAGGCGGGCAAACGGTCGGGATATATGCCAATATCGCGCATGGCCCGACTAGGGCCATTCAATATAAATATCTCCGCCGGGTATCTTCACTTGCGAATGACTCACGTTCTTTGGCCTCAATCGCTTCGCCCAAGCTGGCGAGAATATCGGCCAGCTCGCGCTTGTCCCGCTCTTCGCGGGTTAGCTCCCATAGGGGCAGCTGATCCCTCATGCGCTCCATGTCGCGCGCCGCCTCGATCTGGCGATACTGTTCGCAAGCGGGGGCTGGGTCAGCCGCGATGCCGCGACGGCGGCGAGCGGCGAAGATTTTGGAGAGGAAGGCGGGGAAGAGGAAGCGATAGGCGTTCGTGGCCTGCTTGATGCGCGGGCCAGCGCCTTGCGCTTCGTGATCGGGAACCGGCTCGTAGCGCCGGAACCAGTCGATAATGCGCGCCTCTTTGAGGCGCGAAAGCGCCTGAACGACGCAATTTTTGCTGAGGCCGGTTCCCTCCATGATGGTGTGAAGGCTGGGGAACAACGCGCCGGTGCTATAGTCGATGACGCGGGCCAGGAACTCGATAATCTGGATGCCGGCCTGTCCGATCGCACCGTTACGAATGCGCGGCGTGGTTGTCCGCCGCTGCGCGAGCGTCTGCCGCTCGTAGAGCTTTGCGGCTTCGATCATCTCGCGCATCTGGCGAGCATTGCGGATCGGCGTGTAGGCCTTCGCCCGCTTCTCGTGGCCTACGGCGATGCTGCCGGCCCAGACTTTGACGCGCGGTTTTTCGGCACGCGCTAGCAAGGCGCGGTCGATCGTGGCGAGGCCAGTGCTACGCAGCACGGCGCCTATGGAAGTGGTCATGCGGACCTCCCTTCGTCGGTCCCGCGAGGCCAAGCGCCATCGCTCCCGAAAGCACGCTTTCGAGATTGACTTTCGCTGCCGCACCACCGATAAAGGGAGCCAAGTTAGACGCGCTCACCTTCGGTGGCACAAACAGCCCTCGCTCAGCCAAGCGAGGGTTTTTTGTTGCCCTGTCGCCTCGGGGAGCCACCCCGCACGCAACAGATGAATCGCCGACTCCAAGGCGGAATCAGCGCGTCATAACTGGCTCAAGTTTAAGGGGTTGGCAAGAATAAGCGTGCGCGCACGCTTATAACGCGCTCGTCACGCCAACTTGCGGTAGTGGCGCAGATAGTCGGGATATTCGATCCCGCGTGCTTTCAAGAGATTAATCGTCGCCTCTTCGACCAGGGCGGCAACGGACGTTTGTTCGCGCTCAGCAAGGTTTTTGATCTCTGCCGCCAGCTCGGGTTTCACCGACGCTGCGAGATTGCGCGTGTTCGCGCGGCTCGGCCGACGCCGGGGCAAGGGAACCGGGAGAAGGGGGTCTTCCTGTCTTTTCGGGCGAGCCATAGGTCTAAAACACAAGAGGTTGATGTGGTGCCGGAATAAGCGTGTTGACACGCTTAATGGCTGTAATGTGGTTGCACGGCAAGAGAGGACAAGCCGGGTTGCCCTCGCCGTCAAAGCGAGGATAGACATATCCTTATCGGTAAAAGGGAATAAATCACGATGCCGCATAGCGACGATTGGCAGTATGATCCGATCCTGGAACGCGAACTAACCACCCGCCGCCCCGCTGGGGGAATGATCCAAGCGGTCGAGATTGCGCAGTTGCCGTCGAGTGAATGGATCATCAACGTTAAAGTATCGTGGCATGGCGATAAGTGGCTGAATGTCTGCCTATTCGAGCAACCGACGCTTAAAACATACAAGCGACTGTCAAGTGCCGTGCGGCATGTCGTGCTCGATTACGGATATGAGGATGACCATATCCGATTGGTCCCCGACAAACAATGCAGCAACAAATTGGCGTTTTAGGCTTCCCTTTCCCCCTCATCGTGATATGTGCATAAATCTCGATGACGAGGGAGAAAGCGATGAAAGCTTTTAATTTCGCGCTCGCGGCCGCCTTGGTGGGGGCTGCGGTGCAATCGACCCCCGCTGTAGCGTCGGATAATACTTGGGCATGTGAGGTTGTTCTGTGCATCTCCAACCCGGGTGGTCCGACGCAATATCCAGCCTGTGTTCCACCGATAACGAAACTGTGGCGGGTGCTGGCTCTCGGCGGCAGCTTCCCGACATGCACGGGCGGGGGTATCGCCAAGACAAAATACAAGAAGCCGGATGATGGGAGGCCTGGTCGCTTGACGGTCACTTGGACTGACGGGCGGCAACAGACCTACTATCAGCCGCGCAACTGACCGGGAGCGGGAACGTGTTCCTCGAAACCGGAGCCGTTCTTTCGCTGGCGGCGCAATGCGCCCCAGCAGTAGCACCGCATACGATCGCCGCGATCGTGGATGCGGAATCTTCGAACTATGTGTTTGCGATCAACGTCAACGGCGTGGCCAGTCAGCCGCGCCGTCCGCGTAATGAGGCTGAGGCCATCGCAACCGCGCGCTCCTATGTGGCTCGCGGCTACAGCGTGGATCTCGGCCTCGGCCAAATCAATTCACGCAACATGGGCTGGCTCGGCCTGACGTGGGACACTGTTTTCAAGCAGTGCGCCAATGTCGAAGCGGCAGGGCGGGTGCTCCTGTCCAATTTCCGTTCGGCCAAGACGGGGCGCACCCCGCAAGAGGCCCTTCGGGTCGCACTCAGCATGTATAACACAGGCTCTCAATCGAGAGGTTTCCGCAACGGCTATGTCGCCCGCGTGGAGAACGCAGGTCGCCGCGTCAGCGGTCGGCCTGCGACCGCAATCCCGACTGTCATCGTAGGCGATCAGCCCGCCAGCGCCGCCGTGAGCGACACTGGCGCCGGTCGTGTGCCGGTGGAGCTGGCGGAAATCGCAGCGGAGAACATGGAGGCGGCTCCACCGCCTCCACCGCCTGCGTGGGATGTTTTCGGCCGCGCCCAACACGCGCGGATTGGTTCGTAAGGCGAAGATAGGAGTTGTCGAATGTTTCGTATCTGGAAGATCAAGGCTGAATCCCGGCTCGATGCGCTGCTCGCGCGTCTCAAGCCCTCGCCGCTCATGGCGCGCGCGCTGCCCCTGTCGCTGCTGGCAAGCCTGCTCGTAGCGGAGCCGGCTTTTGCGCAGGCAAACTTTGAAGGCCTGGCCGACAATATTCTCGGCCTGCTGAGCAACGGTTTGCTCCGCACGCTGGCGATCATCGCGATCATCGTCGTCGGCCTTCTGTGGTTCCTGGGCCGCGCGTCGGTGCAGATGCTCGTCACGGTCGTAGTTGGCGTGGTGATCGTGTTCTCCGCGCCTTGGATCGTCGACACGATTACGGGGTGATCGGGGATGGACGGTCAGGAAGAAATGACAAAAGACCCGCTGTTCTTGGCCGTCACCCGCCCCGCTTTGTGGGCGGGTGTTCCCATTGAGGCGGGCGCGCTCATCATCATGGCGGGCGCAATCACGTTGGTTGGTTCGGGCAATCCTCTCTACGGCGGCGCGGCCGCCGTCGCGCTTTATGCGATGGCGCGGCTTATCGTTCGGCATGACGTGAACGCATTCCGGCTGATCTTCCTGTGGGGCCGGACCAAAGCGGCGAACCGGAACCGCGTCTTTTGGGGTGGGTCGAGCTACACGCCGCTGCCGCTCTACGGAATCAAGCGAAAGGGATTTGGTCGTGGTGTTCGGTAAGAGCGCGCTCGCGGAGAAGGTGCCTTTTGACAAGGCCAAGCGGGAGGAAATGCCCGAGAAATTCTTGCCGTATTCGCGGCATGTCAATGAGCATGTGGTCGCCCTCGATAACGGCGATCTGATGCTCATGCTCGAACTGGATGGACGGCCCTTCGAGACTTCGGACGTGCGCGATCTGAACGATTGGCACACGCGCCTCAACGGGGTCTGGCGCAATATTCATGACGAGCGGCTTTCGATCTGGACGCACATGTTGCGGATGCGCGTGCGCGACTATCCAGGCGGCACGTTCCGCTCGCATTTCGCCGCGAAGCTCGATCAAAAATACTATGAGCGGATGACGGCCGAACGCATGTTCCGCAACCGCTTCTTCATGACGGTCGTGATCCGCCCAACAGCAAACGCGACTGACAAGCTGATGGATTTCCTGCGCAAGAAGCAGGAGGACAAGAACGCCAATATCGCGGAAGCTCTAGAGCTGCTGGAAGACAAGGTGCGCGATCTGGAAAAGCTGCTGCTGCGCGTTCGCCCGCGCCGTGTCGGCATCTATGAGCACCGGGGTCTCCTGTTCTCCGAACCGCTGGAAATATTGAACCAGGTGATGACCGGGCGCTATCGGCGCTGTCCTCTGGTCCGTGGCCGTCTCGGCTCGGCGCTCTATGCGAGCCGTGCCATCATCGGTGCTGAGACATTTGAGGTCCGCGACGCCGATCATTCGATGTTCGGCGGCATTTTCGGCATTCGCGAGTATCCGTCATCGACAACGCCGCGCCAGTTTGAATCGCTGCTTTCGGTCGATTTCAGCCTCGCCATAACGCAGTCGTTCACGTTCCTGTCGCGCACAGCGGCAACAGAACGGTTTCGGCTTCGCCAGACCCAAATGGCGAACGCCGGTGACAAGGCGATCAGCCAGATGGATGAGCTGATCGACGCGGCCGACGATTTGCAATCGAACCGCTTTGTGCTGGGGGACCATCATTTCACGCTGACGGTGTTCGCGGAAGATTTGAAGAAGCTGCGCGATAACATGTCGATCGCGCGCGCTGCGCTGGCCGATACGGGCATGGTCGCCGCCCGTGAAAGCGCCGCGCTGGAAGCTGCCTATTGGTCGCAGCTGGTCGGCAACTTCGCGTGGCGGGCGCGCCCTGCGCCGATCACGTCCTATAATTTCTCGGCCTTCTCACCGTTCCATACGTTCCCGGCAGGGCACGAGGACGGCAATCATTGGGGGCCTGCGGTCGCGCTGCTCAAGACAAGCGCGCGCAGCCCATATTACTTCAATTTCCATTCGGCGGACCTGGGCCATTCGATGGTCATTGGTCCATCGGGCGGCGGCAAGACGGTGCTGGTCAACTTCCTGATGGCGCAGCTCGAAAAGTTCAACGCACGCCATATCTTCATCGACAAGGATCAGGGCGCGGAGATTTTTGTTCGCGCCAGTGGCGGCACCTATCTAGCGCTGCGGAACGGAGAACCTACGGGCTTCGCTCCGCTCAAGGCGCTCGACAATACGGCTTCTCATCGCGCGTTCCTCGGTCGCTTCATCCGCCAGCTGGTCAAGCAAGAGGGTGCGCCGATCACGGTGCAGGAATCGCACCTGATCGACGATGGCATTGAAGCCGTGATGAAGCTGCCGCGCGAGCAACGCTCGCTGTCGGCGCTGCGGACCATGCTCGGTATGTCGGACTCGGGCGGCGTCGGCGCGCGCCTGGTCAAGTGGACCTCCGAGGGGAACCTTGGCTGGGTTTTCGATAATGAGGAAGATTCCATGTCGCTCGAAGCCCGTTTCGTGGGCTTCGATATGACCGACTTCCTCGAAAACGCGGAAATCCGCACGCCGGTCATGCTCTACCTGTTCGAGCGGATAGACGCGCTCCTGACAGGCGAGCGCATGGTGATTGCGATTGACGAATTTTGGAAGGCGCTGGCCGATCCGGCGTTCACAGCATTTGCGCAGGATGGCCTCAAGACATACCGCAAGCGCAACGCGTTCCTCGTCTTTGCAACGCAGTCGCCTGCAGACGCGCTGCGGTCCACGATCAGCCATTCGATCTTGGAGCAGGTAGCGACGAAAATCTTCCTGCCCAATCCGTTCGGCCAGCGCCGGGATTACATCGAAGGCTTCTCGCTGTCGGAGGCGGAATTTAAGCTGGTGCGCGAAGAGCTGTCGCCGGAAAGCCGCAAATTCCTTGTGAAGCAGGGCCATGACTCCGTTGTGGTCGGCCTGGATCTCATTGGCATGGACGATGAACTGGCCGTGCTGTCGGGGCGCGCTGAGACAACGGGCGTGGCCCGCGAAGTGATTGCCGAATTGGGCAATGATCCGAAGCTCTGGTTGCCGGAATTTCACCGGCGCCGGCGCCCAAGCTGAAAGGAGTGAGACTATGAAGCAGCTTTTCTTGGCGGCTGTGTCGATCGGGAGCCTTGCGGCCGCGACGCCAGCCAGTGCGCAGGGTATCCCTGTGTTCGATAGCACGTCCGTGCTCAAGCATATCGAACAAATCCAGAAGACCATGCAGATGATCGAGCAAGGTCGCCAGCAGATTGCGGAAGCGCAGCAGCTCTACCAAGGGTTGAACCAGCTGACCGATGTTTCCTCGATCGCCAACCAGCTCAAGACGGATTCGCTTCGCACGCTCGGCGTCGATGTGAACTCGCTCGAACGCATGGCGCGCGGCGATTTTGGCGGCGGCGGCAGCTATGGCGGGCGATCTGATGCGATCTATCAGGACATGCTCGAACGTCTCGGCGTGTCCGCGAATGGCGATCAGACTGATGTTCGCTATCAGTCCGCGCGCTCGATCGCGATGGACAAGGCCATGGCCGAAGGGATGGGCGAAGCGGCCACATCGCGTGGCGAAGGCCTGGAAGAGCTGCGCAGCCGCCTAGCTTCGGCATCAACGGCCAAGGAAGTCGCTGACCTTCAAGCGCGCATCCAGCTTGAAAGCGCGTCCATGATGAACGACCAGCTCCGCGTCGATGCCATGGAGCGGGCGCGTCGGGCCGAACAAGCGGCCAAAACGGCGGAAGCCCTCTCCAGCTATTCCCGCGATCGTGAAGAGCAACTGGCCCGCGCGCGGGCAGCGGCGGGAATGTAAGAATGCGGAAGATGGCCTTAGTAGCATTGAGCGCAGCCGGCATAATCGCCGGCTGCCAACGCGCACCCGTTTTCCCTGAAATCCTCATGACCTACCACGACGTGGAATGGCTCAAAGCCAACGAAGATCAAATTCCGGTGATCGTATCGGAGTGCGACAAGATCATGAACAGCGAACTCAAACAATCCGATCTTCCCATTCCCGTCGCCAAGAATTGCGGAGGCATCAAGTCTGCCATCGCCTCGATCAAATATTCCCGTGACCGAGAAGATCAGATGGCTCGCGCACGCAAAGCGGCGGGAATGTGACAGCTCGAAGGTCGATTGAATAATAACGCGGAGCGATCTGGTGGAATACGATCTATTCACGAATGCCTATCAGGGCTTTGTCAACGAACTCAACTCGTCTGTGGTTTCAAACTACGCTGGGTTTGTTGGCTGGATCGCTGGGCCGCTCCGCACGGGAATGGTGATTTATATCATACTGCTCGGCTACGCTATCATGCGCGGTGCTGTGCAATACCCATTCCGCGAATACGTCTATCGCTCCCTAATGCTCGCTGCACTTTATTGGGCTGTGACAAGCCTTTACGGGGCATCAATTGCACAAATGATCGTGACGGGGCTGCCTAATGAGTTTGCCTCAATCATCGGGAACTCGCCAAATGGCGTCGGTGGGTCGTTTGATACGATGTGGGCGCGCGTCGATGTTGCTCTGATAGGGATGCAGGATGCCACCAAGGAATATGCTGAGCAGAACGCCAGCATGTGGGATTTGCAGGGGGCAGCGACTGCGATCATCCTGTGTATCGGCGCAACCATCATCATCTTGCTAACCGCTGTAGCCGCGTTGTTCGCGCTCGCGGTTGGCTTTGTGATCGTGCTCTATGCGCTGTTCGCGCTCGCCTGTCTGGCGGTGGTTGGTCCGATCTTCGTCGGGGCGCTCCTCTTCGATTCCACCAGAAGCTACTTCTTCTCGTGGCTCGGTAGCGTCCTGAATTTCTTGATGCTGTCCTTGTTCGCGCTGTTGTTGGTGCTCGTCGTCGCCAACGTCGCGGAATCCGCAACAGCATCCTTCGACGGTCAGTTTGAGCACGTTTGGGACACATGCGTTCGCATCATCGCCTTCTACGTCCTCGCGTGCTTCTTCTTCCTACAAATCCCCGGAATTGCGGCCTCGCTGGGTGGCGGTGCTGCTGCGATGGTATCGCAGTTCGGTAACGCCGTGATGAGCGGGGGCGGGGCTGTGGCAACGGGCGCAGGCCACGCGGCCAGCGATGCCCGCGCCATGGGGGCCAGCATGGGTCGGGGCTTCTCGTCGGCGGTTCGCCGTTGGCGCAACCGAAACACAATCACCAGAGCTTGAGGGAACGAATATGCGCAAGTTGCTTGGACTCGGAATCTGCCTGGCGCTGGCGGCCTGCGCCGGTCAGCCCGTCAAAAAACCAGCCAAATGCGAGGGGCCGATGCGGCCCGCAAATCCGCATGGGCTTACCCTTCCCTCGATCCCGGATCAGGCCGCGCAGCGAACCGCCCCGGCGAATGTGGACGTGTTCAACCAGGGCGCACCGGCAACGCCGGACGCTGCCCCGGCAGACCCTGCCACTCCGGGCAATGAACAGTCGGACGCATCGCGGGCGGTCGAAGTGCCGCGTCTAAGCGCCTCGCTGCGCGGCCCGATCTACTCGAATTGCTGAGGTGTTACGATGGCAGTTGGTATTCCAAAGGACGAGCTGAAAGCCTATTTTGAAGAGGCTGCAAGCTGGGAACGTGACAAGCTTGCGGCGGCCGAGCGCTCCAAAAAGCTGGCGTGGGTCGTCGCTGGCGTTGCTGGCGCCCTGGCGACTGCTGGCGTTGTGGCCGTTGCAGCCCTGACGCCTCTGAAAACGGTCGAGCCATATGTTATCACGGTGGACCGTAACACGGGCGAGGCGTCGATCGCCGCCAAGCTCCACGGTGACGCGACGATCACCTATGACGAGGCGGTCCGTAAGTATTTCCTCGCTACCTATGTCCGCTATCGCGAAGGCTGGATAGCGGCCGCTCGCGAAGAATATTTCGATGCGGTCATGGTCATGTCGGCGCGGCCCGAACAGGATCGGTGGTCACGCTTCTACAAGACCGACAATCCCCAAAGCCCGCAAAACATCCTTGCGAACCGCACTGATGTTTTTGTCGAGATCAAGCGGGTGTCGTTCCTGGGCGGCAACGTCGCGCAGGTCTATTTTACCAAGGAATCTGTGACCGGCTCGAACTCGACCAAAACCGATGCCGTCGCGACCATCAAATACAAGGTCGATGGCACGCCGAGCAAGGAAGTGGACCGCTTCAAGAATCCGCTTGGCTATCAGGTCGAGAGCTATCGCGCTGACGTGGAGGTGCCCCAATGACCGTGTTGAAGTGGAGCGCCCCGTTTGCGCTCGCGATCGCGCTGGCTGCGTCGCCGGCGATGGCCGAAGAAACGCCCCATGCGACGGTGCTCGATCACCGGGTTCGTGAAGCGAACTACAATGATCGGCAAGTCTATGAGATTCCGGGCGTGTTCCGCATCGCCACGGAAATCGTCTTCGCCAAGGATGAAGTGGTCGAGCATGTGGCGCTGGGCGATACCGTGTCCTGGGAAGTCGCACCGGCTGCCAATTCGCTCTTTATCAAACCGCGCGAGCGCGCGGGTCGCACGAACCTGACGGTCATAACCCGTTCGCGCTATGGCCCGCGCAGCTACCGCTTCGCTCTGTCGCCAACGCAGCGGGGCAGCGGCTTCTATACGGTCGTTTTCCGCTATCCTGAACAGGAAGCAGCGGAAGCGCAGGCGCAAGCCGCAATGGCCCAGCTGGCCCAGCTGAAAGCCATGGAACGCGGCGCGGTGAAGTCCGCGCTCGATATTGGCGTGCTGGAAGGCACGCGCAACGCCGACTACATCATGCAAGGATCGACCGCCATCCAGCCCTCCGAAGTGTCTGACAACGGACAGTTCACGGTAATGCGCTTTCCCAACCAGCGTGAGTTGCCGGCGTTCTTCATCGTCAATCCTGATGGATCGGAAGCCATCGCCTCCTTCGATGTGCGCGATGAATATGTGGTGCTGCACGGGGTTTACAGAACAATCCGGCTGCGCCGGGGCCTCGAAGTGCTCTGCATCCACAATCAGAAAACCGACTATTACGGGCGCGATCCCAAAACTGACACGGCCTCTGGCCTGGTCGAGCGAACCACGGGGGTTCAATAAAATGGCTGCGAACGATCATGACAACGCGCCGCATGGCGACAACATCATTTCGCAGGGCGAGACGGTCGAAAACCGGCCCCTTGCATCAGAGCCGGTGCCCGATCCGGAAGACATTGAGCGGCAAAGCGAACGTCAGGCCAAGATTGCCGCCCTTCCGAACAGGTCGATCGACCCCAAAAAGGCGGTCGTTCTCGCGGCGGTGGCCTGCGGCGCGATTGTGCTCGGTTTTAGCACCATCGACGCAATGCGGAGCGATCCAACCGAAAAAGCCGAGAAAGCGGAAAAGCCGGATGAAAGGCAGCTCGCCAACTACGATCCGAAGTCAATCATAGCCCCAACGCTTGCCGATGCGCCGAATGATCCGAACGCGCCGGTGCCCATGACGGAAGTGCCGGCGCTTGATGGAAGCCAAGCGCCCCGCACAGCCGGTGCAAGCGGTCGCCCCCAAAAGTCTGAGGGGCAAGTCATCGCAGAGGCGCAGCGCCGCGCCGGAATTATGGCCTATGGTGGCGAAAACGGCGGTGGGGTCGGCGGAGCGGTGGCAGCTGCCACCGGCCTGCCCATGGGCGGCGGCACAGGAGGACAGGGCGCGCAGTTGCTTGGCGCGTCGGCCGATGGCGATGGACAGGGCGGATCGCGCCGGACCAATCTCGAAAACATGCGCCAGACCTCGCAAATTGATCGGGTGTCAGGCCGCGACATTGGCAACCGCGATATGCTGATCCTCGCAGGGTCGTTCATTCCGTGCGTGCTGCAAACGGCGATGGATTCCAGTCAGCCCGGATATGTCAGCTGCATCATTCCCCGCGACATTTATTCGGACAACGGCCGCGTCGTTCTGCTGGAAAAGGGAACGCGCGTCCTGGGCGAATATCAAACCGGCGTCCAGCGCGGCAAATATCGTCTCTTTGCGGTATGGAACCGCGCGGTCACGCCTCGCGGCGTGGCGATCGACGTAGGCTCGCCCGCCAGCGATGCGCTTGGCCGTTCAGGCATGGCAGGCGGCGTGAAGAACTTTTTTTGGGAACGCTTTGGGGCGGCGTTGCTGTTCAGCTCGCTTAACGATGCCGCCTCGATCGCCGCCTCGGAAGTCTCCGACGCGGATAATGTCACTCGGGTTCCCAGCCAAGCGTCGGACACGATCTTGCGGGACACGATGCAGATTCAGCCGGTGCTTCGCATCAATCAGGGCGCGGAAGTGGGGATCATGGTCGCGCGCGACTTCGATTTCTCCAACATCTACGGCCTTCGGCTTCGGCGCGGCCAATGAGCAATACGGCTGTCCTCGAAAACGCCTTGCTGCCGTTGCGCCCTCTGCTCGCGCGTGAGGACGTAACGGAGCTGGTGATTAACAAGGCTGGCGAGGCGGCAATTGAAACGCGCGATGGGTGGTCCTGGGAGACATTGCCCGACCTGAATGAAAAGTCGCTGCTCGCGCTCGCGCGGGCAGCGGCGGCTTTCACGCATCAGGACATAAGCCAGTCCACGCCGATCTGCTCCACAATCCTCCCCAGCGGCGAGCGTGTGCAGCTGGTTGTGCCGCCTGCTGTCCCTGCCGGCACAGTGTCCATCACCATCCGCAAGCCGTCATCGGTGACGTTGACGATGGAGGATTTCGAGCGCGGTGGGCTGTTTAGCGAGACGAAGATCGCAACCCGGCAAGTCTCGCCGCTCGATGTTGAATTGCGCGATCTGCTCGACGCAGGGAAGCACGTCGAATTTTTCCAGAAGGCGGTCCAGGGCCGCAAGAATATCCTGATTTCCGGCGCTACCGGCTCGGGAAAGACGACGCTCTCTAAAGGGCTGATCCAGCTCATTCCGCCGCATGAGCGGCTGCTGACGATCGAAGACACGCGCGAATTGGTCGTTCCGCATCGCAACGTGGTCCACATGCTCTACGCGAAGGACAAGCAGGGCACCGCGAAAATCTCTGCAAAGGATCTTCTGGAATCGGCCCTGCGTATGCGGCCTGACCGGATACTGTTGCAGGAGCTGCGCGACGGCACCGCGTTCTTCTATCTCCGCAACGTCAACTCAGGCCACCCCGGCTCGATCACGACGATCCATGCGGACTCGGCCGAACTCGCGTTCGAACAGCTGACATTGCTGGTCAAGGAAAGCGAGGGCGGCGCCGATCTGGCCCGTGACGACATTCGCAGCCTGCTCAAGCTGCTGGTTGATGTGGTCGTGCAGACCAAGAAGGTCGAAGGCCGCTTTCGCGTGACGGAGATATATTTTGATCCAGAAAACAGGCTCTAACAGGCTCGCACTGGCCCTTGTCCTCCTTCCGATCACGCTCCTGCTGATCGGCCTGCTGACCGGCACGGTGGCGTGGTTCTTCCTCAAGATGCCCGCCGCGGCCTACGATCCGCTCACCCTTCCCGGCTTCTTCTGGTATTATCGGCATGATCCTGTCGTGACCGAAGCGCTTTGGCGAGGCGCGGTCATCGGCGTGCCGCTGCCGGTGTTGCTCATGGCGATCGTCTTGCGGCCGAAAAAGAACCTTCACGGCGAGGCGCGTTTCGCGCGCGAAGGTGAAATCCGCAAGGCGGGCCTTCGCGCGAAAAAGGGCATTGTGCTCGGCCGCGTCCGCAATGGCTTTTTCCGCAACGGCTTTCTCATGGTGGGCAAGATGGAGCATGTATTGCTCGAAGCCCCGACCGGATCGGGCAAGGGCGTCGGCATCGTCATTCCCAATCTGTTGCAATGGCCGGATTCGGTTGTCGTGCTCGATATTAAGCGTGAGAACTACGAAATCACGGCGGGTTTCCGCCGCAAGGGCGGCCAAAAGGTTGTGCTGTTCAACCCTACGGACAGGGAAGGCCGCACGGCCCGCTACAACCCGCTCAGCTATATCAACAGGTCCGACCCGATTGAGGTCCTGGTCGAATTGCAGAAGATCGCCACGATGCTCTTCGTGCCCCCGGAGAAGGGCGAGGCATTCTGGACGGAATCAGCCCGCACGGCCTTTGTCGGCATAGCATCGTGGATCGCGGCCAAGCCTGAACGTCCCTTCTCGTTTGGCGAGATCTACCGGACCATCACGATGCCGGGGATGAAGGCATTCTTCGCCAAGGAAGCCGGCGATGGTGCGCTATCGGAAGGGTGCCGCGCTGCGTTGAGCGATTTTACGTCCAGCGCAGACAACACATTCACCGGCATTATCCAGACCGTCACCTCCAAGCTCAATCTCTGGATCAATCCGATTGTCGATCGCGCGACGGCCGAAAGCGACTTTTCCCTGACGGACCTTCGCCGCATCCCGACCTCGATCTATCTCGGTGTCTCGCCGGATGAACTCGATAGGGTCGCGCCGCTCTACAATCTGTTTTTCCAACAGCTGATCGACCTCAACACGCGGCAACTGCCCGACGATGGTGAAAAGCTATCCGTGCTGCTCATTCTGGACGAATTTGCGCGGCTCGGCCGCGCCCAGGTCATTGCCAATGCGTTCTCCTATGTGCGCGGCTATGGGCTGCGTCTGCTCCCCGTCATCCAGTCCCGCTCCCAGCTGCGGAATGTCTATGGTGAGCATGGCGCGGACGAAATCGTATCAAACTGCGGGGTCGAAATTGCTTTCACGCCGAAGGAGCTGCGGGTCGCAAAGGAACTGTCCGAACGCCTCGGCTATCTTGGTCAGGATGCGGAAAGCCGGTCCCTGACGATACATGGATTGCTCGCCAATCGAAGCAAGACGATCTCCGAACAGCGCCGCGCGCTGATGCTCCCGCAAGAGCTGATGCAGCTGCCCGAAGACGATATACTCGTCATCCGGGGCGGCATCCCCGTCATTCGCGGGAAGAAAATCCGCTACTTCAAGGATGCCGTGTTCCGCTCGCGCTTGACGCCTGCGCCGGAAGTGCCGGCGCTGCCCAAGCCGGTCGCGCCGATCGCGGCCGTCGATGATCTGAGCGATGAAGAGCTGGCGGCTTTCAATGATTATTCCGCACTGGCCGATGACCAGGTGCAGGACATTCCCGAAGACGTTCTCGCCCTCGATCGCGATATGCCGAACCTGACAGTGAAGGACGGCAGCATGGCTTTCGATGAAATCAACTTCGACGACATTATTGGTCCCGACCCGACGAAAGAGGAGTGGGAAGGTCAGCGCCGGGATCTAGTTCTGAGTGAAGGAGAAGAATATGGCCGATAATGACAACAGCGAACGCCAAGCAAAGACGCCGCGCTCCTACGAAATTCTTGGCCCTGGGAACAGCAAGGAAACCTTTGCGAGATTCCCCGATGCCATGAAGGCATTTGCCAAGCTGGAAAACCAATATGACCACGCGCTGACGATGCAGAAAGGCGGAAAAACCGCTTATCTGGCGTCCACGGATTGGCGCAATGATGGGTCCACGCCGGTTGCGCAATATCTGACGCCGGCTGTCGAAGAGTATAATAAGGCGCTGAAACGCGGAGCGCCTGCCGACGAATTGCGCGGACACGAAAGCAGAGTGCGGGCCGACCTTAATGCGTGGCCCCGGCAAGCGAAGCGCGAAGCGGCTCCGACCGCATCGGCCGATAAATCGCTCAATATCCATGAGGGTGAGCGAGCCAGGGCGGAGAGCAAAGACGGTGCTGCGCCCGCGAAAGCTGAGGTTCCATCGAAGGCAGCGCCAAAGGATGACAAGCAAGTTGACGACACACGCTTGGCTCTGCCCACGCAGCTCGAACGCAAATATCTGCGCGTTGGGAATGATCTTTTCCGTAGCGGCCGCGATGACAAGCCCGATATGTCGATCAAGGGCCAAGACGGCATTCGCATCAACAAGGACTATGCCATTGGCGATGCTATCGCGATCGCGAAGCACAATGGCTGGCAGTCGATCCGTGTTCATGGAAGCGACGAATTCAAGAAGGCGGTCTATCTGGAAGCGGCGCGATCGGGGGTCGAAGTGAAAGGGTTCAAGCCGTCTGAACAGCTGAAACTTGAGGGAGAAAGGCTGGCGGCGCGAGATAAGGCCCGCGAAGCACAAGACCCGGCAAAGAGAGCGAGCATGGCAAAGCAAGACCCCTCAGAATCTCGTGCTGCGGCCGAACAGTTCCGGCGCAATTCGCATCGGGATAATGCGGCCAACCCGCAATTCAAGGCCGCGCAATCGCACGTCCTGGCGGCAGCGATCGAAGCGAAAACCCGGTTCACCCAAAAGGAAGACAGGGATCGCTTCATAGAGCGGGCCAAGGAAACTGTCGCCAAGCGTATTGAGGTTGGCGCGCCGGTCCCTGCTGCCCGTTTCGAGCAACAGCGCCAGAACGAGGCTACCCGCATAGCGCGCGAGGATTTGACGCTGCGCCAGCAGGAAAGGAAGCCGTCACGCTCGCGCTAAGTGCATGGCACATGCTTTTTGGAAACAGGAAACCGCACGATGAACATTCCCCGGCCTGATCCGGTGCCATCGAGAGGCGTGTCCGATCTCGATCGTCACATTGAAACCTTGCTTCGCGTGATTCATTCCAGAAACCTCGCTTGGTCTGATCTAAGCGAAGTGGGTAAACAGGTAGAACGCCCTCTGACGGACGTTGAGCAATTGCTTACAAATGTGGGCGACGACGCCCATGAAATCACCCTTGCTACCGAGACGATCATAACAGCCCTCAAGCTGCAACGTGATGCGCTCGCGATCCAAAGCTCTCGCCGTAGAGCACGCTTCGGCTCGATGCTCCTGCTCATGATCCCCGTGTTCTTCGTAGGTTTGATGATTGGCGCATCATACGGGATAGATGAAGGTCGGGCGCGGGAGCGTGAAGCCTTAAAGTATCCGATGATACCCCAGCTGTCCGTAGATCGTGGCAGGCTCAAAACTGACGGAAGGTAGAGCGGTGGCAGCTGCCACCGCTTGCGATCTCTTGATGGGCTATGGCCTCATGAGGCACGATGAAGAAATCTGACAGGGCAAAGAAACAAACCGCCAAGGTAATCGAGGCGGCTGCACGCGCCCATGAAGCTCTCGATTATTTCAACGGCAACGTCACAAATCCGTTCGATGAGTTAACATGGCCCAGTATTGCCGAAGGTTATCTTCTAGTCGCGCAGAAGGCGGTATCAGACGCCTTGGTCGCTTTGGAACGCGCAAACAGCGTTGGCTGGACCAAGCACGGCCAGTAACTATCGTCCTGGCCCTTCCCGCGAACGATCGCGGTTCCTAGATCGTTCGCTCTGCCGCTTCCGCTCCATCGCGGCTACCGATCGCTCATGAATTGTAGGCGTTCGCCCTGCCCCCACAAATTGCCGCACCTGGTCGGCAAGCTGGCGGTCAGCTGGATCGCTGCTTGCCTCAAGGCGCTTGGCGGCGGCTAGATAGCGGTGTTGCGTCTCATTCCATGCCTGCCGCCCGCGCACCACGAAATCCGGAGCGGTGGACCGCCCCGCCAGCTGGTCTCGCGCGGCCGCAGTGATCTTCTGATTGGCAAACGGTGCAGGTGCGGTGCCGGCCATGTAGCGCTGCCGCATCCGATTCAGGGCCATGCTTTGACCAGCTCGGCCCCTGTGCATTATTCGGACACAGATTCACGGTAGCCGCGTAACGATCAGGAACGATTGGCCAGTTTGAGCGGCATTAGCCCATCGGCGTCGAGTTCGATTCCATCTGACCAGACATAGTCGCCGGTGAGATTGATCCGGTCCCAGCCCAACGGAGAAAGTTGCGAAATCAGAGTGGGATCGAGTTTTGTCCCGCGCTTTTCCAGTTCGGCTAAGGCGCGACCGAGATAGCGGCAGTTGAAAAGAATGATGGCGGCAGTGACAAGATTGAGGGCGGCGGCTCGCATTTGCTGGTTTTCCAGGCCACGATCGCGAAAGCGTCCGAGCCGGTGAAACGCTACCGCGCGCGCTAGGCTGTTGCGTGCTTCGCCCTTGTTGAGTTCACCGGTGACGAGCTGGCGAAGCGCCGGGTCCTGAAACCATCGCAGCGTGAACAGCGTGCGCTCGATGCGTCCGACCTCACGCAGTGCGGCGGCAAGACTATTCTGTTGCCGGTAGGCCCCATCGGAAGGTTTCTTCGTAGAACCACGCTAAGGTGAGAACGGCGGAGCAATATTCGACCACGGTAGCGGCGGGATAGTCCTGCTGCGGGCGGCGTAAAAGTCGTCCACCTTGAAGCCTTTCTGCCGAGTCAGGGAGGTGTGGGGATCTACAGCGTGGAACTTTATCTTCAGGTCCGTCTGGCTTGCGCGGATGGCATGAGCCAACGGGCGGCGGCGAAGCGTTTCAATGTGTCGCGCGAAACGGTACGCAAGATGCTGTCGTTTTCATCGCCGCCGGGTTACCGGCGCCAGTCCGTACCGCAGCGCCCGAAGCTGGACGGGTTTGTGGCGATCATTGATGGATGGCTTGAGGGTGACCGCAGTGTCCCGCGCAAGCAACGCCATACGGCGAAGCGGGTATTCGACCGTTTGCGCACCGAGCATGGTTTCACCGGCGGCTATACGATCATCAAGGATTACATCCGGGAGCGCGAACAGCGCAGCCGGGAGATGTTCGTGCCGCTGGCGCACCCTGCGGGAGATGCGCAGGCCGATTTCGGGGAAGCGCTGGTGGAGATCGGCGGGGTGGAGCAGAAGGCCTACTTCTTCGCGCTCGATCTGCCGCACAGTGATGCCTGCTATGTGCGGGCCTATCCGGCGGCGGTGGCGGAGGCCTGGGTGGACGGACACGTGCATGCCTTCGCGTTTTTCGGCGCGGTACCGCGCTCGATCGTCTATGACAACGATCGCTGCCTTGTGACGAAGATCCTGCCCGACGGCACGCGGCAGCGTGCCACGCTGTTCAGCGCTTTCCTGTCACATTACGTGATCCGCGACCGCTATGCTCGCCCGGGCAAGGGGAACGAGAAAGGCAATGTGGAGGGGCTGGTAGGCTATTGCCGGCGCAACTTCATGGTGCCGATCCCGAAGTTCCCGACCTGGGAGGCGTTCAACCTGTGGCTGGAGGAGCAATGCCGCAAGCGCCAGCAGGACAAGGTGCGCGGGCAGAGCGAGACGATCGGTGAGCGGCTGCAGCGCGATCTCGCGGCCATGCAGCCTCTGCCCGCTACACCCTTCGAGGCCTGCGATCAGAAAGGCGGGAGGGTCTCCTCGCAATCCCTGGTGCGCTACAGGACCAACGATTATTCGGTTCCGGTGGCCTGGGGCCATCAGGAGGTCTGGATCAGGGCCTATGTCGATGAGGTGGTGATCGGCTGCCGCAGCGAAGTCATCGCCCGTCATCCTCGTTGCTATGCCCGCGAGGAGGTTGTCTTCGACCCGCTCCATTATCTCCCGCTGATCGAGCAGAAGATCAACGCATTCGACCAGGCTGCGCCTTTGCAGGGCTGGGACCTGCCCGAAGCGTTCACGACACTGCAGCGGTTGATGGAAGGGCGCATGCACAAACATGGCAGGCGCGAATATGTGCAGGTACTGCGCCTGCTGGAAACGTTCACCCTCGCCGATCTCCAGGCGGCGGTCGAACAGGCCATCGATCTTGGCGCCATCGGCTTCGATGCCGTCAAGCACCTCGTCCTGTGCCGGATCGAACGCGTACCGCCCAGGCTGGACCTGGACGTCTATCCCTTCCTGCCACGCACCACGGTCGAGAAGACCTTTGCCAGAGCCTATCTGAGCCTGCTCTCCGACCGGCAGGAGGCCGCATGAGCGATCAGGCCCCGGAGATCCTTCTCGCTCACCATCTCAAGGCGCTCAAGCTGCCTACGTGCCTGCGTGAGCATCACAAGCTCGCGCGGCAATGTGCCGCTGAAGGCGTCGATCATATCCGCTTCCTCGCCCGCCTCGTCGAGATGGAAATGATCGACAGGGAGCGTCGCATGGTCGAGCGGCGCATCAAGGCCGCGCGCTTCCCCGCCGTCAAAAGCCTCGACAGCTTCGACTTCGCCGCCATCCCCAGGCTCAACAAGATGCAGGTGCTCGAGATGGCGCGCTGCGAGTGGATCGAGCGGCGTGAGAACGCCATCGCTCTGGGGCCATCAGGCACCGGAAAGACGCACGTAGCGTTGGGGCTCGGACTGGCAGCATGCCAGAAAGGACTGTCGGTGGGCTTCACCACCGCGGCAGCGCTGGTCAGCGAAATGATGGAGGCCCGCGACGAGCGCCGTCTTCTGCGCTTCCAGAAGCAGATGGCCGGATACAAGCTGCTCATCATCGACGAACTGGGCTTTGTGCCGCTCTCCAAGACCGGCGCCGAACTGTTGTTCGAGCTGATCTCCCAGCGTTACGAACGCGGCTCCACCTTCATCACCAGCAACCTGCCCTTCGACGAATGGACCGAAACCTTCGGATCTGAGCGTCTCACAGGCGCGCTCCTCGATCGCCTGACCCATCACGTCAGCATCCTCGAGATGAACGGCGAAAGCTATCGCCTCGCGCACAGCCGGGCCCGCAAGGCCAAAACCAGACCCTGAAAATTACACCAATGCCGGGGGGAGTGGCCCTCGGGCTACGCCCTCACGCCACTCCCCCCGGCATGTAACACGATGGCCTGGTTTTACGCCGCCGAATGGCCGACTTTTGCTCCGCCGTTGACA
>NZ_ATDP01000078.1 GCF_000445105.1 Sphingobium lactosutens DS20 | reverse complement strand
CCATATTGGCCCTGCCAGCTATGATCGAAGATCACGCTGACGTAGGAAACGCCCAGACCGGTGTCGGTCGCACCTGCCGTAAACGTCACATACTTGCCGCCGGTCGTGACATCCACGGTGCTGGCAAAGTCCAGCGACGTCAGAACCGGTTTCGTCGTGTCGGCAATGGCCATGAAAAACCCCTGTCATTTGACCACGACTCTTTTCGTGGCACCCCAAGGGCAAAGAGCAGATTAAGGTTCGGTTCGGCAAGCATTTTTCTTTGCTCTAAAATCCGATGGCCATGACAATTACTGTCATCTGCTTGGACGAAGCATGAGCGCTGCCTCTCGGTTAAACCTTGTCGAACCCACCTTGGATCGCCATCTGCCAAGCACCTTGCCCGAACAGAACAAATCTGGAACAATCCACCCCATGAGCCTTACCCACATCCCAAAGCAGAGCTTTAGCGAATGCTGACCCACATTAGCGTCCGCGGCGCGCGCGAGCATAATTTGAAGGGCGTGGACGTCGATCTGCCCCGCGACTCCCTTATCGTCATCACCGGTCTGTCGGGATCGGGGAAGTCGAGCCTCGCCTTCGACACCATCTATGCCGAGGGGCAGCGCCGCTATGTGGAATCGCTCTCCGCCTATGCGCGCCAGTTCCTGGAGATGATGCAGAAGCCCGATGTCGAGCATATCGAGGGCCTCTCCCCCGCCATCTCCATCGAGCAGAAGACGACCAGCCGCAACCCGCGCTCGACCGTCGCGACCGTCACCGAAATCTACGACTATATGCGCCTGCTCTGGGCGCGGGTCGGCATCCCCTATTCGCCCGTGACCGGCGAACCGATCAGCGCCCAGACGGTCAGCCAGATGGTCGACCGCGTGATGCTGTTGCCCGAAGGCACGCGCTTCTACCTGCTCGCCCCCGTGGTGCGCGGCCGCAAGGGCGAATATCGCAAGGAACTCGCGGAGTGGCAGAAGGCGGGCTACACCCGCGTCCGCATCGACGGCGAAATGTATCTGATCGAAGACGCCCCCGCGCTCGACAAGAAATACAAGCATGACATCGAAGTCGTCGTCGACCGCCTCGCCGTCGACGCAGACATGGGCACGCGTCTCGCCGACAGCTTTGAACAGGCGCTCAAACTCGCCGACGGCCTCGCTTATGTCGATTTGGCGGACACTACTGTTGCGGAGGCTCAGAAAAACCAAACTCCGTTCGCTTCGAGCGAAGTCGAGAAGCCTTTGGGGCATCGTGTCTCGACTGCGCTCGACACGAACGGCGGCGGTGAAAAAGGCAAGATGAAGGGCGCGGGCGTCCCCGCCAACCGCATCGTCTTCTCCGAAAAATTTGCTTGCCCCGTCAGCGGCTTCACCATTCCCGAGATCGAGCCGCGCCTCTTCTCCTTCAACGCCCCGATGGGCGCCTGCCCCGCCTGCGATGGCCTTGGCGAGCGGCAGGAGTTCGACCCCGAACTCGTCGTCCCCAACGAAGCCCTGTCCTTGAAGAAAGGCGCGGTCGTCCCCTGGGCGAAATCCAACCCGCCCTCGCCTTATTATATGCAGGTGCTCGGCTCCCTCGCCAAGGAATTCGGCTTCTCCCTCGACACTCCCTGGGCCGACCTCCCCGGCGAGGTGAAGCTCATCATCCTCCACGGCACCGGGGGCAAGCCCGTCACACTCCGCTTCCAGGACGGCCGCAAAAGCTATGAGGTCAAGAAGGCGTTCGAGGGCGTCATCGGCAACCTCAACCGCCGCCTGCTCCAGACCGACAGCGCCTGGATGCGCGAGGAGCTTTCCAAATATCAGCGCGCCCAGCCCTGCGAAACCTGCCACGGCGCGCGGTTGAAGCCCGAGGCGCTGGCCGTGAAGATCGCGGGCGAGGACATTTCCATCTCCACCCGCCGCTCGGTGGTGGACGCGCTGGGCTTCTTCTCCACCCTCCCCGCGCAACTGAACGATCAGCAGAACCAGATCGCCCGCGCCATCCTCAAGGAAATCGTCGAGCGCTTGGGCTTCCTCAACAATGTCGGCCTCGACTATCTGAACCTCGACCGCACCAGTGGCACCCTGTCGGGCGGCGAAAGCCAGCGCATCCGCCTCGCCAGCCAGATCGGCAGCGGCCTTTCGGGCGTCCTCTACGTCCTCGACGAACCCTCGATCGGCCTGCACCAGCGCGACAATGACCGCCTGCTCGTCACCTTGAAGCGCCTGCGCGACCTCGGCAACAGCGTCATCGTCGTCGAACATGACGAGGATGCGATCCGCGCCGCAGACTATATCGTCGACATGGGGCCGGGCGCGGGCGTCCATGGCGGCACCATCGTTGCGGAGGGCACGCTCAAGCAACTGCTCAAGAACAAGAAAAGCCTCACCGCCGATTATCTCAACGGCACCCGCCGCATCGAAGTCCCCGCCAAGCGCCGCAAGGGCACCGGCAAGAAGCTCACCGTCCACAACGCCCGCGCCAACAACCTCACCGGCGTCACCGCGTCGATCCCCTTGGGCACCTTCACCTGCATCACCGGCGTGTCAGGCTCCGGCAAGTCCAGCTTCACCATCGACACGCTCTACGCCGCGTCGGCCCGTGCGCTCAACGGCGCGCGCATCATCGCCGGCCCGCATGACAAGGTGACGGGCCTCGAACATTGCGACAAGGTGATCGACATCGACCAGTCGCCCATCGGCCGCACCCCGCGCTCCAACCCGGCGACCTACACCGGCGCCTTCACCAACATCCGCGACTGGTTCGCCGGCCTCCCCGAAGCCCAGGCGCGCGGCTACAAGCCCGGCCGCTTCAGCTTCAACGTCAAGGGCGGCCGCTGCGAAGCCTGCCAGGGCGACGGCGTGCTCAAGATCGAGATGCACTTCCTCCCCGACGTCTATGTCACCTGCGACGTGTGCCACGGCGCGCGCTACAATCGCGAAACGCTGGATGTGAAGTTCAAGGGCAAGTCGATCGCCGACGTGCTCGACATGACGGTGGAGGACGCGGTGGAGTTCTTCAAGGCCGTCCCCCCCATCCGCGACAAGATGGCGATGCTCGCCGAAGTGGGCCTTGGCTATATCAAGGTCGGCCAGCAGGCGACGACCCTCTCGGGCGGCGAGGCCCAGCGCGTCAAGCTCGCCAAGGAACTCTCCCGCCGCGCCACCGGCAACACCCTCTACATATTGGACGAACCCACCACCGGCCTCCATTTCGAGGACGTCCGCAAACTCCTCGAAGTCCTCCACGCCCTGGTCGACCAGGGCAACAGCGTGGTCGTGATCGAGCATAATCTCGATGTCATCAAGACGGCGGACTGGATCATCGACATGGGGCCGGAAGGCGGGGTCAAGGGCGGCGAGGTGGTTGCGGAAGGCACCCCGGAGAAGGTCGTGAAGGAGCCGCGGAGCTTTACGGGGCGGTATCTTGCGCCGTTGCTTGGGCTGGAAGCTGTGGCGGCGGAGTGATTCCTTCCCACTATTTGGAGGTAGCGAGTTATGAAGGGACATTGGCCCAGCGGCCGGCCTAGAGGCTGGAGTGCAAATCGAGAAATTTCAGACATCCCGCGGTTGGATGCATCCAAAGTTACCGATTCTCCTCAACGTGAAGGTCTTTGGTTAGATCGTGTTATTTTACCTCCTGCTGGCTTGGATTCAGGTGAGCGTGGAGCATTGATATTGTCGGAAAAGACAGTTGAAGCAAATAAATCTGGCTCTGGAATAATCACTCGAGGTAACGGTGATTTCAATTTAGATGTTGTGCGGTCTGCCTTATTGCTATTTGATAGACTCGATTGCCCGACGAATAATTTTTTTAATGTCGATCCATCATTACCAAGTGGCTTGGAGGAATGGCCTGGAATCCAGCAAACTAGAATTGAATTGAGCGGAAGACTAACTGTTGATATCTTTCAAGAAGTGCTTTCGCAAAGCTTTATCGCATTGAATGATCGGGACAATGACTGCTGGTCTTTGGCTCGTGGCCCGCATGTGCAGGGCTTGCACGCATCTGTCTTCACGCCCGAAAAAGCATTTCGTATCAAACTTGAAAATGCATTGCCCATACCGGATATATCTGTGCCATATGAAGATATCCTCATATTCAAAGATCGTCGAAAGGCAGAACTTTTGGCTTTAAGGCACTACTTAGATGATTTGGCGATAGAGATAGGAAAATCGGGATTTGGTGGCCTTGCCGAAACAGTAGCTTTTGAGAAGTTTCAGCAGGCACTTGCAGATCATGTTTGCGTCTCAAGAGAGACAAATTTTTTGAAAAGATTGGCTTCTCTTGAAGTAAAGTTTCAATGGAATGAACTTGCTACAAATCCGTCCATCGTGGCAGGCGCGGGTGTAGCCTTGCATGGCGTAGCTACAGGTTTGCCGCTGGTGTCTGCCGCTTGGCAGGCGTTGGCGGCATTTGCTCCGGCTTTTTCCGTAGAAACTGCTCTCGGGCTACGTCAAAAAAGGAAAACCGCTTCACCATTTGAATATATCATTCAGGCTAAAAAGATCGGGTAGTGGGTCACAGGACGCGGCAATTGCGCGTTGACAAGAAATTTCATTCGGCGGCAAGCACCACGGGATGGCCGGCCATGGCCGCCGCATAACCCAAGGCCGCCCGCACATCATCCCCGCTCAGACACGGAAAATCCGCGACAATCTCGTCCACGCTCACCCCACCGGCCAGCATCTCAAATATGTCGCTCACCCGCAATCGCGTTCCAGCCACGATCGGCCGACCGCCGCAAACGGCGGGATCGACGGTGATACGGGGAAAACCTGCAAGGGTCATGGTATGAGCCTACCAGACCAGCGACGGTTTCGCTATAGTCCCTTCATGCCCGACGATCCGCCAGATTTTGATGGGTTCACCCCCTCGGATTTCGATCCGCCGCCGCATCTCATGGCGCCCGAAGACCCTGCCGAATATGACGCATGGCTCCGCGCCGCCGTCGAACGCGCCCTTGCCGATCCGCGCCCAGGCATTCCTCATGAACAGGTCATGGCCCAAATGCAGGCCATCATTAATCGGCGCAAGACCGCCTGATGTTGCCAGTCGTCTGGCGTGGTTCACCCCAACTATGGCCTTGTATACCGCGTCGGCGCTGACGCCATCGAAATCCTCGCCGTCAAGCACACCCGCCAGCAATATCCCTAGCGCCCACCCGCAACGCCCGCTAACCCCTTGTCCCACGGCCCCGACACTCGTCGCGCGCCGTAAAAGGGGGGACTTTCATGAAATCATTTGCCGCCACTGTTGCGCTCTGCGCCGCCTTGCTGATCGCCGCGCCTGCCGCCCAGGCCGATGATGGCGACGACAACGCCTTCGTTCTCGTCAACAAATCGACCGTCGACGCCATCCAGTTCTTCACCAAGCGCAAGGATGGTACTTGGTCGAAGGACTGGCTCAAAATGCCGGTCAAGCCCGCCACCAGCCGCTCGCTCAAATTCTTCGAAGGGGACGAACGCTGTGAGGTGCAGACCCGCATCGTCTTTGCCGACGCCAGCGAATTTGACAGCCCGGTCGATTATTGCGGCGTCACCAATCTGATCGTCACCGACAAGAATATGTTCACGCAATAATCGCCCGCGATCCTGCCCGGCCCCCCGCAATCGGTGAGCCGGGCATAAAAAGGCGGCACCGCGCCACCTTCCCAAAATCCTATTGCTCTGTCCTACACGCGCCCGATCTGCCTACCCTCCGGCAAAGCCTCATTTCTGGAAACAGGAGCCTTGCCATGACCGCAATTGTGCCGCCCGTCCCCTCGCTCCCGCACGACCTGCCCACCCCCGCCGACGCGACCCGCGCCGATGGGTGGACGCCCGCGCGGCAACGGCGTTTCCTCGAAACGCTCGCCGCCACCGGCGTTATCATGCTCGCCTGCGGAAGCGTCCGCATCACCCAGCGCAGCGCCTATAACCTCCGCATCCGCCATGACGGCGCGGCCTTTCGCCTGGGCTGGGACGCGGCGATCCTGATCGCGCGCGACAGGCTCGCGACCGATCTGCTCGCCCGCGCGCTCACCGGGCAGGAGGAGGTCATCCGCAACGATCCCGACAATCACGAAATCCGCCGCCACCGCCATGACAATCGCCTCGCCATGTCGATGCTCTCCCGGCTCGATCGCATGGCCGACGCCCCGGCCGAAGGCTCCGACGCCGCGCTCGCCCGCGTCGTCGCGCAGGATTTCACCGCCTATTGCGACATGATCTGCCCCTATGCGGTCATGCTGGACGAAGTGGCGCGCGACGATCTGCCCCTTGCGGGGCGGGAGCCGTCCGCCCGCACCAGCGCCGACGCGCAGACCTGGCTGGGCGAACGGCCGGACGATCCCGAACCGGTCGAGGGCGATGCCGCCGCTTTGGTCACGTCCGCCGCCTCCGTCGCCATGTTCATCGCGGTGCGCCGCAACCTTCTGTCCACCACCGCGCGGGGCGGTGCGCTCGGACCGGTCGGCCATGGCGAAACCGGGCTAAACCCGCCCGTTTCCGCCGCGCATGAACGGTGTGAACTTCGCTCGGCTGAGGCCTTTCCCCACCTCATGGACCTGCCGCCTGAGGAGGCCGCCGCCGGGCTGCGCGGCGTGTGGTGGGACACGCTCTACAATGCCTGGCGCACCGATTTCCCCCCGCCGCCCGATTTCACCGGCGAGGAATCCGACGAGATGTATGATCCCGACGATTATCAGCGCGAATTGACCATCGACGAGGAACAAGCCGTCGCCCGGCAGCTGGAGGCGGAATATCTGCCCTATAAGGAAGCGGCGATCCGCGCCCGCGACGCCTATTTCGGCTTCGACGCGGCGGCAACTGATGCCCATGACGCGCCCGACCCCGCCGACGCAGGCCGCGCGGCCCACGCGGAGGCCCCACCGACCTGATCCTGGGGGGCCTTGCCACCCCGCGCGCCACCCTGACCGCGCCTGCGATTTGCTATTTCGCCCCCCATGCCCTACTTGGGGGACGCTACAGTCGCAAATCGACGGTCTTCGGCGCTTTGCGGCACCTACTTCCTTCTTTCCCTGCCCCTTTAGCCCTTGACCCGTTCACACAGGGCGGGCCGCAACGAAAGAAGGACTCATCATGAGCATCACTGGAACCGTCAAATTCTTCAACGCCGACAAGGGCTATGGCTTCATCGCCCCCGATGACGGCAGCCCGGACGCCTTCGTCCACATCACCGCCGTCGAGCGCGCGGGCCTTGCCACGCTGCGCGAAAAGGACCGCGTCTCCTATGATCTGGAGCAGGACCGTCGCGGCAAGATGGCCGCGGTGAACCTCACCCACGCCGAATAAGGCGTCCGGGCGGATCGCGCGCGTCGCCGTCCGCCCGCGCCACTGCGAAAGGCCCCTGCCCGCCGGCGCTCGCGCCGCACGGGCAGCGCGGGCCGGCCGGGCGTCCATCCCATGACGCCCGGCCCTTTTCCGCCCAGGGATGCGAAGGACAATTTTCCGTGGCCAATCCCGACTATCGCGCGCTCGCTGACAAGGCCCAGGCCGAAGCGGACGCCGCCCAGCTCGACAATGTGCGCGACCGCTGCCTGCGCTCGGCCGCCGCCTTCCTCGCCATGGCCCAGCGCCAGGACCTGGGCGACCGCAACCGCGCCCGCCGCGAAGCCGAACTCGCCGCCATCGCCACCGATACCGCGACCCCCGACACCCCGGCCTGACGGCCCGGCGCGTCAGTCCCGCCCGAAACTCTTGGGGTCCAGCCGCTGCTTGTCGGCGAACAGCTGGTCGCTTTCGGCGGAAAGATAGGTCGGCACAAAGGTGCTGAACGCCCGCCGCGGCTTGGTCAGCAGCACGGCATCAAGGTCGATGGCCTGCGCAAACTGCACGCCCGCCTGCCCGTTCTTCACCCACCGCACCTCGGCATCCAGCGGGGCAGCAAGGCCAATATCCAGCGCGATCCGCTCCCCCACCTCAAGGGTCAGGCCAGTCTCGATCATCGCCCCGGTGCGGGACATGTTGCGCAACCGCACCGCCTGGCTCGCCGACTGCGCCATGATCTGGCCAGTGCGCATGATCCGCCGCCGTTCCGCCCGTTCCCGCCGATGCCCCACCGCCTGCGCGCTCGACTGCCGGCTTCTCTCCAGCGCCGATTGCGGATCAAGCGGCCGGCCGTAAATATACCCCTGGATCAGCGTGCAGCCCAGCGAACGGACCAGGGCCAGTTGGTCATCCGTTTCCACCCCTTCCGCCGTGGTGATCATGCCCAGGTCGGCGGCCAGGCCGACAATGGCCTTGATAATCGGCGCATTGTTGTTTCCCGGCAACGTGGCCCCCTTGATGAAAGACTGGTCAATCTTGATCTTGTCGAAGGGAATGGATTTGAGATAGCTCAGGCTCGAATAGCCGGTGCCAAAATCGTCCAGGGCGATCTTCACTCCAAGCCCCTTGAGTGTGTCGATCGCCGCCCGGGTCTTTGCGGTTTCGTTGAGCAAGGCTCCCTCGGTAATCTCCAGTTCCAGCCTGTCGGCAGGAAGCCCGGCATAGGCAAGGGCGCTGGCGACGAGAGAAGGAAGCGCCTGATGCGCGAACTGGATCGGCGATATGTTGACCGCCACGCTGATGGGAGCGGGCCATTTCGCCGCCTCCATGCAGGCAGTGCGCAACACCCACTCCCCGATCTCGGCAATCAGGCCGGCCTCTTCGGCTACGGGAATGAAAATGGCGGGCGACACGGCTCCTCTGGTGGGATGCGTCCAGCGCACAAGCGCTTCAACCCCCGTAAGAGCGCCGCTTACCGTATGAACCACAGGCTGATAGGCGACGTGGAACTCTCCGCGTTCCAGCGCCCGCTGCATGTCCTCCTCTATCTGTTGCCGGACGCGCGCCTGCTCATGCATGTCAGGTGCGAAAAAGCGGTAAGTGCCCTTCCCAGCGGCCTTTGCCGCATACAGCGCCAGGTCCGCGTCCCGGACAATGTCAACCGCCGACCGATCGTCATAGTCGGATGTCGCAATGCCGACCGACGCGCCAATGGACACGAGATGGGACTGAATCAGATAGGGCTGCGAGAGGGCATGAATGATGTCGTTGGCTATGGCGGACAAAGCGGCACCATCACATATGTCGGCAAAGACGAGCTGGAATTCGTCCCCGCCCAAGCGACCGACCTTGCCCCTGCCCGCGACGATCTTGACCAGGCGACCGGCCACCTCCTTCAGCAGCTGATCCCCGACAGGATGTCCCAGCGTGTCATTGACCAGCTTGAATCGGTCGAGGTCTAGCATCATCGTCGCGCATCTTTGGCGGCGGTGCATCGACGACACGAGGCTGTTTTCCAACGTTTCCCGCATCGTGTCGCGGTTCGGCAAAGTCGTCAGCGAATCATATCGGGCCAGCTGCAACAGCTTGATTTCCGATTTCTTCTGGTCCGTCAGGTCGACGGCAAAGCCAACAAAGCCTTTGTACCGCCCGGCGTCATCATAGACAGGCTCACCCGTCAGGGACCACCAGAGGTCGTCATGTCCCTGTGCCTTGAGCACAAGTCCCTCAAATGGCAATCGCGAGGTCAGGTAGAAGCTGAGGCTGCGTTCGGATGCTCGCTCAGCCAGGCTCGCGTCATTGTCGATCAGGTCCGGTAGACTGACGGGCATCCGCCCGTGGCGTTCCTTGGCCGACAGGATGTTAGGGCTGACATAGGATAATGCGCCATCGACGCCCGTTTCCCAGAACCAGCCCTTGCCGCTCCCCTCATATTTGGTGAGCAGCCGCTGCGCCTGACCGTCAGTCAACGCGGGTTCGTGGGCAAGGGCGGGTCGGGCTGGTCGCACGATGATGGTCCTGGTGTGGGCAGGGAAAGGGGCTGGCGGGCCGCCGCGTCAGCCATCCGCCTGGAAGCGGTCGCTGATGACCTTGCCGCCAAGATCCTCTGCGCGTGGAATGGGATTGACCGGGGGCGGTAATGCTGCCGGACCGGTGTCGGCGCGGTCGGCGTCGACAGACCAACCCATGCCGGCCGCGCCGCTTCCTTGGGGAACAAGGTGCTGCGGATCATCCTGCCCTGCCTCGGTCACAGTTCCCCCGGCCTCGCTCTCACCGCCCTGATCGACGGCGGCCACGATCATCACGCCAACGCCCAGTGCGAAGAGGAGAGATTTATCCACGAGCCAAGGTCCTTTTCAGCATGTCGAAGGAACGACATTTTCATTATTGTAAATGCCGTTCGTACCCCCGCCATAATCGCGCTGATCGCGGACAGTCATGGCCGCGACGGCGGAAATCCGGTCCTGCGGAATGAAGATGCGTGCGATCAGCGGCTGATAGTCATAGGCGACTTCCACGAACATCAATGCGCCATCATCCGGTGCCGTGGCGGTCTGCCCCTTGACGGTGACGCCCGTCAAATTGGTGTCCCCCGCCTTGCCATGCGAAGAAGGCCAGGATTTGGACCCGCGGCATCTTTGCCACCGAATGCGGTAGCGATTGGTGGGATTGGGATTGGCCACCGGTTCGATGCTGCTCAAAATCACCCGACCGTGCCCATAGACATTCAGCCGCCCGGCCTGCAGGCCAGCGCCGGTCAGAAGGTCATTGATCTGGGCTTCGGTGATCTGCTTGTTCGCCAGGACAGTACCCGTTCCGATCCGCGCCGCATTGTCCGCGACATGCAACGCCAACTGGCTGATCCGCATCTTGGTGGTCACGAAATTGGTCAATTCCGCGCCGGTGAGCGCGACCGCCGTCATCAGCGGTAGTGCAAGCCCGAATTCCACGGCGGCCACCGCGCGGCGATCCAGCAGGAAGCGGCGAAAGCGCACGCGCAGGCTCATTTGCAATGCCCCACGGTCGGTGCGCCATATTCGCCCTGTTCGCCAAAGGGCTGATTTTCCAGCACGGTGCGCGCTTCGACCGTCACGTCCTTGGACAAGCCGATGAGTTCTGCCATCGGGAACAGCCGGGGATAGGTGATGGTCACCGTGTAGACGACATCGTCCTTCGCGCCGCCTTGCCCCCTGTCGCCTCCATCGCGGTCCCATATGCTGTTGTTATTATTGTCCTGAAACGGCTCGTCATTGTCGCAGCGTCCGTTGCCGTTGATGTCCTGAAAGGCTTCGGCCGTCGCCTGCGCCGCCTTGGTAAAATCCCGAAAGTAGCGACGAGAAAAATCCACTTTGGAATTGGCCGCCAGATGCTGGACTTTTTTCCGTACAGCGTCATCCAGCAATTGCTGCTGCGCTTCGGCCTTGCCGCTTTCAAGCGTGGAATCGCGCGCGCTCTTCTGCACCGCGCCCTGAAGGACCGACTGCATATAGAGACTGTGGGCGAGATCCATGAAGCCAAGCAGGGTGGAAAACAGGACCGTCGAAATAAGGCCGAATTCGACGATCGTCGCGCCGGCCTGGTCAGCCGCCAACGTCTCGCGGGCGCGCTTATCCCGCCTCATCGGGTCAGCCTTAGCTGCGAAATTTCGTCGGCGATTTGCTGAAAGTTCGAAATCAGCGTGGCGCTGTTGGCCGCGACGTAAAAGCGATTGGGCGACGCACAGGATTGCAGCAATGCCTGCGCGCTGGAACTGACACCCGTGCCGAAGGACACCACCCACAAGGTGATGTTTTTCGACTTGATGGCCGAACACAGCGCTTTGGTGCGCTCATTGACGATGCCGTTCAGCAGCGTGTTGCTGGGGCCGGCGTTACTGCGCGTTTGCCGCCTGTCCCACCAGGCGATGCCATGGGCGGTATAGCCCTGATTGGCGGTGACGGTATCGCCATCCGTCATGAAGACGATATGCCGCTCAATTTCGCCGCCAGCGGGAGTGAAGGCATTTTCCGATGCAAAGAGCCCCGTCGGAGACATCAGGCGCGCGCCCCATAACAGGCCGATGTCGTGATAGGTGTTGCCGTTCGCGACCAGCGTGTTGACATAGGATTCAAAGGCGTTGGCCGCTGGATAAGCCTTCAGCTTCGACGCGGCGCTGGGGCAGGCATAGGTGTAGTTGCGCGCAAGGTCGGTCGTCGTCTTGACCTTCGCCGTGGTCCAATTGCCAAGGGCGTCATAGCGCCCCCAGACAAGATCGGGCAGCAGTGGACGCCAGCGCGAGGCATCGTTGCTCGGCACCATGTCGATATCCATGTCAAAAGCGCTTGCCGGAACAGGCGAGAATTTGCCCACCGGATCGTCATTTGTCAGCTGGTAGGTCTGCCGTTCCTCGATACAGCCATTCCAGGTCACCGTCGCACTTTGCCCATAGGGGCCGACGGGGGCGGTGATGCTGTTGTTCCAGCTGCTCCCCCCAGCTTTCAGACCCGACACATCGAACGTCAGCTGATCATATTCATATTCCTTGAACCCGCTTGCGTCCGACCGCGTATAGTTTCGTTTGAGATAGCCCGAAATGTATCGCCGCTGGATCTGGCATTTGCCGCTTACGATCACGCCCTGATGGGTATAATAGTGGCCGTCCTGATTGGTCGACCAGGTCACGACGCGGTTCTGCCCGGTCACGGTCGACTGCTGATTATAGGGCGCGCTTTCGGTACCGGTCATTTCGATCCCGTCTGCTGGCACCTTGCCGGCACAACTGGTCCCGCTGGCCGCGCCATGATTTTCCCACGCGCTCCAGTTCATGTTGTAGGGGATTTGCTCGCTGGAGGTGACTTCCGCCTTGCCCTCCTTGAAACCATCCACGTCAGTGTTGCCGGTCGTCTTGGCCTTGCGGGACTGGTAAGATGCGCCGCTCACCATCCAGTCATTGCGCAGCAGGCGGCCGACATTGACGTTGGACGAATAGGGCACGAAGCCGAAGCGCAGCTGAACATTATTGTTTTGCGCGCCGGACGGGTTGCTGCCGCAATCAGCGGTCGTGTTGATCTTGGCCAAAGCCTCGTAAAAACATTTGACTGCCTTCTTGAGGCCGTTGAGCTTCGTGTCGCTGTCCCCCGGATTGATGGAGCCCATGGAACCGGTGGTGTCGAGCACGAACATCACGTCGGTATTGGGGATGCGCATTTCCGCGTCGCACGTGACGCCCACGGTCTTGGTCGAATAGCCGAATATGACCATGATCGTCATGGGGATCGTGACGGACGCCGATCCGGTGACCTTGCCTTTCAGTTCCGTGAAGGATTTGGTGAGGTTGCTGGAACCGTAGGAGCCGGGCACATAATTGATATTGAAAATACCGTCAGCGGTGGTGCGCGCCTTGTTGTTGCCGGCGTTCCACGCGCCGCCACCCATCTGCTTGCGCCCCGCCAAAGCGCCGGCGTCGCAGGCATGTTGCAACCGGGTCTTGACCAGATAGATGCGCGCCATATCGACGCCGCCGCCGATAAAGCCGAGAAGCGGAATGAACCCCGCCGCAACGAGGACCAGCACATTACCCGCCTGATTATCGCGTAAACGCGCCAGAAAACCCATAAACGACCCCTAAGTTGAGGCGTTTATGGCTTCTGGTGATTGATTTAGAATTAAGTGCGTCGAAAAACACCCTGATACAAATTAAGAAACTGAGAAAATCGATCCGATCCAGACAAATCGATTAATTTCACGGAATCATGCAGCCTGCCTCTATCCTCGGCCTAGCGTGGCAGGGCCCAGATAGGATTTGGCCACCGGCTTGGTGGCGAAAACCAGCCTCTGCAACGCCATGTTATCGTCTATCCGCCAGACGTGAATTCGATGACGTCCGGCAGTCACTTGTCCCAAGGGCGCGCTCATCTGCATGACATTATCGCGCACAGCGTCCGCCCATGCCATTTTTGCAGGGGTGTCCTGGGCGCCCCCAGTCGCCTCCAATCCGAATTGCAGCATCTGCACGGGACCATCGTCGATGGAAACACCAATCCGGTTGCCCTCCCCGCCCAGCGTATCAAGTGTCGGCGCCAGATACAGCGTCACCTCCGCCGGTCCGGCACGTTTGACATCGATTTCATAATCGATCCGCACCTGGTCGGACTGGCGAGTGGCAGCCTGTCCCTGCGGCAGAGCGACGACGGCTCCCTTCGTGCGTCCTAGATTGGCGATGGTGGTCCAATGCAGTCCATTGGCGTCATTCGCGCGGGTAAAATCAACCGCTTCGATAGGAATGATGGCGTCATCGATCGCCGGCCCGGGCACGAATACCGGCTTTTGATTGCGACGGTCGGCGGGCGTATCGGCGGCGACGCGCGTGATGCTGGGCATCGTTTGCTGCGTGGGATCATTCCAGATCACATAGCTCATGTGGACCTGCGCCATCATGCCGTCCCACTTGCCGCCATTCAGGCTGTGATATTGATCCGTCAGATCCTTGTCTCGACGGAATGTCTCTTCGACCTGATCGGCAAAATAATTGGCGCGCGCGTCGTTGCGCGCCGCCAGCGCCTTGTTCCAGGCCGCTGCGTAATAAAGACGATACAGATTGGCCAGGGCAGTGATGGGGAATTCGACGATTTGGAAATAGGCGTCGCGCTGATCCGCCCTCAAACGGTTGCGGACATCCAGCATGCGCGCTTCCAATTCATCCCATTGCGCGACAAGGCCACCAAATTCGCCTCCGTCCAGGCCATTGTCCCGAATGCCTCCCAACCCAAAGCTGTCCTGATCGATCAGTTCGGGTTTACGGCGCGCGGCATATTTGCTGTAGGTCGTGACCATCTGGCCGATAGGGGCCGCCAGGTCGACACCGAAGGTCGCCTTCGCCCAGTCCTGCGGGTACGCTGCCAAGGCGGCTGGCGTTAACGCTTCAGGGTCCCAGGCCATCGCCATCGCAAAGCTTAGCGGATATTCCATCGGCTTGATATCGCCGACGTTGAATATCCACATCGCTCGCGCATTGCGGCGATAGGCAAGGTCCATCTGCTGCCAGATCTTTTCGATCTGATTGGTGTTGATCCATTTATAGTTGCGTGGAACGCCAACATAATCAAAGTGATAATAGACACCATGACCGCCGGCGCGGTCAGGCGCACCATTTGCCGGAAGGCGTCGAATCTGCCCCCAATTGTCGTCAGCGAACAGCAGAATGACGTCGTCGGGCACCTGCATGCCCTGGTCATAATAGTCCTGTACCTCTTTGTAGAGCGCCCAGACCTGGGGCTGTTGCGACGCCGGGCGGCCCGTCACATCGGCGATGATGGCGCGCTGGTCATGAACGATACGTTCCAGCAATTCGGTGGCGGTTCCCTCCGCCATGGCCTCATCGCCATCGCCCCGCATACCGACGGTGACAACGGACTCATACCCTTTCCCGTCGCCCTTCGCCATCATGCGCTCGATACCGCCGCGCCAGAACTCGCGAAGATTTTCGGCGTTGGTTTCATAATTCCACGCACCGCCTTTGGCTCCGCTTTCCGCGCCACGATGCCATTCCGCCTGCGCGCGGAGCATCGGTTCGTGATGGGAATTGCCCATCACCACGCCCATCGCATCCGCCAAAGGAATGTTCTTCGGATCGTCCAGGGCGAACGCCTTGCCCCACATGGCTGGCCACAGATAATTGCCCTTCATCCTTAGCAACAATTCAAAGACACGGGCGTACATGGCTGAATTGACGCCGCCGAACTTCTTTTTGGCCCAGCCGCTCAGACAGGGGTCTTCATCGTTGATGAAGAAACCCCGATACCGCACCTTTGGTTTTTCAAGACGTTGGGGAATGGCGATCGTCGCGTTGGCGCGTCGCACAACTGGCACGTCCGCGAACCAGTACCAGGGGGAGACACCCAATCTTTGAGACAAGTCATAGGTGCCGAATATGGCGCCGCGTCGATCTGAGCCTATGACAACCAACGCCTGGGAAATGCCAGCAAAGGGCTGGCGGACGACGACCCTGCGAAAGGCCTCCCATTGGCCGTCCAGATCATCGGTCCTGATTTTACCGTTCGCGACCAGTCGATCCAGCAAGGCGCTTTGACCCTTGACTGCGATCAGGACGATGGGACCTTGTGTCGCTCCAACGGCATCCTTCATCAGCGCGGGCGTAGAGCCGCTTATCAACTCCAGGTCGGCCGCGAAGCTGTTGGCTACATGCTCGACGGCTGGATCGGCAGCGCTGTCGATGAGGATGTTGACCGGTCTGCCGCCGGTGACAAACGAAAAACGAGTCGCGACCTCAGGAGCTGCAGCCACCGACCCCACCGGCGCAACAAGAGCCAACGCCGCCGCAGCGCCCAGCAGAGCGCGCCTGGATAGGTTCATACGACTATCTTGCATTTTTCAGCACCTCTCGTTGCGTCGCGCCGGATGAAACCGGTTCACCATTGTGTTAACGCTACCAGTTATACTCATACATATATGCCGCAAACAAGAGCTAAGTCAGGAATGGCGCTGGACTGCAGAATAGCGTCCGCTTCCAGCAAGACGGAGTCAGGACCGCAAGCGCGCTGGCGCAGTCTCGGGCAGGCGGGCCAGCACCGGCAGCACGAACAGGGCGACCAGCGCGATCATGGCGCCTGGGGCCAGCGTCCACCCCGTGCGCGCGATCAGCAGATGCGCGATCCAGGGCGTCAGCCCGCCGAATATCGCGGTCGCGGTCGTCGCGCCCAGCGCAAGGCCGGTCAGCCGCCCTTCGCCGGGGAACTGCTCAGCCGTCGTCACTGCGCCGACTGCGCTCACTCCGCCGCCCAGAGCGGCGAGCAGCACCGCCCCGAGCAGCGCCCCGCCTCCGGCCTGCGCCATCAGGAAGAACATCGGCACGGGCAGCACGGCACCGGCCAGCGCCAGCACGAGCAGAACCAGCCGTCGACCGACGCGGTCAGCCAGAGCGCCGACGAAGGGAGTAACCAGGATCACCACCAGCGCCGCAGCCGTCGATAGCCAGAGCGCCGCCCCCTCCCGCATCGCGCCCGTGCCAGTCAGGAAGCTCGGCACATAGGTGATCCCGACATAATAGGTGATCGATCCCAGCGCCGATATGGCAAAGCCGCGCATGATCGCCATCCGCTGATGGGTCAGGCTGTCCCGCAGCGGATTGCCCGGCACTTTCCGTTCGCGCTGCTGTCGCAGAAAGTCGGGCGATTCCTCGATCGTGGAGCGCGCAAGCACGATCACCCCAGCCATCGCCGCCCCGGCAAAGAAGGGAATGCGCCAGCCCCACGCCATCAGCGCAGCATCGTCCAGCAGCGCGACCGTCGCCGCCGCAATGCCCGCCGCCAGCAGCGCCCCGATCTCACTCGCGGCCGATGCCAGAGAGGTCACGAAACCGCGCCGTCCGGCCCGCGCCCCTTCCAGCAGATAGGCGACGACCCCGGTATATTCGCCCCCGACCGAAAAGGCCATCAGGCAGCGCAGCGCCAGCAGCATCCATCCGGCCGCCGAACCAATCTGCGCATAGGTGGGTAGCAACGCCGTCGCCAGCATCGCTGCGGTCATCATGCTCATGGAGAGCAGCATCGTCAGCCGCCTGCCATAGCGATCCCCGATATGGCCAAAGACGATCGCACCCAACGGCCGCATCGCATAGGCAAGGGCAAAGCCGGCCAACACTTCCCCCAGGCCGCTCGCCCCGCCGCCATAGAAGATGCGGGACAGCAGCGTTGCGATATAGAGATAAAGGGTGAAATCATACCATTCGACGATGGTCGACAGGATCGCCACGGCCAGAGATCGGTTGGACATGCCACTGGCCTGCATCGGCGCCTCATCGTTTTTTTCGGTTCGCCCTCCTTGTGCGGACAAAGTCCCGCCAAGGCAAATAGGGGCGTCAGCGCGTGAGGCGCGGTAGGAAGATAGCCGGATCGACCTCCAGTTGCGGGATAGCTGTGGGGATGGCCGCAAAACCGCTCACGCCGGTCGGAGGCCGGGAATCGAAACTGACCATGGTGCTGCCCGGATCGGCGATGACGAGTTCGTCTAGCTGGATCGCAGGGTTCAGCCGGGCTTGCGTCACCTCCACCGGCGTTCCGATCCGCGTCAGCGCAAACAGCTGCCGCGCAAAGGCATAAGGCAGGCGGATACAGCCATGGCTTGCGGGATAGCCGGGATTATGCCCGGCGTGCAGCGCGATGCCATCCCAGGTCAGCCGCTGCATGAAGGGCATGGGCGCATTGCTGTAAAGATTGGAGCGATGCCACTGCCGCTTTTGCAAAATGGGATAGTCGCCGGTCGGCGTCCGATGCCCCTTCATGCCTGTCGAGACGCTGGCGGCGCCGATCAACCGATCCCCACGATAGACATGGACGCGCTGCTTTTCGATGCTGATGATCATGTAGAGCGGTCCATCGCCGCCATCTTCCAGCCAGCGATAGCCGCCCGGTGAGAGCGCCAGATTCTGTGTCAGATGTTGGGTCAAATCTTGGGCAGGCGCATGGGCGGGCACGCCGATAAGTAACAAAAACAGGAAGGGAAGCAGCCGATGCGCGCGCATAAGCTTTTATTAACCATGTGACGCCGCATTGCCACCCCGTCAGATCAGGCGATTGCAACCGTCCCGGCAAGGCACAGCTTGGGCTCAGAGAAGCAGCCGTTGTGCCACCGGGGCGAAGCTGCGGCGATGGAGCGGAGTCGGCCCATGTTCGCGCAGCGCGGCAAGATGGCGCGCGCTGCCATAGCCCTTGTTGCTCTCCCACCCATAATGCGGGTGATCGGCGGCCGCCGCGATCATCATGCGGTCCCGCTCCTCCTTCGCCAGGATGGAGGCCGCTGCGATCGACAGGCATTTGGCATCGCCCTCCACCACCGCCGTCGACGCCCAGCGCCATTGGGGGCAGCGATTGCCGTCTACCAGCACATGCGCGCAATCCGCGCTCAGCGCCTCGACCCCGCGCGTCATCGCCAGCATCGTCGCCCACAGGATATTGAGGTGGTCTATCTCCTCGACGCTCGCGACACCGATGCCCCAGCACAACGCGCGCGCCTTCACCTGCCTTTCCAGTTCCGCCCGTCTTTTGGGGGTCAGCTGCTTGGAATCGTTGAGCCCCTCCGGACAATCGTCCGCGTGCAGGATCACGGCGGCGGCGACGACCGGCCCGGCCAATGGGCCCCTGCCCGCCTCATCCACACCGGCGACCAGGCCGGGATGATGGCGCAGTTCATGCGAAAAATCAGGCATGGGCGTGAAACCCAATGGGTGCGCCCATCGGGCCATGGCCGCTGCCATACCCCGGCGCGAGCGCCAATGCCTCGCGCACATATTTGCGCGCGCGCTCGATAGCGTTAACCAGGCTCATCCCCTGCCCCAGCCCCGTCGCGACCGCGCTCGCCAGCGTGCAGCCGGTCCCGTGCGTGTGCACTGTTTCGATTTTCCGGTTGCTCCAGGCCTTGAGCACCCGGTCCGGCGCCAGCAGCCGATCCGTCAGCATCGGTCCTTCGCCATGGCCGCCCTTGGCGAGAACATGGGTGCCAAAGCGCGCGGCAATATCCTCTCCACCCAGCGCCGCCAATTCGGGAATATTGGGCGTGATGAGCGTCGCCAGAGCCATCAGCCTCTCGAACGCGGCGATGGTGGCGTCATCCGCCAGCAAGGACCCGCTGGTCGCCACCATCACCGGATCGAACACGATCGGCACGTCCCGCAGCGCTTCCAGCCGGTCCGCGACCGCGAGCGCCGTCTCCGCCGATCCGATCATGCCGATCTTCACCGCATCGACGCCAATATCGCTGATGCAGCTTTCCATCTGCGCCAGCACCAAGTCGGTCGGCACTAGATGAACGGCCTGTACGCCCAGCGTGTTCTGCGCAGTGATCGCTGTGATCGCCGTCATGCCAAATCCGCCCAGCAGGGTCACGGTCTTGAGGTCGGCCTGGATGCCGGCGCCGCCGCCGCTGTCTGACCCGGCGATGATGAGGATGCGGGCGGGTTTCATGACCTGTGGCGGCGCTCCTGCGCGGCGGGGTGATCGGCCAGCGCCTTGCCGGTGCGCGTCGGGCGATCCATCAATTCACCACCACAATTGGGGCATCGGTCATCCAGCGCCTCCGCACAGGCGGCGCAATATGTGCATTCGAACGAGCAGATGAACGCGCCCGGCGCATCGGCCGGCAAATCCACGCCGCACCGCTCGCAATCGGGCCGCATCTCAAGCATCAGGCAGCAGCCTTTTCCACGGCGGCGCAGATGCGGTCGACGACATCGCGCACCTGGTCCTCGCTATCCCCCTCCGCCATCACGCGAATAACAGGTTCCGTGCCGGACGGGCGGATGACAAGACGCCCGACGCCCGCCAGTTCAGCTTCCGCCTGCTCGATGACGTGCTGCACATCGTCATGCTCCAGCGGCTTGCCACCGGCGAAGCGCACGTTCTTGAGCAATTGCGGCACGGGATCGAATTTATGGAGCGTCTCGCTCGCGGGCTTGCCCGATCGCACCAGCGCGGCCAGCACCTGAAGCGCCGCGACCGTGCCGTCGCCCGTCGTCGCATAGTCGGACAGGATCATATGCCCGGACTGTTCGCCTCCGACATTGAAGCCGCCCTCACGCATCCGCTCCAGCACATAACGATCGCCGACCTTGGTGCGCTCCAGCGCGATGCCTTTGTCCGCCAGAAACCGCTCGAGGCCGAGGTTCGACATCACCGTCGCGACCAGCCCGCCGCCGCGCAACGTGCCCGCGGCAGCGAAATTGGCGGCGATCAGCGCCATGATCTGGTCGCCATCCACCAGCCGCCCCTTTTCATCCACGACGATCAACCGGTCCGCATCGCCATCCAGCGCGATCCCGATGTCGGCGCCCGATGACACGACGGTTTCCTGCAACAGCATCGGCGATGTCGAACCGCAACTGTCATTGATGTTGGTGCCATTGGGCGAGACGCCGATCGCGACGACGGTCGCACCCAATTCCCAAAAGGCCGACGGCGCGACCTGATAGGCGGCGCCATTGGCGCAATCGACCACGATCTTGAGCCCGTCGAGCCGCAGGTCGGCGGGAAAGCTGGACTTGACCGCGTGAATATAGCGCCCGCGTGCATCCTCCACGCGGCGGGCGCGGCCAATATCCTTGGACGCCGCCAGTTCGATCGTCTGATCCAGCAGCGCCTCGATTTTCAGTTCATCCTCGTCCGACAGCTTGTAGCCGTCCGGCCCGAACAGCTTGATGCCATTGTCGTAAAAGGGGTTGTGGCTGGCCGATATCATGACCCCCAGATCGGCGCGCATCGAATGGGCGAGCAAGGCGACAGCGGGCGTCGGGATCGGGCCGAACTGCACCACGTCCATGCCGACGGCCGTGAAACCCGCCACCAGCGCATTTTCCACCATATAGCCCGACAGGCGCGTATCCTTGCCGATCACCACGCGGTGGCGATGGCTGCCGCGCTGGAAATGGGTGCCCGCCGCCATGCCGACCTTCATCGCCAGGTCCGGGGTCATCGGCCATTGGTTGGTCCGTCCGCGTATGCCGTCGGTGCCAAAATATTGCCTGCTCACTTGTCCCTCGTCGCTTGGGGCCGCACGCGCGGAGTCCATCCTTACCCGCCCATAGCAATCTTTGATCGACATTCCACCCGCCCGGCGGCATCCGGACGCGATGGAAAATTTCAATGCCTTCGTCGACGGCCTGTCGGGTGCCGTGTTTTTCAAGGTGCCATTGCTGGGCACGCAGATCGAACTCATCGTGCTCTATCTGGCGCTGCCGATGCTGTTCTTCACCCTCTGGCTCGGCTTTCCCAACATCAGACAGGTCGGCCGCGCGGTTCGTATCCTGCGGACCCAGCCACAGGAGGGCGAGGCGAAGGGCGATGTCAGCCAGTGGGGCGCACTATCCACCGCCCTGTCGGGCACGATCGGCCTTGGCAATATTGCCGGGGTCGCGGTCGCGCTGACCATGGGCGGGCCTGGCGCGATCCTGTGGATGTTCATCATCGGCTGGTTCGCCATGACGGTGAAGATGGCGGAGGTCACGCTGGGCCTCAAATATCGCGTGTTCGACGATCGCGGCCATGTGCATGGCGGGCCGATGTATGTTCTGAAAGCCGTTGGCGCCGCGCGCGGGTGGCCCAGGGTCGGGCTGGCGTTGGGCGGCTCCTATGCCTTTTTCGCGCTGTTCGGCGCTATCCCGATGGTGCAGGTGAACCAGAGCTTCGCGCAGGTTCAGGTCGTCACCGGCATGACCAATGGCTGGGCCTATGGCGTCTTCATCGCCGGAGCGGTTGCCCTGGTGACGCTGGGCGGCGCGGCCTGGCTGGGCGAAGTGTCCAAGCGCCTTACCCCGCTCAAGGTTGCTGTCTATCTAGGCGGCGTCTTTGCGATATTGATCCTGCATGTTGCGGATATCCCCGCCGCGCTGGCGCTGATCTGGAACGGGGCATGGTCGGGCGACGCAGCGACCGGCGGCGCGGTCGGCGCATTCGTCGCGGGGATGCGCCGCGCTGTTTTCGCCAGCGAGGCGGGCGTGGGGTCTGCGGTGATGGCGCACAGCCTCGCGCGGACCCAGCATCCGGTGTCCGAAGGGCTGGTGGCGTTGCTGGAACCGCTGCTGGGCACGATGATCGTCTGCGCGCTGGGCGGCCTGGCGTTGGTGGTTGCGGGCACATGGAACGGCGGGCTGGAAGGCATCGCGATCACCTCCTCCGCGTTCGCGCAGGTGTCGCCCTGGTTCCCCTGGCTGCTGGCGGTGGTCGTGTTCCTCTTCGCCTATTCCACGCTCGTCGCCTGGGGCTTTTACGGTTTGCAGGCCTGGGGCTATCTGTTCGGCAACGGGCCGAAAGCGCAATGGACCTACAAGATCCTCTACATCGTCGCCCTGCCGCCCGCCGCTGCCATCGACCTGGGCCGCGTGGTCGGCATTGTCGACAGCAGCTTCTTCCTGATGGCGATCCCCAATGTCATCGCGCTGTATCTTTGCGCAGGCGAACTACGGCGCGATGTCAAAGACTATCTGGCGCATCGGCAAGACGGAGCGACATAAAAAAACCCCGCCTCTTTCGAGGCGGGGTTCATCTTCAAATCGGTAGCGCGGCTCAGACCTTGTCGCCGAACGCGCCCTTTACCGATCCCGACACGTCCTGCGCCGTGCCCTTGGTCTGCTGCGCCTTGCCTTCGGCTTCCAGACGTTCATTGTCGGTCGCCTTGCCGATCGCTTCCTTGGTCGCGCCGGCAGCCTTGTTCGCCACGGCCTTCGCCTTATCGGTCAGTTCGCCCATGTGACTTCTCCTTTCAAAAGAGCTTCTCTGTAATAACGCTCTTTCAACCAGCGAACGGGACGGAAGGTTTCCCTCGGAACGGATACGTCACGAATATTTCAGGGCGCGATCCCAAAGCGCGCATAGGTGGCGTAGATGCGCGGGTCGATGCGGCGCGCGACCGTCAGTTCGGCCTCACCATCGCTTGTCCGGCCAAGTCGTTTGAGCACGATCCCGCGCATGAAGCGACTGGGCGCCTTGCCCGGCTCCTGCGCAACGACCACGTCCAGATCGCGCAGCGCCTCATCGAACCGGCCCATGCGGAACCAGAGCATCGCCCGGCTGTCGATCGCCGCCATGCTGCCCGAACTCAGTTCGACCGCTTTCGTGCAATCCTGCGTCGCGCTTTCCAGATCGATATTGCGGGTGCCCTTGATCCAGCACAGGTCATTATAAAGGCTGGTCGTGCCCGGCTTTTCCGCCAATTGGGCGTTGATGATCTCAAGCGCCTTGGTCGCGTCGCCATAGGTGCCGAGCAGATTGGCCTTGTAATTGCGATAACCGTCGCGCTGCTCCCCGCCAATGGCAATCTTAGCGTCGACGATCGCCAAGGCGTCATCCAGCTTTCCGCTTTCGGCCAGATAGCTTGCGACCGTCGCGACCGCGCCACTGGAGGCGGGGTCAAGCTGGCGCGCCATGCGGCCGTCGGCTAGAGCGCCCGCCACATCACCAGTCTGGAACCGCCGATAGGCGCGTTGCAGATAGAGGGACACGCTGGGTTCGATGGCGATGGCCTTGTCGAGATCGGCCAGGCCATTTTTATAATCGCCAATGCCCCAGCGGAAATTGGCGCGGCTGGAATAGCCGGCGGATTCCTCCTCATCGGCTGCGATCGCTTTGGCGAAGATCGCTTCGACCGCCTTCGACTGCGGCCAGGATGCGATGGTTTCCGGGCTGTAATCCCACAAATAGGTCGGTTTCGCCGAGCCAATCACGCGCGGCGAACCGGCTTGCACCGTCGCCAGCGCATCCCGCTCGTCGGGCAGGCGATCCGCCGGGATTTCAACGCCGGTGGCGTCGGTGCGCTCGTCAACCTCCAGCATCCCGCCGTCCAACCGCACGGTCCGATGGAGATCATAGCCTGCCACGGTTCGGCTTAGATTTTGATCGCCCTCCACACTATAGCCCTTCCCGCCATGGGGCAGGCGCAGGCGCAGATGATAGCGGATGCCGATCGGTGCACTGGTGGCCGCCGGAATGTCCAGCCAGGCCGGTCGCGCGCGATCGGGTGAGAAGCTGATCGCGTCGATCAATTTGCTTGCACTCCGGCGATAGCGACGGTCCGTCATTTCCCAGGGCGATGTGATGACGCCGCGCGCGGTAAAGCTGACCGTGGCGGACGCCGGATCGGTCGCAATGCCGACATCGGCATATTGGGCCGTGCCGATCTGTTCGTTGAAGAAGTCGCGGATCAGTTCATCGCGGCGTTTGGCGTCCATCTGACCCAGGCCCGCATTGATCATCGTCGCAATCGGCCCGCGCAGCACCGCCTTGGCGTCGAACAGGCTTGGCAGCCGTTCGTGCCCGCTTTCATCCGCATTGACCTCTATGTCGATGGCGGGGCGCGCATTGGCATGGGTGGCAATCGCCATCAGATCGGCGCCTGCGCCGCGCACCGGCAGCACCCAGCCCAGTTGCGGCGTGTCGCCAATATCCTCCAGCCGTGTGCCCAGGCCCGTGCCATCGAGCCAGTAGCTCTGCCCGTCGATCACGGCGCGCACCAGCACATGGTCGAAGGCGGCAGCGCTGGGCAGGCGTTCGGGCACGAAATCGCCCATCGTCGCGCTGGCGAGCACCGGCTCAGCCTCGATACCCAGCCCGCGCAGCATGGCCAGCAACAGCAAAGTCTTCGCCTTGCAGTCGCCATAGCGCAGCGCCCAGGTTTCGGATGGCTTTTGCGGCACATAATTGCCGCCATTCATGCCCACCATCAGATAGCGGACATTGTCCTGGACCAATTGCAACGCGGCGGCGGCCTTGTTCTTGGCTGAGCCAGCCATGGTCTTGAGCTTCGCCACTTCCGCCGCCAGCGGCGATCCGTCGGCAATCAGCCCATCGGTCGCATAGAGCGGCGCCATGGTTTTGGACACGTCCGCCCAACTGCCAAAACTCGACATTTCCAGCAGCGGCGGATGCGTGAAGCGGGTCGGCGCGTCGGCGGGCATCTCCGGCTGCTTGGGCAAAGGCAGCGCGAAGGTCAGTTCCGTCACTCCGCCTTTCTTTACGGGCGCGGCCTCGACATCCTTGGCCAGCAATTTCCAGCGCGGGGCGCTGCCATCGGTCCACAGCGCGCGCAGGCGGCCATAGCCCAGCCGAAACGGCGCGGCCGGCAGGCCGGTCACATTCTGGACATGGCCGGCGAGCGCTTCGTCCTTCGACGTCACCGAATAACGCAGACGCACCACGTCGCCGACGCGAACCCCCTCCACCGCCATGGTGGCGGTCAGGATGCCGCTGATCTGCAACGCCTCAAGTCGTTCCTCCCGCCGCAGGACGGTGAATTTCCTGTCGCCCGCCAGCGCATCAATCACCTCGTCGCCGCGCAGGATCGTCAATTGATGGATGATGAGGTCACCCTTGTCGGGCGCCCATGGCAGGGTGAGCGACGACAGGCGGGTAAGTTCCTCCGCCGAGCCTGCCCGCGTGGCGATATCGGCATAGCTCCACAGCTGGCCCTTTTCGATCCTGTACTGATTGTCGAGGATCAGCATCGTGGGCGCGTCGGCGCCGGGCGCGATCTTGGGCATGGCGGCGGGTATGACCCAGGCCGGCGCGGGTTGATATAATGGCGTCTCGCCCGCCCATGCTGGCGCAACGCTGCCCATGGCCGCAGACGCCGCCAGCCACCCGAAATATCTCATTGCCCCCGTCTATCCCGTCTTGCCCAACCCCGTTGCACCATCGCTATGGCATCGCGCCCGGCTGCTCAAGCGAAAGAGGCGCAAACATAGAAAAAGGGGCTGGAAAACCAGCCCCTTCCCAAATTCTTCTGTTCTGGAAACTTAGCGCTTCGAGAACTGGAAGCTGCGACGTGCCTTGGCGCGGCCGTACTTCTTACGCTCGACGACGCGGCTGTCGCGGGTCAGGAAGCCTTCGGCCTTGACCGCGCTGCGCAGCGCCGGCTCATATTTGCTGAGCGCCTGGGCGATGCCATGCTTGACCGCGCCGGCCTGACCCGACAGGCCACCGCCCTTGACGGTGCAGACGACGTCATACTGGCCAACGCGATCGGTCACGCCGAAGGGCTGGTTGATGACGAGGCGCAGGGTCGGACGCGCGAAGTAGATTTCCTGGTCGCGGCCATTCACCGTGATCTTGCCGGTGCCGGGCTTCACCCACACGCGGGCGACGGCATCCTTGCGGCGGCCGGTCGCATAGGCGCGGCCCTGGGCGTCGATTTCCTGCTGGCGCAGCGGAGCCGAGGGCGCAGCCGGCGCAGCGGCGGGCGCTTCACCTTCGGCGGCGGCCGGCGCGGCGGTGGCGGGCGCGTTGGCGGTCAGCGACGCGAGGTCGGACAGGGACTGACGGTTATCGGACATTATGCACCCACCTTGTTCTTGCGGTTGCGCGATGCGAAATCGAGCACTTCGGGGTTCTGGGCTTCGTGATTATGCTCGGCGCCGGCGAAGATGCGCAGGTTGCGCATCTGCTGGCGGCCCAGCGGACCACGGGGGATCATACGCTCGACGGCCTTTTCCAGGACGCGCTCGGGGAAACGGCCTTCCAGGATCTTGGCAGGCGTGGTTTCCTTGATGCCGCCGGCATAGCCGGTGTGCTTGTAATAGACCTTGTCGGTCATCTTGCGGCCGGTGAACTTCACCTTGCCCGCATTGATGATGATGACATTGTCGCCGCAATCGACATGCGGGGTAAAGGACGGCTTGTGCTTGCCGCGCAGGATATTTGCCACGGTCGAAGCGAGGCGGCCGACGACGAGGCCTTCCGCGTCGATCAGGATCCACTTCTTTTCGACCGTTGCCGGGGTCGCCGGCTTGGTGGTCTTCATCAGCGCCTTCATGGTGCCAATCTCCAAACAAGAAAAATGAAACCGGACATCGAAGCCGACATCCGGAAGTGGGGCGCTAATGACGAGTCTCGACGCGCAAGTCAAGCAAATGCGCGGCTTTGCTGACGGGTAAAATGATACCCGTTGCTAAATGGCGCTAAGGCCCGCGTCCGCCAGGCCGCGCCACAGATGGAGCGCCTGAACGCTTTCCTTGACGTCATGCACCCGCACCATCTGCGCCCCCAGTTGCGCCGCGCGAAAGGCGAGCGCGACCGATCCGCCCAGCCGATCAGCGGCGGGCGCTTCGTTGGACAGCGCGCCGATGAGCCGCTTGCGGCTGCCAGCGAACAGCAGCGGCACGCCCAGCCCCTGGAATGTCGCAAGGCCGTTCACCAGCGCCAGATTGTCCGACAGGCTCTTGCCAAAGCCCAGCCCGGGATCGACCATGATCCGATCCGGCGCGATCCCGGCATTCAGGCAGGCTGAAATCCGCGCCTCCAGATGGTCGAAGACGTCGGCGACGACATCGCCATAGCCGGCCGGATTATGATGCGGGTCATCGCCGGCCGATGGTGCGTGCATCAGGATGACGGGACAACCGGCGCGCGCCACCACCTCCAGGCTGCGCGGATCGTGCGCCAGCGCGCTCACATCGTTGACGATGCCCGCCCCGGCGCCAAGCGCCGCCTCCATCACCGCGGCCTTGCGCGTGTCGATCGACACCGGCACGCCGGAGGCCGCCAGCCGTTCGATGACGGGCACGACCCGCTTGATCTCGTCACCTTCCCATATCTTTGCAGCCTTGGGCCGCGTGGACTCCCCGCCGACGTCGATCAGCGCCGCGCCCGCCGCCGCCATGGCGAAGCCTGCGTCGGCCGCCGCCTGGGGGTCGCCCATATGCGTGCCGCCGTCGGAAAAACTGTCCGGCGTGATGTTGAGGATCGCCATCACCTGCGGCGCGTCGAACCGGATCGTGCGATCGCGCAGGACCATCGGCGGACGCGGCGCGGAGATATTGGCGGCCAGCCGCTGCGCGCGCTGGGCCAGCGCGTCGGGCAGCGATGCCACCGCAGCATCGAAATCCGCCACGGGAATGGTTGTCCGCGCGATCCGCTGCGCGCCGCTGAACGCGGTCAGCTCATAGCCCTGAAACCAGATCAGCCCATTGCCCATCCGCGCCGCCGCGCCATCATCCAGTCCGATCGGCGTCGGCACGAACCATGAAGGCTTGAGATAGAGACGCGCGTCGGCGGGGATGGTGGGCAGCATAGCCATATAAACTCCGTTCGGGCTGAGCTTGTCGAAGCCCCGTTCTTTCCTTGAAGAAAAGTGAAGCCCTTCGACAAGCTCAGGGCGAACGGATGTCCGCGAATTACGGCTCGTTCGCCAGCAGATAGGTCTGGCGCAGGGCATCGATCGGCTTCAAGCCGCCCTCCGCCTCAAAATGCCAGAAGGTCCAGCCATTGCAGCTCGGCGCGCCCTGCAGCGTGGCCCCCATTTTGTGGATGGAGCCGCTGTCGGTCCCGACCGCCAGCGATCCATCGGCGCGCACCTGCGCCTGCCAGCGGCGCTTGGTGTCGGTAAGGATCGCGCCGGGCTTCAGATAGCCGGTTTCCACCAGCGTGCCGAACGCGACCTTGGGCTGGCTACGCGCGCTTTGCATGATGGTGAGCGCGGATTCATCAAGCGGCAGCGCATCGGCGATCCGCTCCAGCGCGACCTCGATATAATCCTCTTCGCGCTCGATGCCGATCCAGCGTCGGCCAAGCCGCTTGGCCACCGCGCCGGTGGTGCCGGTGCCGAAAAAGGGGTCGAGCACCACGTCACCCGGCTTGGTGCAGGACAGCAGCACGCGATAGAGCAGCGACTCCGGCTTTTGCGTCGGATGCGCCTTTGTCCCGTTGCGCTTCAACCGCTCCTGCCCGCCGCAGATCGGCAGCACCCAGTCGGACCGCATCTGCAATTCATCGTTCAGCGTCTTCATCGCCTTGTAGTTGAACGTATATTTCGCATCCTCGCCCTGGCTGGCCCAGATCAGCGTTTCATGCGCGTTCGTAAAGCGCGTGCCCTTGAAATTGGGCATGGGGTTGGCCTTGCGCCAGATGATGTCGTTGAGGATCCAGAAACCTTCATCCTGGAGCGCAGAGCCGACGCGGAAGATATTGTGATAGCTGCCGATTACCCAGATGGTGCCATTGGGCTTCAGGATCCGGCGCGCCTCGCGCAGCCACGCCTTGGTGAAGCGATCATAGGACCCCAGCGTGTCGAACTTGTCCCAGTCATTGTCGACCGCATCGACCCGGCTGCCTTCGGGCCGGAACAGGTCGCCGCCCAGTTGCAGATTATAAGGCGGGTCGGCGAAAATCATGTCGATGCATTTGTCGGGCAGCGCCGCCATCTGCGCGATGCAGTCGCCACGCAGCAAGGTGTCGACCGGGATCGGCGCTGCTTCCACCGCGATCGGGGCGACTGCCTTTTTTCGTCGCGGCGCCGCGACCCGTTCCATGACACCCATGCTGCTTGCCCCCTATATTCCTTGAGGATCATGCGATGAGTCCTGCGGAGTCCGGCGTCAAGATCAGCAGCTTAGGCTACGCGCTTCGTTTATTCGTTAATGATGGGGAGAACGAAGCGGGGACCCACAAGATATTGAGTCGTTCACCCCTCGCCGGACTCCATATCGGGCGGTGTGACTCAAAAGACTCACCCCGAAAGGGCGGGCAAATTTTTTTGGTTAACGCCACAGGAAGGCGTCCCATCGCACGCGCACTTGCCCATTTCATAACCATTTGCTTATGAAATGGGCATGACGAAGACGAACCGGGAAGACCGTGGCGCGACCATCGACGCGCAGTTCAAGGCACTGTCGGACGGCACCCGCCGCGCCCTGCTGGAACATCTGGTGCGTGAAGGGGAACAGAGCGTTCATGCCCTCACTGCCGTGTCGGGCGTATCGCAGCCGATGGTGTCGCGCCACATGGCCAAGCTGAAGCGCGCGGAACTCGTGACCGTCCGCCGGGCGGGCCGCGAAACCTTTTACGCCGCGCGCGCCAAGGGCTTGGCCCCCGTGGTTCAGTGGATGGCCGTCTATGGCGCGCTCTGGTCGCAGCGCTTCACCGCGCTGGAGGGGATCGAGGCTTGATCCTCTCCCCGCTGATCGGCGGAAGGGACATGCTTCACCATCCCCCTCCCCGCCCTGGTCAGATCATCGCCATGCCGCCATTTACATGCAGCGTCTGGCCCGTGACATAGCCCGCTTCCTTGCTGGCGAGATAGACGACCGCCGCGCCGATATCATCGCCGCCGCCCAGGTCGCCGGCCGGAATCTTGGCCAGGATCGCGCCCTTCTGCGCGTCGTTCAGCGCATCGGTCATGGCCGACCGGATGAAGCCGGGCGCGACACAGTTGACGGTGATGCCACGGCTCGCCAGTTCCTGACCCAGCGATTTGGACATGCCGATGATGCCGGCCTTGGACGCGCAATAATTGGCCTGGCCGGGATTGCCGGTGACGCCCACGACCGACGTGATGGAAATGATGCGGCCAAAGCGCGCCTTCATCATCGGCTTGGCGGCCGCGCGGCACAGGCGGAAGGCTGCTTCCAGATTGACCTGGATCACCTGGCTCCATTCCTCGTCCTTCATCCGCAGGATCAGATTGTCGCGCGTGATGCCGGCATTGTTAACCAGAATGTCGATCTTGCCGCCCAGCGCCTCGACCGCCTGCGGCACGAGCGCGTCGACCGACGCCGGATCGGACAGATCGCAGACCACCGTCTTGTGGTCGCCGCCCAGTTCCGCGGCGAAGGCCTTGAGCTTGTCTTCATTGCTGCCGGACAGCGCCAGCGTCGCGCCCTGCGCCGCCAGCGCCTTGGCGATCGACGAACCGATGCCACCCGAAGCGCCCGTCACCAGCGCGGTCATGCCTGTCAGGTCGAACATGTCAGTCTCCTTGTTTCAATTGGTTCACGCGGAGGCGCGAAGACGCGGAGGGGACATAGTCGTTGACTATCCGCTTCACCCGTTCCTTGAGCGTGGCGCCGCCGAAGTTGATGAGCAGCCCGACGGGCTGGTTGGTCAGACGCAGATAGGTCAGCAATTGTTTTGCGTGCGCGGGACTGAACCGCTCCCTCGATTTGATTTCCACGATCAGGGCATTCTCAACGAGCAGGTCAATGCGGAACGCAGCGGCAAACCGCAAACCCTCATATTCTATATCGACCGGTTGTTGCCTCTCGACAGTGTAGCCCATGGCGGTCAACTTGGCCGCCAGGATCATTTCATAGACGCTTTCCAGCAGCCCCGGCCCCAGATCGCGATGAACGCGCAGAGCCAAGTGCAGAACATCGCCGCTGATGCGATCGATATCGACCAATAGCCCTCCGCGTCTTCGCGCCTCCGCGCGAATAAAAAGATCAGAACGAAGCCAAAGCCGCTTCGATGTCGTCCATCGTCACGATGCTGCGCACGGTCGCGTCGGGCGCGATGCGCTTGACCATCGGGCCGAGCACCTTGCCGCCGACCTCCACGAAGTCCGTGACGCCCGCGCCCCACATCGCCGCCACGGATTCACGCCAGCGCACGCGGCCTGTAACCTGCTCGACCAGGCGCGCCTTGATCTCCTGCGTGTCGGCGATCGGCGCGGCCAGGACATTGGCGTAGACCGGCAGCAGCGGCGCGTTGATCGCCGCATTTGCCAGCGCCGCCTCCATGGCTTCGGCTGCCGGTTGCATCAGCGGGCAGTGGAAGGGCGCGGACACAGGCAGCAGCACGCCGCGCTTGATGCCATGATCCTTCACCATCGCCACCGCACGCTCGATCGCGCCGCGATGGCCGGAAATCACCACCTGCGTGGGATCATTGTCATTGGCGATGGTGCAGACCTCGCCCTGCGCGGCAGCGTCGGCCAGCGCCTGCGCCTTGTCGATATCCGCGCCCAGCAGCGCGGCCATCGCGCCCTCGCCCACCGGCACCGCGGCCTGCATCGCCTGGCCCCGCAATTTCAGCAAGCGCGCGGTGGTGCCGATATCGAACGCCTCGGCCGCGCACAGCGCGCTATATTCGCCCAGGCTGTGCCCGGCGACATAATCGCCCTTGTCCGCCAGCGAAAAGCCACCTTCCTTCTGCATGACGCGCAGCGTGGCGATGGCGTTGGCCATGATCGCGGGCTGCGCATTTTCCGTGAGCGTCAGGTCGCTGTCCGGCCCCTCCACCATGATGCGGAACAGATGCTGCGACAGCGCCTCGTCCACCTCCTGAAACAGTTCCTTCGCCGCGCCGCTGGCATCCGCCAACGCCTTGCCCATGCCGACCGACTGGCTGCCCTGTCCCGGAAATAGAAATGCCCGCATCATTCACCTCGAAGCCCGAAGCGCTCGCAAAAGCGCCGTTTCCCACTGCCGTTACACTTTGAGACATAAATGTCGTTGAGCCGTACACACCCCTGCGGCAGTCAGGGCGCATGCGGTCGCCGGTCCCTCAAGGGATCGGCATGAAGCGGCCCCTTTAACGACGACGGAGTGCAAGGAAAAGGTGCGATATCGCCTAGCATGGATCAGCGGGACGGCCCTGACGCTGTCCGCCTGCGCCGCCGGCCCGGATTACCGCGCGCCGCACATGGGCGCGCTGGGCGTGCCGGCCGCCTATAGCGCGGGCGATGGCGCGGCGCTCAGCGAAGCGGAGCTTGGCCAATGGTGGACGCGCCTCGACGATCCGGCCCTGAGCGCGCTCATCGACCAGGCGGTGGCCAATAATCTGGACGTCGTGCAGGCGCAGGCGCGGCTGCGGCAGGCGCGCGAAAGCCTGATCCAGTCCAACGCCAGCCTGCTGCCGCAATTGAGCGGTTCCGCGACGGGCGGGCGCAATTATAGCAGCCAGGACGCTGGCGGTCGTCTGGACGCCAATGGCAACCCGATCGGCGGCGGTGGCGGCAACTGGTCGAGCAGCTATTCGGCCCGCATCAACGCCAGCTGGCAACTGGACCTGTTCGGCGAATTGCGGCGCGGGCGCGAAGCGGCGCGCGCCGATCTGGAAGCGTCGGGCTTCGACCTCGCCACCGTGCGCATGACGGTCATATCCGAACTGGTGAACAATTATGTCCAGGCGCGGCTTGCGCAGGCGCAGCTCAAGGTAGCGCGCGAAACGCAGGCGGTGCAGCGCGACAATTATCAGATCGCCAGCTGGCGGTTGCAGGCGGGCCTCGTCTCCTCGCTCGACGAACAGCAGGCCCGCGCGCAGCTGGCCCAGACCAACGCCACCATCCCGCAGCTGGAGCCCAGCCTCAAGGGCAGCCTCAACCGCATCGCCGTGCTGACGGGACAAGCGCCGGGCGATGCGACCCGGACGCTGGAAACGCCCGCCCCCATTCCCCAGCCGCCAACGGACATCGCGACCGGCATCCCGGCCGACACGCTGCGTCAGCGCCCGGACGTGCGCAGCGCCGAGCGCGCGCTCGCGGCCGCGAGCGCGCGGATCGGCGTCGCCCAGGCGCAGCTTTATCCCTCGCTCGGCATCAGCGGCAATATCGGCACCACGTCTAACGCGTTCAGCCAGCTATTCGATCTCATCACCGGCGGCGTCTTTGCCAATGTCGCGCAGACCATCTTCGATGGTGGGCGCCTGGACTCGCAGGTCCGCGCCCAAAAGGCCGCGACCGACGCCGCCTTCGCCGCTTACAAGCAAAGCGTGCTGACCGCGCTGGAGGATGTCGAAAACGCCATGGCCTCCCTTGCCAGCGCCCGCGCGCGCAAGGCGGAATTCGCCGTCGCCTATGACGCATCAAACAATGCCGCGATCCTGGCGCGCAGCCAGTATCAGGCGGGGCTGATCGACTTCCAGACATTGTCGAACAGCGAAAACACGCTTTTGAACGCCCGCAACAGCCTGGCTTCCGCGCAAGCCGACGAAGCCCTTGCCATCGCCCAGCTTTACAATGCGCTGGGCGGCGGCTGGCAGAGCATGGACGACCGCCCCGATGAGCAATGACATGACCACCGATCAGGATCTCAATGACTTCCTTGGCGCCAAGCCGGAAAAACCGTGGCGCAAATGGGTGATACGCGGCGGCATCGCCATAGTGCTGCTGATTGCCGTCCTGCTGATTGCTCGCTGCTTCGGGGGCGATGACAAGCCCAACTATGCCACGCGCGAGGTGCGGCAGGGCAATCTGACCGTCACGGTGTCGGCAACCGGGAACCTCAAACCCATCAATCAGGTCGATGTCGGCTCCGAACAGTCAGGCAAGATCACGCAGGTCTATGTCGATGTGAACGACCGGGTGACGCGCGGGCAGAAGCTGGCCGAACTCGACACGCGGCGGCTGGTCGACACGGTGAACCAGAACCGCGCCCAGGTCGCATCCTCTCAGGCCAGCGTCGGCCAAGCGCAGGCGCAGGTCGCGCTGGCCAAGGCAACGCTCGACCGGCAGGAAAATGTGTTCAAGCTGTCGGGCGGCCGCGTGCCGGCAAAAACGGAGCTGGACGCCGCGCGCGCCGATTATCAGAGCGCGATCGCCAATCTGCGCTCCGCCCAGGCGCAGGTCACGGCATCGCAGGCCCAGCTGTCGAGCGCCCAGACCAACCTGTCGATCGCGCAGATCGTGTCGCCCGTCACCGGCGTCGTGCTGTCGCGCGATATCGAGCCGGGACAGACGGTCGCCGCGTCCTTGAACGCGCCCGTTCTCTTCACCATCGCCGAAGACCTGACGCAGATGGAGGTCGAAGTCGCGGTGGACGAGGCCGATGTCGGCCAGGTGAAGGAAGGCCAGTCGGCGACCTTTGCCGTCGACGCCTTTCCCGGCCGCAGCTTCCCGGCCACGGTCACGCGCGTGAATGTCGGGTCGAACGCATCGAGCAGTTCCAGCTCCTCATCGTCCTCCTCCAGCAGTTCGAGCAGCAGCAGCACCGGCACCGTCGTCGCCTACACGGCCGTCCTATCCGTCGACAACAAGGACGAAATCCTGCGTCCCGGTATGACCGCGACGGCGGACATTGTGACGCAGGAATTGCGCAACGTGCTGCTCGTCCCCAACAGCGCGCTGCGCTTCAAGCCCAGCAGCGGCGCGTCGGACGGCGGCGGCATCACCAGCGTGCTGCCCGGCCCGCGCCGCTTCCGCCGCGGCGGCAGCCGCCAGGTCAATTTCGGCGCGGGCAGCAGCCAGACCGTCTATATTCTGGGCGAGGACGGCAATCCCAAGCCGGTCCAGGTGGTCGTCGGCGCCAGCGACGGATCACGCACCGTCATCACCGGCGGCGACCTGAAACCGGGGATGAAGGTCATTACCGGGCAACTGGCGGCGGGCCAGGAAGCGCCGGCCGAAGACCAGAAGACCGACGCCGCAGGCGCACAGGACAAGGCGACGGGCCAAGGAGGGCGCAATCCATCGACCGATGGCAGCCCGGCGACCATGGGCAAGCTCGGCAATTCAGGCGATGCCGCGCCCGAAACCGCACCGGTCGCGCCTGCGCAAGGCCAAAGCGAACCCGCCGCAACGCGCGGCACCGGGCGGCAGAGCGGAACCTGACCCGTCATGGCGGACAATCCCATCATCTCGCTGCGCGGCGTCACCAAAATCTATGGCGAAGGGCCAACTGCCTTTCAGGCGCTCAAGGGCATCGACCTGGACATCGAACAGGGGGATTTCGTCGCGGTCATGGGGCCTTCGGGGTCCGGCAAGTCCACCACGATGAACATATTGGGGTGCCTGGACGTGCCGTCGGGCGGCGCCTTCCTGTTCAAGGGCCGCCATGTCGAAGCGCTCGACCGCGACCAGCGCGCGCTGCTGCGCCGCCGCTATCTCGGCTTCGTGTTCCAGGGCTTTAACCTCCTCTCGCGCACGACCGCGCTGGAAAATGTGGAACTGCCCCTGCTCTATCGCGGCGAGGACAAGAAGACGCGCTATGACATGGGCATGGCGGCGCTGGACAAGGTGGGCCTCAAACCCTGGTGGGACCATACGCCCGCCGAACTGTCCGGCGGCCAGCAGCAGCGCGTCGCCATCGCCCGCGCGATCGTCACCCAGCCGGATGTACTGCTGGCGGACGAACCGACCGGCAATCTTGATTCCGAACGATCGATCGAGATCATGGAATTGCTGACCGACCTCAACCGCATCAGCGGCATCACCGTGCTGATGGTGACGCACGAGCCGGACATGGCGGCCTTTGCCCGCACCATCGTTCATTTCAAGGACGGGCTGGTCGAACGGGTGGACGCAGGAGCAAGCGCATAATGCTGGGCACCACCATCATCCTCGCCTTCCGCGCGATCAACCGGCACAAGCTGCGCAGTTTCCTGACGACGCTGGGCATCATCATCGGCGTCGCGGCGGTCGTGACCATGGTGACGCTGGGCAATGGCGCGACGGCGGCGGTGCGCGAACAGATCAGCTCGCTGGGCGCCAATGTGCTGCAACTGCGCCCCGGTCAGGGCTTTGGCCGTGGCGGCGGCGGGCCGCGCCCGCCCGACTTCAAGGAAGCGGACCTGACCGCGATCCAGAACCAGCTGACCGGCGTGCGCGCAGTCGCCCCGCTGGTCCAGTCGAGCGGCACCGCCATTTATGAAGGAAATAACTGGTCGACCACCGTCTATGGCACGACATCGGCCTATTCCGAGGTCCAGCAATGGAAGGTCGCCGACGGGCGGCTGTTCATGCCGGAGGAGGAAGAGGCCGGAAAGCCCGTCTGCATCATCGGCAATACCGTACGCACCAACCTGTTCCAGAATAATGATCCGCTGGGCAAGCGCATGCGCATCAAGGGCGTGTCCTGCCAGGTGATCGGCGTCCTGTCGACGCGCGGCCAGGGCGGCTTTGGCGATCAGGATGACGTCGTCGTCATGCCGATCCGCTTCGTCCAGCGGCGCTTCACTGGCGACCGCGACGTCAGCCAGATCATGGTCGCGGTCGATGACGCCTATGACACGGCGACCGTGCAGGCCAGCCTGGAGGAACTGATGCGCGAGCGGCGCAAGATCAAACCGGGCACGGAGGATAATTTCAACGTCTTCGACACCAAGCAGATCAGCGATACGCTGACCGGCACCACCACCATCCTGACGCAGATCGTGGGCGCGGTGGCGGCCATCTCGCTGCTGGTCGGGGGCATCGGCATCATGAACATCATGCTCGTGTCAGTGACGGAACGGACGCGCGAAATCGGCATTCGCCTCGCCATCGGCGCGGTCGCGCGCGAAGTGCTGATGCAGTTTCTGGTCGAAGCGATCGTGCTGTCGTGCCTCGGCGGCCTCATCGGCCTATTGCTGGCGCTGATCGCATCCATCGCCATCGCGCCGTTGATGCAGGTGCCCTTCCTCTTCGACGTCAAGGTGAACCTTATCGCCTTCCTCTTTTCGGCCGCGATCGGCGTGGTGTTCGGCTATTTCCCCGCCCGCCGGGCCGCCGCGCTCAACCCCATCGACGCGCTGCGCCACGAATAGGCGCAGCGGCGTCGATGGCGCCAGATGAACCGATATTCAGCTTACTTCTCATGCTGTTACATTTGTCGACAAAGTTGCCCGCCCAACGACACACCTTCGCGACAACCGCCTCCTAAATCTGTTTTCGACGCCGGAACGCGGCGCCCGATTGCAGGCAAAGGAGCAGACTATGTTCAAGAAGATCATCATGGCCCTGGCCACCACCACGCTGGTCGCCAGCCCCATCGTCACCGCCCAGGCGCAGGCCGCGCCCCACCGGCAGGAAGTGACGCGCAAAGTCGTCAAGCAAAAGCCGAACGGCCGCACTGTCGTCAAACAGAAGACGACGGTCCGCAAGGCGACGCCAGCCCGTCGCTGGGCAAAGGGCCAGCGCTTCGATCGCCGTTACGCCAGCAACTATCGCGTCGTGAACAATTATCGCGATTATCGGCTGAGCGCACCGCCACGCGGCTATCAGTGGGTCCGCTCGGGCAATGACGCCGTCCTGATCGCGATCACCAGCGGCATCATCGGCGCGGTTGTCGGCGGCGCCATCCGCTAACCCCTCGCCCCCATTTCCCCTTTTTGGAAGGCCCGGAGGTCGCCGCCTCCGGGCTTTTTGCTGATCGAAATCAAACACCTAATTTTAAGGGTTTTCCCGGTAAATGGATGATGGTCGGGGGGCCATTTGCTTGAGATAGGATCATGTCCTTGCATCAGATCATGTATATCAGCAGTGCGACCGGGCCGGTTTCGGCCACGCAATGCGCCGCCATCGCCAAGGATGCCGAGGATCGCAATCGCGTCGACGGCGTCACCGGGCTGCTGCTGTTCAACAGCAAGCGCTTCCTTCAGGTTCTGGAAGGTCCTAGGGATGCCGTCGAGCGCATCTACCAGCGGGTCGCGCGTGACGGGCGGCATAATGCGATCGTCAAATTGCGCGACATGCCGATCGAGGCGCGCGAGTTCGGCGAATGGGGCATGGCCTATGACGACCCTTTCCAGCCCGCATCAGCGCTGAAGGACAAGGTCGCCAAGCTGCTGGACCATGCCGGGCCATCGACCCGCGCGCATTTCATCGGGTCGGCCGAAATGCACCGGGGCTAGACCAGCCCGGTCAGATAATAGACGGCGATCACGACGAAGACGGTCATCGTCTTGATGAGCGTTAGCGCAAAAATATCCTTATAGGCCTGACGATGGGTCAGGCCGGTGACGGCCAGCAGGGTGATGACCGCGCCATTATGCGGCAGGCTGTCCATCCCGCCCGACGCCATGGACGCAATCCGGTGCAGCACTTCGCGCGGGATGCCGGCGGCGTCCCCGGCTGCGGCGAACTGATCCGCCATCGCCGCCAGCGCGATCGACAGGCCGCCCGATGCCGACCCCGTGATACCTGCCAGCGACGTCACCGTGATGGCTTCGTTGACCAACGGGTTGGGGATCGCGCGCAGCGCTTCCTTGACCATCAGGAAGCCGGGCAGCGCCGCGATCACCGCGCCGAATCCATATTCCACCGCCGTGTTCATGCCCGCGAGCAGCGCGCCGCCGACGGCCGCTTTCGATCCTTCGGCAAAACGGCGCGCCACCGGAGCGAAGGCGAAGAGCAATATGGTGCCGATCCCCAGCAAGAGCGCACCCTCCACCGCCCACAGCGCCGCCATCTGCGCCACTTGCACTGATACCGGATCAGCCATGCCGGGGAGCGCCAGCGTCACCGCGTCTCCCCCTGCCCAGCGCGGGATCGCCATGGTGAGCAGCAAATTGCCCACACCCACGACCAGCAGCGGCAGCAGGGCGATCATCGGGTGCACGCTCGCGCCCCCTTCCTGCTGGTCGGGTTCGTTGACCAGCTGCTCCGGCGCGCCATAGCCCTCCCCCGCCGCCATCAGGCTGCGCCGCCGCCAGCCAAGATAGGCAAGGCCGGTCGCGACGATGCAGGCGGACCCGATCAGCCCCAATATCGGCGCGGCCCAGGCCGTGGTACCAAAGAAGCTGGCCGGAATGATGTTCTGGATCTGCGGCGTGCCCGGCAGCGCATCCATGGTGAAGGTCAGCGCGCCAAGGCCGATGGTGGCGGGGATCAGGCGCTTGGGGATATCGGCCCGCCGAAACATTTCCGCAGCGAACGGGTAGACCGCGAACACCGCGACGAAGACGGACACGCCGCCATAGGTCAGCAGGGCCGTGACGATCATGATCGCCGGGATGGCGCGCCCCGCGCCGATGAACCCGATCACCGCCGTCACGATGGCGCGGGAAAAGCCCGAAATCTCCACCAGCTTGCCGAACAAGGCGCCAAGCAGGAAAACGGGAAAATAGAGTTTCAGGAAACTTGCCGCCTTCTGCATGAACAGCCCCGAAAAGGCCGCCGGCACCGCCGCCGGGTCCGTCAGCAACACCGCCAGCATGGCGAGCAGCGGCGCCATGACGATGACGCTCATGCCGCGATAGGCCGCGATCATCAGCAGGATCAGTGACAGGGCTGCGATCGCGATTGGCATTTCCTCTCCCCCACTCTCACGCCGTTCGCCCTGAGTAGGGGCTGAGCCTGTCGAAGACCCGTATCGAAGGGTCGCGCGCCAATCTATCCTTCGATACGCCACTTCGACAAGCTCAGTGGCTACTCAGGACGAACGGATATCGGCAGGGTTAGGCTGCATAAACGCACCTTGCCTTTCCCCGGCCTTTGCGTCATAGGCGCCGCTTCCAACAGGACCGGGGTGACTCGGCCCTGCGGGATTGAATGCATTTGAGACGACAGCCGGAGGGGCGTTCCACATGGGGTGGGCGTCAGCGATCGGCCAACAGATGAGGCAATGACATGGCTCTTTATGAGCACGTCTTCCTTGCGCGCCAGGATCTGGCACAAGCGCAGGTCGACGCTTTGGCGGAAACCGCCACCAAGATCGTCGAGGACATGGACGGCAAGGTTACCAAGGTAGAAACCTGGGGCCTGCGCAGCCTGGCCTACAAGATCGCCAAGAACCGCAAGGCGCATTATGTGATGCTGAACATCGACGCCCCTGCCGGCGTCGTCGCGGAACTGGAGCGCCAGACCCAGATCAACGAAGACATCATCCGCTACATGACCGTCAAGGTCGACGAGCTGGAAACCGGCCCGTCGGTGATGATGCGCAAGCAGGAACGTTCCGATCGTGGCGATCGTGGATCGCGTGGCGACCGCGGCGGCCGTGATGGCGATCGTGGCCCGCGCCGCGAGCGCGAAGACGCGAACGCTGGCGAATAAGGAGATCTAGATCATGGCACGCCCGTTTTTCCGCCGCCGCAAGAGCTGCCCCTTCGCCGCCAAGGATGCGCCGAAGATCGATTACAAGGACGTCCGTCTGCTCCAGGGCTTCGTGTCCGAGCGCGGCAAGATCGTCCCCAGCCGCATCACCGCCGTTTCGGCCAAGAAGCAGCGCGAGCTGGCTTCGGCCATCAAGCGCGCCCGTCATCTGGGCCTGCTGCCCTACATCGTGAAGTAAGGGAGAAAGACCCATGGAAATCATTCTCCTCGAACGCATCGAGAAGCTGGGCGCGATCGGCGACGTCGTGACCGTCAAGGACGGTTATGCGCGTAACTTCCTGCTGCCCAACAAGAAGGCCCTGCGCTCGAACAACGCCAACAAGGCCGTGTTCGAAGCCAACCGCGCCCGCATCGAAGCTGAAAACGCCGCCCGTCGCAGTGACGCTGAAAAGGCGGCCGAAGGCGTCAATGGCAAGCAGATCGTGCTCATCCGCCAGTCGTCCAACTCGGGCCAGCTCTACGGCTCGGTCGCAGTCCGTGACGTGGTGGACGCGCTGCATGCCGACGGCATCACCAACGTCACCAAGGCGATGGTCGTGCTGGAACGCCCGATCAAGACGCTGGGCGTGTTCGACGTCAAGGTCGCGCTGCACCCCGAAGTCGCGGTGACGATCACCGTGAACGTCGCGCGCTCGCCCGAAGAGGCCGAGTTGCAGGCGCAGGGCGTCGACGTGATGGCCGAAATGTTCGAAAAGGACGAAACCGGCTTCACCGAAGATTATGATCCCAATGCCGAGCCCGGCGAAATCGCCGCGGACACCGAAGAAGAAGCCCCGGCCGAAACCGAAGCCTGAGTTTCCTTACAGGATCGAAATGAGAGAGCCGCCCGGCGACGGGCGGCTTTTTTGTTGTTCGGCCCTGCCGCCGCTCATCATGACAACAAGACAGGTTAATCCCCATGGCGTTCCGCGCCCATTTGTGCGCGCAGGCGAAACGACTTTCGGAACAGCCCCCGCGACCGGACGTTCGACAGGCATGGAAAACCGCCCCCTCATCGAACGGCTCGCGCGCCATCTGGCGGCGGATCAGCCCGAAAACTGGCCTGCCCGCGTGGAGGACGCCGCGAGCATCCTCGCGATCCTCAAGGAACCCGACGCGACGATGCGCGAAGCGGGCGACGGGTCGGCCTGGGCGGCGATGATCGACGCCGCGCTGCGCGAGCGCTGGTCGCTGGAGCAGACGGCGTCCGAGACCGAACCACCGCTGGGAACCGACGAGGAAGGCGACATGCGCCTGACGCCCGATGCCGTCAGCCATGACCGCGCGGACTGGGTTCATGTCCATAACGAAAAGGAGACACGATCATGAAGGGGCTGTTGAAACTGGGGATCGTCACGGGCTTGGGCTATTTCGCGGTCAAGGGCTGGCGCGACTGGATGGGTGGCGGAGAGGCCGATGACCGGGGGCCAGTCGGCTCCTCGGGCGTCGTGCGCGACGCTGGACCGCAGGGCGGCGAACCGGGCTGGGACAAGGTCGACGAGCAAGTCGACGAAAGCTTCCCGGCCAGCGATCCGCCGGGCAATTTCTGACCCGGCTGCTCAAGCGATGAGGCCCATTGCCCCCCTGCGCGCCGCCCAGTAAGGAAGCGGCCGGACAGGCGGCGACTTTGCCACCTGCAACAGGGGATTTTCCATCATGCCTTCGGGTCTGATCGCGCTGCTCGATGACGTGGCGGGCATCGCCAAACTGGCGGCGACCTCGCTTGACGACGTGGCGGGCGCAGCGGGCCGCGCCGGCTCCAAGGCCGCAGGTGTCGTCATCGACGACACCGCCGTCACCCCCAATTATGTGATGGGCCTCAGCCCCGATCGTGAACTGCCGATCATCTGGCAGATCGCCAAGGGATCGCTGCGTAACAAATTGCTGTTCCTGCTGCCGGCCGCGCTGCTGCTGTCGGCTTTTGCGCCCTGGCTGCTGCCCCCGCTTCTGATGGCGGGCGGCGCGTTCCTCTGCTTCGAGGCGGTCGAAAAGCTGATCGAGGCCATGGGCAAGGGCCATGACGTGGCGCAGGAGGCGATCCAGACGCACAGTTCCGCCGAACTGGAACAGCAGAAGGTATCGAGCGCCATTCGCACCGATTTCATCCTATCGGGTGAGATCATGGCCATCTCGCTCGGCACGGTGGCGAGCGAGCCGATCTGGGAGCAGGCTGTTGTCCTTGTCGTCGTCGCATTGCTCATCACGGCGGGCGTCTATGGCGTGGTCGGGCTGATCGTGAAGATGGACGATATCGGCCTTCATCTGGCGCAACGGACATCGGCCGCCACGCAGGCGCTGGGCCGGGGCCTTGTCCGGGCGATGCCGGTGCTCATGTCGGTGCTCGGCGTCGTCGGCACCGCCGCTATGCTATGGGTCGGCGGCGGATTGATCGTCCATGGTCTGCACGAATTCCACCTGGATATGGTGCCCGGCGCCATCCATCATCTGGCCGAGGCGGCGGCGCATGCGCTTCCCGCCGTGGGCGCCGCCGCCGACTGGATCGTCAACGCCATCGGCGGCGCGATCGTCGGGCTTGTGGTCGGCGGCATCATCGTCGCCGTGCTGCACCTGTTCAAGAAGCATTGACGCCATATTTTTGAGGGGTTGAGCGGACAAACCCGCATCTTCGCCAGACATCGCCATGACATCCGCCCAACCTTGGCGCGCCGAAGCCCGCGCCCTGATCCTGCTGGCCCTGCCGATGATCGCGGGCAATATCGCCTGGTCCGCCATCGCCGCCAGTGACCTGCTGCTGCTCGGTCGCCGGGGTGCGGAAAGCGTCGCGGCAGGCGCGCTCGCCATCAACCTGTTCCATGCCCTGCTGATCTTCGGCATGGGCCTTGTCACCGCCGCCTCCCCGCTGATCGCCAGCGAACGGGGCCGCCGCCGCCACAGCGTGCGCGACGTGCGCCGCACCGTGCACCAGACGCTGCGCGCCGCCCTTTTCTTCGTGATCCCCTCCTGGGTCATCCTCTGGCATTGCGAGGCCATATTGCTGGCGCTGGGGCAGCAGCCGGATCTGGCGCGCGGCGCGGGCGACTTGATGCGCGGCCTGCAATGGGCGCTGCTTCCCTTCCTGGGCTTCACCACGCTGCGCAACTTCATCGCCGCGCTGGAACGACCGGTGTGGGGCCTTGTCATCATGCTGGCGGCGATCCCGTTCAATGTCGCGGCGGGCTGGGCGCTGATCTTCGGCCATCTGGGCTTGCCGGCGCTTGGCCTGTTCGGGGCCGGGCTGGCCAGCACCCTGTCGTCCAGCTTCCTGTTCCTCGGACTACTCGCTGTGATCCTGATCGATCGGCGCTTCCGGCGCTATCGGCTGATGGGCCGTTTCTGGTCCGCGGATCGGGAGCGGCATCGCCAGGTCTGGGCGCTGGGGCTGCCCATCGCCATCACGCTGGGCTTTGAAACGAGCGTGTTCAACGCGTCGGCTTTCCTTATGGGACTGATCGGCCGGGATTCGCTGGCCGCCCATGCGGTCGCGATCCAGATCGCCGCGCTCGTCTTCATGGTGCCGATGGGCATTGGCCAGGCCGCGACCGTGCGCGTCGGCATCGCTTATGGACGTGGCGACCGGGCCGGCGTCGGGCGATCGGGCTGGCTGGCGCTGGCGATCGGCACCGGTTTCGCCTTTGGCGCGGCCGCTTTGCTAATCCTGATGCCCCGCACGCTGGTATCCGCCTTCCTCGACCTGTCGGACCCGGCCAATGCCCGCACCATAGGCCTGGCCGTCAGCTTCCTGGCCATCGCGGCCCTGTTTCAGCTGGCCGACGCGGCGCAGGCTGTCGGCGCGGGCGTCCTGCGCGGGGTGCAGGACACGCGCGTGCCGATGGTCTTTGCGCTGATCGGATATTGGGTGGTCGGGATTGGCGTTGGAACGCTGCTCGCCTTTCCCTTCAAGATGGAAGGCGTCGGCATCTGGCTCGGCCTTGCGAGCGGCCTTTGCGCTGCGGCGGTGCTGCTGGTCGCGCGCTGGAGCCTGCGCGAACGGCTGAACCTCCTGCCCCGGAATTGAACGGTTCGCCGCGACGATTGCACGGAAGGAAATGGTGCGGCGCACAAAGCAATTGAAAGAATCGCGAAAATCCGTCAGGGAATGCCCATCATGCAAGCCCCGACCGAGATTTTTGAAGCGATCGCGCTCCAGAAGTGCCTGAAGGTGACCTATAACAAGATGGTCGTCACCCTCGCCCCGCACATTCTTTATACCCGTCATGACGAGATGTATATCGACGCCGTGACGACCGACCGCGACGGCCGCCCGCCGCGCGAGCTGAAGCTTGGCACGTTCAAGTTGGCGGGTCTGTCGGATATCCAGGTGCTCGATGAGACGTTCGAGGCGATGTATGGCCTCTATAATGACGGTGATGACAAATATAAGGGCGTCACCCTGTTCGCCGTCGCGCCGGAAAGCGCCGCCGCCTGATCCGATCGACGAAGGGGAGCGATTGGCCGCTCCCCTCCCCCAGCCCTTATTTCTTCAGCCGGTAGCCTGACCGGAACATCCAGCCGATGATGCCCAGGCACAGCGCCAGCATCCCCGCGACGAAGATCAGGCTGAACTCGATGGCCACGTCGCCCTTGCCGAAAAAGGTCCAGCGAAAGCCCGAGATCAGATAGACGATCGGGTTGAACAGCGTGATCGTGCGCCATGGTTCGGCCAGCATGTGGACCGAATAGAAAGCGCCGCCCAAAAACGTCATCGGCATGATCAGCAGCAGTGGAATGACCTGCAACTGCTCGAAACTTTGCGCCCATATCCCAAGGATGAAGCCGAACAGGCAGAAGCTGACCGCGATGAGCATCATGAAGGCGACCATCGCCAGCGGGTGCATGACCTGTATGTCGACGAACAGATGCGCGGTCAGGAATATGATCCCTCCCACGATCAGCGACTTGGTTGCCGCCGCGCCGACATAGGCGATGATCGTTTCGGCGGCGGACACCGGCGCGGACAGGAGTTCATAGATGGTGCCGGTGAATTTGGGCATGTAGATGCCGAAACTGGCGTTGAAGATGCTTTCGGTGAACATCGACATCATGATGAGGCCGGGCACGATGAAGGCGGCATAGGGGATGCCGTCAATCTCGTTCATGCGCGACCCGATCGCCCCGCCGAACACCACGAAATAGAGCGAGGTGGTGATAACCGGCACCAGCAGGCCCGTCAGCAGCGTGCGGCGGAACCGGTGAAGCTCGAACTTGTAGATGGCGGCGATGGCGCGCAGATTATGGATGCTCATGCGGCCTTCTCCTGATGGACCAGGCTGACGAAAATATCCTCCAGACTGCTCTGGCGCGTGTTGAGGTCCTTGTATCCCAGGCCCAGGTCGCCCAGACGCCGCAACAGCGACGACACGCCCGTCCGCTCCGCCTGCGCGTCGAACACATATTCGATCTCCTGCCCTTCGGCATGGAGGCTGAGGTCCCAGTCCGAAAGCTCCGGCGGCAGCGCGGCGATGGGATCGACCAGCACGATCGTCAGCGTCTTCTTGCCCAGCTTCTTCATGAGCGTGGTCTTTTCCTCGACCAGCATCAATTCGCCCCGGTTGATGACGCCCACCCGGTCGGCCATTTCCTCGGCCTCCTCGATATAATGGGTCGTCAGGATGATGGTGACGCCGGTCTGGCGCAATTCGCCGATCAGCTTCCACATGTCGCGCCGCAATTCGACATCGACGCCCGCCGTCGGTTCGTCCAGGAACAGGACGCGCGGCTCATGGCTCAGCGCCTTGGCGATCATGACGCGGCGCTTCATGCCGCCCGACAACTCCAATATCTTCGCATGGCGCTTGTCCCACAGGGACAGGTCGCGCAGGATTTTTTCGACATAGGCGTCGTTGCGCGGCTTGCCGAACAGCCCGCGGCTGAACGTCACGGTGTCGATCACCCGTTCGAACTGGTCGGTGCTCAATTCCTGCGGCACCAGTCCGATCGCACTGCGCGCGCCGCGATAATCCCGCACGATGTCGTGCCCGGCGACCTGCACCGTCCCGCCGGTCGGCCGCGCGATGCCGCAGATGATCGAAATCATCGTCGTCTTGCCCGCTCCATTGGGGCCGAGCAGCGCGAAAATCTCGCCTTCCTCGATCGAAAGATCGACGCCCTTGAGCGCCTCGAAGCCCGACGCATAGCGTTTGGTCAGGCCGCTTATGTCGATAATGGATGCCATGACAGGCGGTCCCCCTTTTCGCGTTGCGGCGAAGATAGGAGGCCGATGGCCTTATGCAACCTATTGTCAGCGGCGGAAGAACCGGAAAACGGTCGCGGGCGGGAAGTTACGGACGGTATGCCCGTCGCGCACCACATCCAGCCCCAGCGTATCGAGTATCTCGCGGTTGACCGGCGGGCGCATCGAATAGGTGAACTGCACGAAACAGCCGCCCGGCCGCAGCATGCGGAACGCTTCGGACAGGATATCGGCATGGACATGGCGGTCCATCGCCAGCAGCGGCAGGCCGCTTACCACGACCTGATAGTCGCCCGGCTCGCCGGCCGTCGCCGTGGACACGATCTGCGCTGGCGTTTCCAGCACCGAAACCGAGGGAAAATGACGCCGCAACCCGCTTGCGAACGCCGGGTTGATCTCCACCACTTCCAGATGATCCGCCGGCAGTCCGGTTTCCAATATGGCGCGCGTGAACACGCCCGTTCCGCCGCCCAGTTCCAGCACTCGCCCACCGGCAGGGTCGATCTGTTCGACCATCAGCCGCGCCAGATAGCGGCTGGACGGCACGACCGAGGCGGTCTGCCGGGGCTTCTTCACCCAGGCGGCCAGGAAATCCAGATATTCGGTGGCGCGCGTACGCAACTCGCTGTTGGGCAAGGCGATCGCCCGGCTGCGCTTGGACCTATGCTGCATGGGCGAAATGCGACCGCTCTCTATCCATCGCGACTCCCTTAGCGGGGTCGTGCGCCCGCGTCGATCAGCTTTCGCCGTGCTGGCGATGGATCATGACGCAGGACGCTGCCCGCTCAGCAGGTCGACCCGTTCCTGCAACCAGTCGGCGACCGCGCCGATCCGCGCCAGATGGCGCAGGTCGCCATGCATGACCAGCCAGAAGCTGCGCGTGATTTCCACCGTGTCGGTCATGATCGCGGTCAGCGCCGGATCGCGCCGACCGATGAAATCGGGCAGCACGCCGATGCCCGCCCCTTCCGCGATCATCCGCTGCTGCATGTTGATGCTGGTCGCGCGCAATTGCGCCTCCAGCCCCGCCTCCACCTCGTCCAGATAATCCAGTTCGGGCGAGAAAATGAATTCGGGCACATAACCCACCAGCACATGCCGGCGCAGGTCGCTCGATGCGGCCGGATAACCCATCCGGTCCAGATAGGCGGGCGCGGCATAAAGGTGCAGGCGATAATCGCCCAGCCGCCGCACCGTCAGCCGGCCGCGCTGCGGGCGCGCCAGCATGACCGCCATGTCGGCTTCCCGGTTCGATGGGTTTAGGAAACCCGATGCCGTCACCAGGTCCAGCCTTATGCCGGGATGCCGCCGGTTGAACGCGCCCATGCCCGGCGCCAGCACCCATGTTCCGAACCCTTCGGCAACCGACAGGCGCACCTGCCCGCTCAGGCGATGTTCCTGCCCCTTCACCTCCTCCATCGCCGCCAGCGCCGCGCTTTCGGCCCCTTCGGCATGGCGCAGCAACGCCTGCCCGCTGGCCGTCAACGTCCGTTCCCCCCCGCCCATTTCGAACAGGTCCGCACCCAGCGCCTTTTCCAGCCGTGACAGCCGCCGCGCGATCGTGGTCGCGTCGATGCCCAGCGCGCGTGCGGCAGGCGCGATCTTGCGCGCACGGGCGACCGCCAAGAACACGCGCAGATCGTCCCAGTCGAACATCGACACTCCCGGCAAATTTGCAGCATATTGATGCACAACTTCCCCATTGCTGGCAAGGATGCGGCATTGCTACAGGCGGCAAAGACGAAGATCATGGCGCGCAGACCGACATGACGGAACAGGCGCGGAGCTAGGAGAGCATGACCCAATTTGATCTGACCGAAGACCAGCGCGCGATCCAGGACATGGCGCAGCGCTTCACGGCCGACGCCATCACCCCCTTCGCCGCCGAATGGGACGACAAACATATCTTCCCGCGCGATACGATCAGATCCGCCGCAGAGCTTGGCTTTGGCGGCATCTATGTGTCGGAAGCGTCGGGCGGCATCGGCCTTGGCCGGCTGGAGGCCGCGCTCATCATGGAAGCGATGGCCTATGGCTGCCCGTCGACCAGCGCCTTCATCTCGATCCACAACATGGCGGCGTGGATGATCGACCGCTTCGGCAGCCAGACGGTCAAGGACAAATATCTGCCCTCGATGATCCCGATGGATCGCATCGGCAGCTATTGCCTGACCGAAGCGGGATCGGGATCGGACGCCGCCGCGCTCAAGACGCAGGCCGTGCGCGATGGCGATCATTATGTCGTCACCGGGTCCAAGCAGTTTATTTCGGGCGGCGGCGAGAACGAACTCTATGTCGTCATGGTGCGGACGGGTGAGGATGGCCCCAAGGGGATCAGTTGCCTCGTCATCGAAAAGGATATGGAGGGCGTCAGCTTCGGCGCGCAGGAACGCAAGCTTGGCTGGCATTCGCAACCCACGGCGCAGGTGAATTTCGACAGCGTGCGCGTGCCGGTCGACAATCTCGTCGGTGCGGAGGGCGAAGGTTTTCGCATCGCCATGATGGGGCTGGATGGCGGACGGCTCAATATCGGCGCCTGCTCGCTGGGCGGGGCGCAGCGCTGCATCGACGAAGCCGTGCGCTATACCAAGGAACGCAAGCAGTTCGGCCAGGCGATCGCCGATTTCCAGAATACGCAATTCATGCTGGCCGACATGCTGACCGAGTTGGAGGCCGCGCGGACCCTCCTCTATGCGGCTGCCGTCAAGGTGACGGAAAATGCGCCCGACAAGACGCGCTTTGCCGCCATGGCCAAGCGGCTGGCGACCGACACCGGATCGTCGGTGGTCGACCGCGCGCTCCAGCTGCATGGCGGCTATGGCTATCTGATGGACTATCCGGTCGAACGCTTCTGGCGCGACCTGCGCGTCCATTCGATTCTGGAGGGCACCAACCAAGTGATGCGCATGATCGTTGCGCGCGACATGCTGCGGCAGGGATGATGGCTGCAACGCCCCACCAGCAGGAGATCGACATGACGGACCCGGTGCTGACCTTCATCGAAAATGGCGTCGGCCGCATCCGGCTGAACCGGCCCAGGGCGATCCACGCGCTCACGCCCGAAATGTGCGTCGCCATCATCGACGCGCTGCTCGGCTGGGCGAAGGACGACAGCGTGGTCGCGGTCATGATCGACCATCTGCCCGCGCCCGATGGCGATCCCAAATTGTCGCGCGGCTTCTGCGCCGGGGGCGACATCGCCCTCATCGCCAACAGCGCGAAGACGGATTGCGTGGAGGCCGAACGCTTCTTCAGCATCGAATATCGGATGAACCATCTGTTGTTCGTCTATGAAAAGCCGATCGTCGCCTTCATGGACGGCATCGTCATGGGCGGCGGCGTTGGCCTGTCCCTGCCCGCGCGCTATCGCGTGGCGACCGAACGCACGACCTTCGCCATGCCCGAAACAGGCATCGGCCTGTTCCCCGATGTGGGCGGCGGCTGGTATCTGCCCCGGCTGCCGGGGCGCGTCGGCGCCTGGCTCGCCGCGACCGGGGCGCGGATCGATGGCGCCGATTGCGCCGCTGTAGGCATCGCCACCCATTATATGCCGTCCGAAGCGCTGGACGCGGTCAAGGCGCGTATCCTCACCAATCCGTGGGACCTGACGCTCGTGCTCGATGCCGCCAGCGCCCAGCCGCCAGCGTCAAAGCTCGTCGCGTCGCGCGCCGACATCGACCGGCTGTTCGCGTCCGACACCGCCGAGGAGATCGTCGCGGCACTGGAAGCCGACGGCGGCGAATGGGCGCAAAAGCAGCTATCGACCCTGCGCACCAAATCGCCCCAGACGATCAAGGTCGCGCTGCGCCAGTTGGTCGAAGGCGCGGCCAAGTCCAGCTTCGCCGACAATATGGCGATGGAATATGGCATCGCCTGCGCCGTCATCCGCCGCCCCGATTTCGTCGAGGGCGTGCGGGCGGTGATCGTCGACAAGGACAATGCGCCGCGTTGGAACCCGGCGACGCTCGAAGAGGTGAGCGACGCGATGATCGACGCGATCTTCGAACCGCTGCCCGCCGACAAGGGTTGGACGCCCCTGCCCGAAGTCGCCGACGCCTGATCCCCAACACCCCAGAGAGCCATAACCGCAGAGAGGATGCCGACATGACCCAGACGATCGCCTTCATCGGCCTTGGCAATATGGGCGGTGGCATGGCCGCCAACCTGCTCAAGAACGGCTATGCCGTGCGCGCTTTCGACCTGTCGGAAGAGGCGCTGGCGAGGGCCGAGAGCCATGGCGCGGTGCGCGCGGCCAGTGCCGCCGACGCCGCGACGGGGGCCGACGCCGTCGTCACCATGCTGCCGGCCGGCACCCATGTCGAGGCGGTCTATACCGGCGAGATATTCGGTGCGGCCAGGCCCGGCGCGCTGTTCCTCGACTGCTCCACCATCGACGTCGCCACCGCGCGGCGCGTCAGCGAAGCGGCCGTCGCCGCCGGGTTCGCCATGGTGGACGCGCCGGTATCGGGCGGCATTGCTGCGGCCAATGGCGGCACGCTCACCTTCATGGTGGGCGGCACGGATACGGCCTTCGACAGCGCCAGGCCGATCCTGTCCGCCATGGGCAAGGCGGTGATCCACGCCGGCGGCGCCGGCAATGGGCAGGCGGCGAAAATCTGCAACAACATGCTGCTGGGCGCGACCATGGTGGCGACCTGCGAAACCTTTGCCATGGCCAGGAAGCTCGGCCTCGACCCGCAGACCTTCTACGACATCAGCAGCGTGTCGTCAGGCCAGAGCTGGTCGATGACCAGTTATTGTCCCGTGCCCGGCGTCGGTCCGCAAACGCCCGCAGACAATGGCTATCAAGGCGGCTTTGCCGTGGGGCTAATGCTGAAGGACCTTAAACTGGCGGGCGCGGCGGCCGCGTCGGTCGGCGCGTCGGTGCCGATGGGCAACGCGGCCGAGGCGCTCTACCAGATGCTTGCGAACCAGGGAGAGGCCGCGCGCGACTTCTCCCTGATGATCGAGATGCTGGAGGGGAAATAGGCGCGAACGCGCGCCTATTGGGCTTTCCCCGCCTCCGCCGCCGCCAGCACGCGCAGGACATTGCCAGACCAGATTTTCTGGACGTCCGCCTCGCTGTAACCGGCCTTGAGCAGCGCGGCGGTGATCTTGGGCAGGTCGACGACATCCTCCATGCCGACAACACCGCCGCCGCCATCCCAGTCCGCGCCGATGCCGACATGATCCGGACCGACGACCTCCAGCGCATGGAGCATATGCTTCATGAAATCGTCAAAGCTCGGCCGGTCGGTATCGGGGTAGAGGCGGTCGATCTCCTGTCGCTTCGCCAGCAGTTCGGCGCGCTTTTCCGCTGACAGTTTCGCGCCTTCGCGCATCTGGCCATAGAGCGCCTTCAATGCCTCCTGCCGCTGCGGGTTCGGCTTGGACGCGCGCAGATAGGCGCCATAGGCGTTCATCTGGATGACCCCGCCCCTGGCCGCCAGCGCCTTCAAATGCGCGTCGTCGATATTGCGCGGATGGTCATAGACCGCCTTGCAGCCCGAATGGGTGAGCAGCACCGGGGTCGTCGACAGTGCCAGCAGGTCGTCCAGCACCTGGTCGCTGCTGTGCGAGGCATCGGGCACGACGCCGATCCGGTTCATTTCCTTGAGCAATTCCTTGCCCAGCGGCGACAGGCCGCCAAAGCGCGGCTTGCCGGACGGGTCGGTCGAACTGTCGGCAAACTGGTTATGCGCGAAATGGGCAAACCCCACCACGCGGACGCCCATGGCGTAAAATGTGTCGAGCAACGACACATCCTCGCCCAGCGGATAGGCGTTTTCGATCGACATATAGACGATCCGTTTGCCCTTGGCGGCAATGGGCGCGGCATCCTTCGCCTCTGTCGCGAGCGCGAAATTGGCGGGATCGGCCGCCACCATATTGCGGATCGACAGGCCGCGCAGGATCGCAAAGTCACGCGCCTTGCGGAACCCTTCGATCGTTACCGGCCCCTGCGGCGTGTAGATCGCCCAGAAGCCGCCATCCAGCCCGCCCTTCTTCATGCGCGGCAGGTCGACCTGCGTGAAATCATGCAGCACGTCATGCTCTTCGTCGATCGACCAGCCGGGCAGATCGAGCGAGGCCGGCGTGTCGAGATGACTGTCGAGCGTCAGCAGCTTCTGATGCAATTGGTAGGTCTGCTTCGACACCACCGGTCCCTGCGCCATCGCTACCGCCGGGAGCAGCGCCATCAGCGCCGCCCCCATCCTCATCATCCGCATCAGATTTCCCCCGTCAGCGTGAACTGGAAGGTGCGCGGGCTGAGCGGGCGGAAGAAACCGTCGCCGGTCACCGACGAGGAAATATAGGACAGGGTATCCTTGTCGAACAGATTGTCGATGTTGAACCGCGCCTTCACGCTCTTGATCGGGCCAAAGGTCCAGCCGTCGCCAATGTCGACATAGGCGCTGAACACGGTAAAGCCAGGCACGCTCGACCCTGGCGTGTTGGTAAAGGTCGACCAGCGCTTCGAGGTATATTTGCCCGAGATATTGGCCACCAGCCAGCTGGCCGGCTCGATCGTCACGCCGCCGCCGACGATCCATTTCGCGCTGTCGGGAATATATTTGCCCGCAATCTCGATCGGCGTGGCGGCGGGAATGTCATCCTTGAACTTGGCGTTGTTATAGGTGACGTTGAGATTGCCATAGGCCAGCCCATTGAGGAAGGCGGGCTTGTAGGTGCCGCTGAATTCGACGCCATAGGCGCGCACCCGGCCGACATTCTGGTAAAATGTCTCGGTCGCCGCGCCGCCGCTGCCCGGCAGGATCGTCGTGATCGACTGGATGCGGTTCTTGAACTTCGTGTAATAGCCCGCGAGCGAAGCATAAAGCTGGCCCTGGTTGGTGCGGATGCCCACCTCCATATTGGTCGAACGCTCCGGCGCCGGCTGCGGCACTAGCGCGCCGCCGGCGCGGATGGCGGAATAAATGTCGTCCATACCCTTGGGCAGCGCCATATTCTCGGCATAGGAGGCAAAGACCTGGGTGTGGCCGTCAATCTTGTAGAGCAAACCCGCCATCGGCAGGAACATATCGCGATACTGGGCGCGATTGACGCTGGGGCCATAGCCCGGCACCGCAACGCCGCCCACCGTCAGATAATAGTCGGCAAAGTCACGATAACCATCATAGCGATAGTCCATCATCAGGCCCTTGAAGCCCAGGTCCAGCACCAGTTGCTCGTCGGCAAGCTTGAGCGTGTCCTTCAGGAATATCTGGAGCGTATCGCGCTTCGAGCGATAATCGCGCCGCAGATAGACAAGCTCGTCGAGCAGCGGCGCGCCATCGGGAGCGCCATCGACGGTGTTATAGCGCGCCTGCGTGCGATGATATTTGTCGACTTCCGCCCACATGCCGGTTTCGACCGTATTGACGCCCATCTCCCAGTGCAGCTTTGTCGTGATGCCATAACGGTCGCCGCCCACGCCCGACCGGCCAAATTCCACGCCCTTGGGCGCGGTGACGGGCAATCCGACAGCGGCCTGCGCGGTATAGCGGGCCAGCGAATTGGCATAGGTGTCAGGCGACACGCCATAGCCGCTCTTATCCTCCCAATAGAGGGTGGATTCGGCCCAGACGCCATCGGCGATCCCGGCATGGAAGGTTGCGCCATACAGCTTGTCCTTCCGCACATTGATGGCGAGGTTGTAGACCTGCGCATAATTGCTGTTGGAATAATAGACGCCCGGAACGGTCGGTTCAAAGCCCGGCGTCGTGTTCGGCACATTTTCGATATAGGCCGCGTCCCGGCCGCAACGACCTGCAATGTCCGTGGTCGTGCAATTATAGAGCGCACGCGACATTGATGGCGAATCATAATCGAAAAAGTCGTTCGACACGAATTTGAACCGCGCCCAGCTGTCTCCGCCCAGGTCGGCGTGGATCTGCCCTTCCCAATGTTCGCGATCGACCGAACCCGGCCCACGCCACAGGTCGGTGTCCAGCTTGGTGCGGCTGATATAGGCCTTGAACGGGCCGACGCGTCCGGTGCTGGCGCGAATGAAGGTGCGCTTCATGTTGAAGTCGCCAAAGCTCTGCGACACGAACAGGCCCATGTCCTCCTGCGGCGCGATGCTATTATATTGCACCACCGGCCCCAGCGTCGAATAGCTGGGCAAGGACACGTCGCCAGCGCCCACCGCTGCTTCCACGACGCCCAGATTTTCATTGTCGACATAGCGGAACACCGGACTGCCGCCAAAGGCGTCGCTACGACCGGTCGGGATGCCATCGACCACGAAGCCGATCTGGTCGAGGTTGAAGGCGCGGGTCTGGACGCTGTTGCCAAACTCATACAGCCCCAGCGCGCCATCGGTCTGGACGTTGAAGCCGGGCAGCTGCTCCAGCATCTTGAGGCCCGAAATGCCCGACGGCGCGGACAGCAGCGCCTCGCGCGTGACCGCGACGACGTTGCTGATCTTGTCCTCGCCGATCGCTTCCGACGATTGCGATACGCGCCGGCCCGTCACGGTGATCAGATCCTCGTCGGCAGGCGCCGGCTCCTGCGCATGCGCTGCGCTCAAGGCACCGGTGGCGCTCGCCAGCAACAAAGCGGCGCGCGCGGAACGACGAAGGGACAAACGGACGGACATGAAGAGGCTCCCTGGCTAGTGCGAGCCGATCAGGTGGCGCGACGATCCGCACCCCCTCTCCCATGGTCGCTGGCCGGGCCTTGGACGCGCCCACCAGTCGTTTCAGTTGCCTGTTGAAACGAGGTTGGCGCGCCGAGCCGCTATCTGTCCGTCATAAATGTGTCCGCTGTTGCATCATGGCAACAAAATCGCCTCAGCGCCCCTTCCAGACGCCCGCGCGCTTTTCGACAAAGGCGGTCATGCCTTCCTTCTTGTCCTCGGTCGCGGTCAGGATCTGGAACAGCCGCCGTTCGGTCAGCAGCCCCTGCGCCAGCCCGGTTTCGAAGGCGATGTTGACCATTTCCTTGTTCACCATCGTCGCCATGGGCGGCATGGATGCAATCAGGACCGCGTCCTTGATCGCTTCATCCAGCAACTGTGCCGCCGGCACGATGCGGCTCACCAGACCCGCACGCTCGGCTTCTTCGGCACCCATCATCCGGCCAGTGAGGCACAGGTCCATCGCCTTCGCCTTGCCCACCGCGCGGGCCAGCCGCTGTGATCCGCCCATGCCAGGCGCGACGCCCAGCTTGATTTCAGGCTGGCCGAATTTCGCCGTGTCGGCCGCGATGATATAGTCCGCCATCATCGCCAGTTCGCACCCGCCGCCCAGCGCGAAGCCGTTGACGGCTGCGATCCACGGCTTGCGCGTGGCAACGACGCCGGTTTGCCAGCCGGAAAAGAAATCCTCCAGGAAAAAGTCGGCCGCCGGTTTGTCGACCATTTCCTTGATGTCGGCGCCTGCGGCAAAGGCCTTTTCCCCGCTGCCGGTCAGCACGGCGCAGCGCTGCGTCGCATCCGCATCATAGGCCGCGAAAGCCGCAGTCAGGTCAGCCAGCACCTGGCTGTTGAGCGCATTGAGCGCCTGCGGCCGGTTGAGCGTGATCAGCGTTACCGCGTCGCGCTGTTCCACCAGGATCGTTTCATAGGTCATCGCCATCTCCCTTATCTATGTTCAGGACCGCTTTATGGCGGTGCGCCGCGGATCGCCAGCCTTCACCCCCTCGCATTTGTGCCAATGTCACCGGCACAGATGCATGAAATCGCGCTCATAGCTTTTGAGGTGCGCGCCGCCATCGACGTAGAGCGTCTGCCCGGTGACGGCGCTTGCTTCCGTCAGATAAAGGACCGCCTGCGCGATCTCGTCGGCCTGCGGCAGGCGGGCGAGCGGCATCATCTCGCCCAGCCGTTCCATCTGCGCCGCGTCATAATCGGGCGTCGCGATGGTCAGGCCCGGCGCGACCGCATTGACCCGCACTCTGGGCGCCAGGCTTGCCGCGCTGGTCCGCGTCAACCCGGCCAGCGCCAGCTTTGAAAGCGTATAGGCCAGCTGGTCGCCATGAGGATGGTCGATCCGCTGGTCCAATATGTTGATGATGCACCGGTCGACCGCACCGGCAGGAACGGTCGCAAACGCCTTGGTCAGCATGACCGGCGCCGCGCAATTGACGGCATAATGGCGCATCAGGTCATCGGCGGTGACGGATTCCAGCCGATCCTGGCCGAACATCGCCGCGCTGTTGACCAATATGTCGGGCGGCCTTCCGAAACGCTCGGCGACCTTCGCCACCAGTTCCTCCGCACCTTCGGGGTCGGCGAAGTCGACGACGAAGCCGTCCCATTCCGTCCCCTCCTCTTCCAGCGCCAGCGCCAGGTGGGAATCCAGCCGCGTGTCATGGCTGCCATGGATCGCCAGCGAATGGCCGGCCCGCGCCAGAGCAGCGGAAATGATCCCGCCCAGCCGCCGGTGCCCGCCCGTCACCAGTGCCAAGCGCTTGGCCGCCAGCGGCTTGCCCACCGGCTCCGCATCGGCCCGTGCGCGCCCCAGCGGGCGATATCCCGTTTCCTCCGGCTCGATCATGCGCCGATAAGCTTCAACACTTCCTCGCGCGATTTTTCGTCATCGCGAAAGACGCCCAGCATGCGGCTCGTCTTCATGATGACATTGGGCGTACGCACGCCCCGCCCGGTCATGCAGCCATGAGTCGCTTCGATGACGACCGCGACCCCCTGGGGCTTCAGATGCTCCTGGATGCAATTGGCGACTTCGGACGTCAGCCTTTCCTGCACCTGCAACCGGTTGGCATAGGCGTGGAGCACGCGCGCCAGCTTGGAAATGCCAACGACATAGTCGCCGGGCAGATAGGCGATGTGCGCCTTGCCCACGATCGGCGCCATATGATGTTCGCAATGCGACTGGAACGGTATATCCTTTAGCAGAACGATATCATCATAACCGCCCACTTCGTGGAAGATGCGCGAAAGATGATAGGCCGGATCATCCCCATAGCCGCGGCAATATTCGCGCCAGGCCCGCGCCACGCGCTCAGGCGTTTCCACAAGGCCCTCGCGCTCTGGCGCATCGCCGGCCCAGCGGATCAGCGTGCGAATGGCCTCGCTGACCTCCGCGGGCACGGGTTCCTTGCCTGCCCCAACGGTTTCCGCGTCAATGTCACATGCCATGGGCTTTTGCCGCTCCTTTGCTTATCGGCCCCGCATATGGCAATTGGGGTCCAGCCTGACCAGTCCTTTCCACATACTGGACTTGGCATCGTCCCGATGGCACATCGCGATGCAAACGGGATCGCCTCATAAACATGACATTCGCCTCGCCCTATGCGCACTGAACATATCGCCGCCGTGCTGCTTGCCGCTGGCACATCCTCCCGCTTTGGCGAGGAGGACAAGCTGATGGCGACCCTGCGCGGCAAGCCGATGGCGGCCCATGTGCTGGAAACCGTCGCCTCCATGGCCTTCGCCGAACTCGTCGCGGTGACACGCCCGATCGATGAAGCCCCGGTGATACATCGCAAGCTCGACCGGCGCGGCTACAGCATCATCGTCAATGATCGGCCGCAGGACGGCATGTCGGGCAGCATCGTGCGCGCGGTGCGCCATGTCATGCCCAACCGGGACGTGCGCGGCATCCTCATCTGCCTCGCCGACATGCCCGACGTGCCGCAGACCCACTATAATCACATCTGCCTGGCGGCCGAGGACATACGGTCGGTGGTCGCATCGACGGACGGCTTTTCGTCTTCGCCGCCGGCCTTTATCGGCCGCAAGCATTTTCCCGAATTGCTCGCGCTGCGCGGCGATCAGGGGGCACGCGCACTGCTGAGCCATGGATTGCAGATCGAAGCGCCAGCCGGCATCCTGCGTGACATCGACACGCCCGACGATCTCGCCACGGCGGGCTGATCAACTCGATCGCGTCGGGTCGATCCAGCCTTCCCCCATTTCCCGCGCGTCCGGCGATCGGCTGAGCGGGAGGGAACCGGTCTGCCGCTCCAGCCGGCGATGGACGACCGGGGGTTCGGGCCGATCGTGCAGGGCATGAATGGCATCGCTATTGGCAATATCCGCGACGGTGCGGCGCTGATTGTGGCGGATATAATCGAGCCAGGTCGACACATGATAGCGCTCGACCCACAGGTCACTTTCGCCCAGGTCGCGGAGCAACTGCCAGCCATGCGCGCCGTCGCGCTTGCGGATGCGCTTGCGCTCGCTCATGGCGGCGAGGAAGGGCACGACCGACCCGGCGGGAATGCGATATTCGATGGTGACGATAATCGGGCCGCTGCGGGGTTCGACCGGGACGACAGTATCCGGTTCCTGCCAATCGCCACGCGGGTCCAGATTGTCGTCGCCAATCTGGGGCAGCGGACGCCACAGGCCCAGTATCGCGGCGAGAAACTGTACTCCTGCCGCGGCGTACAGGCTCATGACCACGCCCCGATGTTCGGCGATCCAGCCGAACAGCCAGGCACCGCCCGCCATGCCACCAAACGCGACCATCTGATACAGGGCGACCGCGCGCGCGACGACCCAGCGCGGCGCGGACATCTGCACGGACACGTTGAATGTGGACAGCGCCAGCACCCAGCCAGCGCCAGCCAGCATATAGCCGGGCAAGGCCACCCATAACCAGCTGCTCGCCGCCGTCATCGCCGTTCCGAGCGCCAGCGCAAGCGCCGCCGATCGCACGATGCCCTCGACCGAATAGCGGGCGCGCAGGCGGCGACTGGACAGCGCGCCCAGCACCGCGCCAAATCCGAAGGCGCCGCTGGTGACGCCGAAGGTCAAGGCCCCGCCGCCCAGCAAGTCGCGCGCGACCAGCGGCATCAAGGCGGATACGGCAGCAGCGCCAATGCCAAAGGCACCAGCGCGCAATAACACCAACTGGATTTTTGGCGACATCGCCACATAACCCAGCCCCGCCATCATCGCGACGCCCAGCCGTTCGCGCGGCAGCAGTTTTGGCGGCGTTTCCGGCCGCCACCGGGCCAATACGATCAGCAGCCCGATATAACTGACAGCATTGCTTAAAAATGCTGCCGCCGCGCCCGCCGTGGCGACGATGACACCACCTAAGGCCGGGCCAAGGCTGCGCGCCAGATTGAAACCCATGCTGTTCATCGCCACCGCGCTCGGCAGGATAGCGCGTGGCACCATATCACCGACTGAAGCTTGCCAGGCAGGTCCATTGATGGCGGTCGCGCAGCCGAGCAGGAACGTAAAAGCCAAGAGCAGCCAGGGCGTCATCCACCCGGCCCATGCCGTTGCCGCCAGAACCGCCGACACTAAAAGCATGAAGGCCTGACACGCCATCATCACGACCCGCCGCTCCAGATTGTCCGCGACCGCCCCGGCCCAGAGAGACAGGAGCATGATGGGCAAGGTGGTCGCAGCCGGAACCAAGGCTATAAGCAAGGGCGACGCGGACAGCGACGTCATCATCCACGCCGCGCCAACTGACTGGATCAATCCGCCAAAATTCGATGCAAGGCTCGCCAGCCAGATCGCGCGAAATACAGGTATGGAAAAAGGGGAGGCTGGGCTGGCGGAAGATGTATCGGACACTGGTTTCATGAAGCGCAATCCGGCACTGACGTCAAATTCATGATTGCCCCTATTGCCTTGGCCGCTCGACCATAACGACATGACGACGGTCAGGTTTCCGCGCTAGCGGCTAGCAGATTCGATCATCAAGATGTTTTTCGGGTCAGTCCTTCACGAACGCTTTGGCTGTGTGTGACCGGCGGCGATACCCTGCCGCTACGGCCTGGCGATTCGGCCAGGCGATTGGCATTAGACACTTGCACTTTACGTAAACGTAAATACATTTGCGGGCAGATCCCGTTCATCTGGCGACGCGCCACGAGGACCCCATGGAGAGGGAATGACAATGGAAGCCTATATTTACGACGCCGTCCGCACGCCCCGGGGCCGGGGCAAGGTTGACGGGTCGCTGCATGAAATCACCCCCATCCAACTGGCGACGCAGGTGCTGGAGGCGGTGCGCGACCGCAACCAGATCGACACCGCCGATGTCGATGACGTCATCCTGGGCTGCGTCAGTCCCGTGGGGGAACAGGGCGCGGACATCGCGCGCGTGGCCGTGCTCAACGCCGACTATGCGCAAACGGTGCCGGGGGTTCAGATCAATCGCTTCTGCGCATCGGGCCTCGAAGCGGTCAATATGGCGGCGGCCAAGGTGTTTTCAGGTGAAGCGATGTTCGCGATCGGCGGCGGCGTCGAATCGATGAGCCGCGTGCCGATGGCGTCGGACGGCGGCGCCTGGGCGATGGACCCGGCGGTCGCCTACAAGACCTATTTCGCGCCGCAGGGCATTGGCGCGGACGTCATCGCCACCAAGTTCGGCATCAGCCGCGACGACGCGGATGCTTATGCCGTCGAAAGCCAGCAGCGCGCCAAGCAAGCGTGGGACGAAGGGCGTTTTAAAAAGTCGATCGTGCCGGTGAAGGATGTGATCGGGCAGGTCGTGCTCGACCATGACGAACATATGCGCCCGGACGCGACGATGCAGTCGCTCGGCGCGCTCAAGCCCAGTTTCGCCGCCCTGGGTGAGGATATGCCGGGCTTCGACACCGTGGCCCTGCTCCGCTATCCCGAACTGGAAAAGGTCAACCATGTCCATCATGCCGGCAATAGCAGCGGCATTGTCGACGGCGCCGCCGCCGTGCTGGTCGGCAACAAGGATATGGGCGAAAAATATGGCCTCAAGCCACGCGCCAAGATCAAGGCCATGGCGTCGATCGGGTCGGAACCGCTGATCATGCTGACCGGGCCGGAATTTGTCGCGGGCAAGCTGCTGCAACGCGCCGGCATGACCAAGGACGATATCGACCTGTGGGAACTGAACGAAGCCTTCGCCTCGGTGGTGCTGCGCTACATGCAGGCGATGGACCTCGACCACGCTAAGATCAATGTGAACGGCGGCGCGATCGCCATGGGCCATCCGCTGGGCGCGACCGGCGCGATGGTGCTGGGCACCGCGCTCGACGAACTGGAACGGTCCGGCAAGGGCACCGCGCTCGTCAACCTGTGCGTGGGCGCAGGCATGGGCACCGGCATCGTCATCGAGCGTATTTGAGAAATATAGTCCGTTCGTCCTGAGTAGCCATTGAGCGAAGTCGAAATGGCGTATCGAAGGACCAATGCTTCGATATGGGTCTTCGACAAGCTCAGACCCTACTCAGCACGAACGGAGATGGGAAAGGCTGCATCATGAACACCATCAACTTCACCACCGATGCCGACGGCATCGCCACCCTGACGATCGACGTGCCTGGCCAGTCGATGAACGTCATCGGCCCCGATTTCCTGGCCGACCTCGACGCCGCGATCACGCGCATCGCGTCGGAGGACGGCATCAAGGGCGCGGTCATCGCGTCGGGCAAGGACAGCGGCTTCATGGCCGGCATGGACCTTAAATATTTCGGATCAATGCTCAGCAGCGGCAGCGGGGATCGCCCCGCCCCAGCCGACATTTTCGACAAGGTGTTCACGCTCAACCAGCTGTTTCGCCGGCTGGAAACCTGCGGCAAGCCGGTTGCCTGCGCGATCGAGGGCACATGCGTTGGCGGCGGGTTCGAACTGGCGCTCGCCTGTCATCGCCGCTTCGTGGGCGATAGTTCCAAGACGCAGCTGGGCCTGCCCGAAATCCTGATCGGCCTCTTCCCCGGCGGCGGCGGGTCGCAGCGGCTGCCGCGCATTATGGGCGTGCAGGCCTCGCTGATGTACATGCTCCAGGGCAAGATGTTCCGCCCGGCCGACGCCGCCATGATGAAGGTGGTCGATCAGGTCGTGCCGCAGGGCACCGCGCTCGACGCGGCGCGCGAATGGGTGAAGGCCAACCCCAGCGCGCATACGCAGCCATGGGACATCAAGGGCTTCAAGGTTCCGGGCGGCGCGGGCGGCTTCAACCCTGCCTTCGTGCAGACGATGGCGGGTGCGCTGCCGATGACGCTCAAGCAGACACAGCGCAACATGAACGCGCCGATCGCCCTGCTGTCGGCCGTCTATGAAGGCATCACCCTGCCGATGGACCGCGCCATCCGGATCGAAAGCAAATATTTCGCCAAGGTCGCCGCCGATCCCCAGGCGTCGAACATGATCCGCACCCTGTTCGTGAACAAGCAAGCTGCCGAACGCGGCGCGCGCCGTCCCAGGGACGAGGCCAAGGCGCCGACGAAGAAGCTCGCCATGCTGGGCGCGGGCATGATGGGCGCGGGCATCGCGACCGTTGCCGCGCAGGCGGGCATGGAAGTCGTGCTGTTCGACCGCGATCAGGCCTATGCGGAAAAGGGCAAGGCCCATGTCGAGGCAGTGCTGAAGAAGCGTCTCGGCCGGGGCATGACGCCTGAAAAGCTGGAAGCCACGCTGGCCCGCGTAACCCCGACGACCGATTATGCCGACCTGGCTGGTGCGGACTTCGTCATTGAAGCGGTGTTCGAGGATGTCGGCATCAAGGCCGAGGTCACGAAGAAGGTCGAGGAGGTGCTGGGCGCCGACACCATCTTCGGGTCCAACACGTCGACGCTGCCTATCACCAAGCTGGCGAACGCATGGAGCAAGCCGGAGAATTTCATCGGCGTCCATTTCTTCTCGCCGGTGGAAAAAATGCCGCTGGTCGAAATCATCCTGGGCGAAAAGACCGGTCCGGCGGCCATCGCCAAGGCGCTGGATTTCGTGGCGCAGATCAAGAAGACCCCGATCGTCGTGCATGACAGCCGCGGCTTTTACACCTCGCGCAGCTTTGGCACCTATGTGCAGGAAGGCGCTGAATTGGTGGGCGAAGGCGTCAACCCCGCGCTCATCGAAAATGCCGGCAAGCAACTCGGCATGCCGACCGGCCCGCTCGCCGTCAGCGACGAGGTGTCGATCGAACTGGGCGTCAAGATCATGACCGCGGCCAAGAAGGAACTGGGCGACGCCTATGTTCCGCAAGGATCCGACGACATCATGGTCAGGATGACCGACGCCGGACGCCTCGGCCGCAAAAATGGCAAGGGCTGGTATGATTATCCCGAAGGCGCGAAGAAGCATCTTTCGCCCATCCTCGCCGAAATGTTCCCGCGCGCGGCCGAGCAGCCTGACGTGGAGGCGGTGAAGGAGCGCCTCCTCTATCGCCAGCTCATCGAATGCGCCCGCTGTTTCGAGGAAGGCGTGCTGGAGACGCCCGAGGATGGCGACATCGGCGCGATCTTCGGCTGGGGCTTTGCGCCCTATACCGGCGGGCCGTTCAGCCATATGGACACGGTCGGCATCACCCATGTCGTCGCCACGCTCGATCGGTTGGCGGCGGCGCACGGGCCGCGCTTTGCTCCCACGCAACAGCTGCGCGACATGGCGGCGAGCGGCGCGACCTTCTACAAGCCCGCATCCATGAAGGCGGCCGCCTGAACGGCCTATAAATCTTAACGCCCTTTCGCTAGGTCTCCCCGGCATCAGCTGGGGAGACCTTTTCTTTATGAGCGACAAGCCAATGGTCATGGTCACGGGCGGCGCGGGCTATATCGGCAGCCATGCCGTGCTGGCGCTCAGGGATGCCGGCTACGGCATCGTCGTTATCGACAATCTCGTCACCGGCTTCGACTGGGCGGTGCCCGGCGACGTCCCGCTGGTGCGCGGCGACATTGCCGACCAGCCTCTGGTGGAAGCGACACTGCGCGACCATGGCGTGCGCGCGATCATGCATTTCGCCGGGTCCGTCGTGGTGCCGGAGTCGGTCAGCAACCCGCTCAAATATTATCACAACAACAGCGCCAAGACGCGCGACCTCATCGAAAGCGCGGTGCGCATCGGCGTGCCACATTTCATCTTTTCCTCGACCGCCGCCACCTATGGGACGCCGGACGTGGAGGCGGTGCGGGAAGATACGCCGCAATGCCCGATCAACCCCTATGGCATGTCCAAGCTAATGACCGAGCATATGCTGCGCGACGTGGCGGCGGCGCATCCGATGAATTTCTGCGCGCTGCGCTATTTCAACGTCGCAGGCGCCGATCCGCAGGGGCGCACCGGCCAGTCGACCGCCGGCGCCACCCACCTTATCAAGGTGGCAGTCGAAGCGGCGCTGGGCAAGCGGGAGAGCGTCAGCATCTTCGGCACCGATTTCGACACGCCCGACGGCACGGGCGTGCGCGACTATATCCACGTCAGTGACCTCGCCGCCGCCCATCTGCTCGCTCTCGAAGCGCTGATGGCGCAGCCGACGCGCAACCATCTGCTCAATTGCGGCTATGGCCGGGGCTTTTCGGTGCTGGAGGTGCTGGACGCGGTCGACAGGGCGACCAACAACCCGATCAAGCGCGTCATGGTCGGCCGGCGCGCGGGCGATCCCGGCAGGCTGATCTCGGACAACAAAGCCATTTTAGAAACCTTCCCCTGGACGCCGCGCCATGCCGATCTGGACCAGATCGTCGCCCATGCGCTGGCCTGGGAGCGCCAGCTTGGCGACCGCGCATGAGCGAAGCGAGCGTCCGCGCCTTCTTCGCCGCAAACGCCCCGGACATATCGATCATCGACCAGGGCGTCAGTACAGCGACGGTCATAGAGGCCGCAGCCGCGCTCGGCGTTGAGCCGGCGCGCATCGCCAAGACGCTGTCGCTGCGCGTGGGGGATCAGGTCGTACTCGTCTGCGCGCGCGGCGACGCCCGACTGTCGAACGGCAAGGCCAAGGCCGCGCTTGGAGCGAAGCCACGCATGCTGGGCGCGCATGAGGTGGAGGAATTGACCGGCCACCCGGTCGGCGGCGTCTGCCCCTTCGGCCTCACGATGCCCCTTCCCATCTATTGCGACATCTCGCTCCGGGCGTTCGCCACCGTCTTTCCGGCGGCGGGATCGCGCACGGCGTCGGTCGAATTGACGCCCGATCGGCTCGCGGCCTTGACCGGCGCAAGCTGGGTGGACATTTGCACGCTTCCTGACGACGCGGAGTGACCCATGCCGACCGAATATTTCTTCGCCACCGGGGCGCAGGCCGCCGCCGACATCGCCGACCGGATCGCCGCCCTATTGTCTGACGCCATCGCCGCGCGCGGGGTCGCGACCATCGCGCTGTCGGGTGGCCGGTCGCCCAGGCCGGTGCTCGAAGCGCTGGCTCCGGCCACGCTCGACTGGAGCAAGCTGATCGTCACGCTGGTGGACGAACGCTGGGTCGATCCGGCCAGCGCGGACAGCAACGAACGTCTGGTGCGCGACACGCTATTGCAAGGACCGGCGGCGCAGGCGCGGTTCGTGCCGATGAAAAATGAGGCTGCGGATGCTTATGCGGGCCAGCCGGATGTGGAAGCCAGCTTTGCCGCCCTGCCCTGGCCGCTCGACATCGTGCTGCTGGGCATGGGCGATGACGGGCATACCGCCTCGCTCTTTCCAGAGGGCAAGGAGCTGGCCGAAGGTTTTGCCACCGATGCTCTGACCATCGCCGCCACCCCCCCGGCCGCGCCACACCAGCGCCTGTCGCTGACCGCGAGCGCGATCCTCAAGAGCCGCCATATCTTCCTCCAGATCAGCGGCGCCGCCAAGAAGGCAGTCTATGACCGCGCGCTGGCAGGCGGGCCGGTCGAGGAATTGCCGATCCGCCTCGCGCTTTTGCAGGATGACGTGCCAGTCGAGGTCTGGATCGCCGAAAACTGACGTTTTTTCAGTCCGCCGGATCGTGGCCGGAAATCAGATAGCGCCATACCCCGATCGCGTTGATGAACAGCAGGGCGACATTCTGCCAGCCAATGCCTTCGCTGTTTTCGTCCAGAAATCCCCAGGCAATGAGCGCGATGGAGCTTGTCACGAACAGCACGAACGCCCATCCCGTGATCTGCCGGCCGAGGTTGAGCGACACGATCAGCGCGGCGAGCGTCGCTGCCCCCGCGCCATAATATTGCAGGACGGTCAAGAGGGTCTGGCTCATGCCATGCCCAACGCCACAGCCACGGCCATGTTGCCGAAATTAACGCAGGTTATCCATGAATAAAGTCGCCGACATAGCCCCCTTCCACGCCATTGCCATCAGCCGGGAAGCGCATGCGCTGGAAGAACAGGGCCGCTCGATCCTGCATATGGAGTTCGGCCAGCCATCGACCGGCGCGCCTGCCCAGGCGATCGCGGTCGCGCATCATGTGCTCGACACCGAACCCATGGGCTATTGGGAAAGCACCGCCCTCAAACAGCGCATGGCCCGCGATTATCAGGATCGCTATGGCGTCACCGTCGATCCCGAACAGATTATCCTGACCTGTGGCGCATCCCCCGCGCTGGTGCTGGCGCTCACCAGCCTGTTCGCCCCCGGCGCGCGGGTGGCGACGGCAAGGCCGGGCTATGTCGCCTATCGCAATACGTTGAAGGCGCTCTATCTGGACCCGGTCGAGGTCGCCTGCGGCCCGGCCGAACGCTATCAGATCAGCGCCGACGCGCTCGCCGCGCTCGACCCTGCACCCGATGGCCTGATCCTTGCCAGTCCCGCCAACCCGACCGGCACGATCATTCCGCCCACTGAACTGGCGCGGATCGCCGCCGTCTGCGCCGACCGGGGCATTCGCATCATTTCCGATGAAATCTACCATGGCCTCAGCTTTGGCGAACCGGCCCATTCGATGCTGCAATATGCACCCGACGCCGTGATCGTGAACAGCTTTTCCAAATATTACAGCATGGCCGGATGGCGGCTTGGCTGGGTGGTCGTGCCGCCAGGGCTGATCGACACGGCCCGCGCGCGGATGGGCAATCTGTTCCTGACCCCGCCCGTCCTGGCGCAGCGCGCCGGATTGGCCGCTTTCGACTGTGCGGACGAACTGGAGGGCCATGTCGCCAGCTATCGCCGCAACCGGCAATTGCTGCTCGACGCGCTGCCCGCCATGGGCCTGGCCCGCATCGCGCCGCCCGACGGGGCATTCTACATTTATGCCGATATCAGCCATCTGACCGACGATAGCCTGGGCTTTTGCCAACGGCTGCTGCGCGAAACCGGGGTGGCCACCGCGCCGGGGATCGACTTCGACCCCGTTGACGGACACCACTTCATCCGTTTCAGCTTTGCCGTGTCCACCGACCGGGTTGCGGATGCGATCACGCGGATGATCCCATGGTTTCAGGCACAGACGGGGCGCTAGGCCCCTGGCCTGTCCTACAGGGATGACCCAATGCTACACTGAGCGATCGGCTCTTTCTGACGGTCTGCTCCTGCTCCACGCGCCTGACTTCGCAAAAAATCTCCTATTGCGAAATCAACGCCAGAGGTCTCGATCCACGCAATTGCGCGGACCCGCGACGGTGTGAACTTCGCAATCAAGCCCGCCGGTGCGAAGCGCGCTCAGCCGCGTGTCCGGTCGAATTCCTCCATCTCATAAGCGATGGACGCCTCGACCAGCCGGTCCCACAGATCGGCTATGACATCAGCGGGCGCGCCCAGCCGTTCGGCTTGGCTTCGGGCATTGGCGATCACCTGCGCCTTGCGCGCTTCGTCGCGCACCGCGCCGCGATCGGGCTTGATCCGCGCCGCCGCGCGCATATGGGCAAAGCGCAGGTCGAGCAGCGCGACGATCTGCCGGTCGATCTCGTCGACACCGGCGCGCACTTCGCTCATGCTGGTATAGCTGTCGGGGTTCATGCGCCGGAGGCTTAGGCCCGCCGCCCCGCCCTGTCGAGGGCTTGACAGGCCAGCCCCTTGGCGTCATAGGCGCCGCTTCGCGATTGGCCCTGCATCCCGGTGAAGCGGCGGCCCTGTCCCTGAAATACGGAAAACAGGCGATACCGGGACCAACGTTGTTAGCATATCGAAGGAAAGACATATGTCGAAGCGCTCCAGCGCCAAGTACAAGCTCGACCGCCGGATGGGCGAGAATATCTGGGGTCGTCCCAAGAGCCCGGTGAACAAGCGTGAATATGGCCCCGGCCAGCATGGTCAGCGCCGCAAGGGCAAGATGTCCGACTATGGCATTCAGCTGCGCGCCAAGCAGAAGCTGAAGGGCTATTATGGCGACATCACCGAAAAGCAATTCAAGAAGAACTATGTTGAAGCCGCCCGCATGAAGGGTGACACCGGCCAGAACCTCATCGGCCTGCTGGAACGCCGCCTCGACGCGCTGGTCTATCGCGCCAAGTTCGCGCCCACCATCTGGTCGGCCCGCCAGCTCGTCAGCCACGGCCACATCTATGTGAATGGCGTGAAGTGCAACATCGCCTCGCGTCTGGTAAAGCCGGGCGACGAAATCACCCTGGGCAAGAAGGCGCAGGAAATGGCGCTGGTCCTGGAAGCGCAGAGCCTGCCCGAGCGCGACATTCCCGACTATGTCTCGCCCGACGGCGCGGCCAAGGTCACCTATGTCCGCGTGCCGACGCTGGACGAAGTGCCCTATCCGGTGAAGATGGAACCGAACCTGGTCGTCGAATTCTATTCGCGCTAAGTCCTCGGGACCGACGATTTACAAAAAGGGGCGGCTCCTCATGGGGCCGCCCCTTTTTCGTTCACCACACTGCTTTTCCGCCGAAAGCCGCTCAATCAGGGGCCGTGGCCACCTCGACCGCGCGCGCAAACACCGCGTCGAACATCTGGGCCGTCAAGCGCCTGGTATTCTGGTTGTAGCGCGAACAATGATAACTATCGATGAGGATGCGGCCATCGGGCATGCGATGCTCCGCAAGATGCGCGAAACGCGCTTTGGGCAATTTGCCGCCCAGAATTTTGACCGCTGATTGATGCGCAATCTGGCCCAGCGCGATGAAGGTGCGCGCATTAGGCAAAGCCGCCACCCCATCGGCCAGGAACGGGCGGCAATTGTGGATTTCCGCCGGCTCCGGCTTGTTTTGCGGCGGCAGGCATTTGACGGAATTGATGATGATCACGTCCCGCAGAACCAGGCCATCGTCCGGCCGCGCGTCATAGCTCCCTTCGGCCAGACCATGGCGCGCCAGCGTCGCAAACAGCAGATCGCCGGCATAATCGCCGGTGAACGGCCTGCCGGTGCGGTTCGCCCCCTGCCGACCGGGCGCCAGTCCGATGATCGCAATGCGCGCCAGCGGGTCGCCAAAGGCGGGGACCGGCGCATTCCACCAATCGGGATGCTGGGCCCGGCATTCCTCCCGCAAGGCGACAAGACGGGGACAGCGCGGACAATCATGCGGCGGCTCGGTCGAAGCAAGGGGGCTTTTCACTATCACGCACTGCAGATAGGCGCTGGTTTATGGCGGATACAAGGCCAGATGGCCGCACCAATGTCTACGCACTGGCGCTGGGGTCGAACCGGGCGCTGTCGGCCGAACGCACGCCGCCACGACTGCTTGAGGAAGCCATGGCACTGATCGGCGGGCGGATGCGAGTGATCGCCATGTCGCCCATCATCGACACCCCGCCACTGGGTCCGTCGCTGCGTCGTTATGCCAATGCCGCGATCCTGGTGGAAACCCCGCTATCGCCTCCGGCCCTGCTGCAATGTCTTCAGGACATGGAAGCGCGCCTTGGCCGACGACGCCACCGGCGCTGGGGCGCGCGCACCATGGATATCGACATCATCCTCTGGTCGGGGGGCATATGGCGGGAACGCCAACTGACGGTGCCGCACGCCGCCTTTCGCAGCCGCAGCTTCGTACTGACGCCGCTATCTTTCATCGCGTCGGGCTGGCGCGATCCCCGCAGCGGCCTCACCATCCGTCAGCTGAGCGCCCGGCTCAAAAAAGCGAAACCAAAGCGGCCGACAAGTGGTTGACCATCCGCGCCGCCCCCTTTAGGGCGTCGTCCACCGCTTCGGGGGTCCATAGCTCAGTCGGTAGAGCAACTGACTTTTAATCAGTAGGTCGCTGGTTCGAACCCAGCTGGACTCACCACAGTCTCGTGGAGCGCGATGAAGATCATCTCCACCTCCCTACTTTATGAGGGCTGGCTCAACCTGCGCATGGTTCGGTTGCGCGCCAACGATGGCGTCGAAGTCGACCGGCATGTGGTGGAAATGCGCCGCGCTGTTGCCGTGCTGCCCTATGATCCTGAGCGCCGCCTGGCCCTTACCGTATCCATGCCGCGCACGCCCGTCATGCTGGCAGGCCTGCCCGACATGATGGAGGCGATCGCCGGCATATTGGAGGATGACCCTGCCAATTGCGCACGGCGCGAAGCGATGGAGGAAGCCGGCGTCCGCTTGAGCGAATTGGCGCATTTGGGACAAATCTGGAGCATTCCCAGCGTCGTCACGGAAAAGATCGATTATTTCCTCGCCCCCTACGCCGCGCGGGACCGCGTGGCGGCAGGCGGCGGCGTGATTGAGGAACAGGAAAATATCAGCGTGCACGAATTGCCGCTGGACGCCCTCTGGACCATGATGGCGCGCAAGGAGATCGCCGATGGAAAGCTGGCAATATTGCTGATGGCGTTGCGGTTACGCCGACCCGACCTGTTCAGCGTTCCGGTCGACTGACCCCGATGCTTCGCGCGGCCACATCAACATCGCCATGCGGCAGGCTGAAGCGACAGGCCTCCGATGCGCCGTTGACGCAAATGGCCAATCCGCTGGCGCGGTAGCGCAACACAAGCCGGCGGCGTTCGGGCTCTTCCCACTGCGCCACGGTCAGCGGGCTATCCGTTTCATCGAGCCAGTCCACATCGTCGTCGGTCAAGGCGGTTATGCCGTGCAAATCGGCCTCATCCGCCCGCAGCGCTGCCAAAGCAAAGGCCTCCGCCTCAAGGGCCTGATCGCGGCCCTCCCAGTCGATCCAGCTGATGGCATTATCCTGAGCATAGGCATTGTTATTGCCCTGTTGCGATCGGCCAAATTCGTCCCCCGCACACAGCATAATCGTTCCGCGCGAACAGAAAAGCGTGGTTAGCAACGCCCGCATGTCGCGCTGGCGTGCGGCGCGGATAACGGAATCGTCACTCGCTCCCTCGACGCCATTGTTCCAGCTGTAATTTTCGCCATGGCCGTCGCGATTCTGTTCGCCATTGGCTTCATTATGGCGCGCTGCATACGCCGTCAGGTCGGCCAGGGTGAAACCGTCATGCGCTGCGAGGAAATTGACCGTCCGGGTGCGGCCGTTCGGGAATATGTCGCTTGATCCAGCCAGGCGGGTGGCGAAGGCCCCGATCGTCCCTGCGTCCCCGCGCCAAAAACGCCGCATGTCGTCGCGATAGCGGTCATTCCATTCCAACCAGGAGTCCGGAAAATGGCCCAGCTGATAACCGCCCGGTCCAATATCCCAAGGTTCGGCAATCAATATCCGATCGGCCAGAACCGGGTCGGCCCGCATCTCTTCCAGCAATGGTGCGCGCGGATCAAAGCCATGGTCCAGCCGCCCGAGGGCCGGCCCCAGGTCAAAGCGGAAGCCATCGACGCTCGCCTGTTGAACGAAATGCCGCAGCGACGCCAGAATAAGGGCGCGCATCGCCGGTGCGTTGCAGGCGATACTATTGCCGGTGCCTGTATCATTGATCAGGCTTCCGCCCGCCGCATGACGGAATGCGCTGCGCGGATCGAGGCCGCGCAAGGACAGCGTCGGGCCATCGCGGTCGCTTTCGCCATCATGATTATAGACCATGTCGAGGATGACGCCGATTCCCGCTTCATGCAGCGCGTCTACCGCCTGTCGCAGTTCGGCCATACCGCCCGGCGCCAGCCGGGGATCGATCGCGAACCAGCTGACCGGATTATAGCCCCAATAGTTGGTAAGGCCGAGCGGACCCAAATGCCGCTCATCGATCCAGGCGGTGAGGGGCATGAGTTCCACAGCGGAAACATGCAGGGCTTTGAGATGCGCTATCACGGCCGGATGACCAAGCGCTGCGATGGTCCCCCGCTGCGCCGGCGGCACCTCAGGATGACGCATGGTAAAGCCGCGCACATGCAATTCGTAGATGAGGCCGCCCGGCCTAAAGAGGGGCGATCGGTGGGCCACGCTCGGCAGCTGCGCTTCGACGACGCCCTTCGGCATGATCGGCGCGGTGTCTGGCCCGGCCCCGCGCGGCGCAGCCAATGCCGGATCATAGATGAAGGCCCGGTCGATCGCCGTCGCATAAGGATCGAGCAGCAGCTTGTCGGGGTCGAACCACAGGCCAGCGGGCGGATCATAGGGGCCATCGGCGCGCAGGCCATAGCGCGCGCCAACGCCGACGCCCGCCGCCTCGACCTGCCACACCCCATCGCCCTCTTGCCGCATCGGCACGCGGGTTTCGCCCCCGTGCGCGTCGAACAGGCAGAGCCACAGCGCGCTGGCGTCAGGCGCATGGACGCGAAACATCGTTCCGCTTGCCGTCACCTGCGGCGGCCTGGCGCCTATGCTCACGCCGCCTCCGCCAGCAGGTCGCGATACAGCGCCGCATAACGCGCGGCGCTGCTGGTCCAGGACACATCAGCGCGCATGGCGGCCCGCTGCATCGCCTGCCAGATCGGCCGGTCGCGGTGCAGGCGAGCCGTGCGGGCAATCGCTCCGTGCAGCGCCAGCGGGTCGTTCGGGGCAAAGACGATGCCGGTCGCCGCGCCGGCGTTCACCGCCGCATCATTGGCGTCGATCACCGTATCGGCCAGACCGCCAACCCGCGCCACCACCGGCAGGCAACCATAGCGCAGCCCGTAGAGCTGCGTCAGCCCACAGGGTTCGAATCGCGACGGGATGAGGATCGCGTCGCCCCCCCCCTGCATCAGATGCGACAGGGGTTCGTCATAGCCGATCCGCGCGGCGATCCGCCCGCGATGCCGGTCTGCCGCCGCCAGAAATGCGCCCTCCAGCGCCCGGTCTCCCGACCCCAACAGCGCCAGCTTACCACCCAGCCCGACCAGATGGTCGATGGCATCGATCATCAGATCCATGCCCTTTTGCCAGGTAAGCCGGCTGACGATGATGAAGAGCGGCGCGTCGTCCTGATCAAGCCCAAAGGCCTCCTCCAGCGCCCGGCGATTACCCGCCCGCGCGCCCAATGATCGGCCGCTGAACCGGCGCGGGATCAACGGATCTTCGGCCGGGTTCCAGATGTCGGTATCGACCCCGTTCAATATGCCATGCAGCCGGTCGATGCGCCCGTTGATCAGCCCGTCCAGACCCATGCCATGGTCGGGCGACCGGATTTCCTGCGCGTAGCTGGGGCTTACCGTGGTGATCGCGTCGGCTGAAACCAGGCCGGCCTTCAGATAGCCGACACCGCCATAATATTCGACGCCATCCACGCCCCAGGCTTCCGGCGGCAGGCCAAGTGCGGGAAAGATGTCTGCGGCAAAGCGCCCCTGAAAAGCGAGATTGTGAATCGTCACCAGCTTGGGCACGGCATGGGCCGGACCAAAGCGCATATAGGCGGCGGTTAGCGCCGCCTGCCAATCGTGAACATGGACGATGTCCGGCCGCCAGTCCTTGATCGCCCCTTCTGCAATGTCCGCGCCGACGCGGGACAGTGCAGCAAAACGACGCCAGTTGTCGGGCCAGTCCGTGCCGTCCGGGCCGCCATAGGGGCCGCCGTCCCGCGCGAAAAAGGCGGGCGCGTCGAGCACCAGCAGATCCAGTCCATCAAGCTTCGCTGCCAATAAGGCCGCTTTTTCGCCAAACAGCGAATCATAGCGGCGCACAGCTTTTGTCTTGCCCAGCCGAGCCAGGACGGACGGGTAGCCGGGCACCAGGGTGCGGGCGGCCACCCCCTGCGACGCCAGTGCGGCCGGCAAGGCTCCGACAACGTCGGCAAGCCCTCCCGTCTTGACGAGGGGATAGATTTCCGACGCGACGGACAACAGCTGCATCGTCATGGACCGGTCAAACCTCCAGACGGTCGATCATCGGCTGTGTCACCAGGCAGATGCCGCTGTCGGTCCTGCGAAAACGTTGGGCGTCGAGCGTCGGATCTTCCCCGATGATGAGGCCAGGCGGGATCAGGATACCGGAATCGACCACGCATTTGTGCAGACGTGCGCCCCGCCCTACCTCGCAGCCGGGCATGATGATGCTGTCCGTCACGGACGAAAAACTGTGCGTGCGTACGCCGGAAAACAGCAGGCTACGGTGCAGCGACGACCCTGACACGATGCAGCCGCCAGCGACCAGCGACGATGTCGCCGACCCGCGCCGACCATCCTCGTTATGGACGAATTTCGCAGGCGGCGTGACTTCCGAATAGGTCCAGAGCGGCCAGCTATGGTCATAGAGATCGAGCGAGGGGACAACGTCGGTCAGGTCGATATTTGCCTGCCAGTAAGCGTCGATCGTCCCCACGTCGCGCCAATATGGCTCCAATTCGCTCTCGGCGCGCACGCAGCTGCTGGAAAAACGATGCGCCACCGCCTTCCCGTGCTTCACGATATAAGGGATGATATCACCGCCGAAATCCCGCTTGCTCGTCGGATCATCCGCGTCGCGCCACAGCTGCTCGATCAGAAAACGGGTGCGGAAGACATAGATTCCCATGGACGCCAGCGCCGTATCGGGCTGGCCCGGGATGGCGGGCGGGTCCTTCGGTTTTTCGACGAAGGCGGTGATGACGTCGGCCTCGTCCACATGCATGACGCCAAAGCCGACAGCTTCCATCCGCGGCACTTCCAGGCAGCCGACCGTGACGTCCGCGCCGCTGTCGACATGCTGCTGGAGCATCAGCTCATAGTCCATCTTGTAGACATGGTCGCCGGCCAGGATGACCATATATTCGGGCGCATAGGCTTCGATGATATCGATATTCTGGAAGACGGCGTCGGCGGTGCCTTCATACCATTGGCTTTCGGAAATACGCTGGCTGGCGGGCAAAATGTCGAAGCTTTCATTGCGTTCGGGGCGCAGGAAATTCCAGCCGCGTTGCAGGTGCCGGATCAGCGAATGCGCCTTATACTGCGTTGCGACGCCGATGCGGCGAATGCCGCTGTTGAGCGCGTTGGACAGGGCGAAGTCGATGATCCGGGCCTTGCCACCAAAATGCACCGCGGGTTTCGCGCGCCGGTCGGTGAGTTCCGCCAGACGACTGCCGCGCCCCCCGGCCAGCACATAGGCCATCGCATCGCGCGCTATGGGCTGATATTTCGTCTGCATCCGCCTCTCCATTCACCCGCCCGCAGGTCGCCCGAATGCGCCCGCCAGCTTGTCAAAATTCCAGTTCGAGCATCAACGTGGCGAAGGGCGGGATGGTGATGTTCGCCCACCCTTCCTCATCAGCCGTCACCGCGCCCATATTGCCGGCACCGCCGCCGCCATAATCCTGCGCATCGCTGTTCATCACTTCCCGCCAGCGCCCTCCGGAAGGAAGGCGCATGCGGTAAGCGTGACGCAGAACGGGCGTGAAATGACTGATAACGACGATCGGCAGCGCACCGGGCGCGCGCCGCACCCAGGCGAAGATCGAATCCGCGCGCGCGTCCACCAGCACCCATTCGAAGCCTTCCGCCTCGCAATCGCGGGCGTGGAGTGCAGGCCGGCTGCTGTACAGATGGTTGAGGTCGGCAACCAGACGCTGCACCCCCCGGTGCGGCGCATGGTCGAGCAGATGCCAGTCGAGCGCACGCGCCTCGCTCCATTCATCGCGCTGGGCGAATTCCTGCCCCATGAACAGCAGCTTCTTGCCGGGATAGCCCCACATTAGGCCATAATAGGCGCGGAGTGTAGCGAACTTCTGCCAGTCATCGCCCGCCATCTTGTGCAGTAGGGACGATTTGCCATGCACCACCTCGTCATGGCTGAGCGGCAGGACGAAATTTTCGTCAAAGGCGTAGAGCAGCCCGAATGTGATGTCGTCATGATGGTGCGCGCGGTGCACCGGGTCACGCTGCAAATACCGCAGCGTGTCGTGCATGAAGCCCATATTCCATTTGAACCCGAACCCTAGCCCACCCGCATCGACAGGGCGCGAAACGCCTGGCCAGCTGGTGGACTCCTCGGCGATCGTCATGACACCGGGATGCGCGCCATAGAGCGCCTTGTTCATCTGCTGGAGAAAGGCCACGGCCTCGACATTTTCGCGGCCGCCATGGTCGTTGGGAATCCATTCCCCCGGCTGCCGCGAATAATCGAGGTAGAGCATGGAGGCGACCGCATCCACGCGCAGCCCATCGACATGGTAGCGCTCCGCCCAGAATAGCGCATTATTGGCCAGAAACTGCGCCACTTCACGCCGACCATAATTGTAGATGGCGGTGTTCCAGTCGGGGTGGAAGCCCTTGCGCGGGTCGGCATGTTCATAGAGCGCGGTGCCATCAAAGCGCGCCAGCCCATGTTCGTCGGTCGGGAAATGGGCGGGCACCCAATCGAGAATGACGCCAATGCCCGCGCGATGCGCGCCATCCACAAATCGCGCAAAGCCCTCCACATCCCCAAAACGCGCGCTGGGCGCATAGAGGCCGAGCGTCTGATAGCCCCAACTGGGGTCATAGGGATGCTCGCTGATCGGCAGAAATTCGATATGGGTGAAGCCCATGCCCACGACATAGGGGATCAGCCGATTGGCCAATTCATCCCAGGACAGAAAATGGCCATCGGCGTCGCGTTGCCATGATCCGGCGTGGACTTCGTAGATGACGATGGGTTCGCGGCGGGGGTCAGCGCCCCGCCAATGCGTCCGATGCCGATCGTCGCCCCATCTATGCGCAGGCGGCGGCGCGACGATGGAGGCGGTGGAAGGGCGCAATTCGGACTGGAAGGCGAACGGATCGGACTTGAGCGGCAGCAGGTCGCCATTCGCGCCGAGAATTTCAAATTTGTAGGCACTGCCCGCACCGACTTCGGGCAGGAAGATTTCCCAGACGCCCGCATCGCCCCGGCGGCGCATGAGGCCCCGGCGCCCGTCCCAGCGATTAAAGTCGCCGACGACCGAAACGCGCAAGGCATTGGGTGCCCAGACCGCAAAATGCGTGCCGCCAATTCCTTCATGATGGATGACATGCGCGCCCAGCTTGTCGAACAGCCGTTCGTGCGATCCTTCGGCGAAATAATGATCGTCCATGGGGCCCAGCACCGGGCCATAGCCATAGGGGTCGACCAGCGCGTAATCGCTGCCGTCGGGATACCGCGCGACATATCGCAGTGGCTGGCGCTTTTTCACCGACACCTTGCCGCCGAACAGACCATCGGGATGAATGCAGGCCAATTCCCCGACGGTCTTGCCCCCCAGCGTCAGGGCCGTGACGCCTGTCGCGTCCGGCACCATCACGCAGGCGGTGAAGCCCTTGCCCGCCGGATGCACGCCCATGGTGGCGAAGGGATCATCCTCCCGACCCGTAACCAATCGGTCGATCTGATCCCGCGTCAGCATCGCCTATCTGCGCCCCTGCGTCATGCCGGCAGCTTCCATATGTCGGTCGCATATTCGCGGATCGTTCGATCGGACGAGAACCAGCCCATGCGCGCCACATTGTGGATCGCCTTCTTCGCCCAGAGCCCTTCATCCTTCCATAGGGCGTCGACAGATCGCTGCGCCGCCGAATAGCTGTCGAAATCAGCCGCGACCATGAACCAGTCATGGTCATATATGCCCTGGATCAACGCCTTGTAGCGATCAGGATCGTCGGGGGAAAAGACACCGCTGGCGATGGCGTCGAGCGCCTGACCCAGTTCTCGGCTCTGGCCGATCACCTCGCCAGGATTATAGCCATTGGCGCGCCTCTCATTCACCTCCTGCGCGGTCAGGCCGAAGATGATGATGTTATCCTCGCCGACATGATCGCGCATTTCGACATTGGCGCCATCCAGCGTGCCGATGGTCAGCGCGCCATTGACCGCGAACTTCATGTTGCCGGTGCCGGACGCTTCCATGCCCGCCGTCGAAATCTGTTCGCTCAGGTCCGCGGCCGGGATCATCATTTCCGCCATGGACACATTGTAATTGGGCACGAATTGCAGTTTGAGCAGCCCCTGCACCGCTGGATCGTGATTGACGGCGCGGGCCACGTCATTGGCCAATTTGATGATCAGCTTGGCATTATGATAGCTGGGCGCGGCCTTGCCGCCGAACAGCTTGACGCGCGGCGACCAGTCGCGTTCGGGGTGGGAGCGAATCTGGTCATAAAGCGACACCGCCTCGATGATGTTGAGCAACTGGCGCTTATATTCATGGATGCGCTTGATCTGGATGTCGAACAGCGCCGCCGGGTCGATCCGCGCATTGACCCGCTTGCGCAGCAGGTCGGACAGCGCCCCCTTGTTGGCGCGCTTGACCGAGAAGAATCGCTCCTGAAAGCCCGCATCGTCGGCGAAGCGATCAAGATCGCGCAACGCTTCGGGGTCGTCCAGAAACCGATCGCCGATGGCATCACGGATAAGGGCAGTGAGACCCGGATTGCACTGCATCAGCCAGCGGCGGAAGGTAACGCCATTGGTCTTGTTGTTGATGCGCGCGGGATAAAGGCGGTGCAGGTCCGCGAACACCGTTTCCTTCATCAAGTCGGTGTGCAGCGCCGACACGCCGTTGACGCTGTGCGACCCGGTAAAGGCGAGATTGCCCATGCGCACCCGGCGGCCGCCATGCTCGTCGATCAGGGAAATTGCGCCGATCGCGCCGTCATCAAACTGCCCGGACCGGCGCGCTTCCGCCAGCAGCCGGCTGTTCACCGCATAGACGATCTGCATGTGGCGCGGAAGCAGGCGCTCGAACAGCGGCACCGGCCAGCTCTCCAGCGCCTCGGGCAACAAGGTGTGATTGGTATAGCTGAAGGTGCGGCGGGTAATGTCCCACCCTTCGTCAAAATCAAGCCCATGATCGTCGAGCAGGATGCGCATCAATTCAGCGACCGACACTGCCGGGTGCGTGTCGTTGAGCTGGATCGCGGCCTTGTCCGGCAAGGTCCGTATGTCGCCGAAATATTGGATATGCCGGCGCACTATGTCCTGCAAAGAGGCGGAGGAGAAGAAATATTCCTGGCGCAACCGCAATTCCTGGCCCGCAGGCGAAGAGTCCGCCGGGTAGAGCACGCGGGTCAGCGCTTCGGCCCGGTTGCTTTCGGACAAGGCGCCCAGATGGTCGCCGGCGTTGAACTTGTCGAGCAGGATTGGGTCGATGGGCTGCGCCTCCCACAAGCGCAGCGTATTGACGCGCTTGCCGCGCCAGGCTGCAATCGGCGTATCATAGGGGGTCGCGATGACACGCTCGCCCGGCCGCCAGTGCATCTGATGCGGGCCGGCATCTTCCCCGTCGGCCGGATCGACGCGACCGCCAAAGCCGACCTCGTAGCTCGCCTCGCGCCGCTCGAATTCCCACGGGTTGCCGTGCGCCAGCCAGTTTTCCGGCAATTCCACCTGCCAACCGTCGCTGATTTCCTGCCGGAACATGCCGTTCACATAGCGGATGCCGTAGCCATAAGCGGGCACGTCCACCGTCGCCATGCTTTCCATGAAACAGGCGGCAAGCCGGCCCAGGCCGCCATTGCCCAGCGCTGCGTCAGGCTCCAACGCGGCAATGATGTCGAGGTCGACACCCAGCGAAGTCAGTGCCGCCTGTAAATCGTCCAACATCTCCATGTTGGACGCGGCATCGCGCATCAATCGCCCGATCAGAAATTCCAGGCTGAGATAATAGACCCGCCGCCCCTGCGCCTCATAGGTTTTATGGGTGGATTCGATCCAGGCGTCGATCACCCGGTCGCGGATTGCCAGGATGACGGCATGCAGCCAGTCATGGGGCTTGGCAGCAGCGGCATCCTTGCCGATGCGATAGGTCAGCCGCTCGACGATTTCACGGGCCAGCAATTCGGGATCGACCTGCCGCGGCGCGGGCCTGGGAAGTTTGGTCTGGCCCTCAAGGTTCATGGCGTGACGTCCCCCTGCTGAATCACCCATGATGATGGCATAGCCGCAGGACCAGCGCCATCAGCATTTCGGCGGTGCAGCAAGAACTTGTCACGTGACCTTTTGATCCGTCAGTCGCGCCGTGACCGGACGATCGCTTCTGACACGGCCGCGCGCATCTGTGCCCGCACGGGATAGGCGCTGGATGGCAGGAGCTGGGTCATGAATATCCCGATCAGCCGTTCTACCGGATCGATCCAGAAATAGGTCGAAAACACGCCGCCCCAATAATATTCGCCCTTTTCCAGTCCCATGGCGAAGCCCAGGCCAAAGCCCACGCCTTGATAGTCCGCTTCGCTGAACATCGCGCTGGACATGCCCGCCAGATCGCTGCCGCCGGGCAACTGGTTGGTTCGCATCGACGCGACCGTCTCCTCCGACAGCAAGCGCTGGCCATCGAGTTCGCCGCCGCGCAGCAACATGCGTGCGAACCGGTGATAGTCGGCGACGCTCGACACCAGCCCTCCCCCGCCTGAGAAAAAGCATCCGCTCCGTCGCCAATTGCTGCGCGCGCCCAGATCGGCCGGAACCCGCAGGCCGCTTTCCTCCAGCCGCCAGGCGTCGGTCATGCGGGCAGCCCTATCGGCCGGCAGCACAAAGCCGGTATCTGTCATGCCCAGCGGCGTGAAGATGGCACGCTCGAAATGACTTTGCAGGTCCGTCCCCGTCAAACGCTCGATCACGACGCCCAGCACGTCCGTCGACACCGAATAATTCCATCTCTCTCCCGGAGAAAATTCCAGCGGCAAGCTCGCAAGATCGGCGATGAACTGGTCGGAGCTGCGCTTTTGCTGAAACTCGTCCAGTCCCATCTCCCGATAGCGCGCGTCGATCGCAGTCTGGCGCTGCAACCCATAGGTCAGGCCCGATGTATGCCGCAGCAGGTCGATCATCTGCATTGGCCGCGCTGGCCGGCTTTCGCGTGCGCCGCCGACCCGCAAGTCCGCAAATTCGGGAATGACGTCCGTGACTGGCGTGTCCAGCGCCACCAGTCCCTGCTCCACCAGCATCATGAAGGCGACCGACGTGACCGGCTTCGTCATTGACGCGATGCGATACAGGGCATCGGGGTGCAGCGGGGTCCCGTCTTCCCGCGCCGCGCCGCGCGTCACCGATAGCAGCGGCGCCTCATCGCGGGACAGAAAAAACTGCATGTGGGGCAGCTTGCCGCTCTGGACATAGTGTTGATCGAGAAACGTCACGAGCGCATCCAGCCGGTCCGCGTCCATGCCCGCTGCTAGCGCTGCCGCCCTGTCCAACCCGTCAAGCATCCGCATCCCTCATCGCCTTGCCATAACCTGCGGCGCTAAAGCACGCTTGCGGCAACGTAAACAGCTTGGCGATTGCCAACACCCCGTCGCCCCCTCTATGGCATCCGGCCTGATCGCACGCATTGGACCCAGAACAGGCATGGCCACCGGCCTTTCCGCGATATTCATGACGCACCGCGCCGCGCTGCTGCGCTTTTTGCGCGCGCGCGGCGCGGGCGACGACGCTGAAGACCTGTTGCAGGATATGTGGATGAAGCTGGAGGCCAAGGATCTTGGTCCGGTGGCCGACCCGCTGCCTTATCTCTACCGTATGGCGAACAATCTGATGCTCGACCGGTACCGGTCCTCGACCCGGCGGGAACGGCGTGAGCAGGATTGGGCCGGGGGCGCAGGCGGCGTCATGGCCGACCCGAGCGATGACGTCCCCGTGGACGACCGGCTGATCCTGAACCAGCGGCTGGATGAAGCACGCAGCGTTCTGCGCGCACTGGGGCCAAGGGTCGAACTCGTCTTCCGTCGTTTCCGGATCGAAGGCGTCGGGCAGAAGGTGATCGCCGAAGAATTGGGTGTAAGTCTAACCACGGTGGAGAAGGACCTGCAAAAGGCCTATCGTGCGATGATCGCGCTCAAGCAGAAACTGGATACGGAATGAGCGGCTCGGCGGCGTCAGGCCTATCAAGGGGCATAATAGGAACAGGGCTGGAGCCATGGTGAATGAGGAGGCGCTCGCGTGGGTGATCCGCACGCGGGATCCGGGATTTGACGACTGGGAGGCCTTCACCATCTGGCTGGAGGGCGACCCCGCGCGGGGCCAAGCCTATGACGCCTTGATGGTCCAGGACGCGGAACTGCACGCCATCATCCCTGCTGATCCGGTCACGCTGCCCCGCCCCGCCAATGACATAGCGCAGCCGCGCCGTCCGGTCTGGCGCTGGGCGGCTGGCGGGGCGATCGCCGCCGCTCTGGTCGCCACCGTGTCGATCGGCATGATGAACCGTGCCGATATCTATAGCGTGACTACGCGGCCCGGCGAAACGCGCCGTGTCGCGCTTGACGATGGCACGACGATCGATCTCAACGGCGATACCCAGCTGCGCCTTGATCGCAACGACGCACGTTTCGCCGCGCTGGACCGGGGCGAGGCCGCCTTCACCGTCCGACACGACGCCAGTGATCCCTTCCGTGTCAGCGTCGGCGATGCTGTCTTTGAGGACGCTGGCACGATATTCAACATTGTCCATACCGACAAGGCGACCCGCATTGGCGTGTCCGAGGGCAAGGTGATCTACAATCCGCAGGCAGAGGCGATCGCCCTGCCGGCCGGCCGCGCACTTGCAGACGATGCGGAGGGCTTGCGGGTCATGGATGTCGCGCCCGCTGCGGTCGCGAGCTGGCGCGAAGGGCGCTTGGTCTACAACAATGCGACCATCCGCGACATCGGCCAGGATATCGGCCGATCGCTCGGCATTCGCGTAATGACGACCGCTTCTGCGCAGGCGATGCGCTTTACCGGGACAATCGAGCTGGACAAAAATCCGGCACGGTTCTTTTCCGGTGCCGCGCCATTGATGGGGCTTTCCGCCGTTCCAAAAGACGGCGGTTGGGTGCTGAAGCCGGCATCGTCCAAGGAAGGGAATGCGCCGCAAGACTGACCTCCTTTTCGTCGCCGCCGCCGTTACGGCGACCGCAACGCCCGTACAGGCGGCGGAGAGACACAGGATCAGCATCGCTCCCGGCAGGCTGGGCGAGGCAGCGATCGCGCTCGGCCGTCAAACCGGGGCCAGCATCGGCATGTCGGACCAGTCGGTGGCCGGGCTACCGGTAAAAGGTCTGAATGGACAGATGTCGCTCGAGGTGGCACTCAGACGGCTGCTCGACGGCACGAACGTCAGGGCGCGCCGCATTGCCGGCGGCACATGGCGCCTGGAGCGCAAGCCGAACCAAACGCCCTCACGCCCCCCTCAAGCGCCTGCCATACCCGCCCTGCCCGCGCCCGAAGCCGATCCGGTCGAGATCATCGTTACCGCGTCCAAGCGCGACACGCCTCTGCCGCGCTATGCCGGGATGGTCGAAACGCTGGACAACAGCGTCTTCACGAGCGCTGAAGCCGCCAATGGCAGTGCGACGCTGCTCGCTCGGATCGCGAGCCTCAGCTCCACGCACGCCGGCAATGGCCGCAACAAGCTCTTCATCCGGGCCATCGCCGATTCCGGCGTGGCTGGCCCGACCCAGGCGACGACCGGCCAATATCTGGGCGACATGCGCCTCAATTACGCAGCGCCCGACCCCGACCTCAAACTTTACGATGTCGGCCGGGTGGAAGTGCTGGAAGGGCCGCAAGGCACATTATACGGCGCTGGTTCCTTGGGCGGCATCATCCGGATCATGCCCAATGCGCCCAATCTGGGCGAATATGGCGGCCAGATGTCGGCAGGTGTGTCGGCCACGCAGCATGGCGATCCCGGGGGCGACCTGTCGGCGACATTGAACGTCCCGATCGTCGCGGAAAAGCTGGCGTTGAGACTGGTCGGCTATGGCGTGCAGGAAGGCGGCTATATCGATGACGTCAATCGCGACAAGGAAGACGTCAACCGGGTGCGGACATGGGGCGGCCGCGCCGCGCTGCGTTTTGCGCCGGACGAGAATTGGACCATCGACCTCAGCGGCGTCTATCAACATATTGCCGGCGACGATGCGCAATATGCGACCCGCTCGGTTGGCCGCCTGAAACGCGCGTCGGCCGTCACCCAGCCCTATTCCTCCGACTATCTGCTCGCCAATGTGCGGATCGAACGCCAGTGGGACAATCTGCGCTTCGTATCCTCCACCGGGCTTGTCCGCCATGACCTCGCCGAAAGCTATGACGCCACCCAACCCGGCGGCGCACCGGCGCTGTTCCGCCAGGATAACAAGGTCGACATTTTCTCGACCGAAAACCGGCTGGTTCGCGACCTCGACAATGGTCTGGGCTGGATATTGGGCGCGTCCTATCTGCAAAGCACGTCGGACATTCACCGGTCACTGACGTCCTTTGGAACAGCCCCGGTCCTGCCGGAAATTATTCCGAACGTGCCGGTATTCGGACGCGGCATGCCTGCGCCCGCGACCGGTGTGCGCAATCGGGTTAAGGAAGCGACTCTGTTCGGTGAAGCGTCGTTTGAACCGATCCGGGGGCTGATCGCTACGGTCGGCGGTCGGCTGACCAACAGCCGGCTGTCGGGTGAGGCTCTGGACCCGATTGCCGCCCTGTCATCGGCCGACCTCGCCCGCGCCGAGGCACAGGCGGATCGCAATGAGACGATCTTCCTGCCCTCGGCATCGCTGCTGACGGACGCCATTCCCGATGTCACGCTCTATGCCCGGTTCCAGCAGGGTTTTCGGCCCGGCGGCCTTGCCGTCGATGACCAGAGGGTGCGCCGTTACCAGAATGACCGCGTGTCCACCGTGGAGCTGGGATTTCGCAAGGGAATGCCCGGTCGCGATCCGCTCGCGCTCAGCGCCAATGTCGCCTATACCGACTGGCGCGATATCCAGGCGGACGTGACGGACCGGATCGGATTGCCGACGACCGCCAACATCGGCGATGGCCGGATTTACACGGTGGAAGGCCGGATCGTGCTGCGGCCTTTGACGGCCCTGACGCTCGACGGCAGCTTCATCTATAATGACAGCAAACTCAGCCGGCCCGCGCAATTCCTCCGCGCATTGTCGTTTGATGGCGAATCCCTGTCGCTGCCCAATGTCGCCAATCTGGGGGGGCGTCTGGCGGTCGATTATCGGATGGTCCTGGACGGCGACATGGCCCTGCATCTCAATGGCGCGGCGCGCTATGTCGGGAAATCCAGACTGGGCGTCGGGCCTATATTGGGTCAGACGCAGGGCGATTATGTCGACTCCAGCCTGACCGCCAGCCTTCGGCACGGTCCGCTGCAATATTCGCTGTCGATCACCAACCTGCTCGACAGCAATGGCAATCGCTTCTCACTTGGCACGCCTTTCGACCTACGGTCGGACTATTATACCCCGCTGCGTCCGCGAAGCGTGCGCTTGGGGCTTGATTTCGCCTTCTGACGATAGCCTGAACATCCATTCATCGCAGCGCCGGACGGGAAGCCCGCTTCGGCGACGTCCCATGCGCACGCGCGCCTTTCACAACAACTGCAGCGCGGCACGCAGAGGAGACATCATGCGACATCTTTTGGCCTGTACGGCCATCGCCCCGGTTCTGGTGGCACTGGCCGGCGCGGACGCAGCGGCGGAAACCCAGATCACGTCAGCGACCACCGCACCTGTCAGGACGTCGACCGTGGCCAACGGATCGGCGGACGACATCACCATCACATCGGCCGGGTCGGTCACGCTGACCAGCGGCACCGGGGTAACGGTGGACAGCAATAACGACATATCAAACGCAGGCACGATCACGATCAACGACGCTGATAACGTCACCGGCATTCTGATCGCGCCCGGCACCACCGGCGACATCACCAACAGCGGCACGATCACGCTGACAGAGGATTATACGGCCGAAGACGATGATGACGACGGCGATACGGATGGCCCCTTTGCAGAGGGCAGCAACAAGAAGGGCATCTGGGTGCAATCGGGCGCTGGCCATAACGGCGACATCACCCATAGCGGCACCATCAGCATCGAAGGCAATGATTCGGCCGGCATCCGTCTGGATGGCGCGCTCACCGGCGACCTCGCGACCAGCGGCTCGATCACGGTGGTGGGCGACAACAGCTATGGCGTGATCGCCAATGACGTGATCGGTGACGTCACCTTGCGCGGCGCCATCAGCGCGACAGGCGAAAACAGCGTCGGCGCGGCGCTGCTGGGCGACGTGGACGGCGCGGTCAAGATCCAGGGATCGATCGTCAGCAACGGCTATCGCTACACCACCCGGCCCAGTGACACCGATATTCTGGACGACGATGATTTGCTTCAGGGCGGATCGGCTCTCGTGATCGCCGGCAATGTCAGCGGTGGCGTCATCTTCGACGTGCCGCCGGTCGCAGGGGACGACGATGATGAAGATGACACCGACATCGACGATGACGGCCTGACCGACAGCACCGAAGGGTCGGCCTCGATCGTGACCTATGGATCATCCGCTTCGGTTCAGGTCGGCGCGGTGGATGTGGACACGACGATCGGCGCCGTGGCCGCAGGTGGATCGGGCTATGGATTGATCGTCAACGGCACCATAGCGGGCTATGGCATCTATGACGGCGTTGACGCCAATGGCCTCGTCATCGGCGGGCTGGGCGGCAATGTCGACATAGCCAAAGGCATATTGGTAGACGGGACGATCGCGGCGGTGTCCTATGACAGCAACGCCACGGCCCTCCGACTAGGGTCAGGAGCCAGTGCCGGGACGATCGAAGTCAGCGGCGCAATCGGTGCGACGGGCTCGTCGGAAGAAAATACCGCCGCGCGTGCCATCGTGATCGATGCGGGCGCAAATGTCGAACAGCTGATCGTCAGTGGAACCGTGGCATCAGCGGCGCTGGATGATGAAGCCGGCACGGCCATCGCCATCGTGGACAACTCCGGCACCGTTTCCAATCTCAGCAACAGTGGAACCATCTCCGCGTCGGGCGGCGCTTCCAACGTTGCAATTGACCTGAGTGCCAATGACAACGGCGTAACATTGACCCAAGGCCGGGCGGACGAGGACGCCAGCGCGCCTGTCATCATCGGTGACGTTCGCCTAGGTGCCGGCAATGACAGCGTGATGGTGTCGGCCGGCACCATCACCGGCAATGTCGCGCTGGGCGCTGGGGATGACAGCATGGCGCTTTCGGGCAGCACTACGCTGACCGGCAATACCAGCTTCGGGACCGGATCGGCCAACCTGACCTTGGCGGACACCGCCGCGATCGTCGGCGCCGTCGACTTCGGCAACGGCTCCGGCACGCTGACGATGGGGGGCACGTCCAGCCTGTCCGGCGCGATCAGCAACGCCGGCAATATCGACGTGGTGCTGAATGGCGGCATGTTGAACGCCACCAACGGCGGAACAATCGCGCTGAACTCCCTCGCCGCCAGCGGTACATCCACCATCGGCGTCACCATTGATGCAGGGGAAGGAACCAGCACGCTCTACGACGTGGCGGGCGCGGCAAGCTTTGCCAGCGGATCGCAGGTCAAGGTCAACCTGGCTCAGGTCAGCGGATCGGAGGGAGACTATGTCATCGTCCGCGCCGGATCGCTCAGTGGCGCGCCGGCACTCGATACCGAAACCCTGCTACCCTATATTTTCAAGGGCAGCGTGACGGGCGATAGGTCCGCTGGCACCGTCACCCTGTCGATTGCAGCAAAAAGCGTCGCGGAACTGGGGCTGAGCGGGTCGGTGGCCCGCGCCTATGACGCGATCTTCAACGCGCTCGATAATGACAGCGACATTGCCGATGCCTATCTTGGCATAGCGGACGGCACGACGCTGAACGCCAATCTGCGCCAGATGCTGCCTGACCATGCCGGCGGCACCTTTGAAGCGGTCACGTCGGGATCGCGCGCGACCGCCCGTATCCTGTCGGACCCCAATGGCATCTACCGCACCAAGGACGGTCGCCTGGGCTTCTGGCTGCAACAGGTCGCCTTCGGCAGCGCCAAGAGCGTGGGCAGCACGGCGTCCTACGACATCAATGGCTGGGGCGCTGGCGGCGGCGTGGAATATCTGACCGATCTGGGCGCATTTGGCGGGTCCTTCGCCTATATTCATGGCAGCGATTCCAGCGGTTCGAACAATGCCGTGGATTCCGATCAATATGAACTGGCGGCGCACTGGCGCGGCCAATGGGGGCCGCTGCTAGCCTTTGCCCGCCTGTCTGCGGCCAAGATCAACTTCTCGGGCAGCCGCCATTTCGAAAATGGCGACGTGACGCGCACCGCTGACGGCGAATGGGATGGCGATCTCTATTCCGCGACAGCCGGCCTCTCCTATCAGATGCAGTTCAACCGTTTCAGCCTGCGTCCGGCAGTCGGCATCGACTATTACCGGCTCAAGGAAGATGGTTATGCCGAAACCGGGGGTGGCGACGCCTTCAATCTGACGGTGCTTGGCCGCACGAGCGACGAAACCACTGCCAACGGCACGATCACGGCCGGCTATGATTTCGGTAGTCTTGATCCGGCTGACGGCTGGGTCCGGCTGGAGCTGGAGGGCGGCCGGCGCCAGATCATCGGCGGATCGCTCGGCGACACCACCGCCTATTTCAAGGATGGTGACCAGTTCACGCTGGTGGCGGAAGATCGCACCAATGGCTGGACCGGCCGCGCGCGCCTCTATGGCGGCACGGACACGTTCCGCGTCGGCGGCGAATTTGGCGCGGAGGAACAACAAAATCACGTCGCCATCTCATTTCGCGCGACGGTTAACTTCGTCCTGTGACGTCTGACCTTTGAAGCGGCGGGCCACACCCCACAGACCCTCCCGGTCCGCCGCTTCCGCTTCGGCACATATCCCTCCCCAAGGGCGCCGAACATAAAGAGGGGCGTCGCTGGTCCCCCGGCGGCGCCCCTTCTCTTTGCCCATTGGCGTGGGCATAAAAAAAGGGGCGCCCGGCCAAGCGCCCCTTTGGCATTGCTCCGAATGATCGGGCCGGCTCAGCCAGCCAGACCCTTCTTCACCATTTCGTTGACGACCTGAGGATTAGCCTTGCCCTGCATCGCCTTCATCGTCTGGCCGACGAAGAAACCGAACAGCGCTTCCTTGCCGCCCCTATATTGCGCGACCTTGTCAGCATTGTCGGCCAGCACCTTGGCGACCGCGGCCTCGATCGCGCCCGTGTCGGACGTCTGCTTCAGGCCCTTTTCCTCGACGATGGCCGGCGCGCGCGCGCCCGTTTCCAGCATGATCTCAAACACCTGCTTGGCAATGGTGCCGCTGATCGTGCCGTCTGCCACCAGCGCCAGCAGTTCAGCGCCCTCTTCCGGCCCGACCGGGCTTTCGTCCAGCGACTTGCCCAGGCGATTGAGCGCGCCATAAAGCTCCGACAGCAGCCAGTTGGCCGAGGCCTTGGCGACTTCTCCCTCGCTCTTCTTCTGGATGCGTGCGCCTTCGGCCAGCAGCGCTTCGAACCAGCGGGCGGTGTCGGCGTCGGCGGTCAGGGTCGTCGCATTATAGGCGGACAAGCCCAGATCGTTCACATAGCGCGCCCGCTTGGCGTCCGGCAGTTCGGGCAGCGACTGGCGGCATTCCTCCAGAAACGCGTCGTCCAGTTCCAAGGGCAAAAGGTCAGGATCGGGGAAGTAGCGATAGTCGTGCGCATCTTCCTTCGACCGCATCGAGCGCGTCTCGTTGCGATCGGGGTCGTAGAGGCGCGTTTCCTGCACGATGCTGCCGCCGGCCTCCAGCACGTCGACCTGCCGGTTCGCCTCATGCTCGACCACGGCCATGACGAAACGGACGGAGTTCACATTCTTCGTCTCGGTCCGCGTGCCGAACGGCTCGCCGGGCCTGCGCACGGAGACGTTGACGTCAGCGCGCATCGAACCCTGGTCCATATTGCCGTCGCACGACCCCACATAGCGCAGGATCGTCCGCAACTTCGACAGATAGGCTCCGGCTTCGGCAGGCGAACGCATGTCGGGCTTCGACACGATTTCCATCAGCGCCACGCCCGACCGGTTGAGGTCGACATAGGAACTGGTGGGGTGCTGGTCATGCATCAGCTTGCCGGCATCCTGCTCGATATGGATGCGCTCGACGCCGATGCGCTTGGTGCTGGTTTCGGGGTTCTTCTCGTCAAGCACTATATCGATCGCGCCCTCGCCCACGATCGGGTGATAGAGCTGGCTGATCTGATAGCCCTGCGGCAGATCCGCGTAGAAATAATTCTTTCGGTCGAAGCGCGACCATTTGTTGATCTGCGCGTCGATCGCCATGCCGGTGCGCACCGCCTGGCGGATGCATTCGCGGTTGGGCACAGGCAGCATGCCGGGCATGGCCGCGTCGACCAAGCTGACCTGCGTGTTGGGCTCCGCGCCGAACGCCGTCGCCGCGCCGGAAAACAGCTTGGCGTTCGACGTCACCTGCGCATGGACCTCCAGGCCGATCACGACCTCCCACTCTCCGGTTGCGCCCTGGATGCGATAGTCACTCATGGTCTTGTTTCCGTTCGGGCTGAGCTTGTCGAAGCCCAGTCCTTTCTTGAAGAAAAGTGCAGCCCTTCGACACGCTCAGGGCGAACGGGAGTATAGGTCACCACCACTTGTCCGGCCGCGCCGTGAAGCCGGCCCGTTCTTCCAGCGCCAGCGATGCGTTCAAAACCGTTTGCTCGTCCAGCGCCTTGCCGATCACCTGCAACCCGATCGGCAGCCCCGCCGAATCCAGCCCACCCGGCACCGCCATCGCCGGCAGCCCCGCCAGCGACGCCGGCACGGTGAAGACGTCGTTCAGATACATGGCCAGCGGATCGGCCTGCTTCTCGCCCAGCGCGAAGGAGGCGCTCGGCGCGGTCGGCGTCAGCAGCAGGTCGCACTTTTCGAACGCCAGGTCGAAATCGCGCGCGATCAGCGCCCGGACCTTCTGCGCCTGGGTATAATAAGCGTCGTAGAAGCCTGCCGACAGCACATAGGTGCCGATCATGATGCGGCGCTTGACCTCCGGGCCGAAGCCGGCGGCGCGGGTCGCGGCATACATGTCCTGCAAGCCCGCCCCATCGGGCAAGTCGCGCTGGCCATAGCGCACGCCGTCATAGCGGGCGAGGTTGGAAGAGGCTTCGGCTGGCGCGATGATATAATAGGTCGGCAGCGCATATTGCGTATGCGGCAGTGACACGTCCACGACTTCGACGCCGGCATCCTTCAGCCATTCGATGCCGCGATCCCACAAGGCGGAGATTTCCGGGTTCAGGCCTTCGGGGCGATATTCCTTGGGAATACCGACCTTCTTCCCCTTGAGATCGCTCGACAAATTCGCCTCCCACTGCGGGACGGGAAGGTCAAGGCTGGTCGAATCCTTGGGGTCAAAGCCCGACATGACCTCCAGCAGGATGGCGTTGTCGCGCACCGTCCGCGCCATCGGCCCCGCCTGATCGAGCGAGGAAGCGAAGGCGACGATACCCCAGCGCGAGCAGCGGCCATAGGTCGGCTTGATGCCACTGATGCCGGTAAAGGCGGCGGGCTGACGGATTGAACCGCCCGTGTCGGTGCCGGTCGCCGCCGGGCACAGCCGCGCGGCAATCGCAGACGAAGAACCGCCCGAAGAGCCACCGGGTGCCAGCGCCGCATTGTCGCCTCCGCCGCGCCGCCAGGGCGAAATCACATTGCCATAATAGCTCGTCTCGTTCGACGACCCCATGGCGAACTGGTCGAGGTTGAGCTTGCCCAGCATCCCCGCGCCCGCCGCCCACAGCTTGCCGGACACGGTCGATTCATAGGTGGGCACGAAGCCTTCCAGCATGTGGCTGGCCGCCGTGGTCTGGACGCCCTGGGTGCAGAACAGGTCCTTCATGCCGATCGGCACGCCGGCAAGCGCACCCAGCGTTTCGCCGGCGGCCTTCGCCTTGTCGGCGGCATCGGCCGCGTCCAGCGCCTTTTCCGGCGTTTCCACGATGAAGGCATTGAGCGCCTTGGCCGCGGCGACATTGGCGTTGAACGCCTCCGCCACCTCGCGCGCCGAAAAATCGCCGGCGCGGAATCCGTCGCGAATGTCGGCTACGGTAAGATCAGTCAGATCAGTCAAAACTCTAACCCCGTTCGGGCTGAGCCTGTCGAAGCCCAGTCCTTCCTTGAAGAGAAGTGAAGCCCTTCGACCAGTTCATGGCGAATGGCGACAAAGAAGGTCACTCGATCACCTTGGGCACCGCGAAAAAGCCATGTTCGGCTTGCGGCGCGTTGGCCAGCACCTTGTCGCGCACATCGCCATCGGTGACGACATCGTCGCGCAGGCGCTGCTGGTTGGGGATGACGGCCGTCATCGGCTCCACGCCGGTCACGTCCACCTCGCCCAGTTGCTCCACCCAGCCCAGAATGTTGTTGAGTTCGGGCACCATCGCCTCCGCCTCGGCATCCGTCACGGAAATGCGCGACAGGCTGGCGATCTTTTTCACGGTCTGAAGGTCTATCGACATGGGTTGCCGCTACCATCGGCACCGCCCGCCATCAAGCCGCTTTCGCGCCTCTTGCGCGGGTGCCGTCCTTGCGCCAGACATGAGGCGGCAAGGGAGCGAAATGTTCCAAAAGGGCGGAGAGAAAAGGGTGGCGCGCAAATTCCTCTATGTCGTCGCGGCGTTGGTCGTGCTGGCGATCGGCGCGAGCGCGGTTTACGCACTTTGGGGAAATGCGCTGATCCGCGCCGTGATGGTGCCACGCGAGCCTTTCGAACCGCTCAAGCCCCTGCCGGCCGATGCCTATGCCGACGCGACGATGTGGATCGCGCGACCGGACATAGCGAAGGACAATCCGGCGCTCTGGACGCCTGCGGGCACGCCCGTTTCCAAGGAAAGGGGCCAGGCTGCGGTCTTTTTCATCCATCCCACCAGCTACATCACCACCTTCGGCAGCGCGCACTGGAACGCGGCGCTGGATAATGTGGAGGCCAATGCCACCGCGCGCCGCTTCGTCGCCGGCCAGGCCAGCGCCTTCAACGGCGCGGGCGCCATCTGGGCGCCGCGCTATCGCCAGGCCAATTATGGCGCGTTCCTGACGCAGGGACCGGAAGGCGACAAGGCGCTGGCGGCCGCCTATGGCGATGTGCGCCAGGCCTTTGCGGCTTTCCTCAAAGCCAACCCGGAAGGCCCGCTCATCCTTGCCGCACATAGCCAAGGCTCGCGTCACCTGCTGGAATTGCTGCGGAACCAAGTCGCGGGCAAGCCGATTGCGGACCGGATCGTCGCCGCCTATGTCGTGGGCTGGCCCGTTTCGGTGGAGGCGGACCTGCCTGCGCTCGGCCTGCCCGCCTGCGCGCGCCGCGACCAAGCGCATTGCATCGTCAGCTGGCAAAGCTACGCCGAACCGGCCGACCCCTCCGCCGTGGTCGACAGCTTTGAACGCAAGAGCGGCTATACCGGCCGCCCGCGCAAGGGCACGCACATGCTCTGCACCAATCCCATTACCGGCGCCTTCAACGGCCAGGCGCCGGCCAGCGCGAACAAGGGAACGCTCGACGCGCGCGAAGAAGGTCAGCCGCCCAAGCTGGTCCCCGGCATCGTGCCGGCGCGCTGCGATACCAGTGGCGTGCTGATGATCGGGGAGCCGGTCGACATGGGGCCCTTCACCCTGCCGGGCAATAATTACCACGTCTATGACTATAGCTTGTTCTGGGGCAATGTGCGGGAGGATGCGCTAAAAAGGCTGGCGGCCTTTCGCGGCGAGTGACATTCGCCGCGATCGGTGACACAGGCACCGGCATGACAATGGTGACGACAGATCGCGCGGACTTCCGACAGGCTTTACCCCATGGTGGGCGGCTGATCGGCATGGACGTGGGCACCAAGACCATCGGCCTAGCACTCTGCGACGCGGCCTGGACGATCGCCAGCCCCGCCTACACCGTTACCCGCGGCAAATTCGGCAAGGACAAGATCGGCCTGGCCGCCTTCATCGACCAGCAGCAGGTGAAGGGCGTCGTCATCGGCCTTCCCCTCAACCTCGACGGCAGCTTTTCACCGCGCGCGCAGGCCAGCCGCGCCTTCGCGCACAATATCGCCGACCTTGGCCTACCCATCCTGCTCTGGGACGAGCGCTGGTCGACGCAGGCGGTCACCCGCACCTTGCTGGAGGCCGACGCCAGCCGCGCGCGCCGCGACGAGCTGGTGGATAAACTCGCCGCCAGCTATATTCTTCAGGGCGCGATCGACGGGCTGGTCGCGGGACTGGAATAGGCGTCTTACGGCCCGTTCCCATTCCCTCACGTTTCGAATGCCGTGAGGATCGGGCACGGTCCCTCCTCCGTTTCATGGCACTGCCGGGCAAGCCGCTCCAGCGCGGACCGCGCCTGCTGCAACGCCGTGATCCTGGCGTCCAGCGCGGCGATCCGCTCGGCGGCTAATTCGCGCGCCCTCGCACGATCCTGCCCAGCGTCCAGTTCCAGCAATTCCGCTATTTCATCCAGCGTGAAACCGGCCGCCTGCGCGGACCGGATGAAGCCCAGCCGCCGCACATCCTGTGCGCCATAGCGCCGTACGCCTCGACCGCGCGGCGGCGTCGCGATCAGCCCACGGCGCTGATAATAGCGGACCGTTTCCACGTTTACACCGGCCGACCGAGCGAGCCCGGAAATCGTTTCACCCATGCCTTGACTCCGTACCATGGTACGGACCCTATATGGGGAGCATCCATCCCCTCTCAATGCAAGGATGCGCCATGGCCCAGCACCAAGACAAAACCGCCAGCCTTTATCGCATGGTGATGCCCAGCCACATTTGCCCCTATGGCATCAAATCCCGCTGGTTGCTGAAACGCCATGGCTATCGGGTCGAGGATCATTGGCTCAAAACCCGCGAAGAAACCGATGCCTTCAAGGCGCAGCACGGCGTCAAGACGACGCCGCAGACCTTCATTGATGGCCAGCGTATCGGCGGCCATGACGATCTGCGACGCTATCTGGGCCTCAAGGTGCGCGATCCCGACGCCACCAGCTATGTGCCCGTGCTCACCGTGTTCGCGATCGCGGGGCTGCTGGCGCTGGCGGTTGACTGGCTCACGGGCCTGCCATTCCTGTCGCTGGTGACGGTGGAGCGATTCATCGCTATCGCCATGGTCCTGCTCGCCATGCTGAAATTGCAGGATGCGGAGCAATTTTCCACCATGTTCCTGAATTATGACCTGCTGGCCCGCCGCCTGCCGCCTTATGGTCAACTTTACCCGTTTCTGGAGCTGGGCGCAGGACTGCTGATGTTGACGCAGGCGCTGGACTGGCTTTCCATCCCGGTGGCACTATTCATTGGCAGCATCGGCGCGGCATCCGTTTTCAAGGCCGTCTATCTCGACAAGCGGGAACTCAAATGCGCCTGCGTCGGGGGCAGCAGCAATGTGCCGCTGGGCTTTTTCTCCCTGACCGAAAATCTGATGATGATGGCGATGGCGCTTTGGATGCTGTTCGGGCCGGGCCACTGATCCGACCCGAGCCGCCGGTCCGACTACGCAACCACCCACTGGCCGGACGCGATGCCCTGCGCATAGAGCAACACCGACAGGTCGCCATGAACGATCTCCGCGGCGGCGGCTTCCCGCGTCCGGGGCTTGGCATGATAGGCCACGCCCAGCCCCGCGCCCTCGATCATAGGAATGTCGTTGGCGCCATCGCCGACCGCCAGCGTCAGCGCCCGATCGACGCCCCCTGCAATGGCGGCGTCCAGTTCAGCCCGCTTGCGCGCAGCGTCCACGATCGGCGTCTCGACCGTGCCCAGCAAGGCCCCGTCGGCGATATCCAGCACATTGGCGACATGCGCATCAAACCCGATCTCGGCTGCAACCGGTCCGGTAAAGCGCGTGAAGCCGCCGGACACCAGCAATGTCCGCGCGCCCCGCGCCTTCATCGTCCGCACCAGCGCCTTGGCACCGGGCATGATCCGCACCCGCTCGGCGCGGCAGTGGTCAATGGCGCTGTCGGACAGGCCTTTCAGCAACGCGACTCGTTCATGCAGCGCACCGGCAAAGTCCAGTTCGCCGCGCATCGCCCGCTCGGTGATCTCGGCGATCTGCGGCTTGATGCCGGCATAATCGGCCAGCTCATCGATGCATTCGACGGTGATCATGGTCGAATCCATGTCGGCGATCAGCAATGACTTGGCGCGCGTCTCGCTCGCCTGGACGATGACGTCGATGCTTTTGCCTGCCGCGGCCAGCGCAGCGCGGGCGGCAGCCGGATCAACGCTGAAAAACAGGTCGGCCGCCTTGTCCACGTCCAGCCAGCAGCAATCGCTGGGCGCGCAGCCCGCATCGCGCAGCCGGTCGGCGGCCTCGGCAATATCCCCCTGCCCCATTGAGCCACTAGCCACTAAGGTCGCGACGAACATGCTTACTCCCGAACCAAAAACAGGCAGCGGCGAATCCCGCCCACGGGTCGCGCTTATTGCCGGGCCGACCGCCAGCGGCAAGAGCGCGCTCGCCATCCGCCTTGCCCGCCGGGCCGACGGCATCGTCATCAACGCCGACGCCAGCCAGGTCTATGCGGACCTCTCCATTCTGTCCGCCCGCCCTTCGCCGGAGGAGATGAGTGACGTGCCTCACCGCCTGTTCGGCCATATCGACGGCGCGGAGGCCTGCTCGGCGGCGCGCTGGGCAGCCGACGCGCGCGTGGAAATCGACGCGGCTCATGACCAGGGCAAGCTTCCGATCCTCGTTGGCGGCACCGGCCTCTATCTGCGCACCCTGCTCGACGGAATCGCGCCCGTGCCGGACATTGATCCAGACATCCGCGCTGCCGTCCGCGCCCTGCCCGTGGCGCAGGCGCATGAGGCGCTGCGCCACGAAGACCCGGAGGCTGCGTCGCGTCTCGCGCCTGCGGACACCGCGCGCGTTGCCCGCGCGCTCGAAGTGATCCGCTCGACCGGCCGTACGCTCAAGGCATGGCAGGCGCAAAAAAGCGGCGGCATAGGCGATCGCATCGCCCTCGCCCCTCTTATCCTGCTGCCGCCTCGCCCGTGGCTGGTCGACCGGTGCGATCGGCGGTTCATGCAGATGCTCGATCAGGGCGCCGTGGCGGAAGTAAAGGCCCTGCTCGCGCGCGACCTCGATCCCGCCCTGCCCGTGATGCGGGCGATCGGCGTGCCGGACATCGCCGCATGGCTGAACGGCGACATGGACCGCGACACCATGATCGAGCGCGGCCAACGCGCCACGCGCCAATATGCCAAACGGCAATATACCTGGTTCGCGCGCCAGCCCCCGGCAAGCTGGCGACGCGAGGAGAGATATTTAGATGACAATATTATTGAGGAATTAGCAACTTTATTACACTATTAACGCTTGACCAGCCATTTTATGTCCACTAGAGGCAGGCGCCTTGCCATCGCCCTCACCACGGCGCAAACAGGCGGCTTGCAGCAACAAGAGGAGTTTCATCGTGGCCGAAAAGAGCGGCGCGGACATTTTGGTCGAATGCCTGGTCGATCTGGGCGTCGAAGTCGTGTTCGGCTATCCGGGCGGCGCGGTGCTGCCCATCTATGACGCGCTCTACAATCACCCCACGATCCGTCACGTCCTCGTTCGCCATGAACAGGGCGCGACGCATATGGCGGAGGGCTATGCGCGCTCGACCGGCAAGCCCGGCGTCGTGCTCGTCACCTCCGGCCCCGGCGCGACCAATGCCGTCACCGGCATCACCGACGCGCTGCTTGATTCCATCCCGATGATCGTCATCACCGGGCAGGTTCCCACGCAACTGATCGGCACCGACGCCTTTCAGGAGGCCGATACGGTCGGCATCACGCGCCATTGCAGCAAGCATAATTATCTGGTGAAGGACCCGGCGAAGCTGGCCGGCGTCGTGCATGAGGCGTTCCATATCGCCACCACCGGCCGCCCCGGTCCGGTCGTCGTCGACATTCCCAAAAATGTGCAGATCGCGACCGCGCCCTATGCGCGCCCGGAACTCAAGGTTCACGCCAGCTATCGTCCGCAGACCAAGGCGGACGCCGCTGCGATCGACGCGGCTGTCGAAATGCTGGCCGCGGCCGAACGCCCGATCCTCTATACCGGCGGCGGTGTCATCAATTCAGGCCCGCAGGCGAGCGCGCTGCTGCGCGAACTCGCGGCCCTGACCGGCGCGCCGGTCACGTCGACGCTGATGGGCTTGGGCGCATTCCCGGCTTCGTCGGACCAGTGGCTCGGCATGCTTGGCATGCACGGCACCTATGAAGCCAATTGGGCGATGAACCAGGCGGACCTCATCCTGTGCATCGGCGCGCGTTTCGACGATCGGGTGACAGGCCGGCTCGACGCCTTCGCGCCGAATAGCCGCAAGATCCATATCGACATTGACCGCAGCTCGATCAACAAGACGGTCGATGTCGACCTGGCGGTGGTCGCGGATGTCGGCAGCGCGCTCGACGATATGATCGCGCTCTGGAAACAGCGCGGGCATCAGCAGCAGGATCTGTCCGACTGGTGGTCCCGCATTGCGCAATGGCGCGCCAAGCGCAGCCTGTCCTATCCCGAAACCGGGCCGGAAATCATGCCGCAACGCGCGATCGCCGACCTGTATCAGGCCTGCATTTCGACCGGCAAGGATGTCATCATCACGACCGAAGTCGGCCAGCACCAGATGTGGGCCGCCCAGCATTTCGGGTTCGAAGCCCCCAACAAATGGCTGACCTCGGGTGGTCTGGGCACGATGGGCTATGGCTTTCCGGCGGCAATCGGCGCGCAGATGGGCAATCCTGACAGCATCACCATCTGCATCGCGGGCGACGCCTCCATTCAGATGAATATCCAGGAACTGGGCACCGCGATCCAATATCGCCTGCCGGTCAAGATTTTCATCCTCAACAATGAATATATGGGGATGGTCCGCCAGTGGCAGGAACTGACCTATGAAAGCCGCTATTCCAACAGCTATTCCGATAGTCTGCCCGACTTCGTGAAGCTGGGCGAGGCCTATGGCTGGACCGGCATCCGGATCGAAGGTCCGGATGATCTGGAAAGCGGCATCCGCCAGATGCTCGAAACCCCCGGCCCGGTGATCGTCGATTGCCGCGTGGCCAAGCTGTCCAATTGTTTCCCGATGATCCCGTCGGGCGCGGCGCATACCGACATGCTGCTTGATCCCAACCAGATCGCCGGCATCATGTCCGATGAGGCCAAGGCGCTGGTGTAAGGACAGGCATGTGACGCAGCATCTGAAGCTCCGCATTCATGTGTCGGAGCCATGGGATTTCGAACGGCAGGCTGGCACGGCCGAGTTGACCGGCTGGACCACGGACCATGCCGATCCCGAAAATGAGGAATGGGAAGTGCATCTCGACCATGGGTTCGATTTCAACAAGCGGCATATCGGCACACTGCTGGTCGCTCCCCGCTATGTAGGGGAAAGGCTGGAAAGGATGTTCGACGCGGTATCGGGCTTCCCCGCACGCCTTGCCCATCGGCAGGACGGCGAATGGCATTTCGCCTTCGTCGCCATGATTTCGCAGCGCCATGACAAGCCCGCGCCCGACGGGCAGGCCGAAGACCATCAGGATCACGGAACCATCTGATGCATATTCAGGAAGAACTCAGCCAGCGGCATGTCCTGTCGCTGACCGTTTCGAACGAAGCGGGCATATTGGCGCGGATCGCCGGCCTGTTCACCGCGCGCGGCTATAATATCGACAGCCTGACCGTGGCCGACATTACCGACGATCATGCGATCAGCCGCATCACCATCGTCACCAGCGGCCCGCCCAAGGTAATCGACCAGATCATTGCCCAGCTCGACCGGCTGGTGCCGGTGCACAAGGTGACGGACCTGACCGACGCCGGCCCCTTCGTCGAACGCGAACTGGCGCTGGTCAAGGTCGCGGGCACGGGTGAGGACCGCATCGAGGCGCTGCGCCTTGCCGACGTGTTCCGCGCCAAGGTGGTGGATACCACGATCGAAAGCTTCATCTTCGAACTTACCGGCACGACCGAGAAGGTGGACAATTTCGTGGCGCTCATGCGCCAGATCGGCCTTGTCGAAGTCGGCCGCACCGGCGTCGTCGGCCTCATGCGGGGCAAGGAAGCAAACTGACCCGAATTGCCTCTCCCCTCGGGGAGAGAATTGCGGAGACCTGGCGGCCTGCCCGCCTGGTCGCAGCAGCGAGAGGGGGAGCCATCGATCGGCAAAGCCCCCTCCTCCATCATCATCTAGGTCCGGCGTCGCCGAACCAAGATTTCATATCCTCTCCCAGCGGGGCGAGGGCATTTGTTCGAGGGAAGAGACGAGACATGAAGGTTTATTACGATCGCGACGCGGACATCGGCCTGATCAAGGGCAAGAAGGTCGCCATTTTGGGCTATGGCAGCCAGGGTCACGCTCATGCGCAGAATCTGCGCGACAGCGGCGTCGCCGAAGTCTGCATTGCACTCCGTGCTGGTTCGCCGAGCGCCAAGAAGGCCGAAGGCGCGGGCTTCAAGGTGCTGCCCAACGCCGAAGCCGCCGCTTGGGCCGACGTCTTCATGATCCTCGCACCCGACGAGCATCAGGCCGCCATCTATGCCGCCGACGTGCATGACAATCTGCGCCCCGGCGCAGCGCTCGCCTTCGCCCATGGCCTCAACGTCCATTTCGGCCTCATCGAGCCGCGCAAGGACGTCGACGTCATCATGATCGCGCCCAAGGGTCCGGGCCACACCGTGCGCGGCGAATATCAGCGCGGCGGCGGCGTCCCCTGCCTCATCGCCGTCCATCAGGACGCGACCGGCAACGCGCATGACATCGCCCTCTCCTACGCTTCGGGCGTGGGCGGCGGCCGCAGCGGCATCATCGAAACCAATTTCCGCGAGGAATGCGAAACCGACCTGTTTGGTGAACAGGCCGTCTTGTGCGGCGGGACCACCGCGCTGGTGCAGGCCGGTTTCGAAACGCTGGTCGAAGCGGGCTACTCGCCCGAAATGGCCTATTTCGAATGCCTCCACGAACTCAAGCTGATCGTCGACCTGATGTATGAAGGCGGCATCGCCACCATGCGCTATTCGATCAGCAACACGGCCGAATATGGTGATATCAAGACCGGCCCGCGCATCATCACCGAAGAAACCAAGAAGGAAATGAAGCGCGTGCTCGCCGACATCCAGTCGGGTCGCTTCGTCAAGAACTTCGTGCTCGACAACCGCGCCGGCCAGCCTGAACTCAAGGCCAGCCGAATCGCCGCCCAGCGCCACCCGATCGAGGAAACCGGCGCCAAGCTGCGCGCGATGATGCCCTGGATCGGCGCCAACAAGCTGGTGGACAAGGACAAGAACTGATCCGGCACTCTTCCCAGTCCTTGGGGAGAAGATCGTGAAGCGGACCGGCGGTTTATCGAAACGATCCGTTCCGCTTCATGGCTCTGGAACTTGCCAGGGGCGCGGCTTATCATGGCCGCGCCCTTGAGCATTTCGGAGAGTCTGTCCCCATGAAGAAATTCCTGATCCCCGCCGCCGCCCTGATCGCGCTGGCCGGCGGCACCGCCCTCGTCGCGCAGATGCCGACCTCTGCCCCCGGCACGAAGGACGTCGCGAAAGTCACCGGCGGCACCTACAAGGTCGATGGCGGCCATACCCAGGTCGTTTTCGCCTGGGACCATATGGGCTTTACCAACAATATGGGCACCATCGCCGAGCCGACCGGCACGCTTACCCTCGACAAGGCGAACCCGGCCAACAGCAAGGTGTCAGTGGAATTCCAGGTCGCCAACCTGCGCACCGGCGTCACCAAGCTCGACGAGCATCTGATGAAGCCCGACTTTTTCGATGCCGCGAAATTCCCGACCGCAACCTTCGTCTCGACCAGCGTCAAGCCTGACGGCGCGACCGGCGCTGAAATCACGGGCAACCTTACCCTGCATGGCGTGACCAAGCCCGTGACGCTCGACGCCGAACTCTACGGCGCCGGCATCCAGCCGATGAGCAAGAAGGAAAATGTCGGCTTCGTTGCGACCGGCACGATCAAGCGCAGCGAATTCGGCATGGGCTATGGTGTGCCGGTGGTAGGAGACGCGATCGAACTCAAGATCATCGCCGGCTTCGAGAAACAGTAACGCCGCGACATAAAATGTCCGATAAACGGGGCTGGCTTGCATGTCGGCCCCGTTTTGCGTATGCACCGCGCATCATGCAGAGCGTCGCGCGCCTTCCCCTGCTACGACTTACACGCCCTTAGGCGTGGCTTTTGTGCTGCCTCCCGGCTGAGGGCAGCGTTGATCCGCCTAAGGGCATCCATCACAGTCAAGTCGCTCCCCGGACGCACAGGCGCGTCCGCCGCAGGAAATATCCGATCCCATGATGCTGACCGATCCTTCGCTGAAATATCGCCCCTTCCCCCAGGTCGATCTGCCCGACCGCCAGTGGCCCAGCCGGGTCATCACCGCGCCGCCCCGCTGGCTCTCGACCGACATGCGCGACGGCAACCAGTCGTTGATCGATCCGATGAACGTCGAAAAGAAACGGCGTTTCTTCGACCTGCTGGTCAAGGTTGGCGTCAAGGAAATCGAGGTCGGCTTCCCCTCCGCCGGCGCGACTGAATTCGATTTCATCTCCGGCCTGGCGCAAGGCGGCGCCATCCCCGACGACGTCATGCCGCAGGTGCTGACACAGGCGCGTGCCGACCTCATTGCCACGACCTTTGAAAGCCTGCGCGGCGCCAAGCAGGCGATCGTCCATGTCTACAACGCGATTTCGCCGGCCTGGCGCAATATCGTGTTCCAGATGGAGCGCAGCCAGGTTCGCGACATCGCCGTCAACGCCGCCAAGCTGCTGCGCGACCATGCCGCCGCCCAGCCCGACACCGACTGGCATTTCGAATATTCGCCCGAAACCTTCTCCACCGCCGAACTGGATTTCAGCCTGGAATGTTGCGAGGCGGTGATGGAGATACTCCGGCCCACGCCGGAGCGGCCGCTGATCCTGAACCTGCCCGCCACGGTCGAATGCGCCACGCCCAATATCTATGCCGACCAGATTGAATGGATCTGCCGCAACATCTCGCGCCGCGACAGTGTCGTCATCTCGCTCCACACCCATAATGATCGCGGCACCGGCGTCGCGGCCGCCGAGCTGGGCATCATGGCGGGCGCGGATCGCGTCGAAGGCTGCCTGTTCGGCAATGGCGAACGCACCGGCAACTGCGACCTCGTGACCGTCGCGCTCAACATGTATACGCAGGGGATCAACCCTGGCCTGGATTTCAGCGATATTGACGACGTCATTCAGACGGTCGAATATTGCAACCAGCTGCCGGTCCACCCCCGTCATCCTTATGCCGGCGAACTGGTCTTCACCGCCTTTTCCGGCAGCCATCAGGACGCGATCAAGAAGGGCTTTGCCGCGCAGGATGCGCGCAACGACCAGATTTGGAACGTGCCCTACCTGCCGATCGATCCCAAGGATCTGGGCCGAGACTATGAAGCGGTCATCCGCGTCAACAGCCAGTCCGGCAAGGGCGGCGTCGCCTGGGTTCTCCAACAGGACAAGGGCTACAAGCTGCCCAAGCGGATGCAGGCGGACTTTTCCCGCGTGGTTCAGGCCCTGGCCGATAGCTCCAGCCGCGAACTCAACGCCGCCGACATCAGCGAAGCCTTCGACGCTCATTATTGCCTGACCAGTGATCAGCCCTATGCCCTCATCGACTATCAGGAAGGCGGCCAGGCGGGCGATCGCATCTTTACCGGCAAGATCAGTCACAAGGGCGGCGAACGCAGCATTTCCGGTCGCGGCAACGGCCTGCTCTCCTCGGTGCTGGCGGCGCTGCGCGACGAATTTGGCGTCCAGCTGGAAATCGCCGATTATAGCGAACACGCCATCGGCGCGGGCAGCGACGTCAACGCCGCCGCCTATGTCGAATGCCGCACGCCCGACGGCCGCACGGTCTTCGGCATCGGCACGGACAGCGACGTGGCGACCGCTTCGGTCAAGGCGATCCTGTCAGCCGCCAACGGCATCGCCGTCCGCGGGTAAAACCCATAGCTGAATATTGCCGTCATCCCCGCAAAAGCGGGAACCCATCTCCCGAAAGTCAACTTCGGTGGCGAGGTCAGGAGATGGGTTCCCGCTTTCGCGGGAATGACGGGATTTTTTTTGAAGATGAAAACTACCTCGCCAGCGCCCGGACCACCCGGTCCCACTGCTCCAGCGATTCCCGGATGCCCGCCACCGGCACACGCTCGTTCAACCCATGGGCAAAGCCATCCTCCGCGCGCATGAACAGGCTCGACACGCCATAGCTCGGCACCCCCAGCGCGCGGAAATGGACACTGTCCGTGGCCCCTGCCGACATGCCCGGCATGATCGCAATGCCCGGCGCACGCGCCAGAACGGCGTCCCGCACCGCCTGCATCACATCCTCCCGAAGCGCCGATGCATCGCTGCCGGTCGGATCGCCCAAAGTCGTGATCGTGGCGCTCGGATCATGGACGACCTTCGTCAGCTGCGCCTTCACATCCTTGATCGCCACGCCGGGGAAGATCCGGCAATTGACGCTGACCTTGGCGCTCTGGGGCAGCGCATTGAGCGCATGGCCGGCCTGCGCCATGGTCGCGACGCAGGTCGTGCGCACCTGCCCGACAAATTCCGGGCGGCTTGACAATATCTCCGCCGCTTTTGGATCGCCGGTTTCGGCAAAGCGGCGCATCGCCTCGCCCACCTCGCCACCGATCCGGTCGGCGGACAGGGTCAGCGACGCCTTGGTCAATTCGTTGCGCATCAGCGGAAACTGAAAGGCCGCAATCCGGTCGATCGCTTTCGCCAGGCGATAGATGGGGTTGCCCGGCGTTGGCGCACTGCTATGGCCGCCCGCATCGGTAAAGCCGATCTCGAAATCGGCATAGGTCTTCTCGCCCGCCTGCAATTGATACAGGACGGGCTTCCCCTCTTCGCTCAGCAATCCGCCGCCGCCATCGCCGTTGAGCAGCATTTCGGCGTCCTGATATTTTGCAGCCAGCGCGCGCGTCGTCGCCATGTCGGTTTCCTCGTCGCCCGACAACAGCAATGTCACGGTCCGACGCGGCTTCCAGCCTTCCTTCTTCAACTGCGCCAGAGTCGCGACCATCATCGCGACATCATATTTATTGTCCTCCGCCCCGCGGCCGAAGATATAGCCATTTTCCTCGACCGGGACGAACGGGTCGCGGGTCCAGTCCTTGGGATCGGCCTCCACCACATCCATATGCCCGATCATCAGCAGGGGCTTGAGCGCCGCATCCCGCCCCTTGATGGTCGCGGCGAAGGTCGCCGTCTCACCCATCGGGGTGATGACCACATCATCGTCGGCAAAGCCCGCCTGTTTCAATATGTCGGCATAATAGCCCGCCAGCTTGGGCACCTGCCCCGCCCCCTGGACCGTGCGAAACGCGACCGATCGCATCAATATGTCCTTGGCGACCCCCGCATCCGCGGCCGCCTGCGCCATCTGCGGCGCCATCGCCAGCGCCAGTCCCAGACACGCCTTGCCCAAACCCATATATCTGCTCCCCGAAATCATCAGACCTGTCTGGCACAGCCATCGGGTCCAGCCAATCACCCAGCTTCACCCCCCTGAAAGAATTGCTTGCGCGCAATCCCCATGCCGCTTGCCGATATAGACGCCCGGTTGCCCCAAGGAAGAACGCGTCATGGCCCTCAATTTTCGCAGTTTCGGGTTTCAGGTTCTGGTCGGCATGGTCGTCGGCCTGCTGCTGGGCCTCGTCGCGCGTCAAATGGGGGCCGGTTCCGGCGGCGATCTCAACTGGCTCGCCACCGCGCTCAAGACCACCGGGTCCATATTCGTCTCGCTTCTGAAAGCGGTGGTGCCACCACTGGTCTTCGCCGCCATCGTGGCGTCGATCGCCAATTTGCGGGCGCTGGACAATGCCGCGCGCCTTGCCGGGCAGACGTTGCTGTGGTTCGCCATCACCAGCCTGATCGCCGTCAGCATCGGTCTTGCCATCGGCCTGCTGCTGGAACCCGGCGCGGGTCTGCGCGGCACCGCGCTCGCCGTCGGCAAGCCCGACAGCTATGGCGGCTGGCTCGATTTCCTCAAGGGCCTCGTCCCCGGCAACAGCCTGGCCCTGACCGGCAGCACCAGCATCACCGACGGCGCCGCCACCACCAGCCTGTCCTTCAATATCCTCCAGCTGCTGGTCATCTCGATCGTCGTGGGCCTCGCCACGCTCAAGGTCGGCGACAAGGCCGAACCCTTCCTCGCCTTCGTGCGCTCGCTGCTTGCTGTCGTGCGCGCGATCCTGGGCTGGATCATCCGCCTGACGCCCATCGGTTCGGCCGCGCTGATCGGCACCGCGATCGCGACCTATGGCTGGAGCGCGCTCGCCCAGCTTGGCGTCTTCACCGCCGCCATCTATCTTGGCCTCGCGCTGGTGCTGCTTGTCGTCTACCCGACGTTGCTGATCGCCAACGGCCTGCGCCCCGGCCCCTTCTTCGCCAAGGCCTGGCCCGCCATCCAGCTGGGTTTCGTGTCGCGCTCCTCGGTCGGCACGCTGCCCGTCACGGAAACCGTCACCGAACGCATGGGCGTGGACAAGGGCTATGCCGCCTTCGCGATTCCGCTCGCCTCCACGACCAAGATGGATGGCTGCGCGTCCATCTACCCCGCGCTCGCCGCCATGTTCGTCGCCGGCTTCTACGGCATCCCGCTGCACTTCATCGACTATGCGCTGATCGTCTTCGTGTCGGTCCTGGGGTCCGCGGCGACCGCAGGCCTCACTGGCGCGATCGTGATGCTGACGCTCACCCTCTCGACCCTGGGTCTGCCGCTCGAAGGCGCCGGCCTGCTGCTCGCCATCGACCCCATCCTCGACATGGGCCGCACCGCCGTCAATGTCGCGGGCCAAGTGCTCGTCGCAACCCTCGTCGCCAAGCGCGAAGGCATATTGGACGAAACGGCCTATCAAGGCGAGGGCGTCGCCGTGCTGCAATCATAAGGCATCGCTTCGCCAAACCGGGGGGATGTGACGTCATCAAGTTGCGGGTGATGCCTGACTGGTGCAAGCCGACCAGATGCGATCACATTGTGAGTTGCGGTCAACCATAGTGTCTGACCAGGCAGGAGACGGGTCTGCCCCAAAGGGTAAGGCCGTCGCTACTCTGATGGCGGCAGGATTACCCAGGCACGGATACCAAATTGAACGCGTTTATCGGGAAGAGTAGGGTTGATGCGTGCAGATCGCAAACAGCGCGTTCCCGCTCAGGATCGGCTGTGGCCATTACGAAGAATGGCCAAATGGTCATCTCTGCTTCATCGAGCCGTGCCGACCCTATGTTCGGCGCTGGATGGTGAAGCGGATATCAACTGTCGAGGTGGTGGAGCGACTGGCGACTGCGATTGAGGACGTCCTTCGTCGCCATGGCCAAGTCACGGATCTTCGATGGTGGACCGGGGCCGAGGCGGTGAGAGGATGAAGTCGGTGCCGATTGCTCTTTCCGATCGCTGCCTTTCCCGTATCTTAAGTCCGGAGTCCGCAACGGCGCGGCCCTGTGATGGCCCCGACCAGCTTGCAATGCTGCGTGATCGTCCCGTCATTGCTCCACGACCGGAAAGGCCTGTCTTTACAGCCCAGCCGTTCATAGATGGGCCATTAGAGTGATTAGTTCGGTCAGCGGCTAGAGCCGGTCTCAGCGCCTAGGCGAGTTGCACCCCGTTGGCCCAAAACGCCAGAACCCACCAGACCAAAACCCACCCCGACAAAACCCACCGCACCAAAACCCCGCCCGAACAACACCCCAACCCCAACAAAAAAGGGGCCAGTCTTTCGACCGGCCCCTCCTTTTTGCTGTCCATCCCGAAGGAAGGACGATCCGATTACATGCCTGCGCCCGGACCGTAGGTGATTTCCACGCGACGGTTCTGCACTTCGCGGACGCCGTCGGCGGTTTCGACGCGGGGCTTCGATTCACCGAAGGCCTGGGTCGTCATCACGCCGTCAGGGATACCCTTCGAAGCCAGGTAGGCCTTGACCGCGTCAGCGCGACGCTGCGAAAGACCGACGTTGTACGACGCCGAACCCGACTTGTCCGCGTGACCGGCAAGCATGACCTGGGCGCTGCCGCAGCTGCTGTAGGCCGAAACCGCGTTGTCCAGAATGGTGGCGGCATCAGGCGTGATGTCCGACTTGTCCCATTCGAAGAACACGATGTACGGTCCCGGCTGGCACTCTGCAACCGGCGGGGGCGGCGGAGGCGGCGGCGGGG
>NZ_ATDP01000077.1 GCF_000445105.1 Sphingobium lactosutens DS20 | reverse complement strand
GGGGCGGCGGGGGCGGCGGAGGCGGAGGCGGCGGAGCCGCTTCTTCCGGCGCACCGAAGTTGTAGGTCAGGCCGAGCAGCAGGCTGTGCGTGCGCAGCTTGGTTTCGGCGTTCGAACCGGCCTGGCCGTAGATGCTCTGATAGGCCGGGATCAGCTTGATATCGTCCTGGTTGAAGAAGCGATACTTCAGCGAAACGTCGACATTGTTGGTGACCGGGTAACGAACACCCGCGATCGCCTGCCAGGCGAAACCGGTGTCGCTGTCGTTCACGATGTCCGAAGCGAGCTTGCCGCGCGACACGCCGACACCGCCGCCGACGAAGCCCTGCAGGCCATCATCGGGACCGAAGTCCAGCAAACCGTTCAGCATGAACGACAGGGCCGAAGCAGCGCCGCCGAAGCCGCCGCCGGTCTTGTCGAAATCGATCTTCGCACGCTTGTAGGCGGCTTCGGCTTCGAGGCGGAAGCCACCGAAGTCGTAACCGATGTTGGCGTCGAAGTCATAGCCCTTGTGGTAGTCGATCGACGGGACCGCCGAACCACCGGGAGGGACGGCGTCGAAGGTCAGGTCCTGATCTTCAACGAGCAGCACGCCGGCGTCCACGCCAACATACCAGCTATTATCACGCGCCAAGGCCGGGGTGGCCAGGGCACTGGTCGCAAGCGCAGCCGCGAGGGCAAGCTTCCGCATATGGATTCCCCTTTCAAAAGTGTCACGAAGGACTGCTGAAACCCTGTAGTCAGGAGAAGGTTTCATGGCAAGTCCACAATTAGTGAAACCGTTGCAAAAATAACGCACTAGCCCTTTTAACGCGATCCGATCAGGCTAATGCCTGCAAATTCTAGACTATTGACGCACCCGTGCAACAAGAAATGAGCAATCCCGTAATATTACGCAACAATCAGGCCGTGGGAACGCAGGCTGTCGAGAATGGCGGCGATGGTTGATCGGGCCTGCGCGTCAATCACGCCCCCCCCGCTCGGCGCGGCAATAGCCGCCTGGCGCTCGCCAACCACTTTTTCGTCGCCGATATAAAAGCCATCGGGCCGGATCGGGCCTGCCCGCCACTGACTCCCGTCATGAACGCGCGTCAGTCCTTCGTCGGCGACCGTAACGGCAAAACCGGCACGGGCGGGAACAAAGCGCCAGGCTCCTTCTGTCCAGCATGCAAGGGAGCCGCTTTGCCCCTCCCATGCGCCCAGCGCCCCGTCCGCGACGATCCAGCATTGCCCCGGCGCCGGCCCCTCCGGCGGCATGGCCGCCGACGCACTCTCCACCCGGCCCAGCAACAGCGCGTCGATCAGCACCAGCGCCTCATTATGCGCGATTTCCTTGTGCGCCTGGCCCGCGAACAGCAGCGGCAGGCCCCATATGGGCGTGACATCCATCATCCGACTCCTTCTCTCGTTTCCCTGTGATCGCAACCCATTGTCACAGCGTCAGCACCAGGCTCGCCGTCCGACCGATCGCATAGGTTCCCCGCTGCCGCACCGCGATCAGCACATCGCGCCCGTCCATGCCGTCCGCCGCGATCATGTCGGCGCCATAGGTCCAGCTGGCGCTTGTCACCTCCTGCGCCCGCACCACGGTCGCGCCGTCCAGAACCTCCACCCCATAGCGCTCGCTTTCCTCGCCCAGCGGCACGTCCGTTCCGCTTAGCCAGCGCCATCCCTCGCGGCTCCGCCGGGTCCATTCGATCGTCCAGCCGCCCGCCCCGTCGCGCCGCGCGCGCATATGCACGGGCGCAAGCGGCTTCAGCGCCTCGCCACTGATGGTCAGCATCACCTCGGCCGGCGCCACATCGCCAATGCCGACCGCCGAAACCCGCAGCACGCTCCCCGCCTCGCCGTCCGCGCCCTGCACCGCCAGCGGCTCGACCAGCCGCCCCTCCTCGATCAGCAGGAACGGCTCGCCCGCCATATGCTCCGCCATCGCCCAGTCGGTGCCGCGCAGCCCCCGGCGCAGCCCGCTCAGCCGATAGGTCGCAGCACCGGTCCGCTCGGCCGTGTCGAACTGGATCAATTCACGCCCCAGCAAGGCCAGATTCCGTCCCTGGTCCACCGCGGCTTCATCGACACTCAGCAACACCATGTCCGCCGCCAGCAGCGTCACCGAAACGGATTGCCCGCTATCCACCAGCAACGCGCTGCCCTCAGGCAAGACCGTATCGGCAACGCCCATCACCGCGCGTCCGGCACTCCGGCCGATCGCCACCGCCTCCCCGCTCGCGCCCGTGACGAACAGCGCCGCGCTGCGCCAGCCAGCCCCGCCGCTCGCTGCCGCCACGACCAGGGGCGCATTCGCCACGCCGTCAGTTATGCGCGGCAGGTCCGCCAGCAGCAAAGTCGTCGGCCCGTGCGGCGCATCCACCGGCCGCACGATCGCCCCCGATCCCGCGCCCATGGGCGGTGCGCCACCGCCACCGGGCAGACGCCGCAGCGCCAGCCGCACCGCCATCGCTTCCCATTCGCGCTCCTCGATCCGCCACAGCCCCGGCGCCCGTTCCACGGCAACGACGTCGCCTGCCGCCAGCCCAAGCGCCCGCCAGTCGCAGCGCACCGTCATGCGCGCCCGGCCGGCCCAGCGCGCCCGCAGACGGTCGCTCGCCACCGCCCGCGCCGCATCGGGGTCCAGCACGGCGGGCAGGTCGATCCCGCTTTCGCTCCGCCCCGCCCCCGGCCGCGTCACCCGCTGCATCCCGGCCTGATAATCGCGCGCCGCATCATGGTAACGCAGGCTGAGCGCCACCGGCACGCCATCGGCCGAACCGCCTTGATGCTCTATGGGGTCGATCGCACGGCCATCGACCCGCTGCGCCAGCGTCTCGTCCGCAATCGTCCCCGCCGCCGCGCCTGCGTCCACCAATGCCAGCCCATCCGCCCCCGATCGCAGGCCCAGGCCAAAGGCTTCGACCAGCGGCATCACCGCCTCGCGCCTATCCGCCCCGCTCGCGGCAAAGCCATCGACGCTGATCGAAGCCGGCCCCGCCAGCCGCGCGCCGCTTAGTTCGCCTGCAATGCGATCCAGCGACACCGCCCCCTCATCCGCCTCCACCTCGAATGTCAGCGACGGGATGCGATTGCCATAATCGGCCAGCGCCAGATCCTCGAACACGACATAGGCCATGCCGCGATGCGCCGGCGTCGCGCCGATGCCCTGCGCCGAGGCGATCAGCGGATCGGGCGATTGTCCCTCATCGCCGGGATGCACCCGGAACGCGCCCACCTCCGTCTTGAAATCGCCCGCCGCCCCACGCAACAGATTGCCGTCCGCCCATATCCGCCGGATCGCCCGGATCGGCCGCGACGACAGCGCTACCGCGATGCTCGCCGAATAGCTGTAGCTGGTGACGCTCGGCCGCCCCTTGCCGCCGCCGCTGCGGCTCGACGTCTCCTGCAAATCCGTCGCCCAGATGACCGTGCCCGCCACCCGCATCGTGCCAAAGATCGCGGGCAGCTGCGTGCCATAGCTGGATGTCTGCACCTGCAAATCGGACAGGCGCGCACCCTGCCGGCCCTTTGGCTTGAACAGCACCTCATTGTCGAACGCGTTGCCGATCAGGCCGCCAATCGCCCCGCCGATCGGCCCGCCCAGCACGGTGCCCACCGCGCTCAGCACTATCGTCGCCATGCTCGCCCCTCCTTCATCCCCGCCACCAGCCGATGATCGGCCAGGGCGAATCTCCCGGCATTTCCACCACGCGCCGCAAACCGGCATGGGCGTGGACAAACCCCGCGCCGGTCCCGATCATCAGATGCAGTTGCAATGGTCCCGGCCGCACCAGCGCCAGGTCGCCCGCCTGCCCCTCCGCCACCGGACGCAACCCCGCCACTTCCAGCCATCGCGCCGCCCGCTCCGCGTCGCCGCTGCGCAATCCATAGGCACGTGGCGCGGCGCGCCCCAGCGCCAGCGCCGCAACGCCCACGCAATCCAGCCCGTCCCGGCCGCGCCCATGCAGGCGGAACGGCACGCCCACCAGCGCCCGCGCCGCCGCCACGATGGCCGCCGCGCCGTCTTCCCCGCTCATGCGCCGGGATAGCGGGTCAGGAGGTCCATGCCCGGCAGGAACGGCTCGCCCCGGAAATTGACGATATTGCCAAAGCGCGCGCCACAGGTCGCCGCCTGCCGGTCACATCCTTCGGTCAGCAGCGCCAGCGTTCCCGGCTCCACCGCAAAGGCCGGCGCGTCCGCCAGCGTCAAGCCGGACGCATCATTGTCCAGCACCGCCTGCGTCAGCCCCGCATTGCGCCCCGTCATCCACCGCACCGCGCCAAAGGCATAGGCCCCGGCCGCCAGCCCGGCGACCGCGACCTCCGCCCCCTCCGCGTCCTCCACCGCCACGATCCGCCGCCGCCCCGCCATGTCGACCCGGCACGCCCGGTCGCCCAGCCGCGCCCGGCAGTCGGGCGATGTGCTCGGGGCCACAGGCGCGCCCAATATCGCCGCCGCCCCCACCAGTTCGGCGGAAAATTCCTGCCCCTTGCGCGACACCGCGCCCATCTCGCCGCGCGCCAGCACCAGCCACAACGCGCCCGGCGCCTCCCATTGTGTCACCCGCAACTCCAGCGCCGCGCCGTCCCAGCGCCCCGCCATCAGGTCCGCCTCGCTGATCGCCTCGCTCGACAGCGCGCCCGCCACGTCGCTGTCCTCGCCATCCAGCGTGATGCCGCTGCGCACCGCCGCCGGCGTCATGCCTGGCGCGGCGCGATAGATGAGGCCGCCAATCTCCAGGTCGCGGTCATGGCTGGTCAGCCCGATCGTCACCCCGTCGCGCCGCGCGATCCGCCAGCAAAAGGCCAGCGTGCACAGCGCCTCGTCCAGTCCACCGCTCATTCGCGTATCTCCACCAGCGGCACCGACACCGCTTCGCCCGCGGCAAAGGTTGCGCGGTTCACCTCCAACCGATCCTCGGCAAAGCGCACCGGCACATCGAACCGGTAGCCGGCGGTCAGCACCACGCCCACCCCCGGCGCCTCGTCGAACGCAATCACGCCCAGCCCGGAATGGCTCCAGCCCCCGATCATCTCCACCCCGTCTGCCGCGACGCGGATGCTGCCCGCGACCGGCCGGGTGATCCGCCGCGCCTGCGCCTCCTCGCCCGCGCCATAATGGCGCATCAGCGGGAATTGCGACCGCACGCCGTCGCCCACGCCCAGCCGCTGGTCGATCGGCGACGGCGCCGCGCCCGCCGGGCCGCTGCGGTCATCATAGGGATCGGTAAAGCGAAACCCCCGCGCCGCCCCGCGCCGCGCCCGGAAAAAGTCGATCAGCACCCTTATGTCCGCCTCCGACCGCACGCCCGGCCCGGCATCATAGGACAGGCGCGCATCCGCCCAGTCGCTCGACCGCCGCTCATGCCCCGAAGGACTCTCGACAATCTGCGTCGAAAAGGCCGGGCTCAGACTCGCCTCCCGCCCGATCGCCAGCGGAAAGCGCACATCGTCAAAGGCTTGCACCCCATCCTCCCCTTCTATGCTGAAACAGGTAAAGCCGTCGCGGCACACTTGCGGCAGTGCCCAGATGAATGTCGCCGCCGTCCCCCGCGCCACCGACGCGCGCGCCGCCGCCATGATCGCCCGCCATTGCCCGGATTGTTCGGGCAACAGGACGAAGCCGGCCAGATAATGCTGCGCCTCGACCGGATAGCCCAGCCGCACCGTCGCCAGCGTGATCCCGCGCTCGGTCAGGTTGGGCCGCCCCTCCGTCACCCAGTCATAATCCTCCAGTTGCAGCACGTCGAACGCCGGGGCCGCCCATCCGACCGGCATGTTCGCGCGTTTCGCTTCGGGCGCGCGCGGGTCCAATATCGTGGGCAGATAGGCCAGCAGATGCGTCACCGCGCCCGGCGCAGCCGCCTTCACCGCCGCGCACAGCGCCGCCGTCGACGCCGCCAGCATCGCCCCCGCCGCATCCAGCAGCGCGCATTGCGCCGCGTCCAGTTCGCCCCACAGGCTCGGGATCGACACCGGCGCGCCGCCCAGCGCCGCCCGCGCCGCGTCATCATACAGGCAGATGCGCCCGTCGCCCGGCATCACCCACCACCATGGCTCGCCGACCTGAAACAGGATCGGCAAGTCCGCGCCCAGGCCTATGGAAACAAAGGCTGTCGCGATCGCCTGCAAATAGGCCATCGCTCCACCATGGGCGGGCGACAATAATGTCGATGGCGGCTCCCATCCGGTCAGCGCCGGGTCGCCATTTTCGGCCCGCTGCTTCCAGTCGTTCCAGCAATGGGCGTTGAACAGCTCATAGGATAGCGACCAGATGACGCCGAACCCCAGCGCCTTCGCCCGCCGCGCAAAATCCCGGTGCCACGCCGAGCAGGGCGCATTCAGCGCCCCGCCGGCCAGGCTGACATACAGGTCGCTGCCCAGCCGTTCGAGCCGGAAATAATGGCTCATCCCGACATAATGGTTGATCGCCCCGCGATAGCCCAGCGCATGGATCGCCGCGACCACCCGCTCGGGCGTCTGGTTGAAACAATCATCATAGCCCGTCGCCATGCTCAGCCCATGTTCGGGCAGCATGACGTTGCCCACCGCCAGTACCGATCCCGCCCCCTCGCACGCGATGGCGCTCAGTTCGGCCCAGCCTTCCTGCGCTTGGACAAAGGGCGTATCTCCTTCGTCATAGCCAGGCGGGACGAGCGAAATGAACATCCGGTCGACATCGCCTGCCCATACCGGGTCGGCTTCCTCCGGCAGGTCATATCCTGCCACCAGCGCGGCAAAATCCAGCCGGATGACAGCATCTTCCGGCCCACCGCTCGCATAATTCCACAAGCGCACATACCAGGCGCGCGGGCTGCCTGCTGCGTCGCGCCCCTCGATCGTCAGCGTCGGCCCGTGCGTTTCGTCCAGCTGCCGCAACCCGCCGCTGCGCCAGCGGAACGACAGCACGCAGTTCCGAAAATCCCGGTCCGTCTCATAGGCCAGCAGCGGGTGGCTCCATCTGTCCTCCGCCTCCCAGATCAACCCCGCCAGATCGCCCGACCCGTAGAAGACCGCGTCCACCCGCAAGGCATCGGGCGCGCTCGTCACCACGCTCGCCATCATCGGCCGGGGAAAATTCACCGTCCAGTGCGTCGCTGCGAACCGCTTGAGGAATCCCGCCTCCTGTCCCTCGCGCGTGTCCGCCAGCCAATATCCCATGCTCATTGCTCCAGCGCCCCCCTGACCGCGCGCGCCACCTGCCGCGCGCTGCGCGCCAGCATGCGCGGCTCGCTCTCGCCTCCCCGTCCGTTCACCGCGATGCTCACCCGCACGTCACGCCTGCCGCCGCCATGGGCGATCACCTGCCCGCTCGTCGTGGGCACGAACATTTCCGGCCCGCGCTCGCCGACCATATAGGCGCGTCCCGGCGCCACCGGCCCGCCCGTCGCTCGCCCGGGCAATCCCAGCACCGACGTCAGCAGGGTCGCGCCCAGCGCGACCAGCCCGCCATTGCCCGACCCGCCGCTCCCCAGCGCCGACCGCAGGCTGGTCGCGGCGATCTGGTCCAGCGTGCTCAGCGCCAGTCGCTTCAGATCCTCAAAACCGAACTTGCCCGTCCGCACCGCGCGCAGCAGGCCCTGCTCGATGCGCAGCCCCGCCCGCTCCGCCCCGCTCGCCAGCGGCCCCTCCAGGCTCGCCCGCATCGCCTCGACATCGCGGCCCAGCCCCTGCGTATCGGCCCGCACCCGCACCACCAACGTCTCGACATCCTCGTCCATATGACCTCCCGCTTCCCTGCAGCGGACATGTGCTCCTGCGAAAGCAGGAGCCCAGTTCTGCGCTCTCGATTGGGCTCCTGCCTTGGCAAGAGCAGGGCTTGCTAATCCGGCATCGCCCCCATCAGCCGCGCCAACTCCGCGCCATCCACCCCGGCCGCGTCCTCCGCCGCCTCGCCCTTCGCCGCCGTCAGCACACTCGTCAGTTCGGCCGGCGTCGCGCGCCAGAACTCGTCCGGCCGCCAGCCCAGCAGCCAGCCGGCCAGTCCCGCCAGCCGACCGGCCCGTTCGGCAAAGCGCGTCATTTCCCCGCCAAAATCTGTTGCAGCACCGCGCGCAGCACCGGCGTCACCCGGGCCAGGCCCAGCGCCAGCACCGCCTCGCCCAGTGCCTCGCGGCTCAACGCCTCGCGATCGACCAGGCAATGCCACAGCAACGCCACCAGATCGCCCAGCGACAGCTTGCCGTCGGCCGCCCGCTCGACCAGGTCGAACAGCGGCCCCAATTCCTGCTCCGCCTCGACCAGCGCGGCAAAGCTCGGCCGCAGCGCCAGCGGCTCGCCGCCTACCATCAGCGCAGTTTCCCCGCGCTCCGGGTTCGCGCCACCACTCACAGGCTCACCACCGCGCCGGAGCTTTCCAGGCTCAGCGCATAGTTGCGCTCGCCATTATAGTCGCCGGCATAGTCCAGCCGCGTGACCAGGAACCGCCCGCGCATGCGCTCGCCGCTCTCGAAACTCAGCTCATAATCCTCGATCGTGCCGGCCAGCGCATGGTTGCGGATGCGCACCTCCGCGTCCGACCCCGTGAACAGTCCGGCCGCCGACACGCTGACCGACCGCACGCCCGCGCCCGACAGCAATTCGCGCCACCCACCCGAATCCTTGCTGGTGATGTTCACCGCCTCGCCGTTCACCGACAATTGTGTGGTCCGCATCCCCGCCACCGTCGCATATGTTGCCGGCACATTGCCGTCGCCTACCTTGAGCAGAAACGCACTTCCCTTCTCGACGCCCATGGCGCATTCTCCCGACAAGCGACATCCCAAGCCAAGGCCCACCGCCTTGACTTAGAAAAATCGCACAAAAACAGATGATTTCGGCGGCCCATGTCTAACCCGCCGCAACAATCGCTCTCCCTTCCTCCTCCCCTATAAGGGGAGGTGGCAGCACGCAGTGCTGACGGAGGGGTGTCACCCTATCGCCCGTTCCCACCTCGTCATTCCCACGCAAGCGGGAACCCATCTCCAAACCGCGCCGCCATCGCAGCACCTAGGGGACATACTTCCCCCTCACCCGTCCCGCACCACGCGCAGCCGATAATCCATCACCGCCCGCCACCCCGCGCCCGCTCCGCCGCCGCTCCGCGCCACGCGCGATCGCAGCAACCGCGCGCTCACGATCCGCCAGCCATCGCGCACGCCCACAACGCCCAGCGCCGGTTCGACCCGGGCCATCATCTCCGCAAGCCGCCCCGGCGTCTCCTCCGCCACGGTCAGCCCGATGGTCAGTCGCAATTCACGCCCCTCGACATCCTTGCCGCCCCAGTCTGAACCCAGGCATTCGCCCACATGCGCATAAGGGGCCGCCGCCCGCCCCGGCTCGCCATCATGCACGCCCTGCGCCACCGCCATCAGCGCCGCATCCTCCCGCAACGCCGCGATCACCGTCGCCCGTATCGCCACTTCCGCGCTCATTGCCCGCTCCTCCCTCGCCCCGCCTCGCGCAGCGCCAAGTCGCGCCACCAGCGCGCGTGCAGCCCCGGCGCGGACAGCAGCACGCTTTCCCCCTCGACCCGCGCCGCGACGCGCTCTGCCGCCATCGCCGCCGCGATCCGCGCCCGCACCGCCGCCGCCCGCGCCGCCACGCGCCGTTCCAGCCCCACCCTCATGCCAGCCGCATCCGCCGATAGGGCCGCCACAGCGCGCTCACCACGGCGGGGGCGCCGCATCCTCGCTGCCGCGCGCCAGATAATGGTCCGCCGCCAGCCGAATGATTCCCTGCCGCAACGCTTCGGGCAGGCCGTTCATCTCCGCCGCCATCCCCGCGCGATAGTCCACCGCCAGCACGCGTCCGTCGCCCGGCCGCGTCGATCGCACCCATCCATCGCCCGCCGCGTCGATGTCGATGGCATAGGCCTCGACCGGCAGCGCCGCGCTGGTCCCGTCCGCCTCCACCGCGCGCACCTGGCTCACCGCCAGAACCGGCCGCGCCGACAACCGCTGCCACCTGCCGCCGCCCGCCACCGTCTCGCGCGCATCCCGCGCGATCAGCCACTGGCCGACAAATTGCTCGCACAGCGCGCTTGCGCCGCGCAGCAGCCCGGCCAGCACCGCGTCCTCATCGTCATGCGCGATCCGCAGATAGGCCTTCACTTCCGCGAGAGGCGCCGCCAGCGCCCCGCTCTCCTGCTGTGCCAGCATCAGCGTTCCTCCACCCGCATCGTCACCGATCGTTCATCCGCCTGCCCGTCGGACAGGGTCACGCGATTGGTCAGCCGATAGACCTGGCCCACCCGTCCGCCGGTCACCCGCGCGCTGCTGCGCTGCGCCTCGAACGCGCTTGCCTCGACGACAATCCCGCCGGCTTCCTCCGGCTCGACCATCCAGTCACTGGCGATCAAACTCTGCCCGGCCAGATAGGCGGACCAGTCGATCGCATGGTCGACCCGCGCCTGCGGGTCCTTCAACAACAGGCTCATCTGATCTTGCTCCCCATCCTCGCCGCGACCCGGATCGCCGGCGCGCGCGCGTCGACCCGCACGCCCAGCCCCCGTCGCACGCCCATGCCCCATGGCCCGCTCCATCCGGGCCGATCCGCGCCGCCATCCCCGATCGGCTGCGCGCCCAGCGCCTCGCCCTGCATCATGCGCTCGTCTCCAGCGCCGCGATCCGCGCCTCCAGCCGCGCGATACGCCGCCGCTGCCATGCCGCCTCCAGCGCCAGACACTCCTCGTAGCGCAGCCCCCAGCGATCGCCCGCCGCGCGCCCTGCCGTCACCACGCCATCATCGTCCGTTTCCGCCCCGCGCGCGTCCCAGCGGTCGTGGCACAGCAGCCCCAGCCGCACCGCCGTGCCCATGCCCAGCCGCGCGTCGATCGCATCGCGCACCTCCTGCGCTACCAGCCCTATATGCGTGCGCGCGGCATCGCCCTTGGCCGCCACCGCCTCGCCAAAGCGATACTGCCGCCAGTCCACTGCCTCCCAGGCGTCGATCAGCGCATCGTCAATATCCGCCAGATCCTGCTTCGCCCGCGCGTCCGATGTGCTGATCGTTCCGCTCGCGGCATAGATGGCCGACCATCGCGCCGCCCCGTTCCCCAGCGCAAAGCCATTGTCGGACGATGGCGCGACCGCGCCGAACGCGGTGATCGCCTGATGCTCCAGCCGCAGCGTTTCCTGCATCGCCGACGATCCCGTCCGCCCGACATAGAAATTCATCCGCGACGCCAGATTATTGGTGGCGGGCGCCGCGCCGACATAGGTGGTGCGCACCCGCGACAGCTCGACGAAATCGCCGCCAATCTGCCCCCACACATTATAGTCGCCAATCACGTCGCCGCTTACAATGTCGGCCCGCGCCGCCAGCGTGCCATTGGCGCGATACAGCCGGTTGTTCGCCAGAGCGCCGGTGCCGACCACACGAAAACTGCCCTGGCCGCCATCCATCACCACCGACACCGCCGGTCCCAGCACACTGACCCGGCCCATCCAGCCTTCGGTAGGATAGGCCTCGCCCGTCAATGTGTTGATGTGCAGTTCCGCGCCCCCCATGCGCTGCACGCCGCTCGCGCCCAGCGCGCCGATCCGCGTCCGTGCGCTGCCCGCATCGCCCTGTTCCAGCAGCGACCGCCCGAACGCCGTGGTCGACAGCGCCGCTATGGCGTCCAGCTGCCCGCTTGCCGCCTGCTTGCCCGCCAGCCCCTGGCCCAGCCCGTCAATCGCCTGGGCCGCGGCCTCCACCGCCACGCCCAGCTCCTCCATCCCGGCCAAGGCCTCGGGCAATCCTGCAATCCCGGCGACATCATGGCCATGCCCCTCGACCGCCGCGATCCAGGCCGCATGCGGGGCCAGCGTCACGCGCTTCTCGCCCGGCCCGAAATCCACCGCCGCGCCACCCGCCGAAGACGCCGATGGCGACCGCACCAGCCGCCCGGCCTCGTTCAGGACGCCGCTGCCTGCCTCCCATTGCGGCACATCCCCTGCGCCTACAATGACATAGGGAAAGGCCGCGCCCGCCCCCACCGCGTCGGCAAAGCGCCTGTAGCCCGCCGCCGCGCCGCTCAGCGCCAGCGGCCCTGCCCCCTCATCATGGCACAGCTCGCGCACCAGCTCCGCCATCTCCAGCCCCGTGATCGCCACGCCCCGCTCCCCTGCCCATCTCGACACAAAAAAGGGGGAAGGCACCCGCCTCCCCCCAACCCTCAGCAAGTCCTCAGCCTGCCGTCCCGCCGTTTAGGAAGCGGCGAACTTCATCAGCTTGATCGCCTCGCTATTCGCCACGCCGCCGCCGATGCGCTTGACCGCGTAGAAATGGACGAACGGCTTGTTGCTGAACGGATCGCGCAGGATGCTCGTCTCGCTGCGTTCGGCGATGACATAGCCCATCGCGAAATTGCCGAAGGCGATGGACAGGCTGCCCGCGGCAATGTCGGGCATATCCTCGGCCTCGACCACCGGATATCCCAGCAGGGTCGCCGGCTGGCTCGCACTCAGGCCCGGCTGCCACAGGAACGCGCCATCGCTCGTCTTCATCTTGCGGATGACCGACAGCGTCGCGCTGTTCATCACGAAGCACGCCCCCTGGCGATAGGGCGCGCGCAGGCTTTGGATCAGGTCGATCAGCCGATCCTGCGGATTGCTTGCCGCAAAGCCGCCCGCCGCGCCCGACGCCACATATTGCAGCGATCCGAATGCGCGCACGCCATCGCCCTCATTGGTGGTCGTATAGGTCAGGAAGCCCTTGGGCTTGTTCGTGCCATTGCCGCTCACAAAGGCCGCGCCCTCGGCCCCCGCGAACTCGCGCGCAATCTCGCTCGCCAGCCACCCTTCGACATCGAACTGCGCATCGTCCAGCATCGCCTGGCTGGCGGCAGGATTGGCGAACAGCTCGCCGCCCGGCGGCACGATCTCGTTGAAGCTCGGCGTCCCCGTCTCGCCCCGCGCGCCCGTTTCGCTCGCCCATCCCGACACGATGCCGCCCGCGCTCACCAGCTTGCGGTATCCCGCGCTCCCCGTGCGCACCACATTGGCGATGGCGCGGATCGGCGACATGGCTTTGAGCGTCGACCCGATCAGCTGGTCGATCTCGCGCGGCACCGCATAGCCGCCCGCCGCGCCCGACGCGCCCGAAAAGCTCTTCAGTTCCACGCCCGCTTCCTGCCCATGGCGCAGATAGCGCTCGACAAAGGCCGCCCGCGCCGGGTCCTCCAACCCGCCTTTCACCCCATCCAGCGCCGGCCGCTGCGCGCTCAGCAACGCCCCTTTGAGCGCCGCCACCTCCTGCGCCAACCCCGCGATCCGCTCCTCCTGCACCACCATGTCCAGGCTCGCTTCCAACTGATCCGTCATGCCCGTCTCCACAAAAAAGGGCGGCCCAAGACGGACCGCCCGATCAAACCTTCTCCCCACAGGGAGAAGGATACGAAGCCTTGCCAGCCTGCTGGCCAGGCGAAGTTGAATGAGGGGGACGACTGCGCTCTCCTCGCGCCCCATTGCACATCGCAACGCCGCCCGCCATGCTACCGAACAAAAGAGGAATCCCCTTGACCTATCCGTCTGGCACCAAAGCCGAACTCGCTCTTTTGCGTCGCACCATATATGGAGTAGCAGACTTCAATGGGCGCTCACGCCGCACGGAGGTTCTGCTTTATCATTTCGCCATCGCGCTTGTCGGCGTGATGCTGGGTTTCACGGCTGGCGTGGCCCTGCAGGGAACACTGGCGTCTTTCCTGATGGCGGTGCTTCAAATCGCCGTCATCCTGCCGATGTTTGCATTGTTCGCACGGCGCCTGCATGACCAGAACCGGTCGGCCTGGTGGGTGCTCATCATGCCAGCGGGCTTTGGATGGAATATGATGCGTCACGACCTGCTCGCTACGGTCTTCCCGCCGCGCTGGGCCGACATCATATATGTTTGCCTCGTGATCGCGATGCTCCTGTTGCTCTACTGGCCCGGCACGCACGGCCCGAACCGCTTCGGCCCCGACCCGCGCTGAAGATGATGCCTCTCGCCCTTGCCACCGACGGCGCGCAGCTTATCCCCGCCGCTCTCGATCCTACCGCGCTCGCTACCATAGAATCCGTGCTCGCAGATCTGCCGCCCGGCCAGCCCGGTCTGCGTCTCGCCAGCCTGCCCGCCCTCGCCAGCATGCTCAGCGCCACCGGCGCGATCGGCCGCCACGCCGCCGCGCACCAAGGCACGACCACAAAAGCCGTCCGCGCCATCCTGTTCGACAAAAGCCCTGCGACCAACTGGGCGCTCGGCTGGCATCAGGACCGCACCATCGCCGTGCGCACCCGCATCGACACGCCGGGTTTCGGCCCCTGGACGCTCAAGTCCGGCATCCAGCACGTCGCGCCGCCGCAATCCCTGCTTGATCGGATGCTCACCTTGCGCATCCATCTCGACCCCGTCGGCGCAGATAATGCTCCGCTGCTGATCGCCCCCGGCTCGCATCGCCTCGGCCGCATCTCTGAAAGCGCCGTTGCCGCCCTCGTCGCACGTTGCGGCACCCATGCCTGCTTGGCTGACCGCGGGGACATCTGGCTCTACGCCACGCCGATCCTCCACGCGTCCGACGCGGCATCCAACCCCCGCCACCGCCGCGTGCTGCAAATAGACTACAGCGCCGACGATCTGCCGGGCGAATTGAATTGGCTGGGGATCATCTGAAAACCTTCTCCCCGTGGGGGAGAAGGATACGAAGCCTTGCCAGCCCGATGGCTAGGCGAAGTCGGATGAGAGGGGAAAAGCGCTACCCCTCCACCGCCACCACCCGCGCCATCGGCTGCATCGGGTGCGTCACCACGCTCACCTCCACCAGCTCCAGCGCCAGCAATTCGCGCGGCCTTGCCCCCCGCGCGGTCTTCACCCGATATCCGAAACTCAGCCCGTCGACCGCGCCCTGCGCGATCGCCGCCGCCGCCTCGCGCCCGCCCGCGCTCGCCCGCGACACCCGGCCGATCACGCGCAGCCCGCGCGCATCCTCCCGCGCGCTTTCCACCACGCCGATGACGCTCGCCGGCCCATGCTGCCACAGCAGGGGCACGCCTGCCGCCGCCACATCGCCAAACGCCCCCGCCCGCACGACATCGCCACCCCGGTCCACACGGTCGAAGATCGCCGCATAGCCGGCAAAGCGCAAGTCGCCCGCGCTCATGCCTTCACCAACCCGACCAGCCCGACCTTCACCGCCACGCCCAGCAGCACCATCGCCATGCCGATCCGCACGATCCAGCCGATCACCGCCCCGCGCGCCGCCTTCTTCGCGTCGCGCCAGGCGGACAGCAATTCGCGCAGTTCGCGGACATCCGTCTCCGCGCCCCGATCGCTCAGACCCAGCCGCTCCAGCGCCCGCCCCGCGCCCAGGTCGCTCGCCTCCTCGATCAGCGCGCGGATCGTCACCATGTCGGCCACCTGCCCCTGCGCCTGCGCGACCAGCCGCGCCAGCATCTCCTCCTTCATCGCCCCGCTCCTTTTCATGTCGACACCGCGCGCCTATCTGACGCGCCATGAAGCGCCCCACCCGCAAAATCCTGATCGTCCTCGTCATCGTCGCGCTCGGCCTTGTCGGCTGGCATTTCGGCCTCGACCGCGCGGGCGACTGCCTGCTCCAGGGGGGGCGCTGGAACTGGGACGGCGGCTTCTGCCGCCTCGACAGCCTCGCCCAGCATCCCTTCGGCTGACCACTCCCTCCGTTCGCTTCGAGCGCAGTCGAGAAGCCGCCCGTCACCCGATACCCAGCATCGCCTTCTTCTCCTCGGCGCTCAGGAAATCTGCGCTCGCCACCCGCTCCCACAGCGCCGCGCGCTCGTCCGACAATGCCGGCACCGCGTCCAGGTCCGGCTCGATTTCCAGCCCCGGCCACCAGCCATCCAGCCCTTGGGCCAGCGCCGCGCCGATCTTCGTCACCAGCGGCAAGATGGCCTGCCGCCACAGCGCCTTGTTGGCCTCGCGATAATTGGCGTAGCTATTGTCGCCGGGCAGGCCCATCAGCATCGGCGGCACGCCAAAGGCCAAGGCGATCTCCCGCGCGGCGGCCGCCTTTAACCCCACAAAATCCATCTCGGCGGGCGTCAAGCTCATCGCCTTCCAGCTGAGGCCCCCTTCCAGCAGCATCGGCCGCCCGGCATTGGCCGCGCCGGCAAAGGCCGCCTCCATCTCGCGCTTCACCCGCTCAAACTGTTCAGGCGACAGCACCGACCCGTCGCCCGGCTCATAGACCATCGCCCCGCTCGGCCGCGCCGCATTGTCGAGCAGCGCCTTGTTCCACACGCTCGCCGCATTGTGGATCGCCACCGCGCCCGCCGCCGCGCCGATGCAGCCCAGCCCATAATGATCGTCCAGCGGATGCAACGCCTTCATATGCAGCACGCTCGTCCGCCCGGCGGCGTCTTCGGGGTGCAGCCGCGTCACGCTCTCACCCACGCGATACAGATAGGCCGCCGGCCACCCCCGCGCATCCGCCTCCACGCTCATCCGCTCGGGCCGCAGCGCGAACAGTTCGGCCGGCATCCCGTCCGCCCCCGCCATCACCTGGACATAGCCATTGCCATGCAGCAGCAGGTGACAGGCCAGCGCCTCGATCAGGCCCTGCCCCGCCGACGCCCGACCGACCAGCGCGCGCA
>NZ_ATDP01000076.1 GCF_000445105.1 Sphingobium lactosutens DS20 | reverse complement strand
CCCCTCCGACACCAGCCGCATCGCCCGCTGCGCCACCGGATTGCCCATCACCCCGGCGCGCAACTGCGCCTCGTAACTGGCCGGCCATTCGCCCAGCGCCACCGCGCCCGTGCCCCAGGCACGCGCCAACACCGGCCGCGCGTCCGCCTGCGCGGCCTTCGTCCCGAACCATTTCATGGATTGCTCCCCACATACCGACACAAACAAAAAACCCCTCCCGTTTACGGGAGGGGCAGCGAGACTTGAGCGCGCAGCGCTTTAGTCGCAGCGGGGTGGGCGCATCAGGCGCGCGGCTTCAGGGATTGCGCGCCAGCACCCGGTCACATTCCGAATTGGTGCCTTCGCTCTTGCCGATCACCCGGCCAGCCACCGCACCCGCCGCGCCGGCCAGCAGGCTTTCGCCCAGGCTGCCGCCCGCCAGAGCGCCGACACCGGCACCACCGGCCGCGCCGATCACCGTGCCCTCGTCGCGCCCTTCCTTGCCCTTGAGCAGGCAATAGCGCACATCATCCCGGTCCCGCGGAGCCGCCCGCGCGACCCGCGCCCGATCCTTGCCATTCAGGCTCGCCGCCATCACCGGGCTTGCCACCAGAGAAACGCCAACGATCGCCGCCAGCACCTTAACCGTCTTCATGATCCATACTCCTGATTACCTCAGGAAAACGGCGGTCGCGGTCGGGTTGTTCCCGAAAAGGGAGCCGCACGCCCCCCGGCACTACCTCCCAACACCGTCACCCCGGCCTTGAGCCGGGGTCCCGCTGCCTTTCATACCGCCGTTTCGGATATGTCCCGCCACAGCGGATTATCGCGCTCAATCAGGTCGAATTTCCAGGCCCGCCGCCATCGCTTCAGGCGTTTCTCCTGCTCGATGCACGCCCGAATATCCTCGCCAAATTCCATCCAGACCAGCCGGCCCAACCCATAGCGCGCGCAAAAATCCGATCCGATGCCACGCTTATGGTGATCGACGCGCGCAACAATGTCGGCGGTGACGCCAACATATATCGTCCCGCGATAACGATCGGCCATGATATAGACCCAGCCGCCCTTGGCTCCTTCGCGCATGGCATGAGCCTTCAAAAAGCTGGACCCCGGGTCAAGCCCGGGATGACGCATGGGAAAAGATTATCACTTCCCCTGCTAACGATCATCCACCCGTCACCCCGGCCCTAAGCCGGGGTCCCGCTGCCTTCACACCGTTGTTTTAGAAATGCCCGGTCAAAGTGGATTGCACTCGATCGGTGACTTTTTCCAATGGGTTGCATGTCTTTCGCCGTCGCCAGCCACACCCGCGTCACCCCGGCCCTGAGCCGGGGTCCCGCTTCTTGCTCAGAGAGTCACCAGGATGCTGGGTCACGCCCGGCATGACGAGGCAACGCATGAATTGACTGCACCCAGACGGGCAGTAGCATGACCTCCGGTCTCGAACGCTGTCATGCGTTCGGCCTTAACGATTGCTGATCGGAGCCTCCAGTCGTGCATATCATCTCCCTCGATGCCCAGAACTGGAAAACGGCGTCAGATTTCTATGATGCGCTCTTGGGCCGGCTTGGTGCGCCCGATTGGCATGGGCGAAACATCGCGGCCCTTGTAGACTCCATGATCGTAGGCGACATCAATCAGGTGGAATTCCCTTTGCGCGTGGACGTTACAGGGGTCAATCGAACCAACGAGCAGGCCCGAGACGCAATGCTGTCTGCATTTGTCGCGCTTACCCGTTATGGCGCTGTCGCCCGCATAACCAGAAGCGAAGCCTCGCTCGAGATCGGCGACGGCGTGTCTCCCTAGTGGTAAGATGAGCCGGGGTAAGGCAGACCATAGCCCCTCACATCCCCCGAACCCGCGCCTCCCCCATCTTCCCCAGCATCAGCTCGCTCATCGCCCACACCAGCGCGTCCGCGCGATCGGGCGACCGCCCCGGCCCGACATAGCCGCCCCCCGCCAGCAATCCGCACATTTCGTCCTCCAGTCCCGGGAAAGCCCCGCGATGCGCCACCCGGCCCGCTTCATAGAGCGCCGCCACCGGCTCCGCCCGCGCCACCTTCCCCCGGCTTGCATGGACCAGTTTCACCGGCAGCGTCTCTTCCGCCGCGCGCAGCACGCTTTCCACCATCGCGCCGCCATTATTCGCCTCGGCCACCACCCGGTCCGCGCCATGCACCATCGCCGCCGCCGCGACCGCGCGGGCCCAGCCTTCGGGCCGCACCCCCGCCACGCTTGCGTCCGCGATCACATAGGCGCGCCCGTCGCCGCCCACACCCGCGACCACAATGCCGCACGCGTCGCCGCCCACGCTCGCGGGCGGATCGACCGCCACCACCACGCGGGTCAGCGCGCCCGGCACATGCACGACGCGGCATTGCTCGATCAGCGCCCGCGTCCACAGCGCGCCCTCCACCTCCTCGATCAGTTCGCCGTCCAGTTCCTGCCGCCCCAGCCGCGTGCCGCCATAGCCCGCCGTCATCGCCGCGACGAAGCCGGGCGCCAGATTGGCTTCATTGTCCGCCGTCCGTCCCCGCGTCACCACCACGTCATCGCCGTCCCGCGCCACGAGCCTGCGCACCAGCGGCACCGGCCTTGGCGTCGTCGTCGCCAGCACGCGCGGGTCGCGCCCCAGCCGCAAGCCCATCATCAGATTATGCCAGGCCGCCTCGCCGCCCGCCCATTTGGCGATTTCGTCGGCCCAGCCATGGCTGAACTGCGGTCCGCGCAGCCCTTCGGGATCGGCCGCCCCGAACAGCATCGCCACCGCGCCATTGGGCCAGGTCAACCGCCGCAGCGCCGGGGCATAGGCCGGCCGCGCCCAGTGCGGCGCGATGCTGAGCAGCCCGCTCTCCCCCTCCACCATCACCGCCCGCGCCTCGCCCAAGCTCGCCCCGACCAGCGCAATCCGCGCCGTGGGATCGGCCTCCGCAATGCCGCGCACCCATTCCGCCCCGGCGCGCGTCTTGCCAAAGCCGCGCCCCGCCATCATCAGCCAGATGCGCCAGTCGCCCGCCGGCGCGCGCTGCCCCGGCCGCGCCACAAAGTCCCAGTCCGCCGCGATCCGCTCCGCCGCGCCCTGCGTCAGCAGTTTCAGCATCGCCCCCTGCTGCGCCGCATCGGCGCGCGCCAGCCACTCCCGGTCCGAAAGCTGCATCGCGCTCCTCCCCTGTTTCGCAGGCCACCGCGCTGCAACCAAATCTTACAGAAATGTGCGGGAACGCACCGTCATTCTCGCCATTCTGCCTTGCGCATACGCAGCAGAAAGGACCTTCATGCATCCCCCTTCCCATGATCCTTCCGGCCGGCAGCGCACCCTGCTCGCCATTCTTGGCGTCGCCGCCATCGTCGGCGGCGGCATGGTCGCCGCCAGCGCGCTCACCGACCGCCCGGCCACGGTCAAGCCCGCCACCGGCACCGCGAACGCCATGGCGCTGGCGGGCGCAAAACCCGTCAGGGATTGATCGCGTCCCGGCCGCCCCGCGCGGGGCGGCCATGCCCTGCTCTTATTTCCTCGGCGCCATCCCGCCAAAGGTCACGATGCTTTCCGCCCCGTCGCTGGCCACTGCCGCCACGCCGATGAAATGATCGTCGACGACGACATCTTTCAACACCGTTTCGGTCGCACCTGTCACGACGCGGCTGTCGGTCCAATCCTGCGCGTCCGCGCGCCGCCAATAGACCTTATACGCCGCAGCGCCCGGCACCGCGTCCCAGAACACCCGCGTATCCATCGACAGCGCCCCGTCCAGCGATACGCTGGCGGGCGCGGCCGGCGCATCGGCCAGCTCGCGCAGCGCCGCGACGTTGAGCGCCGTCACCTTCGCCAGATAGGGAAAGTCCATCGCGTCCACCGTATCGCCATAGACGCGGCCATTTTCCGTCCGCAAATCCTGATGCTGCCGGTCGTAATTCTCTATCCCCACCGAAAAGCGCACCGCGGGAAAGCCCAGTTCCAGGAAGGGCGAATGGTCGCCGCCGCGCCCGAACCGGTCCAGCCGCCGCACCGCGAACACGTCCAGCCCGACCTGCGGATTGGCCTCGGCAATGCCGTCGATCTTCTTGGCCAGCGCGCGCGATGGCCCGTCATCCTCCCCGCCGATCGCCCGGCGGGTCCGCGCCGCCTTCTCATCCTCGGCAAAGCGTATGCCTTCGGAAAAAACCCGCACCCGGTCGGCGACGATCTGCCCATTCTGGCCCAGCGTGTTGCCGACAATATCGTTGTTCAGCATCGCGCGCACCTGCCAGCCGCGCGCCTTGGCCGTGGCCGCCAGCAGCTTGCCGCCCCACAGCCCCTGCTCCTCGCCCGACAGCAGCGCATAGACGATCGTGCCGTCAAATTTTTCGCCCGCCAGCACCCGCGCCGCCTCGATCACCAAGGCCGTGCCTGACGCATTGTCGTTCGCGCCGGGCGCATCGCTGGTCGCGTTCATCACGTCGCTTACCCGGCTGTCGATATGCCCGGCGACGATCACCACCTGGTTGGGGTCCCCCGTCCCCTTCTGGATCGCCAGCACGTCCACCACCTCGACCCCGTCGGGCGCGCGCGGCCCGGTAAAGCGGTCCGCGATCGTCTCGACGGTCAGGCACCCGCCACAGCCCTTGGCGATCTTCTCGAACTCCGCCGCGCCCCAGCGCCGCGCCGCGCCGATGCCGCGCCTGGGGTCGGTCGCCGAAGACAGCGTATGGCGCGTGCCGAAACTCACCAGCTTCTCCACCGTCGCCTTCAACCGCGCCGGATCGGGCGCGCGCGTCTGCGCGCTGGCGGACGTGGACAGGGCAGAAGCGGCGGCGAGCAGGATCAATGTTTTCATGGGGGCGGACCTTATCGGCTATTTGACGACTGTAAAGCCGCCCCGGCGCATGTCCGGGATAGCGTCCCACATCCGCGCATATGTCACTCCGGCTACAAACCGGACATTCCCCCGCAGCATTGCCGCCCTAGTCATGCCCCTGTCAGCGGCACCACGCAGTCCCCCTCTGCGCCGCTGATCCTCCCTGAACCTCGACCCCCGGCGTCAAGCCGGGGGTTCTTTTTGGGCCGGGTGAGGCGACTGACATTCCCACGAAAGCGGGAATGCCCCTCTCTCTCTGATCTGCGAAAGCAAATCCGGACGTCATGTCCCGACCAAAAGCGACGGCAAAAATCCTCCCCTGCAGGGGAGGGGGACCACGAAGTGGTGGAGGGGTATCACCCTGTCGAAAGCGCGACACCCCTCCGTCTGGCCTACAGCCAGCCACCTCCCCTTACAGGGGATGATCGTGTGGAAGCGACCATGTTAGGTCAGCTAAGGTGATTCCTGCATATACCTAGAACAGAGATTCCCCCCGCCCTTGCGAAACCTCATGGGTTTTCATGAAGTGCCCTGTCTAGCTCGCGAGCAAGCAATGTAGCATCCGGGTCATTTTTTCTTGCTGCCAACCGCGCCTGTTCCGCTTCCATGGCTTGTCGGCGCTTCACGCCCGGCAACGCCACAATCTTGACGTATATTTTGATTGCCTTCACCCAAAGAGCATCTGACGATGGCACATCCTCCAATGCCCTCGAAAATGGAGGTGCGTTAACGACATATGTATCGCCTTCTTTCTTCAGGAAGGCTACAACGAGCATGCCTTTATCGAAAACCTGCCGATTACATCCGCCTGAAAAGACATCAGGATTTGGCTCTTGCAAATCGCGAGGATTACTTGCGACAGCCTTCCATCGACTTCTTGATATAGCGCAATATTCACAAGATATTTGTTCGGGCAGTCGGTCACCCTTTAGAAGCGCGACTGGCGTTAGCGACGCTTGGCGAAAGCCAAATTCAGAATGAAGTGCCCCCGCTTTGACTTTTGCCAGAACAATTGCGTCCGAGCCTTCCACCAGTTGCAAAGTGGTCGGGACCCGGTAGCCCCGGCCCACTGAGCATGCCTGTACAGATGAGGGGATCGTTACAGTCGCTCCAAGATATGCAGCTATGATGGTTTGCTTCCACATGAACCGATGATGGCGAGTATTCTATACTTTGGCAACGTCAGCTGTCCTTTGACTGCCACGAAAACCGGACGATCTCATTTCCGTCCCACTCCGTCATTCCCGCGAAAGCGGGAACCCATCTCTCGACCGTAGCCCACATGCCATACTGAGAAGAAGGACCCCCGCCTCCACGGGGATGACGATAGGGAACACACGGGCCACAAACCATCCCGTCCTCCTCGCACCCGGAAGGGCAGCCACAGGCCAACGAGAGCATCCCCGTCCTTCCGCTACCACCCCCTCACGCCGCGACCGGCCGCGCCGTCACCTTGCGCACCAGCGCCCCCATGGGCGACAGGATCATATGGCGATGCCAATAAAGCGAAATCTGGTCGGGCCGGATGCAGATTTGCCGCCGCGCCGCCATATGCCGCAGCGTTGTCGCCAGTTCGTCCGCGTCCACGCCCTCCAGCGTCAATCGGCGGATCGGCCCCGCGCCAAGCTGTTGTAAAATCCGGCTTTCCAATGTCATGGCTTTCGAATGCCGCAGCTGCACCATCCGTTCCGGTGGAAAAAGGGTTAATGCGCCGACCGTCGCACCCCCGGCCCGCTTCGTCGGCACCGTCACGAACGCATGGCGCGCCCGCATCATTCGCCCGCAGCCGCGCGCCGCCGCCTAATTTCCTCCAGCATCGCGCGCACCCGCGCCTTGGCGTCGGCGCTGTCCGGCCCGCTTCGCTTGCGCCCCTTGGCCGCGCGGATCTGCGTCACGCGGGCGCGATGATGCTGCAACAGCCGCAACCCGATGGTCAGGTTGGGCGCGCGCTTGACCTTGCGGCTTTTCACCACGCCATCGCCATCCATGACGATTTCCTCGCTCTCGCTGCCGAACAGCGACGCGCGCATCAGCATCATCTCCAGTTCGCAATAGCCTTCCTCCAGCGCCGCGTCCCAGGCGCGGGCAAAGGCGATCCGGCGCTTGCGCCGCGCATAGGCGCCCTGCCGGCATTTGCCGATTTCCCGCGCGGCCTCGCTCACATTGCAGCATTCCGCTAGCGTCAGCAGGAATATCCGCTCCTCCTCCAGCGTCCAACTATCCTTGCGCGCCTGTCGTTGCTGCACGCGCGCGCCGCCCGCCCGCGCCTGCCGCTGCGGCACCAGCCGCCTCTCCTCCACCGTTTCCGTTTCCGTTTCCGTCGCCATCGCCCGCATTCCCCCGCCCGGTTCGCCAGACACGAAAAAGGCCGGCCCCGCTTTCGGAACCGACCTGTCCTCGCGCCGCCTTGGCGACTCACATTTTCCCAATATCGACCTATCTGTCAGATCAGCGTGACGATGTCAAGCAGAATGTGCCATATGGGTTAATTGTCCAGCATGGCGCGAACCGCCGGTGCTTCTTCCTCCATGGCCGCCGCCACGCTCGGCCGCGCCTTCACCGCCGCCAGCCACGCCGCGACCTTGGGCCATCTCGCCGCGTCCAGCCCGTCCGAACAATAGCCCACATTGATGATCGGGCACGCCGCCGCCAGGTCCGCCAGGGTGAAGCGATCCTCCACCAGCCAACCGCTTTCCGGCAGCTCCTTCTCCAGATAATCGTAGATTTTCGGCATCTCCTCGGCCTCCGCCCGGTCCGCCGCCGCCAGGTCCGGCTCGCGCTTCACCCGCTTCGCCACCGCACGGTTGAAGAAAATCTTCTGCCCCGCCTGCTGCGCGATCGTATCGCCAAATTCCTCGAACCAGATGGTGCGCGCCCGCGCCCTGGCTTCGGTCGGGATCAGATTGGGCTCAGGATGCAACGCATCCATATAGGTTATGATCGCGGTCGAATCGCACAGCAGAAAGTCGCCATCTTCCAGCGCGGGTATCTTGCCAAAGGGCGATCCTTCCAGATAGCCCGGATCGCCGCGCCCGAAACCGGCCATCCGAACCTCCGTCTCGATTCCCTTTTCGGTCGCGAAAACAAGGACTTTGCGCACGAAGGGCGACACTCTGGCGCCATGGATGATCATCGGTCCGACTCCTCTCTTGCCTTAGAGCCGGACCATGTCACATCAGTAGCGGAACGCAACCCTGTTCAATGCGGCACGACGCCCATCTCGACGCCGGTCTTGTCGTGCAGCGCGAACCGGTCAATGAGGTCCGCGCTCGCCCGGTTATAGCCGACCACCTCTACCGCCACGCCCTGCGCGCGCAGCTTCGCGACCACCTTGTCCAGCGCGCCGACCCCCGAAATATCCCAGAAATGCGCGGCCGACACGTCGATCAGCACGGCTTCTGCCCCGCTCTCGTCCTGGAAAGCGCGGGTGAAGCGGTCGACCGAGGCAAAGAAGATCTGCCCCGTCACCCGATAGGTCGCCCGGCCCGCATCCTCGCTCCGCTCCACGCCGAACATGCGCTGCACCTTCCCGGCAAAGAAGATGCCCGACAGCAGCACGCCCGCCAGCACGCCCAGCGACAAGTCGCGCGTCGCCACCACGACCACCACCGTCACCAGCATCACCACCGATGACGTTGGCGGATGCCGCCGCAAATTGGCGATCGAGTTCCAGCTGAACGTGCCGATTGATACCATGATCATCACCGCGACCAGTGCCGGCATCGGCACGCGCCCGACCCACGGCCCCAACACCGCCAGCAGGAACAGCAGGAACGCGCCGGCGACAAAAGTGGACAATCGCCCGCGCCCGCCCGACGTCACGTTGATGACCGACTGGCCGATCATCGCGCACCCGCCCATGCCGCCCAACATCGCCGCCACGATGTTGGCGCCGCCCTGGCCCATGCATTCGCGCCTCTTGTCGCTGTCACTGTCGGTCATGTCATCGACGATCTGCGCGGTCAGCAGCGATTCCAGCAGCCCGACGGCCGCCATCGTAACCGAATAGGGCGCGATGATGCGCAGCGTTTCCCAGCTCAGCGGGACCTGCGGCAGCGCCAGGCTCGGCAATCCTTCGGGCAGCTTGCCCATGTCGCCGACCATGTTGACCGGCAGGCCCATGCCGATGCTGATCGCGGTCAGCACCAGGATCGCCACCAGCGGCGATGGCACCGCCCTGGTGATCCGGGGAAACCCATAGATGATCGCCAGCCCGCCCGCGACCATGGCGTATGTTTCCCAGCCGACATTGGTCAGCTGCGGCAGCTGCGCCAGGAATATCAGGATCGCCAGCGCATTGACGAAGCCGGTGATGACCGATCGCGAGACGAACTGCATCAGCAGGTCCAGCCGCAACAGCCCGGCGATCGCCTGGATGACGCCCATCAGGATCGTCGCGGCGAACAGATATTGTACGCCATGCTCGCGCACCAGCGGCGTCACCAGAACGGCGACGGCGGCGGTCGCGGCGGAAATCATGCCCGGCCGCCCGCCGATCAGCGCGATCGTCATGGCGATCGCGACCGACGCATACAGGCCGACACGCGGATCTACGCCCGCGATGATGGAAAAGCCGATGGCTTCGGGGATCAGCGCCAGCGCGACGACGATGCCGGCCAATATGTCGCGGCGCGCGCCCGCGCCGCTGCTGAACCACTCCTGCCGGTAGCGGATGAGGGAATTTGTCATTATATCTGAATGTCCACAACAAGGCACATGACGCGGATCGCCCGCGGTCTTCAAAAATCATGTGTGATGTTGTCCGGCGGATCGGCGGCCGGAATAGCCACCCGGAATTGCACCGGGTCCATGCGAATGCGCGCCCCTTAACCCGACACGCCCGCGCGGGCAAGCCCGCCTTATCGCGCGTAGCGCCCTTCCGCGATCCACTTGGCCGTCAGCGTCTGCGCCGCGTCGACATCCTGGGGGAAATCGACCTCCTGCCACTCCAGCCCCTCGATCGACACGGTGCCGACGCGGTTGCCCTTGGCGATGATATCGATGGCGCGCAGATACCAGCGTTCCACGCCCTCGGGCGTGCGCATCATCTGGTCGATCTGGTTGCGGAATATCGCCGGCCCTTCCCCGGTGAAGGCCAGCATGCCGATCGATTCCGCATTGGTATCGGGCGGCAGCAACCGCTTGCCGATCGCGTGCAACCGCCCGTCGGCGTCGCGGCTGACCTTCATGTCATCGTCGTCATAATCGCCCTGCGGCTTCACGTCGACGGTGACCGTGATCGCGTCCTTGGCGCCTGTGACCAGCCTGGCGACGATCTCGTCCGACACGATGGTATCGCCGTTCAGGATGATGAAGTCCCGGTCCATCTCCTCCCGCACGATCCAGCAGGTGCCCAGATTATCGGCCACCTGGAAAAAGGGGTTGAATATGGTGCGGATGCGCGCGCCGGTGTCGCGATACAGCTGCAACGCATGATCCTCCACCCGCTCGGTGCGGAACCCCGTCACCACCACGATGTCCGTCACGCCATTGGCGACCAGCGCCGCGACCTGCCAGCTGATGAGGCTGCGGCCGTTGAAATCGATCATGCATTTGGGCACGTCGCGCGTCAGCGGCAACAGGCGCGATCCCTGGCCGGCGGAAAGGATGATGGCTTTGCTGATCGTCATGGCGCGCGGCTTTAGCCCGCAATTGGGCCGAAAAAAAGGCGGCTTCAAACCGGGCGCGTCAGGCCCTAGATAGGCCCCGCCGGACGACCGGCTGGGGACAGGAAGGGCCGGCGACAAAAGTGATGTTCAAGCGCGGATCAGGCGCGGCGGCGGACGCCTTCGCCCGCATCCTGGCCAACACCGGCTGGCTGCTGGGGGGCAAGGGCGTGGGCGCGGTGCTGAGCCTCGCCTATCTCGCCATCGTCACCCGCACGCTGGGCGTCGCCGATTTCGGCCGTTTCGCCCTGGTCCTGAGCGCCGCCAACGTCATCAAGACGCTGGTCAGCTTCGACAGCTGGCAGATCGTCGTGCGCTATGGCCAGCCGCATCTCGCCGCTGGCAATGGCGACGCGCTCAACCGCGTACTGCGCTTCTGCATCCTCATCGACCTGGCGTCCGCAGCGGCGGGCGCGGCCATCGCGGCGGGCGTCATTCTCTTCGCCGGGCCGCTCCTGGGGCTGGAACCGGACATGGGGCTTCAGGTCTGGCTGTTCGCGCTCCTGATGATGATCACCATCCGCTCCAGCCCGACGGGCGTGCTGCGCCTGTTCGACCGCTTCGATTCCGCCGCCTTTGCCGAAACCATGATCCCGGTCGGCCGCATGATCGGCGCGCTTGTGGCTTGGGCGGTCGCGCCCGGCATCACCGCCTTCCTGCTCGCCTGGGCCTTTGCCGAACTGCTTTGCGCCGCCAGTTACTGGTTCCTTGCCCTGCGCGTCGGGGGCCCCCAGATCGGCAGCTGGCGTGCCGGCCGAGCGCTCGACGCACGCGCTGAAAATCCCGGCATCGTCGGCTTTCTCACCGCCACCAATCTTCAGACCAGCCTGTCCTCGGTCGGGCAGCAGGTGGCGGTGCTCATCGTCGGCGCGTTCGTCGGCCCGGCGGGCGCGGGTCTCTATCGCCTCGCCAATCAGCTCGCCAATTCGCTGACCAAGATTTCCAGCCTGCTCTCGCGCAGCATCTTCGTCGAACTCTCGCGCACCACGGCGCAGGGAACCGAAGCCCTGGGCGCGCTGTTCCGCCGCACCAACCGGCTGGCGTTGATCGCAGGCGCGGTTATCATCACGCTCATCCTCACGATCGGCCGGCCGCTGCTGGGCCTCATCGCGGGTGACGAATTCCTGCCCGCCTATCCGCTGCTGCTGATGCTGGGGGTTGCGGCCTGCATCGACCTTGCCGGGGTCAGCTACCGCCCGCTGCTCATGGCCACCGACCGCGCCGGACTGTCATTGCGGATCAGCGTCATCGCGACATTGCTCCTCCTTGGCCTGCAATCGGCGCTTCTGCCGCTCTATGGCACGCAGGGCGCGGCGATGGCGAACATCCTCTCCTCGCTCGCCGCCTTCACGATGATGGGCCTCGCCAGCCGCCGCGCCGTCGCCATCAAGGATTAGCGCGAGGCCAATATCGCCTCGATCAGCGTCACATCCTCGGCCTTGTCGGCGTCGATGCACGCCTCGGGCTTCGTCATCGCCACCAGCCGCGCTTCCAGCCCCAGCCATCGGCCCGCCCGCGCCATGCCGCCGCGCAGCGTCGATATCCGCAGCAACGCGCCCATCAGCGCCAGCGGCCCGAACGCCGCCAGGATCTTCCACCCCTTCTTGCGGTCCTGCTCCACCTCCTGCCACAGCGCGATCGCGCGCCGCGCCCGGTCGCTACCGATCCAGAAGATATTGGCCCCCGACCATCCGCCATCCCGGAATTTGAGCCATGTCCGCCGCGACTGCGGATAGCGCGCCAGCATCGTCGCCCGCTCGACCATGGCGACGGCGATGTCCGCGCCATTCGCCTCGCCGACAAACTGGTCCAGCATCGCCCGGTCCAGCAGCACATGGTCCGCCGTCGTCAGCAGCGCGGGAAAGGCCAGCGCCCCTGCATCCATCATCGCCAGCAGCGACGATGCGATACCCTGCCCGCCCGTTTCGAACCGCACGCGCGGATGCGTCGCCAGCCAGGCGGTGGCCGGATCGGCGGCATAGGCGTCGGGCCGCTGCGTCAGGATGATGACCTCGCCGATCGCGGGATGATCCAGCAACGCCCGCGCCGGCCGGTTGATCATCGGCTCGCCCGCCACCGGCACCAGCGGCTTTACTGCGACGCCGGCGGCCTTGGCCAGCGGATCGGGAATGGGACGCGCGCCTGCAAGCAGGATGGCGGTAACGGTGCCAGTAACGGTGCCTTTCATGCCCGCCCGTTAGCGCAGCGGCGCACCGGCGGAAAGATCGTTTCGCGCCCGCGAACTATTTGCCGCGTTCGACCGGCGCGGCAGCCTGCGCCGCCTCTTGGGCGAACCGCTGATGCGCGCCCACCGCCAGCCCCTTATAGGCCGCCAGTTTCGCCCGGAACGCCGCCAGGTCCCGGCCCGCCAATTGCGCCGTGGTCGTGAACTTGACCGACAGCGGATTGACCGTCGCGCCATTGCGATACAGCTCATAATGAAGATGCGGCCCGGTCGACAGGCCGGTCGACCCGACATAGCCGATCACCTGCCCCCGCCGCACCCGCTGCCCGGATGCCGCCGCAATGCGGCTCATATGCGCATAGCCTGTCGCAAGGCCGCCGCCATGCTGGATGCGCACATAATTGCCATGGCCGCCATGCCGCCCGGCAAAGGACACGACGCCATCGGTCACGGCATAGATGGGCGATCCGTAGCGCGCGGCGAAATCGATGCCGGCATGCATCCTGGTATAGCCCAATATCGGGTGCCGCCGCTGGCCATAGCCCGACGACATGCGCCCGGCGACCGGTGCCGACAGCACGCCGCGCCGCTCGCCCACGCCCGACGCCTCATACCATTCGGTGCGGCCATTGCTGGTCCATTTCACCATGTCGACATCCTTGCCCCGCGCGCGCTTCAGGCCCGCATAGAGCAATTCGCCCACCTCCACGTCGCCTGTTTCGGCCTGCCGATATTCGGTGACGATATCATAGCGGTCGCCCGCCGCGATGGAGCCGAGGTCGACCTGCTTGGCGATCACGCGCAGGAACGCCTGCACCGCCTTGGGCGGCGCGCCGGCCGCGCGGGCGGATCGATAGATGCTGTCCCCCACCACGCCCTGAATGCGCAGCGGCGTATCGTCGACGCGGATCGGCACGCGCTGCACCGACAGCACGCCGCCCAGCCGCTCGAACGTCATGTCCAGGTCCAGCCGCGCCCGGAACGCCAGATGGTCCAGCGGCCGGGGCCGGTCGCGGCTCGCGCGGCGGCCCAGAATGATGTTGAGCCGCGTGCCCGGCTTCACCCCGCCCGCAATATCCGCGCCCGCCATGCCGACCACGGCGGCGACATCCGCGCTGCTGACGCCCGCGCGCGACAAGGCGCGGGCCAGCGTGTCGCTGCTGCCGACCTGGGCGCTCAGCTCAATCTGCGGCCGCTCGGGCGTCTCGCGCAGCGGCTGCACCGCGTCGGTCGATCCCATGCGATGCCCGCTGTCGCCGCCCAGCGCCAGCGGCGTGATCATCTGGCTGCGCACCTCGTCATACTGCGCATCGCTCAGCGTCGGGCCGGGCGCGCCGGGCACGGGCTCAAAACCGGGCGAGAGGTAGAGCGCGCTCGCGCAAAGGCCGAAGCAGGTGGCAAGGCCCCGAAACCATGTCCGGCTGCCGATCCGCTGGCCAAGGTCCGGGACCAGTTCCACATCGTCGGCCCAGTCGCGCAGCCGCGTGCGCCAGTCGCGCGTCGGGATCGGCACGCCGCGCCGCAGCGACTCCGCCATCCACAGCGACATGGGCGCGCCGCCCTGCTGAAACCCGACCTGGCTATCCTGAAACAAACCCGCGACCCCCAAGGGCATCTGTTCGCCACGACGCCCGCCAACCGCATATGCGCCCGCGCCGCCCTTGTGAAGCAAGTGAAGTTAAAGCCGCATTAAGATGCCATGACCCGGCCCGCAGCCGCGACGAATGGCGGTTTGACGCGCGCCTTTCGCATCAGCGCGCTGCGCCCAGCGCCTGGTCATAGGCCGGCTGGCCATCGATCCTGACGGTCAGCCGCGCACTGCGAAACTGGTTCAGCCGCAATGTCACGAAGGTCGCGGGCGCGTTCGCAACCAGGTGGATGCGCCCCTTCTGCACCGCATGATTGCCCGCCTGCGCGCCCGACAGCACATCTAGTTCATAGCTGCCCGATACCGCCACCGGCGACAGGCCGCGCACGGTCAGCACGTCAACGCCCTCGGCCGGCGTCAATACCGCCTCGACTGGGCGACCAGTCGTTTCCTGCGCCTGCATCGGCACTGCTCCCATCGCCGCCAGCATCATCATCAAGCGCACCGGCATCGTCACCCCCGTCATCGCGGCGTCAAGACATCGACGACGGCGCCAATCGCCGCATTCTGCAAGGCTTGCGCCTGCGGGTCCTTTTCCTCGTCGGCCGGCTTTTCCGCCACGCTGGCGGGCGCGCCCTGCAGGGCGGCGGCGGCAATCTGCTGATAATCGGGGTCGTCGACATCGGACCGGGCGGCGATCCGGCGATCGGGGGCGACCGGCTCGTTGCGGATGCGCCCGTCGACCAGCAATTTCTGTTCGGGCGACAGGGCGGTGGGCGATGGCTTGGCAAATTCGGCCGATCGCGTCTCGATCACCTGCGCGCACCGCGTCGGCGACTCCCTGTCGGCCGCGCCCGGATCGCACCGGTCCTGCCCATCGACCGCCTCGACCGCGCCAGTGCGCCCCTGCGCCGGGGAAGACAGCGGCGCGCTGGGCTGGGCGGTCGGCCCGCCGCGATAGAGCTGCGTCACCGGCTCACCATCCTGAACGGGCGTTAGCTGCCCCACCGCCTGCACGGATTGCCGGCGGTTCTCGGTCCGCACCGGGTCCGCCAGCATATCGGCCCCTTCCTCGCGCCACGTGACGATATCCTCCGGGGGCAGCACCGGTCCCGCATGCGCGCCCTTGTCGCTGATTTGCTCGACCTCTCCCGCCGCCCGGGCAGGCTCGCCGTCGATCACGCTCACCTGCGCGGCCGCAATCGGCATCGCCAGCATCAGCGATGCGATCGTCAGTCCCGATAGTGTTCGACAGCCCGTCATCGCCGCCTCTCCATGGCGTTATTTGCCGCCGACGCCGCCGCTCTGATGGATGGCGATGGCGCTGCCGCCCTGCTGCTGCACGCCCAGGTCGGCATTGTAATTGCCCTCCTGCGTCCAGGTCAATTGATTGCCCGCGCCGGTCTGGCTGGCGGTCATCGCATTATTGTCGCCCGTCTGCGCCAGCGTCGCCTGATTGTCGCCGCCATCCTGCGTCAGTGCGACCCGATTGCCATTGCCGGTCTGTGCGATCGTCGCCTGATTGCTGCTCGCGGCCATCGCGCGCTGCTGCACCACGGCGCTATTGCCATGGCCGACCTGCGCCAGCGCCAGCATATTCTGGCCTGCACCCTGCTGTGTCACGCGCGCCGCGTTATCATCGCCGCGCTGGGTCAGGGCGGCTGCGGCCGCTTCGCCGCGCTGCTCGACATGGGCGATATTGCGCGCGCCGTCCTGCGTGATCCGGGCCGTCGCGCGCGCCGCCGCCTGCACCGAAGTCGCGCGATTATAGGACCCCACCTGCTCGATATAGACGCTGCGCCCGGTCGACGCTGGTATCTCCAGCATATAGGGCAGGCTGGGCGCGGGAACGCCGGACTGCGCTTCGCCGGCTTGCGCCGCCATCGCGCCTGCCAGAGCCAGCGCCAGCAGCGCCGCCATGCCAAATTTCCCCATCACAGCCTCCTTGCATAAAAAGCAACCCGCCGGCCCGCCCGATCATGGGCGGGCCGGCGGGCCTTGCGTTTACATCGCGCCGGCCGAACCCTGGACGACCGTGGCGCTGTGGCCATTGCCGCTCTGGTTGACCCAGCTGTTGTTGAGGTCGCTCGTCTGGGTGACGTCGGCCGTGCTGCCGCCGCCCGACTGGATCACCGACGAATAATTGTCGGTGCCATCCTGCGTCACTTCGGCCAGATGGTCCGATCCCGACTGGTCGATGAAGGACTCGTTCGACACGCCGCCCTGCGTCAGCTCGGCCCGCTGGTCCTGGCCGCGCTGGATGATCGTCGACTGGCCATCATCGCCACTCTGCGCCACCGACGCATATTGGTCCGATCCATTGAGCGCGGTGCCCTGGTCGATCGAGGACGCATTGCCATCGCCGACCTGCTCGACATAGGCAGCCTGGCTCCAGCCATATTGCGTCACGGTCGAGCTGTTGGCGTTGCCGCTCTGGTCGACATCGGCCAGGTGCGAACCCAGCAGGCCCTGGTTGACCGACGAGCTGTTGTCGTCGCCGCTCTGGTCGACCAGCGCATCCGACAGCGCGCCCGCCTGGGTGATGACCGACTCATTGCCGCTGCCGCTCTGGTCGACATCGGCATAATGCGCCGCGCCCAGCGAACCGCCCTGGGTGATCTGCGAGTCATTGTCGTCGCCGGTCTGGCGGACGGCCGCGTCCTGCAAGCCGCCCGACTGGCTGATCCGCGAGCTGTTGCGGTCGCCGCTCTGGAACACGCCGCGCACGGTCGCGTCGTCGCCCGCATCATTGGCGATGCCGCCCTGCGTCACCTGCGACTCATTGTCCTCGCCGGTCTGCTCGACATTGGCGGTGTTGAGGCCAAGGCCGTTCTGCAAAATCGACGATTCGTTCAGCGATCCTTCCTGCGTCACGATCGCGACGTTGGAGCCGGAACTCTGGATGATGCCCGACTGGTTGGTGTCGCCGCTCTGGCTGACATTGGCATCATTGCTGTTGCCCGACTGGGCGATGGTGGACGTCAGGTCCGTGCCCTGCTGGTCGACGGTCGCGTCGTCATTGTCGCCGGTCTGCAAAATGTCGGAACTGTTGCCATCGCCATTCTGCGTCACCTGCGCGTCGGCATTGTCATTATACTGGCGGACCCGCGAATAAGCGTCGCCGGTCTGGTCGACGGTGGCGCTGTTATTGTCGTCGCTGGCATTGCTGCCGCCGCCCGTGCCATTGTCCTGCAGGACGATGGATTCAGCGCCATTGCCGGCCTGCGTCACGGTCGCCGCATTATTGTCGCCGCCCTGGGTGACGGTGGAGGAGGCGCTGGACCCGGACTGGGTGACGGTGGCCGTCGCGTCCGTGCCGGTCTGCGTCACGGTGGAGCCGTTATTCTGCGCCAGGGCCGGAACCGCGGCCAGGAAGGCAAGCGCCGACGCGCTTGCAAGAAGGATGCGCTGCATGATCTTATCCCTTTATTATGTGCGAAAGGAGGGACCAGCGCCGCGATTGTGCGGCGCTGATCCCTTTTTCGATCACATGCCCTGCGTGACAGTGGCGGTGTTGTTCATGCCGGTCTGGTTGACGACCGAATTGTTCAGATCGCTGCTCTGCGTGACGGTCGCGGAGTGACCCGAACCCGACTGCGACACCCAGGACTCATTGGTGCTGCCGCTCTGATCGACCGCGGCTTCGTTCAGCGCGCCGTCCTGCATCACCTCAGAGAGGTTGTCGTTGCCGCTCTGATCGACGCTGGCGAAGTTGCCCGAGCTTGCGCCCGCAATCAGGGTGTTGGTCTGCGAGATGCTGCTCTGGTTGTTGTCACCCGACTGCTTGCTGCTCGCTTCCATCAGACGCGCGCTGATGGTGGCGTTGCCGCCGAACTGGTCGATCGTGCTGCTGTTGTTGCTGCCGCCCTGCTCAATCGAAGCAGTTGCGACGCGCGGATCGGGACCGCCCGGAGGGTTCGGGGCATTGCCGACGCTCTGGTCGATCGACGCATAGTTATCATTGCCAATCTGGTCGATCATGGCGTCGGACAGCTGGCCGGCCTGCGTCACATAGGCTTCGTTGCTGTTGCCCGACTGGTTGACGCCGACCATGCCGGTATTGTCGCCGGCCGAATTGTCGAAGCCCGACTGGACCACATCCGACAGGTTGTTGTCGCCCGACTGGTCGACATTCAGGTCGCCCGACGAACCGCTCTGCGTCGCATAGGACTGGTTGTTGTCACCGCCCTGCGTGATCAGCGCCTGCTGGCCATTGGTCTGGAACGGATTGCCGTCATTGCGACCCTGGTTCAGCACCGACAGGTTGCTCGAACCGGACTGATCGACGGTCGCGATCGACCCGTTCGACGTCTGGTTGATGGTCGAATCATTGTTGTTGCCGCCCTGGGTGACGGTCGCGGTGCCGCCCGCGTCGTCCAGCTGGTTGACGGTCGAATCATTGCCGTCGCCGCTCTGCGTCACATCGGCGATGCTGTCGGCGCCCTGCTGGTTCACCGACGAATAGTTGACCGCACCGCTCTGGATGACGGTGGCGTCATTGCCGCCGGTGCCGCCCTGCGTGACATAGGACGTGTTTTCATAGGTGGTGCCGGCCGAACCGCCTTCGGGTGCGCCGTCAACGCCCTGGCTCACATTGGCGATATTGTTGTCCGACGTCTGATAGAGGCTCGAAAACTGGCCGTCATCCGCCTGCGACACCGACGCGACGTTGCTGCTGCCCGACTGGACGACCGTCGAATCATTGGTGGTGTTCAGGAAGGACGTTGTCTGCGTCTGCGCGACGGTCGCTTCATTGTCGCTGCCGGTCTGCTGGACTTCGGACGTCTGGGTCGGCGCGGCGCCGGTGCCATCGTCATCCTGGGTCACCGAAGCGGTGTTGCCCGCGCCGGTCTGGAGGACGTTCGAATAGCTGCCGGTTGCGCCGGCCTGCGACACGGTGGCGTCGTTGTTCGCATTTTCCTGCGTCACGAACGACACGTCGTTGGCGCCGCTCTGCGTCACCGATGCGGTCTGGCTGTCACCCGACTGGGTCACGGTCGAATCGTTGCTTTGCGCGAAAGCCGGGGCTGCTGCCAGCAGCGCCAGGGCCGAAACCGAAGTATAGATGGTCCGTTTCATGGTTGTCATTCCTTTTGAAAAGGGCGATAACCATGCTGTCCCGAAGTAAACCTACTTCAGGGCCGCATGATTGGTGGCACATTCATTCACTCATGCTCGCCCGTCGGAGCTTCCACCTCCGGCGGGCGAATGTTCGCCTGGTTCTTGTCATGGTCCGGGGAACACCAGGCGGTCCCCCGCACCTTTTGAAACGCTGACTGCCTGATGGCGGTCAATCGTCTCGTTTAACGACCCACGCCCGGCCCTCCCTGCTTGGCTTTGCTGGAGGATTTGGGCATTTCCGTCATCGGCACCGCGCGTGGCTTCATCTTCATCGGCGCAGCCTTTCGCGCGGTATCCATTGCCGCTTCCACCTGTTTGGGCGTGAAGACGCCGTCGCGCTCCTGACGGTAGCGCCACAGCATCGGCCAGCCGGCCTGGGTGTCCGCGAAATTCCACAGGTTGAGGTCAATGCCCTCCATCACGAGGCCATAGACCGCCTTCTCGATCGCCTGTTGCAGGGCGATATGATCGGGCTCGTTCGTCGTCATGCCCACTTCCGCCTCCAGCAGCTCCTTGAAGCCGACAAAGCGGAACGCCGACGCGCCCAATGACTGCGACGCGATCGTCTTGGACGCGGTGACGGTGGTCAGCACCTCGCCGGTGCGCACCGAAATGGCGCGCAGATAGACCGTCACCGTATCCTGCCGATATTGCGTGCTGGCGCCGATCCCCAGGAACGAAGCGCCCGCGCCGCCCGTCACCGTATTGGTGTCGAAACTGATGATCCCGCCTTCCAGCAGCACGCCGGCAAACAGCATCGCCGGCAACGCCTGCGGGTTGACATTATTTTCGCCCAGATAGCGTTCGCGCATCTCGCGAATGATCTGCCTCTCGTTGAGCAGGTTGCGCAGCTGCTCGCGCTCGACGATCGTGAACCATTTGCGGTTGCCCGCATCCTGCAACGCCCGCACCAGGATCGACGCAGCGCCCTGCGTCACCGCGCGCGACAGCGTCTGCGTTCCCCCTTCGCCAACGCGATACTGGCCGGTCTGGTCGGAAAAATTATAGACGGCGATCGCCACCGGCCGCTGCGGCGGCGGCAATTCCATCAACTGCCGCTGCGCCTGCGTATAGCGGGGATAGACCGCCATCGGGTTCATCGAGGGAATATCGTCCCGCCCCGTCGTCGCCAGCGAATTGCATCCGCCCAGCAGCAGCGCCGCGCTCGTTGTCAGGAATATCTGCCTCAACATGCAAAGAGCCCCCGCCCCTTCTTCAGTTCACATCGACGAAGGTCGGCACCACGATGGTCGTGGTTTCGCCCGTCGCCTCGGTGAAGATGTTGATCGTCACCTCTTCCAGCCCGCGCACGAAATCGATCGTCTGCCCGCCAAAGCTGATCGTTCCGCTTTCCTGCGGGTTTTCGCCGAAGATCGCGTCGACCAGCTGGGAAGACAGCGCCGACAACAGGCGCGACTGCAATTGCCGCGCGAAAATATCGGCTTGCGACGACGATGTCGCCGTCTTCGGGTCGCGATAATCATTCTGCGCGTTGGCCGTGCCCAGGATGTGCGCCGAATTGAACGGATTGCCCCCGAAGGTCGGGCTGATCGGCGAATGGACCAGATCCTGTGCGTCGGATGCACAGGGATACCCCAGGCACAACAGTGCCAGTGTCGAGACTACTAACCTTTGCACGCCCCACTCCCACGAAGGCTATGAAGTAACTCGACCCTGTTATTAAGGCTTCGTTAATCCCCTGCGGGGTGAGTCGCATCTCCCATTTGGTATATACCGTTCGAAATATGTCCGACTGTTCCGCATTGGGGCAGTCCGGCCGACAAATATTTACGCGCGCCCCTTTTCGTCGGGCAAGCAGATGATCGGGATCGACAATATCTTGCGCACGATGTCGACCTGCCGCGTGCACTCCATCTTCGCCGCGATCGCCTTCACCTGGTTCCGCACGGTGCCGACGCTGGTCGACCGCTGCTCCGCGATCGCGTCCAGGTCCAACCCGCGCGCCAGGGCCGTGGCGATTTCCGCTTCCGCGCGCCCCAGCCCGTAAAGATCGCGCAGCATGTCCCCCGCGACCGTCGCGCGCTGTTCCGTATCGGTGATAAAGGCGACCAGCGCCTCATTGCATCCCAGCAGGCAGCGCGCGAGCAGCATGACATAGGGCGATGCGCCCAATCGCTCGATCCGCGTCATGCCGACCGCAGGCGCCTGCGCGCCGCTCAGGCGGGCAAAGAGCTGGGAGCTGGCTGATCCGCATCATATTGTCCGGGCGGCTGGCCGACAGTTTGCCGCCGCCGACCTGCAATTCGCTGCTGCCCTCCAGCATCCGCTCGCCATAGCGATTGGCAAAGACCAGATGCGCGTCCGTATCGAAAATGAACATGCCGGTGCAGGTCAGGTCGACCAGCCCCTGCAACGCCTCATGCCCCTGGCCGATCGCTTCGAACGCGTCGGTGAGCAGCGCCAATTCCGCAGCTCCCTCATGCTCGCCCGACAGCAAGGCATCCGCGTCATCCTCCATCGGTGAACCATGTGGCGTTGCCATGGGGTCAGGCGCGGACCGACCAAAAAAGAGCCGGTTCACGCCGCGCGGCTCACCCGTCGCGCTTCCATTCGCCGTTATGGCGTTCGCCGCCATGGCGTTCGGCTGCGCCCCGACGACGCGTCGCGCCAGATGCCGTTCCAGCACGCTTGCCAATCGCGCAATTCCCGATGATGGCTGATCCTCGACACATGCGGGCGCAAAGCCGCCCGCCCACAGGCGCTCGTTTCCGGACTTGTCTTGCAAAGCCCACCCCTCCTTTGCTTCAAGACTTCGCGCCACCTGCGCCCCGCGGCACGAACGTCTTGCCGGAACCGACCCCATCGGCTCCAATATTGTGCAGGCATATCGCATCGTCTTTGCGATTGGTCAAATATACTTAATGACCTTGGTACCAACTTGGCTCGCGCCTGCATGACAGGACTGTCAGCAATTCTTGGCGATATGCAGAAGATGGCCCGCCGGCCGATCGGTCACTCGTGCGGCAGCAACAGGCTCGAATCGCCATAGCTGTAGAAGCGATAGCCCTGCGCGATCGCATGGGCATAGATGCCCTGCATCCGCTCGCGCCCCATCAGCGCACTAACCAGCATGAACAGGGTCGATTTGGGCAGGTGGAAATTGGTCATCAGCCCGTCGACCGCCCGGAAGCGATAGCCCGGCGTGATGAAGATGCGCGTTTCGTCGGCAAAGGGGCGGATCACTCCATCCTCCCCCGCCGCGCTTTCCAGCAGCCGCAGCGACGTTGTGCCCACCGCGATCACCCGGCCACCCGCAGCGCGCGCGGCATTCATCCGATCAGCAGCCTCGGCATCGATCCGGCCCCATTCGGCATGCATGCGATGGTCCTGGGTATCCTCCGCCTTGACCGGCAGGAATGTCCCCGCCCCGACATGCAGCGTCAGTGTCTGCGTCAGCACGCCCGCCGCCGCGATTGCGTCCATCAGTTCGGGCGTGAAATGCAGGGCCGCGGTCGGGGCCGCCACCGCGCCATCTTCGCGCGCGAACATCGTCTGGTAATCGCTGCGATCCTGCTCGTCGGTCGGCCGCTTGCTGGCGATATAGGGCGGCAAGGGCATGGTCCCGGCACGCTCCAGCAGGATTTCGACCGGCTCCTCGCCTTCGAAGTCCAGCGTCACGCCGCCTTCGGCGTCACGCGCGCCCGCAATCGCGGTCACGCCAGCGCCAAAATCGATCCGGTCGCCGTCCCGCACCCGCTTGGCGTTGCGCAAAAAGGCCTGCCAGTGCCGCAGCCCCAGGCGCTTGTGCAGCGTCGCGCCGATGCGCGCCTCGCCCCTGCGCCCTTCCAGCTGCGCCGGGATCACCCGCGTATCGTTGAACACCAGCATGTCGCCCGCCCGCAACAGCGACGGCAGGTCGCGCACGATGCGATCGTCAACGCCGCTCGCTCCCGCCGCGACCAGCAGCCGCGCCGAATCGCGCGGCGACGCGGGCCGAAGCGCGATATTTTCCGGCGGCAAATCGAAATCGAACAGGTCTACGCGCATGGAAACGCTTTCAGGCGCGATCGCCGCTTATTGCGCCGGCGGCGTCAGCGGGCCGGATGGCAACGCGTCGGGCGCGGCCGGGGCGGTAGGCGCGACCGGGGCCGTCACCGGCGGCTTGCCATCGCTCTCGATCGAGGCCTGCAAGATCACCGTCGGATTGGCCGGCGGCTCGCCCTGCGCGATGGCGTCGACATATTGCATGCCTTCGATCACCCGGCCGAAGACGGTATATTTCTTGTCCAGTTGCATGCGCGGCAGCAGCACGATGAAGAACTGGCTGTTGGCGCTATCCTCGCTCTGGGCGCGCGCCATCGACACGGTGCCGCGCAGATGCGGCATCGGGTTGAATTCGGCCTTCAGGTCCGGCAGCTGCGATCCGCCGGTGCCATCGCCCTTGGGGTCGCCGCCCTGCGCCATGAAGCCGGGGATGACGCGATGGAATTTCAGGCCATTGTAGAAACCCTCCCGCGTCAGCGTCTTGATCCGCTCGACATGGTTGGGCGCGATATCGGGGCGCAGCTGGATGCGCACTCGCCCGCCGCTCGACAGGTCCAGGTCCCACACATTTTGCGGGTCGACCGGCACTGTCGCGGGCGGCAATTGCGGCGTGCCCGAATCTTCCAGCGACTTGGCATTTTCCTGCGCGCGCGCGGCGGTTTCGGCCTTCTTGAAATCCTCGCCCTGGCCGCCACCGCCGCCGCCCTGGGCAAAGGCCACGCCGGACGCGGTCAGGGCGAGTGTGATCGCCATGGTCTTGAGCGCGCAAGTGAAACGCATGAGGCAGAACTTCCTTGATCCTGTGAGCCGACAACGGGGCCGTCATTCCCCGCCCTGATAGCGCGCTGATCGCGATTGGCAACTGAACCCAGGCTGAAACGACGCCGGGGGCAGCCGCCTCAGCCCTCGCCCTTGCGTCCGATCCGCGCCACCCGCGCCTCGACTTCCTCGCGCACGCACGGGCTGACGAATTTGTGGATCGGCCCGCCATAGAGCGCGATTTCCTTGACCAGCCGCGATGCGATCGGCTGCAACGACACGTCCGCCATCAGGAATACGGTTTCGACCCGGCCGTTGATCTGCTGGTTCATGCCCGCCATCTGATATTCATATTCGAAGTCCGCGACCGCGCGCAGCCCGCGAATGATGACGCTGGCGCCCTGCGATTCGGCAAAGTCCATCAGCAGCGAATTGAACCCGACCACGCAAATGTCGCTGTCGATGCCGGCACATTCGCGCCGCACCATCTCCAGCCGTTCCTCGTCGGAAAACATCGGCGACTTGGCGATATTGGTGGTGACGCCGATGACCAGCCGGTCGACCAGCTTCGCGCCGCGCCGGATGATGTCCATATGCCCCAGCGTGATGGGGTCGAACGTGCCGGGATAGACGCCGATACGCTGCTTGCTCATGGGCTTAGCGGTCCCTTTCCACGATATAGTCGGCAATCGCGCGCAGCAGGTCGGCCTCCGCGCCATGGGTGCGCAGATGATCCTTCGCCTGGTCGACCAGCATATGCGCCCGTTCGCGCGCGGCCTCCACGCCCAGCAGCGATACGAAGGTTTCCTTGCCCGCCGCCGCATCCTTGGCCAGCGCCTTGCCCGCCAGCGCCGCATCGCCCTCCACGTCCAGCAGATCGTCGGCAATCTGGAACGCCAGGCCAATGTCGCGGGCATAGCCATGCAGGCCGGTGCGCGCCTCCTGCGGCAGGCGCGCCATGATCGCCGCGGCCTCGACGCAGAAACAGATGAGCGCCCCGGTCTTGAGGTTCTGCAACCGCGTGACCGTCGCCAGGTCGAACCGCGTGCGCTCCGCCTCCAGGTCCATCATCTGCCCGCCGGCCATGCCCGCCGGCCCGCTGCACGTCGCCAGCGCCTTCACCAGTTCGATGCGCACGAACGGATCGGGATGCGTTTCCTCGTCCGCCAGCACCTCGAACGCCAGGTCGTGCAGGCAATCGCCCGCCAGGATCGCCGTCGCCTCGTCAAACGCCTTGTGCACCGTGGGCTTGCCCCGGCGCATGTCATCATCGTCCATCGCCGGCAAATCGTCATGGATCAGCGAATAGACATGGATGCATTCGATCGCCAGGCCGACCCGCAACGCCGATTCGCGCGAAATGTGGAACAGGTCGCACGCCGCCTGCACCAGCAACGGGCGCAATCGCTTGCCCCCGCCGATCGCGGCATGGCGCATCGCTTCATACAGCCGCGCGCGCGCATCGTCGGGCACGGCCAGCAAGCGGTCGAAGCCCCTGTCGATCTGCGCTGCAACATCGCGCGCCCGCGCCAGCATGTCCGTGACCGCGCCCCCGCCTTCGGTCATCAACCTCAGTCCGTGCCAAAGGGCTGGGCGCCGGTCACCGCGCCATTGGCGTCGAGCGTCAGCTTGGCGATGCGCGCTTCGGCCGCCTGCAACCGGTCGGCGCAGCGTTTGCGCAATTCCTCGCCCTTGGCATAAAGCGCGATCGATTCGTCCAGCGGCACGTCCCCGCTTTCCAGCCGGCGCACAATCTGCTCCAGCGCGCGCAGGGCGTCCTCGAAGGACAAAGACGACGGATCGGGGGACATTTCCTCAGCCATGGCCCTGCATTGGCCGCGCCCAACGCCCCGGTCAAGTGCGCAGCGCCTCCTGTCCAGCCCGGCGGCGCTTTCGACATCGTTGTCATCATCGCGTCATGACGTCATTTCAGGGGACATGGCGGTTATCCCGCGCTTTTGCGTTGACGGGACATGTTGCACATGCACATAAAAGGATCGCTATGAAACTTCATCTCCCCATGATCGCCTTGGCCGGCGTCGCCCTGCTGTCGGCCTGCAACAAGAATGACGAACCCGAAGTCGTGGGCGGCCCCGCCGACCCGATGGCTGACCAGCTCGCCAACGCCGCACCGGTCGAACTGCCGCCTTCGGTCAAGGCGACCAAGCAGTATCGCTGCAAGGACAACAGCCTTTATTTCGTCGACTTCATGACCGACGACAAGACCGCCAATTTCCGTACGAAGAAGGGCGGCGAGCCGACCCAGCTGAAGGCGGCCGAAGCGGGCCAGGCCTTCACCGCCGAAGGCGGCTATGAAGTGTCGGGCCAGGGCGACGAGGTGAAGATCACCGTCCCCGGCAAGAGCGCGCAGAGCTGCCACGTCTGATCGACGGACGCTTTTCGTCTGAAAATTTCAGGGCCGGTCCTCGCAAGAGGCCGGCCTTTTCCTTGTCCGGCGTTGCCTGGCCTTATGCGGGCCGCTCGCCCACTTCGACCGGGTCTGGGCCAAAGCGATTCGGCCCGCGCGTGCCGCCGATGATGAAGAAGATGAGCAGCACCAGCCCACCCAGTATCGGGAGCAAAGCCAGCAGCAGCCACCATCCGCTGCGATCCGTATCATGCAGCCGCCGCACCATTACCGCCAGATGCGGGATGAAGATGCCGAGCGCGAACAGGCCCGTGAGCGGTCCGCCATGGGTGCGGTAGACCGCGCTCGCGCTCCATGGTCCGGTCTGCACCCATCGCTCCGTCACAGCGAGGCCCAGCGCCGTTTCCAGAATCGACAGCGCGAACATCGCCAGCACGATGAACAGCACGAACATCCAATATTCGCGCGGCCGCGCCCGCCCGCTGAACCGCGCATAGCGCCGCAGCGGCAATATCATCCAGTCCCATGCAGTCATGCGCGTTCCCCTTCGTGCGTCATCCGCATCACCCCTAGCATGAAATGCGCCCCGCGCCGCCTTGCCATTGTGAATCCGCGACGCCCTCGCTAAAGGCGCGGGCATGTCCAGCACCGCCACCCAGATCACCCCGGAAGTCGTCGCCGAACATGGCCTCAGCCCGGAAGAATATGACCGCGTGTTAAAGGCGATCGGCCGCGAGCCGAACCTGACCGAACTCGGCATCTTCTCGGTGATGTGGTCGGAACATTGCAGCTATAAAAGCTCCAAGATCCACCTGATGAAGCTGCCGACCAAAGGCCCGCAGGTGATTTGCGGACCGGGCGAAAATGCCGGCGTCGTCGATATCGGCGATGGCCAGGCCGCCATCTTCAAGATGGAAAGCCATAATCACCCCAGCTATATCGAACCCTATCAGGGCGCGGCGACGGGCGTGGGCGGCATCTTGCGCGACGTGTTCACCATGGGCGCGCGACCGGTCGCCAACATGAACGCGCTGCGCTTCGGCCGGCCCGACCACCCCAAGATGAAGCATCTCATCGCCGGCGTCGTCCATGGCATTGGCGGCTATGGCAATTGCGTCGGCGTGCCGACCGTGGGCGGCGAAGTGAATTTCCACAGCGCCTATGACGGCAATATCCTGGTCAACGCGATGACCGTGGGCGTCGCCGACACCGACAAGATCTTCTATTCGGCCGCCAGCGGCGTCGGCAACCCGATCGTCTATGTTGGGTCCAAGACCGGCCGTGACGGCATCCATGGCGCGACCATGGCCTCGGCCGATTTCGGCGAGGACAGCGAGGAAAAGCGCCCCACCGTGCAGGTCGGCGACCCCTTCACCGAAAAGCTGCTGATCGAAGCGTGCCTGGAACTCATGGCGTCCGACGCGATCGTCGCCATTCAGGACATGGGCGCGGCCGGCCTTACCTCCTCCAGCGTCGAAATGGCGTCCAAGGGCGGCGTTGGCATCCACCTCAAGATGGATGACGTGCCCCAGCGCGAAACCGGCATGACGACCTATGAAATGATGCTGTCGGAAAGCCAGGAGCGGATGCTCATGGTCTTGAAGCCCGGCCGCGAAGCCTTCGCCGAAGCCATCTTCCGCAAATGGGAGCTGGACTTCGCCGTCATCGGCCATGTCACCGACACCGGCCGCATGGTGCTGGAGCATAAGGGCGAGATCGTCTGCGACATCCCGCTTGGGCCCCTGGCCGACGACGCCCCGCTCTATGATCGCCCCTCCATGCCGAAGGACGACTATAAGGCATGGGCCAAGGTCGAACCCCTCGGCGACGTGCCGGAAAGCGCCGACATCGACGCTGACCTCGTCACCCTGATGGGCAGCCCCGACATTGCCAGCCGCCGGTGGATCTGGGAACAATATGACCATATGGTCGGCGCCGACACGGTCCAGCGCCCGGGCGGCGACGCCGCCGTGGTGCGCGTCCATGGCACGCAAAAGGGCATCGCGATCAGCACCGACTGCACGCCGCGCTATTGCTATGCCGACCCTTATGAAGGCGGCAAGCAGGCGATCGCCGAATGCTATCGCAATCTGTCGGCCGTCGGCTCGACCCCGCTCGCCGTCACCAACTGCCTCAACTTCGCCAACCCGCAGCGGCCTGAAATCATGGCGCAGCTGACCGGTTGCCTGGAAGGCATGGGCGACGCCTGTCGCGCCCTCGATTTCCCGATCGTGTCGGGCAATGTCAGCCTTTATAATGAATCGAAGGCGACGGGCGGCGGCTCCGCCATCCTCCCCACCCCGGCCATCGGCGGCATCGGCCTGCTCGCCAATGTCGACATCATGGCGACCGTCGCCTTCAAGAATGAAGGCGACGCCGTCTGGCTGATCGGCGGCGAAGGCACGCATCTCGGCCAATCCATCTGGCTGCGCGAAGTCGCGGGCCGTGAAGCGGGCGACGCGCCTGTCGTCGATCTCGCCGCCGAACGCGCCAATGCCGACGCCGTGCGCGCGCTTGTCGCGACCGGCGCGGTCAACGCCGTCCACGACATTTCCGATGGCGGCCTGCTCGTCACGCTCGCCGAAATGGCGCTCGCCGGCGACAAGGGCATGGCGCTCGACATCACCCTCACCACCGCCTCGGCCTTTGGCGAAGACCAGGCCCGCTATGTCGTCACGGCCCCCGCCAGCGCCGCCATCCCCGGCGCGACGCGGATCGGCACTGTCGCCGGCGACAGTGTCGCGGGCGTCGCCCTCGACACGCTGCGCAAAGCCCATGAAGGCTTCTTCCCCGCCCTGATGGACAACGAACTCTAACCCTTCGTCATCCCCGCCGTAATGGACGGCGAACCCTGATCCCCTCCGTCATCCCCGCGAAAGCGGGGACCCAAGTCTCGACACGCGACGTCATTGCCGATGGCGAGATGGATCCCCGCTTTCGCGGGGATGACGGATGGAGATTGTATCCCGTTCTAACGAAGCGGAGCGCGACAGGGTCAGTCTGGCAGGCGGTCAAAACCCAGGCCGACAGCCAGGTCGTCCCAATGCGGGTTCAAGTCTTCGATCAGCGTGATCTTCCAGGCGCGGTTCCATTTCTTGAGGCGCTTTTCGCGGAGGATGGCCTCTTCCATCGTGGCATGCTGTTCGAACCACATCAGCCGCTTGATGCCATACTCACGGGTGAAGCCAGCGACTGACCCGGTGCGGTGTTCGTGCATGCGCCGGATCAGGTCGGATGTGACGCCTATATAAAGTGTGCCGTTACGCTTGCTGGCGAGGATGTAGACGCAGGGGTGGCGATCGCGCATCCCCGCAACCTAACCCCTCCGTCATCCCCGCGAAAGCGGGGACCCAGGCCGTGCCACACATCTTCATCGCGAAGGCGCGCAGCGACGCCACCCCGCAATCACCCGCGCCGGTAGATGAACTCCGCATCGGTCCAGTCGCCGACCTTGAATCCATAGTCGCCGACCTTCGCAAAGCCGCGCTTGGCATAGAAGGCCTGCGCCCGAGCGTTGCCGGACCATACGCCGAGCCACTGCGGACCGGGAAAGGCCTGCGCCAGCCAGCCCTGCGCCGCCTCCATCAGCACCCGGCCCACGCCCTGGCCCTGCGCGGCATTGAGCGCATAGAGCTGGTATAATTCCCCCTGCGCCGCCGACGCCTGCGGGTGCGGCAATTTGCAGGGACCGGCATGGGCATAGGCAAGCAGCCGCCCGTCGCGCGCCTGCGCGACCCAGGTCGCATGATCGGGCGCGGCGAGTTCGCGCGCCACCGTCGCCTCGCCATAGCTATCCGCCTCGAACCGCGCCAGATCGGCGGCTGGATAGGGAATGGCGAAGCCGTGGAGAAACGTCTCCCGAAACGCGGCGAGCTTGAGCGCGGACAGGGCGGCGGCATCGGCCGGTTCCGCCCGCCTGATGGTCAGATCATCATGGGACATAGCCGCTGGATGCCAGTCCGCGCGCCTCCGCGCAACCGCTGCGCCCTCAACCCGCGCGCGTCACCCGGCCGAACAGGATCTGATAGGCGTCCGTGCCGCCCGCAGCGTCGAACGCCGCCATGACCGCGCGCAGCTGCGCCGGCGTCAAGGGCCTGCGCCCCGTCTCCGGCACCACCGCGCCGATGCCCTTCAAATGCGCGATCAGCCCGCGCGCGCCGCCGCTGTCCAGCGGCACGCGCTCGTCAAAGGCGAAGCTGTCGTCATACGCCCGCAGCATCGCCCGGACCGCCTCCAGCGACGGATAGTCCGGCACCCCGGCCGCCACCCCGCACGCATCATGCGCCGCGCGCCAGGCGGCAAAACTGTCCTGCCCCATGGTCGAAAAGATCAGGCTTCCGCCAGGCGTCAGCAGGCTCGCCAGCCGCCCGATCGCGCCCGGCAGATCGTCAAACCACTGGAAGGCCAGGCTGGACAGGATAAGGTCGAACCACGGCCCCTCGAACGGCGGCGACTCCCCATCCATCGCCAGGAATGTGCCGCCCACCAGCCCGTGCGCCGCCGCCCGGTCCAGCATGGCGGGCGACAGGTCGGTCACGACCAGCTGCGCGCCGGGCCAACGTGCCTGGATGTCGCGGGTCAGCAATCCGGTGCCGCAGCCAATCTCCAATATGCGCATGACGCCACTCGGGCGTTGCCGCTGCGCCAGGTCCGCCACCAGCCGCGCGGCGAAGCGCTGCGGCCCGGCATGATCGTCATAATGCGTCGCCGCCGCGCCGAATGCGTCGCTTATCCGTTGCTTGCGCCCCTCGTTCATGGCTAGGCCCCTTGGCAGAGCCGTTCGCCGCTGACCAGCATCTTCAAGGATTTCCCCATGCCCCCCTCCTCCCGCATTCCCGCCATGGACGTTCTGCGCGGCTGCGCGGTCATGGGTATATTGTGGATGAACATCACCGCCTTCGCCCAGCCGCAAAGCGCCTATATCGATCCGGCCGCCGCCGGCCCGCTCTCGGCGGGCGACATCGCCTTCTGGGCGACCAGCCTGATCCTGGTCGATGGCAAGATGCGCGGGCTGTTCGCAATGCTGTTCGGCGCATCGATGCTGCTGCTGATCGACCGGGAGGAGATGGCCGGGCGCAACGGCGCCCGCACCCAGATGGTCCGCGCGGGCTGGCTGTTCGTCATTGGCGCGGCGCATTATCTGCTGCTCTGGTGGGGCGACATCTTGACGCTCTATGCGCTCGTCGGGCTTGCCGCGCTGCGCTTCGTCCATCGCGACCCGATGCAGCTGGTGAAGGCCGCATTCCTGTTCTTCCTGCTGCATTTCCTGCTCGTCGCCGGCTATGTCGCGTCCTTCTACGCCTGGAGCCACGCCAGCGGCGGGGGCGCGGGCTTCGCCTCCTTCGCCGCCAGCCTGTCCGACCCCGCCAGTCCCGTGGTTCAGCGGGAAATTGCCCTGTACCGCGGCGATTTCCTCTCCATCCTGTTGCACAAGATCGTCGATTTGCCACGCAGCTGGTCGCTGGGCTTCATGCTCAGCGCGCTCGAAACGCTCGGCTTCATGCTGCTTGGCATGGCCATGCTTAAAAGCGGTTTTCTCACCGGCCGCTGGGATGCGGAACAATATCGCCGCACCGCCCGCCATTGCTTCCTGATCGGCGTGCCGCCGATGATCGCGCTGGCGGCCTGGGTCTGGGCCAGCGGCTTTGCCGCGCTGCCGGCGCTCGGCACCGCGCTTGCCTGGTCCTTCCCCTTCCGCGTGCCGCTGAGCGTTGGCTGGGCCGCGCTCATCCTCTGGCTTTTCGCCCGCAATCCCGGCCATCCCCTCGCCTCGCGCCTGGGCGCTGCCGGCCGCCTCGCGCTCAGCAATTATCTGGGCACCAGCCTCCTCATGACCACCATCTTCTATGGCTGGGGCCTTGGCAATTTTGCCCATGTCCCGCTCGGCGCGCTGCCGTTGTTCGTCGCCGTGGGCTGGGCGGCGATGCTGCTCTGGTCGCAGCCCTATGCCAATCGATTCGCCATCGGCCCCGCCGAATGGCTCTGGCGCAGCCTGGTTCGCGCGCAACCGCAAAAGATTCGCAAGAGCAGCTGATTACTATTGCGACCTATTATCATATAGGCTATCTCTCCTTGGCACAGGAGAGCATCGCATATGGTCGTCTGCGTTTGTAATGCCATTCGGGAAAAAGACGTGCGGGAAGCCGCGCGCAACGGCGCGGACACGCCTTGCAGCGCCTATGCCCAATATGGCCGCCGCCCCAAATGCGGCCAGTGCGTGTCCTTCGCCCGCACGATCATCGCAGCCGAGCGCGCGTCCGCCTGACACAAATGCAAATCATGCGCAGCCCATACGCGCGAACCCGAAGCAATAGCATCGCAATAAATGGTTGATTTCTGCGGTTTTTCAGCTTAACAGCCGCTATCCGCCCCGCTATAGTCGCTCCGTTCCCGCTATTCGGAGTATAGCGCCATGAAGGGCGACGCCAAGGTCATCGAATATCTGAACGAGGTCCTCAAGAATGAGTTGACCGCGATCAACCAATATTTCCTCCATTACCGCATGCTCGACCATTGGGGCATCAAGAAGCTCGCCAAGTTCGAATATGAAGAATCCATCGACGAGATGAAGCATGCCGACAAGCTGGCGGAGCGCATCCTGTTCCTCGACGGCTTGCCCAATTTCCAGCTGCTCGGCCGCCTCAAGATCGGCGAGACGGTGGAGGAAATCCTCAAAGCCGACCTTGAGCTGGAATATGAGGCGTTGCCGGTCCTGCGCGAAGCGATCGCCCATTGCGAATCGATCCGCGATTTCGTCAGCCGCGACCTGTTCGACTATATCCTCAAGAGCGAGGAGGAGCATGTCGACACGCTGGAAACCCAGTTCGAAATGATCGAACGCATGGGCATACAGAATTATATCCAGCTGCAAAGCCGCCCCGCCGAGGACTGATCGCGGCGCAGACGCGCAGCTAGAGCATCGAGCCATAAATCTGACCCGTTCGTCCTGACTAAGGACCGAGCTCGTCGAGGGCCTGTATCGAAGGACCCTTTGATACGCCGCTTCGACAGGCTCAGCGACTACTCAGGGCAAACGGAAATAAGTGATCCCGATTTTACGCTCGGCGCTCTAAAAGGGGGCGTGCCTGGGCAAGGCGCCCCCCCTTTGTCGTTACAGCAAGGCGTCCAGCAGCCCGATCAGCGGCAGATCCGCGGGCGGCATGTCCAGCGCATACATCTGCGCCGGCCGCTTCCAGCTGAGCGCGGTCGCATGACGCGCTTCGGGCACCCCGCGCCATTTGCGGCAGACATAGAGCAGCAGCAGCAAATGCCGGTCGCCCAGCGCTTCGCTGGCGAAACTCGCCGGCGCGAGGCAGCTTTCCTGCGTCGCGATACCCAGTTCTTCCTCCAGTTCGCGCACCAGCGCGGCTTCGGGCGTTTCCCCCGCCTCGACCTTGCCGCCGGGAAATTCCCACAGGCCCGCCATGGGCTTGCCCGGCGGGCGCTGCTGCAACAACACCCGCCCCTCGGCGTCCACCAAAGCGACAGCGACTACCAGCAGGGGAGAAAAAGACGTCATTTCAGGGGATACTCAAGGGCTATTTGTTAACCCTCCCCGCTTTACACATCTGTCCGGGACTGTCTGTAGCGAACTGGGGACACGCATGCGCGGGCTTATCGACATCATCGCCCGACAGGGGCTCATCAAATGCGAACGCGGGGCCACGGCGGTCGAATATGGCCTCATCCTCGCGATGATCGTGCTCGCCATGCTGGTCGCTTTATCCAACGTCGCTGAACGGACCATCCATATGTGGGACGACGTCGATAATAAGGTTACCAACGCTTAACTATAAGATTTTTACAGTCCCAACGACCATTAAACAATTTTCAACCGAAAGACGGTAGTTCGGTTTTCGCTGACCACGAACAAATCACACGGGGGCGGCGGGGTAGTTTTAGTGCGTATGTCCATCAAGGAGACATGAAATGCAGTTCGTCCGTAAGATGCTGAAGAATGAAAAGGGTGCCACCGCGATTGAATACGGCCTGATCGCCGCGCTTATCGCTGTCGCCGCCATCGGCGCCATGACCAGCCTGGGTGGCAACCTGAAGAACACCTTCAACAGCGTCAGCGACAACCTGGACCAGTAAGTCGCGACACTGACTGATTGAAAAAGGGCGGCGGACACCATGTCCGCCGCCCTTTTATATTGTCCTGATCCGGCCTCAGACGACGATCTTGACCTTCTGCCCCGGCCGCAGCGTCGCATTGGCGTCCAGCGCGTTGATCGTCAGGAACCGTTCCAACTGCAAGTCGCTATAGGCCATGCGCCGGCTCAAGGACTGAACCGTGTCGCCCGCCTTCACCGTCACTACGTCGATCCGGCGCGGCTTGATCGCCGCCGCATCCTTCGCCGACAGCCGCTCAACCGACTGCACCATGGACGTGAAGGGGCCGATGCCCCGCCCCGCCGGCGTCAGCAGCAGGAAATGATAGGCCTTGCCGCCGCCAAAATCATAGGCAATCACCGTTGCATCCACCTGGCTCGACTGGCTGGTCGCCCGCACCGTGCGCCATGCGGCCGGAATGCCGTTGATCGTCGTGCGGCTCACCGCCCCGCCCGGCACGCCCTTGCCATCGCCCAGGGCGGCAAAGACGCCGTCGATATAGGCGCTTAAATCGCCGCGATAGGCGGCGGTCCCGAATTGCGCCTGCCCGCCGGACCCCGTGATCGACACCGCATCGCTGCCATTTTCCATCCCGAACCCGCTCGGCGCGGCAAAGCTCAGCCGCAGGTCGGGGTGCCGGAACCGGTTGCCGTCGATCACCCCCTGCTTGGGATCGTCGCCATAGAGCACGCCATCCAGCGCGGCGAGAAACACGTCACGATTGCGCGTGGTGCTGGTCGACCGCGTGGCCTGCGCCTCGCGTGCCGCGCGGTCGACGCGCGATGCGGGATCGGGGTGGGTGCTCGCCCATTCCGGCATGGAACGCGCGCTGCCCGCCACCCGCGCGTCGAGACTGCTCTGCGCCGCCAGCGACGCCAGCATGTCGGACAGCGCGCGCGGATCATAGCCGCCCGCGGCCAGATAGCGGATGCCCAGGTCATCCGCCTCATATTCCTGGCTGCGCGAAAATTTGAGCGTCAGCAACTGGCTGCCCGTGCCGATGCCGCGCTGGATCAGCCCGGCAAAGCCCGAATCGCCCAGCAACGCGCCGGTCAGGACCTGCAACAATGCGCCGCCAATCGCGTTGCGCTGCGCCGTCTTCTGCCGCCTCTGCCCATGCTGCGCGGCGACATGGCCGACCTCATGGCCCAGCACGCCCGCCAGTTCGGCCTCGTCATTCATCAGCGCCATCAACTGGCGCGTCACATAGACATAGCCGCCGGGAATCGCGAAGGCGTTGTTGACCGGGGAATTGAGCAAGGTGACGGTGAAGTCGCTCTGCGCATTGGACAGGCCCGACTGCACGGCAATGCGCCGCCCCACCGTCTCGACATAGCGCGCCTGCGGCCCCGCATAGGGACCGCCAAATTCCTTCAGCAATTCAGGATGTTGCTTTGCGCCCGACGCCTTGTCCTGCTGGCTGATCGACGACACAGTGCGGATCGCCCGCTGCTGCCCGATCACCGCTGGCGCGCTCAAGACCATCGCCAGCGCCGCGCCGGTGCCGCCCAGCGCCAAAGTCCACTTCATACACCCTCACCCCTGGAAGTTACGCCATTACCCTGACGTAACAAGCAACCCCGGCGGGACGTTCCGTGACAATGTCGTCAGGCGATCAGGCGCCGATCGCCAGAAACTTGTCCGCCCGGTCGGTGCGCAGCGCATCGGCGTCCATCGCGTCGAGCGAATCCAGTTCGGCCTCGATCGCCGCGCCCAGATTGGCGATCGCCTCGACCGGTTCGCGATGCGCGCCGCCCACCGGCTCGGCCACGATCCGGTCGATGACGCCCAGCCCTTTCAGATGTTGCGCCGTCACCTGCATCGCGGTCGCCGCATCACTCGCCTTGTCGGCGGTGCGCCACAGGATCGACGCGCAGCCTTCGGGGGAGATCACCGAATAGACCGCATGTTCGAACATCAGCACGCGATTGGCGGCCGCCAGCGCAACCGCGCCGCCCGATCCGCCTTCGCCCACCACCGCGGCCACCATCGGCACGCCCAGCTTCAGGCATGCCTCGGTTGATCGCGCAATGGCTTCGGCCTGGCCGCGCTCCTCCGCCTGCACGCCGGGGAAAGCGCCTGACGTGTCGACCAGCGTCACCACCGGCAGGCCGAAGCGGTCGGCCAGTTGCATCAGGCGGATCGCCTTGCGATAGCCTTCGGGCTTGGCCATGCCGAAATTGTGGCGCACGCGGCTTGCCGTATCGTCGCCCTTTTCATGGCCGATCACCATGACCTTGCGCTCGCCCAGCGTCGCGAATCCGCCCAGGATCGCCTGATCGTCGGCAAAGGCGCGGTCGCCGGCCAGCGGCATGAAATTGTCGAACAGCCCCGCGACATAATCCTTGAAGTGCGGTCGGTCGGGATGGCGCGCCACCTGCGTCTTCTGCCACGGCGTCAGCTTGGCATAGGTGTCGGCCAGCAGCTTGGCCGCGCGCTGCTCCAGCGTCGCGATCTCGCCATCGATATTGATGTCGCCCACGCTCGCGGTGGCACGCAATTCCACGATGCGTGCTTCCAGCTCCGCGATCGGCTTTTCGAATTCCAGAAAACTTACCATGGGCGATGGCGTTAAGGCGATGGCGGCGCGTCGTCAACGCGGCGTTGCGGCTGCCGCAGCGCCATCGTCGCTAAGGGGTGGCGCTGGTTCACCAGCTCGACCAGCCGGCGGCTATCGACATGGGTGTAGATTTGCGTCGTACCGATATCGGCATGACCCAGCATCGCCTGCAAGGCGCGCAGGTCCGCGCCCCCTTCCAGCAAATGCGTCGCAAATGCATGGCGTAGAACATGCGGGCTGACCCGTTCCGGCGCGATCCCCGCCGCCCCGGCCAGCGCCTTCACCAGCTGATACAGGCGAATGCGGCTCAGATGGCTTTTCCCCGACGGGAATAGCCAGCCGCTATCCCCCGGCACATGGGCCAGCCAGGCGGATACCGCCGCCCGCGCCCGGTCGGAAATCGGCACCAGCCGCTCGCGCGCGCCCTTGCCCTTCAGGATCAGGAACGGGCGATCCGCCGCCAGCGCGCGGCGCGGCAGCGACACCAGTTCGGTCGCGCGCAAGCCCGATCCATAGAGCAGCTCGATCAGGGCCGACAGCCGCAGGTCCAGCGGCGCGGGGTTTTCCGCCGCCAGCCGCTCGGCGATCAGCGCGAACAGCCGGTCGACCTCGGCGGTGGACAATATCTTGGGCAGCGGCCGGCGCGTCACCGGGCGCGGCAGCGCGGCGGACGGGTTATCCGCCCGCAGCCCCTCTTCCTCCAGAAATCCGTAAAAGGCCCGCAGCGCCGACGCCTTGCGCGCCACCGACGATGCCGCCAAGGGCGCCCAATGGGCCGCCAGCGTCCCCAGCGCCGCCTTGTCCGCGCCGGCCAGTCCGCCCAGCAGGTCGCCCGCGCCGGTCAGGTCGGTGCGATAGGCCATCAGCGTGTTGCGCGACGCCCCGCGTTCCGCCGCCATCATCTCCAGAAAGCGGTCGATCAGGACGGCATCTTCCTGCCCCATATCAGCTGCGGCTGAGCGCCTCGGCCGCGATCATCCGCGCTTCGGGGTCGAGGCCCACCTGATGCAGCGCCGCCACCACATGATAGAGATGCGTCGCGGGCAATCCGCTCCAGTCCTGGCCCTGCATGCCGACCGCCGCCAGCAACGCCACCGTCGCCTTTTCGCCGCGCTGCGCCGCCGCGCCGATCGCGCGCGCCCAGCGGCTGCCCGCCGCCAGCGATAGGCCATTATCCTGCGCCAGCGATCCGGCATCCTGTGGCGACAGGCGCGACAACCCGGCCAGCGCCGCGATCAGCGCCCGGCCTTTGTCCGCGCCCATGACGTCGATATAGGACAACACCCGGCTGCTGCTGATGTCCACAACCGCGCTTGGCGCGCCCACCGCCAGCAAGGCCCAGACCTGGCTGGCGCCATCGCCGTCCAGCTGGCCGATCGCCCGCGCCCAGCGCGCGGCATTGCGATCATAGCCGGCGGTCAGCATCGATCCGACCAGATTGGCGGCATCCTGCCCGTCCGCCTGCGCCACGGGCAAGGCCGCGGCCGCCCGCGCCGTCGCGATCAGCCCGACATAATCGGGCCGCGCTCCGTCGCCCCACCATGTCCGCATCGCCCCGATCCGGTCGCGCACCGTGTTGCCCGCAAAGGCGGTGCGCAGCGCGTCGATCCGATCCGCAACCTCGCCGGAGCTGTCGCCCTCGCTGTCGAGCTGGCTATAGAAACCCACCAGCGCCGCGCTCGAAAACACGCCCAGCCGCGCGGCAATATCCGCGCCCGGCCGGCGTCGCATGGGGCTGAGCGCGGGCGCGCGCGCTTCCCACGCCCGCACATGCGGCCCGACCGTCGCATATAGATCATCGGGTATCTCGACATTGAGCGCGGTCGCCAGACCAAAGCGCCAGGCGGTCAGCCGATCGACCCCGTCCCATTCGATATTGACCGACCGCCGCGCGTTGAACCCGGTGCCGACGACTTTCTCCGCCAGCCGATAATCGATGCCGCGCACCACGCCGCGCCGCTGCGCCTGGTTGAGCGCGCCGCTCGCCGTGCCCTGATCGCCCGACAACGCCGGACAGATCGCCCGCGTCATGTCCCATCCCGGCGCCTTGCTGGTGCGTAGCGCCCCGGCGGAGAGCGGACACAGGCCAGCGGGATCGGCCGCCGCCAGATAGGTTTCCATCGCCACGGCATAGAGGCGCGGCGTGAACTGGTCCGCGTCGACGCTCTGCACGATCAGCCGCGCGCTGTCGGCCTCGCCCATGCGCAGCAACAGCCACGCCCGCTCCGCCGCCCAGTCCGCGCCATTGATCCCGCGCGGCGTATCGGTCGCGCTCAGCAGCGCGCGGCGCAGCAGGATGGAGGCCCAGCGCGACACGATCGGCGCATGGGTGCTGCGCATCAGCGCGGCGAGATATTGGCCCTGTTCATTGCCAAAGGCGTCCGGCTCGAACCCCCGCGTCTGCGGCGTCAGCGGGCCGATGCGGTCAAGCGACCGGCGCGCGCTGTCGGGCAGGTCATATTTGGCCTTTTCCGCCGCGATTTCCTCGGGCGTCAGCGCGTCTTCGGCCGCGTTGGCGGCCTCGTCGCCCGGCGCCGCGCTCAAGGATGGATCGAGCGGCTGCACCATCGGCACTGGCGCGGGAGCCGCTGGCGTTGCCGGCGTCGGCGCAGGCGTGCCGCCCGGCGCTGGCGTCGCGGGGCGCGACGGACGGGGCGCGGGCGTCTCGGGCGCATCGCCAAATCCGGGCGGCAGCAGCGATTCGGGCGCCTGCTGCGCAACCACGGGCAAGGTCAGGGCAAGCGCGAAGCTCCCCAGCGCCCATTTGGCGTTCCCCCGCGGCCAGCGCATCGGCCTTACTGACCCAGCTTCTCGGCGGGGATGACCTTTTCGACGCGCTGCTGCGGCTTTTCACCACCGCGCGACCAGAAGAAGGCGAGCAGCGCGACGACCAGAATGACGATAACGATGGGAATGATCGGCAAGCGGCCGCCACGGCGACGCGCACTGCCCTCGAAACTGCTGAAGGTGCGATTATTCTTCATGGGTCCTTGGCTTGGCTGTCCGGGCCTGCAAGGCCGGGTGACTTGGAAAGATGCGATTTGCCTCAGTGACGGCTGGCTGTATAGCCCCGCCTGCCATGCAACGAAACAGCAAAATCCCGCACAGCCCCGGCAGGCGCGATCCCATCGTCCTGGTGGGCATGATGGGCGTTGGCAAATCCACCGTCGGCCGCCGCCTCGCCGCGCGCCTGGGACTCGCCTTCGTCGATGCGGATGAGGAGATTGAGAAGGCGGCCGACATGAGCGTCAGCGAGATTTTCGAACGCTATGGCGAAGCCTATTTCCGCGACGGCGAACGACGCGTGATCGCCCGCCTGCTCGACGGCGCGCCCAAGGTGATCGCGACCGGCGGCGGCGCCTTCATGCAGGATGAAACCCGCCGCCTGATCCTGGAGGCCGCCATCGCCATCTGGCTCGACGCCGATATCGACATATTGGTCGACCGCGTGTCCCGCCGCGAAAGCCGGCCGCTGCTCAAGGATCGCGATCCGCGCACCGTGCTCACCGAACTGGCGGCGGTGCGCAACCCTGTCTACGCGCTCGCCCCCATTCATGTGAAAAGCATCGCGGCCCCGCACGAAGTCGCGGTCGACCGCATCATGGAGCAATTGACGCAATGGCCTTAGTCCGGGTCGCGCTGGACGCGCGCAGCTACGACATCGTGATCGAACAGGGCGCGCTCGACCGCGCCGGGGACCAGCTTGCCCGTTTCGCCCGGGGCGGCCGGCTTGTGGTCGTCACGGACGCCAACGTTGCCGCCGCGCAGCTGCCTCGCCTCGACGCCAGCCTGCGCGCCGCCAATGTCGGGATCGAACCCATCATCCTGCCGCCGGGCGAACAGACCAAGAGCTGGCGGCATCTGGAACAGTTGCTCGACGCCCTGCTTGGCCTGGAGATCGAACGGGGCGACCATATCGTCGCGCTGGGCGGCGGCGTCATTGGCGATCTGGTCGGCTTTGCCGCCTCCATCCTCAAGCGCGGCTGCCATTTCGTACAGCTGCCCACCACCTTGCTGGCGCAGGTCGATTCGTCGGTCGGCGGCAAGACCGCGATCAACACCCGCGCGGGCAAGAATCTGGTTGGCAGCTTCTACCAGCCCGCACTGGTCCTGATCGACCCCGCCACGCTCGACAGCCTGCCGCCCCGCGAAACCCGCGCCGGCTATGCCGAAGTCGTCAAATATGGCCTGATCGACGATCCCGATTTCTTCGCCTGGTGCGAAAGCGATGGCCACCGCCTGCTTGCGGGCGATGCTGCGGCGCGCACCCATGCCATCGAAAAAAGCGTGGCGGCCAAGGCGGCGATCGTCGCGGATGACGAACGCGAAACCTCCGGCCGCCGCGCCTTGCTCAACCTTGGCCACACATTCGGTCACGCGCTGGAGGCCGATACCGGCTTTTCCGACACGCTGCTGCATGGCGAAGCGGTCGCGGCGGGCATGGCGCTCGCCTTCCGCTACTCCACGCGTCTTGGCCTCTGCCCAACCGAAGACGCCGCGCGCGTCACCGCGCATTTGAAGGCTATCGGCCTGCCGCACGACCTTGCCAGCGCCCATGTCAGCGCAGATGGCGCCACGCTCGTCGGGCATATGCTGCATGACAAGAAGATGGCGGGCGGCACCCTGCCCTTCCTGCTGGCGCGCGGCATCGGCCAGACCTTCCTGTCAAAGGACGTCGCGCTGGACGACGTCGCCGCCTTCCTCGACCAGGATCGCGCCGACGCGCTGTAAGCCCCCGGCCTACAGCGACTTTTCGTAGATCTGGTACACCTTGTTCACCCGGCTCTCGATCGCGTCGGCGATCGCGTTCATGCCCTGATTATCGTCCAGCACCCAGCCGATCTCGCCGCGCGTCGCGCCATAATGGGCGATTGCGTTGCGGCGGATATATTCGATCATCATGAAGGCCAGCTGGCTCGCCATGCGCGAACTTTGCAGCCGCTGCACCACACCCATCAGCGGCACGCGCATCGTGCGCACCTGCGGCTTTTTCAGCCAGCGCAGCAGCTTGATCCAGCCGAACGGAAACAGCGATCCGTTGAGTGGACCGATCGCTTCGTTAAGATCGGGCAGGGTCATCATGAACGCGACCGGCTCGCCATCCAGCTCCGCGATCATGATCAGATCCTCGAACACGATCGGTTTCAGCTTCTTGCCGGTATGCGCGACTTCGGCGTCGGTGATCGGCACGAAGCCCCAATTCTGGCCCCAGGCGTCGTTCAATATGCCAAGGATGATCGCCGCCTCCTGGTCGAACTTCGCCTTGTCGACCTTGCGGATGCGGATGCGGCCATTTTTTTCGCCCGACTGGACGATGCGCTGAATGAGCGGGGGAAATTGCTGCGTGATATCCAGCTCATACGTCTTGAGCTGCTTGACCGGCGCGTATCCCGCACCCTCGATCATCGCCTGATAGGCCGGGCTGTTATGCCCCATCATCACCGTGGGCGGATGGTCATGCCCGTCGATCAGCAGCCCCGGCTCTTCCCAGATGGACAGCGAAATCGGCCCCAGCACGCGCGTCATGCCCTGCGCGCGCAGCCACTGCTCGGCCGCCGCGATCAGCGCCTCGCCAACCTGCGCATCCTCCGCCTCGAACAGGCCGAAATTGCCGGTGCCCGGCCCCATGCCCTGGTCAGCCGGCTGGCCAAGCGCAAGCTCGTCGATATGGGCGGACACGCGCCCCACGACCTGCCCATTGCGGCGCGCCAGGAAATATTGCGCTCTGGCATGACCGAAAAAGGGGTTCTTCCCCGGCGTCAGCAATTCCCTGACCTCGGCTTTCAGCGGCGGAACCCAGTTGGGGTCCTTGGCATAAAGCCGCCAGGGCAGGTCGATGAAAGCCTTCATATCGGCCTTGCCGGAAACGGGGGTGATAACCAGATCAGTATGCGCCACGGATGCCGCCTTCGAAAATAGCAGGGATGCGGTGCAGTTCGGCGCTTGTTTGCGCAATGTCAATCACGTGCATCGCGCCTGCGGTGATGGAGACAAACATGACATGGTGCTGCCATGAATCGAGCGCATTTGGAGATTAGGACGGCCCGCATGACAGTGCATGATCCCATAGTTGCCGCCGCCCAGCGCGCGCGCGCGGCCATTCCCGACGATACGGTGATGCTGCGCGCGGCGGCCGAACTGGCGCGCGACTATGCGCATGCCGACCCGCACATCTACTGGCCCGACCTGCTGGCCTCCGCGCTGATCGGCTGGAGCGCGCTGGCGGGCGCGATCCTGGTCGATAATCTGGCGGTCGCCCTCGCCTGCGGCCTCGTCTCGATGCTGGCCCTCTATCGGGCGGCCAGCTTCATCCATGAGCTGACCCATATCCGCAAGGGCGCGCTGCCGGGGTTCCGCCTGGGATGGAACCTCATCGTGGGCCTGCCGCTGATGATCCCCTCCTTCATGTACGAAGGCGTCCACACTCAGCATCATGCCCGCACCCGCTATGGCACGGCGGAAGACCCTGAATATCTGCCGCTCGCGCTGATGAAGCCCTGGTCGCTGCCGTTGTTCATCTTGGTCGCCGCGCTCGCTCCCATCGGGCTCATCCTGCGCTTTGGCGTGCTGACGCCACTGTCGCTGCTGATCCCCGCGCTGCGCCGCAAGGTGGTGGGGGAATTTTCGGCGCTCTCGATTAACCCTGCCTATCGCCGCCGCGCGCCCGAAGGCGATTTCGCGCGGCAATGGGCCTGGCAGGAAACGGGCACCTGCGTCGTCGCGCTGGCGCTGGTTGGCAGCGTCTTCGTTTTCGGCTGGAGGCCATTGCTCGTCTATATGGCCGTTCATTCCGCCATGACCGTCATCAACCAGTTGCGCACGCTGGTCGCGCATCTCTGGGAAAATGAGGGCGAGGCGATGACCGTCACCGCGCAATATCTCGATTCGGTCAACGTGCCGCCGCCGGCCACCCTGCCCGCGCTCTGGGCGCCTGTCGGCCTGCGCTATCATGCGCTGCACCATCTGCTGCCCAGCGTGCCCTATCATGCGCTCGGCACGGCGCACGCCCGCCTGATGGCCATGATCGACGCACAGTCGCCCTATCACCGGGGCAATTACAGCGGCATGATCCCGCTGGTGGGCAAGATCGCACGCAGCACCATGACGCGCCGAGCCTGAAAAACCCGAAACCGCAAAATTTTTCGGTTGCAGCTTGAAACGGGCAATCGCCTGCCCATATCGCGGTTGTTCCGGCCCTACCCCTCCCCCTCATGAGGGCCGGGACGCCCCCTAGAGGCGAGGCCCCGCGCGACACCCCTTGGTCGCCGGGGCCTTTTTCTTGCCTATTCCTCGGTGCGGAACAACACTGTCTCGCCCACCAGCAGGAACAGGAAGAAGGGCGCCCACGCCGCCAGCACCGGCGGATAGGCCCCCAGATTGCCCATTGCGAGCGAGAAATTGTCGGCAACGAAATAGGCAAAGCCCAGCGCCATGCCCAGCACGGCGCGCATGAACAACTGCCCGGACCGCGCCAGGCCAAAGGCCGCGACCGATCCCAAAATCGGCATCAGCAACGCCGACAAAGGCCCCGACAGCTTGTGCCACAAACTGCCCTCCAATTCCTTGGTCGGCCGGCCTGCGTCGCGCAGGTCGCTGATCGCTGCCTCCAGTTCATGGAATGTCAGCGCGTCGGGGTCGACCCGCGCCAGCGTGAACTGATCGGGCCTGATATCGCGCCCGAACCGGACCGTGCCGATATTGCTGACCGTGCCGCGCGCCACGTCGAACTGGCGCGCGCCTTCCAGCACCCAGCTTTTGGATGCGGCGTCATAATGGCCCTTGGGCGCCTGCACGATCGTCGTTAGCCGGTTATTGATGCGGTTGTAGATTTCCACCTGCCGCAACTGGACGGCGGTGCCGCGTCCCGCGACGATCGCCGCATTGACCAGATTATTGCCGTCGCGCACCCAGGGGTTGGACTTGACCCCGCTGTCGGGCGGCACCGGACCATAATCCACCGCCTCCCATGCGCTGAGCGCAGCGGTTGATCGCACCACGATCCGTTCGTTGAACACGAAGCTGATGATCGACACGCCCAGCGCCGCCAGCACCAGCGGCGCCAATATTTGGTGCGCCGACAGCCCAGCCGCCTTCATCGAGATGATCTCGCTATTCTGGTTCAGCGTCGCCAGCATCACCAGCGTGCCCAGCAGCACGGAAAAGGGCAGGAAAGTAGCGATGATCTGCGGCGCGCGCAGGCCGACATAATGCCATAGCTGCGCGTCGCTATTGCCGGGATAGGCCAGGATGTCGCCCGAATTGCCCAGCAGGTCGAGCGTCTGGAGCACCACCACCAGCATCGCCAGCACGGCGAAGGTGCGGGTCAGGAACAGCCGCGCCATGTAGAGGCTGATCTGGCGCGACGGGAAGAAATTGACATGCATGGGTCAGGCGGCTCCTTCCGCCGAAGGCCGTCGCCGGCCCAGCCGGAGCAACCGGCCGACCTGCTTGCCGATCTTGGCAAAGGCGAATTCCAGCGCGGCGATCGGCTGCCCGCCCGGACGATGGGCGATCACATGATACATCCACAGCACCAGGCCCGACGCCAGCAGGAATGGCCCCCACAGGGCAATGATCGGGTCGATCTTGCCCAAAGCGCCCACACTTTCGCCATATTGATTGACCTTGTGATAGGTCACGATGAACACGATCGACAGGAACACGCCCAGCGCCGATGTCGATCGCTTGGGCGGTATGGCAAAGGCCAGCGCCGCCAGCGGCAGCAACAGCATGAACACCACCTCCACCATGCGGAAATGGAAATTGGCGCGCACTTCGTTGCGCAGCTTGGGCGGCGTCGCCTGATTCTTGCCGATCACCACCAGTTCGGGAATCGTCTTTTCCCGGTCATTGTCGCGTCCGCGGAAACTTTCGATCTGCGGCAGGTCGATCGGCAGGTCATGGCTGGAAAAGGACAGGATGCGCGGCGTCTTATATTTGGGCGCGTCGTTGACCAGCACGCCGTCGCGCAGGCGGAAGATGATGACATCGGGATCGTCCGTTGCCAGGAATGTGCCCTGCGCCGCCGTCACCGCCACCGACTGCCCGTCGCGGCTCGTCGCGCGCACGAAAATGCCCTGCAAATTGCGCCCCTGGTCGCGGCTGCGCTCGATGCGCAGCGTCATGCGCTTGCCCAGATTGGTGAATTCGCCGACCTTGATCGACGCGCCCAGCGCGCCCGACCGCAGCTCGAACCGCAGCGCCTCATAGGCATGGCGCGACAATGGCTGGACGAAACCCACAATGCCGAAATTGATGAGCGCCAGCCCGATCGCAAACAGATAAGGCACGCGCAGCAGCCGGCCGTAGGACAGGCCGACCGCGCGCATCACGTCCAGTTCCGATGACAAAGCAAGCTTGCGGAACGCCAGCAATATGCCCAGCATCAGGCCGATCGGGATGCCGAGCGACAGATATTCGGGCAGCATGTTGGCCAGCATACGCCACACCACGCTGACCGGCCCGCCCTCCGCCGCGACAAAGTCGAACAGGCTCAACATCTTGTCGAGCACCAGCAGCATTGCGGCGATCACCAGCGTGCCCAGCATCGGCACGGCGATCAGGCGGGCGAGATATCGGTCGGTGGCGGTCAGCATTCTCTAAGTCGTCGTCCCATCACCATGTTTTGGCCGCAAAGCCCGCCCATATCGGAACGGGTAAGTTTGCGGGGCGAACAGGGGCTCGCCATCCGATCCATGCGGATGGCTATAGCTTCCAGGAGTCTGATGGTCATGGTAAAAGTTGCAATGGGTCTGATGTCGGTGGCAGCGATGGTGATCGCCGTGCCGGCCCTGGCCCATGGGCAGGAAATCCCGAATAATCTTGAACGCTGCGCGGCCGATGCGAAAGGGCCGGCGGTCCTGGTCGATGTGCGCGGTTTCGTCGCGCCCACGGGCAAGGTGCGCGTGCAATCCTATCCGGGCACGAAGGCGGCCTGGCTGGAAAAGGGCGAATGGCTCTACCGCATCGACGTGCCGGTGAAGCCCACCAATGGCGGCATGCGCTTTTGCATGCCGGTGCCGCATCCGGGCACCTATGGCATCGCCGTGCGCCATGATCGCGACGGCAATGGCAAGACCGACATTTCGCGCGATGGCGGCGGATTTTCCAACAATCCGTCGATCAACATCTTCAACCTGGGCAAGCCGAGCATCAGCAAGGCCGCGTTCCAGGCTGGCCCCGGCGTGACGAAAATCACGATCAACCTCAAATATATGTGAACCAGAGCCCATGGTCTGCGTCGCGCTTCTGTCCAACCCCAAGTCGACGGGCAACCGCCAGACCCTTCCGCGCGTCCGCAGCTATTGCGCCAGCAACCCCGACATCTTCCATTATGAAGTGGAGCATGTCGATCAGATCGGCCGGGCGTTCCAGACGATCGCCCGCGTCGATCCGGCCGTCATCGTCATCAATGGCGGCGACGGCACGGTGCAGGCGTCGCTGACCGAACTTTATCAGGGCGAACATTTCACCGGCCGGGTGCCGCCGATCGCGGTGCTCCCCAATGGCAAGACCAACCTGATCGCGCTGGACCTTGGCATCCATGGCGACCCCATAAAGGCGCTGGAGCGCATCGTCGCCATCGCCAAGTCGGGCGTCGACGATCATGTCGTCGCGCGCGAACTCATCGCCCTGTCCGACGGTGCGGCGGGCAGCCGCCCGGTGCTCGGAATGTTCCTCGGCGGCGCGGGCCTGGCCGACTATATGCTTTATTGTCGCAACCAGATTTATCCGCTGGGCCTGTCCAATGGCCTCAGCCATTTCATCACCGCGCTCGCGGTCATCGTCTCGCTTCTGTTCGGCATCCGCGCGCGGTTCCTGCCACCATCGGGCAAGCCCGTCAGCATTTCCCTGATTCGCGACGGCCAGATCGCCGGGCGGTTCGCCGTGTTGATCGTGACGACGCTTGAACGACTATTGCTCGGCGTTCAGCCAGGCGGCAGCAGCCGGGGCAACATGAAACTGATGGCGGTGGACCAGAATTTGCCCGCCCTGCTGCGCCTCATCTGGGCCAGCCTCTGGGGCCGCGTGGGCAAGGCCAAGATGCACGGCATCCATCTGGAACAGGGCGACATGATCCGGATTGAGGGCGATCATAGCAGCGTCATCCTCGACGGCGAATTGTTCGAAGCATCCGAGGGCAAGCCCATCGTCCTGCGCTCGACCGAACCCGTTCCCTTCCTAAGGCTGGCGGCGTAAGGCCAGGTTTGGGTGGGAAGGAAGCGCAGGGGCGGCCTTGCGATTTCCTGGTCGTCATGCCGGGCTTGACCCGGCATCCCGCTTTCGTTGCAACCATCGAACAAGGCAAGACGCGGGATCAAGCCTGTACCGAGCCTTTTGACGAATCCGGGTGACGCCGGCGGGTCATCATCATCCCCCAAGCGCCGGCGCCGCCAGCGCTCTGGCATGATCGCGAATGCCCGAAGGCCATTCCTGCGTCAGCGTGGCGAACTGCGCCCCATCCTTCGCGAACAGCGCGCGGATCGCCGCTTCATAACCGGGGCGATCGCCCGCTATCGCCGTCATGAAGTGATAGGCCGCATCCATCGCCGCGCGCGGGTCGGGCGTGGCGGCGCTGGCCTTGCGCGCCTGTTCGACCAGGCGGCGTAGCGTGGCCGATGCGCCGCCCGGCTGGATGGCGAGCCAGTCCCAGTGGCGCGGCAGCAGCGTCACCTCGCGCGGCTGGACGCCCAGCCTGGGCCGTCCCCTGCCCCGCGCTTGCTCGACTACCGGGCCGCGCAGGTCGATATCCACCTGCCGGCCGGTCGCATCGTCGAACAGCAGGATATTCTGCGCTTCCTCGCCCATGGCGCGCAGCGCCGCGCGCACCTCCCCCTCATCGCCCGTTGCGATCCACAGGTCTCCCGCAAAAGCCGTCAATGTCCGTTCCATGCCGAATCTCCTTCGGCAGCACCATTATTACCCGGATTTTATTGAGTCAATATTACCCCGGTAAAATCAGGCCGGACGCAGCTCCACCCAGGTCGGCGCATGGTCACTGGCCTTTTCCCGGCCGCGAAAGTCCTTGTCCACCTGCGCGTCGATCAGGCGGTCTGCCGCCGCCGGACTGAGCAGCAGATGGTCGATGCGGAACCCCGCGTCGCGCGGCCAGCTATTGGCCTGATAGTCCCAGAAGGTCCACACGCCGCCGGCGGGATGGCGGCTCACTATCGCGTCGGTCCACCCGTCATTCAGCATCCGGCGATAGGCCGCGCGGCTTTCCGGCTGCATCAGCGCATCGTCCGCCATTGCCTTGACCGAGAAGGTGTCCACGTCACGCGGGATGACATTATAATCGCCTGCCAGCACCGCCGGCACTTCGTCCGCCCAGATTTCCGCCGCGCGCCGACGCAGCCGTTCCATCGAGCGCAGTTTGTAATCGAATTTCGGCCCCGGCTGCGGATTGCCGTTGGGCAGGTAGATGGACGCGACCCGCACGCCCTTCACATCCGCCTCCAGATAGCGGCTATGCTCGTCCTCCGGCTCGCCCTCCAGCCCGCGCCGCACCTCGACCGGCATGTCGCCCCGCGCCAGGATGGCGACGCCGTTGAAACCCTTTTGCCCGTGCCATATCGCGCCATAGCCGGCGCCCTCGATATCCTTGATCGGGAAGGTTTCGTCGCTGGTCTTGATTTCTTGCAGGCAAGCGACATCGGGCCGCGTTTCATCCAGCCATTCCAGCAGGCGCGGCAACCGCGCCTTGATGCCGTTGATGTTGAAGGTCGCGATGCGCATGAAGGAGGACATCCGTTGCAAGAGGAACAGGCCCCTGCCTACGCAGCCGCGCCCTGCTTTTCAAACGGAAGACGCGTTAGACCGAAAAGCTGGTGCCGCAACCGCACCCGGCGGTCGCGTTGGGGTTCGTCACCTTGAACGCCTGCCCGCCCAGGTCCGACACGAAATCGACCGCCGATCCGCGCACCAGGTCGATGCTGACATCATCGACCACCAGCGTCACGCCATCGCGCTCCACCGCCATATCCTCAGGCTCGACCGCCTCGGCCAGGCCGAAGCGATATTGAAAGCCCGAACAACCGCCGCCTTCCACCGACAGGCGAAGAATGGCTGGCTTGCCCTGTTTGGCGGCGATCGCCGCGACGCGGGCGGCGGCGGAGGGGGTAAGGTCGATGTCGGCCATGGCGTCTAGATAGGATCAGGCAAAAGGCCCGGCAACCCATAGGGGGCCGGGCCTTTGCGAAAGTGCCGGAAAACGGGGGATCAGTCGGCCGCTTGTTCTTCGGCCTTGGTCGGGCCGCCCATGGCGACCGGCGGTTTGGTGTTCATCGCCACCAGATAATCGGGGCCGGACACGAAAGGAATGGGGTTGATCGCCGCGCCATCGACGCGGACTTCATAATGAAGGTGGCTGCCGGTCGAACGGCCGGTCGATCCCATCAGGCCGATGATCTGGCCGCGCTTCACATAGCTGTTGGGCGACACCAGCAGCTTCGACATATGGCCATAGCGCGTTTCCATGCCGCTGCCATGGGTGATCTGGACCAGATTGCCATAGCCGCTGGCCCATCCGGCGCGGCTGACGACGCCATCGGCGGTGGCATAGATCGGCGTGCCCACGGGCCCCGGAATGTCGATGCCCTTGTGCATCCGCGCGCCGCCGTTGAACGGGTCGGACCGCACGCCGAAATTGGACGTTAGCGACAATTTGGAAACCGGGCGGCCCGACGGGATATACGCAGCCGCCTTGGTCACGCCGTCCAGGCGCTGCAGGCTGGCGAACAGATTGGCAAAGCCCGCGTCATTTTGGCTGGTCTGCGTCGCGGCGGCGGGCACATCACCATAGGGGTCATCATCATCGGTGGCGGCCTGGGCCGGGGCGGCGGCGCTCAGCGCGCCTGCGACTGCCATCCCTCCAACCAGCGTAAAAAATTTCGACACGGTCTGGAACATCATCGAACCGCGCGCATTGACCATATTAGAAACCGACATGCAGACCCCGACTATCAGCCGGAGACTATGTCTCTCGGCGCTTCCCGTGTTGTATGTTTGGCGACAGAATGCCGCCCCCGCTGGTGGTGCAGACTGCAAATCGGCGCTCAGCTTGCAAGCGCGACGTAAAAATCTTCGGTTAAACCGGCCTGTCGACGCGCCGAGTCGTTGAAAGGCGGCTTCAGGCTGCCACGAAAATGCCGTTTCACAAGCATTTGGTAATGGTTCGGGGCGTCCAGCCCCTTTCCGTTCGTCGCCCAGTTGAACCACCCCGTCCCCGCCGCGACATGGCGAATCTCATCATCGACAATCCGGCGAAGGATGCGGCCGGTCACATGATCGCCCGCGCCTTCGAATCGCGTGACGGTCGCGGGCGTGATGTCGAGCGCGCGCGCCTCCAGCACCATCGGCACGATCGCCAGCCGCGCCAGCGCGTCGCCCGCCGTCTCGCGCGCCGCGTCCCACAGCCCGTCATGCGCGGGCAACGCGCCATAATGGCTCCCCATCTGCCGCAGCCGCCGGTCGAGCAGGGCGAAATGCATCGCCTCATCCGCCCCCACCCGCATCCATTCGTCGGTGAAGGCTGCGGGAAATTCCCCACCAAAGCGGCCGATCAGATCGAACGCCAGGTCGATCGCCACAAATTCGATATGCGCCAACGCATGGATCATCGCGATCCGCGACCGCTCGGAGCCGATCCTGCCGCGCCGTGGCATCTGGTTGGGCGGCAGCAGCGTCAGCGCAGCCGGTCGCGCCGGCACGTCGGGCATGGCGGCATCGAACCGATGCGCCAGCCGTCCCAGCCGCCACGCGCGCGCCACCGCCCGCGCCGCCATCAACTTGGCGGGTGGCTCGGACGTCATCAGCACATGGGCACAAGCCGCGCCCACCGTGTCGATATGTGTTGGCAGGGTCAAAGCGCCCGCGCCGCCTCCAGCACCTCGGCCGCGTGGCCCTTCACCTTCACCTTGGGCCAGACCCGCTGCACCGTGCCGTCGGCGCCGACCAGGAAGGTTGCCCGCTCGATGCCCATATAGGTGCGGCCATACATGGATTTTTCGACCCAGGTTCCGAACGCAGCGCAGGCGTCGCCCGGCTCGTCCGAAGCCAATATGACGCTCAGCCCATATTTCTCGGAAAATGTCTTGAGCTTGGCCGGCTTGTCCTTGGAAATGCCGATCACCGGCACGCCGGCGGCGGCATATTCGTCCGCCATCGCGGTAAAGTCCTTCGCCTCGTTGGTGCATCCGGGCGTGTCGGCCTTGGGGTAGAAATAGACCACCAGCGGCTTGCCGCTATAATGATCGAGCGCGAAGTCCACGCCCTCCATGTCCTTGAGCGTCACTGCGGGAATGGCGTCCCCAACTTCCAGCATCATGCGTCCTCCTGATAGGGCGCGGCGATCGCCGCCCATGTTTCGCCCACGCATTGCCGCGCCTGCGCATAGCTTGCAAGCAATGCGTCCCAATCCGCCTGGCCGCAGGCGCGCGCCATCAGCGGCCGTGTGGCTTCTGGCGGTTCGGTCGATCCGGGCGATACCAGTCGCGACACGATCAGATAACGGGTGATGAGGTCATGCGCGTCGATCAGCGCGGCGGGCAGATGCCCCGCCTCGACCAATTGCGACAGCGCCACCGACAGGTCGGGATCGAACGCCATGCCGTGGCGGAACTGGCTGACATGGATCAGAAATTCCAGGTCGACAAGGCCACCGGGCACCAGCTTGACGTCCATGTCGCTGGCGGGCGGCTTGTGCCGGGCGATGTCGCCGCGCATCTTGACCGCCTGCCGCGTCAATTCCTCCTTGTCGCGCGGCCGCTCCAGCGTTTCCCTGAGCACCGCGTCCAGCGCCGCGCGCGCCTGCGCCGAACCAAATACCGGCCGCGCCCGCGTCAGCGCCAGATGCTCCCAGGTCCAGGCTTCCTCACGCTGATAGCGGGCGAAACTGTCCAGGCTGACCGCCAGCAACCCCTGCGTGCCCGATGGCCGCAACCTTGTATCCACCTCATAGAGCGGACCCGACGCGGTATGCACCGACAGCGCGTTGGTGATGCGCTGCCCCAGCCGATTGAAATATTGCGTCGCGCCCAGCGGCTTTGGCCCATCGGATTCGGCCAGGAAATCGCCGGTGAACAGATAGACCAGATCCAGGTCCGACGCATGGGTCAGCACCCCGCCGCCCAGCCGCCCCAGCGCCAGGATCAGCAGTTCGCCGCCCGGCACCTTGCCATGCGCCGCCTCGAACTCGGCGACCGTCGCCGCGCAGAGCGCCTCGATCGCCGCCAGCGCCACGCGGCCATAGCCCCGCCCCGCCTCGATCGGATCGCCGCCCCGGATGATCTGCACGCCCAGGGCAAAGCGCCGGTCGCCGACCTTCTGCCGCACCCGGTCGAGCAGCGTCTGATAATCCTCGCCCGGTTCCAGCGCGGACAATTGCGTCGCCAGTTGAGGCACCGGCGGCGGCGGGTCGAAGGCGCTGGCGTCGATCAGCCCGTCCAGCAATTCCGCCCGCCGCCCCAGCGCGTCCGCCAGCGTCGGCGCATGGCTCAGCACGTCCGCCAGCAATTCGACCAGCGCCGGGCGTGCCGCCAGCAGCTTGAAGAAATTGATCGCGCTCGGCAGCCGGCCGATCATGTCGTCCAGCCGGTTCAATGCACGGGTCGGGTCGGGCGCCTGCGCCAGCGCGCGCATCAGCCCCGGCAGTAATTGCTCCAGCGCGTCGCGCGATGCCGCGCTGCGCAACGCCCGCACCGTTCCTCCGCGCCAGCGCCCGATCCGCGCCAGCGGCGTGTCGGCATCGGCAAAGCCCATGTCGATCAGTTGCGCCTTCAGCTTGTCCTCATCCTGCGACAGGGACGCGTCGTCATTGTCCGGGTTCAACCGGTCATAATTACGGCCTACCCACTCCACTTGCGGCCGCAGCAGGTCCAGCAGGGCCGCGCCGTCGGCCAGCCCATGCAGCCGCGCGACCGTGTCGATGCCGGCCATCGTCGGCGGCAGTTCATGCGTCTGGCGGTCCTCGACCATCTGCAACCGATGCTCGATGGTGCGCAACAGGACATAGGCCTCGTCCAGCCGCGCAGCGACTTGCCCCGCGATCACCCCGGCCTCGGCCAGCGCGCGCAGCGCCTCGCGCGTGTTGCCCGATCGCAGCGACGGGTCGCGCCCGCCATGGATCAGCTGGTGCACCTGCGCGAAAAACTCGACCTCGCGAATGCCACCGCGCCCGCGCTTCAAATCATAGCCCGGCCCGAAGGCCTGCCCCTGCGCATAATGATCGCGGATGCGGCGGGAAATATCGACGATCGCGTCGATCGCGCCGAAGTCCAGGCTGCGCCGCCAGACAAAGGGGCGGATCTGGCGCAGGAACTCCTCGCCCAGCGCCTTGTCCCCGGCCGCCGCCCGCGCGCGGATGAACGCCGCCTGCTCCCATCCCAGGGCGGTCGATTCATAATAGCCGATCGCCGCGTCCACCGGCAGGGCGATCGGCGTCGCTTCGGGCGAGGGCCGCAACCGCAGGTCCACGCGGAACACATAGCCGTCGCCATCGCGGGCGCTCAATAATTCGCTCACCCGCCGGCCGATTCGCACCGCCGCATCCGCCACATCCTCGCGCACGCCGTGCGGCAGGGTGGCGGGGTCGTAGAGCAAAATCGGATCGATATCGGATGAATAATTGAGTTCGCGGCTGCCATGCTTGCCCAGCGCCAGCACGACAAAGCCCCTATGGTCGGCATCGGGATAGCGTTCCTGCATCGCCGCCGCGATCGCTTCCTCCAGCGCCTGATCGGCAAAGTCCGACAAGGCGCGCGTCACCCGATCCAGGTCCCATGCGCCCGACAGGTCGGCCCCCGCCACCGCCAGCGCGATCGCCCCGCGCCGCCGCCGCAATGATCGCGCGACGCCGTCCTGCGGGTCGGCAACGGCATGGGCGGCGGCCAGCGCCCCGTCCATATTCCCCTGCGCCATCTGCGCCACGACGAGGGGGTAGCGTTCCATCGCCCGCGCCAGAAATGGCGAATTTGCGCGGATTCGCGCTTCGGTCTGCGGCCAGTCCAACACCATCTTCTCCTTGTCGGGCGGGGCTATCGCGCGCAAAGCGGATGAATTCCAGAAACTTTTGCGCGCCTCGCCCGTTTCCCACCCCATGGAGATGCAGCGCAAAATGACTGGCCAACCGGCATTGGGACGAGACGGCGAACTCGGCCGCATCGTCACGGTCAGCCTGCCCGCGCCCTATGAAGGCGTCGGGAAAGCGCTGCGGTCAACCTATAAGCCGCCTCGCGACGCCCTGCCGGATGACATGATGGCCTTGCTCGGAAAACTTGATCGACATTAAGTTTAAGCTTTCGGTTACGGTCTGGCCGGCATAATGGCGTCTCATTCGGGCTTGGAACCGGAGTGCCGCCCTCATGATGTATCGCAGCTTTGCCATCGCCACGCTGGTCGCCGCGCCATTGGTCGTCATGGCCGTGCAGAATTTCCTGCCGGCCACGCCGGACGCGCCTGAGGAGCAGGCCACCTCGGCGCCAGTCACGTCTTCCACCCAGCCACCTGTCGCCGCGCCAAGCGTCGTTCAAACACCGCCTGCGCCGCCCCCTGCCCCTGCCGACTTTGCGGCGTCCGCGCCCATGGCGGGGGAACCCCTGCCCGGAGCGGGCCAGCCGATGCTGTCCCCCGGCCAGGGCCTTCCTTCGGCATCCTCATCGGCTAACGGCGGGGCAAACCCCTATTCCACGCCGCAACAGGCGCCGGCCGGATCGCCCAACGCGGAATATTGACGCCCCGGCTCCGTCATTCTGACACCCGCGCCAAGCGCGACAACTCAGATCGCACCGCCGAACGTATCGCATTGCGCCGGATCGCCGGTGCTCAGCCCCTTGCGCAGCCACTCCATGCGCTGGGCGCTCGACCCATGGGTGAAGCTTTCGGGCACCGGCCGCCGCCCGGCCGCTTTCTGCAACGTATCGTCGCCAATCGCCTCCGCCGCGCGCATTCCTTCTTCCAGGTCGCCCGGCTCCATCAGATTTTCATCGCGCGCCGCCCAGACGCCGGCATAGCAGTCCGCCTGCAACTCCATCTTCACCTGAAGGGCGTTGCCCTGCGCTTCCGACACGCGCTGCTGCGCCTTGCGGATGCGGTCGGCCTCGCCGGTGATGGTCTGGATATGATGGCCCACCTCATGCGCGATGATATAGCCGATCGGGAAATCGCCCGGCGCGTTGAACCGCGTTTCCATCTCGCGGAAGAAATCGGTGTCGAGATAGATGCGCTGGTCGGCCGGGCAATAGAAAGGCCCCATGGCCGACATCGCCGCGCCGCAACCCGACTGGCCATTCTGGCTGTAGAAGACCAGCGTCGGCGGCTGATAGGTCTGCCCCTGCGCCCGGAAGATGTCGGCCCAGCGCCGCTCGGTCGATCCCAACACCTTGAGCGACGTGCGCTGCACATCGGTCAGTTCCGAAAGTGAAGGCCGCTCGGTCTGCACCTGCTGCCCGCCACCACCGCCGCCGCCCAGCAGGCTCAATGGATTCATCCCCATGACGACCATGATGACCAGCACGACGACGATGCCGCCGCAGCCAAAGCGGCTGCCGATCAGCGGCAGCAACATGCCCAGCCCGCCGCCGCCAAATCCGCCGCCGCCGCGCCCGTCCTGCACCTCGAAATGACTGCTTTCCTGTTCGTCGTCCAGCCGCATCGCGTCCTCCCTGTTGCCCGCGTCATCGCTTACGCGAAGTGCCGTTGCGCGAAAACCGCCGGTATTCGCGAAGGTTGCGCCGACAGGCTGCTTTCTTGCAAGACATTGAGTTGGAACGTGCGCTGCAATGCCTATATTGCACTGCGACATGGCAGACATAGAACCCACGGCTGCACAGCCCCGTCCGCACCGCCGCGCGCGCACGTCCCTCTCTTTGCCGCGCGAAATCGCGTTGCTGCTTCAGGGCGGGGGGGCGCTCGGGTCTTTCCAGTCCGGGGTGTTCGAACGGCTCGATGAACTGGGCATCGACATCAGCTGGGTCGCGGGCATTTCCATCGGCGCGGTCAACGCCGCCATCATCGCGGGCAGCGAACCGCATCGCCGGCTCAGCCGCCTCAAGAAATTCTGGTACACCGTGTCGGGCGGCATGCCCAACGTCATCCTGCCCGATATCGACCAGATCCGCGAAGTCGCGCATCTGGGCGCGGCCGCCACAGTCGCCAGCTTCGGCGTGCCCGGCATGTTCCGCCCGCGCCTGTGGCCAGCGACGCTGATGCCCGAAGGATCGCCCGGCGCGATCAGCTTCTATGACAGCGCGCCGCTCAAGGACATGCTGGACGCCTGCGTCGACTGGGACCTGCTCAACGACGGGCCGGTGCGGCTGTCGGTCGGCGCGGTCGACGTCGAAAGCGGCAATTTTGCCTATTGGGATACGCGCGGACCGGGCGGCAATACGCGGATCGACGCGCGCCACATCATGGCCTCTGGCGCGCTGCCACCCGGCCTGCCCCCGATCGAGATTGACGGGCGCTGGTATTGGGATGGCGGCATCGTCTCCAACACGCCGCTCGCCCATGTCCTCACCCACCAGACCGAAGACATGCTGGTTTTCCAGGTCGATCTGTTCCCGGCCGAAGGGCCGATGCCGCGGCAGATGACCGATGTCTATTCGCGCATGAAAGACATTCAGTATAGCAGCCGCACCCGCCAGGTGACGGATCAGTATCTGCGGCTGCGCCGCGAACATGGCGCGATCGAGGCGCTGCTCAAGAAACTGCCGCCCGACCTTCAGAATTCAGCCGAAGCCCAGTCGCTGCGCCAATGTCTGGACCAGGGGTCGGTCAATATCGTCCACCTCATCTACCGGTCGCGCAACTGGGAAAGCGGCGCCAAGGATTTCGAATTTTCCCGCTCGACCATGCTCGACCATTGGAGCCAGGGCCGCGAGGCGGTGGAGGAAGTCATGCACAAGGGCGACCTCATCGCCCGCAACATCCTCGACGGCAAAAGCGCGACCTTCGATCTCGACGCACCCGATCACCTCAAGGAGAAGACGGCATGAGCAAGTTCCTCACTGGCAAGACGGCCCTGATCACCGGATCGACCTCCGGCATCGGCCTTGCTTATGCCAAGGCGCTGGCCGGCGAAGGCGCGAACATCGTCATCAACGGCTTCGGCGACGCAGATGCGATAGAGAAGGAACGGCAGGGACTGGAAAACCTGTCCGGCGCCAAGGCGCTCTATTCGGGCCATGATCTCACCAAGGTCGACCAGATCGAGGCGATGATGAAGGACGCTGCCGACGCCTTTGGCGGAGTGGACATTCTCATCAACAATGCCGGCATGCAGCATGTCGCCCCGGTCGAGGAGTTCCCGCTCGACAAATGGGATCTTATCATCGCGCTCAACCTCAACGCCGCCTTCCACACGACGCGCCTCGCCGTGCCCTATATGAAGGAAAAGAAATGGGGCCGGATCATCCAGACGGCCTCCGCCCATTCGCTGGTCGCCTCCCCGTATAAAAGCGCCTATGTGACCGCCAAGCACGGCCTTGCGGGCTTTACCAAGACGGTGGCGCTGGAAGTCGCGACCTTCGGCGTCACCGCCAATTGCATTTCGCCCGGCTATGTCTGGACCCCGCTCGTGGAAAATCAGATTCCCGACACGATGAAGGCGCGGAACATGACGCGCGAGCAGGTGATGAACGACGTGCTGCTCGCGGGGCAACCGACCAAGGAATTCGTCACCGCAGAACAGGTCGCCGCCACCGCCCTCTATCTTTGCAGCGACGCCGCCGCGCAAGTCACCGGCGCGAACCTGTCGATCGACGGCGGCTGGACCGCGCAATAGGATCAGGCGTCAGCGTTCCACAGCGCGATCCGCCATGCTGTAAACCCAACCACCGCCTCCTACGACAGGAAGTGTTTATCACGACAGCGTGACCCCGGGGCAAGCCCAGGGCGACGTGACGCCCAAAGTTCCACCAAAGCGCGCGACCTTCTCCCCTCCCCGCTCGCGTCACCCCGGCCTTGAGCCGGGGTCCCGCTACTTTCTTGTCAGCGGGATAATAATCGGTTCGGCAGAAAATCCTTCCAAAATAGGATTTTTCCTGATCTATCCTCATGGATGACCATCCTGCCCATATCGGCGCGCTCTGTCCCACCTAAAACCTCCTGCGCTGCCCCGCCGCCTGTCGCTATGGTGTCGCTTCGGTGTCGCCTCATGGTCGCTTCGCCGTCGCCTTGTGGTCGCTTCAAGGCGCAGAATGGTGTGAACTTTGCCCTGCGGCTTTGCGCTGGGACAGGACTCGCACCCGCCGGTCGGCCGGCCAATTGGCGGCGACGAAAACTTGGCTCTTCAACCGCGCCAAATTGCCCTTATGCTGCGCGCCAGCAAGGGAGATTTTGATCATGCGCCACACGCTCGCGGCCCTGTTGGCCGTTGCCAGCTTCACGTCCGCCGCCGCCGCTCAGACCAGTCCAGCCACCACAGCCGCCCCCGCGACACCGCCCGCCCAAAGCGCGATCGGTGCGGCCGTCGCCAGGGATATAGACGCCATGATGGCGCTCTATCGCGATCTGCACGCCAATCCCGAATTGTCGCTAAAGGAAGTCAATACCGCCGCCAAGCTCGCCAAGCGGCTGAAGGCCCTTAAATATGACGTGACCGAAAAGGTCGGCGGCACCGGCGTCGTCGCGGTGATGAAGAATGGCACCGGCCCCACGCTGCTGATCCGCGCCGACATGGATGGCCTGCCCGTGGTCGAACAGACGGGCCTCGATTTCGCATCAAAGGTCCGCACCAAGACGCCCGAGGGCGTCGAAACCGGCGTGATGCACGCCTGCGGCCATGACACGCACATGACCGCCTTCATCGAAACCGCCAAGCTGCTCGCCGCGCGCAAGGATGACTGGAAGGGCACGCTGGTCATGATCCTCCAGCCGGCCGAGGAAGTGGGGAAAGGCGCGCGCGACATGCTGGAGGACGGGCTCTATACCCGCTTCCCCCGCCCCACCCATGCGCTCGCCTTCCATGATGCGGCCAATCTGGAAGCGGGTGTCATCGGCTATACGCCCGGCTATGCGCTGGCCAATGTCGACAGCGTCGACATCGATGTGAAGGGCGTGGGCGGCCATGGCGCCTACCCGCAGACCGCCAAGGACCCGATCGTGCTGGGATCGCGCATCGTCGGCACGCTCCAGACTTTGGTCAGCCGCGAACAGGACCCGCAGGACCCCGCCGTGGTGACGGTCGGCAGTTTCCAGGCCGGGGCCAAGCATAATATCATCCCCGACGAAGCCAAGCTGCTGCTGACCGTGCGCAGCTATTCCGACGAAACCCGGCAGAAGCTGATCGACGGGATCAAGCGAGTGGCGCGCGGCGAAGCGATCGCCGCCGGCATGCCCGACGACAAGATGCCGGTGGTGAGCGTCAAGGACGAATTCACCCCTTCCACCTACAACCCGCCTGAATTTGCCGAGGAGATGGCGGGCCTGCTCAAGGCGAATTTTCCCGAAGGGCGCGTCGTCCAAACCAGTGCGGTCATGGGGGGCGAGGATTTCGGCCGCTTCTACCGCGCCGACAAGTCGATCAAGAGCTTCATCTTCTGGGTCGGCGGCGTGCCGGCCGACAAGATGGCCGCGGCCAAGGCCGGGCAGATCAGCCTGCCATCGCTCCACAGCCCCTTCTGGGCGCCCCAGGCCGACAAGGTCATCGCCACCGCCAGCGAGGCGATGACGGTCTTGGCGCTCGACATATTGAAGAAATCGTGACGAACCGGGGCGCCGCAACCGGCGCCCCGCGCGCATCAGGCGCCGAAGCCGCCGTCGATCGTGTGCATCGCGCCGGTGGCATAGGCGGCCTCCGGGCCAGCCAGAAAGGCGGTCAGTCCGGCAATTTCGTCCGCCTTGCCATAGCGCTTGATCGCCATGAACGGCATGACCATGGCTGCGATCTCACCGTCCGCAGGATTCATGTCGGTATCGACCGGGCCTGGCTGGACGACATTGACGGTGATGCCGCGATCGCCCAAATCCCGCGCCAGCCCGCGCGCCATGCCCTGCAAAGCGGATTTGGTCATCGCATAGGCCGCCGCCCCGGCGAAGGGCACCGCGTCGCCATTGACCGATCCGATGACGATGATGCGCCCGCCATCCGCCATGGTCCGCGCCGCCTCGACCGCGGCATGATAGGGCGCGCGCACATTGATATCGATCATCCGGTCGACGGCATCAGGATCGAATGTCAGCGGATCGCCGATCATCGCGACGCCGGCATTGACTACCAAGATATCGAGCGGCCCCTGCTGCGCCACCACATCGATCACCTGCTGCCGGTCGGCCGCGTCGGACCGGATCGCGCTCGCCCCGGTTTCCTGGCTCAGCGCCTGTGCGGCGTCATGCGACCCGGAATAGGTAAAGGCGACCTGCGCCCCATCCTGAACGAAACGCCGCACGATCGCCGCGCCAATGCCACGGCTGCCGCCGATGATCAGGGTCTTTTTGGAAGTCAGGTCAGTCATGTCGGTCATCCTTGAGAATTATGTACCGACCGCTATATAAAATGAGGAAATCAGGGTTCAAGGATTATTATAGTGGTTGATACAGAAAAAATCCGCAAGCGTGGTCGCCCCCGCGCGTTCGACCGGGAAGCGGCGCTGGAAACGGCGCGATCCTTGTTTCACGCCCATGGCTATGAAGGGGTCGGCGTCGCGGCTCTGGCCGAAGCGATGGGGATCAATCCGCCCAGCCTCTACGCCGCTTTCGGCTGCAAGGCGGCGCTCTATGACGAAGTGCTGGCCCGCTATGATGCCGCGGCGGCGCCGCTCCATGCGCTGATGCAGCCGGGCGCCGATCCCGCCGTCACGCTGCCCCAATTGCTGCGCGAGGCCGCGCATATCTATGCTGCCGATCCCCAGATGGCGGGATGCCTGGTGCTGGAGGGCGCGCGCAGCGCCGATCGCGATGCCGCCTGCCGCGCGCGGAACTGGCTGGATTTGGGGCGCGGGCGCATCCGCGACTTCATCGCCTGCACCCATCCGCAAAAGGCGGACGTGGTCGCGGACTATGTCGCGGCGGTCATGTCCGGCATGTCCGCCGATGCGCGCGCGGGCCATCCGCCCGAGCGCCTGGCCGCCGTCGCAGACATGGCCGCCCTGGCGATCCGGGCAATGCTGGCGCCGACGCCCGCCTAGCGCGGTCGATGACCCTTGCGCCACTTGGTCCATAAATGCCGCGCCAGCATCAGCGGCGGCATCCGCAGCCAGTGCGAACGCAGGTAAAAGGCGAAGACCAGCAGCTTGCGCGTCTCCCGCCCCCAGCCGTCGCGGGCGAGCAGGCGGGCACGGACGATACGGTCCCACGGCGTCAGCGCCCCGCCGCCGCCATATAATGCGCCAGCCAGTCGCTGCGCCTGAGCCACATGCCGCCGCAAGCCATGGCGAACCGCCCGTCGATCAAGCGCGACGGGATCGACATCTTCAAGCAGACAATGAATATCCCACAGGTTGCGCAATCCGCCCTGCAAATCGCCATCGGCCAGCATATGCGCGGCGGCGTGGATCACCCGGTCTTCGGGCGACAGCGTCCAGACATTCTCCCCCGCCGGCACCGCGTCGGCCAGTAGGGCATCGGCATCGGGCTTAGGCCGCGCCGTCAGCGGCAATATGGTGTGATGCACGTCGATCATCCGGTCGCGCTCGACATGGATCATCGGCGGCAATTCGTGCATCCACTGCCGATAATAGGCGTCGTCATAGGCGTCTTCCTTCACCCATTCCCACCCTGCCGCCATCAATGCCCGCTCGACCTGCCCCATCGCCGGGCGTGGCACCAGAATATCAAGGTCGCCGATGAAACGCCCCTGCCCCGCCGACAGTCCGGCGGCGGCATAGGCCGTGCCTTTGAGCACCACCATCCGCACGCCGATCGGCGCAAGCGCCGCCGCCGCGCGATCCGCCTCCCAAAGCGCTTGCCGCGCTTCCCGTGCCGCATCCATGCGCGCGTCGCGCAGGATCGGCTGGACGGTTTCTGGCAAGCGCACCCCCTCCACACGCCACGCCAATGTCGCGATCAGCCGCTCCGCCTTCGCCGCCGCGATCAGGCCGTTCCACTGGGCCGCGTCCAGATGCTCGGCAGCGGCCGGATTTCGAAGCACTCGCACCAGCAGGGCCGCGCTCATGCGCCGTCCTCCCACAGCCGGTCGATCATCTCGAACGCGGCTTCCCCTGATGGGAAATCCATCGCGCAGGCGGGCACGCCGGTGACGAAGCGCGTCAGCGCGACAAAGCCCGGTTCGCCCAATGCGACATAATTGGTCGAAGCCTGAGTCAGCCGCATGAAGGCTTCCCCCTGCCCCACGGGCCGGATCGCCGCATCATGGCCAAATCGCGGGAAGAGCAGCATCGCCGGCATCGCCCCTTGCGCCATTTGCGCCACAGCGTCGGGTCGCGGCACCAGATGGCGGATGTCGCCCTTGGCCGTGGCGCGCAGCAGCGGCCCCATGCGCTGCGCGCCCACCACATGCTGCACGAGGCCGATAGCCTGGTTTTTAAGGGAAACGAGGCGCGGAAAAGGCAGGATCGCGCCATTGTCGAGGTCCAGCAGCGCAAACTCGTCGCCCATCAGCCGCCAACCGCGTTCCCCCAGCAATGCCGCCAGCGTCGATTTGCCCGATCCTGATTCGCCCGTCATCACAAGTGCGCGGCCGTCCTTTTCGGCGCTCGACGCATGGAGCAGCAGATGCCGCCGCCATCCCAGCGCCATTTGCAGGTTCATCCCCATTTCCGCCGCCAGCAGTCCGTGGGACAGGCTCATCGGCGCCGCGTCGGCCAGGCCGTGATCGCCAGTGATGAAGATGGACGGCCGTACCCATCGCCGCAGCATATTGGTCGGCTGCAACCGCACCGTGAAGTCGGCAATGGCGCCGGGGCGGTCGGGATAGCCGGCATAAAGATTCGCAAGCTGGTCTATCGGCGCGCGCCAGGCCGACCCGATCCGGAAGGTGGCGGGTCCGATTTGCAGGGTCAGGCTATGCTTCATGCCACGCGCACCAGACCCAGCGCCTCCAGTGCCTCCAGTTGCGCGCCGACCTGCGCCAAAGCATCGTCGCGATCGCCCAGATCATAGCTTTGCGCAAGCCGATGCCACAGGTCGTTCACCGTCATGGTGGCGCCATCCTGCATCGCGCGGAGTATTTCTGGCACGGGGCTGATCACCATGTGCGTCTGCCCCGATCGGCCATGATAGAGCAGAGTCAGATCATCGAGCGCGCAGGTCAGGCACGCGTCGCGCGGGTCGATACGGTAACGCTTTATCTGGTCCAAAGGTCGCTGGTCCTGCGGCATGACCCCACCCATAAGGGGAGAGGGTAGCCAAGACGCTAACGCATCAGGGCCATGCAGGCGAGGGCAGGATCGAAGCTACGGGTGACGGAATGAGATCGGCGAACGCCGCGACATAGGCGTCGAGCGCCTGCGCCGCCCGGTGATCGCGGATCGCCGCTTCAACAAGCGACATGGGCGCGGGACGCGCCAGCGTCCGTTCGATCGCATGGGCCAGCGCCACGCTGTCGCCGGTTGGCACGGGGGGATGCTGGCCAGCGGCGGCCAGAACCGGACGTATATTGGGCGTACTGTCGGTAGCCACGACGTTTGCGCCACAGGCCAGCGCCTCGATCAGGGTGGCGCACAACCCCTCCCAGCGAGAGGGCTGCAACAGCAGGTCCGCCTGCCCCATCAAATCGGCGAGCCTTTCGGGATCGGCGACATAGCCCGTGAAGACGACGCGATCGGCGATGCAGAGCGCTGCCGCCTGCGCTGCCAATGACGCGCGCAGCGGCCCATCGCCCGCGATCGTCAGCCGCCAATCGAGGTGCGACAGCCGCGCCAGCGCCGCCAGTGCCGTTGCATGATCCTTCTGCTCGACCAGTCGCCCGACCATCAGCAGTTGATAAGGCGCGTCGGCATCACGCGGCTGCCGCTCCATCCGCACCTTGTCCATGACCGGGGTCACGGTCGGCCGGGGTAGCAGGCGCACCGTCCCGCTCCGGGCGAGCAATGCGCGATCATGTTCGCCCATGACGATGGTCAGGTCGCTGATCCGGCTGATCGCGCAAAATCGTTTCCACCGCGCCCAGGCTGCCAGATCATGGCGACCGGGCGGGCAGATGGGGTTGGAGATACGCGCCACCGATCGGGTCGTGGTCCCCAGGCACGCCAGCGCGACCAGCATGTTGCTTTGGTTGCCGGCGGAATAGAGGATGTTCGGCCGGTGCCGCCGCACCATTGCGGCCAGCGCGGGGAACTGGGCGATCATCGACAGGCGTCGGTTGCCGCCGGGAGACGTCACCCGTCGCACTGGCACGCGAGCATCGATGAGATGCGCGCTGACGCCGTCGGTATGCGCCATCCATAATTCGACGGCCTTGCCCTGGCGCGCCATGTGATTGGCCAGCATGATGGCGACCCGATCCAGTCCGCCATCGCCGGGTCGGTAGAGATAGATTGCCGCTGACAGGTCGTCCCTTGACCCGACATTATGCTGAAACATTGTGTCTCCACCATCTGAACCAGTATCGCTGGTTTGACGGCATCAACGCGCGCGTTCCGTATCGGCTCCCCCTCGCCCACACCGTGCGACGCGGCGGCAGGTCGCCCTATCGCGGCATCTGCAACGATGCGTAGCAGGTAAAGCCGCTCGTTCCCGACTGGAGTCGGCGGATATAGTTGAGATAGGCCTGGTTCTGATCGTAGCTCGTGCCCGGCAACGGCCGTCCGCGCAGCGCCTGTTTCACCTGCTCGCCGGTATAGCTGCGCCCCGTACCGGGGAAGGCGCCTGGCGTTCCCGGCGGCACGACCTGCCCATTGGGCGCGATATAATTGCCTGCCCGTCCCTGGTCGGGGACCGGGATGGTGCAATTGAGGACCGACGCGGCGGTATTGGCCAGGGCCGGCCGGATGGACACGATGGTCGACGCGGCGACCGCCCCGCCCATCAGCAACTGGCGACGCGACGCGACGCCACCTTCGGCCAAGCCATCGGCGGCGGAGGGCTGATGCGGGACATCCCCGTCCTGATCGGGCTTGGGATCGGTCATATCGCTCCATTTCGCATCGGGCACTTGCCAAAGCGTAAAGATTGCCCGCTATTGGAACAAGACATTCGCAGCAAATGCGCGACAATTCCAGTGCGGTAACCATGAATCGGCTCAGTATCTCGCAAATCACCGCCTCGCTCGCCATGCTGCTGCTAGGCACGGGCGGTGCCCTGATAATGGGCGCGCACCCCCTGCACATCGCCTTGCCGATCCTGGCGGGCGTTCTGGTCCTGATCATCACATCGGGCGATGCGGGCCTGCGACCGACAGAAGCGCCGCTCGCCATCGCCGCACCCGAACAGACCGATATCACCGCGCACCCTGACTTCCCCAGCCTGCTGGAAGGGATTTCCGACCCGCTGATGCTGGTGGAAAAGGGTCGCATCGCCCGCGCCAACCGCGCCGCCATGCGGCTGCTGGGCGCCCATATCGAAGGCGAGGATGCGCGCATCGCCATCCGCCACCCCGCCGCGGCCGAACGTCTGGCCAGCATGGCCCCGCTGGCGGAACCGATCATGATCGAGTTGGTGGGCCTTGGCACCCGCGACCAGCGCTGGCAGATGCGCGTCGCGCCGGTCGGTGCGGTGGAAGCGATGCGGCGACTGGTCCATCTGGTCGATCATAGCGGCACCCACGCCGCCGAGCGGATGCGCGTGGACTTCGTCGCCAATGCAAGCCACGAACTGCGCACGCCCTTGGCTGGCATATTAGGCTTCATCGAAACGCTCGCCGATCCCGAACTGGGCAAGGACGTCGAAACCCGGCAGCGCTTCCTAAAGATCATGGACGGCGAAGCGCGCCGGATGCAGCGATTGATCGACGACCTGATTTCGCTTTCCAGGATCGAGGCCGAAAAATATCGCACGCCCGACAGCGCGGTGGACCTCTCCGAACTGGTGGCCGAAGTCGTCGGCGTGTTCCGTTCCAGTCATGGCGAGCGGGGCCGCGACGTGGAAATGGACATCGGCCCGTCACTGCCGCCGGTGCTGGGCGATCGGGCGCAATTGTCGCAGCTCATTCACAATCTGATTGGCAATTCGGTCAAATATGGCCGGCCCGGAACGCCGATCAAGGTGACGCTGTCCGAAGGGTCGAGCGGCATGGCCCGGCTCTGCGTCGCCGATGAAGGCGAAGGCATCGGCCCCGATCATCTGCCGCGCCTGACCGAGCGCTTCTACCGCGTCGATTCGGGCCGCAGCCGCGCCATGGGCGGTACGGGCCTGGGTCTTGCCATCGTCAAGCATATCGTGGAACGCCATCGCGGCCGCCTGGACATAGCCAGCACGCTGGGCAAGGGGACCAGCATCACCGTGCTGCTGCCGCTGCCGGCGGACGACATGGCGGCGAAGATGGACGAAAAGAAACGCCCATCGGCGCTATCGGGCACGATGTCATGAAAATGAAATGGGAATGTCACAAAGGCGCGACTGTCCGCGACTAAGGCCGGCTCCAAGGGGGGCGGCGACACAGGATTCGCGGCTTCGACAATGGAGATAGACGTGAAGACATTCGCCTTGCTCGCCGCTGCGGCCACGAGCGTCCTCAGCCTTGCCGCCTGCGGAGACCAGTCGGGCAGCGCCGGCAGCACCCGTGATCAGATCCGCGCCGTCGGTTCCTCCACCGTCTATCCCTTCGCCACCGCGGCCGCCGAACTGTTCGTCCAGAGCAATCCCGGCATGAAATCGCCGATCATCGAATCGACCGGCACGGGCGGCGGCATGAAGCTGTTTTGCGCCGGCGTCGGCGCTCAGCATCCCGATATTGAGGACGCGTCGCGCCGGATGAAGAAGTCCGAATTCGATCAGTGTCAGGCCAATGGCGTCAAGGACATCATCGAAGTGCAGATCGGCGTCGACGGTCTGGCCTTCGCCGAATCGAAGGAAGGCCCCGGCCTGTCGCTGACGCCCAAGATCGTCTATGAGGCGCTGGCCGCCAATCCTTATGGCAAGGGCGCGAACAAGGCGCAGACCTGGAAGGATGTCGATGCCAGCCTGCCCGCCATCCCCATTTCCGTCTTCGGCCCGCCCTCGACCAGCGGCACCCGCGATTCGCTCGCTGAACTGATCCTCGAAAAGGGCTGCCAGACCGATCCGGCCATGGCGGCGCTCAAGGAAAAGAATGAGGATGAATATAAGGCGACCTGCACCCGCATTCGCGAAGACGGCAAATATGTCGATTCGGGCGAAAACGACAATCTGATCGTGCAGAAGCTGGGCGCCAATCCCAATGCGGTCGGCGTCTTCGGTTTCAGTTTCCTGGAAGAAAATAAGAACACGCTGAAAGACGTGCCGATCAACGGCATCCAGGCGACCTATGAAACCGTATCGACCGGTCAGTATCCCGGCGCGCGCCCGCTCTACATCTATGTGAAGAAGGCGCATATGCAGGCGGTGCCAGGCCTCCAGGCCTATCTCAACATCTTCGCCTCCAACTGGGGTCCGGGCGGCGTGCTCGCCAAGCGCGGCATGGTCCCGGCGCCCGACGATGTGCGCAAGGCCAATGCCGAGACGGTCAAGTCGCTGACCGTGCTCGACGGCGCCGACCTCAAATAAGCGAAGGCCAATGACCGGACCTGCCATCATCCTGCTGCTCGCAGGCCTGGGCGCTATCGCCTGGGTCAGCGCCCGCGCCCGCGCCATGCGGTTGCAGACCGCCGCGCGCGCGACCGGGCGTCGCGACGCCGTTCACTCGCTGCCCGGCTATCATGGCTGGTATGTGGCGCTGTGGACGCTGATCCCCGCCGGCATTTTCCTGGCGGTCTGGGCCAATGTCGCGCCGGGCCTCGTCACGCAGAGCGTGCTGGCGGACCCGGCGGCCCAGGCCCTGCCCGCCGACGGCTTCGCGCGCTCCGCCATATTGGGCGAAGCGCGCGCCATCGCCAGCGGGCTACAGGCCGGGGCCTTCAATCCCGCGAGCCAGGCGCTGGTCGAACCTTATCGCACGGCGATCAGCGAATATGGCATTGCCGGCGCGGCGCTGGCGCTGATCCTTGCCTTTGCCGGCGGCGCCTATGCCTTCACCCGCATCCGGCCGGACTTTCGCGCCCGCACCCGGGTCGAACGGCTGGTGATGATGGCGTTGCTGCTGGCATCCCTGCTGGCGATTGTGACGACGCTGGGCATTGTCGCGTCGCTGCTGTGGGAAAGCTTCCGCTTTTTCTCGATGGTCAATCCCATCGACTTCCTATTCGGCGTCAAATGGTCGCCGCAGTCGGCCGCCATGGGCTATGGCAATGACGATGCGTTCGGCGCGATCCCGCTATTCTGGGGCACGATCTTCATCGGCGCCATCATCGCCATGATCGTCGCCATCCCTTTGGGGCTGATGAGCGCGGTCTACCTCACCCAATATGCCAGCCCGCCGGTCCGCAAATGGATGAAGCCGCTGCTGGAGGTGCTGGCAGGCGTTCCGACGGTGGTCTATGGCTATTTCGCGGCGTTGACGGTTGCGCCTGCGCTGCGCGACTTTGCCGTCGCCATCGGCATCCAGGGCGCGAGTTCGGAAAGCGCGCTCGCCGCCGGCCTTGTCATGGGCGTGATGATCATCCCCTTCGTATCATCCATGGCCGACGACAGCATCGCCGCCGTTCCCCAGTCGATGCGGGACGGCAGCCTGGCGATGGGCGCGACGACGAGCGAGACAATTAAACGCGTCCTCGTCCCCGCCGCCCTGCCCGGCGTCGTGGGCGGCGTACTGCTGGCCGTCAGCCGCGCGATCGGCGAAACCATGATCGTGGTCATGGCCGCCGGCCTTGCCGCCAACCTTACGCTCAATCCCTTCGCCAGCGTGACGACCGTGACGACGCAAATCGTCCAGTTGCTGACCGGCGACCAGGAGTTTGACAGCGCCAAGACGCTGGCTGCCTTTGCGCTGGGACTTGTCCTGTTTGTCGTCACCTTGCTGCTCAACATCGTGGCCCTGCGGGTCGTGAAAAAATATCGCGAGGCCTACGAATGAGCCCTCCTCTCCATTCTGTCGAACGGCTTCCCACCGACTGGAAGTCCGACGCCATGCGCAAGCGGATCGCGCGGCGCTACGCGGCCGAACGTCGCTTTCGCCTGCTGGGACTGGGCGCGGTGCTGCTGTCCGCCGCCTTCCTCGCTTTCCTGCTAGTGACGATGATGGGCAACGGCCTTCGCGGCTTCACCCGGACCGAAATCGCGCTCAAGGTCGATTTTCCGGCGTCGCCGATGCTGCTCGACCCACAAGCGATCACCGACGAAGCGCTCGCCAACGCCAATCTGCCGATGGTGACGAGCAGCGTCGCGGAAAAGCAATTGGGCGAGGGCGCGGACGCCTTGCTGGCCCCGACGGCGTGGACCAGCCTGCGCGACGCGATCAAGGCTGATCCCACGATCCTCAATCGTACCGAGGTCATCCGCGTCCCCGCCTCGACGGACATTGATCTGGCCGCCAAAAGCGACGGAACGGCCGTCGCAGAGGCCGTCGTCAAGCGGCTTGACCAGGCCGGCATCTTGTCGACGGGCTTCAACTGGAGCTTCCTGTCGGGCAGCGACGGCACGGACCCGACGCAGGTCGGCATCTGGGGCGCGTTCAAGGGATCGTTGCTGACGATGCTGGTGACGCTGGTGCTCAGCTTCCCGATCGGCGTCGCCACCGCCCTGTATCTGGAAGAATATGCGCCCAAGGCCTGGTGGACCGACATCATCGAAGTGTCGATCAACAATCTGGCGGCGGTACCTTCGATCATCTTCGGCCTGCTTGGCCTCTCGATCTTCCTCAATCTCCTGCACCTGCCCCGATCGGCCGCGCTGGTCGGCGGCATGACGCTGGCACTGATGACAATGCCCGTCATCGTCATCGCCGGGCGCAACGCGATCAAGTCCGTGCCGCCCAGCATCCGCGACGCTGCGCTTGGCATCGGCGCGTCGCCGGTACAGGTCGTGTTCCAGCATGTCCTGCCGCTTGCCTTGCCCGGCATCCTGACCGGCACGATCATCGGCATGGCCCGCGCACTCGGCGAAACCGCGCCGCTGCTGATGATCGGGATGCGCGCTTTCATCGCCACGCCGCCGGGCGGTGTGACCGATCCGGCGACCGTGCTGCCGGTGCAGATCTTCCTCTGGTCGGACGAGGTGTCCAAGGGCTTTGTCGAAAAGACATCCGCCGCGATCATCGTGCTGCTGGTCTTCCTGCTCGCGATGAACGGCCTCGCCATCTACCTGCGCAACAAGTTTGAAAAACGGTGGTAATCAGCCCCATGACTGACGAACAAAAAAGCCTGGCCCCGGCCAATCCGAAGATGACCGCGCGTGACGTCAAGGTCTTCTACGGCCCCAAGCAGGCGATCAAGGGCGTCTCCATCGACGTCGACATGGACAATGTCACCGCCTTCATCGGCCCGTCGGGATGCGGCAAGTCCACGTTCCTGCGGACGCTGAACCGCATGAACGACACCGTGGCGTCGGCGCGGGTCGAAGGCACGATCACGCTGGATGGCGAAGATATCTACGCCCCGTCGATGGACGTCGTGCAGCTGCGCGCGCGCGTCGGCATGGTATTCCAGAAACCCAATCCCTTCCCCAAGTCGATCTACGAAAATATCGCCTATGGCCCGCGGATCCACGGCCTGGCCGCGTCGAAAGCGGACATGGACGTGATCGTCGAAAAATCGCTTCGCCGCGCGGGCTTGTGGGAAGAAGTGAAGGACCGGCTACAAGACAGCGGCACAGCCCTGTCGGGTGGGCAGCAGCAGCGCCTGTGCATCGGCCGCGCCATCGCGGTCGAACCAGAAGTCATCCTGATGGACGAACCCTGCTCGGCGCTCGACCCGATCGCGACCGCCAAGATCGAGGAACTGATCCACGAATTGCGCGGCCGTTACGCCATCGTGATCGTTACCCATAATATGCAGCAGGCGGCCCGCGTGTCGCAGCGCACCGCCTTCTTCCATCTGGGCGAACTGGTCGAATATGGCGTGACGTCCGACATCTTCACCAATCCCAAGGCGGAGCGGACCAAGGATTATATCACGGGTCGCTACGGCTGATCCGCGCGGAGAGAAGCATCATGGCAGAACATACAATCAAGGCGTTTGACGAGGAAATCGACCGGCTGCGCGGGCTGATCGCCGAAATGGGGGGCCGGGCTGAGGCGGCCATCGAAAATGCGATGCTCGCGCTGCAACGCCACGACAAGGTCTTGGCCGCGGAGGTCGTCGCCGATGACAGGCGCATCGACGCGATCGAGGCCGAGGTCGAAAAGCTGGTGGTGGAGGTGATCGCGCTGCGCGCGCCGATGGCCAACGACCTGCGCGACGTGATCGCGGCATTGAAGATCGTCAGCGTCGTCGAGCGGATCGGCGACTATGCCAAGAATATTGCCAAGCGCGTGCCGCTGGTCGCGACCAACAGCCGGACCGTCGAGCCGATTTCGCTGCTGCCGTCCATGGGGCAGGTCGCGGGCGAGATGGTGCATGACGTACTCAACGCCTATGCCGCGCGCGACGCTGATCTGGCCTTGGCCGTGGTCGAACGCGATACGGTGGTGGACGATTTCTACAACAGCGTGTTCCGCACACTGGTGACCTACATGGTCGAAAATCCCAAGACGATCAGCGAATGCGCGCATCTGCTGTTCATCGCAAAGAATATCGAACGCATCGGCGATCATTCGACCAACGTCGCTGAAATGGTCTATTATGCCGCAACGGGCAAGACATTGCCCGAACGGGAACGCGGCCCCGACATCCAGATGGAGGATTGAGCATGCCGCGGGCCAAGATGCTGCTGGTGGAAGATGACGCGGCGCTTGCCGAGCTGTTGATCTGGCATTTCAAGCGCGAGGATTTCGACGTGTCCCACACCGTCGATGGCGAAGAAGCGCTGCTGATGGCGCAGGAAAGCGTGCCAGACATCGTCCTGCTCGACTGGATGGTGGAAAGCCTGTCGGGGATCGAAGTATGCCGCCGCCTGCGCCGCATGAGCGGCACCGCCAATGTGCCCATCATCATGCTGACCGCGCGCGGCGAGGAAGAAGATCGCGTGCGCGGCTTGGAAACGGGCGCGGACGATTATGTGACCAAGCCCTTTTCGCCACGCGAACTGGTGGCGCGCGTCGGCGCAGTGCTGCGCCGCGTCCGCCCGGCGCTGGCAGGCGAGACGCTGACCTTTGCCGATGTGGAAATGGACACGGTCGGCCACAAGGTCCGCCGTTCCGGCCAGGTCATCCCGCTTGGCCCCACCGAATTCCGCCTGCTCAAGCATTTCCTGGAGCATCCCGGCTGGGTTTTCTCGCGCGAGCGGCTGCTCGACAGCGTCTGGGGCCAGGATAGCGACATTGAGCTGCGCACGGTCGACGTCCATATCCGCCGCCTGCGCAAGGCGATCAACGCCGATGGGCAATATCAGGATATCATCCGCACCGTGCGATCGGCGGGTTATGCGCTGGACACGGATGGCGTGGCCTGAGGCTGGCGGCTACTCGCCTTTGCTAACGCTGCCCGTTCGTCCTGAGTGGCCATTGAGCTTGTCGAAATGGCGTATCGCAGGATGCTTCGATACGGATCTTCGACTTCGCTCAGCCCCTACTCAGCACGAACGGGGGAGAACGAACGCGATTAGCTAACGCTTTTGGGCACTGCGGCCATCACGCCGCGCGGCGCGCCTTGTTGAGTTTCTTCATCAGCATGTCGCGCTTCAGGCGCGAAAGATGGTCGATGAAGAGGATGCCCTCCAGATGATCCATCTCATGCTGGAGGCAGGTGGCGAGCAACCCGTCCAGCTGTTCCTCATGAATACGGCCTTCGCGGTCCATCCAGCTGGCGCGGATCACGGAGGGCCGTTCGACCTCGGCAAACTGGTCGGGAACCGACAGGCAGCCCTCATTATAGACGGACAGGTCGTCCGATCCTTTGAGGATTTCCGGGTTGATGAACACCATCGGATTCTTGACCGGTGGCGCGCCTTCCTCATCCGATTCAGGTTCCTGCAGGTCGATGACGAGCACCCGCTTGGGCACGTCCACCTGAATGGCAGCAAGGCCGATCCCGGGCGCGTCATACATGGTGTCGAACATATCGTCGATCAGCGTTTGCAGATCGTCGTCGATCGCCTCGACACGGGTCGAAATGGTGCGCAGCCGGGGATCGGGCGCTTCGAGAATGGGACGGATTGCCATACGCCGAACATAGGCGGAACGTGCGGCTTTATCAAGCCGCCTGCAACGCGTCTGCGCGCCTCAGCCCACCGGTCGCCGCGCCCGCAACGCCTGCGCCAGCGTGCCTTCGTCCAGATAGTCCAGCTCTCCCCCCACCGGCACGCCATGGGCCAGTTGCGTCAGCCGGATCGGAAAACGCTCCAGCCGCTCGGCGAGATAATGGGCGGTAGTCTGCCCCTCCAGCGTGGCATTCATCGCCAGCACCACCTCATCAATGCCGCCCGCCTCCACGCGCGCGACCAGCGCATCGATGGTCAGATCCTCCGGCCGGACCCCGTCCAGCGCGGAAAGCCGCCCGCCCAATACATGAAAGCGGCCGGGAAACAGGCGCGACTTGTCGAGCGCCCACAGGTCCGACACATCCTCCACCACGCACAGCGCCCGCGGGTCACGGCGCGGATCGGCACAGATGCCGCAGGGATCGACCGTGTCGACATTGCCGCACAGATGACAGGTGACGAGCCGTTCGTTCACCGCCTCCAAAGCGCGCAGCAATGGCTCCATGGCCCCCTCCCGCCGCTTGAGCAGGTGCAGCACCGCGCGCCGCGCCGACCGGGGGCCAAGGCCGGGCAAGCGGGACAGCGCCTGCGTCAGCGTCTCGATTTCTGGTGAAGCCATAAGGTGAGATAAGGGGTTGCATGTCCCATCGACAAGGGGTTTGAGGAGCCGATCATGCGTATCATCTATATGGGCACCCCCGAATTCGCCGTTCCGGCTCTCGACGCGCTGGTGGCGGCCGGTCATGAGATCGCCGCCGTCTACAGCCAGCCGCCCCGCCCCGCCGGCCGCGGCAAGGGACTGCGCGCGTCGCCCGTGCATCAGCGCGCCGAAGCGCTGGGCCTGGAGGTGCGCACGCCCCTGTCGCTAAAGGACGGCGACACCCAGGCGGCCTTCGCCGCGCTGGAGGCCGATGTCGCGGTGGTGGCGGCCTATGGGCTGATCCTGCCACCGGCCATTTTGGCCGCGCCGCGCCATGGCTGCATGAACATTCACGCCTCGCTGTTACCCCGCTGGCGCGGGGCGGCGCCGATCCAGCGCGCCATCCTGGCGGGCGACAATGTGACCGGCGTCACTATCATGGACATGGAGGCCGGGCTGGACACCGGTCCGATGCGCGCCAAGCATGTCACCCCGATCGAGGGCAAGACGGCGGGCGCGCTGACGCAGGAACTGGCCGATGCCGGGGCGGAATTGATGGTCGAGGTGCTGGACGACCTGACGCTGCATCCGCCCATGCCTCAGCCGGAAGAGGGCGTCACCTATGCCGCCAAGATCGACAAGGCGGAATCGCGCATCGACTTCACGCAGGACGCCCATGCGATCGAGCGGCAGGTCCGCGCCTTCAATCCCTTTCCCGGCGCGTTCTTCGCCTATCAAGGTGAGCGGTTCCGTATCCTGGCCGCCCATGTCGAACATCATGCCGGCGCACCGGGCGAGTTGCTGGATGACAGCCTGCTGATCGGGTGCGGCCATGACGCGATCCGCCCCACGCTGATCCAGCGCGCGGGCAAGGGCGCCATGAGCCCGGGCGAATTGCTGCGCGGCTTTGAGATGCCGGCCGGGAGCCGGGTGGATGGGTAAGAGCACCCCCGGTCGCTTCCATCGTATCGAGATACGGAAAGCGCAACTCAGCCCGTTGCCGCACGCCATTCGAAACGCACGGGGGTAGGATCATGCCCCGCTTTGCCTTCACCGTCGAATTTGACGGCCGACCCTTCATGGGCTGGCAGCGGCAGGCGCATGGGCCGAGCGTCCAGCAGACGATCGAGGATGCAATCGCCGCCGTCACTGGTGAGACGACGGTGATCCATGCCGCCGGACGGACGGATGCCGGGGTGCATGGCCTGGCGATGCGCGCCCATGCCGATATTGGCAAAGACATCACCCCCTTCCGCCTGATGGAGGCGATCAACGCGCGGATGCGGCCCGCACCGGTCGCCATCCTGGCGTGCGAAACGGTGGCGGACGACTGGCATGCGCGCTTTTCCTGCGTCGGGCGATCCTATGTCTACCGCATCGCCAATCGCCGCGCGCCGCTGACCGTCGATGCCGGGCTGGTCTGGCGCGTCATCCAGCCGCTCGATGCCGACGCCATGCACGCAGCGGCGCAGCATCTGGTGGGGAGCCATGATTTCACGACATTCCGGTCCGCCCATTGCCAGGCGCACAGTCCGGTGAAAACGCTAGACCGGCTGGATGTGGAAAGGCTGGGCGACCGCATAGCCATCCATGCCGCCGCCCGCTCCTTCCTGCATCATCAGGTGCGTTCCATGGTGGGCTGCCTCGCCATGGTCGGCATGGGGCGCTGGACCGCCAATGACCTGCGCGACGCCCTGGAGGCGAAGGACCGCGCGGCGCTCGGCCTCAATGCGCCGCCCGATGGCCTGTATTTCGTAAGCGCGACCTATCCCTGAGGGATGCTGGCGCGGAAGGGCGTGAAATTCGTGCCCTCGTCGTAGATGTCCAGCCCTTCCCGCCGCTTGACGAAGCCGACCACCGCATAGGTGACCGGCGTCAATATCGCCTCCCACCCAACCTTCATCGCCCAGTTCGTCACCATGACGGTCGCCACCTGCGCATTGGTCCAGTCGCCGTAGAAAGCAAGCGGGTAGAAAAGCAGGCTGTCCACCCCCTGCCCCACGACCGTCGATCCGATGGTGCGCATCCACAGATGCCGCCCCTGGGTCAGCAGTTTCATCCGCGCCAGCACGAAACTGTTGGCCAGTTCCCCCGCCCAGAAGGCGATGAGCGAGGCAAAGACGATGCGCCAGGTGCTGCCGAACACCGCCTCATAGGCCGCCTGGTCCGGCCAGCCGGCGGCCGGCGGCAAGGCGACGACGACCCAGCTCATCAGCGCCATGAACAGCATCGCGGCAAAGCCCGCCCACACGCACCGGCGCGCGCGGGCATAGCCATAGGCTTCGGTCAGCACGTCGCCCAGCACATAGCCGAGCGGAAAGAAGAGGATGCCAGCGCCGAACGTCACGCCACCCAGCGTCGACAGCTTGGCGGCGCCGATGAGGTTCGACAGCAGCAGGATGGCGACAAAGGCCGCCATGAAGAAATCATAATAGCGCAGCGGCCGCGCGCCGAGCGCCCCCGCCCCGATCCTTTGCACCGCCCCGTCGTCCATGGCTTCCTGCTTATCGGGCGGACAGGCGATTGCAAGCGGCCTTCCCTGCCGCTATCGCGCAAGCCACGGCCCCGTAGCTCAGTTGGATAGAGCATCCGCCTTCTAAGCGGATGGTCGCAGGTTCGAATCCTGCCGGGGTCGCCACGCAGAACCGGTCGGCAGCGCTTTACGGCGCTACGGGACGCCAGCCTTCCAGATGCAGCAATATGTCGTGCGTGATCTGTTCGGTCGACAGGCCGGTAAGATCGCGCTTGCGCTGTTGCCCTTCCGATCCGCCGGACATGATCCAGCCGTGGCTGCGGCGGCTTTCCGACGCCTCCAGCGCGGTATAGGCGGCGAGCGGACGAGACCGGGGGGTCAGATGATAGCGAAAGACGCGCTCAGGCCCGAAGCGGATGGTCAGCACCGCAGCGCCATCCTCCTGCCGTTGCACGTCGCTTTCCGCCCAGCCTTCCTCCAGCATCGCGTCGCGCACCGTTTCCAGCGCGGGCATGCCATTGTCGGCGATCTGGCGCGTGATATCGCTTTTACTGGCCGGCACGAACAGGCGCTTGAGCCTTTCGGTGACGGCGGGCGCATCCTCGCTGATGGCGACGCCTTCCAGATCGGCCGTGGTCTGGCGCACCAGGCCGACGGCCAGCAACAGCATGATGATGCAAAAGGGGAGCGCGGCGAGCAAGGTCGCGGTCTGCAAGGCGCCAAGGCCGCCTGCCAGCAGCAGCAATGTCGCCGTCACGCCCAGCAGCAGGCACCAATAGACACGCTGCCAGCGCGGCGTTTCGTCCGCTCCGCCCGATGCCAGCGTATCGATCACGAGCGCGCCGGAATCGGCGGAGGTGATGAAGAACACCGCGACCAGCGTGATGGCAAGAGCGGACGTGAAGCCCGCGCCGGGCAGATAGGCCAGGAATTTGAACAGCGCAGTCGACAGATTGGCGTCGACCGCCTTGGCGATCGCCCCATGCGCCGCGCCCAAATCCAGCGCGATCGCGGTATTGCCGAACACCGTCATCCACAGGAAGGTGAAGCCCGCCGGCACGAACAGCACGCCGACAACGAATTCCCGGATCGTGCGCCCGCGCGAAATCCGGGCGATGAACATGCCGACAAAGGGCGACCACGCGATCCACCACGCCCAGTAGAAGAGGGTCCAGTCGGCCATCCAGGCGCGCGGTTCATAGGCGTAGAGGGTGAAGGTGCGCTGGATGAAATGATCGAGATAGAGGCCGAAATTCTGCACCAGGGCATTCAGCAGGAACAGGGTCGGCCCCCACAGCATGACGAACAGCATCAGCAGGACAGCGAGCGTGAGATTGAGTTCCGACAGGCGCCGCACGCCCCGATCGGCCCCGCTGAGCACCGAAAGGGTGGCCGCGCCCATGACCACGACAATGACACCCACCTGCAGGGAAATCGTGTCGGCAAGGCCATAATTATAGGCAAGGCCAGCGGTCATCTGCGACACGCCGAAACCCAGCGACGTCGACACGCCGAAGACGGTGCCGCACACCGCGAATATGTCGATCGCATCGCCCATCGGACCGTGAATGCGCTTGCCTAATATCGGGTGCAGCCCCGACCGCAGCGTCAGCGGCAATCCCCGGCGGTAGGAAAAATAGGCCAGGCTGAGCCCCACCAGCGCATAGATCGCCCAGGCGTGGATGCCATAATGGTGGAAGGTGATGGCCATCGCCTCCCGCGCGGCCAATATCGTGCCAGGCTCCGCCTCTGGCGGAGAAATATAATGCTGAACCGGCTCGGCCACCCCAAAATACATGAGGCCGATGCCCATGCCCGCGGCAAACAGCATGGCGAGCCAGGACATATAGGGGAAATCGGGTTCGGAATCGTCGGGGCCAAGGCGCAGCCGTCCGGCCGGTCCAAATCCCAGTACCAGGACGACCACCACGAATGCCGCCACCGAGGCGACGTAGAACCACCCGAATGTGTCGATGGCCCAGCTTTGCGCGGCGCTGAATATCTGGTCCGACGCGCCCGGCGCGATCACCGTGCTGGACAGCATGAGGGCGACGATGATCGATGCCCCCCAGAATACGCGCGGATTCATACGTGTCTTCATCCGCTTCCCCCTAATCTATGTGAGGGCGAAAATCAGCCGCGCGGGCGGATGTTCCGGCGATCATCCATAGAAAAGCATCAGCAACAGGCCGATTGCCGTCAGCAACAGGGAAAACCAGAGGAAGCCGAGGTCGGGCTTGTCAGGATCACGCATGGCTTTGCTCCTCGGCGCTGGCGACCGAACGAGCGAGCAGGTCGTCGGTCACGGTCATGGTGAAAATGGGGTGGGCGTGCGCGGGCACTTCGGCGATGGCGTCGACGAAGGCCGCGCGCGTCGCAGGATCGTCATAGACCATCTTGCGGTCGAAGGCGGCGCGCCAGGTCGCTTCGTCGGGCCATTCGGCATAGCCGACGAAGCGTCCGTCGGCGTCGCGATGCAGGCGCGACCCCAGACTGCCATATTTTTCACGGATAAGGTCGGTGCCGCGCCGCCAGGCGGCGCGAAACTGATCCTCCTTGCCCGGATGGACCCGCCACCAATAGACAGCAACGAACATGCAGCGTGCCTCCTTGTTACGAAGACACAATGAGCCGGACGGGGCAGCGGTTCCGGTCGCGACCCGCCCGATGCCGGTTTAGAGGATGGTCTGGCCGGTCTTCGCCCAGTCGGCGGCGAAGCCTTCCAGCCCCTTGTCGGTCAGCACATGCTTGGACAGCATCTTGATGACAGCGGGCGGGGCGGTGATGACGTCGGCGCCGATCTTCGCGCATTCCAGCACATGAATCGGGTGGCGTAGCGAGGCAGCAAGGATTTCGGTGTCGAACTGATAATTGTCGTAGATGAGGCGAATATCCTCGATCAGCTTCAGGCCATCAAAGCCATTATCGTCGTGACGGCCGACGAAGGGCGAAATGAAGCTGGCCCCCGCCTTCGCCGCGAGCAGCGCCTGGTTGGCCGAGAAGCAGAGGGTGACGTTGACCAGCGTACCTTCGTCCGTCAGCGCCTTGCAGGTCTTGAGCCCGTCGATGGTGAGCGGCACCTTGATGCAGACATTGTCCGCGATCTTCCGCAGGATTTCCGCTTCCTTCATCATCGTTTCATGGTCGAGCGCCACGACTTCGGCGGACACGGGGCCATCGACGATGCCGCAGATTTCCTCCACCACTTCCATGAATTTGCGCCCCGACTTGTGGATCAGGGTCGGGTTGGTGGTGACGCCGTCCAGCAGGCCGGTGGCGGCCAGTTCGCGAATGTCGGCGGTGTCGGCGGTGTCGACGAAGAATTTCATGGGGATGCTCCGGGGCAATTGGCGATTCGGCTCCCTTTAGCCTTTGGGGCCGGGATTCGCCATCGGTTGCCCGGACGACGCCGGGCCGGTAAGGGCGCGATCACCTTTCCAAAGGATCACTGATGCGTTTCCCGATATTGCTGGCCGCGATGGCGCTGCCCCTGACCGTTGCCCCGGCCCGCGCTGCCGAAGATACGCAGCTCTGGATATCGGAAGCGCTGACGTTCAAGGCGGACAATAATGACAGCGTGACACTGGACTTCAGCCAGCGCGCGCGGTCCGATGCGACCAGCGGCGGGGAACAGTCGCTCAGCCGCATCACCTGGGATCACAGGATAGCCGATGGCGTTCAGATCGGCGGCGGCTTTGCCTATCTCAAAAGCGAAGTCGATCAGGAGCTGCGCTTTCACCAGCAACTGACCGTCAGCCAAGGCATATTACAAAGCCGCACCCGGCTGGAGCAGCGCTTCTTCGACAATGCCGATGAAGCCAGCTGGCGTCTGCGCGAACGGATCCAGGCCACGGTTCCGCTGGATGCCGACAAGAAGTGGGCGCTGGTCGGGGCGAGCGAATTCTTCTTTCATCTGAACCGGGCGAAGCCCAGCGACAAGACGGGTCTGGCGGTGATGCGCCTGCAAGGCGGCATTCGTCGATCCCTGAGCAAATCCGTCGATATCCAGCTGCTCTACATGCGCCAGCAGACATTTCGCGACAATAAAGCCGACATGTTCAACCATGTGCCCTGGCTATCGCTCAACTGGCGGATTTAGCGGCGGGGCTGTTTGCGCCGGCTGCGCCAGCGGGTAAGGACGCACCATGTCCTCCCGCGCGCGCGTCCTGCTCCTCAATGCCGCCCTTGGCCCGCTCGACTATCGGGTGCCGCACGGCATGCGGGTCGAGCATGGCAGCATCGTCGTCGCGCCATTGGGGCCGCGCCAGATCGTCGGCGTGGTATGGGAGGAGGACCGCTTTCCCGATGTCGAGAGCGTCGGCGACAATCGCCTGCGCAACCTGCTGGAGGTGGTGGACGCCCCGCCCTTGCCCGAACCGCTGCGCCGGCTGATCGAATGGACGGCGGACTATTATCTCAGCCCCCCGGCCGCGGTGCTGCGCATGGCGCTATCATCCATGTCCGCGCTGGAGGGGGCGCGCACGGTCATTGAATATCGCGCCACCGGCGCGGTGCCCGAACGGATGACCGAACAGCGCGCGCAGGCGCTGGAGCGGATCGGCGAGCGGCAGGGTCTGATACGCGAACTGGCGATGATCGGCGGGGTAAGCGACGCGGTGATCCGAGGCCTGATCAAGCAGGACATATTCGAGCCGGTGGAGGTGAGCGTCGACACGCCCTTCCCCATGCCCGATCCCGATCATGCGCCGCCGGCCCTGTCGGAAGCGCAGCGCGCCGCCGCCGGGCAGATGGCGGACGCGGTGCGGGCGGCCGATTTCGCGCCCTTCCTGCTCGACGGGGTTACCGGGTCGGGCAAGACCGAAGTCTATTTCGAGGGAATCGCGGCGGCGATCCGCGCGGACCGGCAAGTGCTGGTGCTGCTGCCCGAAATCGCGCTGACCGAGCCGTTTCTGGAGCGGTTCGAAAAACGTTTCGGGTGCGTTCCGGTTAATTGGCACAGCGGCCTGCGGCAGAGCGAGCGGCGGCGGGCCTGGCGCGCCATCGCCAGCGGGCGGGCGCAGGTGGTGGTGGGCGCGCGGTCGGCGCTGTTCCTGCCCTATCCGAACCTCAGCCTCATCATTGTCGACGAAGCGCATGAGGCGAGTTTCAAGCAGGAAGACGGCGTCCATTATCATGCCCGCGACGTGGCGGTGATGCGCGGCCTTATCGAAAAATTCCCGGTCGTGCTGGCGTCGGCCACCCCCGCCATCGAAACACGGCATCAGGTGGAACTGGGCCGCTATACCGAAATCAAGCTCCCTTCGCGCTTTGGCGGCGCGGAAATGCCGGACATTCACGGCATCAACCTGCTGACCGACCCGCCCGAGCGCGGCCGCTGGATCTCGCCGCCGCTGGTCGCGGCAATCGACGAGACGATGGGACGGGGCGAACAAAGCCTGTTGTTCCTCAACCGGCGCGGCTATGCGCCACTGACCCTGTGCCGCCATTGCGGCTATCGCTTCCAATGTCCCAATTGCACCGCTTGGATGGTCGAGCATCGGCTGACGCATCGGCTGGCCTGCCATCATTGCGGCCATGTCATCCCCGCGCCGCGCCGCTGCCCGGAATGCAAGGAGGAGGATAGCCTGGTCGCCTGCGGCCCCGGCGTCGAGCGCATCGCCGATGAGGTGAAGGCGCTCTGGCCGCAGGCGCGCACCGCCATCGCCACATCCGATACGCTCTGGTCGCCAGCGCGCGCCGCCGATTTCGTGAAGTCGGTGGAAGGGGGCGATGTCGACATCATCATCGGCACGCAATTGGTGACGAAGGGCTATCATTTCCCCAATCTGACGCTGGTGGGCGTGATCGACGCCGATCTGGGGCTGGAAGGCGGCGACCTGCGCGCCGCTGAACGCACATTCCAGCAGGTGATGCAGGTCGCCGGGCGCGCGGGACGCGGGGAAAAGCCGGGCCATGTCTTCATCCAGACCCGCATGCCCGAAAGCGAGGTCATCCAGGCGCTGATCGACGCGGACCCGGAGCGTTTCTATGCCGTGGAAACGGAAAACAGGCGGCGCGCCAACGCCCCGCCCTTCGGCCGCTTCGCCGCGATCATCGTGTCGAGCGAGGATGCCGACGAAGCGGCGCAGACGGCCCGCCTGATCGGCAAGTCCGCCCCGGTGATCGAGGGGATGCGCGTCTATGGCCCCGCCCCCGCCCCACTGGCCGTGCTGCGCGGGCGGCACCGCCACCGGCTGCTGATCCACGCCAGCCGGCAGGTCGATATTCAGGCGGCGATTCGCGAATGGCTGGGCAATCTGGCCTGGAAATCGGGCACGCGGGTCGCGGTCGACGTCGACCCCTACAGCTTCATGTGATGGCGACGCCGGTCGCCAGCCCGTGCCGCAACCTGTGCGCGCTCGACCGGGACCGCGCGGCCTGCACGGGCTGCGGGCGAACGATCGAGGAAATCATGCACTGGCGCAGCATGACCGATGTTCAGCGCGCCGCCGTCATGGCGCGGGTGCGCGATTTTGCGTTCCCTTCTCCGCCGCCCGCGCGTCGAACCGCGCCTTGAGCCGCAGCGCGGCGTCCCGCATGTCGGACCCGTGCGGCGAATAGGCGATGGGATCGAGCAGGGTGGAGGCGGCTTCATAATCGCCGCGGATCGCCAGCGCGTGGGCGAGGTTGAAGCGGTAATCGGGATTTTGCGGCAGGAGGGTGTAGGCCTTGTAAAGCCCGTCATAGCCAAGGTCGGGCATCTTGCCGCCGCGCATCGCGTGATAGCGGTAGAAGAGCGCCAGCGGCACCGGGTCTTCGGTATCGGCGCGGTTGGCGCGCACGATGGCGGTGAGCGCGGCCTTCCAATCGTCCGCATTGTCGCTGTCATGCGCGCGGTCCAGCATGGCCTGCGCACGCACCGCATAAGCGCGCGAGGATTGCGGGTCGATGGCGATCGCGCGGTCGGCATCGGCAAGGGCAGCCTCGCGCATGTCCGCTTTCCATTCCGCCTCGGCGAGCAATGCCAGAGCAGCGGCGCTTTGCGGGAATTTCGCCGCCGTCGCGCGGATCGACGACACGAGATCGGGCAGGTCCTCGGTCCGGGGACGATGGATCAGATGCAGTTCATCCTCGATCAGCGCGCCGTCAGCCGCATCGACCGGGCTGACGGTGATGGCGCCCAATTGCATCTCGCCGGGCCTCAGCACCAGCATATTGGTCCGATGCCGCATATAGGCCTTGAGGTCCTTTTCCAGTCCCTCCAGCCCGCCTGCGAAATAGCTGTCCGGTTCGCCCGCCTCCCCGCGCGCAAGATCGTTCAGATAGCGCGACAATTCGGCGCTGCGTCCGGTCTTGGCATTGAAATAATAATGGGTCAGCAGCCAGGCCGTGCCATAATATCTGTCGCCATCCGCGCGATTGAGCCCATCGGTGGTCTGCGCGAAAAGCTGCTTGAGCGGATAGGGCTGGCCCAGCACAAGTCCGGGGACACGCGCCATCGGCACCTGCGCGAAGCGGATGGACCCGTCCTTGGGAAAATCGACGACCGAGAAATATTCCGCGAACCCCTCCACATACCAGGCCGGATAGGCAGCGGGAAAATAGTGCAGCATGAAATGATGGGTATATTCGTGGAACAATATCTGTTCCGCGTCGAACCCGAACATCCCGCCCTTCGACGAGCGGGACAGGAAGGCATAGGCGCTGCGATCGGACGTGGTGTAAAAGCCTGCAATGTTCGGATTGCGGGCCAGGTTCTTCACCTTGGCTTCGCTGGACAGAAGATAGACCTTCACCGGGCTTCCCCGGTCCGCGGCTGGCTGGTCCGCAGCGGTCTTGCCCGTCATCTTGCGCAGCAGATAGTCGAATTTTTCCAGCCGCTCCGCAAAGTCGCGCAGCTTGTCGTCGCTGCCTTCGCTATAGACGGTGAAATGGTCGGTCTGTACCTGCCACCACGCCGCCTGCGCATTGCCCGCGCCAGTCAGCAACAGGCCCAATGCCACCAGCAGCCGTCCCCACAAACGCATCATGCTCACCCCCCTCAAGTCCCCGCATCACGGTGGCGCAAAAGGGCATCGGACGAAAGCCTAAATCTTTTCCGCTACTTGCCCTTTTCGCGCGCCAGCAGCGCCTGCTTGCGATCCAGCCCCCAGGCATAGCCGCCCAATGCGCCGTCGCTGCGCCGCACGCGATGGCAAGGGATGAGGACCGCCAGCCGATTATCGCCGCACGCGCTGCCCGCCGCACGCACCGCGCCGGGCCTACCGATGGCGGCGGCAATGTCGCCATAGCTGCGCGTTTCGCCCGGCGGGATCGCGCGCAGCGCCGCCCACACGGCCTGCTGGAAGGCGGTGCCCTGGACATCGGTGGGCAATGTCACATCCGCGCGCGGGTCCTCGACCAGGGCGGCGACCTGGCTGGCCATCGCGTCGAGCGCCGCGTCGGCCGGGCACAGGCGCGCATGGGGGAAGCGCGCGCGCAGGTCCGCCTCGCCCTCCCCAAAGCTGATGCGACACAGCCCCTTGTCCGTGGCAGCGACCAGCACCGGCCCCAGGCTGGTGTCGGCCGTGCGCCAGCGGATCGTGACGCCGCGCCCGCCATCCTTCCAGGCTGACGGCGTCATGCCCAGATGGCGCCGCGCATCGACATAGGCGCGGCTGGCCGCGGCATAGCCCGCGTCATAGATGGCGTCGGTGATTCGCGCCTGCTCCCCCAGCGCTCTCTTCAGCCGCTCGGCCCGCAGCGCGCGGCTCCATCCCGCCGGCGTCATGCCGGTTTCCCGCTTGAACAGCCGATGGAAATGATGCGGGGCGTAACCGACATGGGCGGCGATGGCGTCCAGCCGGGGCGCCTCCTCCGCTGCCTCGATCATCGCGATCGCCGCCTCCACCGCCAACCGGCCCCGCCCGACCTCGTCCGGGCGGCAGCGCAGGCAGGCGCGGAAGCCCGCCGCGCGCGCGGCCGCCGGATCGGGCAGGAAGGACATATTGTCCCGCCGCGGATGACGCGCGGCGCAGCTGGGCTTGCAATAAATGCCGGTGGTGGACACGCAGCCCACGAACCGCCCGTCCATCGCCCGGTCGCGCCGCAGGAAGGCGGCCCAGCAGGCATCGGGATCAGGCATGGCGGTGGCGGCGGGACGAGTCATCTGGTGCATGGATATAGGGGATAAAGACGATGCGCGCGCCCTGCTTCCCGCGCCTTGCGGTCAAAGCATTTCGCCTTTTCCCGATTGCGCCGCGCCCGGCATTGCATATGAATGCGCCACGATGGTCGCCCTACTCCGCCGCTTCGCCCCCTTCCTTGGCCTTATCCTCGCGCTGCTGGCGCCAATGCCGCTCCATGCCGAGCAACAGGACATTGCCGCCGCCGCGCGCGGGGTGGTGCGCGTGGCGCTGGTCGCGACCGATGGGTCCGACGCCTATTTCGTGGGCCATGGCAGCGGCTTTGCAGTCGCGCCGGACAAGGTGCTGACCAACGCCCATGTCGTCGAACTGGCGCGCGAGGAGCGCAATCTGGTGATCGGCGTCATCCCGTCCGAAGGCAGCAAGACCTATGGCGGGCGAATCATCGCCTATTCGCCCGGCAACGACCTGGCGCTCATCCAGCTGGAGGAAGGAAGCCTGCCGGTCAGCACCTTTTACGCGGGCGCGGTGGCGGACGGGCAGCATGTGACCGCCATCGGCTATCCCGGCACGGTCGACCGCGCGCAGGGCCTGGGCCTCAAGCAGATGGTCGAGCCGCTGGCGACAGTCAAGACCAGCGGCAACATATCGTCGGGGCGGGCGAGCCAGAGCTTCGACACGATCCTGCACACTGCGCCGCTTGCTGCGGGCAATAGCGGCGGGCCATTGGTCGATGATTGCGGCCGGGTGCTGGGCGTCAACAGTTTCGGGTCGATTTCCGACGGCAATGACGCGGAATTCGGCTTTGCCGTATCCTGGCGCGAAATCGCGTCCTTCCTGCGGCAGGCGGGCGTGGCGTCGCTGCACACCGTCGTCCCCTGCCGGTCGATGGCGGAGGCCGACGCCGCCGAAGCGTCGCTGACGCAGCGCGAGGCGCAGGCGAGCGAGCAAAAGGACCGCGCCGCCAGCCAGGCACGCGACGCCGCGCTGGCCCGGGCGCGCGACGATGCGGAGCGCGATATCATCACCGCGCGCGAAAATGCGATGGCGGGCGCGGCGGTGCTGCTGGCCATCGCGGTGTTGGGGCTGGGCGCGGGCGGCCTGTTTTATACGCAGGGCAAGGAACGGCAGGCGACCTGGCTGCTGGCGGGCGGCGGCGTGGCGTTGCTGAGCGCGCTCGGCCTGTTCGTCTTCAAGCCCAGCTTCGACAGCATCGACGAGCGGGTGAAACTGCCGCAGGACAAGGGCGTGACCGCCAACAGCGCTTTTGCCTGGGCGGGCGACAATATCTGCAAGGTTGACCTGCCCCGCAGCCGCCTGACGGTGTCGCAGCCCAATGACATCCCCTTCAACTGGGCCGAGGGCGGCTGCGTCAATGGCGAGACGCAATATGGCGCGGACGGGACCGCGTGGCAGCGCACGACTGTTCCAGCAGAGGGCAATTATGTCTCTTCCAGCCGGTTCGACCCGTCCACCGGCACCTTGCGCGTGGAACGCTGGCTGCCTGACCTTGATACGATGGAAAAGCTGCGCGCGCTGGTGAAGGACAAGCCGATCAAGGGATGCGGCAGCGACCCCGAACTGCTGCGCCAGATCGCCACGCTGCGGTCCGACGCCGCCGCGCTGTTGCCGGCCCAGCCCAATGAACGCATCGTCTATCATTGTCAGAAGGGACGGCTCGCGCCAGCCGACGACGCGCGCTGAGCCGAACGCGGCGCTGGAAAAACTCAGGCAAATAGTCCCCTGTCCGACCTTAGGCCGGAATCGTGTCACATGACTTGCATAGTCATATGGGCACTGCTAACCGGCCCGCGACAGGGGTTCGGGACGGCATCACACCGCGCCCCTCTTTTTTGCACGAACTGCAAATATAGCGGAGGACGGAAAGCGCGTGGAGACTAGCGGCGGGATACAGGCCAGCCTCAGCGGCCGCTATGCGGTGGCGCTGTTCGATCTGGCGCGCGACACGCAGTCGCTCGACACCGTGGCCGGCAGCCTGGCCGCGCTGAAGGCGGCGCTGGCCGAATCGGCGGACTTCAAGGCGCTGATCAACAATCCGGTGTTGAGCCGCGACGCATCGGGCAAGACGATCGCCGCCGTCGCATCCGCCATGGGCACCGACCCACTGACCACGAAATTCCTGGGCGTGCTGGCGCAGAACCGTCGCCTGGCGCAGTTGCCCGCGATAATCCGCGCCTATGAAACCTTGCTGTCGAATCACAAGGGCGAGGCCCGCGCCGAAGTGACCAGCGCCCATCCGCTCGACGCCGATCAGGTCGCCGCCCTCGCCCGCAATTTGCGCGCCCGCGTCGGCCGGGACGTGGCGGTCAGCACCAAGGTCGATCCCGCGATCCTGGGCGGGCTGGTCGTCAAGATCGGCAGCCAGATGATCGATTCCTCCATTCGTACCCGTTTGAACACGCTCGCCCACGCGATGAAAGGCTGAAAGGCTGAACATGGATATCAACGCCGCAGAAATTTCGAAGGTCATCAAGGACCAGATCGCCAATTTCGGCACCGAAGCGCAGGTGAGCGAAGTCGGTTCCGTGCTGACCGTGGGTGACGGCATCGCCCGCGTCCATGGCCTCGACAATGTCCAGGCGGGCGAAATGGTCGAGTTCGCCAATGGCGTGCAGGGCATGGCGCTGAACCTGGAAGCCGACAATGTCGGCGTCGTGATCTTCGGCTCGGACGCCGAGATCAAGGAAGGCGACACCGTCAAGCGCACCGGCACCATCGTCGACGTGCCCGTGGGCAAGGGCCTGCTGGGCCGCGTCGTGGACGGCCTCGGCAACCCGATCGATGGCAAGGGGCCGATCGTCTACACCGAGCGCAAGCGCGTGGAAGTCAAAGCGCCGGGCATCATCCCCCGCAAGTCGGTGCACGAGCCCGTGCAGACGGGCCTCAAGGCCATCGACGCCCTGGTCCCCGTCGGCCGCGGCCAGCGCGAGCTGATCATCGGCGACCGCCAGACCGGCAAGACCGCCGTGGCGATCGACACCTTCATCAACCAGAAGGGCATCAACGCGGGCGACGACGAGAGCAAGAAGCTCTACTGCATCTACGTCGCGGTCGGCCAGAAGCGCTCGACCGTCGCGCAGATCGTCAAGCAGCTCGAGGAAAATGGCGCGATGGACTATTCCATCGTCGTCGCCGCGACCGCTTCGGAACCCGCGCCGCTCCAGTATCTCGCGCCCTATACCGGCGTCACCATGGGCGAATTCTTCCGCGACCACGGCATGCACGCCGTCATCGTCTATGACGACCTGTCCAAGCAGGCCGTCGCCTATCGCCAGATGTCGCTCCTGCTGCGTCGTCCTCCGGGCCGCGAAGCCTATCCGGGCGACGTTTTCTACCTGCACAGCCGCCTGCTGGAGCGCGCGGCCAAGATGAACGACGCCAATGGCGCCGGCTCGCTGACCGCGCTGCCGATCATCGAGACGCAGGCGGGCGACGTGTCGGCCTATATTCCGACCAACGTGATCTCGATCACCGACGGCCAGATTTTCCTCGAAACCAACCTCTTCTACCAGGGCATCCGTCCGGCCATCAACGTGGGCCTGTCGGTGTCGCGCGTCGGTTCCGCCGCGCAGACCAAGGCGATGAAGAAGGTGTCGGGCAGCATCAAGCTGGAGCTGGCGCAGTATCGCGAAATGGCGGCCTTTGCGCAGTTCGGTTCGGACCTCGACGCCTCGACGCAGAAGCTGCTCAATCGCGGCGCGCGCCTCACCGAATTGCTCAAGCAGCCGCAATTCTCGCCCCTGCCCTTCGAAGAGCAGACCGCGTCGATCTTCGCCGGCACCAACGGCTATCTCGACAATGTCGCCGTCAAGGATGTGACCCGCTACGAGGAAATGATGCTGGCCTATCTGCGCCACGATCATCCCGAAGTGCTGGCCGCGATCCGCGACAGCAAGGATCTGGGCGACGACGCCAAGGGCAAGCTCAAGGCCGCGCTCGACAGCTTCGGCAAGACTTTCGCGTAACAGTTAAACCCGTCATCCCAGCGAAGGCTGGGATCTCAGGCCACACAGGTCCGACCTGGAGGCACGAGATCCTGAAATGAGGCAAGTGACCCGTTTCAGCCTTCGTCAGGATGACGAACCAAAAGGTTCGTCATGCCCAGCCTCAAGGAACTGAAAATCCGGATCGGGTCGGTCAAATCGACCCAGAAGATCACGAAGGCCAAGCAGATGGTCGCCGCCGCGAAGCTGCGCAAGGCGCAGGCCGCGGCCGAAGCCGCGCGCCCCTATAGCGAGCGGCTGGAAGCGGTCGTCGCCAGCCTGGCGACCAAGATTGCCGGTGGTTCGGGTGAAGGCGCCTCGCCGCTGCTCGCGGGCACCGGCAAGGATGAGGTGCATCTGCTGGTCGTCGCCAACTCCGACCGTGGCCTTGCCGGCGCGTTCAACGCGAACATCGTCAAGGCCGCGCTCGCCAAGGCGCGCGCGCTGGAGCTGGACGGCAAGAAGGTGCAGTTTTACCTGATCGGGCGGAAGGGCCGTCCGGTCATCAACCGCACCTACCCCGGCAAGATCGTCGCGCAGTTCGACACCACGGGGGTCAAGGAACCCGGCTTCGATCAGGCCCAGGCGATCGCGCATGAGCTGACCGACATGTATCTGAACGGCAAGTTCGACGTCGCGCACCTCTTCTATTCGCGCTTCAAGTCGGCCCTGGCGCAGATCCCGACCGAACAGCAGATCATCCCGGTGAAGATCCCCGCCGACGCCGACCGCAATGCCATCCCCGCGACGGTCGAATATGAACCGAGCGAGGAGGCGATCCTGGACGACCTGCTGCCGCGCAACGTGACGGTGCAGATCTTCAAGGCGCTGCTGGAAAACAACGCGTCCGAACAGGGCGCGTCGATGACCGCGATGGACAATGCGACCCGCAACGCCGGCGACCTCATCAACAAACTGACCATCCAGTATAACCGCAGCCGCCAGGCCGCGATCACCACCGAACTGGTCGAGATTATTTCGGGCGCAGAGGCGCTGTAACCGGATGCCGCGTGCTCCTGCGAAAGCAGGAGCCCAGGGCCCTAGGCTCCTGCTTTCGCAGGAGCACGGAAGAGACGAAGAAGGCAAGGAAACGAAGTCATGGCAACCACCAACAATGTAGGCCGCATTTCGCAGGTCATCGGCGCCGTCGTCGACGTGACCTTCCCCGATGCGCTCCCGGCGATCCTTTCGGCGCTGGAAACCAGCAACAACGGCCAGCGCCTCGTGCTGGAAGTCGCCCAGCATCTGGGTGAGAACACCGTCCGCACCATCGCGATGGACTCGACCGACGGCCTGACCCGTGGGCAGGAAGTGACCGACACCGGCGCGCAGATCAGCGTGCCTGTCGGCCCGGCGACGCTCGGCCGCATCCTTAACGTCGTCGGCGAGCCGATCGACGAGCGCGGACCCGTAGCGACGGAGCTCAAGTCGCCGATCCACGCCAAGGCCCCCGAGTTCGTCGACCAGTCGACCGACGCGTCGATCCTCGTCACCGGCATCAAGGTCATCGACCTTCTGGCCCCCTATGCCAAGGGCGGCAAGATCGGCCTGTTCGGCGGCGCGGGCGTGGGCAAGACCGTGCTCATCCAGGAACTGATCAACAACATCGCGAAGGGCCATGGCGGCACGTCGGTGTTCGCTGGCGTGGGTGAGCGCACCCGTGAGGGCAACGACCTCTATCACGAATTCCTCGACGCCGGCGTCATCGCCAAGGATGCCGACGGCAACGCGATCAGCGAAGGGTCGAAGGTTGCCCTGGTCTATGGCCAGATGAACGAACCCCCGGGCGCGCGTGCCCGCGTCGCCCTGTCGGGCCTGACGATCGCCGAATATTTCCGCGACGTCGAGAACCAGGACGTGCTGTTCTTCGTCGATAACATCTTTCGCTTCACCCAGGCGGGCGCGGAAGTGTCAGCGCTGCTGGGCCGTATTCCTTCGGCCGTGGGCTATCAGCCGACCCTGTCGACCGACATGGGCGCGCTGCAGGAGCGCATCACCTCGACCAACAAGGGCTCGATCACCTCGGTGCAGGCCGTCTACGTCCCCGCGGACGACTTGACCGACCCGGCGCCGGCGACCAGCTTCGCGCACCTTGACGCGACGACCGTGCTTAACCGCGCCATTTCCGAACTCGGCATCTATCCGGCGGTCGATCCGCTCGATTCGACCAGCCGTGTTCTGGAGCCGCGCGTCGTCGGCCAGGAACATTATGAAACCGCCCGCGCGGTTCAGGCGATCCTCCAGAAGTACAAGTCGCTTCAGGACATCATCGCCATTCTGGGCATGGACGAGCTGTCCGAAGAGGACAAGCTGACCGTCGCCCGCGCGCGCAAGATCCAGAAGTTCCTGTCGCAGCCCTTCCACGTCGCCGAAGTCTTCACCGGCATCAGCGGCAAGTTCGTCCAGATCGAGGACACGGTGAAGTCGTTCAAGGCCGTGGTCGAAGGCGAATATGACCACCTGCCCGAAAACGCCTTCTACATGGTCGGCGGCATCGACGAGGCGGTCGAAAAGGCCAAGAAGCTGGCGGCCGAAGCGGCTTAAGCTATTTCCCTCTCCCCTCAAGGGGAGAGGGTGCCAAGCGAAGCGAAGGCGGGAGAGGGGACTTGCGTAA
>NZ_ATDP01000075.1 GCF_000445105.1 Sphingobium lactosutens DS20 | reverse complement strand
TCCCCGACCCTCTCCCCCACAGGGGAGAGGGAGAAGGAAATAAATATGGCACTGCATTTCGAACTCGTGACCCCGGAAAAGCTGGTCCGCTCGGCCGAAGTCTATCAGGTCGTCGTGCCCGGCACCGATGGCGATTTTGGCGTGCTGGAGGGCCATGCGCCCTTCATGTCGACCGTGCGCGACGGGGCGATCCAGATTTTCGCCAGCGCTGGCGCCGCACCCGAAGTCATTCCGGTCGAGGGCGGCTTTGCCGAAGTGAATGAAAAGGGCCTAACGGTCCTGGCTGAAAAGGCGGGCTAACGCCAATTTGACGACAAATGCGACAAGGGCCGCCCTCCACCACGGAGGCGCGGCCCTTTTCTGGTTAGCGGCTCCTTAACCTTGCGCGCTTAGACCCGCGACCGGTCGGGGAGTGCGCATGTCCTATCTGCTTGAGGATCTTGGCGGTCTGGTCGGCGCGACGCTGCTCGCGCCGGTGCTGCTGTGCTGCGCCGGCTTCGGGCTGCTGCGCCTGCTGGAGCGCCGGGGATTGGCGGCTACGGAAGGCGTCTGGCCGCGCGCCGGCTGGGCCATGATTCTGTCGCTTGCCATCCTGCCGGTGATGGACGCCCTGGCCATTCGGGCCATCGGCATGCCGGGCATGCTGCTCCTCAATGGCGCCCTCGCTTTGTTCGGCATCCGGCAGTTGAGAGGCATCGCGTCCGCCTGTCGCGGCGCGGGCGTCTTTCTGCTGATCGCACTGGGCTGGTGGCTGATCTGCGCCTGGACCCTTGTGGATTTCGATCACGACGGGCGGCTCTACCAAAGCCTGGTCGTGTTCGACATGGTGAAGCACGCCGCCGTCGTCGAACAGATTGCGCGGCAGGGCATTCCCTTCACCGACCCCTTTTTCGCGCGCGACGGGATCGCGGGCTATTATCATTATTTCTACGTCTGGCCCGCCGCCATCCGCTGGGTCAGCGGCTTTCACATCTCGCCGGTCATGGCCTTTGCCGCCTGCGCCTATTGGACGGGCATCGCGGTCGTCGCCCTGCTGTGGCGCATTGCCGCCGACGCCAGCCTGATCCGCAAGGGATGCGGCCGGCGCGCGCTGATGCTCGCCATCCTGCTTTGCTTCGTCGCGGGCGCGGACCTCCTTTTCATGGCGCTGCGCTATCTGATGGTGGGGCGGATCGAACCGGAGATCGAGAATTGGAACAGTGAGATCCGCATGCTCGCCACCTCGACCATCTGGGTGCCGCACCACATCATGGCGCTGGTCGCGGGGTGGACCGGGCTGCTGCTGAACGCGCGGGCGCGCAGGGTCGAATCGCCGCAGCGCCTGTGGCTCGCCGGCGCGGCTGGGGCGGCCTATGCCAGCATGTTCGGCGCGTCGGTGTGGATCAGCCTGACCATCGCGCCCGTCCTCATCGTCTGGGGCGTGATGATGCTATGGCGACGGGATGGCACGCTGCTGCTGTCGGGTGTCGTCGCCCTGCTGTTATCGGTGCCGCAATCCATCGACCTTCTCCATGGCCGGGCGCCCGATATTTTCCCGGTCGCGCTGCATGTCCGGCCCTTCACCCTGCTCTTCGCCAGCCATGACATGGCTGCGCAGCTTTGGAGCCTCATCCTCCTGCCGCTCAACTATGCGCTGGAGTTCGGCTTCGTGATGCTCGGCGCAGGCCTCTATGCCCGCAGCGTCCGGCCGACCGATGAAGCCGGGCGTCCGGTGCGTCGGTTGTTGGTTGCCACCCTGGTCGCGGGGCTGCTGGTCGCCAGTTTCCTGCGATCGGTCATCATCAACAATGATCTGGGCTGGCGCGCGGCCCTGTTCATTCTGGTGCCGCTGATGATCTGGACGATGCGAGTGGCGCAGGAAGACGACGCCTTGCGACGCTTTGGCGTTCCGGGCGCCTTGCTTCTGGCGCTGGGCCTTGCCGGCACGGCCTGGGACATCGTTGGCCTGCGCGTCATTCGTGCCCCCGCCTTCCCGGTCCGCGCGATCGAAGTAAATGACGACCCCGCCATGGCCTATGCCCTGCGGGACGCCTATCGCTGGGCCGACAGGCATCTGCCCGAAGGCGCGACGCTCCAGCATAATCCGGTGCTCAAGCACCGCGCGCTCGACTTTGGCCTCTATACCCGGCACTGGCCGGCGGTCGCGGACAGGGATGCCTTCCTGTTCGGGGCGGACCGGCACGCGGTCGCTGCCCGCGTGGCGCTGCTCGCCCCGATCTTTATCCGGCCGCTCACGCCCGCCCAATATCGGGATCGCGCCGCGCGCGGGCGTAGCGACACTCTGCTCTTCACCCGGCGCGATCCGGTCTGGAAGAAGCTGGGCGGCCCACCCCTCGCCCTCCCCTGCCTCTACCGCACGTCCGATATCTGCATCGCATCCCCGACCGGAAAGACTCTGCCTGGAAAGACCCTGCCATGACCCTGATCCGCAGCTTGCTGCTGCTGGCGCTGGCCTATTGCGCCACCATCGCGCTGGGCTTTCTGCTGTATGTTGCGTTGATCCGCAGCCCGCTGCTGGGCGGCGTCGCCATCCTCTTTTACAGGGGCGTGGCCATTGCGGGCGTGGTCGCATTCCTGCTGCTGGTCGCGGGAATCGCGGCGCGGCGCCGGCTGCGTCTGGCGCCGGAAACGCTCGTCGGCGCGGTCGCGCTTTCGCTCGCCTTCAACATCAGCTTCCTGATCGTCTTTCCCGTCACCTTCGACCGGTCGATCACCATGTTTCTGCTGGCGCGGATCGAGCGGCAGGACGGCCAGTTGGACGCCCACGGCCTGGAACAGGTCTTTGTCCGCCAATATCTGGGCGACCTGCGCCAGATTGACCGGCGGATCGCCGAACAGAGCCTGTCGGGCACGATCCGGGTAGAGCGCGGCCGCATCCACATCACGCCGCAGGGCCGCAGGCTGCTGGAGGGCGCGCGGCTGGTGGGCGGATGGTTCGGCGCCGACCCGCGCTTCGTCACCGCGCCCGCACCCGCCGCCCACGGCCATTAGGCATTTATCAAAGTTTCCAGCCTATTCACCTTTTTCAGTCTTACATCGGTCCAAACGGGTTCGCCGGGCCGATCATGCAATGATGGCGGAGAAATATGAGCGCCTTTGGACGGAAGAATGGACCTGCCGGCGCCAAGCCCGGCTTTGGCGTTGCACGGCCGATGCAGGGCGGCGGAACCGCGACCAAGGAGGAGTTGCCGGTCGGCGGCGATCAGTTTCCGCCGCTGGATATCGCGTCCCTGCCCGGCGAAGCGCCCTTCGATCCGCTTGCCGCGCCGACCAGCCAGATGCAGCGCAACGCCGACGCCATGTCGCGCCTGTCCGAACGCGCCAATGCCGAGCATGTGCCCGACGCCGGGCCGCAGGGTTTCGAAGCCAGCGTTCACAAGATCAAGGAACAGGTGCTCCCCCGCCTGCTGGAACGGGTCGACCCCGAAGCGGCGGCGACGCTGACCAAGGATGAGCTGGCGGAGGAATTCCGTCCAATCATCATGGAAGTGCTGGCGGAGCTGAAACTGACGCTCAACCGGCGCGAACAGTTCGCGCTGGAAAAGGTGCTGGTCGACGAGCTGCTGGGCCTGGGGCCGCTGGAAGAATTGCTGTCCGACCCGGACGTCAGCGACATCATGGTGAACGGCCCGGAACAGACCTATATCGAAAAGAAGGGCAAGCTCCAGATCGCGCCGATCAAGTTCCGCGACGAGGAGCATCTGTTCCAGATCGCGCAGCGCATCGTGAACAAGGTCGGCCGCCGCGTCGACCAGACCACGCCGCTGGCCGACGCCCGCCTGCCCGACGGGTCCCGCGTCAACGTCATCGTGCCGCCGCTCAGCCTGCGCGGCACGGCCATCTCCATCCGTAAATTCTCGGCCAAGCCGATCACCATCGACATGCTCGCCCAATGGGGCGCGATGTCTCCAAAGATGGCGACCGCGCTCAAGATCGCGGGCGCCTGCCGGTTCAACATCGTCATTTCGGGCGGCACCGGCTCGGGCAAGACGACGATGCTCAACGCCCTGTCGAAGATGATCGACCCGGGCGAGCGCGTGCTGACGATCGAGGACGCGGCCGAACTGCGCTTGCAACAGCCGCACTGGCTGCCGCTCGAAACCCGCCCACCCAATCTGGAGGGGCAAGGCGCGATCACCATCGGCGATCTCGTCAAGAACGCGCTGCGTATGCGGCCGGATCGCATCATCCTGGGCGAAATTCGTGGCGCGGAATGTTTCGATCTGCTCGCTGCGATGAACACCGGCCATGACGGCTCCATGTGCACGCTGCACGCCAACTCCCCGCGCGAGTGCCTGGGCCGTATGGAAAACATGATCCTGATGGGCGACATCAAGATCCCCAAGGAAGCGATTTCCAAGCAGATCGCCGATTCGGTCGACCTCATCGTGCAGGTGAAGCGCCTGCGCGACGGGTCGCGCCGCGTCACCAACGTCACCGAAGTGATCGGCATGGAAGGCGACGTCATCGTCACGCAGGAACTGTTCAAGTTCGAATATCATGACGAGGATGACAGCGGTAAGATCGTGGGCGAATATCGCTCCATGGGCCTTCGCCCCTACACGCTGGACAAGGCGCGGATGTTCGGTTTCGACCAGCCGTTCCTGGAAGCCTGCCTGTAACATTGCGTGGCGGGCGGGGAATATTCCCCGCCGCCCCCTTGCGCGCCTCTGTTCACAACGGCACATCTGCCTTCATCCGCGATGAAGAGAGGATTGCTGCCATGAACCGTCTCGTTCCGATTGCCCTGGCGATTGCCGGCCTTGCCCTGCCCGCCATGCCGCTGCTGGCGCAGCATGATGCCCATGCCGGCCACCAGATGGCCGCCGATCCCATCGCCGCCGCTGTCGCTGCCCCCACACGCAAGCCCGCCAATGTCGCGCGCGACCAATATCGCCATCCGGCCGAAACGCTGGCCTTTTTCGGCGTGACGCCGATGCAGACCGTGGTCGAATATTCCCCCAGCGGCGGCTGGTATACCGAGATCCTGGCCCCGCTGATCCGCGATCATGGCACATTCTACGCCTTGCAACCGAGCGGCAGCTATCTGGACGGGTATAAGAGCTTCCTGGCGTCCAACCCGGTCTATGACCAAGTGAAGCTGGTCGCCTATCCGGAGGAAGTCACCAGCATTCCGGCAGGCAGCGTCGACACGGTGCTGACCTTCCGCAATGTCCACAATATGGTCATGGGCGGCAAGGCGGCCGACACGTTCAAGGCCTTCTACACGATGCTGAAGCCCGGCGGCACGCTGGGCGTGGTCGATCACCGCCTGCCTGAGGCTCGCGACGGCGCGGCGGAAATGAAGAGCGGCTATCTCAAGGTATCGACCGTTCGCAAATTGGCCGAGGATGCCGGATTTGAATATGTCGGCGCATCCGAAGTGAATGCCAACCCCAAGGATACGGCCGATTGGGACAAGGGCGTTTGGACCCTGCCGCCGGTGCTGCGCAACAAGGACGTCGACAAGGACAAATATCTGGGCATCGGCGAAAGCGATCGCATGACCCTGAAATTCCGCAAGCCGGCGGCCTGACCGGACCGTCCGGCAAGCCGCTTGCGCCCTGGCGCTGGCAGGCTAAGGCGGGGGCGTGACTGCCCTCGCCCGCCCCCATCGCCCGCTATTCGCCATTGCGCTGCGCCTGACCGCCGTCATCTGCCTGTCGGTGATGTTCATTACCGTCCGGCTGGCGAGCGAGCGCGGCGTGCATGTCGTCGAATCCCTTTTCTATCGCCAGGCGCTGGCCCTGCCGGTGGTCGCGCTCTGGCTGATGTCGGCAGGCGGGCTGGCGACCGTTCACACCAAAAGGATCGGCGTGCATGCCAGCCGCATGGCCATAGGCCTCACCGGCATGTGCCTCAATTTCCTGTCCTACATCCTGTTGCCGCCCGCCGAGGCCGCGACCATCGGCTTCACCATGCCGATATTCGGCACCATTTTATCGGCAGTCATTCTGCGCGAAGCGACCGGATGGCATCGCTGGGGCGCGGTGGCTCTGGGCTTCGTCGGCGTGCTGGTGATGATCCGGCCGGATGCGGGCCATTTCCCGATCCACGGGGTTGCTGTCGCCATCGCCGGAGCGTTGGTGACGGCAAGCGTCAGCCTGGTCCTGCGCGAGCTTGGTCGCACGGAGCCGGCGGGTGTCGTCGTCTTCTGGTTCACGACCCTGTCGATGATCCCGCTGGGGCTGGCCATGCCGTTCGTCGCGAAAAATCACGATCTGATGACATGGGGGCTGTTGCTGATGATCGGCCTGTTCGGCGGCATCGCGCAGCTATGTCTGACCGCCGCGCTGCGCTGGGGGCCGGTGTCCGTCGTTCTGCCGATGGATTATAGCGCGATCATCTGGACCACGTTGCTGGGCGTGGCGATCGGCGAGAATTGGCCGCTCGCGACCACCTGGATCGGCGCGGCGCTGATCGTCGCCAGCGGCCTCTATATCGCCTGGCGCGAACATCTCCGCGCCAGGCGACCGGTCGTCAGCTCAGCAGTTCCGCCTCGAGGCTGATATCCGCTTTCAGCAGCTTGGAAATGGGGCAATTGGCCTTTGCCTTGGCCGCAAGCTCCTGGAATGTTTCATCATCGGCGCCCGGAATGGTCGCCTTGAGCGACAGGCGGCTGGCGGTGACGGCAAAGCCGCCATCCTGCTGTTCCAGCGTCACGACCGCGCTGGTTTCCATCTTTTCCGCGGTCAGCCCGGCTTCGCCCAGGATCATCGACAGCGCCATGGTGAAGCAGGACGCATGGGCGGCGGCGATCAGTTCTTCGGGATTGCTGCCCGGCACGCCCTCGAACCGGGTGGCGAAACCATAGGGATAGGCGTCGAGCGCGCCGCTCTGGGTCGAGATCGTGCCCTTCCCGTCTTTCAGGCCGCCGCTCCAGGCCGCCGATCCGCTGCGATTGATCTTCATATGCGTCTCCATGCCAAAGAAAGGGGGAACCCCTGCGGCCCCGCCTTGTTGCCTTTAGATAGGTAATTTCATGCAGGAGAGTGACAATGACCGATTTCATGACCGACAGCCGGCATGACCTGATCGCGTCCGACCGGGTGGAAGGCACGGCCGTCTATAATCGCCAGGGCGAGCATCTGGGCAAGATCGACAATTTCATGGTCGAAAAACGCAGCGGCCAAGTGCGCTATGCAACGCTGTCCTTTGGCGGGTTCCTGGGCATTGGCAATGACCATTATCCGCTGCCCTGGTCGATCCTGACCTATGACACCGACAAGGGCGGCTATGTCATCGACCTGGACAAGCAGGTGCTGGACAATGCGCCGCGCTACGCCGCCGACGCCCGCCCCGATTATGACGAGGCCTTTGGCCGCAACGTCTATCAATATTATGGCGTGGTCTATCCCTGGTAAGCGCGGAACCAACCATCTGAAGAGGGGGCGGCAGCACGGCGTTGCCGCCCCCTTCTTGTTTCCGCATGGCGACATTCAGGCACATCTGGACGCCCATCTATTGTCTACCATTTGTATAGACTATATCTTTTGCTCCCATCACGATGAGGAGAAGGACCATGAACCGATTCGGATTTGCCGGCAGCCGCCGCTCGCCCGTGGTGCTGACCGTGCCAGGCCTCAATAATAGCGGGCCGGATCATTGGCAGACGCTGTGGGAAGAGGAGCGCGGCGATTGCCAGCGCGTGGACCTGGGCCGTTGGGCCAGCCCCAATCGCAACGCCTGGGTCACGCGCCTCGATGCGGCGATCCGCCAGATCGACGGGCCGGTGATCCTGGCGGCACACAGCCTGGGCTGCATCACCGTGGCCTGGTGGGGCGCGTTGCAAAATCAGGCCTATGGCTGGCCAGTGACCGGGGCGTTGCTGGTCGCGCCACCCGATTGCGACCGGGCCGAAACGCCCGACATGATCGGCAATTTCGGCCCCGTGCCGCGATCGCCGCTGCCCTTCCCATCGATCCTGGTCGCCAGCCGGGACGACCCCTATATTTTCTTCGAACGCGCCCACAGCATGGGCAAATTTTGGGGCAGCCGCTTTATCGATGCGGGTCATTGCGGGCATATCAATGCGCAATCGGGGCTTGGGGACTGGGCTTTCGGTCAAAATCTGCTCGATGAACTGATCGACGACGCGCACGGCCTGACGCTGGGCGCTGAGGCTGCACCAGTCCCGCCGCGCCGGAGGTCGGCGCCGCCCCGCGACACTTGGCCGGCTGCGCCGCGATAAACCTGAAACGTCCATTATCCGGGTGGGACAAGACAAACTTGACCGCCCTTCATTTTTCCTTCTTTGTCTACCTTTGCGATTGAGATAAAAGCAGCGACAAGAGGTGCTCATGACCGACCAACGACCGATTGATTACCGCCATGCGCGCGCCGACGGCATGCGCGGCGATATCGTCGCCAGCATCGACAAGGTGCGCGACGTGCTGGACCAGCTTCGCTTCGGGTCGATCACGCTGACGGTTCATGACGGCCGTGTGGTCCAGATCGACGTCACCGAAAAGACGCGACTGACCGCCTGAAGCAACGACCATAGCCGCTGCGGGCTCGCGCCCGATCGGCCCCATGCGGTTTGGGGGTGAGCCGCATGATGTGACCTTCTGTCATTCCCGCCCAGACCTGTGGCTTTGACCGGACAGCCGGAAATGCCGCGATCAACAACCACCGGACAGCCGGAAAGGGATTTGTCATGATTGCGCGTTTCCTGTTGCTCGCGAGCGTCGCGAGCGCATCTTTCATCCTGCCTGCGGCGCATGCGCAGGACAGCGCACCGGACCAGGCGGACGCGGCCATCGTCGGCGGCGCCATCGTCGTCACCGCGCGCCGCCGCGCCGAAGAATTGCAGGATGTGCCGCTCTCCGTCTCTGTCCTGAATGCTGACGCGATCGAGCAGACCGGCAGCTATAATATCCAGCGGCTGACGCAGTTGCAGCCGACGCTGCAATTTTATTCCACCAACCCGCGCAACAGCTCCATCAACATTCGCGGCATCGGCGCGCCGCTTGGCCTCACCAATGACGGCATCGAACAGGGCGTGGGCATCTATATCGACCAGGTCTATTATAACCGGGTCGCCGCCGCGACGCTGGATTTCGTCGATATCGAACAGGTGGAGGTGCTGCGCGGGCCGCAGGGCACGCTCTATGGCAAGAACACGACCGCCGGCGCGATCAACATCACCACCCGCGCGCCCAGCTTCAGCTATGAAGGCAAGGCGGAAATCTCGGTCGGCAATCTGGGTTTCAAACAGGCCAAGGCGACGGTGTCGGGACCGATTACCGATCGGCTGGCGGTGCGCATCGGCGCGTCCGTGACCGACCGAAACGGCACGATCTACAATGTCGCCACCAATCAGCGCGTCAACAGCCAGGATTTCCTGGGCCTCAAAGGTTCCCTGCTGTGGAAGGCCACCGATACGCTGAGCTTCACCCTGTCAGGCGACTATAACCTCCAGAACCCGGTCTGCTGCGCGCAAATCTATGCCGGCTACGGCCCGACCCAGCGCGCGGCCAACCGCCAATATCCTGCGCTGACGGCGGCGCTGGGCTATCAGGTGCCGAGCACCAATCCCTATGATCGCCTGACCGACCTCGACGCTGCGCTGCGCGCCCGCAATGAAATGGGCGGCGCGTCGCTGCGCGCCGAATGGGACCTTGGCCCCGGCACGCTGACGTCGGTTTCGGCCTATCGCTACTGGGATTGGCAGCCGTCCAACGACCGCGATTTCACCGGCCTCGACATCACCGCCAAATCGCAGAACCCGACCCAGCAGAAACAATGGACGCAGGAACTGCGCTATGCGCAGGAAGGGCAGACGATCGACTTTGTCGTCGGCGCGTTCGCCTTTCACCAGACGATCCACACCACCGGCAGCCAGGTGCAGGGCGCAGACGCCAGCGCATGGCTGCTCAACCCATCCAGCCCGCTGTCGCAGATCCCGGCCGTGCTGGAAGGGCTGACCGCCGACAATGACATTCGCCTCAAGAACAGCAGCGCCGCGCTGTTCGGGCAACTGACCTGGCATGTGACCGATCGGCTCAGCCTTCAGCCGGGGCTGCGGCTCAACTATGACCGCAAGACCGGCAGCTATGATTCGGTCGTCACCGGCACCGCGTCGGACGGCACGCGTCAGACCGTCACCTTCGCCAGCACCGATCCCTGGATCGTCGCGCAGCGTGGCGTGCTGGCGCCGCAGTCTTTCGACGCGAAGTTCAGTGACTGGAACCTGTCCTGGGACCTGACGGCATCCTATGAAGTCAGCGACGATGTGATGGCCTATGCCACCTGGTCGCGGGCCTTCAAATCTGGCGGCATCAATTTGAACGGCGTGCCGCTGGACGCGAACGGCAACCCACAGCTTAACGTGGCGACCGTCAAGCTGGAGAAGGTCAATCATTATGAAGTCGGCCTGAAAACGCAATTCTGGGACAGGCGCGCAACGCTCAACCTGAGCGGCTTCTGGACCGAAATCCGCGATTATCAGGCGATCGTCAACAATGGCCAGAACAGCGTTCTGCGGGGCTATCTCGCCAATGCGGACAAGGTGCGGGTGCGCGGCGTGGAGGCGGATTTTTCGGTCCGCCCGTCCGATCGCGTCAACGCCTATGCGAGCGGCGCCTATACCGATCCTAAATATCTGCGCTTCACCAACGCCCCCTGCCCGCCCGAACTCTCGGGCGGATCCTCCAGCCCCGCGACCTGCGACATATCCGGCCAGTTGCTGCCCGGCATTTCCAAATATTCGCTGTCCTATGGCGTGGAATTCAACGTCCCGACCGCGGTGCTGGGCGGGGACGGGCAATTTTATCTCGGCTGGGACGGCAGCTATCGCTCGACCTTCTCGTCCAACGCGTCGCGCTCCATCACCATGGATATCAAGGGATACAGCCTCAACAATCTGCGCCTGGGCTTCCGCAACAGCGACGGAATCAATGTCTATGGCTGGGTGCGCAACATCTTCGATCAAAATTATATGGAGGTGCTGGCGACCACGCCCGGCAATACGGGCCTCATCGCCGGCCAGCCAGGCGACCCGCGCACCTATGGCCTCACCATCAAGGCGGACTTCTAGCAACGCCCCCCTGGGGAGGAGCGACATGGCAGTGCCGCTCCTCTTCCCTTTCCATCATTTGCGCGACGCCCGCCGCTGGGGTAGAGCGCGCTCATGTCCACGACCTTCACGATCGACACAGCGACCAGCCGCGCCACGCCGACGCCCGCGCCGATGAAGCGGCTGACCGTGCCCGCCATCCAGCGGCGCAAGGTGGACGGGCGGACCGCCGAACCGCTGGTGATGCTGACCGCCTATACCGCGCGGCAGGCGCAACTGCTCGATCCCCATTGCGACATGCTGCTGGTCGGCGATTCGCTGGGGCAGGTGATTTACGGCCTGCCCTCCACCCTGCCGGTGACGCTGGACATGATGATCGCCCATGGCGCGGCGGTGGTGCGCGGCAGCTATCACAGCGTCGTCATCGTCGACATGCCCTTCGGCAGCTATGAAGCATCGCCGCAGCAGGCGTTTGCCAGCGCCAGCCGCATTCTTGCCGAAACCGGCGCGGCGGGGGTCAAGCTGGAGGGCGGGGAGGCCATGGCCGACACCATCACCTTCCTGAGCCAGCGCGGCATCCCGGTGATGGCGCATATCGGCCTGACCCCCCAGGCGGTGAACGCGCTGGGCGGCTATGGCGCGCGCGGCAAGAGCGAGGCGGAACATGCCAAGATCGTGGGCGACGCCCGCGCTGTCGCATCCGCCGGCGCCTTCGCCATGGTGGTCGAAGGCGTGATGGAGGAACTGGCCGACATCATCACCGACGCGGTGGCGGTGCCGGTCATCGGCATCGGCGCATCGGCCCGATGCGACGGGCAGGTGCTGGTTGCCGAAGACATGCTGGGCATGTTCGAGCGCACGCCCCGCTTCGTCAAACGCTATGGCGCCATGGCAGAAACCATCAGCGACGCCGCCGCCCGCTATGCCGCCGACGTGCGCAGCCGCGCCTTCCCCACCGCCGATCAGGTCTATCGCCCCAAAAAGTGATTTGCCTGTGGCATAAGCGCCGCTATTGATCGCGCCTTCCGCCAGACGTTTCTGATCCATTTCTCGGAGAATATCGTGGCCCTGACGCCGCAAAATAGCGAAGCCTTCATGCGCGAGGTCGATGACGCCGTCCGTCAGGACCAGCTGACGACCTTCTGGCAACGCTATGGCCGCATCCTCATCGTCCTGCTGGTCGCGGGCCTGGCGGCCTTTGGCGGCTGGCTTTACTGGCAGCATCATCAAAAAACGCAGTCGGAAGCGGTGTCGGAACAGATGGATACGCTGCTCGACACGGCGGTGGGCGGCGGCACGCCCGACGCGAAGCAGCTGGACGCGCTGACCAAGGCCAGCCAGCCGGGCTATCGCGCGTCGGCGCTGCTGGTGCAGGCGGGCGTCGCGGCGCGCAAGGGCGACGCGAAAGCCGCGATCGCCGCCTATCGCGCCATCGCGGCGGACGACAGCCTGGACCAGCCCTATCGTGACCTGGCGCTGATCCGCCAGACATCGCTGGAATTTGACAGCCTGAAACCACAGCAGGTGGTCGACCGGTTGAAGCCGCTGGCGGTGGAAGGGGCGCCATGGTTCGGCAGCGCCGGTGAACTGGTCGCGATCGCCTATATGAAGATGGGCAAGAATGACCTGGCCGGCCCGATGTTCGCGGCCATGGCCAAGGATGACAAGGTGCCGCAGTCGATCCGTTCACGCGCGCGTCAGATGGCGGGCGTCATGGGTATCGACGCAGTGGAGATTCCGGCGGAGCCGAGCGAGGGATGAGCGACAAGATGGCGATGGTGAGCATGAAAAGCCTGGCGCCTGTGGGCCGCGCCATGACCGTGGCGGCGATGATCGCCTTGCTGGCCGGTTGCGGCATCGTCGGCGGCAAGAAGGGCGGCCCCAAGACGCCGGTGGTCGGCAACCGCGTGTCGATCCTGTCCAACGAACAGGGCGTGGAAGTGGACCCGGCGCTGGCGGACGTGCCCGTCACCCTGCCCGCCCCTTATGTCAACGACAGCTGGAGCCAGCCGGGCGGCAATTCGGCCAAGGCGATGGGCCATGTCTCGCTGGCCGGATCGCCTAGCCAGGCGTGGACCGTCTCCATCCAGGGCAGCAAGCCCCAGGCGCGCCTCGCCGCGTCGCCGGTGGTTGCGGACGGCAAGCTCTATGTCATCGACGCGGGCGCGCATGTCATCGCCTTCGACGCCGCAAGCGGATCGAAACTGTGGCAGACATCGTTGCCGGCCGAGGGCAATGGCCGCGCGTTGTTCGGCGGCGGCGTCAGCGTGCTGGGCGACCGGCTGTTCGCCAGCACGGGCGTTGGTGATGTGGTCGCGATGGAAGCGGCGACCGGCAAGATCCTGTGGCAAAAGCATTTGGGTGGCCCGCTGCGCGGCGCGCCGACGCTGGAAAATGGCCATGTCTATGTGATGGGCCAGGACAACCAGATTTTCGCGCTGAACCAGAGCGATGGCGTCACCCAATGGACCGACAGCGGCACGTTGCAGGTGACGGGCATTTTCGGCGTGGCAGCGCCCGCCGCCGCGCAGGGCACGGTGATCGCCGGCTACAGCTCTGGCGAAATTTCCGCCTATCGCTACGAAAATGGTCGATCGCTCTGGGGTGACGCACTGTCGCGCACCAGCATTTCAACCGCCGTCGCCACGCTGACCGACATCGACGCCGATCCGGTGATCGACCGCGGCCGCGTCTTCGCCATCGGCCAGGGCGGCCGCATGGCAAGCTACGAACTGACCAGCGGCCAGCGTATCTGGGAAATCAATATCGCGGGCATCTCGACGCCGGCGGTGGTGGGCGAATGGGTCTTCGCCGTCACCAGCGATGCCAAGCTGCTGTGCGTATCGCGCGCCACCGGCAAGATTCGCTGGATCAGCCAGTTGCGCCGTTGGGTGAAGGAAAAGAAGAAGGACAAGGCGATCCGCTGGACCGGCCCGGTGTTGGCCGGCGGCCGCCTGATCGTCGTGTCCACGCGGGGCGAACTGGTCTATGTCGATCCCGCGTCGGGTAATGTGCAGTCGACGGTCGACATGGACCGGTCCATGTCGCTGTCCCCGGTCGTCGCCAACAATATGCTCTACATATTGGCCGATGACGGAAAACTGACGGCGTTCCGTTAAGCCGCACACTCATGCTAAGCGTGCTCCTGCGCAGGCAGGGGGCGGGGTCCAGCCGATGGGCCAGCCCCCTGCCCGCGCGGGAGCATCTGTTTTTTGACTGGAAGGAAAAGGGCCATGCTGCCCACCGTAGCGATCGTGGGACGGCCCAATGTGGGCAAGTCCACCCTGTTCAACCGCCTGGTCGGCAAGAAGCTGGCGCTGGTGGATGACCAGCCGGGCGTGACGCGCGACCGGCGGGAAGGTGAAGCGCATCTTCTGGGGCTGGACTTCACCATCATCGACACCGCCGGTTATGAGGACGAGGACCCGCAATCGCTGCCCGGCCGGATGCGTCTCCAGACGCAGGCGGCGGTCGAAAATTGCGATGTCGCCTTGTTCCTGGTCGACGCGCGCGCGGGCATCACACCGCTGGACGAGGAAATCGCCCGCTGGCTGCGCGAAGGCGATGCGCCGGTCGTGCTGGTCGCCAACAAGGCGGAGGGGAAATCGTCGGAAGGCGGCGTCATGGAAGCCTTCGGCCTGGGCCTTGGCGAACCCATCCCCTTTTCCGCCGAACATGGCCAGGGCATGGCCGACCTGTTCCAGGCCCTGCTGCCCCATCTCGACCGCGAGGAGGAGGATGAGCCGGAAGCCGCCGGCGACAGCGAAGCCGACATGGAGAACGCGCCCCTCAAACTGGCGATCGTGGGCCGCCCGAACGCGGGAAAGTCCACTCTTATCAACAGGTTGTTGGGTGAAAACCGGCTGCTGACGGGGCCGGAGGCCGGCATCACCCGTGACAGCATCGCCGTGGACTGGAGCTGGACCAGCCGGGATGGGCTGGAGCGGCCCGTGCGCCTCATCGACACAGCGGGCATGCGCAAGCGCGCCAAGGTTCAGGACAAGCTCGAAAAGCTGGCGGTATCCGATGGCCTGAACGCTGTGAACTTCGCCGAAGTGGTCGTGCTGTTGCTCGATTCCACGCGCGGGCTGGAGGCGCAGGATCTGCGCATCGCCGACAAGGTGCTGGAGGAAGGGCGCGCGCTCGTCATCGCGCTCAACAAATGGGATACGGTCGATAATGGCTCCGCCCTCTATCAGGGCATCAAGCAGGCGCTGTCCGACGGCCTGGCGCAGGTGCGCGGCGTGCCGATCATGACGGTGTCGGCCGCGACCGGAAAGGGCCTGGACGACCTGATCCATGTCGCCTTCGAAACCCGCACCGCCTGGTCGCAGCGCATTTCCACCGGCATTTTGAACCGCTGGTTCGAACGCGCGCTGGAGGCCAATCCCCCGCCCGCGCCCGGCGGCAAGCGCATCAAGCTGCGCTACATCACGCAGAACAAGACGCGGCCGCCGACCTTCGTACTGTTCGGCACCCGGCTTGACGAACTGCCCGAAAGCTATCGCCGCTATCTGGTGAACGGCATCCGCAAAGAGCTGGGCTTTGGCGCGGTGCCAGTGCGGTTGACGCTGCGCAGCGCGAAGAACCCCTTTGGCAAATGAGGATGCGCCCGTCGCGATCAATGCGCGGGGGATGAAATGCCCCTGGCCCGCATTGCGCGCCGCGCGCGCGATGCGGGACGCGCGCGAAATTGTGATCGAGGCGGATGATCCGATCGCGGGCGCCGAGCTGGCGGCGCTCGCCGCGCAAAATGGCTGGGATTTCAGTGCAATGGGGCTGGACCGCTATCGGCTGAGCCATCCCGACAGCGCGCAGGAATACCGCAAAATTTAACCGCCTGTTTACGCGCTCCCCTTATGTTCGACACGGCATGCATGGGGCATGTGAGGGAGTGGCGGGTGCTGCATCAACAATCCGATCTGGTGGACTTCACCGAGCTGGCGCGTGCGCGCGCGGAGCTGGGCGCGGCCTATTTGCGCATCCTGAGCTATTTCAAGGAAGACGGCATCAAGTCGATCCATGAAATTGAGGAAGCCATGCGGACCCGCAATGCCACCGCGCTGGTGCGCCCGGCCCACACGCTGAAGGGCGAGTCGGCGCAGTTCTGCGCGCATCGCCTGTCAGCGCTCGCCGAAACGATCGAGATGACCGCGCGGCGCTGTGTCGAAATGCATGAGACGCCCGACGAATTGATCGAAACGGTGGTCGCGCTGCGTCCCTGTTTCAGCGAAACCGTGGCGTTGCTCGACCGGGACGCCAATCCGCTGGCGGCGCGCCGTCCGACAGGCTTTGGTCGCCGCGTGACGGCGCCGCAACCCAGTTTCGGCCGCGCCGGCTAGGTTCAGTCTTGAACTGAAACGCATCATGCCCCCATATGAGCGGCATGACACGCTTTTCCCTGCTCGACCTGGTCCCCGTTCGCGAAGGCGGCGACGTCGCGTCCGCGCTGGCGCAGACAGCTGACCTTGCCGCCCATGCCGAACGCCTTGGCTACCACCGTTTCTGGGTGGCGGAGCATCATGGCATGGCGGGCATTGCATCGGCCGCGACCGCCGTGGTGCTGGCGCATATCGGCCGTGCCACCTCCACCATGCGTATCGGCGCGGGCGGCATCATGCTCCCCAATCATGCGCCGTTGGTGATCGCCGAACAGTTCGGGACACTGGACGCGCTGTTTCCCGGCCGCATCGACCTTGGCCTTGGCCGCGCGCCGGGATCGGACCAGAAGGTCGCGCAGGCGATCCGCCGCAATTTGAGCGGCGGCGTCGACCAGTTTCCCCGTGACGTGATGGAATTGCAGGCTTTCCTGGCCGGCGACGACCGGCTGGGCATAGAGGCGACGCCGGGCGCGGGCGCGGACGTGCCGCTGTGGATCTTGGGGTCAAGCCTCTATGGCGCGCAACTCGCCGCGGCGCTCGGCCTTCCTTATGCCTTTGCCTCGCATTTCGCGCCGGCTGCGCTGGACGAGGCGATCGCCATCTACCGCCGCGACTTCCGCCCGTCCGCCCAGCTCGACCGGCCCTATGTGATGGCGGCCTATAATGTCTTTGCCGCCGATAGCCAGGAGGAGGCCACGCTGCTCGCCAGTTCGATGCAACAGGCCTTTGTGCGGCTGCGCACCGGTCAGCCGGGCAAGCTGCAACCGCCGGTGTCCGGCTATCTCGATAGCCTGCCTGCGCCAGCGCGCGCCATGCTGGCCGATGTGATGAGCGTGTCGAGCATCGGCACCCAGCAAGATGTCGAACGCGATTTGGCCGCTTTTCTGGATCGCACGCAAGCCGACGAAATCATGCTGACCGGGCAGATTTACGATCCCGAAGCGCGCAAGCACAGCTTTGCCATCGCCATGGCCGCTGCGCAGGCGATCACGGCGCGCGCACCAGAACCGGTTGATCCCTGATCCGCGCGGGGCCAAGCCGCCCGCCGCTCAGCAATGCCGCCGCGCCCGGAGCGACCCGGCGCAGCGTCGATCCGACCGCGATGACGACGACCAGCACGATCAGCGGCTGAAGGATCAGGTAGAGGGGATAAAGCGGCGATCCCATGTCGCCGGTGAGCTTGCCGATCAGCGGCCCCCCCAGCCAGATCAGGATCAGGTGCGCGCAGAACAGGAAGAACATATAAGGTTCGATCCGCAGCAACAGGCCCCGCGCGCCCGATCCCGCCAGCGCCCAGGCGATGCGCCAGAAGGCGACGGCGGCGGCGATGCGCACGCTCATGTCGATCGCGCGCTGCACCGTCGTCCATTCGCCGTCCCCAACCGCCACGGCACGGTAAAGCTGCACCATCATCAGCAAGAGGAAGGGCAGCAGCGCAAGCCACAACGGCAGGCGCGCAACGGTCTGCTCCGTGCCCTGCCGCCGCGCCAAAATCCCGATGACGAAGAAGAACAGGATCGACGCGCGCATCAGCACCGGCGGTCCCAGCCCCGCCACCTGCGCCGCCGCCGCGATCAGGGCGACTGGAAGCAGCACCCATCCGGGCAACCGCACCAGCAAGGGCGCGGCGAGCATGCACAGGAACAGGTCGCGCAGGAACGGCATTTGCACGTTGATGTCGGGATTGCGCGTCAGGATGAACAATTCCTGCGCCACCCACTCCAGTGAACTAGGGGTCGGCGCCTGAAGGTGGAACAGCAACGCCGCGCCCGACACGAACAGAATGGCAAGCGCATTCCACAAGACCATCGGCAGCAGGATGGTGCGCGCCTTGCGCGCGACATGCGTGGTCCAGGCGCGCGACGTGCCCGATCCCGCCACCAGCCAGCCGGAAATCAGGCCCAGGAGTGGCACCGCGCTGCGCCCGAACACCTCCATCAGCGTCCAGCGCAGCGTGTCCTGCCCGGTGCCGCGCAAGGCCGCCAGCGCGATGCCGTTCAGCCCGGTCCAGGCATGGACATAGACCACGCCCAATATGCAGATGACGCGCGCGATGGCGATGGCGTCGGATCGTCGGGCGCGGTCGGCAACTATCGTTTCGGACAAGAAAGCATCCTGTATGCAGCTGGCGCTTCTAATGCCTGAAGCTGATCCATGTTCCCTTGTCCAGCCTGTGCATATAATCGGGATTATACCCCAGACGCGGCTAAGCCAAAATTTACCTCTTGCTTCTAAAGCCTTGATGTTTGCCGGATCGTGATCGGCGCCAAGGAAACGGATGCATCATGTCCTATATGTCGGACGCCCAGAGTTTCGCCGCGTCGACCACGCCGGATCATCCCCATTCCATGGGCATGGTGTTCCAGATCGCCGGGTCCAGTTCCAAGGTGCTGATCGACGCCCAGCGGCTGGGCATATTGGGCCAGGACGCCGATCCCTGCGTCGCCATGGCGGGACAGGTCGGCAGCCAGGTCAAGATGCGGGTCGGGGCCAGCTGGCTGATCGCCAGCGTGCGCGCCATGGCGCTGGATCAGGCGACCCACAGCGTCATTGCCGACATTGATTTTCTGGGCGAAGGCGATGAAGAGCCGGCGACGGGGTGCATTCATCATTTCCGGCGCGGCGTCACCCGCTATCCCACGCCCGGCACGGACATCTTCCCGGTGTCGAGCGCCGACATGCAGCAAATCTATGCCGCCGACGACCGCGCCAATGTGGAGATCGGCACCGTCTACCCCACCAGCGATACGCGCGCGGCGCTCTATGTCGATTCGATGCTGGGCAAGCATTTCGCGCTGCTGGGTTCGACCGGCACCGGTAAATCGACCAGCGCGGCGCTGATCCTGCACCGCATCTGCGACCTGTCGCCCCAGGGCCATATCGTCATGATCGACCCCCATGGCGAATATGGCGCCGCCTTCGCGCAGAATGGCGCGGTCTATGACGTCAGCAATCTGGCCCTGCCCTATTGGCTGATGAATTTCGAGGAACATTGCGAGGTGTTCGTGACCTCGCAGGGGGCCGACCGCACCGTCGACAGCGATATTCTGGCCAAATGCCTGCTCGCCGCGCGGTCGAAGAACCGGCTGGCCGACAGCATCGGCCGCCTGACGGTCGATTCGCCCGTGCCCTATCTGCTGTCCGACCTCACCACCATCCTCCAGAACGAGATGGGAAAGCTGGACAAGGGCACCGGGGCGCTCCCCTATATGCGGCTCAAGACCAAGATTGACGAGATCAAGGCCGATCCGCGCTACAGCTTCATGTTTTCGGGCATGCTGGTCGCGGACACGATGCAGCAGTTCATCGCCAAGATTTTCCGCCTGCCATCCGACGGCAAGCCCATTTCCATCATCGACGTGTCCGCCATGCCCTCCGACATCACATCGACCGTGGTGTCGGTGCTGTCGCGGCTGGTGTTCGACTATGCCATCTGGGCACGGGACGAGCCGCAGCGGCCGATCCTGCTGGTGTGCGAGGAGGCGCATCGCTACATCCCCGCCTCCACCAGCGGGTCGGGGCAGGCGGTGCGCAAGATATTGGAGCGGATCGCCAAGGAAGGCCGCAAATATGGCGTGTCGCTGGGCCTCATCACGCAGCGCCCGTCGGACCTTGCCGAAGGCGTGCTGTCGCAATGCGGCACCATCATCGCCATGCGCCTCAACAATGATCGCGACCAGGCGTTCGTGAAGGCGGCGATGCCCGAAGGCGCGCGCGGATTTCTGGACAGCATCCCCGCGCTGCGCAACCGCGAGGCGATCATCTGCGGCGAAGGCGTCGCCGTGCCGATCCGCGTCGCGCTCGACACGCTGGAGCCGCAACGGCGCCCGGCGTCGAGCGACCCCAGCTTCACCGACCTGTGGCGGCAATCGGGCGGGGAGCAGGATATTCTGGCGCGCACCATCACCCGCTGGCGCAGCCAGGGGCGCTGACGGCTCATCCGACCGGCGTTATGCGCCCGGCGGGTTCGACTTCGCTGTTCACGCTTTCGCGGCATTGTTCGGTATGAACGGGCGCCATCAGCTTCGCCTTGCGCCAGCCCCCGTGCAGATACACCGCCGCCGCCAGCAACAGCGCGGTCAGCGACCCGACGGGGAAGCTCAGCCACAGGGCGTTCGCGTCCAGCACCGGATAGGCGAGGTGATAAAAGCCCAGCCGCACCGCGAACAATGTGAAGATGAGGATCAGCAGCGGCGCGACCACCACGCCATTGGCGCGCATGACGCCGAACAGGATCATGGTGCAGCCAAAGAAGATGAAGCTCCAGCTGGCGAGCAACTGCATCGTCCAGGCCGCCGCGATCGCCGCCTGATTATCGCCCAGAAACAGCGCCAGCAGCGGTTCGTGGAACAGCAGGATGACCACCACCATCGCGCTGGTCACAGCCAGCAGATAGCCCAGGCCATAGCCGGTGATGCGGCTGATCCGGTCCCATCTCGCCGCACCGATATTCTGCGCCGCCATCGCGCTGACCGCGGCGCCCATCGCCATCGCCGGCATCTGAAGATAGGTCCATATCTGCTGCGCCGCGCCATAGGCGGCCGTCACCAGCAGCCCTTCGCGGTTGACGAGGCCGATCATGACCAGGCCTGACAGGGACATGACGATCATCTGCAACCCCACCGGCAACCCCTTGCCCAGCAGCACGCGCATCTGGTCGGCGGCAGGCCAGAGATAGCGCAGTTCCGCGCCACGCAGCCGCAGCGGCATGTCCTTCGTGTAAATGAAGGCGACGACGCCGATCAGGCTGATGAACCCGGCCGCCGCTGTGGCCGCCGCTGACCCCGCAATGCCGAAGGCCGGGACCGGCCCCAGGCCCAGGATCAGCACCGGATTGAGCACCAGGTCGATGGCGACGCTGACGATCATGAAGATGAGCGGGGTGCGCGCGTCACCCGCGCCGCGCAGGCCCATCATGATCATGACGACCAGCAAGGTCGCGGGCATGGCGAAAAAGATGACGCGCAGATACACCAGCGCCAGGTCGAACGCCTCCTGTGGCGTCGCGAGCAGCCGCAACAGCGCGGGCGCGCCGATCCAGCCGGCAAGGGCGACGCCCAGCCCCAGCATCGAACAAAAGCCGACCGCCGTGCCGAACGCGCGGCGCGCCGCGTCGATATCCTTCGCGCCGACCGACTGGGCGACCACCACGGTCGACGCCATGCCGAACCCGAACACGACCGAGAACATGAGGAACATGATGATATTGGCGTTGGCGGTGGCCGCCAGCGCCTGCGCGCCCAGGAAGCGGCCGACCCAGATGGCGTTGATCGAGCCATTCAAGGACTGGAGGATGTTGGACGCCAGCGTCGGCATGGCAAAGAGCAACAGCGTCGATCCGATCGCCCCCTGCGTCAGGTCCTTGCTGTCTGATTCGCGTGTGGCCATTGTCTGCATCTCCCCGCGCAGGCTGGATAAGGAGGCGGACCATGGCCGCATTCCGTTCGCCCTGAGCCTGTCGAAGGGCCGTTCTTCTATCAAGGAAGAACAGGACTTCGACAAGCTCAGCCCGAACGGGTCATATGCCCGGGCTTATCCCAACCGTTCCAGCGCGGCTCTCAGCCGCTCGGCCTCGGCGGTCTTTTCGGCATGGTCCTCGCGCGCCTTGGCGACGGCTTCGGGCTTGGCCTTTTCCACAAAACTGGCGTTGGACAAGCGACCGCCCAGCGAATCGCGTTCCTTTTCCGCCCCGGCCAGCGCCTTGGCAAGCCGCGCCCTTTCCGCCCCGATGTCGATCACACCTTCCAGCGGCACCGAGTAAGTTGTGTCGTCGACAACGACTTGGAAGGCAGCATATTTGCCACTTTCATACTTAGTGCGATCTACCGATGATCCTGATCGTAAATCAATTGCTGTTCCCGTGAGTGCAAATTCGACAACGTCAATTCTTGCCATTCGAGCTAAAGCAGCCGCGTTGGAAGAAAATCGACTAACCAAATCTGTTCGCGGTCCGCCTTCAAATTTGAAGCCCGCTATTTTAGGGTCATTATGCACAATCAGGTCGGTTCGCGCCGCTGGCGGAATGTTCATTTCGGCACGGTCCGAACGAATACGAGAGACCAGCCGGATCAGCCAGTCGATCTCTGCCTGTGCCTCCTGATCCACCTCGTAGAGCGCCACCGGCCAGCGCGCGACGATCAGTTCAGTGTCGCGCGCGCCGGTCAGGTTCCATAACTCTTCGGTTATGAATGGCATGAACGGGTGCAGCATGACGAGGATCTGGTCGAACGCCCAGCCCGCGACGGCGCGGGTTTCGTCGTCCATCGCGCCTTTGGTCAGCTCGATATACCAGTCGCAAAACTGGTCCCAGACGAAGTGATAGATGGCGTTGGCCGCCGCGTCGAAGCGCAGTTCGGCCATCGCCGTGTCGATCGCCTGGACGCAGCCGACCGTTTCGGCGATGATCCAGCGATTGACCGGCAGCGTGGCGGCGGGCGCTTCATGGGTCGTGGAAGCCGTAACCCCGTTGGACTGGAGGAAGCGCGCCGCATTCCATAGCTTGGTCGCGAAGTTGCGATAGCCCTCGACCCGCTTCTCATCCATCTTCACGTCGCGGCCCTGGCTTTCCATCGCCGCCATGAAGAAGCGCAGCGCATCCGCGCCGAACCGGTCGATCAGGCCCAGCGGATCGACGACATTGCCCTTGGACTTGGACATTTTCTGCCCATCCGCCGCGCGAACGAGGCCATGGAGATAGAGTTTGCGCCACGGGACATCGCCCATGAACTCCTGTCCCATCATCGCCATGCGCGCGTCCCAGAAGAACAATATGTCAAAGCCGGAAATCAGCAGGTCATTGGGATAACGGCGCGCGAGCGTTTCCGACTGTTCGGGCCAGCCGAGCGTGCCGAACGGCCATAGCGCCGAAGAGAACCAGGTGTCGAGCACGTCGGGGTCGCGGGTCAACGCCTTGTTGCCTGCCAGAGTCTGCGCTTCGGCTTCGGTTTCAGCGACATAGCTGTTGCCGTCCGCGTCGAACCAAGCTGGAATCCGGTGCCCCCACCACAGTTGCCGCGAGACGCACCAGGGTTGGATATTCTCCATCCAGTTGAAGAAGGTCTTTTCCCACGTCCTGGGCACGATCTCGATCGCGCCATCGCGCACGGCCTGCATCGGGGCCTGCGCCAGCTTTGCCGCGTCGACATACCATTGGTCGGTCAGCCAGGGTTCGATGACGACGCCGGAACGATCGCCAAAGGGCGTCTGGATGGTGCGCGGTTCGAAATCGGCCGTGACCTCCTCGCCCTCCTTGTTTTTCGTCACATGCGGCACGAGGAAGCCCAGCGCCTTCATCTCCGCGACCACGGCTTCGCGCGCGCCATCGACGCCGTCGCGCTTGAAGCGGTGCAGCCCCAGAAATGCGTCGGGGATCTTGCCATCGGCGGCCTGGACGACATTGGCGTCGGCATCCAGCATGTTGAGCATGTCGCCCGCCTTGAAGCCCGCGCGCTTCCCCACCTCGAAATCGTTGAAGTCATGCCCCGGCGTGATCTTGACCGCGCCCGTGCCCAGTTCCGGGTCGGCATGATCGTCCGCGACAATGGGGATGCGCCGGCCCGTGATGGGCAGGATGATCGCCTTGCCGATGACATCCTTGTACCGCGCGTCGTCGGGATGCACCGCGACCGCCATGTCGGCAAGCATGGTTTCGGGCCGCGTCGTCGCCACCACGATATGATCGCTGCCGTCGGCCAGGGTCACGCCATCGGCGAGCGGATAGCGGAAGCGCCAGAAACCGCCCTTGGTCTCGACCGTCTCGACCTCAAGGTCCGAAATGGCGGAGCGGAAATGCGGATCCCAGTTGACCAGCCTTTTGTCGCGGTAGAGCAGGCCGCGCTTGTGCAGCTCGACGAACACCTTGACCACGGCCTTTGAAAAGCCTTCATCCATGGTGAAGCGTTCATTCGCCCAGTCCATGGAGCAGCCCAGCCGCCGCAGCTGGCGCGTGATCGCGCCGCCGCTTTCGGCTTTCCACTCCCACACCTTGGCGATGAAATCCTCGCGGCTGTAATCGGTGCGCTTTTCGCCCTTGGCGTTGAGCTGGCGCTCCACCACCATCTGCGTCGCGATGCCGGCATGGTCCGTGCCCACCACCCACAGCGCATCCTTGCCGCGCAACCGTTCGTAGCGGATGACGATATCCTGCAACGTATTGTCCAGCGCATGGCCGATATGCAGGCTGCCCGTTACATTGGGCGGCGGATTGACGATGGTGAAGGGCGTGGCGTCGGGGCGGTCGGGGCGAAACAGCCCCTTTTCCTCCCAATGCTGATACCAGCGGGCTTCGATGGACGCGGGGTCGAATGTCTTGGGCAGCTCGGTCATGACAGCGCCCTTAAAGGCCCTGCCCGATCCATTCCAGCGAAACTATCAGCCGATCCAGCGCCAGATGCCCGCCGCCCAGCCCGCCAGCGGCATATGCGCCCAGGTCGCGGCCAGCCATAGCACCACGCCACCCGCCAACGCATGAGCGCCGAACTGCCCGAAGCGCGCGCGCCCCGCCGCGATGGCGGCAAAGGGCAAGTAGCTGGTTTTCGCCTCCCATTCCCGCCACTGCGCCGGTTGCAGTTGCTCTTTCTTGCGGTCCTGCAAGGCCGCGCCGACGAGCGACAGGATCAGGATGGCGAGCGCCACGATGATATTCTTCGCCACCGGGTAGACCAGAATATGGCTCAGCCCCCACAGGGCAAAGGCCCAGAGCATTGGATGACGCGTCACCGCGAATACGCCCTTGGCCTGAACCGGCACATGCACTGCGCCATCGGGGTTAGGCATGGCGGGATTGCCGATCAGCGATCCCATCAGCAGCACCGACGCCAGCAGCATGACGATGGTCGCAATGGCCCACAGACCATCGCCCACAGGCCAGAGCATATTCGTTACGGTTTCGGAACGATAGGCGACGACCAACCACCCCAGGGTCGCAAAGGCCACCAGCGAATAGAGCGCCAGAAACCCCTTCTCCCCCACCCGCCCCACAATCGGCGCGCGCAGGGGATGGGACAGAAGGAAATGCGTGCCGACAAAGGCAATCGCCGCAATCATCACCATCGACATGGCCGCCCGCGGCCAGTCTATCATAGCGCGCGCAGCTGTCTATTTTGCCGTCCATTTGTCGAGCCAGCCCAGCGCCTCGCCATACCATTGCAGCGAGTTTTTGGGCTTCAGCACCCAATGATTTTCATCGGGAAAGACCAGCAGCTTCGAAGGGATATCCCGCCGTTGCAGCGCGGTGAAGGCGGCCAGTCCCTGGGTGTAGGGGATGCGAAAATCCTTTTCCCCCGTCACCACCAGCATCGGCGTCTTCCACTGGGCGACATGGTTGACCGGGTTCCATTTCTCGAACTCCTGCGGCACCTCAAAATAGGGGCCACCATGTTCCCATTCGTCGAACCACAGCTCCTCGGTTTCATAGGCCATGGCCCGCGCGTCGAACACGCCGTCATGCTGGACCAGGCATTTGAACCCGTCGGGCCACTGCCCCGCGATCCAGTTCATCATATAGCCGCCATAGCTGGCGCCGAGCGCGCAGGCATTTCCGGCATCGACCTGCCCGTCCTGCGCTGCAGCGGCCGCCAGGCCCAGTTTCAGGTCTTCCAGCGGCTTGCCGCCCCAATCCTTGTTGATGCTGTCGGTAAAGGCCTGGCCATAGCCGGTGGAGCCGTGGAAATCGACGATCACCGCAGCATAGCCATGGGCGGCGAACGCCTTGGGATTCCAGCGATAGGACCAGCTGTCGCTGAAGCTGCCCTGCGGTCCGCCATGGACCAGGAAGGCGACGGGCAGCTTGCCGGTCGCGCCCTTCGGCTTGACGATCTGCCCCCAGACGGTGTCGCCGTTGGCGCCCTTAAAGCTGTAGCGTTCGACCGAGACATCGTCGACGCCCGCCAACTTGTCGGCATTGACCTGGGTCAGGCGCACCGGCTTGCCCCTGGCCGGCATCTTCCAGAAATCAGCGGGCGACTGAATGCTGTCGAGCGCATAGACGAACCCGCCCTGCGGCAAGGGAAGGACGCTGCCGGCATGGCCCTTGCCGGTCAGGCGAGTCACCTTGCCCGACGCGGCATCGACCCGGAATACCGGATTGTCGAGCACGTCATTGGCCGTCACCAGCAGCGACTTGCCGTCCGCCGCCCAGGCGATCGACCCGACCGACCGATCCCATCCTTCCGTCAGCGCGCGGGTTTCGCCGGTCGCGATGTTGCGCAGCGTCAGCACCAGCCGGTCCGCTTCATAACCCGGCCGCTTCATCGCCGCATAAGCCAGCCACTGCCCGTCCGGCGACACCGCCGGCATCGTGTCGGTGGCGTCATTGGCGTCGGTCAGGTTGGTCGGCGCGGCGCTGCCGTCGGCGGGCGTCGCAAAAATGTCGAGATTGGTCGACAGCGACTCGATCCGCCCCGCCTCCCGCAGGGTGAAGAACAGGGTCTTGCCGTCCTTGCTCCAGGCCATTTCTTCCGCCCCGCCAAAGGGCTTTGACGGGCTGTCGCCGACCAATCCGCCCATCACCGACACGGCAGGGCCGCCCGCGACAGGCATGACGAAAATCTGCGACCGCTGGCCATCCGACCATGTGTCCCAATGGCGCACGAACAGCTGGTCATAGACGCGGCCGCTGCCCGCATCCGCCGGCGCGTCGGGCTTCACATCGTCCAGCGTCTTCGCGCCTATCGGACGGTCGGCCCATAGCGCGACCTTCATGCCATCGGGGCTGAGCAGGAAACCGGAAATGCCGCCGGGCGCCTTGCTGATCTGCACCGGATCGCCGCCGGTCAGCGCCACGCGCCAGAGCTGATCGTCGCCGCTCGCGTCCGACTGAAAATAGAGCGCCGATCCGTCGGGCGAGAAGACGGGCGAGGCCTCATTCTTGTCCGCCATCGAAGCGATCTTGCGCGGTGCCTTACCCGGCTTGTCGATGGCAAGCAGATACAGGTCGGTGCGCCCACGATTGGCGGCCAGGTCGGTGCTGCGCAGCTGATAGGCCAGCCATTTGCCGTTGGGCGACACCGCCGGCGCGCCGATCCGGTCAAGATTCACCATGTCGGCGGGCGTGAACGGCCGGGCAAGCGCGGGCGCGCAGGCCAGCGCCATCGCGCCGATCCCCCCAAGCAGCAAAGTCTTCATGCATATCGTCCCATGTCGTGCAGGCGGCGCCCGGACCCGATAGGGTCGTGCGCCGTCAGGATGACAGTGGGTCTAGGCCGCTGCGCCAGCGGCCGCAAGGCCAGCCTTAACGGCTGGTGATGCGCGCGATTTCCTTGGCCACCATATCCTCGACCAGCGCAGGCAGGCGCGCATCGAGCCATTCCTTGAGCATCGGCCGCAGCATGGAGCGGACCAAGCCGTCGAGCGTGTTTTCCTCGCCATCGCGCGGCGCGACCAGCATGGAGGACAGCGCAGAAAGCGAATGGCGCGCGGCCACTTCGCTTTCGACCGAGAGGATCGTATCGTCGCCCTTCGGATCGGACGGTTTGGCGGCAGCAGCTTTGGGAGCGGGCATCACTTCCTCCTCCGCGACCTCATCGGTCAATTCCAGCACTTCGTCGATCGCGGGCGCGACCGGGACGGACGCCGTCCGGGCGCTATCGGCACGGGCCCGGCGGGGCGCGGCCTGCACCGCCTCCTCGCCTTCTTCGGCGATGATCCGCTTGATGGACGAGAGTATCTCTTCCATCGAGGGTTCCTTGGTCATGTCACCCATGGATAGTCCCCGTCCAAAATCCATTGCGCAGCAATACCGCCTTAGAATTACCTGATCCGGTTAACAAGCAGTTAAGGCTGGCGGGCCGTCGCGGGGTCGACTTTGGCATCCTGCGCGGGCGTGTCAACGGTCCGCGTCGCCACTGGCGCGGGCGCTGCGCCCCAATCCCAGTCGAACCATTTTCCCTCGACCCGGTCATAATTGACCATCGGATCATAAAGGGTGCCGCTTTCCAGCCCCAGATCCTTGGCTTCGGCATGGCCCATCGCGGCGAGCAGTGAGAAGCCGGCGACATAGGCATTGCGCTGCGCCGACACCAGTTCGACCCGCGCGATCAGCGCCTCCTGCTCGGCATTGAGGATGTCGAGGATGGTGCGGCTGCCCACCGAATTTTCCGCCCGCACGCCTTCCAGCGACAGAGCGGTGGCGTCGACCGCCTTGCGGCTGGACTGGATCGTCTGGAGCGACGCCTGCCAGCTGGCATAGGCCGCTCGCGTCTGCGCGATGACGTTGCGCTCGGTTTCGATCTCCTGCTCGATCGCCTGCGATTCGAGCGCCTGATTCTGCCGCACCTGCGCCGCGGGCCGTCCGCCCTGGTAGAGCGGGATCGTCAACTGGACGCCGGCGGCGGCCTGCTTGTTGATCTGCGGCCCTTCGATGCTGTTGCCATCCGCGTCGAGCGCCGTGCTGTCGAGCGAATGGAGATAGTTGGTATAGCCCGCCTGGGTGAAGGCGGACACGGTGGGCAGCACGGTGCCGCGCGCCGCCTTCACGTCATAGCGCCGGGCCTCACGCTGCTTCTTGGCGGCCAATATGTCGGGATTGTCATTGAGCGCGACGCGCACCGCCACCGACGGATCGGCCGGCAGGCCGGGAAGCTGCGGCGGCGGCTCCAGCGCGTCGGGCGCTTCGCCCACCAGCGCGATATAATTTTCGCGGCTGGTGATGAGGTTGGCCTGCGCGGTCTGAAGGTCGGACCGCGCCAGCGCCAGTCGCGATTCGGACTGGGCCACGTCGGTGCGCGTCAGGTCGCCGACCTCGAACCGGTCGTTGGTCGCCTGAAGATTGACCTCCAGCACATTCACATTGGCCTGGTTGAGCGACACGATCGCGCTATCGCGGATCACGTCCATATAGGCCGCGACCGTTTGCGAGAAAATGCTGGCTTCGGTGCCGCGCAGGCCCGCTTGCCCCGCCTCCACGCGCACCTCGGCGGCCTTGACGCTGTTGCGCACGAACCCGCCGGAATAAATGGGTACGCTCAAGGACGCCTGGGCGTTCAGCGTGCGCTGCGGCGAGGTGAAGCTGATCGTAGGCTTGAGGATGCTTTCGCTATAACTGCCCTGGACGTCGGCGGCGGGTCGGCCATTCGCCTTCTGGATCGGTACATTCTCGTCGGTCGCACGCTGCCCCGCGCGCGCGCCGGTCAGCGTCGGGTTCGACGCGTAAGCCTTCGCCAGCGCGCCCTGCAGCGTTTCGGCATGCACTGGCAGGCTGATGGCGGAAGACAGCAACAGCAGGGCAGCTGCGGCATGGTGCCGTTTATAGGTGCGCTTGCCTGTCATCTCCCCCGCTCATCCTCCTTCTAGAACGTAAACGTCTTGGCCGCGCCGAACCCGGGCAAGGCCACCATTTCGATATCCGCCAGGCTGTTAAGCCCCAGCGCGCCGCCGACCATCCGACCCGCGCACAACCGCGTGACGCCGCGATCGATGATCCCAGTCACGACGCGGGCGCCATCGGCAAGCTGCTGAACGAGTGCGGCGGGAACTTCCTCCACCGCGCCGTCGATGAACAATATGTCATAGGGCGCGCCGTCGGGCGCCCCTTGGGCCAGTGTCCCGCGCACGACCGTGACGCCCGGGACGGCGATTTCGGGACCGCCCTCTTCTTCCACCGCCGTTACCTGCGCGCCCATTTCGGCAAGCAGCGCGGCGCTATATCCGGTCGCCGCGCCGATCAGCAGCACCTTGTCGCCCGCGTCGACCTGCGCTTCCTTGAGCAGCCGTCCCGTCACCAGCGGCGCATTGAGCGCGCGGCCGCCGTTCAGCGGGATGGGACGGTCGATATAGGTCATGGCGCGGCGCTCGGCGGGCACATAATCTTCCCGCGGCACCCGGGCCATCACGGCGATCACGCGCTGGTCATCCACGTCGCTGGTGCGCAACTGGCTTTCGACCATGGCGGTCCGCATCGAAGAATAGGTCTGCTCGCTCACGATAGTTCCTCGCTTGGCACAACTGTATTGGCAATGCAATACACTAAGGAGATCATCGGACCTCTAAATCAGCGGGCGCGCCGCGCCAAGCGGCTTTGCAAGAAGGCGCCCAAGTTTCTTGGGTCGCCGCCGCGCCATGCGGCTTGACTTTGCCGCCAAAGCCGCACATTTGCGGCGTCCCACTTGCAAGGCCCGATGGCGGAGTGGTTACGCAGCGGACTGCAAATCCGTGCACGCCGGTTCGATTCCGGCTCGGGCCTCCAAAATCCTGTCAGCACGAGCGTGTTGACGATTGAAAAAATCCCAGATTCCCGCTAGTTTAAGGCTATTCGTCGGTTGTCGGCGATGGCCTCTATTTGCCTGTAGCCGCGAATGATGGGGGCCTTTTCTTGGGGCCTCGTAAGGCCCCCACAGTAGCGAGGCCCCCAAATGGCGCTGACCGACACGGCAATCCGCAACGCCAAACCCAGGGAAAAGCCGTACAAGATCACGGACGCGCAGGGACTTTATCTTCTGGTCAATCCAAAGGGTAGCAAACTCTGGCGCGTCAAATATAGGATGGACGGCGTGGAGCGAAAGCTGGCGCTGGGATCATATCCTGAAATCACATTGGCCGAGGCGCGATCTGCGCGCGATGCGGCGCGCAGGCAACTCGCCCATGCGATCGATCCTAACGTCGCCAAGCGTCAGGCTCGCATTGAGGCCAGCATCCGGGCCAACAACAGTTTCGCTACCGTAGCCGAGGAACTGATTGAGAAGAAAACGCGGGAGGGTTTGGCGGAACCGACACTGGAAAAGATGCGCTGGTTCGTGAAACTGCTTGGCGGCGATTTCGGCAAGCGTCCCGTCGCTGAAATCACGCCGCAGGAACTGTTGCATGAATTGCGTAAGCATGAACGACGGGGCCGGTTAGAGACGGCGAATCTTCTCCGAGCGTTCGCCAGCCGTGTGTTTCGCTATGCGGTGGCGACAGCGCGGGCCGAGCGTGACCCGGGCCAACTGCTGATAGGCGCGCTGACTACGGCGAAGGTCAAGCATTTCCCCGCGATCACCGATCCGGTGGCTTTCGGAGCATTGCTTCGGGCAATCGAGGATTACCAGGGCGATCCCGCTGTCATGTATGCCCTAAAACTGACACCTCATGTCTTCCAACGTCCAGGCGAAATCCGGCAGATGGAATGGACCGAGGTGAATTTTCAAAAGGCGGTCTGGATCATCCCGGAAGGGAAGATGAAGATGCGCCAGTCCCATTCGGTGCCCCTATCCCGCCAATCGCTGGCGATCCTAACTGATATGCGGTCCCTGTCCGGCTCCGGGCGTTATGCCTTCCCGTCGATCAGGACACGGACAAGGCCGATCAGCGATAACACGATCAACGCCGCCTTGCGCCGCATGGGCTTTTCCAAGGATCAGATGACCGCCCATGGATTCCGCACGTCCGCATCCTCGCTGTTGAACGAATCCGGCAAATGGAACCCCGATGCCATCGAACGGGCGCTAGCGCATATGGTCGCGGGTAGCGTTCGGCGCATCTACAACCAGTCGGCCTATTGGCCGGAGCGTGTCGAAATGGCCCAGTGGTGGAGCGATTATATCGATGAACTGCGTGAAGGAGGAAACCGATGCATGGCGGCAAGACACCCGCTCTCTCCCAAATAGAGCGTCCCGGTAGCGATCATCACCGCGCCCTTCCGCACATTGCCGCCAGGCTTCTGTATGCCAAGGAGGCAGAACGCGAGGCGCTTCTTGAGATCGACAACATTGCTGCCGGGATTGAACGAAAGGTCCAAACCAGATTTCTGTTTTGCGCCATTGTGTTTTCCCTATCCTCATTTTTCGCGCTGATTGGCTTCTTCGTTTGGGGTGCAGAGACATTAGGCCAGCATGATCTTGGCCAGAGGCCAGCTTACGTTATTTTCCCCCTGCTTTTGATCGCAGGCGCGGCCGCCGTATACTGGCGGAATTTTCAATATGGGCTTGGCTTGGTTCGGCATAAACGCCCAGCCCTGTATGGAAAAGGCCGTCAGTCCACTATCGATACGCTTGAAAGCCTTTTTGCCTACCTTGGCGACCGAACTGGTCCCAAAGCCTATTTTTATGACCGAAAAGGCATCAGGCGTCCGATTAGCCGTCGCCATTTTTTTGGCCGGTTGAGAGGATTGCTCCTCTCTGAAGAACCCGGTGCGCGATGCCTTGTAATGCCTCCCAAGGGATTTTGGTTCAGCGCGCAGATTTTCGTGGAAGCGGAACCGGAAGAAATCATTCGCGCCCTTAAGGTCAAACCGCAAGCGGGAGGACGGCCAAAGGAATATGACTATGAGGCAATGCTCCTGACCCTGATCGAGCATCCGAGCCTACGCGCAATTGATCCCGAAAGCAGCCGTATCGAAACACAGATCATGAAATTGATCCATGCTCGCTGCGATCCCAGTGAGGATCATGGCAACAACATTCCGGTGCCTGAACCTACGGAATTGCGGAAATTCGCCAAGAGAATCATCGCGGCGATAAAAAATAATCGAAATCCACCTACACCATGAAAGACCGCATTACCGAAAACGCGCGGGAAAACGTCGGTGCTCGCAAAACCGATTTACCGAACTTTTCGAACATTGGCGGATTCAGGCGGCTTTCAGGTTCCCGCACGACCCAGCCCCAGCCTTGTGCAACTTGAGGCGTCTCCCACCGCGAATCATCAACTACGGAGGCTCACATGGAACCACTTGCCATATCCATCAATGATACCGCCAAGGCGCTAGGCGTCGGGCGATCATCGGTTTACGCCCTGATAAAATCCGGCGGACTGGATGCGATCAAGATTGGCAGGCGAACCCTGCTGACCACCGAGTCAATCCGGCGCTTGGCGCAATCGCGAACCGTCATCTGACCCCCAGGCGCTACGCGGTCCCAGCCTTTTGAGTTGGCGGGCCGCTCCGCGCCTACGTGCATCCCCCCCGCCCCCTGAACTCTCGCAACCGTGTTTTCACGGAAGGAGGCCCTATGCTCATTTTCCGCAAGGCCGTTGATCGGCTTGCCGACCTGCTGCGCCGTGACCGCAAGGTTACGTATCGCGCGTTCCTCGATGCCCGCACCGCGTCCTATGTGACGCCGTTGCTCGACAAGATCGTCGCTGACGACGCGGATGGCGACACGATTCGCAATGCGCTGATCCCGTGGAAGCGTGCCCAACGCCCGCCCATCGCCATCTATCACGGCGACATTTCCCAATGCCGGATCGACGGACCTTGGCAGGTGGCGGACGACCAGTGGCTTCCCTTGGGCGGCCTGATCGTCACCAGTGGCGTGACCGCCCATCTTAATCCGTTCGAGGCACAGGCGCTGCACAAGCGGATGCAGCAGGCGATTGAGGACGTGACCCTCGCGTGGGTCCGGAAGCATGATCTTTATGCCCTCCGCTATGTCTCGGAAGAAATCGACCGGAGCATTGCCGACCCCGCCGCCAAGGCGATGATCGCGGCGTGGGCGTTTGGGAAGCGCGAGGCCGACACCATGCCGGACGCAAGCCCGGACACGGCGCGCGATTGCTGCCCCGGCGAACCCAGTGACGGCTTGTGCGCCCTTTGCCGGAAAGGACTGGGACATGCCTGATATGGTCGCCGCAACGGCAAGGTTGCAGGGCTGCGATGCTACGCATCGAGCCGACAATTCAGATACACACCTCACGCACGGGTGCATCCAGCTTTTCTGCGGGTTTGACGGGATGCGGATAGCATCTCGCCAAACGCGGCTTGGCCAAAACAGCGCAAATCTGCCATTTCACGCGATGGCGAATAGCATCTCGGCTGGAGCGGTGCGATGAGCGCCCGTGCCCAGACCGTGCGGCTTTCTCCGGCCCAGCACCGCGCCCTTGCCGGCTTTGCCCGGCAACGCGGATTGAGCGAATATGCCATGCTCGCCCGCGTCGTGGACACGGGACTCGCGGCCCTCGTTCAAGGGACGGGCAGCACAATCGACACCCGCGAGATCGTGACCGAACTGGCATCGGTCGGTACGCGCATCGTGGACGTGGAGCACATGCTGGACCGCGCCCTGTTCACCGCCTGCGCGGCCTATTGCTACGCCCGCAGTGCCGCCAGCGGCGCGCGCAAGAGCGACGCGATCCTCACCGAGGAGATCACCGCCGCCTACGATCGCCAGCGGGGCCTCGCGCGGGAGAAGCGGCCATGACCAGCCCCGACGATCGCCGCAACCATGCCGATGCCCTGCGCAAGCATCATCTCAGCACGCAAGGCGCTCGCCTCAAGCGCCAGGCCCTCGTGATGCTGGCCTCGATTGCCCTCGGCGGACTGGCACTGCCCAACATGATGCTCGGCCGTGACGTGATGCTTGCCACCAGCACCTACTATTGGGCCAGGACAAAGCTCTGGGCCGTGTCCGGCTGGGAATCCGATACGGGGATCGACGTTCGCTTTCCCAACCATGTCGAGGAAGGGCGTTCGGCACGCCAGATCATCGCGCATCCCTATTTCCGACGGCGCGTCGATCTTGTCTGGTCTTGGGCCAGGTGGGGATGTTGGCTGGGCTTCGGCACCTGGCTGCTGGCGTTGATCGCCTTGCGCGGCGCGCTGGCCCGGCGGCGCGAGCGCCTGTTGGCCGACCGCTGGATCGGCGGAACGCAGGTAGTGGACGAGAAGCAGCTTGCCAGGTTGACCGGCAAAGAGGCTGACGCCCACACCTTGTCGATCGGCAAGGTGCCGATCCCCGCCCGCCTCGAAACCCGCCACATGGCGATGATCGGAACGACCGGCAGCGGCAAGACCACGGCCTTGCGGCAATTGCTTGATGGCATCGAGGCACGCGGCGAAGCCGCCCTGGTCTATGACACCAGCGGCGAGTTCATCGCACACTATTACAACCCGGCGCGCGGCGACGTGATCCTCAATCCGTTCGATGCCCGCTGCGCCTTCTGGTCACCCTTTGCCGAGATTGCCCACCCTGCCGATGCTGACCGCATCGCCCACCAGCTGATCACCGAGACCGGGCAGCACGACAGCGACGTGTGGCTCGATACCAGCCGCATCCTTGTTGCCAATATGATCCGAGCTTTGTGGCAGGAGAACAAGTGCACCCTGCCCGACTTGCTCCATGCCCTCAAGAACCGGCCAAAGGACGACTTGAAGGAATGGCTGGCCACCAGTTCGTCGGCGCGGACCTTTGCCGACGATGCCGACCGGGCCACGGGCAGCGTCCTGTTCATGCTGGCGAAGGCGGCGGACCTGATCCAGTTCCTGCGCGCCGGGGACGGCAAGGCGAGGCCCTTCGCCTTCCGCAGCTTCATTGAAGCGCTGGACCGGCATCCCGGTGCGCGACCCTGGATATTCGTGCCGAGGAAGGAGGACTACTTCGAGGCGTCGAAGCCGTTGCTTGCCTGCTGGCTGGAATGTGCCGCCAGCGCCATGCTGGGCCTGCGCTCTTCCGAAGATCGGCGTATCTGGTTCGTGCTGGACGAGCTAGCTGATCTGCCCCGCGTAGATAATCTGGCGCGGCTGCTGCCCGAAGGACGCAAGTTCGGCGCGGCGGTGGTGCTGACCTTTCAGGCGCTGGGCCAGATGCAGCACCGCTATGGGCCGCAGATCGCAGAATCCATGCTGGGCTGCTGCAACACCAAGCTGTTCCTGCAAACCATCGACAGCGACACACGGCAATGGGCCAGCCAGACCATTGGCGATTGCGAGATGGAGATCCGCACCAAGACCGACATGCTGGGTGACGGCGACGAGGGCCACCGCATAAACTTGGGCAGAATGCGCGAGGTGCGGCCAGCCGTCATGGAGAGCCAGCTCCGCCTTGCTCGGCACGAAGGCTATCTGCTGCTGCCCGACGGCTTGCCGGTGGCCAGGATCAGGCTGACCGCCGATCATATCGCGCAGCGTGGCGATCCCCGCCAGCCGGGGTTCATCGGCGCCGATCCGGCGACCATGCTGTGGGGACAGGCCGCCAGCAGCACTGTTCCACCGCCATCGTCGTCATCAGCATCGTCGTCACCCACCCCGAAGCCTGACAGTCAGGGACCGGTGTGATGGTGGCGTCGGTATCGGCGCTGACCAGTTCAGCGCAAGCCAGCAGCTATTATGAGGCCGACGACTATTATGCCGACGGCGGGCTATCGCCGTCGCAATGGCAAGGTGCTGGCGCGGAGGCGCTGGGCCTGTCGGGCGAAGTGGATCGCGATGAGTTCCGCGCTCTGCTCGACGGCAGGATCGGCGACCAGCAGCTTGGCACCTTCCGCGACGGGCAGTTGGAGCATCGTCCCGGTTGGGACGTGACCCTGAGCGCGCCCAAGTCGGTGTCGATCATGGCCGACGTCGCGGGTGACCGGCGGTTGTTCGAGGCGCATGGTGAGGCTGTGAAAACCGCGATGGCCCATGTCGAACGTCATATGGCCGCCACCCGTATCCGCGACGGCGGCACCGTTGCCCGCGAGGCGACCAGCAATCTGGTGATCGCCAGCTTCCAGCACGGCACCAGCCGCGCCCAGGACCCGCAGCTTCATACCCACAATGTCATCCTGAACGCGACACAGGGCGAGGACGGTGCCTGGCGCAGCCTCGAACCGCGCGCGATCTATCAGCTTCAGAAGCAGATCGGGGCCATCTACCGGCAGGAACTGGCCTTGAAGGTCCGAGAACTGGGCTATGAGATCGAGGCGGGCAAGGAGTCCCTGTTCGAGATCAAGGGTGTCTCCAACCAAGTCATCGAGGCGTTCAGCACCCGCAGCGCCGAGATCGAGGCGGCGCTTGTGGAACGTGGTACGTCCCGCAGCACGGCAAGCGCCATCGAGAAGCAGGTGGCCACGCTCGACACCCGTGAGGCCAAGGTTGCTGCCGATCATGGGAACCTTGTGGCGGAGTGGCGGGAGACGGCAGCCAAAGCGGGGTTTGGGGCGGAGGCAAGACTGGCGATGGTCCGGGAGGCCGAAGTCAGGGCCGCCGATCCGGCTTATCGTGCTACCATGGAATTGCACGGCAACGGCGCCGCCGCACGCGCTGTTGCCCACGCCGCCGACAAGCTGGGTGAGCGGCAGTCAGTATTTTCCGCCGCCGCCTTGCAGGAGGAAGCCGGAAGGATCGGGCTGGGGCGGATCGGTTACGCCCAGATCGGGGCGGCGATCGATGCCGCGACGAAACAGGGCGACTTGATCGACCGCACCCATATCGACCTGCGCGGTGCGGAATTTACCGGGTTCACCACCCGGCAGAATGTCGAGACCGAAGCCAGGATGCTGCGGATCGAGGTCGAGGGGCGCAGTGCGCTCTCCCCCATCGCCTCACCGCTTGCCGCCGCCAAGGCTGTTGCCAGCGCAGCGGCGCAGGCCGAGCGCGCAGGCCGTGGCTGGATTCCCGATCAGCGCGCCGCCGCCGAGCAGCTTCTGACCAGCCGCAACCGGATCACCGCCGTCCAGGGCTATGCCGGCACCGCCAAGACCACGACCGTGCTGGCGACTTTCGCCCGCGAGGCCGAAGCGCGCGGGATAGCCGTGACGGCCCTGGCTCCGACCGCGTCGGCGGCGATGGTATTGGGCGAGGCGCTGGGCACGCGCGGCGATACCGTTGCCCGGCACCTGCTGTCGCCAGAGCGTGGCGATCCCACCCGGCCCACCGCGTGGATTGTGGACGAGGCATCCCTGTTGTCGGCGCGCGATACCGCGCGGCTGTTCGACCTCGCCGCGAAGCATGATGCCCGCATCCTGCTGGTCGGAGACGTGAAGCAGCTGGGGTCGGTCGAGGCGGGCGCGGCCTTTGCCCAGTTGCAGGGCGCTGGCATGGAAACCGCCAAGCTGGCCGAGATCGTGCGACAGACCAACCTCGCCACCAAGGAGGCTGTGCTGGCGTCGATTGAGGGAGATGCCAGGAAGGCGCTTGCTGCGCTGGATCGGGGTGGTGGGCAGATCATCGAGAGTGCCGAACGCTCGACACGCTTTGCCGCCATTGTCGAGCGGTACGCCGGGCTCGACAAGGCAGGGCGTGCCCGCACCATCGTGATCGAGCCATCGCGTGAGGGGCGCGATGCGTTGACCGCCGACATTCGTACGGCGCTTGCCAAGTCGGGAGCGCTGACCGGCCCCGCCGTCCCGGTGGAAGCCCTCGTCAACAAGGGACTGACCCGCGCGGAGGCGCGCGATCCGTTAAGTTACGACAAGGGCGATGTTGTCCGCTTCACCCGCGACTATGCCGACAAGGGCGTCGTGCGGGGTGAAGCCTATCGCGTCGAGCGCATCGACCCGGCCAGGGCTGCCATAGCGCTCAAGGCGGAGGACGGGCGTGAGGTGGACTGGCGCTTGCGGCAATGGGGTGCGGGTCATGCCCAGGCCTTCTCGGCCCAGCCGATCGACCTGAAGGCCGGTGATGCCATCCGGTTCACCCGCAACGATCGCGAAGCAGGGCGAATCAATGGCGAGCGTGGCGACGTGATTGCCGTCGATCAGCAGGCTCGCACCGCTACGATCCAGACCGGGCGAGGAGCGACCGAAACACTCCATCTCGATGCCGCCCGCGACCGGCATATTGCCCATGGCTATGTCGATACGGCCTTTGCGGCCCAGGGGCGCACCGCCGATCACGTCATGATCCATGCCGACAGCAAGGCGGCCAATCTGGTCGACCAGCAGTCCTTCTATGTGGGGATATCACGGGCTAGGGAATCCGCCATCATCTTCACCAACGATCGCGGCAAGCTGGTGGCGGCGATAAACGAGCGCGCTGGGCAGGTGCAGACTGCTATCGCTCAGACCGCAGCATCGCGGCTGGCGGCAGGCAACGCGAACGGAGCCGGTCTCGGGTGAGGCCTGGCTTACGCCCACGAACCTAGCGGGGTGGCGGAAATCAGTTTTCTTATCCTACTCTTTGAACCCGATATTTGTTTGTCTGTTTCGCCGCACGTAGTGACCAGGTTTGCATGCACGCCGGAGCGCCCCTTTCTAGGAGCGCAGATTGAATAGCAGACATTACGGCCGCTCAGTTGACTAGACAAACGCCTCGGGAGGGGCCGCTTGTCCATACTGAACGACCGATTGCGTCAGCTTTTCGTAGCCAAGACTCGACAAATTAGATGCCATACGTGGATACCTCTGCCTTTGCCTTTTTAGCTCTATCAGGCCGAGGGAATCGTGCTAGCTACCAATCATTGGGTGTGGCAAACGGGGCTATCAGTGAATCTGGGAGAATTAGAAGCATTTGCTGACAAGCTAAAGGCCAAGTTCGCCCTTCCCGGTTCAGCTTCTCCGGAAGATCAGCTCAAGCCAGTGGTTGCCGATCTCCTCGCAGGGGCTGGCGTCTCATACGGCCTGACGGTCGAAACGCGAACCGAAGCTCATCTCTCTGATCACAAGGTCCGCCCCGACATCGCGGTCTATGTCGACGGGCTGATCTGTGGCTACATCGAACTGAAAGCCCCGGGCCTCGGTGCCGATGCGCCAAAACTAAAGGGCGATCATAACAAGAGGCAATGGGAGAAGCTGAAGGGTCTGCCCAACCTCATCTATACGGATGGGCAAGAGTGGGCGCTTTACCGGACGGGCGAGCGCCCCGACAGCCAGCCGATTGTGCGGTTGCACGACGATCCCACCGATAAAGGCAAGGCTGCGGTCCAGAAGGATGATGCCGATGGGTTGGAGCGACTCTTCCGGGATTTTCTCGGTTGGACCCCTAATGTCCCCCAAAACCCATCCAGCCTGGCCAAATATCTCGCCCCCCTAAGCCGTTTCCTACGCTCGGAGGTCGAGAACGCCCTTGATCAGTCTGGCTCAGCGGTAGAACTCCTCGCAAACGAGTGGCGACAGTTCTTCTTCCCGGACTCAGATAAGGGGAAATTCGCTGATGCCTACGCCCAGACAGTCACTTACGCGATGCTCCTGGCCCGGCTTTCAGGGGCAAACAAGCTCGACCCAGCCGAAGCAGCTAAGACGCTCGACAAGAACAACGGCCTCCTTGCCCGCACGCTTGAACTGCTCGGTCAGCCGGACGCCCGAAAGGAATTGTCGGTCGGATTCGAAATGCTCCAGCGGTCGCTGGAGGGGCTCAACCCGCACGACTTCCTGAAATCCAAGCCCGATCTGTGGCTCTATTTCTACGAGGACTTCCTCGCCGCCTACGATCCGAAGCTGCGCAAGGATTACGGTGTCTATTACACCCCTCGCGAAGTCGTTGAATTGCAGGTGCGGCTGGCCAGCGAGTTGCTGGAAAAGCGGTTCAGCAAGAAGCTCGGCTTCGCTGATGACGGCGTGGTCTTTCTAGACCCGGCCGTCGGCACCGGCACCTATCCCGTCGCAGCAGTCAAACACGGGCTAGAGAAAGTTCGTACTCGATCCGGTCCAGGCGCCGTGCCCGCACGTGCCCGGCAGATGGCCGAGAATATGCATGGCTTCGAAATACTCGTCGGACCTTATGCCGTTGCCCACCTCAGGCTGACACAGGCGCTCGAAGGCGCGATGAATAACGCCAAAGCCGGAGGGGAACCTGAAGAGAAGCTAGACAAGCGGCTCAACATCTATCTCGCCGACACGCTTGCAAGTCCGAACAAGGCTCCTCCTGGCGGGCTGGACCTGACACACAAGGCGTTGACTCAGGAGCATGAGGCTGCACGAAAGGTGAAGCAGGGTGGCGAAATCCTCGTTTGCCTCGGCAATCCTCCATACGATCGGCAACATATCGAGGATGGAGACACCTCCACCAAGCGTAAAGGTGGCTGGGTCCGATTTGGCGACCAGATTGAAGGTGGAGCCAAGGTTGAAGAGCAAGGGGAACGCCCAATTTTCAAGGATTTCACTGATCCTGCGACGAAAGCTGGAGCCGGGGTCCACCTGAAGAACCTATACAATGATTATGTCTATTTCTGGCGTTGGGCGCTCTGGCGACTGTTCGAGCAGCAGACCTGCGGCGGCATTGTGACCTTCATCACCGCGTCCAGCTTTCTCGGCGGCCCGGCCTTCGTGGGTATGCGCGAACATATGCGGCGCGAGTTCGACGAAATTTATGTGATCAATCTTGGGGGCGATCTACTCGGGACGCGAAAAACGCCCAATGTCTTCAACATTCAGACCCCGGTCGCTATCACAATCGGCGTTCGATCCGGAGCAAGGGACACCGCGAAGGCTGCCAATGTCAAATATGTGCGGGTTGAGGCAGACAATCGAGCCGCCAAACTCCTCGCACTGGACGCTCTAGATAAAATAGACAGCTTTCCTTGGGAATCCGTCTCAGATGGCTGGCTTGACCCATTTTATCCGAAATCAAATGCTGCCTATTTTTTCTGGCCTGAACTGGCCAACATCTTCCCTTGGCAGCACAGCGGCTCCCAGTTCAAAAGAGTTTGGCCCATTGGTGAAAACGCCGAGACGCTTGGCCGGCGTTGGAAAGAGCTATGTTCGGCACCCATCGATGCGCGGAAGAAGCTTTTTAAGGAATCACGCGATCGGAAGATCTCCAAATCATATTCGAATTTCGAAGGCGTGGCCGGCACTGCTCTCGCGAACCTTGTGATAGGCGATCCCGCTCCTGAGGTCGGCCGCTATTGCTATCGATCATTCGACCGCCAATACGCGCTGATTGATAATCGGCTTGCTGACTATATCCGGCCACCATTGGTTAAGGCCAGAGGTGAAGCCAACCTGTTCTTCGCTTCACTTATGACAAAGATGCTTGGTGTGGGTGCGGCAATGACTGCCACCTCAGAGCTTCCCGATCTTGACGTCTTTTGCGGTCGAGGCGGGAAAGACGTTTTCCCGCTGTATCGTGATGCAGCCGGGACCGATCCGAATATAACTATGGGCCTCTTGGCAGCGCTTGCGACGGAATACGATACCGAGGTCACACCAGAAGACCTTGCGGCCTATGTCTATGCGGCGTTGGGAGGGCAGTCATACACCCGGCGCTTCTGGAATGAACTCGAGACTCCTGGTCCGCGCGTCCCGCTGACGAAGAGTAGCAAGATTTTTGCGGACACGGCGAAGCTAGGCCGCAAGCTGATCTGGCTACACACCTACGCCGAGCGGTTCAGGGGCGATGACCGTGGCGACGAGGTGTCAGCCGGTTCAGCCAAGATCATCAAGGGGGTTTCCGACAGCCCAACCCAATACCCTGAGACTTACAGCTTCGATCCGGACTCGGGCGAAATCTTTATCGGGACTGGCCGAATTGGACCGGTTACGGCCGAAGTCTGGGAGTTCGAGGTTTCGGGCCTTAAAGTGGTTCAGTCCTGGCTCGGCTATCGCATGAAAAAGCGTGCGGGGAAGAAATCTTCACCCTTGGACCTCATTCGTCCGGAACGCTGGACAGCCCGAATGAGCGAGGAATTGCTTGAACTCCTCTGGGTGCTCGAAGCAACTTTGGCCATGGAAGCGGATCTTGAGGCGCAATTGGACAAGATCGTTGCCGGGCCGTGTTTCACGTCGGCTGAATTACCGGAGCCTTCGGACGACGAGCGAAAGGCACCCGGCGCCGGGACAAGTGCGGCTGGAGGGCTGCTCGGGCTGATGGGTGTCGAGGCCGACGAGGAAGATGACGGCGGCGATAAGGATGAAGATGGCGATTATTGAGTCAGTCGGATAATATTTAGTTCCGAATATTCATTGATCAAGTTGGACGTGGGCGACGAAGCTACCTGTTGGCCAATCTTCGCAAACGCTTGTCGTTTGGCGTAGAACTTCTCATGTGGATCTACCTTTGCACGTTTGAAGCGGCCCGGACAGCTGTCGAACGGCAGGTAACGAGAGGGCGATAGATTGTTTCGTACAGTGAGGATATATCACTGTCGGAGCCTTTATCGGAGCACGCCTTGCAGATTCCCATCCGCCTCGCTTCAGGAGAACTAGCATTGGTCGCGCTGCGGCTGGATCAGTCGCAGCCCGACGGCTTGTCCCGCTGGATCGCAGAAGACGTGCCGCATGAGCTTACCATCACGACGGGTGAAGCTGGCCGGATCGTCAAAATCGAAAAGTCCCAGGATATCGGATCAACGGCGGGTGAGATAGGCGAAGTCTTCATACAAACACTGGCTGAGCGGTCGATTCAGGAGGCTGCGGGCATAGAGGTGACGGAGGAATTCGAAGATGATTCACCCGAGCCCTTCCCATACGATCCGGAGTTCATCCGGGTCGACACGAAACCATTTAACATCAGCCTCGTCTATGACATGATCAAGGACGGCGACATCAACCTGTCGCCCGATTTCCAGCGCCAGTTCGTATGGACCGATATCGGCGCGCGGTCGCGCCTCATCGAATCAATCATGCTGCGCATCCCGCTGCCGGTCTTCTACCTCGCACAGGATCACGCCGGACGCCTGCAGGTCGTTGACGGTCTGCAGCGGCTGACAGTCATCAAGCAGTTCCTCGACAACGAGCTCCGCCTGCGCGACCTGGAATATCTTAAGGAAGAGGAGGGCAAGGTCTTCCGTCACGACGATCCGAGCCGATGCATCGACCAGCGCTTCCGGAAGCGGATAATGCAGACGCAGATCATGATGAACATCATCGATCCGCAGACGCCGGCGGACGTGAAGTTCGACATCTTCAAGCGCATCAACCAAGGCGGGCGCCCCCTGAACGCTCAGGAGATCCGCAACTGCATGTCGTCGCCGGAGACGAGGCATCTCCTACACAGCCTGTCCCGATCGCCCGATTTCCTGGAGGCGACCTGCTCGAGCGTTGGCACCGTGCGCATGCAGGATCAGGAAATCGCGCTCCGCTTCGTGGCGTTTCGGCTTGCAGACCTAAAACGTCAGGCGCCCTATTTGGGAAACATGGAGCGGTTCCTAGATCAGACGATCGAAACGATAAACCGAGACCCCCGCCTGTTCGATCAACTTGTCCCTGCCTTCGAGCGCAGCATGCGCAACAGCGCGCACCTCTTCGGAGCCTTCGCCTTCCGGAAATGCAGCCCGCAGGATCTGCTTCCGGGCGCACGTCGCAGGCTGATGAACAACTCGCTCTTCACGACTTGGTCTGTTGTTTTGGCGGAGCGGGACGAAGAGGACGTCCGGACCGTCGAGGCGGAAAGCTTCGCCGGGCTGATCGCCCACGAGCTCGATAGCGACGCCGACTATTATGACAGCGTCTCATTCGGCACCAATGATCGGCGCCGGCTGCGCTACGCGTTCGAGAAAGCCCGGGCCCTCTGCGCGGAGCATATCGGATGATCCGCGACGTCCATCTGACCAATTTCAAATGCTTTCAGCAGGAGCGGATACCGCTGAACCGGCTGACCGTGCTGAGCGGCGGAAACGGGGTCGGCAAGTCGAGCGTGATCCAGTCGCTGCTTCTCCTCCGGCAGACCGGAGATCGAGCACGCCTCCTAACCGGAGCGGTCAGCGGCACCGATGGAGGACACCCCCTGCTGAGCATCAAGCTCAACGATGAGTATCGGTTAAACCTAGGCAACAGCGCTACCCTCACAAACGCAGACATCGAATCCGACATCGTTGTCCTGGGGGTGTCGGGCGACGACACCGAACCGGTCCTTTGTAGTTTCGAGGCGAGCAACACCAAGCCGACGACGAGCATCGTCTGCCTTGAGGCGCCCGGGGACCTGCTCGCGCGTGCCGGCGCCCTTCCGATCTTTCGGCAGGAATTTCATTACCTCGTCGCGGAGCGGGTTGGCCCGCGGGATCTGCAACCCATGGCCGACCAACCCTTCATCTCCACCGGGTACGCAGGCGAGTTCACGGCGTTTGCGATCTCTCAGGCAGAGGCCGAGGGCCGGATGGTGGCGAAGCCGTTGTGCATCGTGGCTGATTCCAGCCTCTTCCGGATCCAGCTCGAGGCCTGGATGGGGCGCCTCGTACCGGGAGCGCAAATCTTCACCACGCCCCATCCTGATCTCAATCGTGTACAGATGGCGATCGGCCGGCGGGGTGCAACGGCGAGAGCGTTACCCCCGGCCAATACCGGCTTCGGGATCAGCTATGCCTTACCGGTAGTAGTGAGCGGGCTGCTCGCGGCTCCGGGATCGATGCTGATTGTCGAGAACCCCGAGGCCCATCTCCACCCCGGCGCCCAGACCGCGATCGGGATCTTCCTTGCCTCGGTAGCCTCATCGGGCGTCCAAGTTCTTGTCGAGACCCATAGCGAAAATGTTCTGAACGGTGTCCGCCTCGCCGCTTTGCGAGACATTATCCCGTATGACGATGCGAGGTTCCTGTTCCTGTCGCTCGGCGAAGGGCCGGGGCAGCCGATTCTCCACCCGATCACGATGGATAAGGCGGCCGAGCTCACGAGCTGGCCACCCGGCTTTTTCGATCAGCAGGGTGCCGACCTGGCTGAGATGATGAAGGCCCGTCGAGCCTTGGCCGCACAGGCCAAGAGCTAACTTACCACCATGCCGGCGAGCCTCATCCATAGCCTTGGACGTTATGATCCGCCACCAGATGCGACGCGCGAAGCGCTGGTCCAGCGTATAGAGGCGCTGCTTGTGCTCGACGGCGAACTACGCGAAGCCGGGTACGCGATCCACAAGGACGAAGACCTTTACTATGCTGAGGTCCTTCCCGACATCGCTCTCTACCAGATCCTCTTCGAAAGCACCGAGGGTATTGGCCGGGACATGCAGCTTCTCCTGCAGCTTGCTATCGACAGGACCGTGTCAACCGCCTTGGCCGAGCTTGAGACGCTGGGCGCCGTCGGTGAGCTTGGACCTTGGGCGGAAGAAGGGGCGCGGAGCATCAATGCGCTTCACCAATGGATCGCGGTAGTGCGCGAGCAACTCAAGGCATATCAGGGCGATCGCGACGGCTTTCTCATGGAATGCCGCCAAGCGTTCCCGGATTTCGTCTTCAGCAAGCGCTTTCCCGGCTGTCTCGACACCTTTAAAGGCAATCTGAACGACTTCGTCGCGGTGATTGTATCCGCGCTCGTCTCGCTTGCCGACGACATGCCAGAGTGCATGGAACAGCCTACCACGCAGGCGTGCATGAAGGCATTCACCGCGATGTCAGGTTACGAGACGTCGATGGAGGGGGACGCGGACCGCAGGGATGCACTGACCTTCCAGTTCGCGGGCAAGGACGGCACAATCCGGATCCTGTGCGAGCCCCATATCAAACTCCATTGCTCGGCCCGCGCCGGCGACGCCGAATATTACTTCCACCGCATCTATTTCTCGAGTGCGGAGCATGCCGAGTTCGAGGGCAAGACGCTCATTGGGCATATAGGTGAGCATCTGTGAGATGCGGGATGAAGACGGCGATCAGTACCTCATTATGGGGCGGCTGCGTGCCGTCCCCAAAGAAGCATGAAGCCCGTGTGGCGACCAGAATCCAGTATTTGCACTTCGTTGCCTCGTACCAGTCACGACCGGCGCATTTGCGACGGCGGAGAGTGGGTGCCTGTGGACTCGGGCCGCGATAGAGAAGCAGTTGTTCTTTCGCTAAACTTTGACCCAGTGCCGTCGATGGCAACGGGCAAGCTCACTTGGGCTTTTTCTCCTTTGGAGCCGCGTCGATCGCCCGCGCGGACGGATTCGTCTCGAATGGCAGGAGCATGTGGAGGACGAGCACCTGCCCGGTCGCATGCGAGTTGACCAGCGAGCCGGTGACACGACCTCCATCGAGATCGAGCATCTCGAACGGCCCGACGGCGGTCAAGGACGTGGCGGTCTTCTGGATTTCCTTGAACCAGTGGGCGTCATCGCGGCGGACGGAATAGCCGAGCATCATCCCTACGTGCTGGTCTGTGTAGGGTTCGGCGTCGGCGAAGCGGAGAAGGCCGTTCTTTCCGCAGTACGCGGCGACGTCCCCTCCGCCAAAGAGCACCTTAGCCTCGATGCGCAGATCAAGGTCCGGCACGACGAGCGATCTGACCTGGATGTCGGTCGTGTAGGCTTTCGAGCCAAGCTTGTTCTGTTTCTTGCGGGGCTGCTGCTGGACGAAGCAGACCTGATATCGGCTGATGAGATGCTCCGGCGGAGCGGCAGCCCGGACGAGTTCTAGCGCGCGAACGAGAGGGTCGGTGATTCCGTTCTCCATGGGCAGTACGACGTCCGAGCCCTTCGCCTTACGCGATCCGCTCGCCCAGTATCCGTCAAGCGCTGTGTGGTCGAATCCCAGTCCATACGAGCCAAGGATGTCCGCCGCGTCCCGCAGTGCGTTGCATGCCATAGCTGCAAAGCGCTCCCAGCCCTTGGCCCGCGCGTCACCGCCTGCAGTGCCGCCGCCCGGCACGCGCGAATGGAATGTCGTTGTAGTCAAGCGGCCATGATCTCCCTTACGGCGGCGAGCGCGTCCGCATAGGCACGCTCGACTGTCCAGGCAGACCGGACGTCAGGCTTAATTATGTCGATTATGGTGCTAGTCGAGCCGCGCACCAGCCGAAGCGCCGCCTCCTCGCCGATCTGCTGCCGGTGTCTGGGTGCAGGTGGAGCCGCTCCTCCACCAATAGTGATGCGGTAGGCAAGGCTGCCGGCATCGGCATCGCCGAATTCGACGCTAATCTCTTCCGGTAGCAGCGTCGCAATCTGCTCCCGCAGGACGGTCACATAGGCATCACGTCCGTCGTCGTCAGTCGGATTGGAGCCATCGGCCGGCCGGCGGCCGTCCTGATAACCTTCACGCAGATCGTGATGCTCAGCCACGGCGGCCTCGAAAAGCGCGCTTTGACCGAAGCGAATCCGGCAGAACGAAGTGAAGGCCTTGTCGTCGAAGCCGGTAACGGGGTTTGTGAGCAAATCCTGCATGTCATGATATGGGAAGGGAAGGCTGCGCAGGTCCTTTGCTTCGAACCGGCGCTGGTCGAAGACCCAGAGCCGGCCAAAGAGGGCGAGGAGGTATCTGCCGACGCTCGTCCTCGGGAACGCCCCGATCTCGCGGAGTGCGGCGATCCTGTCCTGCCGGGAGAGGATCCCACTTGTGAAGTGGATGCCGAGCAGCGACGAGGAGTACGCTGCTGGCCCATCGACCGGCAGGAAGTCGGATTGCGCGCGCGACATGAGGAGCATCGGGCCCTCGAAAGCCGTCCGGAAGGACACCGGCACCTGTGTCAGAAGTTCCGGCGGAAGCACGTAGTTGGGTTCCGTGCCAGGAAGGTCCCCCAACCGCAGGCGATAATGGTTGGACTTGGTGTTGAGGAGCATGTCTGCGGGGAGACCGGTCTCTTTAGGGCTACCACCCCGCCTTACGTCAATCGATGCGGCGCTCATAAACGCTCCCAGCGACCGGGCCGAGCCGTTGCGCGGGCTCGACAGCACTGACGCCAGTTGGCGATCGAGCGGCTGCAGCATAAGGTCCCGGAACCATTCGTGTCCCGGAAGGACAAGGTCGGCCTGCCGGAAGCGCTCCACCTGCCCTCGATCGACCACGATTGCCCACGGGACGCCATCCCGGCCGACGGGCTGGCTGGAAGGCTTCGGCGAGTAGCGCCAGGTCCAATCGAGCGGCTCGGGCGCGTGTGGGGTCGCGAAGACGACCGTTGCGGCCTCCCGCGCGTTTGCAAACAGCCTTTCGCGGAAGTGGGCGAGATTGGTAATGCCGAGGATACGCGAGGCCTCGGAGAGTGCTGCCGGAAACGCGGTCGCGGACGGAGCGATAAAGGACTTGGTCGGAAGGACCATCGCCACGTAGCCGTCAGGCGCACACAGGTCGCGCAGCGCGCGCCAGTAGAACACCTCCGCCATGCCGTCCTTAGGTGAGACGAGGCTGCCATTTTTCGGCGTTGCAATGCGCTTACGGTAGGTGTCTGCTTTGGAAGGTTCCGGGACCTTGGTCCATGGAGGGTTGGCAAGGACGTGCGTCGCCTTGCGGCGCAGATCCCAGGGCAGGACGTTGAAGGCATCCTGTGTACGGACACGGCTCACGAGTTTTGGGAACAGGCGCTGCCCGTCCGCCGTCGGCGGCAGATCGCGCAGCGTAAATCTGGGCAGGTAGTCAAGCATCGTGAGATAAAGGCTGAACCTGGCGACGTTGACTGCCTGTTGCTTAATCTCGAAACCAGCGACGCACCGAGCGAGCGTCTCATGCAGTAGTTGGGCAGACAGGACGTGGCCATCCGAACGCTGCTGCTCCACGATGCGCCTAAAGGCCGCGACGAGGAATGCTCCCGACCCGCATGCCGGATCTACGACAAGCGAATTGGCATTGAAGGGGTGCAGGTGGTCCATCTCGTCGACAACATAGTCGACGAGAAACGGGGGCGTGTAGAACGCGCCGTCCTCTTTCTTGCCTTCGCCATTCTCGAGTTCGAAGAAGCACTCGTATAGAGCGGAAATGGTCTCGGTCCGGATCGTCGCATAGTCGACGTCGAGGAAGCCGTACTGAATCTGGTCGCCTTGCGCGTCGTCCGCTCGGAGGACGCGGCGGATATAGTGGAGCGTCTCCGGGCCAACACGCTTGCGGTCTGTCGTTCCGATCGGGAAGATCGAGCCGTTGAGCTGTTCGTCGATGGCATCGAAGAGCCGCCACGTCTGGATGGCGGGCCACCGGGCAGGCGGCGGCCGTCCGTCCTCGACCCTCTCGTCCAGCACCACGTTCGGACATGCCGGCCGACCGTCGACCGTCAGATGATCGATCCAGGCTTGGTCGATGACACCGCGATCGGCGAGCACATAGAGGTAGAGAAACCGACCGACTAGCGCGTTCACCAGGTCGCGCCGGTCGCGAAGCCGGCGGTCCCGACGCACGGTGGCGTCGCTAAGAGCTCGCACAGCGCGGCCGAGACGCTCGTCGACGCGGGTCGGAACGTGGAAGTCTCGCCACGACGCCGAGCTCCGAAGCGCGGCGGCTGTTAGGGATGCGAGCGCGGCGGGCAAGCCTACGTCGAGCTCAGACCATGGCCACAGCGTCCGCTTCCGGTAATCGAATCCGTTGCGGATCTCGAATCCGTTCTCGGTCGCGATCAGGAGCAGCGGCGCGACGGACTGAGACCAAACGGCTCTGTGCACGGCGTCTGCATTCCCGGAGAAGGCGGCGGCTACGTAGAGGACGGGGACGCGGCGGACCGATCCGGATCCAAGGGAGGACATGGGGCAGAACGCGCCGACGAGGCCCATCCGCTCGAACGCCGAACGGACCGGCTGGGCCACCTGAATCGCCCCTAGTTCGTCGGCATTCTCCAAAAAGTCGGGGTCGCCACGCAGTCCGACCGCCCGGAGCAACTGCTCCAGTCGATCTGCAAATCCAGCCGAGGCGGCGGTGCCGGACGTCAAAACTGCCTTCCCGAGCTAGTTACGCTAAAGAAATCATACACCGGCGATGCGATCTCATCAAGAATCTTTCTTAAGACTCAGTGGTTTAGCTCTCAAAATGTTATTTTGTTCAGGAAGTTCAGGGGCTTAACCCGAGCATGTTGGTCCGAAGCGAACTGGCGCGAACGTCATCTAAAATCTGCCTCGCTGCGAAAGCATATGCAGCGGCGATGCGCAATTGACCACGTTGTACCAACGCTTGCGGCGAACGTTGGTCTTTCCGATGGCGTGCTGGATGTCCGGCCACGCTGTTGGACTCGCAGCGATTGCGCTTGCCAAACAACGGCGAATGCAGAAAGAATCCCGCCTATGCGTACCGATAGCGACCATCTTCCTGCGGCAAAGCAGCGCGAGCTTGAGCGCATCGTTGAGGTCATTTTCGAGGAGTTCCACGACGCGATCGGGAATGCCACGGGCCCTCGGAAGGGTGCGCGCATCCTGAAGGTCGTCCTCTTTGGCAGCCATGCGCGGGGTGACTGGGTGGATGCGCCGCTGTCGGCGAACCAGTACAAGTCCGACTACGATATCCTCGTCATTGTCAGCCAAAAGGAACTGACCGACCGGGCGGCTTACTGGGCAAAAGCCGAGGAGCGGCTGATCCGTGCCTATACGATCGAGAAGACTCTGCGCACGCCAGTCAATTTCATCGTCCATTCGCTGCATGAGGTGAATGACGGCCTCGCCCATGGCCGCGTCTTCTTCATGGAAGTCGCCAAAGACGGGATCGCGCTGTACGAAGCCGACGACCGGGAGCTGCGTGAACCCAAGCCCAAGACGCCGGATCAGGCATTGGCAGCGGTGAAGGAATATTTTGAGGAGTATTATCCAAGCGCGGTTGTTTGGCTCAACACATCGCGAGAACTAGCAAAGCAGAGTCGGCCCAAGGAAGCGGCCTTTCTGATGCATCAGGCTTCAGAACGGCTCTACTCGTGCTTGCTGCTGACGCTGACGTTTTACGCGCCATACAACCACAATATCGCCTTCCTGCGGTCGCTGGCCGAAGGGCTGGACCGCCGCCTCTACGGCATCTGGCCAGAAACCTCGCGCCGCGAGCGCGCCATGTTCCAGAAGCTGAAGGAGGCCTACACCAAGGCCCGCTATTCCAGGCACTACCGGATCAGCGCAGAAGATCTGGCCTGGCTTGGTGAACGGGTCGAAGAACTGGGCCGCGTTGTCCATCAGGTCTGCTCGGAACGGATCGCCGAACTGGAAGCCGCCTCCGGGAAGCAATGATACCGCCAGGCAGCTTGCCCGGTCTTTGCATGCCTGGCATATTCGGCGCTACGGGATGGAAGGACTGGCGGCCATCTCCGGGATAACCCCGCCAGGCATCATGTAGGTCCGGCCACCGAGGTCGGGCAGTTGCTGGAAGCCGCGATAGCGGCGCACAGCGGACACCGCTTGCACAATCCGCGCCCGAATGCGCGGACCGCTGGTGTGCGAGCTGCAAATGACACCTCCTACCGACGTTTACGCGCGCGAAGTGGTGATGGCGCGCGTCAATCATCTGGTCTGGCGCAAACAGAATGAGATCGAACGCATAGCGCGCATCATTCGCGCCTGCTTCGAGCCCGAAAAGGTTCAGGCGCCCAGACCAGGAAAGATCAGGCGGATAGTCCTGATCGGTCCCTATGCGCGCCGATCATGGTATGAGGACCAGCATACAATCCAGTTCTCGGATTATGAATTCTGGATCGTCGTCAACCATCCTGCCTTCAAGGATGAGCGTTGCTGGCAGCGGGTGCGCGATGTCATCGACAGCGAACTGGGCAATCGGTGTGCAGTCGATCTCGACATATTCTCCAAGGCCGACATCCGCATCGCCAGGATCGAGCGCGACACCTTCATCCTAGACCGCATCGAAGCCGGCATCACGCTCTACCGCGCCTCGCGCGACGCGCCGCTGAACGAACGCGAACGTCGGGAGGCAAAGCGATGATCCCCGCCCGTTCTATGGCCGCGTTTGAGGCTCTTTACCGAGCTGAATATGCACGGGTCCTGCGCTTCTTCCGAAAGCGCGTAGGAGGGGACGATGCTCCCGACCTCGCACAGGAGGTTTTCGTGAAGCTGTTCGCTGCGGGAGTGGCCGAACAAATCGAAAATCCGCCAGCCTATCTCACCCGATGTGCGCGCAACCTTCTTATCAGCCGTGCGCGCCGCAGAGCGTCAGCACATATCGTCACCTGTGCCATCGACGAGGGTCGGGATGCACCGGCGCCTCCCGAGCAGACGTGGGGGATTGAGGAGGGAGACATCCGGAGGGTTTATCGGCGGACACTGCTGGCCATGCCGCGCAAGACCCGCCGCATCTTCCTGATGCACCGGCTGAAATGCATGACCTATGCGGAAATCTCCGAGCAGGTCGGCATCGGCTGCAGTGGCGTCGAGTATCACATGACGCGCGCCCTGGCACGGTGCCGCAGGGCGGCTTCTGTGCATCGATTGTAGAATGGCTTCCTAAGCTCACGATTGAGCGCCGCCAGCGGCGCAACCTTTCCAAAGTTCCGGAGGGAGAAAGAGGCTCTGCCTCTCTCTCCCTGCAAGGTGCCGCTTTGGGGCCGTGGCTCGCTTCGCTGCGCCCGCACCACCCCCGGCACCGGACCTTGCCCCCACTCTCTCCGCCCCTCGCCGGGTCGGCAGGGGTCATGCGCGGCATGACCCGCTGCGCGGATTGGAAGGGAGTAACAGCAATGACCCAGAGCACCGGCAAGCAAGACCCTCACAGCCGTATCACCGACCGCATCCTGGCCGAACTTGAGCAAGGCACCCGCCCCTGGCTGAAACCGTGGAGCGGCGGTGACATCGCCAAGTCCGGTCAGGCTCGCCCCTTGCGCGCCACCGGCCAGCCCTACCGAGGGATCAACGTTCTTCTTTTGTGGATAGAGGCGCAGGCATCCGGTTTCGTCAGCCCGTCATGGATGACCTACAAGCAGGCGCAAGCCTTGGGCGCCCAGGTGCGTAAGGGGGAGCATGGCGCGTCCGTGGTCTATTATGGCGACAGCACCAAGACTGTGCATGACAACGCCAGCGGCGAGGATCGGGAACAGGGCTTCCGTTTCCTGAAAACCTACACCGTGTTCAATGTGGCGCAGATCGACTGCTTGCCCGAGCGTTTCCATATTGTGCCGGAACCGTCGCCGGAGGTGGAGCGCATCGAAGCCGCCGAGGCATTCTTTGCCAGCATCCCGGCAACCGTGAACCACGGCGGCGACAGAGCCTACTACATACCGTCAGCCGACCGCATCCAGCTGCCGCCCTTCGCGGCCTTCCATGATGCCCACGGATATTACGCTACGAGGGGCCACGAAACCGTGCATTGGACTCGCCACGAGAGCCGCCTTGATCGCAGCTTTGGCCGCGAGAAATGGGGCGATGCAGGCTATGCCCGCGAGGAATTGTGTGCAGAGCTTGGCGCGGCTTTCCTTGCCGCCGACCTTGGGCTTTGCATTGAGCCGCGCCCCGATCATGCCAGCTATATCGCAAGCTGGATCAAGGTGCTGCAAAACGACACCCGCGCCATTGTCCAAGCCGCCGCCCATGCCGAACGCGCCGTTGCCTATCTGCACCAACTGGCAAGCCCTGATAAGTTGAAGCAGGCGGCGTAGTCTTTCGATGATCGAGGCTGCCCCGAGAGAGGCGGCCGCTTCATTAGACCTTACGTCTCATCTCGGAACAAGCGGCATCGGCTTTGATGGCATCGAAAATCATGTGGTATCCTGTCAGACAATCAACGCGTTTTGTCCACGACGCCCAGCAACGTGTTCAGACGCACTCTGACCTGCATCACCATACGCGCATCAGGTTTCCGACCATCCAAGGACCCTCAAACCCTCGCGGCATTATCGTGGCGTATAAGCCGCTTCTGCTTCTCCATCAGGAACGCCGCTCGCCGAATACGGCTCGCGGGCGCGCCGAATTTTTTTCGACTGATGGGATGAGATACCCGGTCCAAGTGACCGTCGCACCGATCTAGCTTGCTCCGCTATCCAACAACGCACACCCCGACGACGTTGTTAACCCTATGATAAGGTGAAGGCATCATCAGCCCACCCCCGACCCTTCGCGGTCGCGGAGAAGGCTACCACCTCGAAGTAATTTTTGGAGCCCCGGCGGACTCCGCACTCGGCCTGTGAGGGGTAGCCTAAAGGGAGCATTGATGACCACGTCGCAAAATTCGAAGCCAGAAATCTGGATTGGACTTGATACGGGCGTTGCGTCGACCGCGCTATGTGCAATCGATGGCAACAGCAAAGTCCTCATTCAGCAGGAACTTCCGACGAAAGCTGCCAAAATCAGGGACCTGCTTGTCGAGCATTTTCCCGATGGTGTTAGCTCAATAGGCATGGAAGCCTGCTCAACAAGCCTTCAGGTCGTGAAGGGCCTCCGGGCATTCGGCTATAACGCCAACGCTTACGACACATTTGCCGTGCGGCGCTTTCTCGAATTGAGGAAGAACAAGACCGACAAGAACGACGCACGGGGCATAGCCGAAGTGGCGCGGCTGGGACGCGGATTTCTCGTTGAGGTCCATATCAAGAGCAACGAATGCTACGCTACGCGGTCCAAATTGGTAGCTCGGCACAATATGGTCCGGCAGCGCGTCTCTACAGAGCTGATGATAAAATCCATGCTGCGGGTATATGGCACTAGGATCAAGGAACGGACCCATAACGCAAGTCGCTTCCGATTCCATGTGGAGCGCGCCATTGAGGAAGTCAGGGCCGAGACGGGCCATGATCTTACCCAGCATATGAAGCCGCTCCTTGAGCTGTCGCTGAAGCTCAGGACTGAGATCGTGAACCTGGAAAGTGAACTCCACGATTTCGCGATGTCCAATGACCTTTGCAGGCGGTTCACCGAAATACCTGGCGTCAGCAGCATCACGGCAGTTTCGTTCTTCACCGCGATCGAGGAACCGACCCGATTTCGCCGGTCTACCGATGTCGCCGCGTATCTCGGTCTAACACCCAAGATCTTCGAGAGTGGCGATAGTACGCGGAACGGCGGGATCACCAAAGCGGGCAATCCCATGACGCGCGTGCACTTGGTCAGTGCCGCAACCGTGATGCTGGCTGTCGCCAAGAAGCATGATACGGCGCTGAGGCGCTGGGGACTGGACCGGGCTGAGGCGATCGGGTTTTCCAAGGCGCGAGTTGCGGTCGCCCGGAAACTTGCCGTCATCATGCTGAACATGTGGCGCACCGGCCGCTCGTATGAAGCCTTTCCTGAGGTTCGCGATCCCGAGCCTCTACCAGTTGCAGCCTAACGGCTGCAGGCGCGGCACCCCGTTGGGCAATATAAGGCAGCAATGACCTTGGATCAGATTCAGAGGGGGCCGCGCCATAACCACATTTCGGGAAAAACCTTCAGCTACCGTTCGCCTGCCCCATTCTCGCTATCCATCGGCGCTGGTGATGTGAAGCCTAACGTCCGAGGGCAGCAAGCAGCTTCCGCCACAAGCTGGGCGACTGGAATATCTTTCTGACCCGTGAGGCATTCGTCACCTCGTGATGCAGGAATCTCGCGATGGCCAGTGCGTCGCCATCTCCCTCGCGCTTAGCCTTTTCGATCAAGGCTGCTGTCTCCTTGGCGTTCAATGACAGGCTGGTCTTCTTGGTCATCGGTAGCTCCTGCATCTTCCGCGCGGATCGAATATATGCGATGGCCCGGTCTGGTCGAGTGTATTCACCGGTCAAATCCTGATGATCGGGCGTCACAGGAATGAGTGTTACGCGTAGCAAATCAGCTTAGCGAAGCCATTGTTTCGCTGACTGATGGTATATTTGGGGGCACGATCGGGGGCTTTAAACGCCTTCCCCTTATGTAAGCTACTGTTTAAAAAAGGATCATTTCCGGAATTCGATTCCGGCTCGGCCTCCAGTATCCTGTTTTTTTGGCCAGATGCCGCAGGCTGGCGCTCCATACAAGTTCATGGAATGGCGGTTCGAAAATTTATGCCGCACGTTGCCGCTGCCCCCCTTCGCTATCCCGATGGCGGCAGACAGCTTCAAAACGACCCGTCTCCTAACCTCACCAAGCAAAATGACAAACTGCACCGCTGCGTACTCACTCCTCACTTGCAGGGCACTCGATCCTTGTTCATGAAGGCCTGGAAATAGACAGGGATTCAATCATGGCCGGTTTCAATTTGTCTGATTTTGCCGCACTTTCGGACGAAGAATGGTTTGCTCAAATCACTGGCGAAGCCGATGATCGCCAAGGGCGTCCGCTGTTCCCTCTTCCGCCGGAAAGTCTTCAGACAAGCACTGTAGGAAGGTCAGGAAAGCCGATACTTCGTGATGCTTTCATGTTCTGGCAGTTTGTACGCCGCATGCTGATCCAGCACGGTAATGGCCTGTCGCGCAACACGCAGGTGATGGATTTCGGCTGTGCCTGGGGACGTATCATTCGCTACTGGCTGCGCGACCTGCCGGCAAAAAACCTGCACGGATTTGATGTGGAGGACCGCTTTCTGACGATCGCGCGCGAGCATGTTCCGGGTCCGAATTATACATTGAGCCAGGCCCGCCCTCCGCTTCCTGCCCCGGACAATAGTTTCGATGTCATTTACGCCTTCTCTGTATTCTCGCACCTGCCCAAGGACGTGGCGGATGCCTGGATCAAGGAATTTTCGCGTGTATTGAAGCCCGGCGGCATTGCCTGCCTGACGACACGTCCAAGAGCGCATATCGAGTTTGCAGGTTCCGAAGCCGACAAGACCGCGCATGCAGGAAATTATGCGCAGGTTATGACGGACAAGAATGACGCGTTGCGTCGATATGATGCAGGCGAATTCATATTCTACCCTGCTCATGGCGGCGGGGGTCTGGCCGCAGAAACCTATGGTGAGGCGATCATTCCTGGCGATTATGCCCGATCCCACTGGCAGGACCTTGAGTTGGTGACGTTTGCATCAAATTATTCGGCAACCTATCTTCAGCCCTGTTTCGTGCTACGAAAAAACTGATTGATATAGTTGGCAGCCAAAAGACCTGCGTGATTTTATCGCGTGGTCGCATAGCCTCTCAAGAAAGCCCGCCCCCCTGGTGGAGCGGGCTTTCTCCATTTGGCGGCGTGACCTTCTATTGACAGGCTAACCCGCCCATCTAAGGAAAAGCCGCGGCCCTTGATACCGCGCCACAGGCAAATTCAACAGAAAGACATACTCGTGTCCGCCATGCTCAAAATCACTCTGCCCGATGGTTCCGTGCGTGAAGTCGCGCCCGGCACTACCCCGGCGGATATTGCGGCGGCGATCGGTCCCGGTCTTGCCAAGGCGGCGATTGCGGCGCGGGTGGATGGCGAATTGCGCGATATCGGGCGGCCGCTGGAACAGGACGCCCAGCTTGCGCTCGTGACCGCGAAGGACGAGGCGGACGCGCTGGAACTCGCCCGCCATGATTTCGCGCATGTTCTGGCCGAAGCGGTGCAGGCTCTGTTTCCCGGCACGCAGATCACCTTCGGTCCCGCGACCGAGGATGGTTTCTATTACGACTTCGCGCCCAAGGATCGGCCCTTCACCGAGGAGGACCTGCCGGCGATCGAGGCGGAAATGCGCCGGATTATCGCCGAAGACAAGCCGCTTAAACGCGAAGTGATCGACCGCGATACGCTGATCGCTCAATGGGAAGCGGCGGGCGAGACGTTCAAGGCGCAATGGGCAGCCGAATTGCCGCAGGGAGAGGAACTGACCGTTTATCATTCTGGCGCCCCCGGTTCCGACGGCTCCTGGTACGACATGTGCCGCGGCCCCCACCTTGCCTCTACCGGCAAGCTCGATCCCCAGGCCTTCAAGCTGACGCGCGTTTCGGGCGCTTACTGGCGCGGCGACCAGAAGAACGCAATGCTCAGCCGCATCTATGGCACCGGCTGGCTGAACAAGAAGCAGTTGAACGCGCATCTGACGCGGCTGGAGGAAGCGGCCAAGCGCGACCATCGCAAGCTGGGCGCTGAAATGGACCTGTTCCATCTCCAGCAGGAAGCGCATGGGTCGGTCTTCTGGCACCCCAAGGGCTATCTCATCTGGCGCGAGCTGGAAGCCTATATGCGCCGCGCGATTGATGCGGCGGGCTATCGCGAGGTGAAGACGCCGCAGGTGCTGGACGCACGCCAGTGGGAACAGTCGGGCCACTGGGGCAAATATCGCGAAAATATGTTCGTGATCCCCGACGAAGTGCCCAATGTGGCGGATGAAGGCCCGCTGGTGTCGGACGATGCCGACTGGATGGCCTTGAAGCCCATGAACTGCCCCGCGCATGTCTTGATCTTCCGTCAGGGGATCAAGAGCTATCGCGACCTGCCCTTGCGCTTCTACGAAAATGGCTGCTGCCACCGCAACGAGCCGCACGGCGCGCTGCACGGTCTGATGCGCGTGCGCCAGTTCACGCAGGACGACGCCCATATTTTCTGCCGCGAAGACCAGATCGTCGAGGAAGTGCGCGCCTTCTGCTCGCTGGCCGATCGCATCTACAAGGATTTCGGTTTCCGATATTCGATCAAGCTCGCGCTGCGCCCTGAAAAGCGGTTTGGCAGCGAGGACATGTGGGACAAGGCGGAAAATGAGCTGCGCGACGCCGTCGTCGCGGCGGGCCTGGCGACCGAAGACTATGGCTGGGAGGAATTGCCCGGCGAAGGCGCTTTCTACGCGCCCAAGCTGGAATGGCATCTGACCGACGCGATCGGCCGTACCTGGCAAGTCGGCACGCTCCAGTCGGATCGCGTGCTGCCCGAACGACTCGACGCCGCCTATATTGGCGAGGATGGCGAACGGCATCGGCCGGTCATGCTCCACCGTGCGATCTTCGGCAGCTATGAGCGTTTCATCGGTATATTGATCGAACATTATGCGGGTAAATTCCCGCTGTGGCTCGCGCCGGTGCAGGCGGTGGTCGCGACCATCGTTTCGGATGCGGACGACTATGCCAGAGCGACGGTCGACAGGCTGCGCGCCGCAGGGATCCGGGCCGAACTCGATACCCGCAACGAGAAGATTAACTATAAGGTGCGCGAGCATAGCCTGGCCAAAGTGCCCAATTTGCTGGTCGTCGGCCGGCGCGAGGCGGATGAAGGCACGGTGGCGCTGCGTGAACTGGGCAAGGAGGGCCAGAACGTCCTGTCGCTCGACGAGGTGATCGCCCGACTTGAAAAAGAGGCGCTGGCTCCCGATATGCAGTGAGGCAGAAATGCCGCAAGGGTGCGTGATTTCGTAACGGCGGAACCGCGCACCCCTTCCCGCATTGGTAAAATGCCGCTAAAAGCCGTCCGTTTTCGTAACGACCATAGGAGATATTGCTATACGTCCCCCGATGATGCGCCGCCCGATGGCGCCGCCGCCGAAATCCGGCCCCCGTTATAACGAGTTCATCAACGTGCCCAAGGTGCGCGTGATTGATGATGAAGGCGAAAATCTGGGTGTGATGTTTACGCAGGAGGCGATCGAGCAGGCCTATGAGGTCGGCCTCGACCTCGTCGAAGTCTCGCCGAACGCCGATCCGCCGGTCTGCAAGTTCCTGGATATCGGCAAATTCAAATATGAAGCGCAGAAGAAGGCGAATATCGCCCGCAAGACGCAGAAGACCCAGGAACTTAAAGAAATCAAGATGCGCCCCAACATCGACGATCATGATTATGAGACGAAGATGAAGAAGGTGCATGACTTTATCGGCGATGGCGACAAGGTGAAGATCACGCTGCGCTTCCGCGGACGCGAACTCAGCCACCAGCAACTGGGCATGAACCTGCTCCAGCGCGTGGCCGAGAATGTGCAGGAAATCGCCAAGGTCGAAGCCTATCCGCGTATGGAAGGCCGCCAGATGCTGATGGTGCTGGCGCCGAAATAAGCGCGAGCGACAGCGATTGGAAAAAGGGCGGAGTCTTTACGGGACCCCGCCCTTTTTTGTTTGTGACGTATCAATTCAGCTGGCGTGCCCGGAAAAGCGATCGGGCAGCGTCTATCGTGTGAAGTGGCTGGCGCTGAGCAGAGAAATATCGCGCTTCCGTGTCCTAATGACTGCAAAGGCCCGTCCGGCTTCCCCTCATCCGTTGGGCAGCAGCAGATATTTTTCGCCGGTCCGCCTTGCGTTATAGGCCATTACCGCGTCGCGCTTGAGCGCGTCGTCCAGCGAAATGCGCGCCTGGTAGTGGCTGGCGAAGGTCGTCGTCAGATTATCGCGCACGCGCGCCCGCAAGCCTTCCAATGTCTTGGCATCAAGACTTTGCAGGAAGGGGAAAAGCAGCCAGCCGCCGACCGACCAGCTGAAACCGAAGCTGCGATTGAGAATGGTAGGCCCGGTATCGAGCGCGCCATAAATATAGGCCTGCTTGCGGCTGCTGGAGCCGTAGCGGCTATAGTCCTGCCCTTCCGACGCGACTTGCTCCATGGCGTGCAAAATTTGCCCGACCATCTTACCTCCGCCGATCGCGTCGAAGGCCAAGGTCGCGCCCGTTGCCTTGAGGGCGACGACGAGATCATTCCTGAAGTCATCGCTGCTGCTGTCGAGCACATGCTCCGCGCCCATGTCCTTCAACAGCGCGACCTGGGCCGGGCTGCGCACGATATTGACCAGCGGGATGCCATCTGCCTGGGTAATGCGCAGCAGCATCTGCCCCAGATTCGACGCGGCGGCCGTGTGAACGATGGCGCTATGGCCATCCCGTTTCATGGTTTCGACGAAGCCCAGCGCGGTCAACGGATTGACGAAGGCGGATGCCCCCTGCTCCGCCGTGGCATCGTCAGGCAGGACGATGACGGAGCGGGCATCGACCGTCCGATATTGGGCGAACATGCCGCCTGCGACGCAGGCCACCGTCTTGCCCAGCAGGGCCTGCGCCTCCGGGGCCTCGCCCGCCGCGACGACGGTGCCCGCCCCTTCGTTTCCGACCGGCATCGCCTGCCCGACACGCGCAGCCATCGCCCGGCGCGCGCCGTCCGGCATCGTCGCGACGATGCGTCCCTCGCCATAGTCGGCGGTATTCATGTCGGCCGGACCGAACAGCAGGCCAAGGTCGGATGGATTGATCGGCGCGGCATCGACCCGGACGACGACTTCATGCCCGGTCGGCTGGGGCAGCTTTTCCTCTGCCAGCTCCACGACCAGCTGGCCGTCCTCCTGCAGCGTCGTCAAAATCTTGCGGCCGCGCAACTCGCTCATCCTGTCCTCCTGCATCGTTCGGCCAAGAGGTAGTCATAGGTGCGGACGGAACAAGGGCCGGCGGCGAACCAGCCGTTCAGGCCGAAGGCTGATCGCGATAAAGCCCCGGATACAGGGATTTGAACGCCGCCAGCTTGGGCGCGTCCCAGCGCAGGATATAGGGGTGACGCGGATTTTTGCGCATGAAATCCTGATGATAGCTATCGGCGTCCTGGAATCCGGTGAACCGCTCGACCTTCGTCACAATCGGATCATTCCATACGCCGCTTTTCCCTAACTGCGCCAGATAAGCGCGCGCCGCCCGATCCTGTTCGCCGTTCAAGGGGAAAAGCGCGCTGCGATATTGCGTTCCCCGGTCAGGTCCCTGCCGGTTCAGCAGCGTCGGGTCGGCGATGACCGAGAAGAAGATGCGCAGCAGCGTGCCGTAGCTGACGACCTTGGGATCATAGGTCACGCGCACGGCTTCGGCATAGCCAGTGTCGCCGCCGCTGACCTTGTCATAATCGACGCGAACGTCGCGCGGGCCACCGGCAAAACCGGAAACGACCAGCTTCACCCCTTTGACGTGTGAGAAAACGCCTTCGACGCCCCAATAGCAGCCGCCGGCAAAAACTGCGGTTTCCAGCTTCCGCGTCGGCTCGGCATCGACGGCGGGGACAGGCGCGTTGACAACGCGCTCAGCATGTGCGGGCACAGCGGCGGCCAAGGCCACCGCCATAAAGGGGACGACGCGCTTAAAGAGCCGAGCCATCGGTCGAGGTCGCGGCGACGGCGGTGCTGCTGAACATCGGGGGCTCTTCGGGTTGCAGCATGACCATGCCCACAGCGCCGATCGCGAACCCGCCCAGGAAGCGCAGGAACAAGTCGGATTTGAGGAACGCCTTCATGGCAAACGCCTTTCTACCAAAGTCTGCCGATCTCATCGGCTTTCCCGCTACCTTCATGCGCCTTGCCCCTGACTGAACGGCCGGTTCTGCAGCAGCAGCTTTCGACCAATGCCAGGATAAGGACGACGAACGCCGCCGGATATTTAAGTTTCTGTTCGCAACCGGCATATAAGCCGGCCTGCGCCGAACACAAGACGGCGCAGGGGGAAAAGGACCGTTTCAAGATTGCGCAAAAAAAGTTCCCGCCGCTTGGGCTTTTACCGTGCGGCGGGAACGGTCGCGCCTATTTCAGCGCCGCGCAGGCTTCCTGAATGCGGGTGCAGGCCTTGCGCAGCACATCGTCCGAGGTCGCATAGCTGATGCGGAAGGCCGGCGACAAGCCGAAGGCGGCGCCATGGACGGCCGCCACCTTTCCCTCATCCAGAAAATAGCCGATCAGGGCTTCGTCGCTGTCGATCACCGCCCCCTTGGGCGTGGTCTTGCCGATGACGCCGCTGGCGTCGGGATAGACATAGAAAGCGCCTTCGGGCGTCGGGCAATCCAGACCCGGCGCATCGTTCAGCATGGCAACGACCATGTCACGGCGTTTCTTGAACACCGCGTTGCGATCCTCCAGAAAATCCTGCGGGCCGGTCAGCGCGGCGACGGCAGCGGCCTGGCTGATCGAGCAGGGATTGCTGGTCGACTGCGACTGGAGCTTGCCCATCGCCTTGATGATCCATTCCGGGCCGCCGGCAAAACCGATGCGCCATCCTGTCATGGAAAAGGCCTTGGAACAGCCATTGACCGTCAGCGTGCGGTCATACAGCTCCGGGCAGACCTGCGCGATGGTGGCGAAGGGCGTGGACGCATACCAGACATGCTCATACATATCGTCGGTCATCACCAGCACATGGGGATGGCGCAGCAGAACATCGGCCAGGGCCTTGAGTTCATCGGCCGAATAGGCCGCGCCCGACGGGTTGGACGGGGAATTGAGCATCACCCATTTCGTGCGCGGCGTGATCGCGGCGTCCAGCTGTGCCGGCGTGATCTTGTACCCCTGGGCGGCGGGCGCTTCGATAAAGACCGGCGTGCCGCCCGCGAAGTTCACGATGTCGGGATAGCTCACCCAATAGGGCGCGGGAATGACGACTTCGTCGCCCGCATCGACCGTGGCGATCAAGGCGTTGAACAGCGTATGCTTGCCGCCCGAATTGACGCTGATCTGGCTGCGCTTGTAGGCAAGGCCATTGTCGCGCTTGAACTTGAAGGCGACGGCTTCCTTGACATCGGCGGTGCCGTCCACGTCCGTGTAGCGGGTCTGGTTGTTGCGGATCGCCGCGATGCCGGCTTCTTTGACGAAGTCGGGCGTGTCGAAATCCGGCTCGCCGGCCGACAGGCCAATAACGTCCACGCCTTCGGCTTTGAGCGCGTTGACGCGCGCGCTCATGGCGAGCGTGGCGGACGGCTGGATGCGACCGAGGGCAGCGGAAGTCTGGCTCATGGCAATCTTCTTTCTCAAATATCCTCTTGTCCGCACATTTAACGGACGCGGCGGTCCTTAGTGCGCAACGCAGGCAGGGGCAACCGCCAGATGGGCGGCAAAGGCTTTGCGCTTCGAAAGCCCGGCTATCGACGGCTGCCTAATAAGCGAGCGTCGCCGCCACCATCCCGCGCGCGGCGTTGCCGATGAAGAAGCCGCCTTCCAGATCATGGACCTTGAGGTCCGCCTCCACCGCCTCGCCCATGTCGATCAGGCTCTGGCGCAAAACGCCGGGTAGCAGGCCGCGCGCCAGCGGCGGGGTGAGCAGCTTGTCGCCGCGTTCGACGAAGAGGGTGGAGAAACAGCCTTCGGTCAGATAGCCGTCCGCATCGGTCAGCAGCACTTCATAGGTGCCGCCCCGGCGCAGCGCGTCGCGATAGAGGCTGCGATCGGTGGTCTTGTGCCGCAGCCGCAGGTCTTCAGCCGATGCCTGGCGGGGCACGACGGCCACCGGGACGATCGCCTGCGGCCAGGTGCGATGATCGCGCACCTCGATCGCCAACGCGCCGCCGCGCGACACCAGCAACCGCACGCGGCTGCGTTCGCGCAGGCGGAAGGTCGCGGCCTGAAGCTCGTTCCGGACATCGTGCCGGTCGAAGGTAAAGCCCAGCGCATCGGCGCTGTCCTTCATGCGCGCCAGATGCAGATCCAGCAGCCTGACCCCTTCATGCGGGTCGAAGGCCATGGTTTCGAGCAGGTCATAATGTCCGTTGGTCAATGACATTGCCGTTATTTCAAGCCCCTGCTCTTATTCAAGTCAAGCCGCGCCAAGAAAACGCGCCTTCGCCAGGCATTCCGCCCATTCGGACACGCCGTCGGAATCCGCGACGATGCCCGATCCCAGCCCAAGCCGGCCTGCATCGGCACCGTTGTCGATGCAAAGCGTGCGAATGGCAACGTTGAAGGCCGCGTCGCCATCAGGATCGATCCAGCCCAGCGCACCGGTATAGACGCCGCGCGGATGCGGTTCGACCGCGTCGATGATCTCCATCGCCCGCAGCTTGGGCGCGCCGGTGATCGACCCACAGGGGAACAGCACGCGCAGCACATCGACCGGCGACAGGCCGGGCAGCACGCGCGCGCGGACGGTGGACACCAGCTGGTGCACGGTGGGGTAGCTTTCCACCCGGAACAGGTCGGGCACGATGACGCTGCCTGCCCGCGACACGCGCGACAGGTCATTGCGCAGCAGGTCGACGATCATTAGGTTTTCAGCGCGCTGCTTCTCATCCTCCTCCAGCCAGCGGGCCTGGGCGGCATCGCTGGCTGGATCGACCCCGCGCGTGGCGGTGCCCTTCATCGGCCGCGCGGTCAGCTGGCCGCGCACTTGGCTGAAGAAGAGTTCGGGGGAGAAGGACAGGATCGTGTGATCGCCGGTCTGGATGACGCCGCCATAGCCGGCGGCCGCGCGCGGACGGGCAGCGGCATAGAGCGCCAACGGGTCGCCCTCCAACGGCACATCGCAGGGGAATGTCAGATTGACCTGATAGACGTCGCCGGCTCGGATATAGTCCTGCACTCTGTCGAAGGCCCGGCAATAGCCCGCTTCGTCGATCAGGGGGCGCACAGGCCCGATCCTTGCGCGCGTGCGGTCCGGCAGCAGGTCTGGCACGGCGGTGGAGGGGATGCGCCGCATCCCTTCGAACAGGCCGAACCACAGCAGAGGCGCGCCGCCCCCTGCCCTTTGCGCCGCAATCGGCGCCAGCCTGTCTTCCAAAGCCAGTCCCGCTTCATAGCTGAGGAAGCCGGCCGCATGCAGGCCTGCGTCACTCGCCTGCGCCACGCGGTCGAGCGCTGGCTGCACTTCCTCCATGCGCCAGGCCGCGATGGTGGCGACGGGATCGCGATAGAGACGGGCTGGCGCGGGGCCGCGCAGACGCGCGTCGTCGAACAGGCAGAATATCTCAGTCGGACCCGGCAGGCGCATGGCGTTTCCTAGCAGGCTTTGCCGCGGACGGAAGCGCCATTGGCATGGCGATGCTGTTGCGCCCGCCGGGCCATCGCCCTAGCGATGAGGGCATGACCGAGCCAACTGCCCCGCAAACATCGGACCGCGCCGCCTGGCCCGCCATCGCCCGCGGGCTGCGCGGACGCTGCCCTGCCTGTGGCGCGCCGGGCCTGTTCGCGCGTTTTCTGAAAGCCTCGCACCGCTGCACCGGATGCGGCCTGCGGCTCGACGCGCATCAGGCGGATGATTTCCCGGCCTATATCGTGATCCTGCTGCTCGGCCATATCCTGGTGCCGCTGATGATCGAGACGAACAGCGTGCTGGCCATCCCGCTGGCATGGCAATCGCTGATCTGGCCAGCCCTTGCCGCCATATTGGCGATCGCCCTGATCCAGCCGGTCAAGGGGGCGGTCATCGCATTCCAGTGGAGCCGCCATATGGCGGGGTTTCGCTGACGCGCGATCAGTCGGGCTTGCGCAGGAAATTCCGCTCCATCGCCTCGCGCAGCGTGTCATCGATGAGGCGACGGCCCTCGGCACCATGGGTGACGACGGTCGTGTCGCAGGTCGCGACGCATACGCCCTTCTGGAAACCCGCCGAACTGATCGTCCAGCTGGTGCGGCCGATATGGCCGATCGCGCAATGGACTTCGAACGGATAGGGGAAGTGCGATTCCTCCAGGAAATTGAGGTTCACATTGGCCACCAGCCAGCGCACCCCCTGTTCCTGCGGATGCCGGCCCAGATGGTGGTGGAACCGGATACGCGCGGTTTCGAAAATGCCCGAAATCGCCACATTGTTGATGTGGCCCATTGTGTCGAGATCCTGAAATCGCGTGTCGATGCTCGTGATGAAACGATAGGCATCGGGACTGAACCGCCAGCTATCAGGTTTGGCCATGTTCTGCTTTCCCTCGGAAATCTATCGTGATTGCCATAGCCATCGCAGCCATTGATGCAATAACGTCATGCAAAATGATGCAGCTGCGGCTTTTTTGACACAGGCGGCAACACGCCATTCATGACGCGCCTGTCACGGCCATGACGCCGATCCGTCAACGATCCCTCACCACGGTGCAACATGCCGACGATACTGGCCGCTCGCGACCCGGCGATCAGACCGGAGTCCAGGGGGACTATCATCATGCGGCCACTTCACGCTTTCTTGCTTGCATCGACTTTCCTGGCGGCGACGCCGGCTTTCGCGCAGGACGCCCTGCCCGCAGCGGACACGCCGACCGATGGCGGGGAAATCATCGTCTTTGGGCGCGGCGAAACGCGCCAGGTGCAGGAGATCACCAACAAGGACCTCGTCACGCTGACGCCGGGCACCAATGCGCTGAAAGCCATTGAAAAGCTGCCCAGCGTGAATTTCCAGTCCGCCGACCCGTTCGGCAATTATGAATGGTCGCAGCGCGTCACCATCCGCAGCTTCAACCAGAACCAGCTGGGCTTCACCTTCGACGGCATCCCGCTGGGCGACATGAGCTATGGCAATCATAACGGGCTGCACATCACCCGCGCCATCAGCTCCGAAAATATCGGCAGCGTGCGGGTGAGCCAGGGCGCGGGTTCGCTGGGCACCCAGTCGACCGGCAATCTGGGCGGCACCGTCGAGACATTCTCCGCCGATCCAGCCGATTATCTGAGCGGCGGATCGCTCGCGGGCCAGGGCAACCTGACCTATGGCAGCGACGAAACCTGGCGCGCTTTTGCGCGGCTGGCGCTGGGCACGCGCGATGGCATTCGCGGCTATGTCTCCTATGGCTATGGCGCCACCGACAAGTGGAAGGGCCAGGGCACGCAGGATCAGCATATGGGCAATGCCAAGGTCGTGATCCCGGCCGGCGACGCGACCATCGACGGGTGGCTGAGCTATTCCGACCGGCGCGAGCAGGATTATCAGGACATGTCGATGAACATGATCCGGCGCCTGGGATGGAACTGGGACAATACATTTCCCGACTATGCCCGCGCGATCGACTATGCCGACCGCCTCAACGACGTCGATCGGGTCAGCAACAGCGGCGGATCGCCCTTCCCCGATGGCCTGTACGATTATAGCGGCGCGCCGGTCGCGGGCGGGCAGGTCTATCCCGGCAACGTCACCAGCGCCGACGACGCCTATTATGATGCGGCGGGCCTGCGGAAGGACTGGCTGGGCGCGGTTGGCCTGACGACCCCGATCGGGGAGGCGGCGACCGCCCGCATCAAGGGCTATTATCATAACAATAGCGGCATGGGCCTTTGGGCGACGCCCTACACCCCCAGCCCCAATGGCGTGCCCATGGCGGTGCGCACGACCGAATATGACATGGACCGGATCGGCGTCTTCGGCAGCGTCGACTATAGGCTTGGCGTCCATGCGCTTAGCGCAGGGGCCTGGTATGAGAATAACAAATTCCATCAGGCGCGCCGCTTCTACGCTTTTGCCAGCCGGACGCAGCCGGGCCTGAGCTTCCGCGACTATCCCGAAAACCCCTTCTTCACTCAGTGGGAGTTCGATTTCACGACGAACACCTTCCAATATCATGTCCAGGACAAGATCGACCTGGGCATGGTGACGATCAACCTGGGGTGGAAAGGCTTCAAGGTCACGAACAAGGCCGACGCCATCGTCCAGGCGAGCTTTCCCGAAGGAAGGATCAAGGTCGAGGACTGGTTCCAGCCCCATGCCGGCTTTGCCGTCGAACTGAGCCCGGAGGCGGAAATCTTTGGGGGGTTCACCCAGGTGACGCGCGCCTTCTCCTCCGCCACCACGACCGGCCCCTTTTCGACGAACCAGGTCGGCTTCGACGCTATCCGGGATGATTTGAAGCCCGAACAGTCCGACACCTATGAACTGGGCCTGCGCTACAACACGCCGATGTTCAACGGTGTGCTGGGCGCCTATCTGGTGAACTTCCGCAACCGGCTGCTGGCGGTGACGGTGGGCAGCCCGATCCAGGGCCTGGCGTCCGCGCTCCAGAATGTCGGCGGCGTGCGCGCACTCGGCTTTGAAGCAGCGGGCGACCTGAAACTGGGGTCGGGCTTTGGCGTCTATGCGTCCTACAGCTACACCGACGCCACCTACCGCGACGATGTGCTCAACAGTTCGGACGGCACGCTGGTCGCGGCGATCAAGGGCAAGACCGTGGTCGACAGCCCCAAGCATATGGCGCGTGGCGAATTCAATTATGATGATGGCCGGGCGTTCGGGCGGGTCGGCGTCAACTATATGTCGCGCCGCTTTTACAGCTACACCAACGATGCCTCGGTCCCCGGACGGGTCATCGTGGACGCATCGGTTGGCTATCGCCTGACCGACCGGATCGAGGTGCAGCTCAATGCCACCAACCTGTTCGACAAGAAATATGTCGGAACGATCGGGTCGGGCGGGTTCGTCAACAGCGGCGACGCGCAAACATTGCTGGTGGGCGCGCCCCAGCAATTCTTCGCCACGCTCAAGACCGGCTTTTAAGCCAGATCGCGGAGACAGACGCATGAAGACACTCGCGCTTGCCGTTTCGGCCCTGGCGATGGCCATTCCGGTCATAGCCTCAGCAGAACCCGTCCTCCTCATTTCGATCGACGGGCTGCGCCCCGGCGATGTGCTGGAAGCGGACACGCGCGGGTTGTCCATTCCCAATCTGCGCCGCTTCGTGGCGGAGGGGGCGCATGCGACCGGCGTCACCGGCGTGCTGCCCACCCTGACCTATCCCAGCCACACCACGCTGATGACGGGCGTGTCGCCGGCCAGGCATGGCATCGTCGCCAATAACAGCTTCGACCCCATGGGCATCAATCAGGGCGGCTGGTACTGGTATGCGCAGGATGCAAAGACGCCGATGCTGTGGGAAGCGGCGACCAAGGCCGGCCTGTCCACCGGCAACATCCACTGGCCGGTCAGCGTCGCGGCCAAGGGCGTGACGTGGAACCTGCCGCAGATATGGCGCACGGGCCATGCCGATGATGCGCAACTGCTCGATGCGCTGGCGACGCCGGGCCTCAAAGCCCAATTGGAAGCGCGGGTCGGCGCGCCCTACGCCATGGGGATCGACGAAAGCCTGGCGGCGGACCAGAATCGCGCGCGTTTCGCCCGCGCGCTCATCGCCGCGCACCGGCCGGATTTCCTGACCGTCTATTTTGCGGCGCTGGACCATGAGGAACATGCCAGCGCGCCGGGATCGCCCGCGGCAAAATCCGTACTGGAAAAGATCGACGCGCTGGTCGGCGATCTTGTCGCGGCGGAGCGGCAGGCGCATCCCGACGCGGTGATTGCGCTGGTCAGCGACCATGGGTTCGAAGCGACCCATAGCGCGATCAACTTCTACCGCCCCTTCATTGACGCGGGCCTCATCACCCTGGGGTCCGACGGCAAGGTCGCGTCCTGGCTGGCGATGCCGTGGATCGCGGGCGGATCGGCCGCGATCATGCTCGCGCGGCCGGACGATGCAACGCTCAAGGCGCGGGTGCGGACGCTGCTCGACCGGCTGGCGACCAATCCCGCCAACGGCATTGATCAGATCGTCGATCATGACCGGCTCGTGTCGATGGGCGGCAATCCGCAGGCCAGCTTTGCCGTGAATCTGAAACCCGGATTTGTGACCGATATCTTCCGGGGCGCGGCAGCTCCCATGATCGGTCCAAGCCCGGTCAAGGGCATGCACGGCTATTTCCCCGGCCCCGCCAGCCTGGACGCGACATTGCTGCTGATGGGACAAGGCATCCCGGCCGGCAAGGATCTGGGGCGGATCGACATGCGGGCCATTGCGCCTACGCTGGCGAAAATCATGGGCGCCAACTTGCCGACGGCGCAGGTGGAAGCGCTGGATATCGGCGACTAGCATGGCCCTGCTCTTGGCGGGTTCATCGCCATGCATCGGGCTTCTGGTTGCAAGATGATGGACTTGCATGTCGGTCCGCCCTAATTTGGCGGCACGACATATCGGGGGAGCATCCATGCCGCAGCGCTACAGCATAGCCGCCATCATCCTGCACTGGGCGATCGCCGCCCTGCTGGCGTTCCAGATTGCGGTCGGATGGGCGCTGGAGGATCTGGGCGCGCGCGGCTTTGACCTGTTCCAGCTGCACAAGTCGGTCGGCATCACCATATTGGCGCTGACCCTGCTGCGCATCGCGGTGCGGTACTGGAAACCACGTCCGCCGGCGAAAGAAGGCGGATGGCAGGGCGGGCTGGCCTCGGCCGTGCACTTCGGACTCTATGCCTTCATGCTGGCCGCGCCTCTGACCGGCTGGGCACTGGTGTCGACTGCGAAGGTCAAGGTGCCGACCTTGATCTTCGGCGTCATCCCCCTGCCCCATCTGCCGGTGCCGGCGAGCGCGCATGAAGTTTTCGAGGGTAGCCATGGCCTGATCGCGTGGATCGGCATCGCCTTGTTCCTGCTGCATGTCGCGGGCGCGCTGCGCCATCATCTGCTGCTGCGCGACGGATTGCTCTGGCGCATGGCTCCGGGCCGGTCGCAACTGTGGCTGGTGGCATTGCCGGCGCTGATCCTGATCGGCTTCCTTGCCGGACGCGCGATCGTGCCGACCGGCGCGCCGCCCGCCCCTGCGCCCGTGGCGCAGGACCTGGACATGGGTAACGACGCCGCCAATATGGCAGAGGCGCAGAACGCCGCAGTGGCGGCGGACGGCGACAATGCGGCCGCCAACGCCAGCGATGACGCGGAAGAAGAGACGGGCGAACCGCCGGCATGGGCGGTGCAACCGGGCGGCGCCATCCGCTTTTCGGTGGGCAATGACGGCGAGACGATCAGCGGCGCCTTTTCCAAATGGACCGCGCAGATCGTCATGGACCCTGCCCGGCCCGAAAGCGCGGACTTGAGCGTGACGATCGACATGACGTCGGCGAGCGTCGGTGACGCTTACAAGGACGGGATGTTGCCGGGCGACGAATTTTTCGCGACCGCCGCGCACCCGACCGCAACCTTCACCGCCAAGGGCGCGCAGGAAACCAGCCCCGGCCGCTACAGCGCCAATGGCACCTTGACGCTCAAAGGCGTATCCAAGCCGCAGTCCATCCGGTTCAGCCTGTCGGGCGACGGCGCGACGCGGCGGGTGCGCGGCATCGCCAGCATCGCGCGGGCGGCCTTTGGCGTGGGCAATGGCGAGAGCAGCGGCAGCCTGGCCCCGCAAGTGGCGGTGACGTTCGACTTCACCGCCAGGCGGAAGGACTGACGACCCGGTCGATCAGCATGATCGAGACAAATCATTGCGCGGCGGAGGGGCAGCACCGCTATAAACTTGCCTTGACCCGCGTGGCGGCGTAGGTGCGGCGCCTATTTTGATGCATGCGAAGGAGAAGAGACGTGGCGGCGAAGTGGACGCCGGAAAGCTGGCGGAGCCAAAGGGGCATTCAGATGCCCGTTTATCGGGACCAGGCGGCGCTCGCCGCGGTCGAGGCTCAGCTTGGCCAGTTTCCGCCGCTCGTCTTTGCGGGCGAGGCGCGCAACCTGAAGGCGGACCTTGCCAAGGTGACGACGGGCGAGGCGTTCCTGCTGCAAGGCGGCGATTGCGCCGAAAGCTTCGCCGAGTTCCACCCGAACAATATCCGCGACACGTTCCGCGTGCTGCTCCAGATGGCGGTGGTGCTGACCTTCGCGTCGAAACTGCCGGTGGTGAAGGTCGGCCGCATGGCGGGCCAGTTCGCCAAGCCGCGATCGGCCGATACCGAGACGATCGGCGGCGTGGAACTGCCGAGCTATCGCGGCGACAATGTCAACGACATCGCCTTCACGGCGGAATCGCGCGAGCCGGACCCGGCGCGGATGGTCCGCGCCTATAACCAGTCGGCCGCGACGCTCAATCTGCTGCGCGCCTTTTCGACCGGCGGCTATGCTTCGCTCGACCGGGTGCATGGCTGGATGCTCGATTTCATGGGCCGGTCCCCCTGGGCTGCGAAGTTCGAAGCGATGGCCGACCAAATCGGTCAGGCGCTCGACTTCATGCGCGCGTGCGGGCTGGACGCGGAAAGCGTGCCGCAGCTGGGCGGGACCAGCTTCTACACCAGCCATGAGGCATTGCTGCTGCCGTTCGAACAGGCGCTCACCCGGCAGGATTCGATCACCGGCGAATGGTATGACACGTCGGCGCACATGCTGTGGATCGGCGACCGCACCCGCTTTGAAGGGTCGGCCCATGTCGAATATCTGCGCGGCATCGGCAATCCTATCGGCATGAAGTGCGGGCCGAGCCTGGAGCCGGACGCGCTGCTGCGCCTGCTCGATGTGCTGAACCCGGCGCGCGAGGCGGGGCGGATCACGCTCATCACCCGCTATGGCCATGACAAGATCGAGGCGGGACTGCCCAAGCTGGTGCGCGCGGTGCTGCGCGAAGGGCATCCGGTGGTCTGGTCGTGCGACCCGATGCACGGCAATGTCATCAAGGCGCCCAATGGCTACAAGACGCGGCCGTTCGACCGCATCCTGGCCGAAGTGCGGGGCTTCTTTGCCGTGCATCGCGCAGAGGCCAGTTTTGGCGGGGGCATTCATGCCGAAATGACCGGCCAGAATGTGACCGAGTGCACCGGCGGCGCCATCGCCATCACCGACGAGGGGCTGGCCGACCGCTACCACACCCATTGCGACCCGCGCCTCAACGCGGCGCAGAGCCTGGAGCTGGCCTTCCTGCTGGCGGAAATGCTGAACGAGGAACTGAAAGAACGTCGCGCGGCGGCGTGATGTCCTGAGCCATCGCGAAAGGACGTCGCTGAGGAAGCGGCGCCCTTTTTCGTACGCTTATCGCGACGACAAACGCGACGGCTGCAAGACGTTTTGCATTTGCACGCCGTCAGGATCAAATATTATCGTTGTAAATCAGATACTTAACCGTTCGCAATAAGGCAAGTTATTGCGAATCCAGCCATATTGTAAAAACCACTCTGACCTGTCGCCTTTGCAGGGCGCGGTCAGTTGTTTCGTTGGGGGACGGAGAAGGTGCCCGATACGCGGCCGCTGGGGCTGGTCGAGGTGCCCGTGCCGCCGCCGTTGGAGCGGCCATCGACGGTGGATCGCCCGCTGTTCAAATCCATTACCAGCCGCCCGCCGGTCAACCGGTTCGCGCCCTGCGTCAGCGCGACATTGCCCAGCATCGTGATGAGCTTGGCATTGAGGTCGTAGATGGCGACATTGCCGCGCGCGGTCTGATCGCCCTTGGTCACGACGACGTTGCCCGATGCGTCGATGCGGTCGATTTCCACGCCGCTGGCGCCGCTGCCGGGCTGGTTGCGATAGGCGACGGTCATGCGCGCGGCGTTGAGCGTCATGCCCGCCTGCGTCACCACGACATTGCCCGACACGACAACGCGGTCGGCGCGGTCCTGCACCTCGATCCGGTCGGCGGTGAAATTGACCGGGGCGTTGCTGTCATGGTTGCGGAACACCTGCGCGAACAGGGGGCCGCCCGGACCGGCGATCATCACGCCGGTGGTCGCCAGAAAGCCGGTCGCAAGCAGGATGAGGGAGCGTTTCATCACTTCTGCCCTTTGAGGCCATTTTGTTCGATACGCAAGCGGGCGCGACCGTTGAGCGTAACGGTGCGCGCGCCCATGTCGGCTTCCAGATGATCGGCGCTGAACGTGCCGATCGGGATGCGCCCGTCGACGCGCCCGGCGCTGCGCATCCGCCGCGTGGTAAGGTCGACGCCCACGTCGCGCGTGGTCAGGCGATAGCCGCCCGCCGCCTGGAACTGCACCGGCCCCTCGATCGCGACGCGCTCGCTTTCCATGTCGTAGCGGCCCTTCTGCGCGGTCAGCACGGCGGGGCCATCCGACAGCAGGATGCGCGCGGACATATCGTTCAAGTCGACGATCGGTTCGCGCGAGCTTTTCTGCACCGCCGATCCCGCGCGCAGCGAGAAGGGCTGCCCTTTGCTGTCTTCGCCGCGATAGAGGGCTTCGGTGACGCGCATGCGTTCCTTGGCAACTTCCACCTTATTCTTGTCGAGCACGAAGCTGAGCTTGTCGCCGCTGGTGAAGGGCGCGGTGGCGAGCAAAGCGGCGAGCACGCCGACCGACACGGGCAGCCAGTTCTTGAGCAGCCTGACCAGCCGGTCATGGCTGCCGCCCGGCCGCGCCCAGTGGCGGCGGACATTGCGTTGCTGTTCGGCCTGAACGGACATGGCGGCGCTTACCCGTCCCCCTTACATATGCGCGAAAATGTCGATTTCCGGCCAGCCCGCCAGGTCCAGCTCGGCCCGGTGCGGCAGGAAATCGAAACAGGCCTGGGCGAGCGCCATGCGCCCTTCCCGCTCCAGCCTTTTGTCCAGTTCGGCCTTGAGCTGGTGGAGGAAGCGCACGTCGGACGCGGCATAATCCTTTTGCGCGTCAGACAGGACCGGGCCGCCCCAGTCGCTCGACTGCTGCTGCTTGCTGATGTCCTGCCCCAGCAATTCGCGCACCAGTTCTTTCAGGCCATGGCGGTCGGTATAGGTGCGCACCAGGCGCGAGGCGATCTTCGTGCAATAGACGGGCGCGGCGACGACGCCCAGATAATGGCGCAGCGCGGCAATGTCGAAGCGGCCGAAATGATAGAGTTTGAGGCGCGCAGGATCGGCCAGCACGGTCTTCAGGTTCGGCGCGGCATAATCACTGCCGGGGTTGAAGCGCACCAGATGCTCGTCCCCCTTGCCGTCGCTGATCTGGACCACGCACAGGCGGTCGCGCGGGGTGATGAGCCCCATGGTTTCGGTATCGACGGCGATCGGCCCTGGCGCGAGCACGCCGGCGGGCAGATCTTCTTCATGGAAATGCACGGTCATGCCACCCCCTCTATGGCGAAACCGCCCGCACCGCAATCGAGGCAATGCATCGCGCTCATGGAGCGACGAGCCGAGACACGCACGCGACAGGATGCGCACAGTGGCGATAATATCGCGAAAAGGAACGGATCGGGACCGGAAAGGTGAAAATCATTCGCGTGGGCCTGAAAAGTTGATATAGTGATTCCCAAACCCGCCTTTGCGGTGGATTTTGCATGTCATTCGCCCGACATGTTTGTCCGATTGGTCTTGGGGCGAAGCGAAAGTGACTAACAGGGCATGAGTTTTGATAGAGGTCGCCGCGGCGGGCGCGGCAGGGATAAGCGCGACGGTTTCGGCGACGACAATTTCTACGATCAGGGCCGCGGCGGTTTTGGCGGTGGTGGTTTCGGCGGTGATCGCGGCGGCTTTGGCGGCGGCGGCGGTTTCGGCGGCGATCGTGGCGGTTTTGGCGGCGGTGACCGCGGCGGCTTCGGCGGCGGTGGTGGCGGCTTTGGCGGCGGCGGTGGTCGCGGCTTCGGCGGTGGCGGCGGCGGTGGTCGCGGCATGCCCGCGCAGGTCGTCGGCGAAGGCAAGGGCGTCGTCAAATTCTTCAACGGACAAAAGGGTTTTGGCTTCATCGTTCGTGACGATGGCGGCGAAGACGTGTTCGTCCATATCAGCGCGGTGGAACAGGCCGGCCTCACCGGCCTCGCCGAAGGCCAGCCGCTCGGCTTCACGCTGGTCGATCGGGGCGGCAAGGTGTCGGCCACCGATCTGGTGATCGAGGGCGAGCCTTTGCCCGTGACCGATCGCGCGCCCCCGCGCGAACCCCGCGCCGGCGGCTTCGGCAATGATCGCGGCGGCTTTGGCGGCGGCGATCGTGGTGGCCCGCAGCGCCAGCTGACCGGTGAACGCGCCAGCGGCACGGTGAAATTCTTCAACGCGATGAAGGGCTTTGGCTTCATTCAGCGCGATGACGGCCAGCCCGACGCCTTCGTCCACATCAGCGCCGTCGAACGCGCCGGCATGGCCGCCCTCAACGAAGGCGACCGCCTCGACTTCGAACTGGAAGTCGACCGTCGCGGCAAATATGCCGCGGTGAACCTCCAGTCGAAGGCCGACTGAGCCAGCGCGAAAGACACATCCCTGTCACAAGGGAGAGGATGCGAAAGGGGCCGCTTGGAAAAGCGGCCCCTTTTTTGTGGCGGATGTTGGGAGGGTGGCAGGGATTGGGAGGCAGCTTTGCGCGCATCTAAACTGTTCAACGGCGATTTATCATGCCCGGAAGCAAACATTCTGCTTGTGACTGCGTCTGGGATAAACCCGTCAATCCCGCTCGGTTCGTCAAATGTCGGCTTTCGACAAGAGCCGATATTCACACGCTCGGACGCCGGAATCAGTGGACAGCCCATATACTCTTCGCGCCACTCCTGAGTACGGCTAGGAAGGCCTATGCGCACAGCAAGCGAACTTGAAGCGGCCTATTCTCGCGAACCCGTCCGTCTGCTCGCAGACGACAATAAGGGAACTGGTGTCCTGTCGCTCTCAGGCCGCAGCACCGTTGTAACATTAACCACCGACAATTTTATCAACGAACGCGACCCAGACACGGGCTGGTTCGACCTCACCCTCGAAACGAATAACGGCAGCAAGATCTTACTCCACAACGCACTGACATCGCAGTCCGGCATGCCATATGGCGAGCGGCGCGAATGGGAATTCACGATCTTTCCCAACATCGTTCTGTTCAACGCCGAGTCCGTGTTACCCGGTGGTCGTGTTCGCGAAATCCAGTTCACTGCTGACGGCCTCGAAGACATTTTCTATTATGAGATCGCGGAATGGCAGTCGCTCTACAACGCAACGCCGGACACGCTGAAGCAGGTTCGCGCCCTTCGCGATGTCGAAAGACTTTACCCGCGCAACTATGCCTATTTCTCACCGGAAAGCGTCTACATTGTTCACAGGCTGCCAAGGGTGCTGCGCGAACGGGTTGGCAATGCCACCTACGAGATATTTCTCGGGCACAGCCAAAGCCACGGCCGAAAATCGCTGACCATATCCTCCGTCGCGATCGCTACGATCCGGTTCGCCAATGCGGTCTCGATCGACGAGGCACTTGATGCCGCATGGGCATGGCGACGCTTCTTTCGGCAGATCGCTATGCGCTCGCTTCCCTTCACAACCCTGAGCTGTCGTGGAAAAACGAAGCGCGGTGACCGCCACAGTGACATTTACTTGTCGAACATGGAAACCGCGATCTCTCGCGATCGAACCGAGATGTTCGATTTCGGCCCGAGGGATGTGCCTTATGGTCAATGGAAGCACCGCAAGAAATTCGCGACCGTGATGCGACAATGGCTTGAGCGCGATGGTAGCCGCCGGCTGTTCCGCGTTCGGGTTGATCGTGTCCTCGAACGTATGCGTAAGGAATCCTCGACGAAACTGGTCGCCGATTTGTGCAGCGCAATCGAGAGCCTGAGCGAGTTGCGTGCTCCGTCCACCTTATCGGATGCGGACTTGACGGCGATCGTCGACGCCGCCGCAAAGGCTGGCAAGGAGGCGACTCCGGCAGTGCCGCGCGATCGGCTGCTAGGCATTTTGTCGCTTCTCCAACATCAAAGCCTGCCGCGGCGCCTCAAGATGCTCGCCGCGGCGATTGAATCCGAGGTGCCTAGGAAAGATGCGAGGACAGTGATCAAGATCGCGCGGGATATGCGTACCTTCGAGGCTCACGGCGATCACTGGGATGAAATGACCGTTCCGTTAGTAGCGCCTGTGCTCGACATGCTCGCTAGCATGTGTGTCCTGTGGGATCTGACGACATGCGGGATGCCGACTTTGTTTGAAGACCGCCGTCTATCCGCCTCGGGATGGGCGCATCGGTCCGCGCAGGAATTACGCACGCGCTTGTTGAAGAAAGGCGAACAGGCGTAGCTATGTCAAACGTATCCGCCTTGATGCATCCCACCGGCCGCTTCCGCGAGAAACGAACGTCCACGGTGGCTGGCCTGAGCGACCGGCTCCAGTCAGTGCTGATACCATGCCAGCGTCAACTATCTGCATGCTGGACCTTAAGACCAGACATTCCATCATCGGCCACCCCACCCTACCCCTCGCGGCCGCGGCGGGATTGGGCTTCGCGTTGGTTGACGGCGCGGATTTTGGCGTGGGCGCGGCTCAAGTCGCTGTCGTGCGCGCGGCGGGCCGGGGTGGGCTGGGTCGCGGGCCGCGATGCGCCGGACGGGCGGCGGGCCGGTTGCTGGCGGTCGGTCATCGCCGGGATGTCGCCGCCGGCAACTGGCGCGCGACGTGCGAGGCGGAGCGGACGACTTCGCCCTGGATGAGCTTGGCCTTCATCAATCCGCGCAGCGTGTCGGCGTCGCGCGGGTCCAGCATCACGACGCGCACGCCGCCTGATTGCAGCGGTTCGATCACCGAAATGCGCAGCGCATGGCTGGCGCACAGGGCCGTGACCGCTTCGGGCGTGCCCTTGACGTTGATCGCGCGGCTCATGCCCGCACCTCCACATGCGCGGAGAGCGTGAAGGTCGCCGTGCCATCGGCCCGTTCCGACCTGTAGGGATGAGGATGCTGGCGAATGCGCTGATTATAATCAGCCGCCGAGCGACGATGGGCGGAAGATATTTCGGGTGTGCGCGCGCTCTGGTAGCGGATCAGTTCTTCCTGCTCGCGCTTCAATAGATAATTGAGATCGTCCAATATTTGGCTCCTCAGCTGGCAAGCGGGAGCACTATGGTCTCTCTGTCACGGCGAATGCTTGCGGCATGGGTCGCGCGATGGCCATGATGTAGCATAATAGTCAGGATATGTCGCCCTTTTAAATCGGGCGACGTCAGGCGGGCAGCACCAGGCTGGCCTCCAGCCCCCCTTCCGCGCGGTTGGCAAGGCGCAGTTCGCCATGATGTTCGGTCATGATCGCGCGGACAAGGGCGAGGCCGAGGCCCGCGCCGCCGGTTTCGCGGTTGCGCGAACCTTCCAGCCGGGTGAAGGGTTCGAGCATTTCGGCCATGCGGTCCTGCGCGATGCCGGGGCCTTCGTCCGCGACGGTGATGCGCACCTGGCCGGGTAAGTGGGCCACGCTGACATGGGCGCGATCGCCATAGACGATGGCGTTTTCGATGAGGTTGCGCAGCGCGCGGCGGATCTGTTGCGGGCGGACCAAGGCGACAGCGCGGGCGCTGTCGGCCAGGGTGACGGGCGACCCCAGCTCGACGAAATCCTCCACCACCGCGTCCGCCAGCGCCGACAGGTCGACCTTTTGCGGGCTTTCAGCGCTGCGGCCGGCGCGGGCGAGCGAGAGGATATCCTCCAGCATGCGGTTCATTTCCTCGATCGTGTCGGACATGCGCGCCCGCTCGGCCTCGTCCTCCACCGATTCGGTGCGCACCCGCAGCGAGGCGAGCGGGGTGCGCAGGTCATGGCCGATCGCGCCCAGCATCCGGTCCTTTTCATCCAGCATCGCGATGATGCGCGCGCGCATGGCGTTGAAGGCCATGGTGAGATCGCGCACGTCGCCCGGCCCGCGTTCGTCCACCGGATCAGCCGCGCCGGTGCGGGCGAATTGCTGAGCCGAGGCGGTCAGCTGGCGCAGCGGACGCGCGAGGCGGCGGCCGATCCACAGCAAGGGCGCGAGCACGATGATGTAGAGGATGAGCGTCTGCCCCGCCAGCCAGCCGCCAAAGCGGGGCGGGCGGTTGCCGATGCGCCCTTCGACCAGCAGCCATTGGCCCGCATCATATTCGACGGCCAGTTGCAGCCGGCCGACGCGGCGGTCATCGGGCGCCTCCCCCTGACGCAGGCGCAGCCTTTCCCAGCGACGCAGCGGCATGACGAGGCTGTCCTCCGCCGCGATCACCTGGCGCACGGTGAGGCCCATATCCTCCAGCATGTCGCGCGCGCGGTCCGCGACATCGGGCCGGGGCTTGCCGCCGAGCGTGGGCTGAGCGGACAGGAAGCGGATGGCGCGCGCTTGGCGCCGGTCGGGGCGGCCATCTCGCGCTGTGGGGCGGTCGGGCGTGCGATCGGCGCGCTGATCCAGCGCGGTCACGACGCGATAGGCGAGCGGCGCGGTCTGGCCGGTCAGCGTCAGCCGGTTGCGTTCGCGCAGCAGCAGGCTGAAATTGATCGCCTGCGCGACGAACAGCGCCAGCGCGACGAGCAGGATCACCTGCCCGACCAGGCTTTGTGGCCAGAGGCGGCGTATCGTCATGCCCAGCGCATCACAATTTGCGCACTTCGGCCGACAGGGTGTAGCCGCCGCCCCAGACGGTCTTGATCAGGGTGGGATTCTTGGGGTCCGGCTCGATCTTCTTGCGCAGGCGGCTGATCTGGTTGTCGATCGCGCGGTCGAAGGCGTTGGCCTCCCGCCCCTGGGTGATGTCGAGCAGCTGGTCGCGGCTCAGCACCTGATTGGGGCGCGTGGCAAAGGCGAGCATCAGATTATATTCGGCGGTCGACAGCGGCAGCGATACGCCTTCGTTGTCGACCAGCGTGCGTTCCTGCGATTTGAGCAGCCAGCCGGCAAAGGCGTAGGTCGCGCCATCGGGCGCGGTGACGCGCTGGCCGCCGCTGGCGACGCGGCGAAAGATCACCTTGATGCGGGCGACCAGTTCGCGCGGCGAAAAGGGTTTGAGGACATAATCGTCCGCGCCCATTTCCAGGCCGACGATGCGGTCCGTCTCCTCCGATTTCGCGGTGAGCAGGATGACCGGTATCTCGCTGGTTTCGCGGATATGGCGGCAGAGCGACAGGCCGTCCTCGCCCGGCATCATGATGTCGAGGATGACGAGGTCGATGGCGTTGGCGTTGAGCCGCACCCGCGCCTCCGCAGCGTTGTCGACGGCGGTGACGCGAAAGCCGTTGCGCGAGAGATATTGCGCCAGCGGTTCGCGGATCGAACGCTCGTCATCGACGAGCAGGAGATGGGGACGGTCGCTCATCATGCCTGTCTGTCATGGGTTGGTTATGGTTGGAAGGGCGAAGGAGGTGCCTTCGCCCTTCCGGGGCGGAGCGGCGCGCGCTTCCCGGGGGAGAGGAGCCCGGCAAGACAGCAGCGCCACCCGCCATCACAGCGCTCAGTTCTGGGCGGACGCCTTGCGGTCCTTCCACGCGGCGCGCATCGCCTGGCGGCCCGCCTTCATTTCGTCGGCGGTGACATAGCCATCCTTGTTGCTGTCAGCCCGGTCGAACATGGCGAGCGCCCCGGCCGTGAATTCGGCCTTGGTGACGGTGCCGTCCTTGTTCGCGTCACCCATGGCGCCGCCGTTTCCGCCGTGGCCCATCATGCCGCGATGATGGCGCTTGCCCATGTGACGGCGGCCTTCGCCCTTGCCCATTTCGGCGCGCTTGTCGGCGCGGGCCTGCTGGCCGGCGGCAAGTTCGGCCTTGCTAAGCTGGCCATTCTTGTCGGTGTCGAGCCGGGCGAAGCGTTCGTCCATGCGCTGCTGGCGCTTGAGATCGCGATCCTTGGAGGTCAGCTGCCCGTCCTTGTCGACGTCCATTTTGGCAAAGCGGGCATCGAGCGCGGTGATGAGTTCAGCCTTGCTGATCTTGCCATCCTTGTTGGCGTCGGCCTGCATCATCATGCCGCCGCGTGGGCCACTGGGGCCGTCCGCGCCGGGCTGGGCCGATGCGACATGGGTGGCGGCAAGTCCGCCGACGAAGAGCGATCCGACCGCGACGGTGGTGAAAAATTGGCGAAGCATATCTGTTTCCTTGGCTTGGTTCATCCGAACGAGGCCGATGCCGCGTCCTTGATGACCCTTATGGAAACAATGTGTCCCGCAACTTTGTCAGTCCAGCGGTCAATTTGTCGCGAAATGTAACGGGTAAGCGGCGCTGGGGAGCGCCACTATGTCGGGTGGGTCGAGGGGGGCAGCGATGAGGCTGCCCCTCCCCCTTGCACGATCAGCGGTCGCGGCGTCCGAGCAGGCGAAGCCGCAGGGCGTTCAGCTTGATGAAGCCCGCTGCGTCACGCTGATCATAGGCGCCCGCATCATCCTCGAACGTCACGACCTTTTCGCTGTAGAGCGAATAAGGCGATTTGCGGCCGACGACATACACGCCGCCCTTGTAGAGCTTGAGGCGGACGGTGCCCGTTACCTTTTCCTGGCTATGGTCGATCGCCGCCTGGAGCATCTCGCGCTCAGGGCTGAACCAGAAGCCGTTATAGATGAGTTCGGCGTAGCGCGGCGCGAGTTCGTCCTTCAGATGCGCAGCGCCCCGGTCGAGCGTCAGCTGCTCGATCCCGCGATGGGCAAGGTGATAGATGGTGCCGCCCGGCGTTTCATACATGCCGCGTGACTTCATGCCGACAAAGCGGTTTTCAACAAGGTCGAGCCGGCCGATGCCATGTTTGCGGCCATAGTCGTTCAATGTTTCGAGCAAAGTGGCAGGCGACATGCCAACGCCGTTGATCGCGACGCCGTCGCCACGTTCGAAGTCGATGGTGATATATTCCGGCGCGTCGGGCGCATCCTCCGGGTTCACCGTGCGCGAATAGACATAGTCTGGGGTTTCCTCCCACGGGTCCTCCAGCACTTTACCTTCCGACGAGGTATGCAGCATGTTGGCGTCGGTCGAAAACGGGCTTTCGCCGCGCTTGTCGCGGGGGATCGGAATCTGGTGCTTTTCGGCGAACTCGATGAGCTTGGTGCGGCTGGTCAGGTCCCATTCGCGCCAGGGCGCGATCACCTTGATGTCGGGCGACAGGGCATAATAGCCCAGTTCGAAGCGGACCTGGTCATTGCCCTTGCCGGTTGCGCCATGGGAGACGGCATCTGCGCCGACCTGTTTCGCGATCTCGATCTGACGCTTGGCGATCAGCGGGCGGGCGATCGACGTGCCGAGCAGATACAGCCCCTCATAGAGCGCGTTGGAACGCATCATCGGGAAGACATAGTCCTTCACAAACTCTTCGCGCAGGTCGTCGATGAAGATATGCTCTTCCTTGACGCCCATCAGCCGGGCCTTGGCACGCGCTGGCTCAAGCTCTTCGCCCTGCCCCAGATCCGCGGTGAAGGTCACGACTTCGCAGCCATAGGTCTGTTGCAACCATTTCAAAATCACGCTGGTGTCGAGGCCGCCGGAAAAGGCGAGGACGATGCGATTGATCTTTTCGGTCATGGAGCGGCGACTCTTTCTGATGGAAATGGCGCGTCAAGGGATGCGCGCGCCCGGTATCAGCCATGCTGGAAAAGCGCAACCGGACTGGCGGAAACGCACGGTAAAAAGGCCGGGCGCGCGGCCCGGCCTTCGTTGCGCTTTGCCTCTGGTGTGACGGCAAGCCGCCGATCAGTTGGTGCGCGGCTTCAGGAAAGACGCGCGGCGATTGTCCTTGTCGAAGCGATAGACCATCTGGCTACGATCCTGCGCAGCCGGGCTGTGCGCGGCGGCCGGTTCGGCATGGACGGTCTGCGGCACATCGGGGATGCGAGTCGCGCCGTCGCGCTGGGCCAGCAGGAAGCGCGCGCGACGGGCGCGCTTTGCCCGGGTGGTGAAGGGGTTTTCCGGGCTGGGCGGCGCTGCGACCATGGCGGCGAGCGTCGCGTCGGATGCCGTCGCCATCGCCGGGCGCGGGTGGAGCGCAGGCCGGGTGGCCGGCGCTGTGTCGACAGGTTCAGGGGCGATCGGGCTGGCCGTTGCTGTCGATGCCATCGCCGGCGCTGAAACCGCGCTCTCATAGGTCGGGACGGCCATCGCCTCCTCCTCTTCCGGCCGGCGACGACGCATCAGCGCCGCGCCACCCAGGCCCAACAGCAGCAGCGCACCGCCGCCCATGGCCCAGAGGATCGCCTGATCGGTGCGGTCCGCCTGCGCTGTCGGTGCTGGTGGCATCAGCCGGTCAGCTGGAGCGGATGCCGCCTCTGCCGTAGTGCGATCGGCCGTCGGGGTGTCCGGCGTGGTAACGGGCGTGGCTGCTAAAGGGGCGGGCGATGTCACAGGCTGCGAGTCTGTTCTCGCAGCGGCAGTCTCCCGCGTCACGGGCGCCTGCTGTGTCACGGCGCGCTCCGCGGGGCGGCTCGCGGCCTGCTCGGCTTCAGCAGCGGCGCGTGCTTCGGCAATCCGCTGCTCGATCGGGGCGGTCTGCTGCACGACGGGCGCGCTTGGCTGGAAGACCGGGGTGGTTGGCGAGTCAGCGCCGATTGCGGGCGACGTTGTCGCCGTCGGCGCCTGCGTCATGGCGGGCGGGGTGATGATCGTGGCGTCTGGCGTCATCGTGGGGGCCGATGCCGCCGAACCCATATCCTGCGCCAGCACAGGGGTTGCGGTGAAGGCCAGAACAGCGGCAATCGCGGCCCTGGCGGGGCGGGGGGTGCGAATATGTCCAGTCATAGTGCATCATCAACCCGCCACCGGCCCGAATCTTTGCATGCCATGGTCATTTCACGGATGAGTCGAAATCGCTATGCGACGAACGGACAATCCTGAACAGGCGTTCATAGTGAACCTGCCAAATATCCTTCGTTAAATGAACCAATATTCATCTAAACGGAGTTATTTACTCGACGTTATCTTGGGATAACTCCCGAAACGCTCCCTTCAACACGGCACTCTGTTGATCGTCTTCCTTCGCTTGCGATGCGCGCTCGGCCTTTGTGCGGCCAAAGCGCGCGCGATTTTCGGCGGCCTGCGCCGCCTTGTCGGCGCGTTGCTTGCGCTTGCGCGCCTGCCGCAGATTGATGACAGTGCCCATTGCCCCACCATAGGGCCACGCGCCATGGCTTGCCAAGCGCGCCGGCAAGGGGGCATGACAGTCCCTCCCCGCGCCACGAGCCAGGACCCCATGACCAGCATTCACGACGTCGCCGCCCTCGCCAAAGTCTCGATCAAGACGGTGTCCCGCGTTGTCAACAAGGCGCCCAATGTCAGCGACGCGTTGCGGGACCGGGTGCAGGCAGCGATCGCGCAGCTGGGATATCGCCCCAATCAGTCGGCGCGGCGGCTGGCGGGCGGGCGGTCCTTCATGATCGCATTCCTCTATAATAATCCCGCACCCGGCTATGTCAGCCGCATCCAGATGGGCGCGGCGTGGCGGTGCCGGGACCTGGGCTATCATCTGGTGGTCGAACCGCTGTCGCCCGGTGGGGAGGAACGGTTCGACGTGCTCGACCGGCTGGTCGCGGCGCTGCGGCCCGATGGCGTGCTGCTGGTGCCGCCACTGGCCGACGATCAGGCGCTGCTCGACAAGCTGGCGCAGATGCAGCTGCCCTGTGCGCGCATCGCCGGTTCCGCGCCTTCGCCCAGCTTCACGATATCGACGCCCGAACAGGCGGCTGGCCGGATGGTCGCGGGTCATCTGACCGGGCTTGGCCATCGCCGCATCGGCGTCATCACCCCGCCCCCGACCCACCATGCCGCGCTGCGCCGCGTGGATGGCTTTCGCGAGGGACTGGATGCGGCGGGCATCGCGGCGGAGGAGGCGCTATTCGTGCCCGGTCGCTTCGATTTCGCGTCCGGCATCGCGGCGGGCGAAACCTTGCTGGCGCTGCCCAATCCGCCGAGCGCCATCTTCGCCACCAATGACGACATGGCGCTGGGCGTGCTGACGCTGGCGCACCGGATCGGATTGCGCGTGCCAGAGGATCTGTCCGTGACTGGCTTTGACGATACGTCGGCGAGCCTCACATCCTGGCCCCCGCTCACCACCGTGCGCCAGCCGCTGGAAGATATGGGCCGCGCCGTCATCGACGCACTGGCGCAGGGCGCGCAGGGCACGCAGGGCATGCCGCAATTCACCTTCACCCTGATCGAACGCGGCAGTTCCGGCCCGCCGGCGATGGAGTGATTTTTCCCGCATCATCGGATCAAGACATTAGGTTGATAGTAAAAGGCCGTTGCGTCTTGTTGATGTCGGACAGGAACCGGGTCGGTGATGACCTCATCCGCATCGCCGGGAGCAAACTCCAGCGTGGCGCCAACAGCTACTGGCGCATCGCCGCGCCGCGTTATTATCACTGAACCGAAATGGTGCACCCAACTGGATTCGAACCAGTGGCCCCCAGATTAGGAATCTGATGCTCTATCCTGCTGAGCTATGGGTGCCCGGTGCCGGCTCTATTGCGCGGGAGCGCCGGGGTCAATTCTTCGCGTGCGGCGGGACGACGGGAAGTGGCAGGGGCGCGACCTCTACGCCTTCGGCGATCAGGGCCTTGGCTTCGGCGGGGGCGACTTCGCCATGGATGCTGGCGCGGTCCTGTTCGCCATAATGCATGGCGCGGGCCTGATCGGCAAAGTCGCGGCCGACCCAGGTGGAATCGGCCAGCAGCTTCTGCTGCGCCTGCGCCACCGCTTCGACCAGCGCCTGCATCTTGGCCATGTCCGCGCCGCTCGCAGCCGGAGCGGCATCATTCGGCGCTGCGGGCACTGGGCGCTGATTGCCCTTGGCCGCGATGGCCGGCGCCATGACGGCCTTCATCACCGACACGTCGCCGCAGACCGGACAGGCGATGAGGCCGCGGGCCTGCTGCGCGTCATAATCGCTGCTGGACCCGAACCAGGCTTCGAACACATGGCCCTGACCACTGCATTTAAGGTCGAACACGATCACGAAATTGTCACGTCCTTCGGGATAAGCTGGCGATTGGCGAGCGCGGGCACCCGCGCGCGCACATCCTCTATGCGCGACAGGTCGATATCCGCAAGCCCCAGACCTGCCGCCTCGCCCATGTCCAGCAGCACGTCGCCCCAAGGGTCGACCACCAAGCTATGACCATAGGTGGTGCGCCCGTCCGCATGCGCACCGGCCTGCGCCGCGGCAATGACGACGCATCCCGCCTCGATCGCGCGGGCGCGCAGCAGCACATGCCAGTGTGCTTGGCCCGTCGGCACGGTGAAGGCGGCGGGCGCCAGCAGGATTGTCGCGCCGGCATCGGTCAGCGCCCGATACAGATCGGGAAACCGCATGTCATAACAGATGGAAAGGCCCATCAATCCCCACGGCGTCTTTACCGCGACCGCCTGTTCCCCCGGCCCGTATACGGAAGATTCCCGCCAGCTTTCCCCGCTCGCCAAATCGACGTCGAACAAGTGTATCTTGTCGTAGCGCGCGCGGATGTCGCCATTGGCGTCGATCATCAGGCTGCGATTGACCCAGCGGCCATCCGATCGTTCATCCTTGAAAGGCAATGACCCGATATGGACCCAAAGCCCTTCGCGCGCCGCTGCTTCACGAACGGCGGCCAGGACATCATCATCCGCTTCACTGCGCAGCGTGCCTGCCGCGCGGGCGCGATCGCGATCCAGATAGCCAGCCATTTCGGGGGTGAAGAGCATGTCCGCCCCTTCCCGCTTGGCGCGGCCCGCCATGTCGACGATCGCGGCGGCATTGGAAGCGGGATCAATCCCGCTCGTCATCTGAAAAAGGGCGGCGCGAAAATGGCTCACTGGCCGAGCATCGCGTCCAGCTTGCCGGCGCGGTTCAAAGCGGCAAGGTCGTCGCTGCCGCCAATATGCTGGCCGTCGATGAAGATTTGCGGCACGGTCGTCTGACCGGGCGCGCGCTCCAGCATTTCGTCGCGCTTGGGGCCGCCCATGCTGATGTCATATTCCTCGAACGCCACGCCCTTGTCGCCGAGCAGCGCCTTGGCCCGCGCGCAATAGCCGCACCAGGCCTTGGTATAGATTTCCACTTTCGCCATGAAGAATATCGCTCCTTTGCCACAAAGATGGGGCAAGGCCAGCCAATGTCAATCAGCTGCGTCGGTTGGCGCGGCATCGCGGTCGGGCAGCGCGCGCGCCCAGCAAAGCAGCCGGACGGTGGTGGCGCCGCCGCGCTTCAGCGTCCGCGCGCAAGCCCCGGCGGTCGCGCCGCTGGTGTGGACATCATCGATCAGCAACACGCGCCGCCCGGCAAATCCATGGCCCGCAGCCAAAGTGAAAGCCCCACGGACCGCCCTGGCCCGCTGCGCCGGGTTCATGCCGCGCAATGGCTGTGTCCGCCGCGCGCGTATCAGACCGTGCCGGTCGACCGGCCAGCCCGTCAGCGTGCCCAGATGGTCCGCGATCAGCGCCGACTGGTTGAACCCGCGATGCCACAGGCGCCAGCGATGCAAGGGCACTGGCACGATCACGGGCGGATCGCCCTCCCCTGCCGTCCCCACATGACGCAGCATCTGCCGGGCGATCAGCCGCGCCAACCCGATGCGCCGCCCATATTTAAGCCGCAGCGCCACCGTGCGCGCGACATCACCATAGGCCAGCACGGCGCGCGCGCTGTCCCAGGGCGGCGGAGCAGCCAGGCACGCGCCGCACGCGGCACCATCGCCCATGTCGTGCGGGAAAGGCAGGCCGCAGCGGGCGCAACAGGGGTCGCCCAGAAACTCCATGCCGCCCCAACATTCGAGGCAGAAGGCATGATCTTCCCCGACGATGCCGCCGCAACCGGGGCAGCGCGGCGGCAGCGCATAATCGAGCGCCGGACGCAGCGCGGCCTTGAGAAGCGGGGCAAGAGGCATCATCTGCCTTGTTCCCGCTTCACCGCCTCTGCACAAGGCCCGCCATGGATTCCCGCCCCGACATATTCGATTCGGCCCTGCGCGCCCGGCGGCGTGACAGGATGCTGCCCGCTTATGCGGACCATGATTTCCTGCACCAGGCAATGCTCGACGAATTGCTCGATCGGCTGGGCGATGTGCAGCGCGAGCTGCCCGAAGCGCTGGTGATCGGATGCCCTGACGGCCGCGCGCGCGCTGCGCTGGAGGCGATGGGCAAACGAGTCGCCTGCGTCGATCCGTCCTTTCTGGCCGCGCGCGCCGTCAATGGCGTGCAGGCGGATGAGGACGCCCTGCCCTTTGCCGACGATAGTTTCGACCTGGTGCTGGCATGCGGCACGCTGGACAGCGTCAACGACCTGCCCGGCGCGCTGATCCTGATGCGACGGGTGTTGCGGCCCGACGGGCTGATGCTGGCCGCCTTTGCCGGCGCGGGCAGCCTGCCGCGCCTGAAAGCCGCTCTGCTTGCCGCTGAAGGGGATCGAGCGGGCCAGCATATCCATCCGCAGGTGGACGTGCGCGCGGCGGGCGATCTGCTCAGCCGCGCCGGCTTCGCCATGCCGGTGGCCGATGGCGAGACGCTGACGATCCGCTATGGCGACATCGTGCGACTGATGCACGACCTGCGCGGCATGGGGGCGGGCAATGTCCTGACCCACCGTCCGCCTGCGCTCACCCGCAACGTGCTGATGCGGGCGGCGGCGCATTTCAACGATGCCGCCGATCCCGACGGGCGCGTTGCCGAGCAAATGGCGCTCATCTATCTGTCCGGCTGGAAACCCGACCCGAGCCAAGCGAAGCCGGCCCGGCGTGGCAGCGCGACGGTATCGCTCGCCCAAGCGCTCAGGAAACCGGATTGATGATCAGCCCGGCGACGCGGCCGAGCCAGCCAATAGTCCGCCATCAATGTCGATTTCGGTGCCCGTGATGTAGGTTGCCTCATCAGAGGCCAGCAGCACTGCGACCGCAGCGACTTCCTCGACCCGGCCAAAGCGTTTGACCGGCGTATCAGCCACCAGCGCCGCCATTCGGGCCTGCCGGTCGGGACCGTCCCCTATCATCGCATCCCAAATCGGCGTCATGATCGCGGCGGGATGGATGGAGTTGCAGCGGATTTTCCATCCCTGCTGCGCGCAATAGAGCGCTACGCTCTTGCTATGGTTGCGGATCGCCGCCTTTGATGACGCATAGGCTGCTGCGCCTGGAATGCCGACCACCCCGGACCGGGACGACATATTGATGATCGCCCCTTCGCCCTTTCGCTTCATCGCGCGAATGGCGTAGCGGCAGCCCAGGAAGGTGCCGTCGAGGTTCACGCGGTGCACCGCATGCCATTCGGAAAGACTGGCATGTTCAGGGTCATGGCGAGTGCCGGCCTCCCCCAGACCGGTGATGCCCGCATTGTTGACCAGCACGTCGATCTCAGGATGCAGGTCAAGCAGTCGGTCCCAGTCGGCTTCTTCGCCAACATCCAGCCGTTCGAAGCGACAGCCGATCGCGTTCGCGCTTTCGCTGCCCGCCGGTGCGTCGATGTCCGTCAAAAGCACATCGGCGCCTTCCCGATGAAAGGCCTCGACGATTGCGCGTCCGATGCCGCGCGCACCGCCTGTCACGACGCATGTTTTTCCCGCCAGCCGCGCCATATCGCCTCCAATTGTTGAGATGCGGCGAGAGAAACCGTCAGTTCGCCGCCGACGTCAAGCCCGCAGGGACCGTCATGGCCCCTACCCGCGCCGGCTCTATCACCTCCTTCGCGGTCCATTCCTCGTTATCGCGGACATATTCCACATGGCTGGCGCGGCGGAAGCTGGCGCCGTCCCAGACGATCACTTGCAGGTCCATCTCATTATTGCGACGGACATGCAGCCAGTTGAAGCTTTGCGGTTCGTCATTGCGCAGGCGGGTGGAGGTGGCTGTCCCGGCCTGGATGACCAGCGCGCCGCCGCTGTGGGCGACCATCTTGTCGGCAGCTTCCGCATAGGTGCGATGGAAATGGCCGGCAAGCGCCACATGGACGCCCGCCTCACACGCGGCCTGCACGGCATCGTCATGCCGCCCGACCGCTTCGCTCAGTTCATTGCCTCGGCCGATCGGCATGGAAAAAAGCGGGTGATGCGTCACCAGGATGCGCGTCTTGTCGCGCGCGACCCGGCCGAAGCGATCGCGTATCATGTCCATCTGGTCATGATTGATCCGCCCGTCCTTGATCGTCAGCGACCGTGCCGTGTTGATGCCCAGGATCGCGACTTCATCGTCTTCGTAGAATGGGCAAAGGTCATGACTGATATAGCGACGGTAGCGGCGCAGCGGCGCAAAGAAGCGGCGCACAATGTCATAGAGTGGCACGTCATGATTGCCCGGTATGACAAGCGTTTTGAGGCCAGCGGCGCGCAGCTTGCCCAGCCAGGCGGCGGCCTCACGAAACTGATCGACCCGGGCGCGCTGCGTGAAATCGCCGCTGATGACGACCAGGTCGGGGCGACGCGCCTCCAGCCAAGCGGTGGCGGCGTCCACGATCCGGGGATCGTTCGCGCCGAAATGAATGTCGGACAGGTGAGCGATGCGGGCCATGGCAAGGTAACGAATCGCGCGCAAAGGGTTTCCGGCCGGAGCCGAATCCATCGGGCGGAGTTATTGCGGCATGGAAACGACGGACTTGCCCAAGGACGCGATACTGGTCGTCAACGCCCATAGCCGGCGCGGCCAGGACAATTTCGATCAGGCGCGCGAGAAGCTGGAATCGGCCGGCGTCAGGCTGCTGGCCGCCCATGCGGTGAAAGACCCCGAGCAGATGGCCGCCACTGTGCGTCAGGCGATTGCCACCGGCGCGCCCATGGTCATCGTAGGCGGCGGCGACGGGTCGATGTCGGGCACGGTCGACGAATTTGTGGGGAAGGATTGCGTGTTCGGCGTGCTGCCGCTGGGCACCGCGAACAGCTTTGCGCGCACGCTTGGACTGCCGCTGGATCTGGACGGCGCGGTGCAGGCCATTGCCACCGGGCGGCGGCGACGCGTCGATCTGGGGATGGTGGATGGCGATTATTTCGTCAATGCCGCCTCCCTGGGCCTGTCACCCATGATTGGGCGCACGGTGCCGCATAAGTTGAAACGCTATCTCGGCCGGATCGGCTATCTGGCCTGGGCCGCCAAATGCTCGGTCGGCTTTCGCGCCTTTCGCCTGACGATCGATGACGGGACGCAGGAACATCGCATGTGGTCGACAGAGGTGCGAGTGCTGAACGGCCCCTATCATGGCGGGGTCGAACTGTCCGATCATGCCGACGTCGATACTGGCGAAATCGTTATCCAGGCCGTGGTCGGCCGCAGCAAGCCGCGCCTCGCCTGGGACTGGTATGCCAAATTCTTCAAGCTGCGGGATCGCGACGCGCACACCCGCGAATTTCACGGCAAGTCGTTCCGTATCGAAACCCGGCCGCGCCAGCGCATTTCCATTGACGGGGAGGTGCTGGCGCGCACGCCCGTCACGGTCAGGATCGCCCCCGGCGCTGTCGACGTCGCGGTGGCGCGCGATGAGTAGCTACGCGATAGCAGGCAACAAAAAAGGGCGCCGATCGCGGCGCCCTTCTCTATTCGTGCCGCGTCGGCCGATTACTTCTTCAGCGTCAGACCGCCGAAACGCTTGTTGAAGCGCGCCACCTGGCCGCCGGTGTCGAGCTGACGGTTGCCGCCCGTCCAGGCCGGGTGCGACTTGGGGTCGATGTCGAGCGCCAGCGTGTCGCCTTCCTTGCCCCAGGTCGAACGGGTCTGGAAAGTGGTGCCGTCGGTCATCTGGACGGTGATCATGTGGTAATCGGGGTGGGTATCGGCCTTCATGGCAATATGCTCCTTTGGTGGCCGGTTTCCGACCGGCCGGATGCGAAAATAAGCGAAGGCGCGCCGTTAGCGGTTTCGGCGCGCCAAAGCAAGCATGGTAATGGACGGGCGGTCAGTCCTGCGGCGGATCGGTGATCATCGCGACGAAATTCGCCTCCGACGCCAGTTTGCCGTCGATCGTCGCCTTGCCGCTGAACTTGCAGATCGCGCCTCGGTTCTGCGTCACTTCGACATGCAGGTCGAGCAGGCAACCTGGTTCGACCGGCGATCGGAACTTCGCGCCGTCGATGCTCATGAAATAGACGAGCTTGCCGGAGTCGGCGAGGTTCATCGATTCCACCGCCAGCACGCCGGCCGCCTGGGCCATCGCTTCGACGATCAGCACCCCTGGCATGATCGGGCGCGTGGGGAAATGCCCCTGAAAAAAGGGTTCGTTGACCGACACCGCCTTGATCGCGTGGATCGACTGGTTGGGCACCAGTGACACCACGCGGTCGATCAGCAGCATCGGGTAACGATGCGGCAGCGCAGCCATGACCCGACGGACATCCATCGGGCCACGCGCGTTCGTTTCAACCTCTCCGTTCATTCTTGTGTCAGCGCGACTTGGGCGCCTGCGCCGGGGTCGCGGGCGCTGCGGCGGCCGCGCCCTGCGCCTGGCCCGGCTGCCAGCCGGCCGGCGGGGTGATGCCGACGCTGGGCACCAGTGCATTGAGTTCGGTGATGACGGCCGGCGTGATATCCGCGTTCGCGCCGAAGCTTTCGGTCGCCGCCTTCTTGAAGACGATTTCCGACTTGGTCTTGGCGGTTGCGGCCTTCAGCGCGTCGTCCAGCTTGGCGACGATCTGCTGTTCGACATAAGCGCGGGCGAGCGCCACCGGTTGGGTCAGGCGCTGCAATTCGGCCTGGCCGGTCTGCTGGGCCTGCTGCAACTGCTGGAACTGGGTTTCCAGCGCCGGCGTCGATTTGTTGCCGGCGGCCTTGTAGGCGGCCTGAAGCGCGTCATTCTTGGTCTTGAGATCGGTTTCGATCGCGCTGCGACGCGCGGTGATCTGGTCCAGCTGCGGCTTGTAGGTCGTCTGCATTTGCGTCATCGCGGTGGTGAAGGCCGTGCTCTTGGCGACGGCTTCCTCCAGATCGACGACAGCGATGCCCGACTTGGTCTGGGCAGCGGCCGGGACGGCCGTCAGGGCGATGGCGGTCATGGGCGCCAGAAGCAGCGCCGCAGCTTTAACGAATGTCTTCATCAGAATTGAGTCCCCACATTGAAGGTGATGAGCTTGTTGTCGTCCCCTGGTTCCTTGAGCAGGGCCTTGGCGATGTCGATGCGGAACGGGCCGAAGGGCGAGTTCCAGTTGACGCCAAAGCCCACCGACAGACGCGGCTTGAGCGTGTCGCCGAGATATTCTTCTTCGAATCCGCCGGCCACTTGAAAGCCATCGGCTGTCACATAGTTTGAAGGGCAGATCGGGCTGGCGGCAGTGCCGGTTGCCCTTACCGTGGTCAGACCGCTGGCAGAGCAATAGCCTGCAAACTGACCATTACCGTTGATCAAACCAGGATCTTTGAGGCCAGCCACGGCCCCAGCGTCCATGAAGATCGACGGACGCAGCCCCATCTCGCGCGCTGCGGAACCCAAGGGAATCTGGACCTCAGCACGAGCAAGATAGTATATTTTGCCGCCCAGAGCATCGTCAGTCCGATTGTTGTTTCCGGTCAACCGTTCGCCCGTAACGACGCCGTCCTTCACTGACGTGGAATAATAGCGGCGGATGATGCGCGGTCCGACGCCGCGAATATCAAAGCCACGGAATTGCGGTTCGCCCAGGAAGAAGCGATCGACCAGACGGACCTTGTCCACCAGTTCGCCGGACGCATCGCGCCGTTCGCCTTCCAGGCTATGGATATAGCCGCCCTCGCCCGACAGGGAGAAGATGAAACCACCGCCCAGCGGCCAAAACTTGGATGCCGACAGACGCGTCTTCACATATTTGACGTCACCGCCAAGGCCCGCAAAATCCTGGCTCAGCACAACATTGTTGCCGCGCGTCGGGCGAATGCGATTATCGCGCGTGTCGTAGATCAGCGAATAGCCCACCGACGATGTCGTCCGCTTGCCGATCGCATCGCAGAGATAGCGGCCCGCCAGCAACGGGTCGCACTGGCCATCCGTATAATAAGTGTCCTCGTCCAGCGTCACATCGTCGAAGTTGAGGCTGTAGCGCAGCGCCAGCGACATATATTCGGTGATCGGCACGCCCGCCCGGATCTGGAAGCCCGTGGTGGTCTGCTCGTAGGTGGTGTTGCGGTCATTGTTGTTCAGATATTGGAAGCTGTTGAGATCGCGGCGATAGATGTCGCCGCCGAGCGCAATATTCTTGTCCATGAAATAGGGTTCGGTGAACCCGACCTCAACCGACTTGGAATAGGCGGAATAATTGATCGACGTGCGAAGCTCCTGGCCCTTGCCGCGGAAATTACGCTGGGTGATCGATGCTGCGACGATGAAGCGCTCCAGCGAGGAGAAACCAGCCGAGAGCGACAGTTCGCCGGTCGATTTTTCCTGCACATTGGTTTCCAGCACGATGCGGTCGGGCGCGGAGCCGGGCTTCTGTTCGATATCCAGCTTTTCCTGGAAGAAGCCGAGCGAATTGATCCGATCCTTCGACCGCTTGACCAGGAAGCTGTTGAACGCATCGCCTTCAGCCAGTCGGAATTCGCGACGGATGACCTTGTCCTGCGTCAGCGTATTGCCGTTGATGTCAACCCGTTCGACATAGACGCGCGGCGCGTTGGCGATGCGGAAATTAATCCCCATCGTCAGGTCTTCCTTGTTCCGATTGAAGTCGGGCTGCACGTCGGCGAAGGCATAGCCGAACAGGCCGGCCGTCTCGCTGAGCGTATCGACCGTATCCTCGACCAGCTTGGCGTTATACCAGTCGCCCGTCTTCATCGGCAGCCGCTTGGTCAGGCTTTCGCCCGACAGGTCGCGAATGTCCGATTCGACCTTCACGTCGCCAAATTTGTAGCGGTCGCCTTCCTCCACCACATAGGTGATGATGAAGTCCTGCTTGTCCGGCGTCAGTTCCGCCACGGCGGAGATCACGCGGAAATCGGCATAGCCTTCGGTCAGGTAGAATTGGCGCAGCTTCTGCTGATCATAGGCCAGGCGATCGGGATCATAGCTGGTGCCCGAGGAGAAAATGCGGAACCAGCGCGACTGCTTCGTCACCATCTCGCTGCGCAGTTCACCATCGCTGAACTTGTCATTACCGATGATGTTGATCTGGCGGACCTTGGACTTAGGCCCTTCGGAAATTTCAAAGACGATATCGACGCGATTCTGGTCGAGCTGCACCATCTTGGGCTCAATGGTCGCGGCGAAGCGGCCCTGGCGGCGATAAAGCTCGACGATGCGGGCGACGTCGGCGCGCACCTTCGACCGGGTATAGATCTGGCGCGGGGCGAGCTTGATTTCCGGACGGATCTTGTCGTCCTTCAACCGCTTATTGCCTTCCAGCACAATGCGGTTGATGACCGGATTTTCCTTTACCTCGACCGTCAGCGCGCCATTGTCGTTGCGGATCTGGACGTCGGCGAACAACTCGGTTTCGTACAGGTCGCGCAGCCCCTGATCGAGGCTTTCCTGGCTGTAGGGCTGGCCGATGCGCAGCTTCGTGTAGGACAGCACCGTGTCCGGCTCCAGCCGCTGCGTGCCGGTGACGGTGATCGACCGGATCGTCCCCTGCGCCGCAGGCGCTGCCGTCGTCGCAGGCGCGGCCAGAGGTGCGGCGGCATCCTGCGCCACCGCCGGAACCGCCGTGAGGCCCGCGATCATGGTCGTCGCCAACAGGGCGGCCACGATCGGGCGCTGCCTCATGCTGCTGTTCATCGCTGTCACCCGCTCCACCTCAAACGCAAAAAAATGTTTCCGTCGCAACAGACGACGCCAAGCCGCGCTTCCCTGCCCGAAGCGCGTCAGCCGATCAAGCCGGACAGGCTTTTCCAAAGCCCGAAAGACGACAAATCGTTGAAAGTCACCAGCAGCATCATCGCCATCAGCACTGCAAGGCCGGACCTGTAGGCCCATTCCTGCGCCTGCGCACTGACCGGGCGCCGCTGCACCGCCTCAATCCCGTAAAAGAGCAGATGCCCGCCATCGAGCATGGGGATTGGCAACAGGTTGATGAACCCCAAGTTAATCGAGATGAGCGCGACGAAGAAGATGAAGCTTTCCAGCCCCAGCGTCGCGGCCTGCCCTGACACTTGCGCGATCTTGAGCGGCCCGCCCAATTCCTTGACGGATCGGCCGCCGCTCACGATCTGGCCCAGCGTTTCGACCATGGTGCGCACGATCTGCCCGGTACGCTCGACCGCCACGACCGGCGCGCGCAGCAGGCTGACGCGCTCGACCACGGGTTCACCAGCGCCGATGCCCAGCCGGCCGACGCGGAATTTCTGGCCGAAACCATCATCCTCCATCACCGCGCCGATTGTCGTGCGCACGTCCAGCCGCCGCCCATTCCGTTCGATCGCGACATCGACCGGCTCGCCTGGACGGATGCGCGTGTACATCACCATGTCGGTATAGGTGTCCATCGCCCGTCCGTTGAAGGACAGGATGCGATCGCCCACCCTGATGCCGGCGGCGTCCGCTGCGCTGCCCTGTTCGACGATGCCCGCAACCGCCGGCGTACGGCTTTCGCCATGGACCACGGCGAAGGTCGCGATGATCAGCATGGCGAACAGGAAATTGATCGCCGGCCCTGCCGCCACGATGGCGGCGCGTTGCCACAAGGGTTTGGCGGGGAAGCTTTCCGCCCGATCCTTGGCGGACATTTCCAGCCAGGCCGGATCGGTCATGCTGGCGGCGTTCATGTCGCCCTTGAAGCGGACGTAGCCGCCCAAGGGCAACGCCGCGACACGCCAGCGCGTGCCGCGCCTGTCCACCCAGGCGAAGAGTTCGGGACCAAAGCCGATCGAAAAGGCCTCTGCCTTCACCCCGAACCAGCGGCCGACCAGATAATGGCCAAGTTCATGGACGAAGACCAGCGGTCCGATGACCGCCACAAAGGCCAGCGCTGTCAGCAGGAAGCCGGGATTCTGGATCAAACCGTCAATCTTTCCATCGTCTGACCCGCAAAGAGGCGGGCCTGCGCGTCGGCCGCCAGCACGTCCCCGATCGTGCTGGGCCGCCCCGCGCTATAGCGGTCCAACACATCCTCCACAATCATGGCAATATCAAGGAAGCCGATGCGCCCCGCCAGAAAAGCGGCCACCGCGACTTCGTTGGCCGCATTGAGGATTGCGGGGGTCGCCCCCCCTTCCGCAGCGGCCGCGCGGGCAAGGCGCAACGCAGGAAAGCGTTCAGCATCAGGCGCTTCGAAGTCGAGCCTGCCAATGGTTGCGAGATCCAGTTTCTGGCACGGCGTGACGATACGGTCCGGCCAGGCCAGCGCATGGGCGATGGGAATACGCATATCCGGCGAACCCAATTGCGCCAGCGTCGAACAATCGCGATATTCGACCATCGAATGGATGACCGATTGCGGGTGGACCAGTATCTCTATGCGATCAAGGCCCACCGGGAACAGGTGATCGGCCTCGATCAGTTCCAGTCCCTTGTTCATCATCGTCGCGCTGTCGACGCTGATCTTTGCGCCCATCGACCAGTTGGGGTGTGCCACCGCCTGCGCCGGAGTGATGCCGACCATCTCGGCGCGGCTGCGCGATCGGAACGGGCCGCCGCTCGCCGTCAGGATGATCCTTGATACATCGTCGATGGAACCGCCGGCAAGGCACTGGAAGATCGCATTATGCTCGCTGTCAACCGGCAGCAGCGTCGCGCCCGATTCCCGCGCCGCCGCCATCATCAGGCCACCGGCCGACACCAGCGACTCCTTGTTCGCCAGCGCCACCGTGCCGCCGGCCTTCAGCGCAGCCATGGTGGGCGTCAGGCCCGCGCAGCCGACGATGGCCGCCATGGTCCAGTCCGCGCCGGCTTGCGCTGCGTCGACCAGCGCCGCCTCTCCCGCTGCTGCTTCGACACCCGATCCGGCGAGCGCATCCTTGAGCGCGCCATAGAGATCGTCCTGCGCAATGACCGCCAGTTTTGCGCCGGTCGCCTTCGCCTGCGCCGCCAGCCCGTCGACATCGCGGTGCGCGGTCAGCGCCACCACGCGATAGGCGTCGGGTTCGCGCTGGACGAGATCAATGGTGGACAGGCCGACCGATCCGGTGGCGCCAAAGATGGAAACGCTTTTCATGTCGCTCAAACAGCCTGCGCCAGAAGGATGTAGCACAGCGCCGCCAAGGGTGCCGCAGCCACCACCCCGTCCAACCGGTCCAGCACGCCGCCATGGCCGGGCAGCATCGTGCCGCTGTCCTTGACCCCGGCGCGGCGCTTCATCGCGCTTTCCAGCAGATCACCCAGTTGCGCCGCGACCGCCAGCAGTCCGCTCGCCGCCGCCAGCTGGATCGGCAGGCTGGCAAAACGGTGCAAAAGGAAACCAAGCATCAGCGCCGCCAGCACGCCCCCCGCGAGGCCCGACCAGGTCTTGGACGGGCTGATCCGGGGCGCCAGCTTTGGCCCACCGATCGACCGTCCCGCAAAATAGGCGCCGATATCGGTCGCCCACACCAGCCCGAGCGCCCAGAAGGCGAGCAGCAAGCCATAAGCATAAGGCGGCTGACCCCGCAGGAACAACAGGGCGGTGACGGGAATGCAGATATAGGGGACGCCAAGCGCCAGCACGATATTGCGGCTGGTAAAGGCGATGAAGAAGAAGGCCGCCGCCCCGGCGATCAGCACGGGCCAGTCGATGCCGGCCGCCAATGGACACAGCAGCGCCAGGGGAATGGATATAGCGAACATGGCGGCCTTGCGCTGCTCTGCGGTGGCGCGGGTCAAATCGCCCCACTCGCCCTGCATCAGCACGCCCGCAACCACCAGCAGCAGCCAGAAGATAATCCCGCCGGCCAGCAAAGCGCCCAGCGCCATCGCAATCAGCGCGACGCCAACGATGGTCCGGGTCCGAAGGTCGCTGACCATCAATTACAATCCGCCAAAGCGGCGGTCCCTCATGCGAAAGGCGTCCAGCGCCTGCCCGAGCGCCTGACCGTCGAAATCGGGCCAGAGCAGGTCTGTAAAATAAAGTTCGGCATAGGCCGCCTGCCAGAGCATGAAGTTACTGAGCCGCAATTCGCCAGACGTCCGGATGAGCAAATCAAGTGGGGGCAGTCCTGATGTGTCCAGTTCGCCGTCGATGTCGGCAATGCCGATATCGCTCGCGACCAGTTCGCCGCGCGCCACCTTCTGCGCGATACGTTGCGCCGCGCGCACCATTTCATCCTGTGCGCCATAGTTGAGCGCGATCGCGATGACCGGGCCGCTATTGCCGGCGGTGCGCGCCATCGCGCCTTCGATCAGCGTCACCAATGACGGATCGAGCGCACGGTAATCCCCGATGACCTTCAACCGCACGCCATTTGCGTGAAATTCGTCAATATCGCTCTGGATGAAATGCCGCAGCAGCCCCATCAGGTCGGCCACTTCGCTCGCCGGTCGTTTCCAGTTTTCCGACGAAAAGGCGTAGAGCGTCAGGCATTCCAGGCCCATGTCCTGCGCGGCGCGCGCGACCCGGCGCACCGCCTCCACCCCCGCGCGATGCCCGGCGATCCGTGGCAGCAGACGCTTTTTCGCCCAACGCCCATTGCCGTCCATGATGATGGCGACATGGCGCGGTCCGGAAGACGGCGTCGCGACGCCATCGACGGCGCGGGCGCCATCGGCTGACGCGATGCTGGACAGGTTGGACTGGACGTGTGTGGCCATCAGGAAGACAATGCGTGCGTTGGCCGCGAAAGGAAAGCCCCGGCTTACTGGCCGAGAATTTCCTTTTCCTTCGCGCTAGTCATCGCATCGATATCAGCGATGGTGGAATCCGTCAGTTTCTGCACTTCGGTTTCCAACCGCTTACGCTCATCCTCGCTGATTTCGCCCTTCTTTTCATCGGTCTTCAGGCTGTCCATGCCGTCGCGGCGGACGTTGCGCACGGCGACGCGAGCGCCTTCGGCATATTTGCTGGCCAGCTTGGCCAGTTCCTTGCGGCGTTCTTCGGTCAGGTCCGGAATCGGCAGACGCAGCGTCTGTCCGTCGACGATCGGGTTGAGGCCCAGGCCCGCCGAACGGATCGCCTTGTCGCACGGGCCGACATTGCTCTTGTCCCACACCTGCACCGACAACATGCGCGGTTCGGGCGCGGACACGGTCGCGACCTGGTTGAGCGGCATATGCGCGCCATAGACTTCGACCGTCACGGGATCGAGCAGTTGCACGTTGGCGCGGCCGGTGCGCAGGCCGGTCAGGTCGCCCTTGAGCGATTCAACGGCGCCCGCCATGCGGCGTTCCAGATCGGCTTTGTCATATTGCGGCATGAGTCTTCAACGCTCCTGATTTTGCACGATCGTCGCCACGCCTTCGCCCGCCAGCACCTTGGCCAGATTGCCGGTCTCGCGGATGTTGAAGACGACGATGGGGATATTATTTTCGCGGCACAGGGCAATGGCGCTGGCGTCCATCACCTTAAGATCGTCATTGAGCACCTGGTCGAAGCCGATGCTGTCATAGCGGGTGGCGTCAGCAACCTTTTTGGGATCGGCATTGTAAATGCCGTCGACACTGGTCCCCTTGAACAGCGCATCACAATTCATCTCGGCCGCGCGCAACGCTGCGGTGGTGTCGGTGGTGAAGAAAGGGCTGCCGGTGCCGGCGGCGAATATCACGATCCGGCCCTTTTCCATATGCCGCTCGGCCTTGCGCCGGATATAGGGTTCGCACACGCTGGCCATGGGAATGGCGGACTGGACGCGTGTGTCATAGCCCAGTTTTTCTAACGCATTCTGAACGGCAAGCGCGTTCATGACCGTGGCGAGCATGCCCATATAATCGGCGCTTGCCCGGTCGAAGCCCTTGGCCGCGCCAGCGAGGCCACGGAAAATATTGCCGCCGCCGACGACCACGCAGATTTCGAAACCCGCATCCTTCGCCGCCGCGATTTCGCCCGCGACGCGCGCCACCGTTTCCGGCTCAATGCCGAACTGCCCCTGCCCCATCAGCACTTCGCCGGACAATTTCAGCAGGATGCGCTTGTAGGCGGGCCGGGTCATGCGAGGCGAGAATCCTTGGTTCGGGTTTAGGGAAGCGGCCGGACATTAGAAGGGCCGGGCCGCAATGGGAAGGGCGATTGTTGCTGGCAGGCCGCTTATCCCCGCCGGACGGGGAAAGGGACGTCAATGACGCCCGACCATCACATGTAAAAAGAGGAGCGACCCTGCGGCCGCTCCCCCCTTTACCATATCACTGCGAAACGGCGGCTCAGACGCCGGCGGCAGCAGCCACTTCGGCGGCGAAGTCGCTGACTTCCTTCTCGATGCCTTCGCCCAGCTGGAAGCGGACATAGGATTTCAGCGTGATGGTCGCGCCGGCATCCTTGGCTGCCTTGGCAACGACGTCAGCCACCGGGGTCTTGTTGTCCATCACGAACAGCTGGCTGAGCAGCGCCTGTTCCTTGGCGAACTTGGCGACCGCGCCGTCGACCATCTTGGCGACGATTTCGGCGGGCTTGCCGCTTTCCGCCGCCTTTTCAGCCGCGATCGCGCGCTCGCGCTCCAGCAGAGCCGGTTCGATATCGTCGGCCGACAGCGCCAGCGGGAAAGCGGCGGCGATATGCATCGCCAGCTGCTTGCCGAGCGGCTCCATGACGTCGGCCGGCGCATCGCCTTCCAGCGCGACCAGCACGCCGATCTTGCCCAGACCGGGCGCAGCGGCGTTGTGGACGTACGGGACGACGACGCCCTGGCTCACTTCGACATGGCCGACGCGACGGACATTCTGGTTTTCGCCGATGGTGGCGATGTTCGACACCAGCTTTTCATTGACGGTGCCGCCACCGGGATAGGCAGCGTTGGACAGCGCTTCAGCATCGGCAGCGCCGGTTTCCAGCGCAACCGTCGCGACGGTGCGGACGAAATCCTGGAACTGGTCATTCTTGGCGACGAAGTCGGTTTCGCTATTCACTTCAACCGCAACGCCCTTGGTGCCGGCGACGGCGACGCCGACCAGACCTTCCGCCGCGGTACGGCTGGACTTCTTCTGCGCGGCGGCCAGGCCCTTGGCGCGCAGCCAGTCGGTCGCGGCTTCCAGATCGCCATTGGCTTCGGTGAGCGCCTTCTTGCAATCCATCATGCCCGCGCCCGAACGGTCGCGCAGTTCCTTGACGGCGGCAGCGGTAATCTCGGCCATGTTTCGGCTCCTAAGTTTCGATGTTTCAAACAAGCGGTATTTAGATGCACACTAGGGCGCGTTCCGGTGGAGCGCGCCCTAGCCTGTCATGTTTGCAGTTGCGCGACGCTGTTAGGCTTCGGCGGCAACCTGCTCGACTTCGGGCTCGTCCAGAGCGCCGATATCGACGCCCGACGCCTGCTGCGCACCACGGTTGCCCTTGGTGGCGGCGGCGGCGACGGCTTCGCAATAGAGGCGGATCGCGCGGCTGGCGTCATCATTCGCCGGAACCGGGAAGGCGATGCCGTCAGGCGAGACGTTCGAATCGAGGATCGCGACGACCGGAATGCCCAGCGTGTTGGCTTCCTTGATCGCCAGCTCTTCCTTGTTGGCGTCGATCACGAACATAACATCGGGGATGCCGTTCATGTCGCGGATGCCACCCAGCGACAGTTCCAGCTTCTCACGCTCGCGCGTCATCTGGAGCACTTCCTTCTTGGTGAAGCCGTGAGTATCGCCCGACAGCTTTTCCTCAAGGGTCTTCAGGCGCTTGATCGAACCCGAAATCGTCTTCCAGTTGGTGAGCATGCCGCCCAGCCAGCGGTGGTTGACGAAATGCTGGCCCGACTTGCGCGCGGCGTCCGCGATGGGATCCTGCGCCTGGCGCTTGGTGCCGACGAACAGCACCTTGCCGCCGGCTGCGACGGTCGCCGACACGAAGTCGAGCGCACGGCCGAAGAGAGGCACGGTCTGGCTGAGGTCAAGAATGTGGATGCCGTTGCGCTCGCCGAAGATGTACGGCTTCATGCGCGGGTTCCAGCGGTGGGTCTGGTGGCCGAAATGGGCGCCAGCCTCGATCAATTGGTGCATGCTGACGACAGGGGTCGCCATAATCTTTCTCCTTCCGGTTGCTACCTCTGGGAATCGGGAACCGTCGCACGGCCTGAAAGGCCGGTCTGGCACCGGATATGGTGATTCCCATGTGGAATGGGCGCGCCTTTATACGTCCGGCGTCCGAAAGGCAAGGGTTGACAACCGCCTTATTCAGGAACATAAGGTGAACAGACGGAACAAATACGGTTAACGGCCGTTCAACCCGTCATAGTGAGACATGCCGTGCAAATGGCAAGACAGAAAGTGACGATCATGTTCACGCTTGTTGCCGCAACCTTGTTTTCCGCCGCATTCCTGCTGGCTGCCGGAACCATCGCCTGGATGTTCGCAGCCTATCATGACAAGATGGTTGCGGCCCTTCTGTTTCAGCCCATCCCTCAGACGCCGCAAGTCTATCATATTCGCGTCAGTCGTCCGCGCGTGACGCATCGTCTGCGCGCGGCAGGCGCACCCTCGCCGACGCAGGCTCCCCTGTCGGCGGCGTGATCTTCACACTGACGCAGCGGCGTCCCGCTGTTTCCTGACGCGGGCATAGGATAGGACGCCAAAGGGGATGAGCGCGACATATCCCGCACACAGGATCAATAATGTCAGCCAGGGGTCGGTGACGAGCAACGCCGCCAGCAGGCCGGCAACCGCGATGGCTTCCAGCCGGATGCGCTTGCGAAGGCGCAAGGCGGACCAGCTATAGGTCGCGATGCTGGATATCATCAGGAATGCCGTGAACGCCGTCCACGGCGCGACAATATACCAGGCCCGGAAAATGTCGGCGCCTGTCACCAGCCAGAGATAAAGCGGCACGAAGGCCAGCCCCGCCCCCGCCGGCGCGGGCACACCCGTCAGAAAGCCTGCCGATTTGTGCGGCTGTTCATCCGCATCGATATTCGCGTTGAAACGGGCGAGCCGCAGCGCACAGGACAGGGCATGAGCCAGCGCGAAAATCCATCCAAATTTCGGCATGGCGTGCAGCGACCAGAGATAGAGGATCAGCGCCGGCGCAACGCCGAAGGCGATCGAGTCCGACAGGGAATCGAGTTCCGCGCCGAACCGGCTCTCTCCGCGCAGCAACCGGGCGATCCGTCCGTCGAGTCCATCCAATACGCCGGCGAACAGAATCGACAGGATGGCCCGTTCCCATTCGCCGGAGATGCCGTAGCGTACCCCCGTCAGCCCGAAGCAAAGCGCCATGGCCGTGACGGCATTGGGCGCCACCATGCGCAGCGTGATGCCGCGACGCAATCCGCGCGGGATGGCGCGACGCTGACGGCTCATGACCGGCCCGCCATCACTGCTGGATACCCGGCACGACGCGCGCGTCGCCAATCTGTCCCAGGATGGTTTCGCCAGCCACGGTGCGCTGGCCCAGGATGACGCGCGGCGCGGTGCCGGCGGGCAGATAGACGTCCACCCGACTGCCGAAGCGAATAAGGCCGATACGCTGGCCCGCGGCCACCATGTCTCCCGGCTTGACGAAGGGCACAATGCGACGCGCGACCAGACCGGCAATCTGCGTGAAGCCGATGCGCAGCCCGTCATGCCGCTCCACCAATATATGTTGCCGTTCATTATCCTCGCTCGCCTTGTCGAGATCGGCGTTCAGGAACTTGCCCGAAATATAGACGACCGACTTGATCGTCCCGCCGATCGGCGTGCGGTTGATATGCACATCGAACACGCTCATGAAAATCGACACGCGAATGAGCGGTTGATCGCCAAGGCCGTCGACCCCCGCCATCTCGCGCGGCGGCGGAACCCGCTGGATCAGTGTGACAAGGCCATCGGCCGGCGCGATGATCGCGCCTTCATCCTGCGGCACGGCGCGCACGGGATCGCGGAAAAAGGCGAAAACCCAGATCGTCACCATCAGCATCAGCCAACCGACAATGTCCCAACCAACCAGAAACAGCACTGCGGTGATCGCCGCGGCAATCAGGCCGAACTTCATGCCTTCGGGGTGGACCGATGGCCAACGCCATTTGACATTGCCGCCAGCGGCGATCGTGATTTCGTTATTTTCCATGGACTCGTCTTAGGCAGAGACTGATGCGCTGACAACGACCGATGCCGCCTATGGCTCCCCGCATGCGCTTACGCGGCTTCCGCAGTTGAACATTGCCGCCGCTTTGCCTAGGGCGATGGCAAATTCCACCCGAGAGAAGAAAGCGAAGACGCGCTATGGCGAAGATCAAGGTGAAGAACCCCGTCGTCGAGATTGACGGCGATGAAATGACCCGGATCATCTGGGAATGGATCCGCGAGCGCCTGATCCTCCCCTATCTCGACATCGACCTTAAATATTATGACCTGTCGGTCGAGAAGCGCGACGAAACCAACGACCAGATCACGATCGATTCCGCCAACGCGATCAAGCAATATGGCGTCGGCGTGAAATGCGCCACCATCACGCCCGACGAAGCGCGTGTCGAGGAATTCAACCTCAAGCAGATGTGGAAGTCGCCCAACGGGACGATCCGCAACATCCTGGGCGGCGTCGTTTTCCGCGAGCCGATCGTCATTTCCAACGTCCCGCGCCTGATCCCCGGCTGGACTAAGCCGATCGTGGTCGGCCGTCATGCCTTTGGCGATCAGTATCGCGCGACCGATTTCAAGGTGCCGGGCGCTGGCAAGCTGCGTCTGGTGTTCGAAGGAGAGAATGGCGAGACGATCGACCGCGAAGTGTTCGACTTCCCCGGTTCGGGCGTCGCCATGGCCATGTACAACCTCGACGATTCGATCCGCGACTTCGCGCGCGCCTCGTTCAACTATGGCCTGAACCTCAAATGGCCGGTGTACCTCTCGACCAAGAACACGATCCTCAAGGCCTATGATGGTCGCTTCAAGGACCTGTTCCAGGAAGTTTTCGAGACCGAAGGCTTCGACCAAAAGTTCAAGGACGCCGGCATCGTCTATGAGCATCGCCTGATCGACGACATGGTCGCCTCCGCGCTCAAGTGGAGCGGCGAGTTCGTGTGGGCATGCAAAAATTATGACGGCGACGTCCAGTCGGACCAGGTGGCGCAGGGCTTTGGCAGCCTTGGCCTCATGACCTCCGTGCTGCTCTCCCCCGATGGCAAGACGGTCGAGGCCGAAGCCGCGCACGGCACCGTGACGCGCCACTATCGCCAGCATCAGCAGGGCAAGGCGACGTCGACCAACCCGATCGCGTCCATCTTCGCCTGGACCGGCGGCCTCAAGTTCCGCGGCAAGTTCGACGAGACACCCGATGTCGTGAAGTTCGCCGAAACGCTGGAAAAGGTCTGCATCCAGACCGTCGAAAGCGGGAAGATGACCAAGGATCTGGCGCTGCTGATCGGCCCGGAACAGGCGTGGATGACCACCGAACAGTTCTTCGAGGCGATCCGCGTCAATCTCGAAACCGAAATGGGCAAGTGGAACTGATCCCGCTCGCCGCGGTTTCAATACGCTAACGGAACGAGGCGGCGCCGGGCATCCGGTGCCGCCTTTTTCTTTGTGACTCACGTCTCAAGGCCGTTCGTCCTGAGGAGCCACTGAGCGAAGTCGAAGTGGCGTAGCGAGGGCCTTCGCGCAAACGGCCCTTCGATACGGGTCATCGACAAGCTCAGACCCTACTCAGGGCGAACGGAGATAAAAACCATGACCACCACCGCCAAGAAGCGCCTCGAGGTCCGTGCGGCCGTTCCTTCGGATGTGCGGGGCATCCAGCGGCTGATCGCTCGCGCCTATCCCGGCATGCCCAATTATTCGCTGGCGACGATCCGGGGGCAGATCAACAATTTCCCCAATGGCTGCTTCGTCGCGCTCTATGACAGCAAGGTGGTCGGCTATTGCGCGACGATGCGCGTCAGCAAGGCGATGGCCTTTGCCCGGCATGATTGGGAGGAAATCACCGCCAACGGCTTTGGCACACGCCATAGCGCGGCCGGCGAATGGCTGTACGGCTATGAAATGGCGGTCGATCCCAAGCTGCGCGGCCTGCGCATCGGCCAGCGCCTGTACGATGAACGCAAGGAGCTAGCAGAGGAGCTGGACCTGCATGGCATCGTTATCGCCGGCCGCATGCCCGGCTATGCCAGAGCCAAGCGGCGCGCCGGCAGCCCGCAAGACTATCTGGACAAGGTCGTCACGGGAAAGATGCGCGACCAGGTCATCAGTTTTCAGCTGAAAAATCAGTTCGAGCCGCTGGGCGTACTGGAAAATTACCTGCCCGAAGACAAGCAATCGGACGGCCATGCAGCGCATCTGGTGTGGCGCAACCCCTATGTCGACCCGGACGAAGCGCCCGAAATGCGGGTGCCCCGCGGTGTGGAAAGCGTCCGGCTCGCCACCTGCCAGTTGCAGGCGCGCGCGGTCGAGGATTTCGACGAATTCATTCGCAACATTGAATATTTCGTGGATGTGGCGGCGGATTACCGGTCGGACTTCATCATCTTCCCGGAACTCTTCACCCTGCCCCTGCTGTCGTTCGAAACCAAGAAGCTGTCACCCATGGAGGCGATCGACAAGCTCACCAATTACACCCCGCGCCTGACGCGGGAATTGGGGCGCATGGCGCTGGAATATAATATCAATATCATCGGCGGATCGCATCCGACGCGCGCCGAGGATGGCGACATTCAGAACATCGCCTATGTCGCCCTTCGCGACGGGTCGATCCATACGCAAGAAAAAATCCACCCCACCCCCAACGAAGCCTTCTGGTGGAACATCAAGGGCGGGGATTCCCTGGACGTCATCCAGACCGACTGCGGCCCAATTGGCGTGCTCATCTGTTACGACAGCGAATTTCCCGAACTGGCACGGCGGCTGGTCGACCAGGGCGCGCGCATCATCTTCGTCCCCTTCTGCACCGATTCGCGGCTGGGCTATATGCGCGTGCGCTATTGCGCGCAGGCCCGCGCGATCGAGAACCAATGCTATGTCGTCATGTCCGGCAATGTCGGCAACCTGCCCAATGTCGACAATATGGACATCCAATATGCCCAGAGCGCGATCCTGACGCCCTGCGACCTGCCTTTCGCGCGGGACGGCATCGCGGCGGAATCGACCGAGAATGTCGAAACGCTGACCATGGCCGACGTCAACCTGGCCGACCTCAGCTGGGCGCGGTCGGAAGGCACGGTGCGCAACCTGCGCGACCGGCGGTTCGACCTTTATCATATCGACTGGGACAACAATCCCGACAATGGCCATGCCCCCAGCGGCGGCCCGGTGCCGGCCGGCGGGCATAACGCACCGGGGGGTGGGTGAGAGTTGATTGAATGCAACCGGAAGCAGTCACCCCACGCCCGTTCAGGCTGAGCCTGTCGAAGCCCTGTTCTTTTCTTTCGGGCACTTGGCGACGACCAAAAGCGGCGGCCAAATCCTCCCCCGCAAGGGGACGGGGACCACGAAGTGGTGGAGGGGTCTCACCCTGTCGAGAGCGGACACCCTCCGTCTAGCCTAAGGCCAGCCACCTCCCCTTATAGAGGAGGATGGTCTGGAAGGGACCGTTTCTAGCCGTTCGATTGCTCTGAGCAGCATCCGAATTGCAGACAATGGACGAGCTGCTATTATGCATCGATGGACAAGCCCCGCTTCCGACGTTGGCTCGGCTATAACTACCTGCCTCTCAATCTCACGGCGTGGCTGACGATTGCCGCCCTTCTTTTGATCGAGGCCCCTCTAATGACGTTGTCATTTCACGTTGTGCCTGAAAGTTTGGAATGGTGGGGTCTGGCGATATTATCGTTCGGCATTTTCTTCACAGGGTGGGCATTCATCCATTGGCATTCGGAATGAAGCAGCCGGTCAGAAATCGACCATTTATCGTCATCCACATGAGCAATAGGCCCGCTTGAAACCGGACATTGCCGAGATGGCTATTGATTCGCTAAATGGCCGCGCCAGCGTGACGGAATTGGTAGACGTATCGCTACAGCGATCCTTGCCGTGAGGTGGAGGTGCGGGTTCGATCCCCTGCCGCTGGCATAAATCGACCATTTCTTGCAGCTCGGCTTAAAAGTCCTTGAACCTGATAGCTGACGTTTATCACTTAAGACCGCACAGCCACGAAATTCCGGCTGCCGATACTTCAAGAAAGGGGAGATTGCTCACCTGCCGCCACGGTGTCCGTGACGTGTCGTATTCGATTAGGTGGTAGCGTCGCCCGCAAGTCCGCCAACTTGTACAAGGGCAAACATTCGGCGCTTGATCCCATGGGAGGTTAGCTAATCGCTGCAATTCATCTATTGCGTCGATCTTGCTCTCAAACGACCCAACGTGTTCGGCGTGTGGCTCATCTTCTATGACAAACATGCTGCAACCCAAATCCAATTTCAGCGGCAGGTACACACTGATTATGTGCAACACCAGCAAGTCCGCAATCCACCCACTCCGTCATTCCCGCAATCGTGGGGATGACGACATGGAACACATGGTCCGCTTCCCACCCAACTCTGTCATTCCCGCGAACGCGGGAAACCATCTCTCGACTATACCCGACGTGCCGCGCTGGAACATGGATCCCCGCCTTCGCAGGCATGACGACATGAACCAGGCTGTCCACCCTTCTCACCCAATCAACCCGCCACCGGCTCCAGCAGCTGATCGCGCGTTGCCAGCAATTGCTCCAAGGGCGGCTTTTCACCTCCCCGTGTTACGCTCGCCATGGCGCGGTCCAGCCTGGCGCGCGACAGATCGCTCATCTCCGGCAGTTTTTCGGCGATGCCGACCATGTCCTCCATCCGCCCCCAGCAATTGAGCGCCAGATCGCATCCGGCCGCGACGACGGCGGCGGCGAGGTCGGGGATGGAGCCTTTGAGCGCCTTCATGTCGAGATCATCGGACATCAGCAAGCCGTCAAAGCCAATGCGTTCCCGGATGATCCCGCCGATCACCGCAGACGACAGGCTTGCCGGCCGGTCGGCATCCCAGGCGGTATAGACGACATGCGCCGTCATCCCCATCGGCGCGCTTCGCAATGTGTGGAAGGGCGACAGGTCGCTTTCCAACGCCTGCGCGTCGGCGGTGACGACCGGAAGTTCCAGATGGCTGTCCACGAGCGCGCGGCCGTGGCCGGGCATATGCTTGACGATGCCGACCACGCCGCCAGCCGCCAGCCCCTCCAGCACAGCGCGCCCCAGCGCGGCGACGCGCATCGGCTCAGCCCCCAGCGTGCGGTCGCCCATGATGTCGCTCGCCCCATCCTGCCGCACGTCGAGCAGCGGCAGAGCGTCGACCGTGATCCCGACTTCCGCCAATGTCAACGCGATGGCATGGGCATTGGCATGGGCCGCGGCGATCGCGCTGGACGGGGCGACATCATAGAGCCGGTCGAAGATCGCGCCGGGCGGAAAGCTGGGCCAGACCGGGGCCTGCATCCGCGCGACGCGCCCGCCCTCCTGGTCGATCATGATGAGCAGGTCGTCACGGCCATGGAGCGATCGCAGATCGTCGGTGAGCGCGCGAACCTGCGGCCGGTCGGCGATATTGCGTTTGAACAGGATGTAGCCCGCCGGGTCCGCCTCGGCAAAGAAGACGCGTTCGTCGGGGGTGAGGGTTTCGCCGGACAGGCCAAAGATGACGGGTTTCATGCGCGGATATCTAACGCCACCCGTTGACCCTGTCGAAGCGCAAATGACGCACCGGCCATAACCAGCGGTGCGTCCCCGACGCCGCTGCCCGTCAGTTGACGACCAGGCAGCTTTCCCCGGCTACCTTCAAGCGACCGCAGATGGTCGCCGCCTGCGCGCCGGCGCTGGCGCGCAGGCGATAGACGGTGCCGCCACCCACCTCGGCCGATTCGACCGTCATCGCCAGTGGCGCCAGATAGGCGAACCGCTTTGACAAGCGGCCCCAGGCATCCTTGGCGCCCGATGCGCTGCCATAGGCCCCAAGCTGGATCGTCCCGCCCGCGGCCTTGGCCTGTTTGACCGGCGCGGCCTGTTGCGACGTTTCGTCCGTTACCGGTGCCGATACGCTCTGCCCCGCCTTGGGCGCGACGGAGGGTTTGGCATTGCCCGGCGCGGGCGCGGTGCCAGTGATGGGCGCTTCGGGCACGCGGCTGGGGTCGATGCGTCCATCGCGCGCGACGCCCTCACTCGCGGCAAAGCTGGCATCGCCTTCGCCGGCAAATTTGCGGGCGTCGGCCTCGTTCGCCGGAATCTTGTAATTGCCTTCGGGCGCGGCGATCAGTTCGCCAGCGCCGCCCGCGCCATTGCGATTTTGCGCCCACCAGATGCCGGCGACGACTCCGCCGATCAGCAGCAGGCCAAGCAGGATCAGTCCGAGCATGCGGAGCGGCGAAATCCGCTCCTCTTCCTCGTCGATCGCCGGTTCCAGCCAGGGCAGCCGATCGTCGTCGTCCAAATCCAGTCGGCCCCGCGCATAGTCGCCCATCGTCAGAATATCCCGTCCATCACTGCATTTCGGTCAGCGCGGCCACGCCCATCAGCGCCAGCCCGTTGCGGATAATCTGCCCTATTCCCTGCGCCAGGGAAAGGCGCGTAGCGGTCAGCGCCGGATCGTCGGCGCGGATCACGCGCGCGCCCGGATCGTCATTACCCATATTCCACCAGCCATGAAATGCCGAGGCCAGATCATTGAGATAAAAGGCAATTCTATGCGGTTCGCGCGCCTGTGCCGCCCCTTCGACGACACGGGGGAATTGCGCGGCGAGCTTGACCAGGCCGAGTTCCGCCGTCCCAAGTAGGGACAGGTCAGGCGCGGGCAGATCAATTCCAGCCTCTTCGGCGCGCCGGCCGAGTGAGGAAATCCGGGCATGGGCATATTGGACGTAGAAGACCGGATTGTCCTTCGACGCCTCCACCACCTTGGCAAAATCGAAATCCATCTGCGCGTCGGCCTTGCGCGTCAGCATGGTGAAGCGGACGACATCCTTGCCCACTTCGCGCACCACGTCCGCCAGCGTCACGAAATTGCCGGCGCGTTTCGACATCTTCACTGGCTCACCGTCGCGCAGCAGGCGGACCATCTGGATGAGCTTCACGTCGAACCGCGCCCGTCCTTCCGTCAGCGCGGCGACGGCGGCCTGGATACGCTTGACCGTGCCGGCATGGTCCGCGCCCCAAATGTCGATGAGCTGGTCCGCCGACTGCGCCTTTTGAAAATGATAGGCCATGTCGGCGCCGAAATAGGTCCAGCTGCCATTGGACTTCTTGATCGGCCGATCCTGATCGTCGCCAAATTTGGTCGAGCGGAACAGCGGCAGTTCCACCGGCTCCCAGTCATCGGGCAATTCGCCCTTGGGCGCTTCCAGCACGCCGTCATAAACCAGGTCATGCGCGCGCAGCCAGGCTTCCGCCTCATCGGGCTTGCCCGCCGCCTGCAACTCCGCCTCCGACGCAAAAATATCGTGATGGATGCCCAGCAGCGCCAGGTCGCTGCGGATCATGTCCATCATCTTCGCCACGGCAAAAGTGCGGAACGTCACCAGCCAGTCGGATTCCGGCGCGCCGACGAACCTGTCGCCATATTCGGCGGCAAGCGCCTGCCCTACCGGCACCAGATAGTCACCTGGATAAAGCCCCTCGGGGATCGCGCCGACATCCTCGCCCAGAGCCTCGCGATAGCGCAGATGCGCAGACCGGGCGAGCACATCGACCTGACCGCCCGCGTCATTGATATAATATTCGCGGATCACCTTGTGCCCGGCATATTCGAGCAGCGTCGCAAGCGCATCGCCCACCACCGCGCCCCGGCAATGCCCCATATGCATGGGTCCGGTGGGGTTGGCCGACACATATTCGACATTGACGGTGACGCCCTGCCCCAGGTCGGACCGCCCATAGTCGGCCGCGTCGGCATGGATTGTCGCCAGTTCCGCACGCCAGGTCGCGTCCGTCAGCGTCATGTTGATGAACCCAGGGCCGGCGATGGCGGCGCTTTGCACGTCGTCCAGCGCCTGCAACTTCGTGACGATAGCCTCAGCAAGTGCGCGCGGGTTCGTGCCGGCAGGCTTGGCCAGCACCATCGCGGCGTTGGTGGCCAGATCGCCATGGCTGGCATCGCGCGGCGGCTCGACCGTGACAGCTTTGCGATTGAGACCGGCGGGCAGAACGCCCTCGATCTCCAGCGCGTCGAGCACGGCGTCAAGATGGGCGGTAAAGCGAGTATAGAGGGACATTCAACAATCCTGCGTCAAAAAATCCGTTTGCCCTGAATAGCCATTGAGCGACGTCGAAATGGCGTATCGAAGGATTTGGGTGACGCAGATGCTTCGATACGGGCCTTCGGCTTCGCTCAGTCCCTACTCAGCACGAACGGGAAAATCAAAGTTGAGCGCGCCTTAACGGGTCGCGTTATATCGCAGCTGATCCTGGGTCAGGTTGAAGCCCACGAGCAGTTCAAAGCTGGTCCGCTGCAAGGCGGCCTTGACGTCCGGCTGCGCGAACGGATCTATCGCGGCATCGGCGTCACCGGCCTTGCGCTTTTGCGTGATCTTCTGCTGGATTTCGGCCGGCAGGGTGGCCGCGCTCTTGTTCACATAAGATCCGGCCTTCGCCTGCACGCTGGCGCGATACTGGCCCGGCGCGAAGTCCAGCGTCACCTGACCGATGCGCTTGGCCACCACGGCGCTGCCGCCCTGCACGACCGCCGAGAAATAGGGCAGCACGACCTGCCGCGCGCCATTGGCGTCCGTGCGGCGCGCGTTCACGGTGAAGGTCGCCTCGGTATAGAACTGGTCGCCATCGGCGCATGTGGAGCGCAGGTCGGTGATGTTCGCCACCACGTCGATCGCCGATGCGTCGGTGCTGTTCGCCGGATTGAACAATGTGATGTCGCCGGTTTGCGCGGGGATCGCCGCCGTCGGGCAAGCCGAACGCACGGCGACGATGCCGCCGGTCGCATCGATTTCGCCACGCCGCGAGCAGCCTGCCAGAGCGAGCGCCAGCATGGCGGTCAGGGCGATCGAAGAAGTTTTCACAGGCAGATATTCCTTGGCGGGGCGCAGAAGTGTTGCGCTTCCTTATCCATCCGCCGCCTGCCACGCAACTGCAAGCAAGCCGCTTTCGCATGCCCCCTCTTCCTTCCGCCGCGCCATTCGCCTAAGCCGACGCGCATGACGCATGCGCCCGATACCCTTCGCCCGATGACCCTGTTGATCGCCGCGCCGCGCGGCTTTTGCGCGGGGGTGGACCGCGCCATCGTCATTGTCGAGCGCGCGATCGAGAAATATGGCGCGCCCGTCTATGTTCGCCACGAAATCGTCCACAACAAATATGTCGTGGACAGCCTGAAGGCCAAGGGCGCGGTCTTCGTCGAAGAACTGGATCAGGTGCCCGACGGCGTGCCGGTCGTTTTTTCCGCCCATGGCGTGCCCAAGGCGGTGCCGGAAAAGGCGCAGGAGCGCGGCCTCGACTATTTGGACGCCACCTGTCCGCTGGTCAGCAAAGTGCATCGCCAGGCCGAACGGCAGGTCGACAACGGTCGCCACATCCTGTTTATCGGCCACAAGGGGCATCCTGAGGTGATCGGCACATTCGGGCAAGTGCCGGACGGTTCGATGACCTTGATCGAAACGGTCGAGGATGCGGAACGCTTCGTGCCCGTCGATCCGGATAATCTGGCCTTCCTCACGCAGACGACCTTGTCGGTGGATGACACGGCCGCCATCGTTGCGGCCTTGCAGCGGCGCTTCCCAACCATCGCCGCGCCGCGCGGAGAGGATATCTGCTATGCAACGTCCAACCGCCAGACTGCGGTGAAGGCGATCGCCGGGCGGTGCGATGCGCTCTATGTCATCGGCGCGCCCAACAGTTCCAATTCGCTGCGCCTGGTCGAAGTCGCCGAACGCGAAGGAACGCCGGCCCGCCTGATCCAGCGCGCGGACGAAGTGGATTTTGCCTGGCTGGAGTCGGTCGGCACATTGGGCCTGACGGCCGGGGCCTCCGCGCCGGAAATTTTGGTGCGCGAAGTCGTCGACCGCATCGCCACCCGCTATGCCGTGACCGAGGAACAGGTGGAAACGGCGCGGGAAACCATTTCCTTCAAACTGCCGCGTGGCCTGGACCATGCATGAGGCGCGACTGCGCGCGCCCGCTCCTGCACGCTATCTAGATCAAGGCTGACCGACCATGGCCGTCTATACGCATGTCCCCGCCGAAGACATTGACGTCTTTCTGGCCCGCTATGATGCCGGACGGCTGGTGTCGGCCAAGGGCATCGCCGAAGGCGTCGAGAACAGCAATTACCTGCTCGAAACAACCGGCAGCAGCGACAATGACGAGGGCCAGCGCTTCATCCTGACGCTGTATGAAAAGCGGGTGGACGAAGAAGACCTCCCCTTTTTCATGGACCTGCTCGACCATCTGGGCGCGCGCGGGTGCCGCGTGCCCCGCTTCATAGCCGATCGGGAAGGCCGTCGGCTTCAGCATCTGGCCGGACGACCCGCCTGCCTGATAGAGTTTCTGACCGGCATCAGCGTTACGGAACCGACGGCGGCCCAGGCCCATGCCGCTGGCATGGCGTTGGGCGAATTGCACAAGGCGGCGCAGGGGTTTGCGCAGCAGCGCCCCAACCGGCTGGACAAGGCGGGCTGGCATGCCCTCGCCGCGCGCTGCGGCAGCGATCTCGACCAAATCGAGCCGGGGCTGGCTGGCCGGGTACGCGACGAACTTGCCTGGCTGGATGCGCATTGGCCCTCAGACCTGCCGCAATCGGTGATCCATGCGGACCTGTTCCCCGACAATGTGCTGATGCTGGGCGATCATGTGACCGGCCTCATCGACTTTTATTTCAGCTGCACCGACATTCGCGCCTATGACCTTGCCGTCACGCACAGTGCCTGGTGTTTCAGCAATGATGGCGCGAGCTGGTTCGGGGATCGAGCAGCCGCACTGGGCAACGGATACAGCGAAGCCCATGGCCTCACGCAGGCTGAGCGCGACGCCTTCCCGACCCTGTGTCGCGGCGCGGCGCTGCGTTTCCTGCTCACGCGCGCCTATGACTGGATCAATACGCCGGCCGATGCGCTGGTGACGCGCAAGGACCCCACCGCCTATCTGCGCCGACTGGATTTCTACACCCATGCGGACGCAGCGGAGTTGCTGGGCGCATGAGCGATCTCCCCCGGGTCGAGATTTTCACCGATGGCGCGTGCAAGGGCAATCCTGGCCCTGGCGGTTGGGGCGCGGTGCTGCGCTTTGGCGACACGGAAAAGGAAATCTCCGGTGGCGAGCCGCAGACGACCAACAACCGCATGGAAATGACGGCGGCGCTTGAAGCGCTCAACCTGCTCAAGAAGCCATGCGCGGTAACGCTCTACACCGACAGCAAATATGTCATGGATGGCATCACCAAATGGGTGTTCGGCTGGCAAAAAAGGGGCTGGCGCACCGCCGACAATAAACCAGTGAAAAATGTCGAGATTTGGCAGGAACTCGTCAAGGCGGCCGCCCGCCACCAGATGTCCTGGAAATGGGTGAAAGGCCATGCCGGCCATCCCGAAAATGAGCGCGCCGATCAGCTTGCCAGTGCAGCCGCCGAGACGTTTCGCCGCTGACTTGATGGAAGCTTCGCCTGCACGGCCGCGCGCGTGGACGAATGACCGGATGGAGCCTCGCCAAGCGCGAGGCTCCATCCCGTGGCATCCGTGTCAGGCGATGCCCGCGCGGCGGCGCACGGTCTGCTTCAATATGTCGAGCGGCATCGCGCCGAGCGTTAGCACTTCATGAAACTGCTTGATGTCGAAAGCAGCGCCCTGATGCTGTTTCACGTCTTCGCGCAGGTCGTTCCAGACGGTGTGGCCGATCTTGTAACTGCATGCCTGTCCTGGCCAGACGGTGTAGCGATCAATTTCACCCTGGCTGCGGCCTCGCGCGATGCCGGTCGTGGCAATCAGGAAATCCGTCGCTTTTTCGCGGCTCCAACGCTTGGCGTGCATCCCTGAGTCTACCACCAGACGAGTCGCGCGGAACAATAGCGATTGCAGATAGCCGACCTGACCCAGCGGATCGCCTTCATACATGCCCATTTCGTCGGCCAGTTGTTCGGAATAGAGCGCCCAGCCTTCTGAATAGCCGCTATAGCCGCCACGCCGCCGGATCAGCGGAATGGCATTCGATTCCAGCGCGACCGATACCTGGAGATGATGGCCCGGCACGGCTTCATGATGGGTCAGCGTCGCAAGGCCGAATTTGGGCCGATCGAACGTGTCGCGCAGGTTGATATAATAGATAGCCGGGCGCGAGCCGTCGAGCGAGGCATTCTGATAATAGCCGCCCGGCGCGCCCGCCTGGATCGTCACTGGCACGCGGCGCACCTCGACCGGCGCCTTGGGCAGCGTCCTGGCGGAAAAGGCCTCGGGCAGGCGCTTGCTCATGGCGATGATCTGGCGATTGAGCTGCGCCAGCAAGGCCTCACGACCCGGATCGGTGTTGGGATAAAGCTGGTCGGGCCGCTTGTTGAGCGCCACCAGCCGCTCACCGACGCTGCCCTGGCTCATCCCCTCGCCTTTCAGGATCGCGTCGATCCGGGCGCTGATCTGGGCGACCTGATCCAGACCGATGCGGTGAATTTCGTCACCGGTCAGCTTCGTCGTCGTCGCCGCTTCGGCCGCATTGGCATAGAATTGCTCGCCATCGGGCAGGCGCCAGCAACCCGCATCATGCACCGCCCTGGCACGCAAATCGCGCACCAGCGCACGCTGGCGATCAACGGCGGGAAAGATGCTTTCCGCCACGATCTTTTCAGCTTGAGCGGCCCGATCCGGCGGCAGACCCGCGTCCTTGAGCTTCTTGACGAACGACGTGACGAGCACCGTCTCAGCCGCTGGCTGATCGCGCAGCGCGGCCTGCATCTTCATCGTCGTGTCCAGAATATAGTCGGGTGAGAAAACACCACGAGCGGCGTCCGCCTTTTGCCGCTCCAGTTCGCCGTCCATCGCCGCGGGAAAGGCCTCCAGACGCGACAGATAGGCGTCGGCGTCCGCCGCATCCTTCACCCGATGTTGCGAATCCAGGAAGTCGGGAATTTCGCGATAGCTGCCGGTCAGTTGCGAAAGGATATAGGGCGCATAGCGGCCCATGGTTTCGCCATAGCCAAATTGTTCGCCCCCCAGCGACCGGTCGAACTGGTAGGACAGGACATCATAATCGAGCTGGCTCGCTTCGCTGAGCTTTGACCGATCGAAGCTGGCGAGCTGCTGCGCCTGGGCCTTTACGCGCGCTATGTCCTTGGCGACGCCCGCTGCGCTCGTATCGCTCAATTGCCCGCGCAAGGCCGCGCGAGGCCCCGTGTCCAGGCCAAGACGCGTGGCGCTTTCGGGAGATGATTCCAGGCGCTCATAGAAAAACCGGTCCAGCATCGCGCGGAACCGCGCATCGGCACTGCCGGTCTGCGCAAGAACATGGGGTGTGGCCGCAGCGATGGCGGTGGCGCCGCTGGTGGCAAGAAATTGGCGTCGGTTCACGACTGGAACTCCATGATGGGAAGAGGCGATGCAAAGGCATCGCACGGGATGGGCCCATTGTGCCGTTGGATCAGGCATTTGGCTAGGGCGTCGTCCATGCAAACATCGCCCGTTATGGGGAGGCTTGGATGGATGCCGCTATATCGGCGACCACCAATCAGCTATGCCGCCCTCCATCAATTGCATGGGAGCATCGCCTCATGGCGTACACGCTGATTACCGCAAATCGCAACTACAGCAGCTGGTCGCTGCGCCCTTGGATATTGATGACGGCGCTGGGCCTGCCGTTCGACGATCATATCGAACCCTTTGCCGCCGCCAGTAATTACGCCGCCTTCCACAGCTTCTCGCCAACGGGCCAAGTGCCCGCGTTGATCGACGGCGATCGAACCGTGTGGGATTCGCTTGGCATCACGCTCTACCTTGCCGATCGCCACGCGGGCGTCTGGCCAGCGGACGAGGCCGCCCGCGCCTTTGCGCAATGCGCCGTTGCCGAAATGCACAGCGGTTTCGCGACGCTGCGCCAGGACTGCCCGATGAATATTGGCGTGCGCGTCGAGCCCAACATGCGCTCCCCCGCGCTGGGGCGGGATATCGCGCGGCTGCGCGAGCTATGGGAACAGGGGCTGGACCGTTTCGGCGGCCCATTCCTGGCGGGCAAGGCCTTCACTGCGGTCGACGCCTTTTACGCGCCCGTCGTCTTTCGGGTACGCAGCTATGGACTGGACGTCGGAAAGGCGGCGCAGGCGTGGGTCGATCATATGCTGGATCACCCGGCGATGAAGCAGTGGGAAAGCGAAGCCCTGGCCGAAACCTGGCGAGAGGAAAGCCATGAGGCAGAGATCGCCGCTGCCGGCAGGATTATCGCGGATTATCGAGCCGGATGACGAGGACGTAACTTTCTTGCCGCTACCCTGACAAAAACAGGATATTTCGGTCGTATTCCCCCTTTTCCCTTTGGCAGGAGGGGTCTAGGGGGAAGCATCATGGTTAAGCCCCGCACCCTTTACGAGAAGATTTGGGACGCGCACGTCGTTGAACGGCGTCCCGACGGCACCTGCCTCATCTATATTGATCGTCACCTTGTGCATGAGGTGACCAGTCCGCAGGCGTTCGAAGGGCTACGCCTTGCCGGACGCAAGGTGCGTCGGCCCGACCTCACGCTGGCGGTGCCAGATCATAATCTGCCAACGACGCCGCGCCGTGATGCGGCGGGCAATCGCATTCCGATCAGCGATCCCCAAAGTGCGCAGCAGCTGGCCGCGCTGGAACGCAATGCGCCGGAATTCGGCGTGCGGCTGATCGGCGATGCGGACCCTGAACAAGGCATCGTCCATGTCGTCGGCCCGGAACAGGGCTTCACCCTGCCCGGCACCACTTTGGTCTGTGGCGACAGTCATACCAGCTCGCATGGTGCGTTGGGCGCTCTGGCCTTTGGCATCGGCACCAGTGAGGTCGAGCATGTGCTTGCCACACAGACCCTGCTGCTCAAACAGTCGAAGACGATGGCCGTTGTGGTCGACGGCGAGCTCGCCCCCGGCGTGACGCCCAAGGATGTGGCGCTGGCCATCTGCGGCGCGATCGGCACCGCGGGCGGGACCGGGCATGTCATGGAATATCGCGGGTCCGTCTTCCGCGACATGTCGATCGAAGGGCGACTGACGGTCGCCAATATGTCGATCGAAGCGGGCGCGCGGTCCGGCCTGTTCGCGCCTGATGAGAAGACCTTCGCTTATCTGAAAGGGCGGCCGATGGCGCCTGCGGGCGCGGACTGGGACGCGGCCGTCGCCTATTGGAAAACATTGGTCACGGACGACGGCGCGACGTTCGACAAGACCGTGGTGATTGACGCCGCCGATATCGTGCCGACCGTTACCTGGGGCACCAGCCCCGAAGACGTCGTGCCGATCACCGGCGTCGTGCCCGATCCAGGCAGCTTTGAGGATGCGAGCAAGCAGGACGCGGTGCGCAAGTCGCTGGACTATATGGGCCTTACGGCTGGGCAGCGGATGCAGGACGTCGCTATCGAACATATCTTCATCGGCAGTTGCACGAACAGCCGGATCGAGGATTTGCGCGCCGCAGCCGCCTTGCTGAAGGGTCGTCATGTCGCGTCCGGCATCAAGCATGCGATGGTGGTGCCCGGATCGGGCCTCGTTAAAGCGCAGGCCGAAGCCGAGGGGCTGGACCGCATCTTTCTTGACGCAGGCTTTGAATGGCGCGAGCCGGGCTGCTCCGCGTGCCTGGGGATGAACCCGGACAAGGTGCCGGCCGGCGAGCGCTGTGCGTCGACCAGCAACCGCAATTTCATGGGCCGCCAGGGACCGGGGGCACGCACGCATCTGGTATCGCCCGTCATGGCCGCTGCCGCCGCCATTACCGGGCGGCTCACCGATGTTCGCGAATTGATGACGACGCAAAAGGGGATGGTCGCATGAAGAAGATTTTCTGGCTGCTGACGATGGGGGCATTGGCCAGCGCGGCGATGGCGGCAACGCTGGGCCGCGCCGAAGACACGCCGGCGCCCGAGGTGCAGAAGGCGAACTGATGGACAAACTCACGACGGTCGAAGGGCGGGCCTATCCGTTCGGGATGAAGAATGTCGACACCGACATCGTCATTCCCGCCCATTGGCTCAAGACGATTTCACGCAGCGGCCTTGGCCAGGGCGCGTTCGAGGTGTTGCGCAAGCAGCCGGGCAATGTCTTTGACGATCCTGCCTATGCCGGCAGTCCGATCCTGATCGCTGGCGATAATTTCGGCTGCGGGTCCAGCCGCGAACATGCCGCCTGGGCGCTGGCGGACCTTGGCATCAAGGTGGTGATCGCCCCGAGTTTTTCCGATATCTTCTCGGGCAATGCGTTCAAGAACGGCATATTGACGGTTGTCCTGCCGCAGGATGCCGTCGATCGGTTGATGGAGGTCGCGAAGACGGATCCCATCCATATCGATCTGGAGGCGCAGAGCGTCACCACGCCGTTTCAGGACCGCTTCCATTTCGATATCGACCCGTTTCGCAAACAATGCCTGCTGGGCGGGCTGGATGAAATTGGCCTGACGCTGGGCGATGCTGACGTCATTGACAGCTATGAAGCGCAACAGGCGCAAGAACGCCCCTGGATTGTCCCCTCCGCCGCGCCGGCCGTTGCGTAATCCCTTGCATCTTCCTATCACTGTTCGACAACAGGCCATCTAAGCGGGGCACCAGCATATGACTACGTTCGACGATCGCGAAAAAGCGTTCGAAAATATGTTCGCGCATGATCAGGAGATGGAATTCCGCATCCAGGCGCGCCGCAATCGGCTGCTGGGCGAATGGGCCGCAGCGAAGATGGGCCTGACGCCGGAGGAAACCGATGCCTATGCCAAGGCGGTCGTGCAGGCCGATTTCGAGGAAGCGGGCGATGAGGATGTCATCCGCAAGCTGGTCGGCGATATGACTCAGGCCGGGATCGACATTGACGAAGCGGGCGTGCGCGCGGCGCTGGAAGAACAGGCGGTGATCGCACGCCGCATGTTCATCGAAGCTCAATAGGGAACGCGCCGACCATGCCCATGGCCGCCGACGACATTGCTGACATGATTCGCGCCGCCATCCCCGATGCGCAGGTTGAAATAACCGACCTGGCCGGCGACGGGGATCATTATGCCGCGCGGGTCGTATCCGAAAGTTTCCGGGGGATGAGCCGGGTCGCGCAGCAGCGTGCAGTCTATGCCGCCTTGGGCGGGCGCATGGGCGGCGTGCTCCATGCCTTGCAACTCACCACCGCGGTTCCCAACTAACGCACCTGGAACGTTTCGCGCCTCCTGTGGCCGCGACAGATAGAATTGGATGACGATGATGACCGACGCCGTGCAGCAGCGGATCGCGCAGATTGTGACTGGCCATGATGTGGTGCTTTTCATGAAAGGCACGCCGCTTTTCCCCCAATGCGGCTTTTCCAGCCGGGCGATTGCCATTCTGGAGCATCTGGGCGTCGGCTACGAAACCGTCGACGTGTTGCAGGATCAGGCCATCCGTCAGGGTATCAAGGCCTATTCGGACTGGCCGACGATCCCACAGCTGTATGTGAAGGGCGAGTTTGTCGGCGGCAGCGATATCATGATGGAAATGTATGAGGCGGGCGAGCTGCATCAGCTCATGACCGACCAGGGCGTCGCCCCGGCCAACTGAGACGCTTCACCGTATCGATGATTGAGAAACGGCTCGCCTGGCGGGCCGTTTTTTGTTGCTATCTTAAGGATAGATAGCCTGTTCTGATCACATATAGGCTTAGTTCTACCCGCGTCGTCGTGACGATTTCAGTGGTAGCCGGTATCCGTTGGTCGCTGCGACCTGCAACACGCTAGCAAATATCAGGCGCGCCACACACCAAACCCTTTCTCGCCGTACATGTCAGGCGGAGCGCGGCTACCCCTTGGATCGCTCAAATGCGCATTTGTCCTCGACGAGAACGCACTACCGGATGGCGCTGCATTTTGACCCGGCAACCTAAGCCGCAAATGAAAATAGGCGCGACCGGGAGGCCGCGCCTTTCTTGAAAATGCCTGTTGTCGCGGCTTACGCGCCGGCTGGCGTAGGATCGCCGAACGGCCCCTTGCGCTTGCGGATTTTCGGGATTGACGATCCGACCGCCGGGATGACCGAAGGCTTGATCGTGGTCCCGTCGTCGCGGGTAATCTCACCCTGCTCCAGCAGTGTTTTGATTTCCTCGCCGGTCAGCGTCTCATATTCCAGCATGGCGTTGGCCAGAAGATGCAACTGGTCTTCATGGCCCTTGAGCACCTCTTGCGCCCGGGCATAACCCTGCTCCACCAGACCGCGAATTTCCTTGTCGATCAGCTTCGCCGTCTCGTCAGACATATGGACGCGCTGGCTCTGCGAATAGCCAAGGAAGGTTTCGCCCTGCTGCTCTTCATATTGGAGCGGACCCAGCTTGTCGGACATGCCCCACTGGGTCACCATGTCGCGGGCCAGCTTGGTGGCATATTGAATGTCACCCGATGCGCCCGATGACACCTTGTCATAGCCGAAGATGATTTCCTCGGCCACGCGTCCACCCATGGCGACGGCCATGTTGGCGTGCATCTTGTCACGATGATAGCTGTAGCTGTCCCGTTCGGGCAGCCGCATGACCATGCCCAAAGCGCGACCGCGCGGGATGATCGTCGCCTTGTGAATCGGGTCGGAGGCCGGTTCGTGCATTGCGACGATGGCATGGCCAGCCTCATGATAGGCGGTCATCTTCTTTTCATCGTCGGTCATGACCATGGAGCGACGCTCGCTGCCCATCATGACCTTGTCCTTGGCCGCCTCGAACTCGTCCATGGCGACCAGACGCTTGCCCCGCCGGGCCGCCATCAACGCGGCTTCATTGACGAGATTGGCGAGGTCCGCGCCCGAAAAGCCCGGCGTGCCACGCGCGATGGTGCGCGGATTGACGTCGGGGGCGAGCGGCACCTTCTTCATGTGGACAGCAAGAATCTTCTCGCGGCCTTCAATGTCGGGGCGCGGCACCACGACCTGCCGGTCAAAACGGCCGGGACGCAGCAGCGCGGGATCGAGTACGTCGGGACGGTTGGTCGCCGCGACGATGATGATACCTTCATTCGCCTCGAAGCCATCCATTTCGACGAGAAGCTGGTTCAGCGTCTGCTCGCGCTCGTCATTGCCATTGCCCAGGCCCGCGCCGCGATGGCGGCCAACCGCGTCGATTTCGTCGATGAAGACGATGCAGGGCGCATTCTTCTTCGCCTGCTCGAACATGTCGCGCACACGGCTCGCACCAACGCCCACGAACATTTCGACAAAGTCTGACCCGGAGATGGTGAAGAAAGGCACACCGGCTTCGCCCGCGATCGCGCGCGCCAGCAGCGTCTTACCGGTACCGGGCGAACCGACCAGCAGCGCACCCTTGGGAATCTTGCCGCCCAGACGCGCAAATTTGCTGGGGTCTTTCAGGAACTCGACGATTTCCTGCAATTCCTCGCGCGCCTCGTCGATGCCGGCCACGTCATCAAACGTCACCTTGCCATGCTTTTCGGTCAGCAGCTTGGCCTTCGACTTGCCAAAACCCATGGCGCCACCGGCGCCGCCGCCCTTCTGCATCTGACGCAGCACGAAAAAGGCGATGCCCAATATCAGCAGGAACGGCAGCGACTGGTAGATGAGGATCATCCAGAAGCTGGGTTGCTCCTCCGCCTGACCCGAATATTTGACGTTGAAGTCATCGAGCATCTTGGGAAGGCCCGGATCGTTGACCGGGACAGTGCTGAATTTCTGGCCGCTCGACAGGGTACCGGTGATGCGATCAGGCGCGATCGCGACATCCTTGACCTGCCCTTCCTGCACTTTCGAGCGAAACTCGGAATAGGCGATGCCAGTGCCTGCCGTCGTGGCGGTGCGGCTGTCGAACAGAGATACGAACAGCAACAGGGCGACAATCACGCCTGCCCAAATCATCGCGCTCTTGATCCAGGGGTTGCCCTGCGGGTCTTTCTCGTCGTTCATCATCACTCTCTTTCACCCGCCAAGATAGGGCACGCCGACAAAAGCGCAAGCGCAGCCGACGCCGTTCCCTGGCGGCGATTTAGCATAGATGACCGAAGGTCAGACGACCCCGGCGATCGTCAATGCAAGATAGCCGAGCGCCAGAGCGAGGCCTGCCGACATACCGCACAGCAGATATCCCATATAAAGCAGCAACGGTGGATGCGGCCGAGCCAAAGTCCGATTCCGCTGCGCCGCCGAAAGAATGACGCTTGCCAAGAGACCATAAGATAAAGCAGCAAATTCAAACATGCATAGAGAGTCCCGCTGGAAAGCAGGCCCGATACCATATCGACCGTTAACCAGATGCCACTATCAGGCTAAAAGCGGCAAAACGTGAGTACGGCGCGCTGACCCGTGGAACCTTTTGCCAAATTAATTGCGCGGCGGCGCCGGTCGCAGGCTCCACGTGCTGCCGCCTTTCACCAGCCAATCGCCAAGGCTTGCCTGACGGCCAGCCGCCGCCTCCTGCAAGGCGTGATCCAACGTGTCCCCACGCGGCGTCTTTGCGCCGGCCAGCATCAGCATATGCACCAATAGCCGACGCAGATATTCGCGCGGAAGGTCGATACGGTCGAGCGTCCATCCGAGGCCGTCGGCGCGCACATGACGCTCCGCCAGTTGCGCGACGCTCCACAGAATCGCGGCTTCCGCCTCCGCCAATGCTGCGGCGCTACGCGTCACCGCCTGCGCGTCCAACCAGGGCGCGTCAGACAGCGCCAAGCGCAAGGCAGCCCGGTCAAAGCGCGCGTCGCGATTTGAGGGATCCTGCACATGCGGTAATTTTTCGCGATCGACAAATGCCTGCAACTGCGCCTTGCGCTCGCCCAGCAGTGCCCGGATCACCCGGCCGGACCTGGCGCGCACGCCGGCAAGTCCACCAATGCCCGACCCCCGGTTGAGACGCATCACCACTGTTTCGAGCTGATCGTCGGCGTGATGGGCGGTCATGATCCAGTCCATGGCGCAAGACGCGCGCCAAGCCTCCATCAGGCGATAGCGCATGGCGCGCGCCCAAGCCTGGACATTGCCCGTCACCGGCACATCGGGATGGAGCGTGGCATGATCGATACCGTGCGCGCTACACCATCGCGCCACCATTGCCGCTTCGTCGGCGGATTCCGGCCGCAAGCCATGATCGACCGTCACTGCGGCCACGCGACCCGGAAAGGCGCCCGCCGCGAGCCACAGCAGCGCCATGCTGTCCGGTCCCCCGGACACGGCGACGGCGAAACGGGTCGCCGGATCATTGCCGACCAGCGCGCGCGTCGCATCGACCAGCCGCGTCTGAAGCGCGGCGCTTTCGCCTGTCAGCTGCACTTCGCCTGAGCGCGGCCCTTGTCCATCATCGCACGCAGGCTAGAGGACAGGCTGCTGCCATAAACCTGATCCAGTTCCTGATAGACCTTGCAGGCATCAGCAGGTTTTTTCAGCTGGATAAGCGCTTCGCCAAGATAGGCCAGGCTGTCAGCCGCACGGTCGCCACGCGGCCGCTTCTGATAATTTTCGTAAAAGGCCACGGAGGCGAGCGCCGGCTTGCCATCATCCAGATAGGCGCGACCAAGCAGGTTCTGCGCCCGGCTGGCGACCGAACTGTCGCCATATTTGTCGACCGTGGCTTTGAGTTGCGCCTGCGCCTCCGGGTAGAATTTGGCGTCCCACAGGCGAAAGCCGTAGGTATAGGCGTCATTGGCCTCATCACCGCTATTGGGCCGCTCAATCGCCGCGACTGCCGTCTTGCGCGCTTCGCTCGCGCCTGCGGGGGCGGAGGGTTTGGCGGCGGCAGGCCTGGCGGGCGCCGGTTCGGCGGGTGCGGGCGCTGCGCCGGCGCCTGACGATGCCGTCGGCACCGTGGCTACCGGCGGCGCGGCAGGCGCCATCCGCGCGTCAGTTTCAGCCTTGTACTTGGTGAAGGATTCTTCGAGCTGACGCAGCTTGTAGCTGTTTTCCTCAACCTGCCCCGTGATCGAGGCCAGTTGCGATTCTAGCGCGCTCACCCGCGCCGTCAGGTCAGCGACAGGCGTCGATGCGGGCGTTCCCGGCGATGGCTGGGGTGTCGCGGGACGCGTAATCTCCGCTTCGATCGGCGTGCCCGCGGGAAATACCTTGCGCTGCACCGCGCGCATCTCCTTTTCCAGCCGATCGACACGCCCTTCGACACTGGTCTGTGCCGCAGTTGGCGAGGCAAGGGCGATCATCGCGCTTGCGATGGCGGCTGTGGACGCGAATAAGGCGTGACGCATGACGTTCCCCGACTGCTGCGACCCCGGCACGGACCATATCCTTCCGACCGGCAAGCGCATGACTTCCAAGCTGCGACCTTCAACTCCCCGCTGAGGTGACGGCCGCACCCTTAACCATAAAGCCTAATTACCTGCGGTAAAGCGGGACCTTCGCTCCTGTCAGTTCGCCGAAGCAGCAGGCACCGCTTGCCCGCCGGCCGGCGTGCCGGATTGTTGCGCGGCCGGAGCGGCGCGCGCCAACAACGCCTCGGCATTGACCGGAACATCGGCGATGGTGCGATCGGCAGCGCCCAGGGGCGGAATAAGCTTTCCACCTACAGTGACGTTCAATGCCTGCGGGCGACCGGTCAAGATCGTGGGATTGCGCGCACCGGCGGGAAGGGTGAAGCTTTCGCCCTTCTTCATAGTCCCGTCCTTCAACCGCTCGCCTGCTTCATCGACGATCCGCAACCAGACATCATCCACCGCCGTGAAGACGACAGTTTGCGGCACCTGGCGAATGGGCGCGACGGCGCTGCCCGCTGCGGGCGCAGAGGGCCGGGCTGGCGCGCTGGCGGCAATCTCCTCGCTCGACGGCGGCGTGAACAATTGGGTACGCCAGATGATATAGCCACCGATCAGCACCAGCACGATCGCGGCCAGCGTCCAGGCCAGCGCACGCGACGGCACGCGCGCCGGATCGGCCGGCTCGAACGCCTCATAGCGATTGGCGCCCAGGTCCGAACCATGGACGCCTTCCCGCACTTCGGCGGCAATCGCCACTTCGTCCACATCCACGGCACGGGCATAGGCCCGGGCAAAGCCCACGGCATAGGGAATACCCGGTAAGGCACCATAATCATCGCGCTCAACCGCTTCGAGTTGCCGCAAGGCGATACGCGTGCGCGTCGCGACATCCTGAAGCGAAAGCCCCTGCGCTTCCCGCGCGGCGCGCAGTTTTGCGCCGGGCGTCCTGGGCTGCGTGTCTTCCACCGGCGTCGCGCCGGGTTCGATGTCTGGTTCTTCTGCCATATTGCTCCGCGACCTGTGATGGTCGGCCTTGTCTCATTGCGGGACGGGCATTGTCAACGCCGGTCCAGCCGTTTCAGCTGAGTTCCACACCCCGATCGGATGCCCATTGCGTCAGCCGTTCGCGTATGTCCGGCGCACCGCTGTCGAGCCATTCCCGCATCAGGAATTGCAGCTGCGCCGCGTCGACTGCGCGGATCATCGCCTTGACCGGGCCGACTGACGGAGGGGTGATCGACAAGCGTCGGATGCCAAGGCCGATCAGCGCCATCGCCTCCAGCGTGCGCCCACCCATTTCGCCGCAGACACCGACCGGCACCTGATGCGCCACGCAGGCGCGCACGACGCGGTCCAGGAAGCGCAGGATCGCGATGCTCAGCCAATCATACCGCTCCGCCAGCTTCGGGTGGGCGCGGTCCGCCGCGAACAGAAATTGCGTCAGGTCGTTGGTGCCGATCGACAGGAAGTCGAGGCGCGGCAGCAACAGGTCGAGCACTTCGGCCAAGGCCGGCACTTCCAGCATCGCGCCATATTTGACGGCGATCGGCAGCTTTTTCTTATGGCCGTGCAGCCATTCGCGCTGATGCTCGACCAGAGCACGGGCGGCTTCATATTCCCACGGCTCCGACACCATCGGGAACATGATGTTGAGTATCTTGCCCGCGCTCGCCTCCAGCAGCGCGCGCGCCTGCGCCTTCATCAGCCCGTCGCGATCGAGCGCGAGCCGCAGCGCGCGCCAGCCCATGGCGGGATTGTCCTCCAACTCCTCGTCGCCATCGCGCTGCATATAGGGCAACGCCTTGTCGCCGCCGATATCGACGGTGCGGAAAATGACTGGCCGGTCGCCCGCCGCGTCCAGCACATCCTTGTAAAGCCTTTGCTGCTTTTCGCGTTGCGGCAGGGTCGCGGACACCAGGAACTGGAATTCGGTGCGGAACAGGCCGATGCCATCCGCACCGACCAAGTCCAGCGCCTGCGCGTCTTCGCGCAGGCCCGCATTGACCATCAATTCGACGCGCTGCCCATCGGTGGTCACGGACGGCAGGTCGCGCATGGCGGCAAATTCCGCGCGGCGCTTCTGCGTCACATGCAGCTTGTTCTCGAACGCCTCGTCCATGTCCGGGCCGGGCCGGATCAAGACTGTATTGTCCGCCACGTCCAGCAGGATGAGGTCGCCTTCATTGAGCTTGTGGCGGACATCCCGCACCCGGCCCAGAACAGGCACGCCCATCGCGCGCGCGACGATGGTGACATGGGCCGTCAGCGACCCTTCCTCCAGAATCACGCCCTTCAACCGCCGACGATCATATTCCAGCAGCTCCGCCGGCCCCAGATTGCGCGCGATCAATATGGCGTCCTGGCGCAAACCCAGTTGCGCGGCGGTCCCCAATTGCCCCGACACGATCCGAAGCAGCCGGTTCGCCATATCCTCTAGGTCGTGCATCCGATCCTGCAACAGCGGGTCGTCAATCTGCCGCATGCGCATGCGGGTGCGCTGTTGCACCCTCTCGATCGCCGCCTCGGCGGTCAGGCCACTGTCGATCACTTCATTGATCCGCCGGATCCACCCTTCGTCATAGGCGAACATCTTGTAGGTTTCGAGCACCTCCTGATGTTCGCCCTCGGTCCCGAATTCGGCCGCGCCGGTCATCCGGTCGATCTGCTCGCGCATCTTCGTGAAGGCGGAAATGACCCGCGCGCGTTCGGCCTCGGTATCTTCCGCCACCGTATGTTCGACATGGATGCGCGGCTGGTGAAAGACGGCGTGGCCGCGCGCCATGCCCATCACCAGTTGCAGACCCTGCAAGATGGTCGTGCCCGTTTCGGCAACGCGTGCGTCGGCCGGGCCGTCATCGGCCAGTTCGGCGTTTGCGATCAGTTCGGACAGCACCATGGCGACCGTCTGCAACGCCTCGATCTCCACCTCTTCATAGCGGCGCGGCTCCACATGCTGCACGCACAGGACACCGATCGACCGCTCCCGCCGCACGATCGGCACACCGGCAAAGCTGTGAAAACGATCTTCCCCGGTTTCGGGACGATAGGAAAAGTCGGGATGCGCCGCCGCCTCGTCAAGGTTCAGCGTCTCGACATTGGTGGCGATAAGGCCCACCAGCCCCTCCCCCATGGCCATCCGCGTGACGTGGACCGCCTCCTGTTTGAGGCCGCGCGTGGCGAACAGTTCCAATACACCTTCGCGCACCAGATAGATGGAGCAGACTTCGCTGGAGAGCGACTGGCCGATGATCTCCACCACCTTGTTCAGCTTCGCCTGGGCGCTGTTGCGCGACGCCATCACCTCCTGCAACAGGACAAGGATCTGGCGGGCGGCAGCGGCGGGCGTCGTGGGCATGGGGCAGCGCTACCAGATTGACCCGGAAAGTGCCAAGATTTGTGCGGCCAAGGTCGGGCTGAAAAATATCACCTCAAAAAGACCGCCCGCCATTCACATAGCGGAAACAATCGGTAGCTTCGTCCAATAGAGTGACGACCTTTCCAGGCACGGCCCGCAGGGAGACAGGACCATGGCGACCCAAGCAGATATGACACATTTCGAACAGGATCTTATCGACCGCGGCTATTCACGCCGCCAGCTGGCGAAGGCGGCCGCGATGTTGGGCGCCGCCACCGCGACGCTGCGCGTGACCGGCGCTGCCGCGCAACAGGCGGCCAAGCCGGTCGAAGGCGCGGTGCGCATCGGTGCGAACGAGTGCTGGACCGGCCCCTTCCCGGTCGCGGCGGAGGCCGCCTACAAGCTGGTCAATGAAGGCAATCGCTACGAGCCCGATAATGAGCATCAGAAATTATTTTCAGCTGTCTCCGCGGTCGAAGGCATCCCGGCCGAATATGTGACTGCCTGGCCCGGATCGTCCGACCCGCTGAGCCGCGTTGCGGTCGCCTATGCCTCCCCCACGCGCGGCATCGTCACTGCTGACCCGACCTATGAAGCGATCTGGCGGACGGGCGACTGGCTGGGCGCCAAAGTCACCAAGGTGCCGCTGACCAGCGACTATCGCCATGACGTCAAGGCGATGCTGGCGGCCGATCCCAATGCAGGGGTCTATTATATCTGTTCGCCCAACAATCCGACGGGCACAGTCACGCCGCTGGCCGACATTGAATGGCTGGCCAACAACAAGCCCAAGGATTCGATCCTGGTCGTTGACGAAGCCTATATCCACTGGTTCGACGGACCCAATGCCGCCAAGCTGGCGGCGTCGCGCGACGACGTGCTGGTTCTGCGCACCTTTTCCAAATTGTTCGGCATGGCGGGCATGCGCCTGGGCCTGACCTTTGCGAACCCCGCGCTGATGAAGAAGATGATGCGCTATGACGGCGGTCAGGTGACGGCGATGCTGCCGATGACGGCGGTCGCCGCTGGCACCGTGTCGGTCGCGCAGGCGGACCTGATCAAGGGGCGCCGGGCGGAAATGATCGCGGCGCGTGACAAGGCGATCAATCACCTCAAATCCAAGGGGATCAAGGTGATTCCGGGCAGCCAGGCCAATATGTTCATGGTGGATTGGGGCAAGCCAGCAAAGGAGATGCAGGCGGCAATCCTGGCGGAAAAGGTGCAGATTGGCCGCAACTGGCCGATCTGGCCCAATGTCTCGCGCGTGTCCGTCGGTTCGATGGAGGAAATGGACGCCTTCAACGCGGCGGTGGACAAGGTTTGGAAGGCCTGAAAGCCAGCGATGCGCTCGCGCAAAATAATATTATGATCGGGCGGCGGCACATTGCGGAAATGTGCCGCCGCTTCGTCTTTCGTTTGTGTGTGCTTCTTGCAGAACGGGGACGGACGATATGACCATGATGCTGAACAAGGATGCCAGGGAAGACCTGATGGAACGCGGCTATTCGCGCCGCCAGATCGCGGAAGTCGCCGCGCTGGTGGGCGCAGGCGTCGCCGCCAGTTCGTTGCTGGGCGGCGCAGCGCAGGCGCAGCAGCAGGCCGCGCGCGGCGTCGCGGGCGCGGTGCGCATCGGCTCCAACGAATGCTGGACCGGTCCCTTCCCTTCAGGCGTCGATGCCGCGGCCAAGGCCGCTGCGCTCGGCAACTGGTATGATCCCGACAATTACCGCGGCGAACTGGTCAAGACCGTCGCGTCGGTAGAGGGCATTCCCGAAGGCCATGTGATGCTCTGGCCCGGATCGGGCGGTCCGCTGGTCAGCACGGTCGCCGCCTTCTGCTCGCCCACCAAGGGGCTGGTGACTGCCGATCCGACGTTTGAGTCGGCCTGGCGCACCGCCGATTACCTCAAGGCCCCGATCGCCAAGGCGCCACAGGCTCCGGGCGCGGGCCATGATGTGAAGGCCATGCTGGCGGCCAATCCGAATGCGGGCCTCTATTATATCTGCACGCCCAACAATCCGACCGGCACCGTGACGCCGCTGGCCGATATCGAATGGCTGCTCGCCAACAAGCCCAAGGATTCGATCCTGCTGGTCGACGAAGCCTATATCCACTTTTCCGAAGCGCCGAGCGCGGCGAAGCTGGTGGCCGGACGCAAGGACCTGGTGGTCATGCGCACCTTCTCCAAGCTGTTCGGCATGGCGGGCGTGCGCCTCGGCCTGACTTTCGCCGATCCGGAACTGCAAAAGCGGATCAACCTGTTCAATCCGACCGCCGGCGGCCTGTCCATCACCGCCATGGCATGCGGCAACGCGGTTTATCCCGAAGCGGCGCTGATCAAGGCCCGGCGCGAGGAAATGATCGCCAACCGCGAAGAAACCATCGCGTGGCTGAAGAGCAAGGGGATCGACGTCCAGTCGGGCAGCCAGGCCAATATGTTCATGATGGACTGGAAAAAGCCCGCCAAGGAGATGCAGGCGGCGATGCTTGCCACGCCCGAGAAGGTGCAGATCGGCCGCAACTGGCCCATCTGGCCGACGGTTTCGCGCATTACCGTGGGTTCGGCCGAAGACATGGCGAAATTCCGCTCCGCCGTCGAAAAGGTCTATACGGCCTGATCTGATTGCCTCGTCGCAGAGCGAAAGGGCGTCTGGATTGCCAGACGCCCTTTTTTGTTGGGAGGCAGGACATGTCCATAGGATACGCTCCCGCTCATCATGTCAGGAAATGCGACACCACGCCCATGATGCGCTCGACCGTCGCTTCCTTCTCGCCCACTGGCGCGACATAGTCGATGACCGTTCGGGCCTGCGCCTCCCCCGCCCCGCGCGCGATCATCGCATGCCAGCGGGGCACCTGGTTCAGCAAAGACAGCGCAACGAAACTGTCCAGTTCGTTGAAGGCGTCAAAGGTCAGAGGGCTATCCGCACCGCTTCGCTACTCATTTTTTTGGCAGGATAGCGACCTAGCGACTATTGAAATCAAGTGCACGGCCCGTCTCGTAGACATTGGCACCTATTGGACTTCTAGCGGAGCAGCAGCGCGGTGATCGATAAGTATGCTCACCATGCTGCCCGCCATCACTTTGCCGTTAACGCGCTCCGGTATGATCAAGAACTGCCAAGCAGCCAGTCGCATCGCCCTTCCCAGACCGAATTGCGGCGACGACTCCTTAAGCACTTGGCAATTTTCAACGTGATAGTGGTCGACAGGCTCACAAGCCATCAATACCCACCATGATTTTGGCCGGTTTTCAGGCAAATAGGGCAACAATTCACTATACTTCGGACGCCTGTACCATTGGGCCTTACGAAGCTGGACGCCCCCCGGCCCCTCGCCCGGCCCCGCCACCGCCGCGCTCTCCCCCTGTCCTGCCGCGCCTTCGCCGGGCGCGCGCTTGGGCATCGTGCCGATGTCGGCCGACGCCATCTGCTCGCGATTAAGCGTCAGGAAAGGAAAAGGAGATGGCGGCTGCTCGGCCGGCTTTTCGACCTCGACCGGCGGGCGAACGACCGGCTCCTCCGCCTTTTGCGGCTCTGCCCTGCTTTTTTCCTTCCGCTCCGCCTTTTCCGCCTTGGCCTCTTCCTTGGCGGCTTTGGGGCCGGCCTCCGTTTCGAACGTGACCGGCAGGCGCGGGTCCATCTTGGGCGGCTGGAAGGATGGCGACAGGGTGAAGAGCGCCAGCAGAAGCAGCAGGTTGAGAACCAGCGCGAACGTCACGCCGCCCGCCCGCTGCCGCACCTTGTCCCAGGGAATCGAGGAGATATTCAAACGCGCGGACCAAACAGACGACAAGGGAAGCCGGTCTTGCCCAGACGGCGCGGCGGCGTCAACGCCGTCGCTTGCGACAGCCGACCAGTCGGTCCTGCAACATGACGAAGCCGGCGAAAGCGCTGGCAGCGCGGCGGCTTCTCCGCTAGGTCGCGCGCGATGCTCAACAGGCTCTATCAATGGACGCTGGCCAAGGCCGCGCACCGCCACGCCGAACGCTGGCTGTTCGCCGTCAGCTTCATGGAATCCAGCTTCTTCCCGATCCCGCCGCATCCATTGCTGGGGCTGATGTGCCTGGCCCGGCCGGAACGGGCGATCCGGTTCGGCCTCATCTGCACCATCGCGTCGGTGCTGGGCGGGCTGTTTGGCTATGCGATCGGTTACTTTCTCTACGAAACGATCGGCACCCAGATTCTCACCGCGCTGGGCCTGGCTGAGAAGTTCCCGGTCGCGGCCTGTTATTTGCGGGACTATGGAGCGGAGATCATCCTGATCAAGGGCGCGACGCCCATCCCCTTCAAACTGATCACCATCACCGCCGGTTTCATCGGCCTGCCGCTCTTCACCTTCCTGTGGGCCAGCATTCTGAGCCGCGGTTTCCAGTTCATGCTGGTCGGCATCCTGTTCTGGAAATTCGGCCGCCCGATCAAGGCGTTCATCGAGAAATATCTGGCGCTGCTGTCCGCCGCCTTCCTGCTGCTGATCGTTGGCGGCTTTCTGGCGGTGTCGGCCCTGTCGGGATCGCAGGGCAAAAGCGACCTATGTTCCGGCGCGACCATAGATACGGTTCGCTGATCGCCATGATCCAAGTCCAGGCCGCCTTTGACCGTCACCCAAGGGTCGCAGCGCTGCTGGCGGGTCTTTTGTCCGCGACCGGATTTGCGCCGCTCAACCTCTGGCCGGTAACGCTGGTCTGCCTGGCGGCGCTCATCATCCTGATCGGCAAAGCCTCCGATCGCCGCGCTGCCTTCTTTTATGGCTGGCTGTTTGGCGTGGGGCATTTCACCCTTGGCCTCAACTGGATCGCGCACGCCTTCACCTTTCAGGACTCGATGCCGCACTGGTTCGGCTATGGCGCGGTGGTGCTTCTCTCGCTTTATCTCGCGGTTTACCCCGGACTGGCGGTCCTGGCCAATTGGTGGATCGCGCGCCGGTTCGCGCTGCCCCCACTTGCGTCGCTGTTCGTCCTCGCGGCCTGCTGGATCGTCACGGAATTTCTGCGCGCGACGCTTTTCACCGGCTTTGCCTGGAACCCGCTTGGCGTCATCCTGCTGCCAACCGGCGCGGGCATCGCGGCGACCGTGATCGGCACCTATGGCCTTGGCGCGCTGGTGATATTGGCGGCAGGCGCGCTGATGTTCGCCGTTCATGGGCAGGCGCGGCTCGCCGGCGTGATCGCCGCGCCGATCGCGCTCATCGCCCTTGTCGGCTGGATCGCCCCTGCTCCGCCAATCCCAGCAGGCGCGCCGCGCGTTCGGGTGGTTCAGCCCAATATCGGGCAGGAGGAAAAATATTCGGTCGAGGCCGAATATCGCAACTTCGCCAAACTCCGCGCCTTGTCGGGCGAACCGCGCCCCGCGCCGCGCCTCATCTTCTGGCCCGAAGCCGCCATTCCCGCCTATCTCGACATGGAACCGGACTGGCGCGCGCGGCTCGCGGGCCTGTTGGGACCGGGCGACCTGCTGCTGACCGGCGGGGACAAGGTCTATTTCAAAACGGTCGAGGAGAATGGCGTTCCAGTGAGCAAACTGACCGGCGCCAACAACAGCGTTTGGATCGTGACGCCGCAGGCGACGATTGCCGGGCGCTATTCCAAGGCGCATCTCGTCCCCTATGGCGAATATCTGCCCATGCGGAACATCCTAGAACCCATCGGCCTGTCCCGCCTAGTGCCCGGCGACGCGGATTTCTGGCCCGGCCCCGGCCCGCAGAGTCTTACCCTGCCCGCCACCCTGGGCCGGCCATCGCTGAAGATGGGGGTCCAGATTTGCTACGAAATCATCTTTTCGGGCCAGGTGATCGACCGGGCCAACCGACCCGCCTTCCTGTTCAACCCGTCCAATGACGCTTGGTTCGGCAGTTGGGGGCCGGTCCAGCATCTGGCCCAGGCCCGGTTGCGCGCACTGGAAGAAGGCATGCCGATCATCCGGTCGACACCCACGGGCGTATCGGCCATCATCGACGCGCGTGGGCAGATCGTCCGGTCCATCGCCCCGAATCGCGCGGGTTATCTTGATAGCGGCCTGCCGCCGGCGCTTTCGCCCACGCCTTTTGCCCGCTTCGGCAATGTTCTTCCGGCGCTGTTCGCCCTGGGGCTTGCCGCCGCCGCCGTTGCAACCCGACGCCGCAGCCGCTAAGGCACCCGCTGCACATAAAGATTTCTTTATACGCAGACACAGCATCAGACTGGAGCAACCATGCGTTCAAACTACCTCTTCACGTCCGAATCCGTATCGGAAGGCCATCCCGACAAGGTCGCCGACCAGATTTCGGACGCCATCGTCGACCTGTTCCTGTCCAAGGACCCCGAAGCGCGCATCGCCTGCGAAACGCTCACGACGACGCAGCTTGTGGTTCTGGCCGGCGAAATCCGTTGCAAGGGCGTCTATGAAAATGGCGCATGGGCGCCCGGCGCGCAGGAAGAGATTGAACGCACCGTCCGCGAAACGGTGAAGCGCATCGGTTATGAGCAGGACGGTTTCCATTGGGAAACGCTGCGCTTTGAAAATAATCTTCATGCCCAGAGCGCCCATATCGCGCAGGGCGTCGATGCCAGCGGCAACAAGGATGAAGGCGCAGGCGATCAGGGAATCATGTTCGGCTATGCCGCCAATGATACGCCCGACCTGATGCCCGCCACCCTGTATTATAGCCACAAGATTCTGGAAACGATGGCGGCCGACCGCCATTCGAAGGCCGCGCCCTTTCTGGAACCCGACGCCAAGAGCCAGGTTACATTGCGGTATGAAGGCAGCAAGCCGGTCGCCTGCACCGCCGTCGTCGTGTCGACCCAGCATGCCAAGGGCTATGACCAGGGCGACAAGGAAGCCGAACTCAAGGCCTATGTGAAAGGCGTGGTGGCAAAGGTCATTCCCGCCGATCTGCTTTCGGACGAAACCGTCTACCACATCAACCCGACCGGCAGCTTCGAAATTGGCGGGCCGGATGGCGATGCGGGTCTTACCGGTCGCAAGATCATCGTCGACACCTATGGCGGCGCGTCTCCCCATGGCGGCGGCGCTTTCAGCGGCAAGGATCCGACCAAGGTCGACCGCTCGGCCGCCTATATCACGCGCTATCTCGCCAAGAATGTCGTCGCCGCGGGTCTTGCCCAGCGTTGCACCATCCAGATTGCCTATGCGATCGGCGTCGCCGAACCGCTGTCTCTCTACGTTGACACGCACGGCACCGGCACGGTGGGCGACGACCGGATCGAGGATGCAATCAAGTCGCTCAAGGAACTGGGGGGTCTGACCCCGCGCGGCATCCGCACCCATCTGGGCCTCAACAAGCCTATCTACCAGCCGACCGCTGCTTATGGCCATTTCGGCCGCAAGCCCGAAGGCGACTTCTTTCCCTGGGAGAAGACCGATCTGGTCGACAAGCTCAAGGCCGCTCTGTAACTCGGCGCTCGCCTGAAGGGCAGACAGGGAAAAGGCGCGGGAGCAATCCTGCGCCTTTTCCTTATGCGAGCACCAGCGCCACCAGTTCGGCTGAAGAAATGCCCGCCGATCGCAGAAACCCCTGATAATAATCGCACCCCTCGCGCGCCAGCAGGTCCAGTTGCTCCTCGGTCTCCACGCCCTCGGCGATGACCTTGAGCCCCAGCGACTTGGCCATGTGGATGATGCCCCGCACGATGATCCTGTCCCGCGCGGTGCCGGCAATATCCTGCGCCAGGCCGCTGTCGATCTTGAGATAATCGAGTGGCAGGGATTTGAGATAGGCCAGACTGGAATAGCCCGTGCCAAAATCATCGATCGCGACCGCAAGCCCTTCCTTGCGCAACGCGCGCAAAAGCGAGGCCGCCGCATCGACATCGTGGATCAGCCCGCTTTCGGTTATTTCCACCGTCAGCCGCGACCGCGGAAATCCGCTGCGATCGACCGTATCGAGCAGGTCAGGCATGAATTGCGGCTGAGCGATATCGGCGGCTGTGACATTGATGGATAGCCGCAGGTCGGACAAGGCGCGCGGCCAGGCCGACGCCTGCCGCAGGGCCTCACCCAGGATATGGGCGGACAGCGGCAGCATATAATCGGATCGTTCGGCCGTCGCGAACAGGATGCCGGCGCCCAGCGGGCCATAATGGGGGTGGTTCCAGCGCGCCAGCGCCTCGACGCCGCTGATGATCTCCGACCCTACCGGATATTGTGGCTGGAACACGATGCCGATTTCGCCCCGATCCAGCGCCAGGCGCAAGTCGGTTTCCAACCGGTCGGGATCGACCTGCCGACTCTGTTTCTCCGCCGCTAGGATGCGAATGCCCTCACCGCCCGCCTGCCGTGCATCGGCCAGCGCCATGCCGGCCCGCCGCAGCAGATGCGTCGCATCGTCCTCGCCGCGCGCTTGTGCGATACCGCATCGCGCGATCAGGCGAATGAGGTGATCGCCCGCGCTGAACGGTCGCCCGATTGCACCGATTAGCTGGCGCGCCAGAAATGTCGCCCGGTCGCCGCTACCCTGTTCGCCGACAAGGCCGACGAGAAATTCGGTTCCGGCAATCCGCGCCACCATGGCACCGGGCGCGACATCATCGACCATGCGCTCGATCCGCCGCGCGATCCGGCCAAGCAGCGCGTCGCCCACCACCTGTCCATAGGCCGCATTCATCCGTTCGAACTGGCTGATCGACAGCAGCAGGATCGTGGTCGGCAGCCCTGTCCGACGGTCCAGCCACTCAAGCGCCGCCTGTCGTGATCGCAAGCCGGTCAGATAGTCCCGGCTGCTGCTGTCCCGCTCATGCTGGTCGGAGAGCCATTCGACATCGGCGGCAAGATGCCCCTCTTCCATACGCAGATGATGAACCAGCCGATCGCCTGGCCGATCGGGCAATCCGTGCGCCAGCGATGCAGGGCGGCCGGTGCGCGCCATCGCCCGCAGCGCCGCCAGCACGCCCGCGCGCTCGGCGCGCGGCAAATGCCGCACCAGTGCGGCCGGTGCCAGCATCGGTGCATCCAGCGCCAGATGCCGCGCCAGCGCGTCGCTCAGGCGCAACAGGCCGTCGCTGCCCAATTGCCAATAGAGGGCGTCACCCCGGCGAATCCGCTGCGCCCGATGGCGCGCGCCCTGCTCCCCACCCAGCCGTTCGACCAGGCGCTGCGCCGACAGCAGGACCGCGCGCAGTTCATCGGCGCTGAACGGGGCCAGCAGGAAATGCGTGGCGCCTGCCGCCAGCAGCCCAGGCACCCGCGCTTCCTCGCCCCGATCAAGCAACACGACCAGCGCCCCGCCGCCGGCTTCCATCGCGGGCACCAAGGGCGCCAGCAATGCGTCGACGTCCGCTTCCCGGCGCAAATCGATGAGCGCAACCTGCGCCTCGCTTCTCAGGAAACGCTGTGGCGCATCGCGGGCGCGGCGCGCGCCGATGCTGCGCCACCCAATCGCCTGCGCTGCCTGCGACAAACCGTCTCGGTCGCCCAGCGAAAGGATGAAAAGACTATGCTGTGTCGCCGATGCGGCGTCCCCGCCCACTATCTGTATCTCCCCGACGCCGCGCATCGCGCCGTCCTATCAGCAAGGCGTTACCGACCCGTTTGCGTTGCTGCAACCGGGGCGCTTGCACGGGCCATGGCCATCGCCTAGCTATATCCCATGGCCATCGCCACCTCCTCCTCCGCGCCACTGGTTGACGCCTTGGGCCGCCGGATCAGCTATTTGCGGATTTCGGTGACGGATCGCTGCGATTTGCGCTGCCGCTATTGCATGTCCGAACGGATGCAATTTCTGCCCAAGGATCAGGTCCTGAGCCTGGAGGAGATTGCCCTCCTGGCCGATCTCTTCATCGCGCGCGGCATCACGAAAATCCGGCTGACGGGCGGCGAGCCACTGGTCCGGCGCGACATTGGCGAACTCGTGCGGCGGATCGGTCGCCATCTGGGCAACGGTCTGGATGAACTGACGCTCACCACCAACGCGACCCGGCTGGATGTTTACGCGCAGGACCTGTTCGACGCCGGCGTCCGCCGCGTCAATGTCAGCCTGGACAGTCTCGATCCAGCCCGCTTTGCCGACGTGACGCGCGGCGGCGACATTGGCCGGGTGTTTGCCGGGCTAAACGCAGCGCGCGCGGCCGGCCTTGCCGTCAAGATCAACATGGTGGCGCTCAAAGGCATCAATGACGATGAAATCCTGCCGATGCTGCGCTGGTGCGACAGCCAGGGTTTCGACCTCAGCCTCATCGAAACCATGCCGCTTGGCGACACGGGGGAAGACCGGACCGATCATTATCTTCCGCTGACGCAAGTTGTGGACGATATCGCGGCTGTTCACCCCCTCACGCCCATTGCGCATCGCACCGGCGGCCCATCGCGTTATCATGCGGTGGAGGGGATGCGCGTGCGGTTGGGACTCATCACCCCCCTCACCCGTAATTTCTGTGCGGACTGCAATCGCATCCGCATGACCTGCGAAGGCAAGATTTTCATGTGCCTGGGGCATGAGGATCATGTCGATTTCAAGGCAGCCCTTCGCGAAGGCGGTCTGGACGCGGTGCAACCGCTCGTCGACCGGGCGCTGCGCCTGAAGCCTGCCGCCCATGATTTTCGCATCGGCGCAAATGCGCCCGCCGCCACGCGTCGCCATATGAGCGTGACTGGCGGATGAGCGGCGACATCCGGCGCGCCCTTGTCGCGTCTCCAACCCCGGCGGCCCGAGCGGCGGAAGAAAGGCTGCGCGCCGTATACGACTTTGCCCCGATCGAGGCGGCGGACATGGTGGTGGCGCTGGGCGGCGATGGCTTCATGCTCCAGACCCTGCATGCGATGCTGGAGGCGCGGCGAATCCTGCCGATATTCGGCATGAACCTTGGCACTGTCGGCTTCCTGATGAACGAATGGCGGCTCGACGGTCTGGACCAACGGCTTGCCAAGGCCAAGAGTTTCAAGGTCAACCCGCTGCGCATGACGGTGGACACGGTCGACGGCGAGCAATTCTCCATTCCCGCCATCAACGAAGTGTCGCTGCTGCGCGAAACCCGCCAGACCGCGAAACTGGAAGTGGAAGTCAATGGCCGGATGGTCCTGCCCGAACTGGTGTGCGACGGGGTGCTGGTCGCGACCCCGGCCGGTTCGACCGCCTATAATCTGTCGGCGCATGGCCCCATTTTGCCGCTGGGATCGGCACTGGTGGCGCTGACGCCGATCAGCCCCTTTCGCCCGCGACGCTGGCGTGGCGCAATCCTTCCCGAAGCAACGCGAATCCGCTTCGCCGTCCTCAATCCCGTCAAGCGCCCAGTGAGCGCCGTCGCCGACCAGCGGGAGGTGCGCGATGTGGCGCAGGTGGAGGTTCGAATCGACCGGACGACACCGCTCACCCTGCTGTTTGATCCCGAACACACGCTTGATGACCGGATCGCCGCGGAACAGTTCATCGCCTGACGCGCCCGGCCAGGATTTTTCGACAATTTGACGCTTGCCATCGCCGGAAAGGCGCTGCTATAGGCGCGGCCTGCCCAGCGAAAGCCGGGTTGCTCCCCGATAGCTCAGCGGTAGAGCATTCGACTGTTAATCGAATGGCCGTAGGTTCGAATCCTACTCGGGGAGCCAACTTGAAACGCCCGAGCCACCCGACCCAGTCGGGGGCTCGGTGGGCGGATTTCCGGATCCAATTTCTTCAAGCATATCAAACGGTTCGCGAAAGGTGACGTGCAGTTGGCCGTTCGCCCACGTGCTGTTCAAAACCAACAGATTCAAAGCCGAGTTTTTGCTGCTTGGAGACTGTAAGCTGAAGGTTGCGTGAGCCTTCCGACCGAGATTGAGCAACGCGATCCCGTCTTCGACATATGCATCTTCGGCATTATGCAGCACGTCGATCCGGCGCTGGCACCCTGCCCGTTCCTCGCGCCAGGTTGCAGACATTCGGTCGTGCATGTCGGCCGTGATCCGGCCATCGAGATGATCGATGTAGAGCTTGTCGAGACGTTCCTGCAATCGGTCCGCTTCGAGGCGCAAACGGGCGATTGTCTCAACTCGCTCCCGACTCTTGTCGGAATGCGATTCGCGAATCGCGCGTTCGATCAGTGAGAAAATCTCGTCATCCATGCGCAGCCGGGCAAGTTGCTCCGAGAAGGCTAAAGCCAGGGCCTCTTCACGAACATATTTTTCAGGACACTTCTGCTTGAAGCCCGAGCAATGGTAATAAATGTACCGTCCACGTTGCATCTGGGCAACGACGGCGCATCCGCAGTGCCCACAGGTGATGAGGCCGGTGAATGCGAAACGCAAAGCCTCGGCGCGGACATTGCTCGCGCTACGCCCGTCGAGAACCTCCTGCACGTTCTCCCAGGTCTCACGAGTCACCAAGGGATCGTGAGTGCCTTGGTACAAGCGGCCAGCCCACTCGAAAGCGCCGGCATAAAGCCGGTTTCGGAGCATATAGTGGATTGTGCTGTTCCCGACCGGTCGCTGGCTCCGACGATATCTGAGACCCGCGTCTCTGGCTTTCTGGGTGACCTCCTTCAGCGCATAATCACCGGTTTCAAACCATTCGAAAACGCGCTGTACGATGGGGCCAAGCTCGGGGTCGGGGACTATTATTTTCTTCCCATGTGGACCGACGACATTGAGGTAGCCAAGCGGAGCCTGCGAAGGCCAGATGCCCTGCTTCGCCTTCTCTAGCATGCCCTTACGAGCCTCCTCCGACAGGTTGTCGACATAGTTCTTGGCCATGAGGACCTTGATACCATGCATAAACTTTTCGGACGACCGCGAGTCGCGGGAGAGGACCGTTCCTTCTTTGACGAGATGCAGTTCGATGTCGAACCCATCGAGCGTCACCCAATCCTTGATGTTCCGATAAAGCCGATCCGTCTTCTCCACCAGCAGGTGGCGGACCCCGGGATGGCCCCGAAGGTATTTCAGCATCGCCTCGAACTGCATTCGGCCGGTCTTTTTGGCTGTCTCCACATCTACATACTGGCCGGCGATGACGAACCCCATGCGTTCGGCATACTCCCGGATCAGAGCAACCTGGGCGTCGATCGAGAAGCCTTCCTTCTCCTGCTCCGCAGTGGAGACGCGAGCATAGAGGACAGCTTTTTCACCTCCGACCGGGCGGCCCCGGGCAGGCGATTGAACTTTGGGTTTGCGGGGACGAGCCATGTCAAATTCCTAAATCCTACTAAAAGCACCTCCCACTCCTCCCTCCCCTCCAACTTGCCGCGGGCGGCAGGTTATGTAGGCGGCACTCGGCGTGACGGCTTCCGTTTTATAGGATCGGATTTTTGCGGTCGACCACGGGGTCTCGCAGGCTGTTTCTTTTTCTGCTCGTGCGCTGTTGGGTCAGCGGCGGACACCTCCCATTGGACGAGCATCCAGACATAATCCGCCAGGTTGCCGAGCATGTTCCTCGCTTCGTTCTCGGAGACAGGCCTCTGCAATCTGCGCGTGAAAATTTCCTGCGCGTCCAGAACGAGCTGCCGGGACAAGGCGCTTCGTCTGATCGTCCAACGGTCGTCCCGTCCGGATCGCTGTTCCGCGTGAGCAGGCAGTGTGTGTTCCTGGACGTCGTCTACGGCAGGTTTCACCTCTCCGTAGGCCGTGGTGTCGAGCCTCAGCCTTCTCATCGCTGTGCCGCCGTGGAAGCGGCCGAGAACACACGAGCGCCGAAGCGGCGTTCGAGGTGGCGCGAAACGGAAAGGACATACCGTCGTTGGCGCCATGCCGTTGGACTGTGATATACCCCGACAGCCTTCCAATAATCGCCTGTGACGCTGAGCCCGGAAAGGAAGATCCAGCGAGCGGCCTGGACGTTGAAACATGGGTCATTGACCAACCAGAAGCGGATATCGCTAGCAGGTCTGCCTATGAGAGCCGCAAGCTTGGGGACCCAGGAGCTGTTGATCTGAAGAGGCCCCAGGTCATGGCTGCCGTTCGTGTTCAACACCTCTGCGCCGATCCACCCCGCCTCCTGATCCCGCAATCCCCATAGGGTTCGCTCGAGCCATGTTCGGCCGGCCGCTGCCTCCCGAATACATTGGCCCAGTTGCGCCTCATACGCGGTCATTTGAGAGGAAGCAGCCTGGGCGGGGGCTACCGAGGCGAGAAACAGCGACGGCAGCGCGACAAGGACATGCACCGTCCTATTAACGATCATGACCACCTCCATGATCAGGGGCGGTAGTATGCTGCGGTTCAGCCACCGGTTGCGGGGTTGGCGTTCCCGAACGCTCACCTGTCACATCCCCATTCTCACGCTGGGAACTTCGATCGAGCAGTGAGATGATCCATCGATCCAGAAAGCTGGCGGTCGACTGCGCGCGATGCGCAATGCGTTCGGCCAACCCGTCGGGAGGAGACGGAGCGGCAGGTTCACGCTGAGCAGCTAGGCCTTCTTTCCTTGCTTCGCGCTCCGAGCGCTGCTCCTCACGCAAACGGTCCCAGCGCTCACTGTGACGGTCCCGCCTGCCCTTGATGTTGTCGCGCTCGACTCGTCCCAACCCTTGTAGCGAGGACGTTTTCTCGCCGGACCGCAGTTTCAGCTTCTCGACGAGCCGTTCTCGATTCTCCGTCCAGAGACTTGCTCCGAATCGCGCTCGGGTGATCGCGGTGTAATAGTTCTGGCCCGTGACCAGCGGGGAGTTGACCGGTGCCAGGACGTAAACCCGATCATAGGTCTTGGACTGGGCTGAGTAGACGGTCTCGCCGTAGCCGTGATCCCAGTTTTTATACTGGGAGAGATCGACCTCCTGGCTTCGCCCGTCCCGGTCCCAGCGTATCGTGGCAACTGCACCGTCAAGACGCTCCACGGTGCCCCGCTCGGCATTCTTGAGTTCCAGATCCTTGTTGACCAAACGCCACTGGATGCGATCGCCAGCGGCAAGATCCCGCTTCTCCTCCTGGAAAACATTGATCTGGGATGCCCGACCGAGGCGGGGATCCCATTGAATCATCCGACCGTGCTCGTCGACCAGATTGACCGTCTGACGGCCACGAGCATCTCGCCCTACCCCAGCCACCTTGTACTCGGCGTCGCGCGCGATCCCCAATCCGACATTGTCGCGCGAAAACGTCACGACCTGGCCGCGGGTATAGAAGCGCGCGAAATGCTTCTCCTGATCGGTCATTCCCGATGGCGACAGGATCGACAGCCGGGTTTCCTCGGCCGCGATCGCGCCCTCGGTCTTCAGTGCCTCGCGGACCTTGGTGTTAACGATCAGCCGAGTCGCGTTCTCGAGCACCAGCATGTTGGTCTTGGCTCGCTGATCGGGAGTTAACCGCGTCCAGTCCCCGACCATGGCTTCAGCGAGCTTTTCGCTGCTATCTCCGCTGACGACCTTGTCGAGAGCACCGAGCGAGCCGTCGTAATTCTGAAGTCGTGCGAGTCGCACGGCCTTGGTGATGCCCTCGGCTTCCTGCCGAATCGGGTCCTTCAACTCGGCCCTGGGCATACCCAGGCGCATCATCAGCCAGAAGGGCTTGCCCTGCTCGATGGCTCCAGTCTGGCGGGTATCACCAAGCAAGATGAGGCGCGCGCCGGTGGCCCGACTGATCTCGAGCAGCCGCATCGCCTGACGGTTGCCGAGCTGGCCAGCCTCATCGACAACCAGGACGTGGCTATCGTCGAGCTTGACCCCACCGGTGGCAAGCAGGCTCGCGACCGTACGCGACTCGATCCCGGCCTTGAGCCCCAGTTCACCTGCCGCCGATGAGGTAGGTGCCAACGCGATCAAGGTGGTCTCCTCGCCCACCGCCTCACGCAATGCGCGGATGATGGTCGACTTGCCCGAGCCGGCGACGCCATGCACCGCTACGACCCGATGGTCTGACATCCCTATGTGTAGCAGTGCCGTCCGCTGCTCAGGTTTGAGACCCCGCGATAGCCCCGCATCGCGCAGCGACTCGACGGAGGCCAGCGGACGCGCATCGTTGAGAGCGAGCGCGAGTTGGTCTGACAGCGCCAGTTCCAGGCGTGCTGTCTTGCGTGTCGTACGCCCCCGCGTGTGGATCTCGTCCCCGGTGCGATGCCTGGTTTCTAGAAGCTTGGCGCGTTCCTGGTGCTCCTCAACGACAGGGCGCACATCAGCGAGGCGGACCTCCCCCACATGGGAGGCCATAGCGGTCTGTAGCAACCTCCCGAGATTGTTGACGGCCTCCTTGCTTTCGGATTGGCGGATGCCGAACAGCATCGCGCGTGCGGCGGTAGCGGGATCGACCTCAAGCGGCCGCTCTCCCCTTCCTTCTGCATCCGCTCGAGTCTCTTTAACCGCCTCGGCATGCTGCCCGAGCCGGCCATCCCACCGCTGATGAAGCTCTTCGAGGGAAGCCTTCTGTTTCGGCCCACGCGTGGCATAGAAGGATTGCTGTCGTGCCGCCTGGCCGGTCAGGCCATGCTCCTTTGCATGCGCCTCGATCTGCTCGGCGCGTTGCGACATGTCGGTGATCAGGTCTTTGGGCACGCCTCGGATCTCGAACAGTCCACGGCGCGGGTCGAATTCGACATCGTAACCGCGCTCCCGGAGGAGATGTGCCAGTTCATTGCGATACACCTGCCCGGCCGCCATCTGCTCGGCGAACATCGCGCGGGTTTCCAGGCTGACCTTTTTCGCCCCGTCCCGCTCGTCGGTGATGTTCATGACGACGACATGCGTGTGGAGATGAGGATCCAGCTCGCGAGAGGCATGCTCGGTGAAGCGTGCCCAGATCAGCCGGCCGGTCGTTTTCTCGGTGACCTCCCCATCGACGCGATGCCGCATCGTGGCATGTTCCTCGAGATAGGCGAGCGCGACACCGACCGCCTGTTCATGAGCCTCGATGATCCTGTCATCACCGGCTACCAGTGCCATGATCGATACCGATTTGGGTGCGTTGACCGCGAAGTCCCATCCCGGATGATGCTGAATCTCGCCGTCCTTTCGGCGACGCCCTAGTTGCTGGTCGCCGACCTTACCGGCCAATAGTTCCTTAAAGACGGCAGGGTCGACCTCACCTTCCAGCCCCAATTCGGCGGCGATCTTGCCACCCCATTCGGAATGCTCTTCGTCACCCTTGGTGTAATAATCACCGACGGTGTAATATCGGGCGATGTTGGCGGGTTTCCCCTTGAGGCGGATGGGATTGATCATGCCGGCCTCGCTGCATTGCGGGCGCCGTCATGGCGTCCGTGCTGCCTGAGACGGAAGCCGGCCGGCTTCCCGAATAGCTCCAGCGGTGGCGGCGGGTTGCTCGCTTCCTCTTTCCGCTCGTTGTGCGCCGGGGGAGACACCGGTCCCTCATCGAAGGGCGTGCTGGCCGGTCCCGTTGGCTCACTTGGCGGTACCAGGGGCAGTTCAGCTCCTGGAACGCTTGGGGCAGCACGCCGCCGCTTCGCCGGGGTAGCGTTGGGTTTTGCGGGCGCTATCGGGGCAGCCGGCGCCGGGGATACCGATGGTGCTGGAACCGCCATCCGAATGGGCGCGGTGCCGCGCTCCTCGAACGCCTCGCCAATGGAGGCGACCTTATTGTAGCTGTCTTCGAACCGGACCACTGGCAAGCTACGACCGAACCTGAGATAGCCCATCAGGTTAGGCAGGTTGGTGACCTCGGTGTGCATGACCAGCGGTCGCGTCACCTGCATGCGCGAGAGGTTCACGCCGTCCCGCATGTCGTTCACACCATAGGACATGCCCTCGTTCGCTTCGACCTGCTCGACTTGGCCCAGGTTCTCGCTGACATGCTTCGCGGTAGGGGTGTCGTTGGCTCGCAGTGCCACCCAGGTCGAGCAGTAGCCGGTGATCGCGGCCGCATCCTGGATGCCGTAGGTCGCTTCGAGCTGCGGGTAGCTTTGGAAGCCCAGAATGCCGCAGCCGCCATATTTCCGCGCGCGGGCGAGAAAGTCACCGAGCGAGGGCAGTCTCTGGAGGGTCGGCAACTCGTCGATGACGCAATAGAGGCGCCGATGGCGGTCGGGCGTCATGCTCATGATCGCGCTGATCGCGATATCCAGCCACACCGTGATCAGGGGTCGAAGCGAAGGAAGCTGGTCCGCCTTCACGGTGATGAAAAGCCAGCTGTCGTCCTTCTCGTTGGCAACCCAGTCGCGGATCGAAAAGCCGTCTGCGGTATCATCGAGGTAAGAGAAGCTGCGCATGACCGAGGCGAGCTCGGCCTGAATGCCGGCACTGGTGCGCTCGCCTTCGGTCGAGATGAATGCTGCCGCATCGGTGCCGGCGGCGAAGGCGGCGAGATCCTTCAGCTTGGAGCGGAGCAGCGTGTCGAGCAGGATTGAAACGAGGGTGCGTTCCTGCCGAGCCAGCTTCCGCAAAACGGCGACCAGCGTACCGCGCGCTGCCTTCGCCCAGAAGGGATCACCCGTCTTGTCAGGGATCGTGGACTCGGCGATCTGGTCGTAATGGTAGTCTCTCGGGACGTCGACCCAGGGTGACCAGGAATCCGCCCGCGCGTCGAGCGGATTGAGCAGAACGTCGATCCCCGGCCGGTAGAATTTTTCTACGAAGGTGCCGGCCGTGTCATAGACGATGGCGCGACGCTTTCGCTTCCGGATGCCGTCGAGCATCTTGACGATGATGTTCGTCTTGCCGGTGCCAGGCGCGCCGCAGATGAGGATGTGCTCGGGCTCAAACGCGTCGGGCACATTGACCCCGCCGATGTCGAAGCTGCCCTTGGCGTATCGCCACAGCGCCCGGCGGACCTGCCGCACGGTGCCGAACCGCGCTCCGCGAAGGAACTGGTTGGAGCCGAGCCCCCTTCCCGTCCGGGTGAAGTAGAACCAGGCCCACCCCAGCATGGCCAGGGCGAACAGACCGGATATTGCCGCCCCGTGCAGGAGATAGGTCTCGAAGGCTTCGAGCGTCTTGTGGGCGAGGCCGGAATCGAGGAGCGCCTTCGGGCTGGTCCAGTATTGTTTGCCCTCCGGGGTCTTGAACAGGATTGGGGTGACATTGCCGGGAACGGCGTCTCCCATGAAGGCAGCTTGGCCAAGCTTCATCAGAACGAAGCGTTCGTAATCGGATGATTTCTCGAGCGCGTACCAGATGATGCCGCCGATCCAGATCACCAGCCCCGCGAGGAAGGTCTGGTAGAAGACCTGCGTGGTCATGCGCACGTTGTGGACGATGGCCTGCCCGCCTCTTGTCCAGGAGCCGAGCGTGTCGTGACGAAAGATGCTCATGCCCGGTCCTGCTCGGGATCGAGCAGCCCCCTTTCGCGGAGGAGCCGGCGCGCTTCACCCAATCCCTTCTGGAGGATGTCCGGGGACCGCTCGCCGACCGATGTGGCGAGGATCGCGAAGGCCTGGATGGCCGTCGCATGGAGTTCGTCAAAGCGGGCATGATAGCCCGAAGGATCCGTGCCTTCGAAGCGTTCGAGGATGTCGCGACAATAGGTCGCGGCGCCGAGACCGGCGTTGCGCGCCTGAAGAGAAAGGCGCGCATAGAGGTCATCGTCTATGCGGATAGTGATGCGTGCCAAGCGGCGGACTCCTTGTCCGACACGCCAGCAACGTGGTGAAGCGCATTTCTTATAGCCGAATAACGCAGTGATCTCAACAATTTATCAAAACTGCCGCTGGCAGCCGGTAAGTGCCAAGGCAGATCAATCGCTTAAGCCGGAATCACATGTGGGTTGGCTGCCGGTGGCAGACGTTTAGTGCCAGATCGACAGCCAGTTTGCGCCACGAGAAAATGGCGGAAATCCGGCCGATTCGCGCTCGCAGCACCCGTGCGTGGGGTGCATTACACTCGCCTCCGGCGTGCGTCCTCCCTTCGCAGCGCGCCTGCCCGCTGCGCCCGTCGATTCTGATCGGCGGGAGGTCTCCCGAACCGGGGGTCAGAACGGGTTTTTTTTCGCGGGCCGATGTTGAGGACTGCATTGCATGGTGATGGTCCATGATGGATAGTCGCGGTTGGCGGGCAGACCTCCTTTGCGAAGGAGTCTAGAAATGCCCAAGATGACGGATCGTGAGCGGCTTGCGAAGATCGAAGCCGATCAGCACAATCTCGCGCAGGAAGCGGAGACGGTGCGACGTGGATTGCGCGCGCACTATGGGAAGCTGACCGCCGAGTTGCCGGTCGAGCGCTTGAGCGAGCGGGAGTTCCGCGACGTTCTGAGCCAGTCCATTCGGGTTGGCGGTGGCGCGGCGATTGCGGCCCTGAAGGGACTACCGGCTGCCGGTGTCCAGGCGGAACCGTCGCCGGGATCGCTCCGCAAGCGGGCTGCCGCTTCCCCGGCTGGCGGGGATGATGGTTCGAAGGTCGTGCATCCTTAGCGGAAAGGGGAGCGACGTTGGCGGGCGGAACGCCCGGCAAAAGGAGCGGCGCGGGGAAAACCGTTCGGGTTTCCCCCGCTCGTGCCAAAGGCACGACAAGGGACCGGCGGCGGTTTCCCGCGCCGGTCCCTCTTGGGATGATGTTTCGGATCAGGCCGCTATGATGCGCCGCTTTTTCTTGATCGGCACATCGGGTTCCTGATCGGTCGCCAAGAAAACATGGGTCGGGACGCGGTGGCCTTGGCTTGGGTTGAACAGGTCATAGAGGCTCGACTGGATGCCCGATCCTTCGCACAATATGGCTTCTACCGGCATGAGTTCGGCAATGTCGCGATTGCGCTTGAAGCCCTTGCCTTTGCCGCGTCCATAGAGGCCGAAGGCGATGCAGACGACGCCCCTTTGCGCGGCCCATGCGGCGGCGGCTGCATCGACGCCAAGGCGCTGTCCGGTGGTGACAAGCACCATGTTCGGGATGCGTGTCCTGATCTGATCGAGCCGGTTCCAGAGGATACGCCAGTCGTGCCAGTCGGCGGGACCGGAGACGACGACGACGGGGCCTTGCGGGTCGTATCGGTCGCGCCGCCGCTCGGATCGCGCGCGCAGGAAGTCCAGCGCCGAAATCTGGCTGGCGGTGGTGACGTGGGACGCGCGCGATCCCTTGGCGGGCGACCATGGGCGACCGGCACAAACGCGATACATGGCGGCGGCATAGTCGCGCATGGCTTCCATGGCGGCGCGCTGTTCGGCGACCGACTGGCATTCAAGCTGGGTGTCTTCCAGTTCCTTGTTGAAGACTTCGCCCGGTTCGAGACGGCGGGCCATGTCGCGCAGGGTATCGGCCAGCCGGTCCTCGCGGCTTTCCAGTTTGTTCGCGACGAAATGAAAGCTGTTGACGAAGCCCCATGCGAGTTCCGGCGCGAGCGGGTCGAGCCGCGTATCGGTCAACAGGTCGAAGATGGCCGCGACGATGCCGCCGCATTCGGCCTGCGCCGCGATCGGATCAGGCATGGTGTGTTCGGCTGGTTCCTCGGCTGCGTCGATGATGGTGAGCGGCAAGGGATCGCCGAACGAGGCAACGAAATCGGGGGTGGCGGTGAGTTCGGCATAGAGTTCCGGCAGGTCGGCAAAGCTGCTAACGCTGGCCAAGGCCGTTGGCTTGCTCATGATATGGTTCCTTGTGACGGGGTAGCGGTTCAGGGTCGGGGAAGCGTTCCAGCGCTCCCCCGTCCCGCCTTCTCGTGCCGATTAAAAAGGCACCTCATCGTCAAGGCTGCGGCCGCCTCCGGTATATTCGCCGCCCATTCCGGCTGTGCTGCCGCCGGAGAAGCCGCCGCCCGAACGCCCGCCGAAACCGCCGCCACGGTTGCCGCCGCCATTGCGTCCGCCGAGGCCGCCCGGCTGTGCCTCGCGGTCACGCTCGCGCCGCCACTGGACGTCAAAGCCGTTCGTCTCGTCACCGAACAGGGCGATGGGAAGCGGTTCGCGGAAGCTCGGATCGTCGATCATGCCGGACAGGAATATCTCGTCATTGGAGCGCATCTTGCGTTCCCAGACGACGCCGATCTGGATTTCGTCGCCCGCGCGGTTCGTCTCGTAAATTTCATAGACGGGGGCGCTGTCGCTCTGTCGATCTTCGACGCGGCGCATGATGAGATAGGGAAACCGCATTTCGCGGGTAGCGATCTTTCCGATAATGTCGCTGGCGCGTTCGTCGAATTTGAAGCTGCCGATCTTCATGACTTCATCCTTTCTCTGTTGTGTGGTCCGTTTCTCTTTCCCGGCCACATCTGAACCCTACCCCCTCCCCTCCAATTCTTCCATGTTATTGATTTCTTGACAGAATTTCATCGTACATGGTGAGCCTGAGCAAAAACAGCCGCGAAGCGGCCAACAGGCACGAAGACGCACCGGCCGCGCAAGCGGACGGTTCCGCTTGAATGGAAAGGGAGCGTGGTCCGGCTGACAAGTCATCGCACCCGGAGCCGCCTTCGCAGGTCCGAAGGCGCAGGACCGGGGCGGGGATGCAACAGGCACGGGAGCCTAGCGAAGCTTGCTGAAAATGGGCCGGCGCTTCTCTGACAAACAGACAAACGTCGCCGGCCCATTTTCAGCTAGCGCAGCTTGGCGACGCAACTCGTTGCATCCCCGCCCCGGTTCTGCAACGCGCGGATCCTGCGAGGCGGCGAAGGGGGTGATGGCTTGTCTGCTGGCTCCACGATCCGCATCGCGCGTCAGCGCGATTCCTTAGGCGAAGCCTGAATGGCGCGAGGCTTGCCGCACGTCCCGCCCTCGCGGAAGGAGCGCCTCGCCTGCCTCATTTGCCCGCGGAAGGGATCGTTACGGCGCAAGCCGCCAAGACCCGCAGGGGCTTGGTCGGAGCGAAGCGGAGATAGAGCCCGGTGCCCGCACGAGCGGGCATCCGCCCAACATTCACGATCGACGGGCACGCAAATGCAGCGGGTCGATCGGCGAAACGGGATCGTCTCGGAGCAGTTTCCTGCATCCTATGCATCCGGCGGCTTTTCGGTCGCAGCCGAGCTTCAGGGGTCCCTCGCCACGCGGTCCTGAAAGATACAGGCAATCATCAAGGCGATAGACCATGGTGTCCTTCCCCAGCGCCAGGAGCGTGGCGCTGCGTGCCCGGCCATCGAAGGGGACCGTGATAGGCTGGGCGGTCTTCTCGTCGCTGGCCAGTCGATAGCTCCCCTCGCCGATCGCCGGGAGGCCCAGCATGGGGATGAGGGGCGCGATGAGATAGACGAATGGCTTTGCTGTCGCGCGGAACTGCTTCTCCCGTCTCAGGAGCGAGATGCTTCCAATGATAGCAGTCATCGAGACGGCGACAATGTGGTCCGGTGGCATGCGGTCGGGAATTTGGCGCAGGCGTTGCCGCGAGGGATATGCGCTCGAGATGCTCGCACGGCAGATGGTTCATGATGGGGATGCGATGCAGGGGCATTTCGACGAAGAGCGAACGATCTCCGGCTTCGACAGGAAACAAGGTCGGCACCGACATGCGTTGCCCGATATGAGGGCACCGGGACTGGCGCGATGGATCATGGGCAAACACGTCATTGCGGCGGCAAGACTTTGTGCATCGGCCGCAGCCATGCAGGGCGAACATGGGCTGGATCGCGAGATCGAGCCCGGGGCTTTAGTGCGGCGACCGCGACGGCCGCTCTCGTCATCGCAACGGGGTGAGGAGTCAGCGCGGGCGACCTTCAATAGTAGCGGTCATAGTCGCCGCCGAACTCGCCCAGCACCGCCAGTTCCGTCAGGACGGCGATGGTCAGCGTGAGCAGTCGGCGCATACGGGCGGGATCGTCCCACTGGTCATGGTCATGTTTGCCGCCATGGAAGAGATTGTTCCGCACGGTCTTGGCATAGGCCACGACCCTGTCGAGATCGGCCGTGTTCGGAGAAAAGGGCACATCCTCGAAGTCATGTTCGGGATCGCCGACGATCTGCCGTCGGGGCTGTTCGGCAAGCAGTGCCTCGCCGGCGGGAGATAGGGCATAAGCGGCGCGATGCGCCATGACGAACTTGTCCCAATCGGGTTCGGCACGCGCGCCGATGGCCTCGTTCCTGAGGAAGCGCTTTTCCTTCAGCGCAAACTCGAAGCGGGAGAACCAGTAGAAAAAGTCGAAGGCCAGAGCCCGCATGTCCTGATCGATATCTTCACGGCGCATTGTTCTTCGGCTCCTGATGGATGGCCCGCGCGCACTTTATGTCGGGATGGATAGATGGATAGCCGCGCGACGGTGAAGATCTGGTGATACGCCCTCATACGCGGCGGACTTTGACTATCGGCAGGCTTTGCTAACCGCTAGTCCTTTCCCTGAGAGAATGAGGGGACATTGGACTGAATGGCGCGGATTCGTAAAATCGAAATCAGGAATTTTCGCTCGATCGCGCGGCTGGACTGGTTTCCACTCTCCGGCATCAACTGCCTGATCGGACCGGGCGACAGCGGCAAATCGACGATACTCGATGCGATCGACTTCTGCCTCGGCGCGCGCCGGAACCTCACCTTCTGCGACGATGATTTTCATGGGCTGCGGCTCGATCAGCCTATTCAGGTCAGCGTGACGCTTGGGGAACTCGACAGCCAACTCCGCTCGATGGAGGCCTATGGCCTTTATCTGCGTGGCTTCAACTTCCAGAGCGGTGTCATCGAGCCAGAGCCCGGTTCGGGCCTCGATACGGTGCTGACGGTGGAACTGTCGGTAGGCGACGATCTCGAACCGCAATGGCGGCTCGTCTCCGAGCGGGCTGCGGCTCTCGGCCAGTCGCGCAGTCTGAGTTGGGCGGATCGTGTGCGGCTTGCGCCGACCCGGCTCGGGCAGTCGGGCGAACATAATCTGAGCTGGAAGCGGGGTTCGATCCTGAACAAGGTGTCCGAGGAACGGGCGAGCGCGGCTTCAGCCATCGCGCAGGCCGCGCGCGACGCGCGGATCGCCTTTGGTGACAAGGCGAAGGATCAACTCGGCGAGGCCCTTGCCGCCGTTCAGACGACGGCCAGCCGGCTCGGCGTGCCGATCGCCGGGCAGGTCCAGGCCTTGCTCGACGCCCATGGGGTGAATGTCACCGGCGGCACGATCTCGCTTCATGGCGGCGATGGCGTGCCTTTGCGCGGGCTTGGTCTCGGATCGGTCCGTCTGCTCGTCGCCGGCTTGCAGCGGCATGTCGCGGGCGATGCCCCGATGATCCTCATCGATGAACTGGAGCATGGTCTTGAACCCCACCGGATCATTCGGCTGCTGACAGAACTCGGGGCCAAGGAGCAGGCGCCGCCCTTGCAGGCCTTCGTCACCAGCCATTCGCCGGTGGCGGTGCGGGAACTGTCGATCGAGCAACTCCATGTCGTGCGGCCAGGTCCGTTTGGCCATACCGTATCGTGGATGGGCCGTGCCGGCGACGTCCAGGGGACGGTCCGCAAATTTCCCGATGCCTTGCTCGCCCGGTCGGTGCTGGTCTGCGAGGGCGCGAGCGAGGTGGGCTTGATCCGGGGACTCGACCTTTATCGCCAGGCGACGAACCGGCCATCGCTGACCGCGCTCGGTGTCGCGCTCGTCGACGGCGGCGGCGATACGACCTTCGCCCGCGCGAGTGCCTTCCAGCAGATGGGCTATCGAACCGGGGTGCTGCGCGACAGCGACATCGCGGTGCACGGCAATCTCGAGGCGGCCTTTCTTCAGGCCGGCGGGAAGGTCTTCAAATGGACCGATGGGCATGCGCTGGAAGATGAGCTGTTCATGTCGCTGTCGGTCGGCGGCGCAAAGCTGCTTCTCGAACGGGCCATCGATCTCAAGGAGGAGAGCGTGGTCTCCGACCACATCCGCTCGGTGTCGCAGAACGCCTATCAGTTGGAGACTGTGAGGAACGTGGCCGCCTTCGGCAGCCTCGATGCCGCCACCCGCGCCATGCTCGGCCGGGCATCGCGCACCCGCAAGGGATGGTTCAAGAGCGTCAGTGCCATGGAGGCCGTGGCGCAGGAGATTGTCGCGCCGGATCTGCATCAGACGACGGGAGGTCAGCTTCGCCCGACGATCGATGCGATTTTCGCCTGGATCGACCATGGCTGACGGCATGCCGGATCTGCTGGCGATCGGACGCGGGGCCATCGTCGCGCCTGCCGGCTGCGGCAAGACCGAATTGCTGAGCCGAGCGTTGACCCGTCACACGGCACGCACGCCGATCCTGGTGCTGACCCATACCAATGCGGGGGTGGCGGCGCTGAAGGGGCGGCTTGACCGGGCCGGCGTGCAGCCGCGCCTTTACCGGCTGGCGACCATCGACGGATGGGCGATGCGGCTGATCAAGACCTTTCCGCTGCGCTCGGGTCATGATCCCGCGATCCTCGAAGGACGTACACCGGGCTATGTGGCGATCCGTCGCGCGGCCGCGCGCCTGCTTCTCTCGGGCCATGTGTCGGACGTGATCCAGGCCAGTTATGCACGGCTGCTGGTCGATGAGTATCAGGATTGTTCAGAACTTCAGCATCAGCTGGTGTGCGCACTTTCAGCGCTGTTGCCGACCGCGGTGGTGGGTGATCCCATGCAGGCGATCTTCGGCTTCGACCGCAACGACCCACTCGCCGACTGGAATGGACAGGTGCTTGGCCATTTCTCCGTTGCGGGCACGCTGGGCGATCCCTGGCGATGGAGAAATGCGGGTACCGAGACCTTCGGCCGTTGGCTCCTTCATGTCCGGGGCGAGCTTCATGCCGGACGGAAGATCGACCTGAGGCAGGCGGTGCCCGAGGTGCGCTGGGTCCAGCTCGACGGCAGTCAGAACGACCATCCCAAGCAGCTTGGGGCATGTCAGAGCCGATCGCCCGCCACCGACGGCTCAGTCCTTATCATCGGCGATTCGCGCAATCCGGGAAGCCAGCAGCGATTTGCGAGCCAGACGCCCGGAGCCGTGACGGTCGAGGCGGTCGATCTTCGGGATCTCGTTTCCTTCGCTGAAGCCCTCGATCTCGCGAGCCAGCAGGCAACGGGCCAGATCCTCGACTTTGCGCAGAAGCTCATGACCAATGTGGGAACGGCTCAACTGGTGCAGCGGCTCGATACGCTGCGGCGCGGCCAGGCGCGCAAGGAGGCCAATGAGGTCGAGAGCGCCGCCCTCGCCTTCGAGGCAGACAGGTGTCACCAGCGGGTTGCCGCGCTGCTTGTCGAACTCAACAAACAAAGCGGCGCGCGCGTCTTTCGCCCGGCCGTGTTTCGGGCCTGCATGCAGGCCCTGCAGCGGTGCGAGCGAGGCGGCACGCCTTTTGTCGAGACGGCGATCGCGATGCGCGAGGAGTATCGGCTCGTCGGACGGTCACTGCCGCGTCGTGCCGTTGGAAGCACGCTGCTGCTCAAAGGGCTCGAGGCGGATGTCGCGGTGATCCTGGGCGCCGATGAACTCGATGCCCGCCATCTCTATGTCGCGATGACGCGTGGCTCCAGGGAACTGGTCATTTGCGCGCAGTCACCGATCCTTGGCTGAAATCCAACTTCATCGTCGACCTCGACGAAAGCGTGCCCAGCTCGCTGGCGATCAGGTGATATTGTTGTAGCTGAAGGTCCCGTCGATCCACGCGAATGGGGGTTTTTCTGCAACGGCATAGTCCCGGACCGCTTTTTCGGCATCGCCGGCGGATCGACCGACGCCGGCGTCCATCAGCATCCGTTCTATATCGGCATGCTCGGTATGGACCCAGTCGATGATCGTCACATCCTTGGCAGTGGCGACGTCCTGACGCTGAAATGCGGATGATATCCGGGCGCTGTTGGCGGATGCCACGGTCAGGATCGATCCTTTGACGGGGTTCTTCGCATCGAGTTTGTTGGCGGCGATCAGCGCGGTGCCCATGACCGGGAGGAGGGTCATGATCCCGCTGCCGAGCGCCACACGGTCGTCGGCGCCATCACGCACGGCGGCCGCCTGGATCGCCATGGGCCAAAGTCCCGAAATGTCGGCGAATGCGCCTTCCGCGATGGCCGGACGCGCCCCGGAGACGTGCCGCATGAGAGCGATGGCAATCGCTGCGCACCGATCGAGCTGCGGTTCGTGGAAATCCGCCACAATGATGAAACCGTCCCCGAACTGGTGCGCGAAAAGGCGATCCGGATCGGCGTGATAGATCCTCGTTCCTATCTGGTAGATGCCCTCCATCGCCGCGCGCAGGCCAAGGATCGCCTTGTTCCCGCGGTCCCAGAGTGTGCTGAACCCCTCGATATCGATCCAGATGGACCAGCGGCGGCCTTGCGCGCTCGCTTCTGGCGCGATGGGCAAAGCTGCTTCGTCCCTCATCGGCCACGTCCTTCCATGATGGGGTTGCTGCCTGAAGCCGCGGCAGCGGTGCCCTTCATATGCGGCGTAACCCCGAGCCGAGGGCCGATCGTTCCATCCAGTCCTGCGTGGACGTCCAGGGCGATGTCTCCATTCAATTCGGCGGGAGCAAGGCCAAGGAGCGAAATGACACGCTGCCGCAGGCCCGGGATATATTTGAGGAACGCGCGATCCCGGGGGCGGTCCGCCAGCGCGTTTTCGATCGCATCCAGACCCCAGAGGATGGTGATCCAGCATTCCATGAAATCGACCGGCATCCCGCCATAATCGCGCGCGAGCATGACGCGGGTGATGGCGGGCCTGCGCCCGCAGAAGAAGCCGACCAGGATGCGAACGAGGAAGCGTGGCCAGCCGAGTGCGACGCTGGATGTGTCGAGACCCTTGGGGAGGTCTTCGCAACGGGCCTTGTACAGCAGGAAAAGGGTCCAGAAGCGCAGGCGCAGGACGTCACTCGAGCCAAGCGGCTCGTCATCCTCGAGACCCTCGACATAAGCGATGACATGCCGTTCGTAGAGACGGGCATCGATCGGCTCATGGCGAGGTTTCTCGTCATGCCGGGGAGCAGGTTCAATCGCGGGAGGGTCAGCCCCGTCAAGGGGCGGCCCACCGGTCTCGTCTTCCGGCGGATCGTCGAATTCCGGATCATAGTCGTCGTCGGGGACGATCGCGGCCGCCCGGCCGGAGAGAAGATTGAGGAAGTCGCGGATGCTGTCGCTGTAGGTTCCTGCAAGACTGTTGGCGCCCTGCCCTCCTTGCTGCCGCGTGCCCGCTTTGCCTTGCATGAATTCTTCATAGCTCAGCGGCACCGGCGCGGCGGGCTCGCGATCCGTCTTGCGGGCGTGCGGGCGAACCGCAGAGAGTTTGCGGGGTTCCTGGTCAGAATCGAAATCCGCCCGGGCCAGGGTCTCGAAGGCCTGATGCATCCACAGGTCGAAGTCGGCGCCGTCGGTGAAGCGCGCAAGCGCCCGCGCGACACTGCCGGTCGCCACCTCCCGGCGGCGGGAGCGAAGGGCGTCCCGATGCGTGACATGAGCGATGGTCGAGAAAGCATGGCCGGTTTCCACACGCGCGAACCGCACCGCTTTTTGTAGGCCCGGATCGATCGGGACCGTGCGCGCGCCGTCTCCATGCCGGAAGGACGCAACCGCGATCGATAGGATCAGCTGGGCATGGCGATCGAGCAACTGGACATTCCCGAGGTCGCTGCCGGCTGTCGCTGGTCGCCAGTGGAGCAAGCCGGAATCGAGTTCGAAGGCGCCGGGCTGGCGGGCCTCGATCGCTTGCATGGGAATGGGCGGGCCTTCCACCGGCGCCGCGAGATCATCGAGCCCGATGGCATCGCCATCGAGCCAGCGATCGAGGCCGAGCGCCTCACGCGCGGTACCGCGCGGCAGGCGGCGGTAGTTACAGGCTTCGGCATTGGCGCCGACGGATCCGGTGTGGCCCAGGGCTGCGGTCGTGCAGTTGGCGCTGCCGAACAGGACATGGTCATGGGTCGCGGTCGAGGCGATGATGATCTTGGCATGGGTGAAACGCTGCGAGGGCCAGTCGAGCGCAACGATCCGCGCCTTCCTGGCGAACGGCGCTTGGCCGGGAAATTCGTGGGCGGACGGGTCTATCGGCAGGATGACCTGTCTGGGCGCAAGGCGGCGGGAGAGGTCAGCGAGAGCTTTGAGATCAGCGTCCCAATAAGGACTTATCACGACCAGCGTGTCGACCTGTGCGTTGCCGACCAGCGAGATGAAACGATCGCCGATGCCCTCTGCACCGGGAGAATGGAGGAAGGCGATCGCCGAACCATCGTCGAGTTCGTGCAGATCGGGCGAAACGGGGCCATCCAGCCATGCCGCGCGCTCTCGCGCCCAGAGGAGTGCGTCGCGCGCGGGCGATGGGGCCTTCGGCACGAGCGCGTCGAGATAGCGCCAGATGGCGCGGACGATCCCGCGCTCGGGGCTGTCCTTGTCCCTGCACTCGATCTCGATCGCGACCTCGGCGTTGCCGGCTAGGCCCGAAGCGGTCAGATTGGCCGAACTCACGAAGGCGCGTGCGCTGTCGCGACCGACCTGGAGGATGATCTTTGGGTGGAAGATACCATCAGCCGGCGGCGGGCTGTGGAGCGCATAATCCCGGCCGAGCAGGGTCGGAAGGGTCGATCCATCGGAGAGGGCCAGCGCCGCCATTCGGGCGTCGGTGATCAGCAGGAGGTTGGAGGCGCCGCTTGCCATGAGCTGGGGCAGCAGGATTTCCTCGACGGCTGCGAACTCCACGGCGAAGCTCGTGGCGATCGCGCTATGGAAGGGCCGGCCGGCGCGGCGACCAATATGGTCGGGGAGCCTCATTGCATCGCCTCCAGCGCCGCCAGGCCAAGTGGCGTCGGCCCATCCTCGCCGAGAAGGTGAATGTCCGCGAGGAACTGGATCGCCGGCTGGAGGCGCGGCGTGGTGGCGACGGGCTGGTAGGCGGCCAGATAGACAAGCCTGGCGTCCCGCTGCTCGAACAGGAAGGTATAGTCGCGCTGGCGACGCAGCTTCTGCATGGCGACCCAGCTATGCCGGCGGACGACACGCTCGAGCATATAGTCGGCGATGAGATCGGCGACGGCCTCTCCTTCCCGTCGCTCCAGCCAGCCGACTTCGGTGCGCAGCGAATGGGCGGAGCCCCGGTCCGGGAGCCCTTGCGCCACAGCGGTGGCGAGATCGGTCCGGCTGGCGATACGCTGATGCAATGTCGCCATGAGGTTGATCGCTTCAGCAGCCTTGTCGGTCACGACGCCGCGCGCACTGGTCAGGCTGCGCCATGCATTCTGATAGGCAAAGGTCATGGGCTCGATACGGCAGCGTATGTCGCGCCAATAGGCCGAACGCGCCGAAACGAGATACTCCTCCTGCGCGGCCAGGTGCGCGACGATCTCGGCGCGGATCTCGGGCAACGACTGACCATGCGGTGCGCTGTTGATGATCGCGATGGCCCAGGCCAGGAGTGCTGCACATGCGACCTGCATCAGATCCTGGCATTGATAGGCTTCCCAGTTGGGGCGCTGTGTCTCCAGACCGGGGGATAGCGCATTCTCGGGCGGATCGAACATATGCCATCGAACCTGCTCGGGGTCCGGCCATCCTCCGCGCGCACTTGCGGCATCGAGGATGAGGGCGAGGGTCGCGGCGCGGCTGTGGGCGCTCTTGCGCGCAGGTTCCTCTCTGGCGAACAGGACTGCTTCATAGAAAAGCCGCTCTGCGCTGTCGGGCGCGATTGCGGATGGTATGATCGGTTCAAGACGTTCCAGATCACCTGGCGTGACGCGCGCATCGGTGATCTTCTGGCGCAGGAGCTTCACGAGGTCCGGGCCGATGGCATCGGCAAACAGGGTCGCGGCGCGGCGCCCCAGATCACGGGTCGCAACCTGTATCCCGTGCCTGTTCTCGGTGAACAGGCCCATTTCCACCATCTGGCTATAATAGGCGCCGCCGAAGACCCCGAGCGACTGACGCAGATAGCGCTCTTGCGCAGGGTCGGTCGATGCGGCCATTTCAAAGTCGATGGTTCGGCCTGCGGCGGCCAGGCGGCGATTGGCCCAGTCGATGCCGCCGACGCCGGTCTCACCGGCCTGCGCCGACACCAGCGCGTAAAGCGCCTCGGCACGCCGCACCCAGTTACGCCAGGCTTCGAAGTCGTTGGTGGCTCCCTTCCGGGCGTAGGTTTCACTCAGCCAGCAATAATAGCCATAATAGCGCATGCGCAGGGTGACGTTGCTGATACCTGGAAGCAGCGACTGATAAAGAAGCACACCACTATTCTGCATGCCGAGCGGATCGAGCCCGCGCTTGTCTGCCCGTTGGGTCCATTGCGGTAAAGGATACATCGGCCCTCATGAATATCCGGGCCTTCGGCCTCATTCCGGTCCAGTAATGAACGCGCCCGCCGCTATGATCAATCCAACCCGTCGTACCGCGCCGTCCTTTGCCTGGCATTTTCGATAGAGGTGAGCGCGGCGACGCCCAGCACGAATCCCGCGAAGGCGAAACTGAGATCGCCGGCGAGGCGCCATGCGAGCACACCGACGACACCGCCGAGAAGAAACGAAATCACGGTGCCGATGTGGAGGCGCATCCTCGTCATGATCGCTTCGCGATCGGCATCCTCGCCTTTCCCGCGCAGGATATCGATCATCCGCGCGAGTCCGATGCCGATATCGGTGGACATGCCCGAGACATGCGTCGTGCGTACGCGGGCATTGGAGATGTGGGTGACGATGGCGTTCTGCAGCCCCATCAGGAAAGCCAGGCCGATGATGAGCGTGGGAACGCCGGCCGCGCGATCTAGCGCGATCCGGGAGATGCCGAGCAGCGCGAGCAACATGCCCTCGCCAAGGATCACGCGGGCATAGATGGTGATGATACCGCGCCGCAGACCCGCACCGATCACGAGGGTCGAGACCATTGCACCGACGACGAAGGCGAGGATGATGGCCAGGTAACCCAGGCCCTTTGCCCATTGCCCCATGGCAAGCAGGCTGGACAAGGCCGAGACGTTGCCGGTCATGTTGGCCGAGAAGAAGCCGACCTCGTGAAAGGCCGCGGCATTGAGTCCGCCGGCCACGGCGGCAAGCGCGAAAGCCAGCTTCCGGTCGAGCCGACTGTCTCGCGCATCACCCTGGCGGATTAGCATGCCGTGCTCATCCCCGCATCGTTCCAACAGGAACGGGCCTGGTGCGCCCGCGGCCGCGGGCGCAGTAATTCGAGCGTTGAGACCGGCTGGTCCAGCTCGGCCGGCGAGAAGCGGCGGGATCGCCTTATAAGCCTTGCCGCCCTCCGGCGTCGCCGCCGTATGACCGGCAGTCCGCAGGAGCCGGTCTCGGACGGCAGGAGGATCAAACGCGCCGATATCGTGAAGGAATGGACCGGTGGCTTCATCCCAACCACCGAGCGATCCGCCGGTCATCCGCCTTGCGGGGGCGACCTTCGCCGTCCGCCAGGGCGCGAATGGCCATGGCGTACCGCTTAGGGATCTTGCGCCGCGCCATCAGCGCTTGCGCACGAACTCGGCGCGCAGCACGAGGCCCTTGATGCCGTCGAACTTGCAGTCGATTTCCTGGTCGTCGCCGGTGAGGCGGATCGACTTGATCAGCGTGCCGCGCTTGAGGGTCTGGCCCGCGCCCTTGACGTCCAGATCCTTGATAAGTGTCACCTGGTCGCCATCAGCGAGGAGATTGCCGACGGCATCGCGAACCTCAACGCGGGTGATGGTGCGCTCGCGCTCCTCCAGCTCCGAAGCGGGCATCCATTCGCCGCTCTCTTCGTCGTATACATAATCCTCGTTGCTGTCCGTCATCTACGCTTATCCGTTCAACTATCGACCGAGGGCCACCGCTGCATCGCGCAGCCGCACGCCCCGCCCCTTGCCCTGGCTGGGCGTATTTTCACCGATGAGTTCGATGCCTTCCCGTTCCAAAGCAGACACCACCTTGACCAGCGTCTCGACGACGCCGCGCACCTGCCCATCCGACGTTTCCATACGCTGGATCGTCGGAAGTGATACGCTGGCCAATTCCGCCAGTCGTTTCTGATCGATTCCGAGGAGCGCGCGGGCCGCCCGCATTTGCTGGGAGGTGATCATCGGGCCTATATCATATATAAAACATCATGGTTCAATCTCAGAAAATCATATTTCATGCTGAAACATGGATATTCGTGAAAGTCTTCGTCGACGTCGATCAGAGGCCTGCGTTCGCTGAGTCTGACGATCCCCCGCCACCGCAGCTGCGCCACGCTGTCGATCATCCCGGTTCGGTCCCGGCATGTGCCTGACTTTCGAAAAGGCGCGTGAGCTGCCCGGAACAGGCATGAAGAGGTGAAACGCGTCGTTTTACGGGAATGGGCGAGCGAGATTTGGGAACTGGCTCAGGGGGTGCCTCAATCTCCCGGGAGCCGTCTCGACCGGGGAAACATGCACCGCGGGCGTGGTCCTGCGTGCGATGCACGAAGGCGCTGTCGAGCGACACTGCTCCTGGCATCAGTGCAGCATGCGCTCATTTTCCTCTGGATCGTCGAGCCAGGCGGAAATGTCGCGGCGCGCGTAGAGTACGCGCCCTATGTCGATATTGTCGTCCCGCTCAACTCGCAAACTTATTCGCTGCTCGTGCCGTAGCCGCGTCCTGCTAGCCCACGAACGCCTTTAGTGTCTCAGGCAGCGAAATATTCATCGTGCTCACAGCGCCGAGCATAGCCAGTTTGGCAAAACTTGGCGAAGCACGGTGCAATCGTGTACCTATTGAAGCTGTACAAGTGGAGGTGCGCAATGCCGCGAGCGGTAGTGGAAGACAACAGGCGCATGCGCCTGCGTATCCGACCGGCGCAAAAGGCGTTACTCGCCCGGGCGGCTGCGCTCAAGCATACCGATCTGACGACCTTTGTTACACGTTCGGCGCTGCGTGAAGCCGAAAGCGTAATCGACGCGGCGGAGCGGACGAAGTTGAGCGAGAGGGACAGCCTGCTCGTTCTCGATCTGCTTGAGAACCCGCCGCCTGCGAATGCGAAATTGCGGGCTGCCATTGCCGCGATGCCAAAGTCGGCATGACGCTTCCTCTACGGCACGAGGAAGCGATTTCGAAAGCGCATGACAGCACCTCGTTCGACTGCGGCGACAATGATCTGAACATTTTTTGCAGCGCTTTGCGCGGCAGAGCCATGAGCTAGGCGGGGCCAAGACGTTCCTCGCCATCAGTGACACCGACAACAAGACGGTTCTCGGTTTCTATAGCATTGCTCCGGGCAGCTTGGATCACGCCGACACGCCCGAACTGGTTAGGCGCGGACTCGCCAGGCATGAAGTGCCCGGTTTCCGGCTCGCGCGGCTTGCAACGGATATTCGCGTGCAAGGGAAAGGGCTTGGGGGTCAACTTCTGGGGGCGACCGGGCGCAGATGCATTCGGGTTGCGGCCGAGGTCGGCGGGGTTTTGCTGATCATAGACGCCAAAAACGAACGAGCCGCTACCTGGTATGCCAGCTATGGTGCCGTTCCTCTGCACGACAAACCGCTGACGCTCATATTGCCCTTTGCGACGCTTGAACGCGAATTGAGAGCGGCCGGCCAATTCTAGACACTCAATGCGCGATGCGATGCGCATCTCGTTCGCCCTCGACGCGAGTTCCGCACCGAGGGCCATTCGCGCGACCACATCCAATGCCGAGCCCCAAATTTGAGCCTCCCCGAAGTTCGTTCACGGACCAAGAACATATAACACGGGGATTGACAGATAAGGAGCGAAACACCGGATGAGAAATGGCGGAAAAGAGCCAAAAATACCAAGGTGCCGATTCACAGATTAGTGTGCGGCGACAGTCTCGTTGCACACGGAGAGCAACGGGCCAGACCATGATCGCGGCCTTCGATGCGTTGCGCGAGACCGGTCGCGAAAGGTGCCGAAACTCCGGCTCCGGGATGTTGCCCAGCCAACCTGCAATTGCCAACCCCAGTTCACGCATTCTCGAAATTGACAGGGATGATGGGGCATTGCTTGCCAAGCATAACATGGCGCTTGCAATCTTGTTCATTCTATGTTCCAGAAAGGCATGATCCGGGACTATCTTGCCACATATGATTTCAACCTGCCGCTCGACGATGCGGCGGTGGATCCGGAACTGGCGCTGGTGCGTCGGCGATTGGCGAGCCTTGCCGCAAGCGAGGGGCTGAATGGCGGCTATTATGAGGCGCAGGAACTGGCGGAAGCGTTTCTCGATGCGGCGCGCGAGGCGAATGCCGGGATCGAGGAAGATGACAGCGCGGCGCGGATACGGCTGCGCGATATCCTGGCGCGGGATCTCGACTATCAACGGGAGCTGTTCGAGGAGGTCTGTGCATTGCCTCTGGCGGAGGCGGCGGCACATCTTGTCTGGCTCACGGATCTGATGAAGCGGCGTGTCGATATGGCGCCCGTGGTCTCGGCCGCCCTGAATCGATAGGCAGGAAGCGCCTGGGTGTTCGACAAGATCGCGCCGGCTGCTCCCCTGCCCCTCCCGGCGACGACATGATGATCGCAACCTGCGTCAGCGGTAAACGGGGATGATGGAGTCAGAACCCGCCTATCTCGCGACGCTCGACCGCCAGTTGCTCGACCAGCCCGAAGCGATGCTCCTGTCACAGCTGGACGGGTTTCTGACAGGAGTCGTGGTCAGCCCCGACCTCATCACGCCGGGGCGGTGGATCCCGCTCATCTGGGCCGGGGATGAGGGTGATGGGGAGCCGGAATTCGACACCGAGGAGGGTTTGCGGGCGTTTCTCGGGCTTGTGATGACCCATTACCATGCGATCATCGATTCGCTGGCCCATCCGGGCGCCTATGCACCGCTGCTGGAAACCGACACGCGCTCCGGCGAGACGCTGTGGGAGATGTGGATCGACGGATTCGCGCAAGCGATGGCGCTTTCGCCGGGCGGCTGGGCGCGCATCGAGGCGGATGACGATGCGGGATGTCATGCAGCCTTGGCCGGTATCCGCACGTTGCGGGATTTCGCAGACGGCCACCGTGATCTTGACCGGCAGGAGGAAGACCGCTGGGACGCCGAGGCGCCGGACCTGATCCCGATCTGGGTGGAGATGCTGCATCAGTGGCGGCTCGAGAATGATCCCCATCGCCCTGCGGCGTCCAGGCGCGCCAAGGTTGGCCGAAACGATCCCTGTCCTTGCGGGTCGGGCCGCAAGTACAAGAAATGCTGCGGCGTCAATTGAGGATCGCCGCGAACATTCGCACAACGATCAGGCGTGTCCGGCCGCAACCGGAACTGAACGAACATAATAGGCTTCATGGGGTCCGAGCGCGGCCAGCAGGCGCAACTCGGCGGCGTTGACGTCGTCGTCACTCTGGAAGGCATCGACTGTATAGGCGCCGCGGGCAAACTCGTCTTCGGGATGGGGCACCAGCATGGTGCAGCGTGTCGGCCAGCAGCATAAGTGCAGCCAGGGCCAGCGCGGCGCCGGAGGGCTATATCGCGCAAAGACGATGTCGTCGGTGCGCAGGCCGGACGGGCGTCGTGCGAGCAGCGCCGGTGAAATCAGTTCGGGGCGTTGCTCGCAGAGAAATGCCTCGAACTCTTGCATTTCGGCCAGGCTTTCGAGGATCACCGGATAATAGCGGCCAAGCGCAAGCCTATCGCCCGAGAAGGCAAGCGGTATGTCGATCAGCAATATATCCGGCAATGTCGGAAGTGGTCGAGGATAGTAGATCCGCGTGGCGGCGAGCTGGTCGATCAGGCGCATGACCGTGATTAGGCGGATGCGTACAGGTGAACGCAAGCGGAGTCTCGGACAGATTGGCGCAACATGGTCGATGCGGGAGCGAACGGCGCCGCCGGACGGCCAAGGTTCCGGCCGCGGTCTGCCACCTCCCTCTACTGGGGAGAAAACGCGCAGGATATGCCCCCGCCCCTCCCGCAAGCGGAAGGAGAGCCATAAATCAGCCAATCCGCCTAGTGGTCAAAACCTAACGCTTGGTACCCGCATATCGCGGCCTCGAAGTGGTGGAGAACGGTCAGGCAGCTATTGGTGGCGCGTGTATGGCAATGGTCGAAGCAGCGACGAAACGTGACGCCTTATCGCAAGAGCTCGCTCACCAGCGAAGGCTTGCGTGCCAACATGGCAAGAAGCACCTGCGCGGGGCCGGTCGGGCGGCGGCGTCCCTGCTCCCAGTTCAGCAACGTCCCCTTGGCCACGCCGATGCTGCGCGCGAACGCTCCTTGCGACAGCCCGGTGCTAGCCCGGATGGCCGACACGTCGACCACCGGCACCTCGACCTGATGAACGACAGCGCCCGTCTCTTCGCCGCGCGCGAAGGCCAGCGCCTCGTTCAGCCCCTGCGCGATGCTTTCATAGGCACTCATGTTCAGTCTCCATATGCTGCCACCAGAGCTTTGCTCAGTTCCACCAGCGCTGCCTGCTCGGCCTTGGCCAGATTGTCCTTCTCGTTCTTGGCGAACACCGTCACCAGAAAGATGGGCATGTGGGTGCCGCCGAACACATACACTGTCCGGTAGCCTCCGCTTTTGCCGCTTCCCGCTCGCGCGATGCGCATCTTGCGAAGCCCTCCGCCCAGCGAGATTCCCGCTTGTGGGTCGGCCGCGACTGCGTCCACCAACGCCGCCTGCTCATCGGCTGACATGATCGCCTTTGCGCGCCGCAGAAACTCGGGCAATTCCACGACGGTTTGCAACGCGATCATGCTCTCCATGTATGCGTCAATGGCGCATACGTCAATGGCGCAGAGCGAACATCGCTTCCCCAGGTGAACGTCGGCTTCTGAGATGAGCAAGCCATCACCTGAATGCCTAAGATGAGGGCGACGGCGAACGAACGCTGATTGGGTATCAAGCGTCTGGTTTTGACCACTAGCATCCACGCAGACAATCGGTTGATGCGCGGTAAGCATGTGATCCCGGTCGCTTGTGAACGAGGCATTCAAAGGACCGCTTCGATACCCTTGCGACGGATGACGTTCAGGATCGCGAGCGTCGAACCCGTGCCTTTTTTGTGCCGCGTTCGAGCTGTGAGATATAGCCCGTGGTCAGGTTAGTATATTTGGCGAGTGCGGCCTGGCTCAAATGCGCTTCTTCGCGAACCCGGCGGATTTCTTCCGGCGTGATTGGCTCGGCTGCGAGCGGCGCGTCCGGACCCAGGTGACGCACCGTTATCTTTCGATAGGTGTCGTCACCCATCAGGCCTGCACTGCGCATGTCCTCTGCCGTTTCCAGCAACGCTTCGGTCAGTTTGCCGAGCTTCTTCGCCATTGTCGATTTCCTGTAGCTTGCCCTTGCTCACCGCTTCATCAAGGTGACGGTCATCGTGTTTCAGAAATGCGGTGGCGATGTCCCTCAAGGTCTGCAACTCGTCATCCCCGATGTTCTCGCGCTCGTTCTTGGCAAAGCCGAAGAGAAAGAACGCTCGCTCCTCCGTTCGATAGGCGACGATCATGCGAAACCCGCCCGATCGTCCCTGGCCGGGACGGGCAACGCGCTGTTTGATTAGACCCCCGCCCAGATCGGCATCGATGATCCCGCGTTCCGCTCTTGCAATCGCATCCCTCAAACCTGCTTCATCAATCCGCTCGCGCCGGACGAACGAACAACCCACTTGGTTTTGAATATCCGCACGACATCATCCTATAACACCCTGAACTATAGCGCATAGACACATATTTGAAAGCCGATCTGTATCGATTGCCCCTACCCGCAGGCTCGGGTCGGAGGATCAGCGATCGACCTAGGTGGGGCGATCGATGGAATTTCCGGCGGGGCATAAGGCACCGGCCCGCAAACCCACCACGTCGTTTCTGCGAGTGAATTTGTCGAGGCCGCCTCAAACCCGGACCCGTTGCATTTGAAGCACGCGTTCAGGCAACATCGTGCGGACGACCGGGCCGGGCGAAGCCCCGCACTCGATCGAGCGTGACGGTCAGGCGGCGAGCCGCTCCACACCCTCGTTGAATCGTTCGATCCAGTCGCGCATCGTCGGGCGCTCGTCGAGGGGAATCTGGGCCGCGACACGCTGAAAGTCGATGAGATCGACCGGCGCGCCGGCAATGATGGCATCGATCTCGCAAGCCGGCAGCAGGCTGCGGTCCCGAATGAAGCGGGTCATCGATCCGGGGCGTTCACGGGTGGACTTGCGCCACAGCCCTTCGACGGTTTGCAGACGCGGAGCCGCCCGCGCTTCAACCAGCACGATGAGCCGCAGACACCATGGCGGCAGCGTCATCAATTCGGCCGATTTTTGCGCAAGGCACAGCCAGCAAGCCGATTTTATCGGTATCGGCAGCCCCTCGGCGCGGATGCGGGTGATGCAGGCCTCCCGGTCCCATCCCCATTCGCGCAGTGGATAGCGATAGTCATAGACGTCGCTGACATGACCTTCGCGATGCGCATAGCGGCGGCTGTCCGCAGGGGAACTGTCATAGCCGATGAGCTTGACAACCCGCCCGCCACGCGCCCATATTGCCTGTGCCGGAAGCCATCCGGCAACCCATTGATCTTGCGGCTGAATTTTCCATTTTTGCGAGCATTAGGTCTGGTTCGACCTGTCTTATTGGCTCCGCAAAGCCCGTAAATCCAACACTCCCACTCCTCCTCCCCCTTCCAAGACGCCCGATAAGGGCGTGACCGCCTTCAGGCAGCGGCAGGATCGGGCGCTTCGGCGTTGGTGTGGATAGGGACGGGCCGGCGTATCCGATCGAGTTCCTGCACAAGTTGCGCGTTACGGCGTTCGAGCCGCTGTGCGCGCTGCTCGGCTTCGACAGCGCGTTTCAGCAGGCTGGCATTATGTGTCGCGAGGGCGATGTTCTTGGCTATCGCGTCATGAAGAGTGGCGCGTGTGCGATCGGCCTCGCCAGCGGCCGTTTCAGTGGCGCCCTCACGTTGCGATTGAAGCTCGCGCAGGGCGTCGAGAACGTCGGCATGGTGCGTATAGATGATGTTGCGGCCGACCTTGGCTGTTCGTGCGAGAGCGGCGACCGTTGGCGCGGCGGACGGGTCCTTCGCGAGGACGCCAAGGGTTTCGCGCAGGCGTGCATTGGTGTTCGCCCGGCGACGGGCCTGCGGGGTGGATGGGGCAGATTCAGACGTCACCGGCATTTCCTTCGTCGAGCTGGTCGAGGATACGGCGAGATTCCTGGATGCGGGCTTCGGCAAGTGCACGGCTCTCGCCATCGAGGTCATCGCGCTGGATCAATGCGGTGTTCCGTTCAAGGCGCGCTTCCCAGACCGGCCTATGCCGGTCGGTCACAGCGAAGTTGGCGCACGTCGAGCAGGTGCTTTGTGTGCGGAGCACCGGGTTCGGCTCGCGCTCGCCGCCGAGGCAAGCGGAGGTCTCCCGGCGGTAGAGGCAGTAGCCCCAGTCGCACACGCCGAGGCGCATATCCGTTTCGGCGAGGATCTCGGTGATATAGCCATCGACGTCGCCCGACCGCGTGCGCCCGCGGAACGGCGATCGCTCGGACAGCATGACGCCCGCCTTCCCGGCGACGTTCGGCGCCAGGAGCAGGTCTTCCAGCGCCTTGCGGGTTTCTTCGGCGGCATGGTCGTCGATCAGCTCGGCAAGCTCGAAGTCTGTGCCCACATAGGCGCGGTCGGTCATCGCGCGGTGGACATGGCCGAGATGGCGTTGCAGCGCCGTCAGGCCGGTGCGGTCGCGCCGCCCGATGAACCGCGAGAACGTCTTACGGCCCTGATAGGTGGTCAGGTGCCAGGTGCCGCCTTGGTGCTCCGGCAAAGCAAGGAACGGCGCAAGTCGTTCGTTCAAGCGGATATTGACCATGGGTGATCTCAGTCGGGCGACGGGCATCATCGTCGGAAGCGGCGAGCGTCCGCGGCCGAGCTGGTGGAGCCAGAGGTTCTTCTTCCCGCTAAGTTCGCGAAGCGGTGCGGAGAGACGTTCGAGGATGTGGATCGCCCGCTGAACCGGCTCGGGTGCGAGCCAGCGATGGATGTCCCCATGTTCCGTCAGCGACGTCTTCGTGATCGTGCCGACCAGATAGACGTGTTCCTCGCCGTCTCCATCGGCCGCGCGCCGTTCGAGGCAACCCTCCTCAAGCCTGAGTATTTCGGAGGCTCTCGCGCCAACGAGATAGGCGATGACGACGAAGCAGGCGTCGCCAAGGCGATCGAGCATGAACGTCAGGCGGCGCAGCGGCCATTCCGGATTCGGATACAGATCCGCGTAGGGGCATGGCTCAGCCAACATGGCGCGTCTGATATGCCAGTGGAGCCTTCGCCCCTGATGCTGTGGTCGGAGCTGCTCATACAGATCTTCGAGACGGTCGCGCAGCGCGAGGATCTGGTCCGCCGGGTCACCGAGCAGTTCCATAGCGCCGCTGATGAGAGGCACGGCGATCTCGTCGGGCGTATAGGGATGGCCGCCATAAGGTTTCCAGTGCCGCTTCCCAACTGAACCGGCGCGAGGCGGCGCCATCAGCGGCGCGTCGTCCAGCTTGTCGCGCTGCATGTGGAACGTGCGGATCGTGCCGAGATAGCCTTCGGCGGTGCTGAGGGAGAGCCGTGAAGTGTTCCTGCCGGGACGAGCGCGCAACATGGCCACGAACCGGTCGACGGCGTCTTGATCGAGATCCTTGAAGCATCGGACGTTCTCGGCTGCCATCCATCGAACGAGGAAGCGGATGTGGCTGAAGTGGCCGTCGACCGTTTCCTTGCGGAGTGGCATCCGCCCTTCGGGCGGATCGGCCCGCAGCGAGAGCAGGAACAGTTCTGCGGCGTGCCGGAGCGGCGTCCACTGATCGTCCCCGAACCGGCTCCCGTCCGGCATTTCGAAGCCCCAGTTAAACGTTGTGGCGGCGGGTACGCCTTCGTTTCCGAGCAATGGCGCCGGAAGCTGGGTAGGCGTGGATGTCGGGACGGAGGCCATGAGGCTATTCCAGGTCCGGCAGCGGCGGCAAGGCGGGTATGAGCCGTTCCGCGTACGGCATCATTTCGGGCGGGAACGCCGGCAGCAGGTCTTGTGTCAGCACCTGAAGGCTGGGCGCATAGAAGAGGCTGAACCGGATCGGGTCGATGCGTTCCCGCGCCGCTTGAAGATGCCTGGTGGCCTGGACGATGCGCGCCAGATGATCCGGGTCGATCGGGACGATCAGACCCGGACAGGCAAGGCAGCCTCCCAGTTTCGGGCACACGCGGCCAAGCCGAGCCTGCCCGCCGTCGACCGGTCGAAGGCAGTCGTGGCCGAACAGCGCCGTTACCCGGACGCTGGCGTCCGGCCCTTGATGTTGTGAGTCTTGGCAAGGCGTCTCGCCGGTGACCCATGTGATCATCAGCGACTGGAGCCGAGCGATCGTATCGCGTTCGAGACGGCGGACCGCCTCGCCATCGACATAGATATCCGTGGTGACGATGCTGGCGTGGTTGAGCACGGCCTTGGCCGCCATAATATCGCCCTGGGACGCTGTGTAATGGATGCTTGCCATGCTGCTACGGAACAGCTTGGGCGAGAAGTCTGGAAGCAGGGCACGGGACTTGCCGGGATGGGTTTCATTCCAGGAGGCGATCGCGCCATTATGCCGCTCGTAGAAGCGCAACATTGCCGATCGCAACGTGGCCTGCACGATATGACCGGCGTGATGCTCGCGCTCGAGGCGTCCTGTCGTCATGAGGAAGCGGTGAAGGAACAGCCGGTCGCGTTTGGACGGCTCCACATGCGGCAATAGGGGTGCCGTCATCGCAAGGAGCTTTTCGATCAGGCGCGGCGCCGCATAGGGTCGGCGATTGTCGAACGAGCGCCGTTGCATGCGCTTCACCTTACCGCCGGCGCGGGGTTTCACCCACTCGACCATGACGCGATGCCGCTCGAGCGGATGCGGCACGAGGCAGTCCCGCTTGATCTGGCGCAGCGGACCGGCATTGGCCGCCGTCTGGATCAGCAGCACGATATAGAACGCAACCAGCGTGTCGGTCGTGAGGTGGAGATAACCCTCGAGCTCGCGGAAGCCGCCTACCTCGGCGATCCTCTGCCGATCGGGCTTGTTAAGGTCCAAGCCTCGGTCGGTCGGCAGGATGCCGTGGCCAAGGCGGTGGAGCTTCCAGATCCAGCGATCCCGTTCGGCGGTCCGGCCGCCATGAAGGAGCACATTCGGAAGACCAACGATAGCTTGCCCGTGCTGGAACTTGTCCCACGCATTGTCGATCTCGGCATAGCAGACTGCCAGTAGGGCGCGCATTGCGGCAGGTGTCAGCCGGTCTTGCGGTGGCCGCTGGACGCCGGCGAGCGGGATCGCATTGTTGGGGACGGCAAAGCCCGGTGCGAACAAGCCTGGATTGTCCGCGATCGCGCGCTTGAGGACCGGCCGGATCATACCGAGCTGACCGGATTGTGAGCGGACGCCGCGCCTGCGCCCGTTGGTGGGCATCGCCAGCCAGGTGATGAACCGGCGGATCGTTGCCGTGTCGAGGTCTGCCGCGCGCCTGACACGCGCGTCTTCGCGCAGGAACCTCCCGAACACGCGCAGCGCGAACCAGTGCGCGGTGCGGGTCGCGGCGCTGGATGCTACATCATGATCGCGGAAAGCCCGGGCGATGGCGGCGCTGATATCGTCCGGCATTCCGAACAGCGCCGGGCTGAAGCTTTGGACGATCTTGCCCCATTCGTCGCGGAACTGGATTTCGGCGATCCCAGCGGGGTGGGCCGCCGGTGCCGGATCGATTCTCAGCGTCCGATCGATGCGGCCCCTAGCCATCGGCGGGGATCAGCTCGCCATAAAGATAGGCGAGGCTTTCGCTCAGGTCGCGCTCGTGCAGCTCGACGCAGCGCAGATAAATCGCGGTGGTTGTGATCGAAGCATGGCCCAGCAGCACCTGCACGACCTTGAGCGGGTTGAGATCGGGATTGGTGCGGGCCTGGATCTGAAGGCGGGCCAGCATCGCCATCGCGAAGGTGTGCCGCAGCCAGTGTAGCGTGCCCTGAAGACCCGCGGCCGCGAACGCTTCCGCGAGCTGCGTCGTCAGGAGTTTTCGCGTCATGGCGCGGCCATGCTCGTTCAACAGGAGATTGGGCGGCGCGCGATAGCCCCGGTCGGAACGGCGGATACGGCGGACGATCCGGGCGCGATCCTCGCCCGCATACCAGTGGGTATGATCGAGCAGCCGGAGCGGCGGATAGACAGTCCTTGGCCGGTCGCCCTTGGTGATATGGAGCGGCACGCCGACAAGCGGATCGCTGTCGAGGTCAAGTGACCAGCTATCCGGTATCTGGTCGACGGCGAGCGCGCAAAGCTCCTTGCGGCGCAGACCCGCCCCAAGCGCCCATTGCGCGGCAATTCGGGCGGTAGGCCGCAGATGCGTGAACAGCCGTGCCAGCTCGTCGGCGCGCAGCGGTCGCGGCAGTTTTTCCGGGCGTGAGACGATCAGCTCGTTGACCTGGCGCCGCTGCAAGCCTGGGCGATAGGCGCCGTCCAACATCAGCGTCATCTTCTCGGTCAACCGGAACGGGCAATGGTCGATCAGCCCCTTATCGAGCGCCCAGCCATAGAAGCGGCAGACGGTCGAGACACGCGCATTGATCGTGGTCCGGGCATAGGGCCGCCCGGTATGCGTGCTGGGATTCTCCAGCATCCGGTTGCGATAGGCGGCGATGACGCGCTCGTCGGCCTCGCGCCATTCGATCCCCGATTGTTCGAGCGAGTCGAACCAGTCGTGGAGATGCTCGCCATAGGTCCGCACAGTTTCGGAGGCGTGGGCTCGGCCACTGAGTTCGGCATGCTCCATGAGCCATAGGAACGCTGGCTCGATAATCGCCATGTCGGCGTCGAACAGAATCGGGAAGCCAGCGGGAACGCTCTGCTCTCCGGCAGAAGCCCGGATGATGGATGCCATGTTGTCGGATCCCCGTGCCTTGGGGTTCCTTTCGATCATACAGCAATGCAGATGGTTCGCGATGATGGATCGATATTCCGAAGGCTTTCTTCGCTACATCGTGGTTGACCAAACGCCGCATGCTTGCCATGTTTCTCATATGGGGACCGCGATCTCCCCACGAGGCGACAGGCTGAAGAATCGCGTCCTGCATTTGGCAAAGGACGCATCATGCCTGCTCTCAATACGATCCCATCGGATAAATTCGCGCGCCTGATCGGCATCCCGACCGGACCGATCCTGATAGACGTGCGACCCAACGAAGAGTTCGCCAGCGAACCGCTTCTGATCCCCGGCACATTGCGACGGCTCTCGGCCGACGTCGCGGTATGGGCCGGCGAGCTTGGCGGCCGCGCGGCTGTCGTGGCCTGCCGCGACGGCGGCGCTCTGAGCCAGGGCGTCGCAGCCCGGCTCCGTCATGAAGGCGTTACGGCAGAAGCCCTTGAAGGCGGCGTTGCCGGCTGGGCCGCTGCCGGTCTGCCGATGGTGCCCGACACCGCGCTTCCGGCACGCGACTCCGCCGGCCGCACCATATGGGTGACGCGCGGCCGGCCCAAGGTGGACCGTATCGCCTGCCCGTGGCTGATCCGCCGCTTCGTCGATCCGAGCGCCATCTTCCTGTTCGTGGCGCCGTCCGAAGTGCAGGGCGTCGCCGAGCGTTTCGGGGCGGCGCCCTTCGACATCGAAGGCGATGGCGTCGTCTGGAGCCACCAGGGTGAGCTTTGCACCTTCGACGTGATGGTGAAGGCGTTCGGCCTGGGCGACTATGCACCGCTGGCCCGCCTCGCCCCGATCGTGCGCGGCGCCGATACCGGCCGCCCCGATCTCGTGCCCGAGGCGGCGGGCCTGCTCGCCGCTTCGCTCGGTCTATCGCGCATGTATGCCGACGATCTGGAGCAACTCGAAGCCGGGATACTCCTCTACGACGCCTTCTACCGCTGGTGCCGCGATGCCACGGACGAGACCCACAACTGGATCTCGCATCAGCCCGCCAAGGCGCGCGCCAAGGACAAGGTGCGGCCATGAGCGGCGCGGTGACGGAAATGCCGACCGGCATCGCGGTTCCGCCTGCGGATCACGACATCCCCTTCGGCGAGGCCGTCCGGGTGTGGGCACGGATCGCATCGCTGAGCTTCGGCGGTCCCGCCGGCCAGATCGCGGTGATGCATCGCATCCTGGTCGATGAAAAACGTTGGATCGGCGAGGAACGGTTCCTCCATGCGCTCAACTATTGCATGTTGTTGCCCGGCCCCGAGGCGCAGCAGCTTGCCGCCTATATCGGCTGGCTTCTCCACAAGACCAAAGGCGGGCTGGTCGCGGGCGCATTGTTCGTGCTGCCGGGCTTCCTCGCGATCCTGGCGCTCAGCTATCTCTATGTGCTGCTCGGCCATGCGCCGGCAATCGCGGGTCTATTCTTCGGTCTCAAGGCGGCCGTTCTGGCGGTGGTGATCCAGGCGGTCGTCCGTGTCGGCGCGCGCGCGCTCAAGAACAATGTGATGCGCGGGATAGCGGCGGCGGCCTTCGTCGCGATCTTCTTCCTTGGTGCGCCATTCCCGCTCATTGTCCTCACCGCCGCCATCATCGGCTATCTCGGCGGGCGCAGCGGGATCGTCGCGTTCAGAGGCGGTGGCGGGCACGGACCGGCCGGTGGTAATGTGGTTCATGACCGCGACACCGCACTGGGCGAAGGCCTGCCCAACCATGCGCGGCCGAACCTCAGCTGGTCACTCAAGATTTCGGGCGCGTTCCTGTTCCTCTGGCTAGCGCCGGTCGTCGCCCTGTTCGCGTTCCTCGGCCCCGACAATGTGTTCACGCACATCGCGACCTTCTTCAGCCAGATGGCGGTGGTGACGTTCGGCGGCGCGTATGCGGTGCTGGCCTATGTCGCGCAGGAAGCGGTCGGCACCTATCACTGGCTCAAGCCCGGCGAGATGCTGGACGGCCTGGGCCTGGCCGAGACGACGCCGGGGCCGCTCATCATGGTCACGCAGTTCGTCGGCTTCCTTGCGGCGTTCCGGGATTCCGGCAGCCTGCACCCGCTGGTCGCGGCGACGCTCGGCGCGATCCTCACCACCTGGGTCACGTTCATGCCTTGCTTCCTGTGGATCTTCGCAGGGGCGCCGTTCGTGGAACGTCTGCGCGGTAATCGCGCGCTGTCGGCCGCGCTCGGCGCGATCACCGCCGCCGTGGTCGGCGTGATCCTCAACCTCGCGCTCTGGTTCGCGATCCACACGCTGTTCCGCGAGGTGCGTCCGGTCCGACTGGTGAACCTCGCATTCGACATGCCGGTGCTGGCCTCGCTTCATATCCCCGCCCTGCTGCTCGCGATTGGCGCGGCGGTCGCCGTGTTCCGCTTCAAGGTCGGCATGATCCCGACCTTGGCGGCGACATCGGCAATCGGGGTCGCACTATATGTCGCCGGCATAGTGGCATGATCGTCAATTCCTGCATTCCTATCACCTTCGACCGGAGACTATCATGAGCGACCCGCTGATCGACCGCCGCAACCTCCTCGCTGCCGGTGCCATAGTGACCGTCGGTGCAGCCGCATTGGGGACGGCCACTGCCGATGCGCAAACGCCGCCGCCCGTGGGACCGACCGGGCGTGCCTTCACACCGCAACCCGCACCTCTGCCGTTCGACCCCAAGACGATCGCCGGCCTGTCCGAGCGGCTGCTCGTGAGCCATCACGACAATAACTACGTCGGAGCGGTGAAGCGCCTCGGTGCGATCACGATGCAATTTGCGGCGCTCGATGCAGCGAAGGCGCCCGGCTTCACGATCAACGGATTGAAGCGCGAGGAACTCATCGCATGGAATTCAATGATCCTGCACGAACTCTATTTCGCCGGTCTCGGCGTATCGTCGCAGCCGGGCCGGCCGTTGGCGCAGGCGATCGAACGGGATTTTGGCAGCCATGACCGTTGGGCCGCTGAATTTTCGGGCATGGGCAAGGCATTGGGCGGAGGTTCGGGATGGGTGCTGCTGCAATGGAGCCACCGAGACAACCGGCTGACCAATCAGTGGGCCGCCGACCATACGGCGACCTTGGCTGGCGCGACACCGATCCTGGCACTCGACATGTATGAGCACGCTTATGCGATGGATTTCGGGGCGAAGGCAGGCGACTACGTCGATACCTTCATGCGCTCGATTGCCTGGGGCAATGCCGATCGCCTTGTCGCGCGCTTTGCCACAAGCTGACGTGGCGATCATCATGCGTCGGCGGACGCCTCGTCTTCGGCATACCGCTCCAGTGGCCGTGCTCCTCGCCTGCACCGCGCCGGCGCACGCGCAGCATGCCCCCGTAGCGGCTGCAACGCCGGACAGACTGGACATCAGCGGATCGATGCGCCTGCGCTACGAGACAGTCGATGGTCAGGTCCGCCCCGGCTTCAATGCCAGCGACGATCTGATCGACCTTCGCACAATCGTCACGGCCACCTACAGATCGGGACCGTTTCGCGCCGGCGCGGAGGTCTATGACAGCCGATCGTGGCTCGCCAATTCCCGCACGCCGATCTCGACCAACGAAGTCAACACGCTGGAACTCGTGTCGGCGTGGGTCGGAGCCGACTTCACCAATCCCTTCGGCGCAGCCACGTCGCTCGCCGTTCGGGCTGGCCGCATGCAGATCGATCTCAACTCGCGCCGACTTGTGGCGGCCGATGACTATCGCAACACCACCAATGGCTTTACCGGCTTGCGTGCCGATATCGGCGTGAAGAGCGTCAAGGCGACATTGATCTACGTGCTGCCGCAGCAGCGGCGGCCCGACGACCTGCCGTCGGTGCTCGATAATAAGGTCCGCTTCGATCACGAAGGGTTCGATCAGGTGCTCTGGGGCGGCATCCTGTCGCGGCCCAAGACATTGGGTGCCGCGACTGTGGAGCTTGGGTTCTTCCATCTCGGCGAGCACGATACCGCCGGACGTCCAACCCGCGATCGTTCGCTCAACACCATCGATTCCCGTATCATCCAAAATCCCGGGCCAGGCGTGATCGACTATGAGCTTGAGGGAATCTACCAATCGGGCCGGATCAGCACGAGCACGCTGACCGGGGCTCCTCGCATGCCGGTCAGCGCGTGGTTCGTGCATGCCGATGTCGGATACACGTTCGCGGATGCGTGGAAGACGCACATCATGGCTGAACTGGACGCCGCTTCCGGGGACAAGGCCGGGGGCACCTATACGCGGTTTGACAGCCTGTTCGGCATGCGGCGTGCAGACCTTGGGCCGGTCGGGCTCTACAATGTCGTCGCACGCACGAATGTAATCACGCCGGGCGTTCGCATCGAAACGGCACCCTCGAAACGCATTGATTTCATGATGAGCTACCGCTTGCTTTGGCTCGCCGAGGCAACCGATGCCTTTTCGGGGACGGGCGTCCGCGATGCGACGGGCAGTTCGGGACGCTTTGCGGGGCAGCAGCTCGATGCTCGCGTGCGGACATGGATCGTGCCGGAGCGGCTACGCTTCGAGGCAGATGGGGTGTGGCTGGCCAAGGGGCACTTCCTGACCTCGGCACCAAACGCGCCGTCGTCGGGTGATAGCAAATATCTGTCTCTTAACCTGACCGCCGCCTTCTGAGCTTTGCGGCCGGATCAAAGATAGCGCGAGATAGCCTTGAAATCCTCGATCGCCCTGGCCGCGCCGCCTTCGCCATCGGTGTGGGTGAGGCAATGATCTATATGGTCGTTGATCAGGGCGCGCTTGGCGCTCGCCACGGCCTTCTCGACCGCATCGAGCTGCTGCGCGACATCGACGCAGGTTCGCTCCTCCTCGATCATAGCGACGATGCTGCGCAAATGACCCGCGGCACGGTTCAGCCGCTTGATGATCGCCGGATGGCTGGCATGCCTATGATTGCTCATCAGCCCATTTTCCACTGTGAGGACGGCTTGTCGAGTTGATTGACATATCCCCCTGGGGGGATGTTGCACTTATCCCCCCAGGGGGATATGGCGCGGTCATGCTCCATGTGCTCGCCAACCGCACCTATCGGCACCTGTTCTTCGCGCAGGTGATCGCGCTTGTCGGTACGGGACTGGCGACGGTCGCGCTGGGCTTGCTCGCCTATGATATTGCCGGTGGCGATGCCGGCGCGGTGCTGGGGACGGCGCTGGCGATCAAGATGATCGCCTATATCGGCGTCGCGCCGATCGCGGGCGCATTCGCCGACCGCGTGCCGCGCAAGGCATTGCTCGTCTCGCTCGACCTGATCCGCGCGGCCGTCGCCATTTGCCTGCCGTTCGTCACCGAGGTCTGGCAGGTCTATGTGCTGATCTTCGTGCTGCAATCGGCCTCGGCCGGGTTCACCCCGACCTTCCAGGCGACGATTCCCGACGTGCTGCCGGAGGAAGCCGACTATACCCGCGCGCTGTCGCTCTCCCGGCTCGCCTATGACATGGAGAGCCTGACCAGCCCGATCCTCGCGGCGGCGCTGCTCACGGTCATCAATTTCCACTGGCTGTTCTCGGGCACGGCGATCGGGTTCCTCGCCTCGGCCGCGCTGGTCGTGACGTCCGGCCTGCCCAAAGCCGTGGCCGCAGCGGCCCGCAATACCGGCATCTATGACAAGACGACGCGCGGCATCCGCATCTACCTCAAGACGCCGCGTATGCGCGGCCTGCTCGCCGTGACGCTGGCCGCCGCGGCGGCGAGCGCGATGGTGATCGTCAATACGGTGGTGATCGTGCGCGGGCTGGGGTTCGGCCAGCGCGACGTGGCGCTGACGCTGGCCGCGTTCGGCGGCGGCTCGATGTGCGCGGCGTTCGCGCTGCCGCGCATCCTCGATCGCGTGGCCGATCGTCCCATCATGATCGGCGCCTCGTTCCTGCTGGCGATCGGCCTCGCCGTCTTGACCGCGATCAGCGCGATAGTCCCGCCGGGACCGGGCTATTGGCACCTGTTGCTGGGCGGCTGGCTGTTGCTCGGCATCGCCTATTCGATGAGCGTGACGCCGGGCGGCCGTCTGCTACGCCGCTCCGCCGGTTCCGAGGACCGGCCCGCCTTGTTCGCCGCACAGTTCGCGCTCAGCCATGTCTGCTGGCTGATCGCCTATCCGCTGGTCGGCCAGCTCGGCGCGCGGGTCAGCATGACCGCCGCGTTCGGCGGCATGGCCGCGCTGGCGGCGGTCGGTGCGGTCGCAGCGCTGCTGCTATGGCCGGCGAACGACCCGGACGTGGTGCCGCACCGTCACGACGACCTTCCGGCCGATCATCCCCATCTGCGCGACGCTCATGCGGATGGTCAGGGCAGGCACGACTTCGTGATCGACGACCTCCATCCGCGCTGGCCGACGACATGAGCGGCAGTTGCGCATTGCCAGCGCAATCGCTCTCGCGTTACCAAAGCGCCGTGATCGCGACACCTGTCCGCACTCGGCTTGTTCGGGGCCGCCCTATGGCGCTGCTCCTGATGATGCTTGCCCTGGTTGGTATGGTTGTTCTCGCGAGCTGGCATGACTCGAAGCCCCACGTCCATGACGTCACCGCGGCGGAGTATGTGATCGAGCTTGGCGATCATCATCCCGGCGACCGACCGCAGCCCGCCGATCCGCTGCACCTTGCAGCGCATGTCGTGCTGCAGGGGATCGCCATGCCTGCCGAGCCGGCGGTCGCGGCAACCGTGCCTGCTCTCGCGGCCGTGTGGACGATGGCCGGGCCGGTCGCGGTCCATTCCCTCCCGCCGGTATCCATTCTCCGACCCCCAAGGGCCTGACCGTCCGACGCGGCGCAAGCCGCAACGGCAACCTGTCAGCTCGAAGGGAAACATCATGAATGGCGTGAAACGCCGGCTGCCGCGTTGCGCGATGGTCGGGATGACGGCCGTGCTATGGAGCGCGGCTTTGGGAGGGACGGCCTATGCCCAGGAGGCGCCGCCGTTCCCCATATTGCTCAAGCAAAGCGAGGATGCGCCTCGCGCTGCGGTTATCGCCGCCGATGTCGCGCGGGCGGAAGGGCTTGCCGAACAGGCACGCGCGCGGCCCAATCCGAGCGTGAGTGTCCTCGCCGAGAATATCGGCGGCGGCGCCCCTTATTCCAGCTTCGATGCGGCGGAGACGACGCTTCAGCTCAACCAGCCATTCGAGCTGGGCGGCAAGCGCTCCGCGCGGATAGCCGCCGGCCGCGCCGGCGTCGGCGCGGCGCAGGCGCGCGGGCTCGATGCGCGCGTCGCCTATGCCTTCGATCTGGCGACCGGCTATGCCGCCGCCGAAATCGCGCAGCGCCGGGTCGATCTCGCCGAAGACGAGGTGGAGGAAGCCGAGGCCGACCTGAGAGTCGCGAATGCCCAGGTTGGCGCCGGCAAGGAAGCGCGGCTGCGCAGCCTCCAGGCGGAAACCGTGTTGCAGGCGCTGCGGGCCGATCTGGACCTCGCGCGTGCCAACTATACCGCCGCCCTTGCCCGGCTGTCGGCGCTCTCCGGGGTGCCGCAGCCCTATACCGGCTTGTCCGGGTCTGTGCTGGCGCTGTTCGATACGCCTCCCGCGGTCGGCCCGGTCGATCCGGGCCGTTCGACGATCTATCGGACGGCGCTTGCCGAACGCGAGGCGGCCAACCAGCGGCTCGCCTATGAGCGCAAGCGTGCGATCCCCGATGTCACCGGCTCGCTGGGTGTCCGGCGGCTCGAACGCGAGGGCGCGACCGCGCTGGTCATCGGCGTCTCGGTGCCGCTGCCGCTGTTCGACAGCAACCGGGGCAATATCGCCGCCGCGCGGGCCGATGTGGCCGGGGCGACGGCGCGGGCGGAAGTCGCCCGGACCGAAGCCGAGTCGGAACTGCGCGGCGCCATCGCCCAGGCCGAGGCTTCCGAAGCACGGGTGCGAGCCGCGCAGGCATCGCTCGCGACCGCGCAGGAAGGCTATCGGCTGGCCCGTATCGCTTATGAGGGCGGCAAGTCGCCGCTGATCGAGCTGCTGACCGCCCGCCACAATCTCGGTGCTGCTCGCGGTGTCGTCCTCGACGCCCAGGCCGCCCGCTTCGCCACTTACGCCATACTGGCCCGCCTCCAGGGCCGCGCCATCACCGGAGACCCGATCCAATGACCTCCGAAAAGAACCGGCTCTACGCCGGAGCCGCCATCGCGCTTGCCGTCGCCGCCGGAGCCGGCTTCGGCATCGCCCGCCTGACCCAGCCCGCTCCGCCCGCACCCGAAGCCGCCGCAAAGGCCGAAGCGCCGAGCGATAGCGTCGCCATCACCGCCGAAGGCATCCGCACGTCGCAGATCGGCATTGCGCCGGCCGCATCGGGCGAACTCGATGCCGCGATCAGCGCGAGTGCGACGGTCGATTCGACGCCCGACGCCGAGGCGGTGCTGACCGCGCGGGCGGCGGGCACGGTCACGCGCATCTTCAAGCGGATCGGCGATCCGGTGCGGGCCGGCGAGACGATCGCGCTGGTCGAAAGCCGCGACGCTTCGGCGATCGTCGCCGATCGTGGTGCGGCGGCCGCGCGCGTCACGCTCGCCGAGCGCCAGCTCGCCCGCGAGAAATCGTTGCTCGATCAGGGGGTGAGCCCGCGCGCTGACTATGAGACCGCGCAGGCCAACCTTGCCGTGGCCCAGGCCGATGCGCGCCGCGCGAGTGCCGCAGCCGGTGCTGCGCGCGTGGCGTCCGATGGCCGTTCGGTGGCGGTGGTCAGCCCGATCAGCGGGCGCATCACCTCGGCGACCGGCACGCTCGGCACCTTCGTATCGGCCGAGACGGAACTGTTCCGCATCGCCGATCCGACGCGCCTGCAAATCGCGGCAAGCCTGCCTCCCGCCGACGCAGGGCGCGTGCGCGCCGGCGATCGGGTCGAACTGACCACCAATGACGGCCGCAAGATTGACGGTCAGGTCCGCTCCGAAACCGGCGTGGTCGATCCGACGACGCGGGCAGCGACCGTCATCATCGTGCCGAGCGCGGGCGGCAGCACGCTTGTCCCCGGCCAGCTCGTCCAGGCGCGCATCTTCGCGAGCGGTGGCGCGGCCAAAAGCGGCGTAATGGTGCCGCAGGATGCCGTCCAGACGCTTGGCGATCGCACCGTCGTCTTTGTCCGCACGGCGACCGGGTTCAAGGCGCAGGTCGTGCAGGTCGGCAGCCGCTCCGGCGGGCTGGTCGCGATCGTCTCCGGTCTCGCGGCCGGCACGCCGATCGCCACGACCAATGCCTTTCTCCTGAAGGCGGAAATCGAGAAGAACCAGGGAGGCGAGGAATGATCGCGCGCATCCTCTCGCTCTCGGTCAGGATGCGATGGCTCGTCGCGTTCCTGACGCTCATCGTCGTCGGCTTCGGCGCGTGGCAGATCACCAAGCTGCCGATCGACGCCGTGCCCGACGTCACCAACCGGCAGGTCCAGATCAGCACCTTTGCGCCGACGCTGGGGCCGGTGGACATCGAGAAGCAAGTCACCTTCCCGGTGGAAACCGCGCTTGCCGGCATTCCCGGCCTGGAGATGACGCGCTCCTTCTCGCGCAACGGCTTCAGCCAGGTGACGGCGGTGTTCACCGACGACACCGATATCTATTTTGCGCGCCAGCAGGTCACGGAGCGGCTCACCCAGGCCAAGGACAGCCTGCCGGCCGGCGTGCAGCCGAACCTCGCGCCCCTCAGCACGGGCCTCGGCGAGATCTTCTTCTATTCAGTCGCGTTCCGGCATCCTGACGGCAAGGGCGTCAAGGTCGTGGACGGCAAACCCGGCTGGCAGTCGGACGGCAGCTATCTCACCCCCGAAGGCGAGCGCCTGACGACCGAACTGGCGAAGGCCGCCTATCTGCGCACCGTGCAGGACTGGATCATCCGGCCGCAGATGCGCAACGTCCAGGGCGTTGCCGGCGTCGATTCCAACGGCGGCTATGTAAAGCAATATCTGGTCGAGCCGAACCTGAACGCGCTCGCCAGCTATGGCCTGTCGATCACCGAACTGGCCGATGCGCTGGAACGGGCCAACCTGTCGGCCGGTTCAAACTATGTTCGCCGCGCCGGCGAAAGTTTCCTCGTCCGTGCCGATGCGCGATTGAGGTCGATCGAGGAGATACAGGAGGCAGTGATCGCCACCCGTGCCGGTGTGCCGGTGCGCGTCAAGGACGTGGGCCAGGTCGTGATCGGCGGCGCGGTCCGCACCGGATCGGGCAGCCGCATGGGCTCGGAGGCGGTGATCTCCACCGTGCTGATGCTGGTCGGCCAGAACAGCCGCATCGTCGCCAACAGCGCGGCGGAGAAGCTGACCGAGATCAACAAGGCGCTGCCGCCCGACGTGTTCGCCGAGCCGGTCTATAACCGCTCCAAGCTGGTCAACGCGACGATCGCGACGGTCGAGAAGAATCTGGTCGAAGGCGCGCTGCTCGTCATCGTCGTCCTGTTCCTGCTGCTCGGCAATATCCGCGCGGCGCTGATCACGGCGGCGGTGATCCCGATCACCATGCTGATGACGGCGGCGGGGATGAATGGACTCGGCGTGTCGGGCAATCTGATGAGCCTCGGCGCGCTCGACTTCGGCCTGATCGTCGATGGCGCGGTCATCATCGTCGAGAACGCGCTGCGGCGCCTCGCCGAGCGGCAGGAGCATGAGGGCCGGTTGCTGACCCTAGGCGAACGCCTTGGCGAAGTGATCGAGGCGTCGCAGGAGATGGTGCGGCCGACCGTCTATGGCCAGCTCATCATCTTCCTCGTCTTCGTGCCCTTGCTCACGTTCCAGGGGGTCGAGGGCAAGACCTTCTCGCCGATGGCGATCACGCTGATGGTGGCGCTCGCCTCCGCCTTCGTGCTGTCGCTGACCTTCGTGCCGGCGATGCTCGCGATCCTCATCAAGGACAAGGTCAGCGAGACCGAGGTCAAGCCGATCCGCTGGTTCAAGGAGAAATATGCGCCCGTGCTGGCGAAGGCCGTCGCCCGGCCGCTGCCGTTCATCGCGGGCGGCGTCGGCATCTTCGCGGCGGCCATCCTGTGCTTCGGCCTGCTCGGCGAGGAGTTCATGCCGCAGCTCGACGAGAAGGACATCACCGTCACCAACTTCCGCGTCCCCTCGGCGTCGATCGATCAATCGACACAGATGCAGCTCCAGATCGAGAATGCGTTGAAGTCGTTACCGGAGGCGGCGCTGGTCTTTTCCAAGAACGGCAACGCCGATCTCGGCACCGACCCGATGCCGCCCAATGCCTCGGACACCTATTTCATCCCCAAGCCGGAGAGCGAATGGCCGGCGGAGGTGAAGTCGAAGGAGGACATCCTGAGGCGCATCGAGGCGAAGATGAAGCCGCTGATCGGCAACCGCACCGAGATCCAGCAGCCGATCCAGATGCGGTTCAACGAGCTGATCGCGGGCGTCCGCGCCGATGTCGCGGTCAAGCTCTATGGTGACGATCTCGAAGCGATGAGCGAGCAGGCCCAGCGGATCGCCGGTGTCCTGCGCACCATCCCCGGCGCGGGCGATGTCAGTGCCGAGCAGACCGACGGCGCCCCGACGTTCGATGTGAAGATCGATCGCCAGGCGGCGGCGCGCTACGGCCTGTCGGTCGAGGAGGTGGCGAACACCGTTGCCGCCGCGCTCGGCGGGCGCGAGGCCGGGCTGCTGTTCGAGGGCGACCGGCGGTTCGCGGTGGTGGTCCGGTTGCCGGATGCCCAGCGCGACGACCTCGAGACGCTCGGTGCCATCCCGGTCATGCTGCCGGCCGCCGAGGGCCAGGTGGCCCGTTCCATCCCGCTGCGCGAGGTTGCGCGGTTCAGCTACACGCAGGGGCTGAACCAGATTAGCCGCGAGAACGGCAAGCGCATGGTGGTCGTGCAGGTCAATGTGCGCGGGCGCGATCTCGGAGGGTTTGTCGAGGAGGCGCAGGCGAAGATCGGCCAGCTCCAGCTCCCGGCCGGTATGTATACGGCCTGGGGCGGCACATTCGAGAGCCTGCAATCGGCCCGGCTGCGCCTGCTGATCGTGGTGCCGATCTGCTTCGTGGCGATCTACGCGCTGCTCTACATGGCGCTCGGGGGGCTGGTCCCCGCGGCGATCGTATTCAGCGCGGTGCCGATGGCGCTTGCCGGCGGCGTGTTCGCGCTGCTGCTGCGCGGCATCCCGTTCTCGATCACCGCAGCGGTAGGGTTCATCGCCCTTTCGGGCGTCGCCGTGCTCAACGGCCTCGTGATGATGAGCGCGATCCGAAAGCGGCGCGAGGATGGCGCGGCGGAGGATGAGGCGATCATCGGCGGCGCGATGGAGCGGGTCCGTCCCGTACTGATGACCGCGCTTGTGGCGAGCCTCGGGTTCGTGCCGATGGCCCTGGCGACCGGCACGGGTGCTGAGGTGCAGCGGCCATTGGCGACGGTCGTGATCGGGGGACTGATCACTTCGACCGCGCTGACGCTGCTGGTGTTGCCTGCGATCACCGCATTTGTGGGCCGTCATTCACGTCGCAGGCCGATGCAGGATGAAATTTCGGCAGCGCCCGCCGCGATTTGATCCATGGGAGGATGATGCGGAAGTGATGGAGCAGGCCGGGCGCCACCAGCTATTTGGGTAAGCGTGTCGCCCGGCCTGCTCCATCACGGAGGGCACCTAACAAGACATCTGTTCTGGGCGGACCTAAGCTGCAGGAATGCCGCCCGAAGCTGATCGAGGGCAGTGTGGCGTTGGTGAGGCAGTTCTCGAGCAGCGAAAAATAGGGCGGCCAGTGTTTGAAGCGCCTGGGCACGTAGCGAACGATGTGATGTTCGACATGATGCCGGTCCATCCAGCGCTGGAAGATCGGGAGATAGGCGTAGGTCTCCTCGCGCTCGACGCCCGTGTCCGCGGTCAGGACGACTGACAGGGGCAGGCCTCGCGCAACCCACTCGATGATCATCGCGGTGCTGTCGACGCCCATGCCCCAGGCGGCGACCACCGGGACGCCGATCAGGTCGGCATGGCAGGTATCGTCGTTCGCCGCTGCAAGCGTCGTGCGTATGATTTCAGTCATGATGATGGTCCCCATAACATGGGTCAGGGACCAGCCGGTCGCCCAAGCACTCACCGGCTGGCGGCCGTTCAGGCGTCGAGCAGGACGCTGATGGTGGTGTTGGGAGGACAGGACCGGGCAGTCACGAGATAGCCGAGGCGATTGACGACATGCATGCCGTCAGTGATCTCCATGCCGTCGTCTCCCTCCACGATCGTCCAGACCCTTGAAGGAGGCTGCGCGAGAACGAAGGCGAGTTCCGGGCCGGAGGCCTCGAACAGGCAGCCGCCTTCCCCGAAATCGAATCCGGCCGTGTCCGAAAGATGGTTCGGCGTGACATGAAAGCGATCGAGGAAGTCGTCCTCGGTGAGTTCAAGATATTGCGGAGCCTTTGATGACGCAGCGTCTGCCGCAAGGGCCGCCGAGATGCTGTCTCCATGGGTCATTCTTCTGATCCTCTTTCGAGCCCTGGCGGAGCCGGCAGCAGGGCAGCCCCGGCCCATCAGGCGATGAGTGTCATCAGCGCCTGATCGCGCTTCGGCCCGGTGGCGGAGACCCGGAAAGGCTGACGCGGGTCGCCGGTCCGCAGCACGAATTGCGGACGTCCGGTTTCACGCCGCTTCTGCAGGGCGACGGCGTATGCATGATCGAACGTCGCAAGCGTCGCGGGCGTGGACGAACCGGTCGGTGTCGGGATGGCGGCGATCATGACATGTACTCCTCGGGGCGGTCGGGATCGGAAAAGACGGGAAGTTCGGGCGATACGGGCTCGTCTCGATCGAACAATATCCAGGAGACGTCGCTGTCGAAGGCCTGGGTAAGGATCGCCCAGAATTGGGCACTGATATCGTCGGGCCGTTCGGCGCCGCATCCCACGACGCAGGTGTGGACGAAGAAGCCATAGGCATAGGGTTCGATGACAAGATCAGGATGAGCGACCTCGACACGGCCGTCGTCCCCACGCGGAGCGGTAGCAATCAGTGTGTCGATGCGACGCCGCTCGGCGACCGGCAGGTGGGCGGCCGAACAGACGATGAGCGCGGCACGGCGCATGGATTGTCTCCCTTAAACGGAGGGGATGGAGAGCGCGGCGGGGACCTCAGGCGGCTTTGGCAAGGGCGAGCGAAATGCTTTTCCCGTCCGCGCTGAGGGTAAGGCTACGGCCTGCGGGAATGAGCCACTGGACATGCTCGAAAACCGCATTGCGCAGCTGGGCCTCAAGTGCTTCGTCCTCGCCGAGCAACAGCTGGTTGGCGAGGTTGCGGGCTTCCCGCTCGAAGTCGAACGACTGGGTGTCCCAGCTGTCGCTCCCATGATCGTCCGAGTAGCAGAACAGGCTGGCATGCATCAGGTCGGCAAGGTCGCTCGGCTGCACGTCGGCGCCGCCGTCGAATAGGATGGTCGCCTCGTCCAGGGACCAGGCCGCATTGTCGCAGACCAGCATGTCCGCGGCAAGGCAATGAACCGCAGGCTCCGACGGGGCGGAACCGCCGGGCCGCAGGATGATCTCGGCGGTGAGCGCCTCGACCGGCCCCGACGCGAAATCCTCAGGAAGCGCAGCATCGTCCGCATAGCGATAGAGGTTGCCGTCTCGCTTCATGACGAAGCTGCAGGTCAGGACACGTGCGAGCGTGTCGTACCAGTGATAGCCTTCGAAATCGCGCTCCTCATGGACCAGCCGGCCGCCGAGGGCCGATCGTTTCCCGAGCGCGCGAGCGAGCGCCTGTTCGATGTCCGGCTCATGCTCGGTCATCAGGATCATCGGGGCCGAGCGGACGGCCTCGCCCTGGTAGCGATTGGATGTGTCGGCGATATTGGGGGTCCAGGCATTGAGCATGATCTCGGCTTCGGGAAGAACCACACCGAGGTCGCGGGCACGCGCCCAAGCCTTGTAGGGAAGGCGGTGAGCAGCCTTGAGGGCCACGGCCCGGTAGAGGGCGGTCTCCGCCGCCTGCCGCAGGCGGGACAGTGCCTCGTTCTCGACCATTTCCTTACGGGCGGGCAACACGAGCTGAAGCGCGGGCGCGTCAACGATATCCACGCGTACGCGCCAGTTGTGGGGATTGCCGACTTCGCTGAGGCTGGGAAGCTGGCAAGGCACGGTCACGCCGTGGAAGTTGATCCGGTGGGTGTGCGATGCCTCGGTGATCCCGTCGTGGAAGACGCCGATACGGCAGCCTTCCCACTCGTCGATCCGGCTTGCACCGGCGAGAAAGTCCTGGCGCGGAAGTTCGGCGCCCTCGAAATGCACCGGTATCGGCAAATATTGGGCCGCCTGACGCAGGGCCGACGGGAGCTGCTGTTCCCAGGCGGGCGACAGTTTGATCTGGAATTCGGTACCGCGCACGATAGCGGACGGCTTTATGGCGAGCGGCATGGCGCCTTCCCACCCATCGTCCGGAATATGGACGGCCCATCCCCGGCCGGCGCTGCGCGACCAGGAACGCACCTCCACATCCTGCCCGGCCAGGCTGAAGACGCCCATCCCGGCCGGATCCTCTCGCTCCGCAATCTCCCTTTTCCAGCCGGAATCGCCGAGCGTCAGCAGTTTTTCGGGATCGTCGATGCCGCGCCCGTCATCATAAACGGACAGCGCAGGCCCCGCCGGCAGATTATAGACGGCGACATGGATGCCCTTCGCGCCGGCGCGGCGGGCATTTTGGAACAGTTCGCTCAGCACATCACCGAGCGTCCCGTTGAACAGGCGGGAAACCCTGGTGATGAGCGTCTGGCCGACGGCGGGCCGAATGGTAGTTGGGAAGGTCATGGGAGCTGCTCCTGATCGGCGGAGACCAGTTCCCCGCCGCATCGAACCTCACCCCCTCCCCTTTGGATCACCGCCGGGCGCATGGGATCGGACCAGTCCACATGATCGATGATCCAGCCGGGTACGAAGTCCCAGTCGAAGCAGAGCGTAAAGTCGTCCGCGGCCTCTCGCCATGCCGCATCGACGGCATCGGTCCAGCCGACCACAGTCATGCGCAGCGTGGCGGTGCCCAGGGCTTCGAACGCCTTGCGGATATCGAGCGAAAGCGCCAACGCATCGGGATTGGTGACGGGCTGGTCGCGCAGGGACAGGATAGCCTCCCAGAGGCAGGCCGCAGTCTCGAGGCTGGCTTGCGAATATTGGGTCATCATGATCCTTTCCGGCATCAGGCGGCGCGAAGAACACAATCCTGGTAGAGACCGAGATCGGCCGCCATCAGGGTGTCGATCCCGGGCGCGAACCGGTCGAATGCGGCGTTGAGGTCAGCGACCGTGAGCCGGTAGATGGCATCGTCCGGGGCGAATTCGAGGGCGAGCATCGGTGGGATGAGCCGGGCGGTCATCTCGGGAAACACTGTACGGATGATGAGCGCCTCGATCCGCCGTGCAACGAGGTTCAGACTGGCGGCGAGGCCGCAGGGCGTGGCCAATTCGCGGTCATACCAGGCGGCGGGCGCAACGACATCGGCGATACGGGTCGAGGGGATGCGTCCGCCCCCAAACCGGGACTGGATGATGACGCAGCGCGACCGCCGCGAGGCTGTGACCTCGGCCAGCGGCACGAGTACGCGATAGAGATAGGTCGAGGCAGTTCCCGCGATGCGGGACCGGGAGACGATGACGTCCATGGGGCTATCCTTCGATGATGGGAGACGATCGCCGCTTGCGACGGCCCTGGCGATCCTGGGGCGAATTCCGGCCGTCACATCCTGCAAGCCCGCTCCCCTCCATCGCGCCGTGTCGGCGTCGCTAAGCCCTGGAGGCGAGGAGTTCGGCAAAGCGGGAGAGGACCGCATCGGCGTCGGGGAAGTGATCGCCGAGGCCATGATGGGCGAGGATCGGCGCGCGGCACCGGGCGATCGTGCCGGCTTCCTCGCGTGTCGGCATGCGCGGCGGCCAGCCCTTCACAAACCGCAGCGCGGTGGGCATCGCCGCCTCGAGCGACCGGCGTTCGTCGGCCCATGTCCTGGCACGGGCAATGTCGCGAACAAGGGCCGATGACAAAAGGGTTGGCGCGACGTCGGCGAGCCAGCGTCGCGGCTGGAAGGAGAAGGTCGAACAGGCTTCCAGCGACACGAGGTGACGGTAGAGGTCGCCATTCTCGGGCGCGGCGGCCGCGGCGTTCAGATCGTGCGAGGATGCCAGCACGCAGAAGGCGCAAGACAGGCGTGTCGCCTGATAGCGCGCATAGGCTTCATGCAGGGGGAGGCCATGGCGCTCATGGAGCGCGAAGACATCGCAGGTGCTCCAGTCGACCGCAGGATACCAGGTGAGCATGCGCGTGCCCGCTTCGTTGCCGGGCTTGGCGAACCGTTCATCTTCCCTGGAGATCGGCGTTGCGCGGCGGCTCGGGCTTTCTTCGCGGCGCAGCCCCAGGACGGAGACGATCGTCTCGCCCCGATAGCGGCGGACAAGTTCGGGTCCGATCACCTGGACCTTCAGTTCGGAGGTGCAGAAGCGCAGCGAGGCTGACGACCAGGGGCCGATCAGATTATAGGTTTCGAGCGCCTCGTAACGTCGCTTGCCCGCCAGGAAGCGCTGCTCCCAGCGCGCCACCATGTCGCCCGCGGTGCGTCGGACCACGAGCAGGGATAATCCGAGGCGGTCGGCGATCGCCGACACAGTTGCGGGTGTCGAACGCCATTCCGCGCGACCGAGATCTGCGTGAATGGCGATCCGCCGGTCGCGGGGATGGCCGAACGCATCGAGCAAGGCGATCGCGGCATGGGCCGAGGCGGTGGAGTCCTTGCCGCCCGAGAGGTTGAAGACGAACCATGCGCCGCGGCTGATGGCAGCCATTACCCGCTCGTCCATGGCGGGCAAGGGATCGGCAGGCGCGGCGGCGCGGCCGCGCGCAAGAGGTGCGAGCAAGGGAGGTCTCCTGAAGATTATGGAGAGGGGCCGCCGGGACCGGTCAGTCTGTTTCCGCGCGGCGATTGTCGAACAGCGGTTCGTCGCCGGGTTGCCATGGTCCCGGCATCCAGATGCGGCCGTTATAGCTGATCCGCCCGACGGGCATGCCGGCGATCTGGATCATCGCCTCGGGGAACATGCTGGCGCCAAGGCCGAGTTGATCACGCCGCTCGCAATATTGGTGCGATGCGTCGGCCCAGTCTGTCGCCATAAGGTCAGGATAGCCTTTGTGCGAGATCCGGAACGGCTTGCGTTCCGCCGACTTGCGGCCGTTGCCGCGCAGAACGCGGGCGACATGCCCTGCATAAACCGCGACCGTGGCCCAATAAGCGGCGACGAAGGCCTTGCGGCTGTCCCAACTGGCACGCGAGCGGCGTCGCGCATCCGAAGCGAGATCGGTCAGCAAGAGCGCGATGAGCGCCCTCGTGTCGGCGGGCATGGTTTGAAGCAGGCGCGCTGCGGGGAGGCCGAGGACGGGATTGCGAACCTCGGCGCGCTTGGAGCGGGGTGTCATGGCGGCCCTCCTCACCAGTCGAATGTATCGAGGCCGGCTACGGTGTCGGCATCGCGATCGAGGAGAAGCCATCGACAGCCTTGCGCCCGGGCGAAGCTGATGGCCGCCCAAAGCTCGGCCGGGACCATCTCGCGTTCCACTACGTCAAGCGGATCGGTGAGGACGAACCAGCCATGGCCGGCTTCGGCAACGCCGAGCGGTCGGGATTCGGAGATCATCGGCGCCCATTGATCGAGCAGGTCGGCGGTCGCAGGACGGATATGGCTGGTGCTAATCACCAGATGACGGCCGACGCGAAGCTCGCCCCAGGCGGCGGTCACCGGCGCTTCGACCGTGATCCGCTCGGACCATAGATATTCGTGGTCATGGCCGTCGAAATAGGCCGAGCAGATTTCCTCGTCCGAAAGCTTTGCGGGGTCGCGCTTGTCGCGGATTTCCGTCCACCATTCGCGGCAGAATTCGGAGACCTCGGCCATCAGCGCCGCGCGGGTGAAGGCAGCGTAGAGGCTGCCGCCGTCGCGATGATCGATGAAGGCGGCGTGGATATCGGCGGACCAGGGGACGATATGGCTTTCAACGACGCGTTCGGCCTGCTCCAGTTCTTGGCAGAGCATGCGGTCGGGCGCTTCTGTTGCGACGATTGCGGCGCGGGCGCGCGCCAGCAGGCGTGCGAAATCGTGACGGGTCATCTGGGTCATGGTCGTCTCCATGATTGTCTGGGCACAGGGAAGGCGGCAGAGCGGGGATCAGGGCTGGTCGAGCGCGCGGCTGATGGCGAGGAGCGCGTCGGCTATATGCTGCTCGACCTCACGGGTGGTGATGCCGAGCTGTGCCGCGATCGTGCCGAAATCCTGCTCGTCGCGCTGATGGGCCAGCAGGATCTTGCAGGTCATTTCGGGCAGCGCACGCAGTGCGCGAGCGTAGCGCTCCGGCGCGGTGGCAAGGACAGGCGGGATCATCTCATCGCGCGCGAGGAACGCCTCGATGCGCGAGGCCAGCGCATAGCTGTCGCGCCGGCGGTCGCGCCTCAGGCTGAAGCGCGGGTGATCGTTGAAGAATTCGAGCGCCTCGACAAGGAGGGCTCGGGCATCAGGGTCTGACATGACGAAGGTCTCCATCGGACCGGTTCCTGACCGGCACCCCCACCAGCCCC